>NZ_CP126604.1:0-1200000 GCF_008364625.2 Enterobacter dykesii
GTGTCACTTTCGCTTTGGCAGCAGTGTCTTGCCCGATTGCAGGATGAGTTACCAGCCACAGAATTCAGTATGTGGATCCGCCCGTTGCAGGCGGAACTGAGCGATAACACGCTGGCTTTGTATGCGCCAAACCGTTTTGTGCTCGATTGGGTAAGGGACAAGTACCTTAATAACATCAATGGACTGCTGAACGATTTCTGCGGGTCAGATGCCCCGCAGTTGCGCTTTGAAGTGGGCACAAAGCCGGTCACCCAAACCGTTCGTGAAACCGTGAACGTAGCAGCTCCCGCTCAGGCCGCGCCTGCTCCGGCCCCTCGCGTCGCACCCGCTCGTCAGGGCTGGGATAATGTCCCTGCACCGGCTGAGCCAACCTACCGCTCTAACGTTAACGTGAAACACACGTTCGATAACTTCGTTGAAGGTAAGTCGAACCAGCTGGCGCGCGCGGCGGCTCGTCAGGTTGCTGATAACCCTGGTGGGGCCTACAACCCGCTGTTCCTTTATGGCGGTACGGGTCTGGGTAAAACGCACCTGCTGCATGCGGTGGGTAACGGCATTATGGCGCGCAAGCCCAATGCCAAAGTGGTGTATATGCACTCCGAACGCTTCGTTCAGGACATGGTAAAAGCCCTGCAAAACAATGCGATCGAAGAGTTTAAACGCTACTATCGTTCCGTTGACGCGCTGCTCATCGATGACATCCAGTTCTTTGCGAATAAAGAACGATCGCAGGAAGAGTTTTTCCACACCTTCAATGCCCTGCTGGAAGGCAATCAACAGATCATTTTGACCTCGGATCGTTATCCAAAAGAGATCAACGGCGTTGAAGATCGTCTGAAATCCCGCTTCGGCTGGGGACTGACCGTGGCGATCGAGCCACCGGAGCTGGAAACCCGCGTCGCGATCCTGATGAAGAAAGCCGATGAAAACGACATTCGCCTGCCGGGCGAAGTGGCGTTCTTCATTGCCAAGCGTCTGCGCTCCAACGTGCGTGAACTGGAAGGGGCACTGAACCGCGTTATCGCCAATGCCAACTTCACCGGTCGTGCGATCACCATCGATTTTGTACGTGAAGCGCTGCGCGATTTGCTGGCATTGCAGGAAAAACTGGTCACTATCGACAATATTCAAAAGACGGTGGCTGAGTACTACAAGATCAAAGTGGCAGATTTACTGTCTAAACGTCGTTCCCGCTCGGTGGCGCGTCCGCGTCAGATGGCGATGGCGCTGGCAAAGGAGTTAACCAACCACAGTCTGCCGGAAATCGGGGATGCGTTTGGTGGCCGTGACCATACGACCGTGCTGCACGCTTGTCGTAAGATTGAGCAGTTACGCGAAGAAAGCCACGACATAAAAGAAGATTTTTCCAATTTAATCAGAACATTATCATCGTGACGCTATGAAATTTACCGTTGAACGTGAACATTTATTAAAACCGCTGCAACAGGTGAGTGGCCCATTAGGTGGCCGCCCAACGCTGCCTATTCTCGGAAACCTGCTGCTTCAGGTCGCGGACGGTACGCTGTCGCTGACCGGTACAGATCTGGAAATGGAAATGATCGCACGCGTTACGCTGACGCAGCCGCACGACGCGGGCGCGACCACGGTTCCGGCACGTAAATTCTTTGATATCTGCCGCGGGCTGCCGGAAGGCGCTGAAATCGCCGTGCAGCTGGAAGGCGACCGTATGCTGGTGCGCTCTGGCCGCAGCCGTTTCTCGCTCTCCACGCTGCCTGCTGCGGACTTCCCGAACCTGGACGACTGGCAAAGTGAAGTGGAATTCACCCTGCCACAGGCGACGATGAAGCGTCTGATTGAAGCCACGCAGTTCTCCATGGCGCATCAGGACGTTCGTTACTACTTAAACGGCATGCTGTTCGAAACCGAAGGTGAAGAGCTGCGTACTGTAGCTACCGACGGCCACCGTCTGGCGGTCTGTTCCATGCCGATTGGCGACGCGCTGCCAAACCATTCGGTGATCGTGCCGCGTAAAGGGGTGATTGAGCTGATGCGTATGCTCGACGGCGGCGACACGCCGCTGCGCGTGCAGATCGGCAGCAACAACATCCGCGCACACGTGGGCGATTTTGTCTTCACTTCGAAGCTGGTTGACGGTCGTTTCCCGGATTATCGCCGCGTATTGCCGAAGAACCCGGACAAAACGCTGGAAGCGGGATGCGATAGCCTCAAGCAGGCCTTTGCTCGTGCGGCCATTCTCTCCAACGAGAAATTCCGCGGCGTGCGCCTGTTTGTTCATGAAAACCAGATCAAAATCACCGCTAACAACCCGGAGCAGGAAGAGGCAGAAGAGATTCTGGACGTCACCTACGCCGGCGCTGAGATGGAAATCGGCTTTAACGTCAGCTACGTATTGGATGTGCTGAATGCGCTGAAATGCGAGAACGTGCGCATTTTGCTGACCGACTCCGTTTCAAGCGTACAGATTGAAGATGCCGCATCACAGTCGGCTGCCTATGTTGTCATGCCAATGAGACTGTAATGTCGCTCACCCGTCTGTTGATCCGCGACTTTCGCAATATCGAAAGCGCGGATCTCGCTTTATCCCCTGGCTTTAACTTCCTGGTTGGCGCCAACGGCAGCGGCAAAACCAGCGTGCTTGAGGCCATCTATACGCTCGGCCACGGTCGGGCGTTTCGCAGTTTGCAGATTGGTCGCGTCATTCGCCACGAGCAGGAATCCTTTGTTTTGCACGGGCGTTTGCAGGGGGCGGAGCGGGAAACCGCCATCGGCCTGACCAAAGACAAGCAGGGCGACAGTAAGGTGCGCATCGACGGCACCGACGGCCATAAAGTGGCGGAGCTGGCGCTGCTGATGCCAATGCAGCTGATTACGCCGGAGGGGTTTACTTTACTCAACGGCGGCCCCAAATACAGAAGAGCATTCCTCGACTGGGGATGCTTTCACAACGAAGCCGGTTTCTTTAACGCCTGGAGCAACCTGAAGCGTCTGCTCAAGCAGCGTAACGCTGCACTGCGCCAGGTTACCCGTTACGCCCAGCTGCGTCCGTGGGACATGGAGTTAATCCCTCTCGCGGAACAAATCAGCAACTGGCGTGCCGAATACAGCGCAGGTATCGCCGAAGATATGGCCGACACCTGCAAACAGTTTTTACCTGAATTCTCTCTCACCTTCTCCTTCCAGCGCGGCTGGGAGAAAGAGACGGATTATGCCGAGGTGTTAGAGAGAAGCTTCGAGCGCGACCGCATGTTGACCTACACCGCGCACGGCCCGCACAAGGCGGATTTCCGCATTCGTGCCGACGGTGCACCGGTGGAAGACACGCTGTCGCGCGGGCAGCTCAAGCTCCTGATGTGCGCGCTGCGCCTGGCACAGGGAGAGTTTCTCACCCGCGAGAGCGGAAGACGCTGCCTGTACCTGATAGATGATTTTGCCTCGGAACTTGATGACGCGCGGCGCGGGCTGCTTGCCAGCCGCTTAAAAGCCACGCAGTCGCAGGTTTTCGTCAGCGCCATTAGCGCTGAACACGTTATAGACATGTCGGACGAAAATTCGAAGATGTTTACCGTGGAAAAGGGTAAAATAACGGATTAACCCAAGTTGAAATGAGCGAGAAACGTTGATGTCGAATTCTTATGACTCCTCCAGTATCAAAGTCCTGAAAGGGCTGGATGCGGTGCGTAAGCGCCCGGGTATGTATATCGGCGACACGGATGACGGCACCGGTCTGCACCACATGGTATTCGAGGTGGTAGATAACGCTATCGACGAAGCGCTCGCGGGTCACTGTAAAGACATCGTGGTCACCATCCATGCGGACAACTCCGTCTCCGTCACCGATGATGGTCGTGGCATCCCAACCGGTATTCACCCGGAAGAGGGCGTATCTGCTGCGGAAGTGATCATGACCGTGCTGCACGCAGGCGGTAAGTTTGACGATAACTCCTATAAAGTTTCCGGCGGCCTGCACGGCGTAGGCGTCTCCGTGGTTAACGCCCTGTCGCAGAAGCTGGAGTTGGTTATTCAGCGCGAAGGCAAAATCCACCGTCAGCTCTATACGCATGGCGTGCCGCAGGCACCGCTGGCCGTCACTGGCGATACCGACAAAACCGGTACCATGGTGCGTTTCTGGCCGAGCCTTGAAACCTTCACCAACGTCACCGAATTCGAGTATGACATCCTGGCGAAACGCCTGCGTGAACTGTCGTTCCTGAACTCCGGCGTCTCTATTCGCCTGCGCGACAAGCGTGACGGCAAAGAAGACCACTTCCACTACGAAGGCGGTATCAAGGCGTTCGTTGAGTATCTGAACAAGAACAAAACGCCTATTCACCCGAATATCTTCTATTTCTCCACCGAAAAAGACGGTATCGGCGTGGAAGTGGCATTGCAGTGGAACGACGGTTTCCAGGAAAACATCTACTGCTTCACCAACAACATTCCACAGCGCGACGGTGGTACTCACCTTGCAGGCTTCCGTGCGGCGATGACCCGTACCCTGAACGCCTACATGGACAAAGAAGGCTACAGCAAGAAAGCGAAAGTCAGCGCCACCGGTGATGACGCCCGTGAAGGCCTGATTGCCGTTGTCTCCGTGAAGGTGCCGGATCCGAAGTTCTCCTCACAGACCAAAGACAAGCTGGTCTCTTCTGAGGTGAAATCGGCGGTTGAACAGCAGATGAACGAACTGCTGAGCGAATACCTGCTGGAAAACCCGTCCGACGCGAAAATCGTGGTGGGCAAAATTATCGATGCGGCGCGTGCCCGTGAAGCGGCGCGTAAAGCCCGTGAAATGACCCGTCGTAAAGGTGCGCTGGACTTAGCAGGCCTGCCGGGCAAACTGGCTGACTGCCAGGAACGCGACCCGGCGCTGTCCGAACTGTACCTCGTGGAAGGGGACTCCGCGGGCGGTTCTGCGAAGCAGGGCCGTAACCGTAAGAACCAGGCGATTCTGCCGCTGAAGGGTAAAATCCTCAACGTTGAGAAAGCCCGTTTCGACAAGATGCTCTCTTCACAGGAAGTGGCGACCCTCATCACCGCGCTGGGCTGCGGCATCGGCCGTGATGAGTACAACCCGGACAAACTGCGCTACCACAGCATCATCATCATGACCGATGCGGACGTCGACGGCTCGCACATTCGTACGCTGCTGTTGACCTTCTTCTATCGTCAGATGCCTGAAATCGTTGAGCGTGGCCACGTCTACATTGCACAGCCGCCGCTGTACAAGGTGAAGAAAGGCAAGCAGGAACAGTACATTAAAGACGACGAAGCGATGGATCAGTACCAAATCGCAATCGCCCTTGATGGCGCGACCCTGCACGCGAACTCGCACGCCCCTGCACTGGCCGGTGAGCCGCTGGAGCGTCTGGTGTCAGAGTTCAACGCCACGCAGAAAATGATTACGCGTATGGAACGCCGCTATCCGAAAACGCTGCTGAAGGAGCTGGTTTATCAGCCAACCCTGACCGAAGCCGATCTGAGCGACGAGCAGACCGTGACCCGCTGGGTGAACGCCCTGGTGACCGATCTGAACGAGAAAGAGCAGCACGGCAGCATGTGGAAATGCGATATCCAGCAGAACACCGATAAGCAGTTCGAGCCTATTATTCGCGTGCGTACCCACGGCGTTGATACCGACTACCCGCTGGAACACGAGTTTGTGACCGGTCCGGAATACCGCCGTATCTGCACGCTCGGCGAGACGCTGCGCGGCCTGATCGAAGACGATGCGTTCATCGAACGTGGCGAACGTCGTCAGCCGGTAGCCAGCTTCGAGCAGGCGCTGGACTGGCTGGTGAAAGAGTCCCGTCGTGGCCTCGCGATCCAGCGCTATAAAGGTCTGGGCGAAATGAACCCGGAGCAGCTGTGGGAAACCACCATGGATCCGGAAAGCCGCCGCATGCTGCGCGTTACCGTTAAGGACGCGATTGCTGCTGACCAGCTGTTCACGACCCTGATGGGCGATGCGGTTGAACCACGTCGTGCCTTCATCGAAGAGAACGCCCTGAAAGCGGCAAATATCGATATTTAAACGTCGTTATGCCGCACTATAACTGGCCGCGCTTTTAGCGCGGCTTTTTTATGGGCGCTGGAAGGTCCAGTGACATCGCTGCCGGTAAACGGCTCGCCAGCGTATCTATCGCTATTCTTACCCTCAGCGGCAGATGTGGCGTCTGCTGCCACACGGCATGAACGTTGAAATGCACATCCGGTGCCTGCTTTAAGAGCGGGACGAGTTTACCCTGATGAATATCTTTGACGACCATCCAGCAGGGCAGCCATGCAATGCCGTGTCCGGCCAGCGTAGCGTCGCAGATAGCCTGCAAATCATCCATATTGAGGGACGATCGGGGTGTAAAGGTGTGCGACGTTCCTTCGTTATCCATCAGCTGCCAGGACAACACTCTGCCTGCGCTCAAATAGTTGATGGCCGTATGCTGGGATAAATCATTAACGCTTTGTGGCTGGCCTTTCTTAAGCAGATACTCCGGCGCGGCGCACAGCACCATGCGGTGTTCTCCCAGCTTTCTGGCGACCAGCACGCTGCTGTCCTGAAGCGTGCCGTTACGCACTGCCATATCAAACCCTTCCTCGACGAGATCCACCACGCGGTCGCTGAATGACATTTCCAGCTCAAGCCCGGGGTGTTCCTGCGCCAGCGCTATCAGCAGCGGGGCGACGCACTGGCGACCAAAGAGCACCGGCATGGCAACGCGCAGGCGGCCACTGACCTGCTGTTTCCCCGTTTCAAGCAGCGATTCTGCACCCCGAATCTCCTCCAGCGCGCGCAGGCAGCGTTCATAAAATAGGGCGCCGTTATCGGTCAGACTCTGGCTGCGGGTGGTGCGCTGAAAAAGACGTACCCCCAGCCGTTGTTCAAGGCGAGCGATGCTTTTCCCCACCGCCGAGCGTGATAAATGCAGACGAATGGCGGCCTGAGCAAAACTTCCCGCCTCAACGGCGGCCACAAAAACAGGAATATCCTTCAGCGTATCGGTCATGGATTGTATCTGTTATGGCGTCAATAAAGAGAAAACTTATCGCCACTGGAGACCTTTAGTCAACGGTAGACTGTCAGGACTAAAGCTCATCTGATGGCAGGAGAAATAAAATGACAGAGACAATGCAACGCTGGTCCCTGGACGCCCTCGGGCGCGAGAGCCTCAAGCTCATAAAGGAACCCGTTCCACAGCCCGGCCCGGGTGAGATCCGCGTGCGGGTGAATGCCGTTGCGCTTAACTATCGCGATAAAATGGTTGTTGAAGGCACGATGCCGATCCCGCTTTCCTTCCCGTTTACCCCGGCGTCTGACATGGCGGGAGTGGTGGACAGCATTGGCGAAGGCGTCACGCGTTTCCAGCCCGGCGCCCGCGTCATCTCAACCTTCTTCCCGGAGTGGATCGACGGTAAGCCGCAGGCGGACGCGCGTAATTTGCCCTATAAAACGTCCGGCGGATACTTTCAGGGAATGCTGTCCGAGTATGTGATTGTGATGGAAGACGCGCTGGTGGCCTCCCCGGAGACCCTGGATGACGCCGAGGCCAGCACCTTACCCTGCGCAGGGCTTACCGCCTGGTTTGCGCTGGTGGAGCGCGGCCAGCTGCGCGCCGGGCAATCGGTGCTGGTACAGGGCACGGGCGGCGTGGCGATATTCGCCCTTCAGATTGCAAAAGCGCACGGCGCGGAGGTGTTTGTCACCTCGGGGAGCGATGAGAAACTGGCGCTGGCCAAAACGCTGGGGGCCAGCCAGGGCATCAACCGCCTGAAGGGCGACTGGGCTGAAAATACGCTGGCGCTCACGCAGGATCGCGGCATCGACCATATTATCGAAACCGTGGGTGGGGAGAACCTGAAGCATTCCCTGCGCGCCGTTGCCGTTCACGGACGTATCTCCGTCATTGGCGTGCTGGCCGGGACGGAGATTACGCTCTCTGCTGGCGAACTGTTGCTGAAATCCCCCGTCATTCAGGGGATTGGCGTGGGGCACCGCCGGGCGCTGGAAGATTTTGTCCGCGCAGTTGACGTCACGGGGCTGAAGCCGGTGATTGAGCATCGCTACCGTTTTAACGAGCTTGAACAGGCGTTTGAACATCTGGATCGCGGCGCGTTCGGTAAAATTGTTCTCACCCGCGAGTAAGCCTTTGTTCCCCGGAATAAACGTAAAAGGGGCATTCCTGTTGCGCATTGTAGCTCTATTTTTGTGTGCTTAATCGCGTTAGCATGAGGCAGCACTCATTTATTCCGGGGAACTCATGGCTATCAAACTCATTGCAATCGACATGGACGGCACGCTGCTGCTGCCAGACCACACCATCTCTCCAGCCGTTAAAAACGCGATCGCCGCGGCGCGCGCAAAGGGCGTGAATGTAGTTCTGACCACGGGGCGTCCGTATGCGGGCGTACATAGCTATCTGAAAGAGCTGCACATGAATCAGCCTGGCGACTACTGCATCACCTATAACGGCGCGCTGGTGCAGAAAGCCGCAGATGGCAGTACGGTTGCGCAAACCGCGCTGAGCTACGATGACTACCTGTTCCTGGAAAAACTGTCCCGTGAAGTGGGTTCCCACTTCCACGCCCTCGATCGCAATACGCTCTATACCGCCAACCGCGATATCAGCTACTACACGGTACATGAATCCTACGTTGCGACCATTCCGCTGGTGTTCTGTGAAGCGGAGAAAATGGACCCGGCGACGCAGTTCCTGAAAGTGATGATGATCGACGAGCCGGAGATCCTGGATAAAGCGATTGCGCGCATTCCGGCGGAGGTAAAAGAGAAGTACACCGTGCTGAAAAGTGCGCCGTACTTCCTCGAAATCCTCGATAAACGCGTCAATAAAGGCACCGGTGTCAAATCACTGGCCGATGCGCTGGGCATTAAACAGGAAGAGATCATGGCGTTGGGCGACCAGGAAAATGACATCGCGATGATCGAATTCGCCGGTATGGGCGTGGCGATGGATAACGCCATTCCATCCGTGAAAGAAGTGGCTAACTTCGTGACCAAATCCAACCTCGAAGACGGCGTGGCTTATGCCATTGAGAAGTTTGTGCTGAACTAAAAACCCGCTTGCGATACCCTGATGCGATAACTGCGCATCAGGGTATCCTCATGAAACAAATCACCTTCGCTTCCCGCCACCATCAGCTCACCAACATCAATACCTGGACGCCGGACAGCCAGTGGCTGGTCTACGACGTGCGCCCATCCGGTGCGTCGTTCACCGGTGAAACCATCGAGCGGGTTCATGTCGCTACGGGTGAGGTAGAGGTGGTATATCGCGCGACTGACGGCGCGCATGTCGGCGTGGTGACCGTTCATCCTGCAGAAGAGAAATATGTCTTTATCCACGGCCCGAAAAACCCGGATGCAGACTGGCACTACGATTTTCATCATCGCCAGGGAGTGATTGCGCAAAACGGTCAGGTGAGCAACCTGGACGCGATGGATATCACCGCGCCTTACACCGCAGGCGCGCTGCGCGGCGGCAGCCACGTCCATGTCTTCAGCCCGAACGGGCAGCTCGTCAGCTTTACCTATAACGACCATGTCCTGCACGAGCGCGATCCTAAACTCGATTTACGCAACGTCGGCGTGGCTGCGCCTTACGGCCCGGTGAACCCGCAGGGGAACCATCCCCGTGAATATTCGGGAACCTTCTGGAGCGTGCTGGTTAGCCGCACGACGCCCAACCCGCAGCCGGGCAGCGATGAAATCAACCGCGCTTACGAAGAGGGCTGGGTGGGCAACGACAGGCTGGCGTTTATCGGCGATACCCTCTCCGCGCAGGGCGAAAAAGTACCCGAACTGTTTATCGTCGACCTGCCGGAAGACGAGCAGGGCTGGAAGCGTGCGGGCGATGCGCCGCTACAAGGCACGACGGGGACCCTGCCAGCCCCGCCAGCAGGAGTAGAGCAGCGTCGTTTAACCTTTACGCATCAGAGGGCGTACCCGGGCCTGGTGAACGTGCCGCGTCACTGGGTTCGCAGCAACCCGCAGGGGACGCAGATTGCGTTTCTGATGCGGGATGATAACGGCATTGTGCAGCTGTGGCTGATCTCGCCTGAGGGCGGGGAACCGCGCCAGTTGACGCGTACCGGGAGCGATATTCAGTCAGCATTTAACTGGCATCCTGCGGGCGGCAGTCTGGGGTTTGTGCTCGAAAATCGGATCGCCTGCTGCGACGCACAGACCGGAGAGGTGACGTTTTTGACGTCCGATCATGGCAACCCACCGTCTGCTGATGCGGTCGTGTTTTCCCCTGACGGGCGCGTTATTGCGTGGATGGAGGAGACAGCCGGTTTCCGTCAGCTTTGGGCAACGGAAACCGCGCAGCGCTAGCGTAGAGGCATGTCAGCGGGCGGGATGACGGCGTTTGTTGCCAGATTCTCCTGCTCGCTTTTTTCTACCCGTGAGCGCACGGAGTTGTCCTTACGAAACACATCCCACGGCAGCAGAAGCGTATCCGCCACGGCCGTAAACGGCATATCCAGGATAACCAGGGATTTGGTGCCCCAGTTTGTATCGTCATCGGAGAGCATCGCCGCGCTGGCGCGCGTCCCCGGATATGTTCCTTCTTTACCGCCGGTGTGAGACATCACGCTCGAACACCCGCAAAGTAAAACTACCCCGCTGAACGTCGTCAGCTTTATCAGAACATTTTTCATCATCACTCAGTCATCGTTAATGGCACTGCATAGACCTGCAACTCAGGGTTATAGCGAGCCTTATCCAAAATGGATAGCCCGATAACCCCGCACTGTGGCAGCCATCGCAATTTAACCCTTTGTGCTGTTGTCCCAGTCTAAGCGAGATGCAGGAAAGTGCAAAAAAAAGTGCAGGTGTCGTTCTTGAAAAGCCCGATTGTAGACCCATTTTAAGAATGTGGCCCGATAACGAACTCGCCTGATGGGTGTTCGGGGGCGCAAAGGCCTGTCCATGGTGGAAGGCTACAATTTCTCGCTGATTTCAGGAGTTTTATTTATGCGTAACTTCGATCTTTCTCCGCTATACCGTTCTGCAATCGGTTTTGACCGCCTGTTTAACCATTTAGAAAATAACCAAAGCCAGAGCAACGGCTACCCTCCATACAATGTTGAGCTGGTTGACGAAAACCACTACCGCATCGCCATTGCCGTCGCCGGTTTTGCAGAAAACGAACTGGAGATCACCGCGCAGGACAACCTGCTGGTGGTGAAAGGTTCCCATACGGCCGAGCAGAAAGAACGTACCTACCTTTATCAGGGCATCGCCGAGCGCAACTTTGAACGCAAGTTCCAGTTAGCCGAGAACATTCACGTTAAAGGCGCGAACCTGGTCAACGGCCTGCTGTTTATCGAACTGGAACGTGTGATTCCGGAAGAGAAAAAACCGCGTCGTATCGAAATTAACTAATTACGCGGGTCGCGTGAGCGGCCCACCCAGACTTGCTTGCCGTAACGGGAGCATATGCGAATCCACCAGGATTTGCAGGAACAACTGCGCACAAAACTACACTGTGCCGAACTCGCTTCTCAGAAGGAGATTTAGTATGCGTAACTATGATTTATCCCCCCTGCTGCGTCAGTGGATTGGTTTTGACAAACTGGCTAACGCCCTGCAAAGCACCACCGAGCAACAGACGTTTCCGCCGTACAATATCGAAAAAAGCGACGATAACCACTATCGCATAACCCTTGCGCTGGCCGGTTTCCGCCAGGACGATCTGGACATCCAGCTTGAAGGCACTCGCCTGACCGTGAAAGGGGCGCCGGAAAAACAAGAGACCGAGACCAAATGGCTGCATCAGGGGCTGGTTAATCAGCCGTTTAGCCTGAGCTTTACCCTGGCAGACCATATGGAAGTGTCCGGCGCAACGTTTACCAACGGGCTGCTGCATATCGACCTGATCCGCAACGTGCCGGAAGCCATCGCGCCGCAGCGTATCGCCATTAGCGAGCGGCCTGCGTTGAATAGCTAATAGTGTGCGGGCTGATGCCCTCACCCCGGCCCTCTCCCGCAGGGAGAGGGTGAAAAGATAAAGCCCTGCTCCGGCAGGGCTTTTTTGTGCGCCATCGCCCATACAACCGACCCCAGCTCTGAGAGAATCCTTAGCATAACTAAGGTTATGATAAGGAAGTGGGTCATGAGTGATATCGCGTTAACCGTCAGCGTGTTGGCCCTGGTCGCTGTTGTTGGCCTGTGGATAGGTAATATCAAAATCCGTGGCGTCGGGTTTGGGATAGGCGGGGTACTGTTTGGCGGCATTTTTGTCGGCCACTTCGCCGACAAGCTCGGGCTGGTCCTCAGCGCCGAGATGCTCCACTTTACTCAGGAGTTCGGTCTGATCCTCTTCGTTTATACCATCGGTATTCAGGTGGGACCGGGCTTTTTCGCCTCACTTCGGGTCTCCGGATTACGGCTCAACCTGTTTGCCCTCGGCATTGTGGTGATGGGCGGGCTGGTCACCGCCATTCTGCACAAAATCTTCGATATCCCGCTCCCCGTGGTGCTGGGCATTTTCTCCGGGGCGGTCACCAACACGCCTGCGCTCGGTGCCGGGCAGCAAATCCTTCGCGATTTGGGCATCGAACCCGGCATTGTCGATCAGATGGGGATGAGCTACGCCATGGCCTATCCGTTTGGGATTTGCGGCATTCTGCTCTCCATGTGGCTGGTACGCGTTCTGTTTCGCATTAACGTCGACAAAGAGGCGAAGGACCACGAAACCACGCTCACCAACGGCCATATGCCGATCAAAACCATCAACATTCGGGTCGATAACCCCAACCTGAACAATATGGCGATTCAGGACGTGCCGATCCTGAACAGCGCCAATATCATCTGCTCTCGCCTCAAGCGTGACGATATGCTGATGGTGCCCGCGCCCGGCACCGTCATTCAACAGGGCGATCTGCTCCACCTCGTCGGCCAGCCCGGAGATTTAAACAACGCTCGGCTGGTGATTGGTCAGGAAGTGGATACCTCGCTCTCAACCCGCGGTACCGACATGCGCGTGGAACGCGTTGTGGTGACTAACGAGCACGTTCTCGGCAAGAAAATACGCGATCTGCAGGTAAAAGAGCGCTACGACGTAGTGATCTCCCGTCTCAACCGTGCGGGTGTTGAACTGGTCGCCAGCCCGGAGGCCAGCCTGCAGTTCGGGGATATCCTCAACCTGGTTGGGCGCCCGTCGTCCATCGACGCCGTCGCGGATATGGTGGGTAACGCCCAGCAAAAACTGCAGCAGGTGCAGATGCTGCCGGTGTTTATCGGCATCGGGCTCGGCGTGCTGCTCGGTTCTATTCCTGTGTACGTGCCGGGCTTCCCGGTGGCGCTTAAGCTGGGCCTGGCGGGCGGGCCGCTGATTATGGCGTTGATCCTCGGGCGTATCGGCTGCATCGGTAAGCTCTACTGGTTTATGCCGCCGAGCGCCAACCTGGCGCTGCGCGAGCTGGGTATCGTGCTGTTCCTGGCGGTGGTCGGCCTGAAATCCGGCGGTGACTTTGTCGATACCCTGGTCAGGGGCGAAGGGATGAGTTGGGTCGGCTACGGTATTTTCATCACGGCGATCCCGCTGTTGACGGTAGGCATACTGGCGCGGATGTTCGCCAAAATGAATTACCTGACGCTGTGCGGGATGCTGGCGGGCTCCATGACCGATCCGCCCGCGCTGGCCTTTGCCAATAACCTGCACACTACCAGCGGCGCGGCAGCGCTCTCCTATGCCACCGTCTACCCGCTGGTGATGTTCCTGCGCATCATCACCCCGCAGCTACTGGCGGTGCTGTTCTGGGGGATGAGCTAGCAGCTCGTCCGGGTGGATGCGCCGCAGATGGTAGTCCACCTGGTAATCACTGGTATTTCGGAACATCACGGAATAATTGAGGAACTCGCCGCTGTCGCTGTAGGAGAGAGAGGTAATTCGCAGCAGCGGCGTCTGTTCCGGCAGGTTCATATAACCGGCCAGCGTTTTATCTGCCAGCACCGGCGTCAGGCTCTCGTAGTTGCCGCTGATAGTGATCCCGCACTCCTTCTCGATGTAATCAAACTTAGACCCCTCAAGATGCGCCAGCGACAGATTGCGAAACAGCTTCACCGGCATAAAGCTGTCCTCCAGCATCAGCGGTTTCCCGTCCACGTAGCGCACCCGCCGGGAAAAATAGATCCTCTCATCCACCTGAATCCGCAGCTGGCTGGCAATGGCGGGCGGGGCGGGCATCACTTCGAACTGCAGCACCTTGCTCTGCACCTCTTTTCCCTGCTGACGCAGCACCTCCACCAGCCCGGTTAGATTGGTGGTTTCGTGGTGAACGTCTTTGCGTGAGACAAAGGTTCCGCTGCCGTGCCGTCGCTCAACCAGCCCCCAGCTCACCAGCAGATCCAGCGCCTTGCGGATGGTCATTCGCGCCACGCCGAACTCCTGCGCCAGCGTTTTTTCGCCGGGCAGCGGGCTGCCGATGTTGTAGTCCGACGAATTCAGCCGCAGCCGCAATCTGTCAGCAATGGATTTGTAGATCACCAGTAGACCTCTCTGCCCTTATCAGGGCGTGGATTGTGTCCTGACATGTCCATATTTATGCCAAAAAGTAGACCTGATTGGTCAAAATAAAACCATGAATGCGATCACGAATCGCAGCGGCACGCCATGTTCGCGCATCAGTAAGTTCTTATGCTCACCTCAGGCCAGCAAAAAACCATAAAGGCCTCTACCCCTACAGGTTGTTTCATGAGGATTTAAAAATGCTCAGTCAAATACAACGTTTTGGCGGTGCCATGTTTACCCCGGTGTTGCTGTTTCCGTTCGCCGGGATCGTGGTGGGAATCGCCATCATGCTTCGCAACCCGCTGTTTGTCGGCGAAGCCTTAACGGCCCCCGATCATCTTTTCGCGCAGATTGTTCACATCATTGAAGAGGGCGGCTGGGCGGTGTTTCGCAATATGCCGCTGATTTTTGCCGTTGGCTTACCGATTGGCCTGGCGAAGCAGGCGCAGGGCCGCGCCTGTCTTGCGGTGCTGATTAGCTTCCTGACCTGGAACTACTTCATTAACGCGATGGGGATGACCTGGGGCCACTTCTTCGGCGTCGACTTCTCCGCCGAACCGACGGCCGGAAGCGGTCTGGCGATGATTGCCGGTATCAAAACGCTCGATACCAGCATCATCGGTGCCATTGTGATCTCAGGCATCGTCACCGCCATCCACAACCGCTACTTCGACAAGCCGCTGCCGGTGTTTTTGGGGATTTTCCAGGGCAGCTCGTTTGTCGTTATCCTCGCGTTCTTCGTCATGATCCCCTGCGCCTGGCTGACGCTGCTGGGCTGGCCGAAAGTACAGATGGGTATCGAGTCTCTGCAGGCGTTCCTGCGCTCCGCCGGTGCGCTGGGCGTGTGGGTGTATACCTTCCTGGAACGCATTCTGATCCCAACCGGATTGCACCACTTCGTCTACGGTCCGTTCATCTTCGGCCCGGCGGTGGTGGAAGGCGGGATTCAGGTCTACTGGGCGCAGCACCTGCAGGCGTTCAGCCAGAGCACCCTGCCGCTGAAAACCCTCTTCCCGGAAGGCGGCTTCGCGCTGCACGGCAACTCAAAAGTGTTTGGCTCGGTCGGGATTGCGCTGGCGATCTGGTATACCGCGTCGCCAGAAAACCGCGTCAAGGTGGCGGGGCTGCTGGTCCCGGCCACGCTCACCGCCGTGCTGGTGGGCATCACTGAACCGCTTGAGTTCACTTTCCTGTTTATCTCGCCGCTGCTGTTTGCCGTGCACGCGGTGCTGGCGGCCACCATGGCAACGGTGATGTATACCTTCGGCGTGGTCGGGAATATGGGCGGCGGCCTGCTGGACCAGTTCCTGCCGCAAAACTGGATCCCAATGTTCCATAACCACGCCTCGACGGTATTCACCCAGATCGGCATCGGCGTCTGCTTCACCGGGATCTACTTCGTGGTCTTCAAGACGCTGATCGAACGCCTGAATCTGAAAACGCCGGGCCGGGAAGAGAGCGAAATCAAACTCTACAGCAAGGCCGACTATAAGGCGGCGCGCGGGCAAACCACCGCCCCGGCGGCGGCCAGCCAGCAGGTTGGGCAGGCAGCCGGATTCCTTCAGGCGCTCGGCGGCGCGGCCAACATCGAAAGCATCAACAACTGCGCCACCCGCCTGCGCATTGCGCTGGTGGATATGGCGAAAACGCAAAGCGATGACGTCTTCAAAGCCCTCGGCGCCCACGGCGTGGTGCGACGCGGCAACGGCATTCAGGTGATTGTCGGCCTGCACGTTCCTCAGGTGCGCGACCAGCTTGAATCGCTGATGAAAACCCCTTTATCGAATGAACAAACCACCCTGACAGAGGCTATATCATGAAAAAATTCTCAGTTGTCATTGCAGGCGGCGGCAGCACCTTTACGCCTGGTATCGTCCTGATGCTGTTAGCCAACCGTGACCGTTTCCCGCTGCGCGCGCTGAAGTTCTATGACAACGACGGCGCGCGTCAGGAGACCATCGCCGAAGCGTGCAAAATCATCCTTAAGGAACAAGCCCCGGAGATTGAGTTCAGCTACACCACCGATCCGAAAGCGGCATTTACCGATGTGGATTTTGTGATGGCGCATATCCGCGTGGGCAAATACCCGATGCGCGAAAAAGATGAAAAAATCCCGCTGCGCCACGGCGTGCTGGGTCAGGAAACCTGCGGCCCGGGCGGTATCTCCTACGGCATGCGCTCTATCGGCGGCGTGCTGGAGCTGGTGGATTATATGGAGCAGTACTCGCCGAACGCGTGGATGCTGAACTACTCCAACCCGGCGGCGATTGTCGCGGAAGCCACGCGCCGCCTGCGTCCGAACGCCAAAATCCTCAACATTTGCGATATGCCGATCGGCATTGAAGGGCGCATGGCGCAGATTGTCGGCCTGAAGGACCGCAAAGAGATGCGCGTGCGCTACTACGGCCTGAACCACTTCGGCTGGTGGACGTCTATTGAAGATCTGAACGGCAACGACTTGATGCCGAAACTGCGCGAATACGTCGCTAAAAACGGCTATGTTCCGCCTTCGGAAGATGCGCACACCGAAGCGAGCTGGAACGATACCTTTGCCAAAGCAAAAGACGTGCAGGCGCTGGATCCGGATACCATGCCGAACACCTACCTGAAGTATTACCTGTTCCCGGACTACGTGGTGGCGCATTCCAACCCGGAACGCACCCGCGCCAATGAGGTCATGGATCACCGTGAGAAGCACGTGTTCAGTTCCTGCCGGGCGATTATCGAAGCCGGTCACTCCGCCGCCGGCGAGCTGGAAATCGACGAACATGCGTCGTACATCGTCGATCTGGCGACGGCAATTGCCTTTAACACCCAGGAGCGGATGCTGCTGATTGTGCCAAACAACGGGGCCATCCATAACTTTGATGCTGATGCGATGGTTGAAATTCCGTGTCTGGTCGGCCATAACGGGCCGGAGCCGCTTACGGTGGGCGATATTCCACACTTCCAGAAAGGGCTTATGAGCCAGCAGGTGGCTGTGGAAAAACTGGTGGTGGATGCCTGGGAGCAGCGCTCATACCAGAAACTCTGGCAGGCGATCACCCTGTCGAAAACCGTGCCGAGCGCGTCCGTCGCGAAAGCGATTCTCGATGACCTGATCGCGGCCAATAAGGACTACTGGCCAGAGCTGCACTAATCGTCCTGACCGGCATCGCCCGATGCCGGTCTCCTTGTCCTTATCGATTTACGCTATGCTGAAGCCTGCCCGAAGCACGACAAGGAACCTTCATGAAAATTTCCCGCCTCGGCGAAGCGCCGGACTACCGCTTCTCTCTGGCCAATGAACGCACGTTTTTAGCGTGGATCCGCACGGCGCTGGGCTTTCTGGCAGCAGGCGTCGGCCTCGATCAGCTCGCACCTGATTTCGCCACGCCGCTGATTCGCGAAGTGCTGGCGCTGCTGCTGTGCCTGTTCGCGGGCGTGCTGGCGATATACGGCTACCTGCGCTGGCTGCGCAATGAGAAGGCGATGCGTCTGAAGCAGGATCTGCCCTATACGCGCGGGCTGCTGATCATCAGCACGATTCTGCTGACGGTGGCGGGCGTGGTAATGGTGCTGGTGTTCTATGGCGGATAGCCGCAAAGCGCGGCGCGAAGCGGACCCCGGCCTGCAGCCGGAGCGGACGTCGCTGGCCTGGCTGCGCACGCTGCTGGGGTATGGCGCGCTGATTGCCCTGGCGATTAAGCACAACTGGCACCGCACAGGGGTGCCATTCTGGATTTCTATTGTTGTGCTGGCGCTGGTGGCCATCATTTTATGGCGCTATACCCGCAGCCGTAACCTGATGGACGTGGCGCAGAATGATTTTGTACAGCCGAAGGCGGTGCGGGATAAATTCCTGATCGCCCTGGCCGTGCTGTTGCTGTCGCTGCTGTTTGCGGTAACCCATCTACAGGTTATTTTTTCCCTTTAGCCAGATACTTCGCCATCTCGTCTTCCGGCACCATACCGCCGCCGGTCGCCCACACCAGGTGGGTAACGCTGGCATCTGAAGGCACGCGCACCGGCCCGGCCATGCCCGCCAGCGCGGACGGCTCCAGACGGATCCCTTCCTCCTGCGCCAGCCAGCCGAGCATGTCGTACATGCTCTGATCGGAGAGCGTATAGAACCCGTCAAGCAGACGCTCCATCGCACGGCCCACGAAGCCCGACGCGCGTCCTACCGCCAGACCGTCCGCCGCCGTCACGTTATCAATGCCCAGATCCTGCACCGCGATTTCATCGTGCAAGCCGGTGTAAACGCCCAGCAGCATGCACGGGGAGTGCGTTGGCTCCGCGAAGAAGCAGTGGACGTTATCTCCAAAGGCCAGCTTCAGGCCAAACGCCACGCCGCCAGGGCCGCCGCCGACGCCGCACGGCAGGTAGACGTGCAGGGGATGATCCGCATCCACTACGAGGCCCTGTTCGGCAAACTGCGCCTTCAGGCGCTCGCCCGCCACCGCATAGCCCAGGAATAAGGTGCGGGAATTTTCATCGTCAATGAAGAAACAGTTCGGATCGCTTTCCGCCGCTTTTCGTCCCTGCTCTACCGCCACGCCGTAATCCTGCTCATATTCCACTACGATGACGCCGTGGCTGCGCAGTTTGGCTTTCTTCCACTCGCGGGCGTCGGCGGACATATGTACCGTCACCTTAAAGCCGATGCGGGCGCTCATAATGCCGATGGACATCCCGAGGTTGCCGGTTGAGCCTACCGCAATGCTGTACTGGCTGAAGAAGTCCTTAAAGCGCGGCTCCAGCAGAATGCTGTAGTCGTCGTCGATGCTCAGCAACCCGGCGTCCAGCGCCAGTTTCTCCGCATGGGTCAGCACCTCATAGATACCGCCGCGCGCTTTAATCGAGCCGGAAATCGGCAGATGGCTGTCTTTTTTCAGCAGCAGCGTGCCGGGAATAGATTGAGCCAATTCTTTCTCCAGCCGCGCCTGCATTGCCGGGATCGCGACCAGTTCGGATTCGATAATCCCGCCCGTTGCCGCCGTTTCCGGGAAGGCTTTCGCCAGATACGGCGCGAAGCGTTTCAGGCGCGCGTGCGCGTCGTCCACGTCGGCTTTGGTCAGCCCAACATAGGGGAGCCCTTCAGCAAGCGTCGTGGTGCGCGGGTTAAGCCAGGTGGTTTCTTTCAGGGCAACCAGATCCTCAACCAGAGGAAACTGTGCGGTTAAAGTAGTGATAGTTGCGTTTTCCATAATACGTCTCTTCGCGCTCAGATAATGAAGGAAAGCAGGAATGTGCCGACAAGTGCAAGCACCGAGGCGATAAACGTCGCCGTCGTATAGTATTTGAAGGTCTCATTCAGGGTCGCGCCGCAGTATTGCTTCACCAGCCAGAAGAGGGAATCGGTCACGATCGTGCAGCCAATGGCGCCGGAACCGATGGCAATGGTGATGATCTCCGGGCTCACGTTCGGATAAAGCGGCAGCATCGGCGCAACTATCGCCGTGGCGCCCATCATGGCCACCGTCGCGGAGCCGACGGCGGCATGCAGCACCAGCGCCACCAGCCAGGCGAGCAGGATAGGGTGCATGTGCAGGTTCGAGAGAATATGCGCCAGCGAGTCCGCCAGTCCGCTGGTTTTCAGGATGGCGTTAAACGCGCCGCCCGCGCCGATAATCAGCAAAATGTTGGCGATAGAGCCGAAGCCGTGCTCGGTGTGCGTCAGCATCGTGCCCATGCCCATATGCTGGCGTATCCCCAGCAGGTAGTAGGCGACAAACACGGCGATAAACATGGCGGTGATCGGGTTGCCGATAAACTCCAGCAGCGTATACAGCGTGCCTTCTTTCGCCATATTCAGCTCGGCAATGGTTTTCACCAGCATCAGGGCAATCGGCAGCAGCACCGTGAACAGCGTGGCGCCCAGCGACGGCAGGGTGTTCTCTTCCCGCACCTTCAGATCTGAAAATTCCGCCGGAACCGGTTTAAACGGCAGGCGATTGCCGAGCAGCTTCAGGAACAGCGGGCCGCCGACCAGCGAGGCCATCAGGCCCACCAGCAGGCCGTAGACGATCACCGTTCCGACGTCCGCGCCTAATTTATTGGTCACAAACAGCGCGGCCGGATGCGGCGGCACCACGCAGTGCACCGCCATCAGCGCGGTACAGAGCGGAATGGCCAGCTTGAGCAGCGATGTGTTGGTCTTTTTGGCGATGGAAAACGCCAGCGGGATCAGCAGTACTACGCCCACTTCCACAAACAGCGTAATGCCGCAGATAAGGCCCACCAGCACCATAATCACGTCCGCCGATAGCCAGCGGCAGCGCTGCAGGGCGATCCCGATGCGCTCTGCCGCGCCGGAGACTTCCATCATCTTGCCGAGAATGGTGCCCAGACCAATCACCGCCGCCAGGAAGCCCAGCGTACCGCCAATTCCGCTCTCAATGGCGTTCACCATATCCAGCGGGCTCATCCCCATCATCGCGCCGACGAAAAAGCTCGCCAGCAGCAGCGCGAGGAACGGGTGAAACTTCAGCTTAACGATGGTTAAAACAATCAACACAATGCTGACCAGCAGCGTTGCCACAACCCAGACCTGAGATCCCATATCTCACCTCACCCTTATGTCATCTGTGGGTATTGGACGAAAAAACGGCGGGGGCTGACAAACGATATAAATTGGCGTTCAGGTGAGCCAGATTGGATCAACTGAGTGACTGCGCTCTAAAAAGCGCACTTAATGCGTATTAGGTTCACATAAATTCACCCTTGAGCGGTATGCTGAGCGCAGAAACCCCGCGTGAGAATTGTGATGACCGATGCTAATGAAGCCAGAAACCGCCTGTTAAACGGCTGGCAGCTGTCGAAAATGTATACCTTTGAAGTGGCCGCCCGGCATGAGTCCTTCGCCCTGGCGGCGGAGGAGCTGTCGCTCAGCCCCAGCGCGGTGAGCCACCGCATCAACCTGCTGGAAGAGGAGCTGGGCATACAGCTGTTCGTCCGCTCGCACCGTAAAGTCGAGCTGACGCAGGAGGGAAAGCGCGTTTACTGGACGCTGAAATCGTCCCTCGATACCCTGAATCAGGAGATCCTGGACATCAAAAACCAGGCGCTGTCCGGCACGCTGACGGTCTACTCCCGGCCGTCGATCGCCCAGTGCTGGCTGGTGCCCATGCTGGGGGACTTTACCCGCCGCTATCCGTCGATTTCACTCACCGTCCTGACCGGCAATGATTACGTTAATATGCAGCGAACGGGCGTCGATCTGGCGCTCTATTTCGACGATACGCCGCCAAACCACCTCTCTCATCACTTCCTGATGGACGAGGAGATTTTGCCCGTCTGCTCGCCGCAGTATGCCCGCGAGCATGAACTGCTGAAAAACCCCGATAACCTCAGCCACTGCACGCTACTGCATGACCGTCAGGCCTGGAGCAACGATTCCGGCACGGATGAGTGGCTGAGCTGGGCGCAACACTTTGCGGTGAATATGCCGCCATCGTCGGGCATTGGTTTCGATCGTTCCGATTTAGCGATTATTGCGGCCATCAACCACGTCGGCGTCGCGATGGGCAGAAAGCGGCTGGTGCAGAAACGGCTTGAGCGGGGCGAGCTTATCGCCCCGTTTGGTGAAAAAACTCTGAAATGCCATCAGCACTACTATATCTCGACGCTTTCAGGCCGACAGTGGCCGAAAATAGATGCCTTTATCGGCTGGCTGAGAGAACTGGCAGGTTGAAGAATTATTACGCTTTCGCTCTACACGGAATGTGAAAAAGCGTGCTAAATACAGGTAATGCTTTCGATTTATCCAGGGTAAACCGTGTTAAAGCCTTTTATTGTCTCTGCATTATTGATCTCTTCCGGTTGGGCGATTGCCGCTGAGCCGCCGCTGACGGCTGCCCGTTATGCGCAGCAGATGGGCGTCGGGATGGATGTGGACTGGGCGCGCACCGAGCGCGGCATACGCGAATTCGACCCGCTGGTAGTACGCGATTTTCGTGCAAAAGGCATTACCCACGTGCGCATTCGTGTAGCCGATGAACCGACGGAAGCGCGGCTGATCCACCTACGCAAGCTGGTGGAAGCCTGTGAGCAGTATGGCGTGATCCCGATTATCGCTTATCAGGCTGATGAATATAAAAACGACCCGAAAGCCGATAACGAGAAAGAGACGATTAACTGGTGGATTGCCGTGGCGCACTATTTTGGTCAGAGCTATCCGCTGCTGGGTTTTGATCTCATCTATGAGCCGGCCGACAAGCTTAACCACAACCTTGCGTCGCTAAACCGCGTGTATGAAAAAACCATTAAAGCGATCCACGACATGGATCCGCAGCGCATGATCTTTATTGCGCCACGCCTGCGCGCCGCGCCGGAGGATTTATCCAGCCTGAAGCTGCCTGCGCACAGCCAAAACTACCTGCTGGCGGAGTGGCATATTTTCCCGTGGGGGCCGCTGAAAAATAGCGGTAAATACCCGTGGACGTCCGGCACGGCGGCGGAGAAAGCGGCTATCCATAATCGCATCAATACCGCGCTGCGCTGGCAGCAAAAAACCGGGCACGTTAGCTGGGTCGGGGGCTGGGGCGTGGGAGAGTCAAACCACCTCACGCCAACCGCTTCGCAAATGGCGTTCTCCACCTTTATGGCCTGCGAGCTGCAAAAGGCGAAAATCCCGTATGCGCTGAACGCGGATTTCCAGTTTTACGACGGGGAAGAGGGGGCCTGGCGGCCCGCGCCGGAGCCGTTGCTGCAGGCGATGATTGCGCCCGTCTGCGAAAAGCCCGGCGAGAAGCCGGGCCATCATGCGGTTAAACCGGCTGCTCGTGATGCGGAACACGCGACGCCAGCGGCAGCCAGCACAGTAAAATCAGCAGCCCCATCAGCGTCATCAGCAGGCCCAAACTAGCCTGCCCGGTCTGCGGCATCATCGCCGAGAGCCAGGCCAGCGCGCCGGAGCCGATATTCTGCAAACCGCCCACCAGCGCACCAGCCGTGCCTGCGAGGAACGGGAACGGCTCCATCGCGCCGCTGGTCGCCAGCGGGAACAGCATCCCCGCGCCGAAGAAGAACAGCGCTGCCGGGATGAGCAGCGTCCAGACCGTCATCACGCCAAACAGCCCCGGTATCCAC
Organism: Enterobacter dykesii; assembly: GCF_008364625.2. NCBI lineage: Bacteria > Pseudomonadati > Pseudomonadota > Gammaproteobacteria > Enterobacterales > Enterobacteriaceae > Enterobacter > Enterobacter dykesii. Next base: position 23,583 of record NZ_CP126604.1, read on the forward strand.
ATCATCAGACCCGCCAGCAGGCAGCTGATCACCGACTGCCACATCAGGGTGGAGAAACGTTTGTTCGGGCGTCCGGCAAACCACGCGCCGAAGAACGCCGCCGGGATCGGCAGAATAAACAGAATACTCACCACCATGCTGCTCAGGCCCAGCCCCGCGCCCAGCAGCACGCCAGAACAGGCTTCAAACACCGCAATGCCCGCCAGGCCGCCGATGAGCATCAGCAGGTAGCAGGTAAACGACCCGTTGCCGAACAGCGTTTTATAGCTGGTGATAAGCTTCGTGCGCGGCGCGTCCTGCGGGCGCGTTTCCGGCATCCAGCGCGCCATGCTGAAGGTGACAATCACGCACAGCACCAGCAGGAAGGCGTAGCAGGCGCGCCAGGACCACATCGTGTCCAGCAGGCCGCCAATCAGCGGGGCGAGAAGCGGGCTGACCAGAATACCCATATTCAACAGGCTGTTGGCATGACGGAGCTGTGTACCCTGATACATATCGCGCGGTAAGGTTCGCGCCATCACCCCGCCGACGCCGGTCCCGACACCCTGCAGGGCGCTGGCGGCTATCAGTACGGTCAGGCTGTGCGTGGTAATGGCAATCACCGTCGCCACCATGAAAATGCTCATGCCCACCAGGATCACCGGGCGACGCCCGACGCGGTCAGACAGCGGGCCGTAGAAGAGCTGCGAAACGCCATAGGTCAGCAGGTAGGCTGCCATCACGCTCTGCACCGCGCCCTCGCGGACGTTCAATTCCTTTGCCATGTCGGCAATCGCCGGAATGTAGATGGTTTGTGCCATCTGACCGACGGCCACCAGTAACACCAGCATCAACAATAAGTTAACGTTCCTTTGTTTTTTCATGTCGCTGAATACTTTTGCCAAAAGAGAAAAATGAAGAATAAGTGACTGCGCATTCCCATAAATGCGCGAAGAATCTACCACAGAGAGATGACAATTTAAGCATTGTCGTGGTGAATGAAAAAACCGGGAAAGGCAGGATTTGTAAACAAGATCGGCAACTAATGTTGCCAGTGATTTACGCCATGCGCAGCAGAATGGCGCCGCCGGCAATACCCAGCGCCGCCGCGATGCGCAGGCCCGCAACCTTTTCTTTTAAAAGGACAAACGCGATCAGCGCCCCAAAAAGAATCGAGGTTTCACGCAGCGCCGCGACCACCGCCAGCGGTGCCTGCGTCATGGCCCAAAGCGCCAGACCATAAGAGCCCATGGTGCCAACGCCGCCGAGTAACCCCTTTTTCCAGTGCAGGCGCAGGTAGCCGGACGCTTCGCGCCGGCGCGCCACCATTGCCCAACTCAACAGGCAGAAGCCGTTCATAAAGAAGGTCCACAGCGTATAGCCCAGCGCGGTGTCCGACAGCCGCACGCCGGTGCCGTCGACCAGCGTATACCCGGCAATGAAGCAGGCGTTCAGGAGCGCCAGCCAGAGCCCTTTGCGTGACTGCGTGCGGCCATGCATCGCCATCGCCAGAATCGAAAGGCAAATTACCCCGATGCCGGACCAGGCGAGCCAGGAGAGACGATCCCCGAGCGCCAGCACGCCGATCAGCGCCACCAGCAGCGGGGCGGTGCCGCGCATCAGCGGATAGGTCTGGCTCATATCGGAGACCTGATAGGTCTTCGCTACCAGCACGGTATAGACCACCTGTAAGGCGCAGGAGACGATCAAAAACGGCCAGCTTGCAGCAGATGGCTGTGGGGAAAACGGCAGGAAGACCAGAGCGATAAGCGTGGCGGATCCGCTGACGCTTATGGCGGAATAGAGCTTGTCCGTTCCGGCCTTAACGATGGCGTTCCAGCTGGCATGCAGCAGCGCCGCGAAGAGCAAAATGCAGAAAACGGTGGTGGTCATGGCGTATCGGGTGATGAATTGTCACTCAACTGTAACATTCACACCCTGATGCTGCCAGCCGGCTACACGGCACAAAAAAGGCGGTGCGTCACCCGCGGTTCGTCCGAGACCAGCGTAAAACCCGCCTGGCGATAGAAGCCGTACGCGCTGTCCGGCGCGTGGGTATTCAGGAAATCAAACCAGATGCTGGCATCGGCCATCACCACGGTTAAAAGCTGTTTGCCAATGCCCAGCCCGCGGCACTTCTCGCTGACGTAGAGATGGCGAATACGTCCGGCGCGCGGCTGCTGGCTGAACGGATCGCGGTTGAGGCCGCATACGCCGACCAGCCTGCCGTTGAGAAACGCGCCCAGCAGCTTTTCTCCCGGCGCGTTAAAGCGGTTCTCGCCGCGCTGCCAGTTCTCTTCAAGCCTGCGCAGCATGTTGAAATTCAGTGCGATACTTTCAGCCTTCAGGGCGATATACCCCGGTTCATCCGGTGTGACAGGCTCAATTAACAGACGCGACATAGCATTCCCTCGTTATTAAAGAGGGGCGGTTACCCGCCCCTCTCAGGTGCGACTTGAACCTGAATTACCGAAGGAATTTCAGGACAGCATCAAGCAGTTGCAGTACAGCAACAATGAGTTTGAGGATAAGTATCACCATATCCACTACGCTCATACGCGTCTCCTTTTGGTTAAAAGGAGCACGATGCTGGCGTACCTTTCCGCCGCCTGTTGCCAGCACCTGGATTGACGTAACACAGTGTGCTCACTTCAGGGGTTAAGGCACTGACGGCACCACCCGTTTCAGCCAGGACTTCGTTGCGCCGGTAAAACTGCGGCCCCCCTCGCTCACTGCGAACACCCTCAGTATAGATAAATACTGTATGCATGAACAGTATTTTTTGGACAAAATCAGGAAGGCGATCCATACTCAAAAGCGTCAAAATCCGTGCCGGAATTGCGCGTTCGTCTTCGATCGCGTATACTTTTTGCGTTGACGTAACACAGTGTGTTCTGCGGCGACCAACCGCAAAACCCTGATAAAAACCTCGCTTAGGCGGGGTTTTTTGTTTTCATCCCCCAACAAACGAAACGTGATCCCTGACGCATTTTTGTGCAGATGAAAATATTTCCATTGTCACGCCCGAAAACCTGTGTTTGTATAAATTCCATCAATGATTCCAAACACAGGTCCCCAATGACTTCATCCATCTTCACTTCGACCCTACTAAAAACTGCGCAACCAGCCGCAGTGGTCGTCGTGCGTGTGGTGGTGGTCGTCGGCAATGCGCCGTAGGGACTGGATCAACACACGAATCCAAAACCCCGCCGGCGCAAACCGGGCGGGTTTTTTCGTTTAGGACCCTCCCCGGAACGTCGGCCCAGAAGAAAAGGACTGGAGCATGGCAATTTCGGGCACAACATCCACAAAGAGGCGTTTTACTGGCGCGCAGCTGATCGTTCATTTGCTGGAACGACAGGGCATCACTACCGTTGCGGGTATTCCGGGCGGTACGGTGCTGCCGCTGTACGATGCGTTAAGCCAAAGCACGCAGATCCGCCACGTGCTGGCGCGCCACGAGCAGGGGGCAGGCTTTATTGCTCAGGGCATGGCGCGTACGCAGGGCAAACCGGCGGTCTGTATGGCCTGCAGCGGCCCGGGCGCAACCAACCTGGTGACCGCCATCGCCGACGCGCGCCTCGACTCCATTCCGCTGATCTGCATTACCGGCCAGGTACCGTCCTCGATGATCGGCACCGATGCGTTCCAGGAAGTGGACACCTACGGCATCTCTATCCCCATCACCAAACATAACTATTTAGTTCGCGATATCAGCGAGCTTCCTCAGGTTATCAGCGATGCGTTTCGCATTGCGCAGTCTGGCCGCCCGGGCCCGGTGTGGATAGACATTCCTAAGGATGTCCAGACCGCAGAGATCGAGATCGACGTCCTGCCGGAGCCGGGCGAGCGTGCCCCCGCGCCGGAATTCAGCGCTGAGAGCGTGCGCAACGCCGCCGCCATGATTAACGCCGCCAAACGCCCGGTGCTTTATCTGGGCGGCGGGGCGATTAACGCTGCGGATGAAATCCGCGAGTTTACAGAGAAAGCCAACCTGCCCACTACCATGACCCTGATGGCGCTGGGCATGCTGCCTAAGGCGCACCCATTGTCATTAGGTATGCTGGGCATGCACGGCGCGCGCAGCACCAATTACATCCTGCAAGAGGCTGATTTGCTGATTGTTATGGGCGCGCGTTTTGATGACCGGGCGATCGGCAAAACCGAGCAGTTCTGCCCGAACGCCAAAATCATTCACGTGGATATCGACCGCGCCGAGCTGGGTAAAATCAAGCAGCCGCACGTGGCGATTCAGGGCGACGTGGCCGAGGTGCTGGCGCAGCTGATCCCGCAGACGAACGCAGCCGACCGCGCCGACTGGCGTCAGCTGGTGGCCGATCTGCAGCGCGAGTTCCCGGGCGCCATCCCAACCGAAGGCGACCCGCTTAGCCATTACGGCTTGATCAACGCCGTGGCCGCCTGCGTGGACGACAGCGCAATCATCACCACCGACGTGGGCCAGCATCAGATGTGGACCGCCCAGGCCTACCCGCTGAACCGTCCGCGCCAGTGGCTGACCTCCGGCGGTCTGGGAACCATGGGCTTCGGCCTGCCTGCGGCGGTCGGCGCAGCCCTCGCCAACCCGGACCGCAAGGTCATCTGCTTCTCCGGTGACGGCAGCCTGATGATGAACATTCAGGAGATGGCGACCGCGGCCGAAAACCAGTTAGACGTGAAAATCATCCTGATGAACAACGAGGCGCTGGGGCTGGTGCACCAGCAGCAGAGCCTGTTCTACAAGCAGGGCGTGTTTGCCGCGACCTACCCTGGGATGATTAACTTTATGCAGATTGCCGCCGGCTTTGGCCTGCACACCTGCGATCTGAACGCCGAAGAGGATGCCCACGCGGCGCTGCAGGCGGCGATTTCTCGCCCCGGCCCGGCGCTGATCCACGTGCGTATCGACCCTGAACAAAAAGTGTATCCGATGGTGCCGCCGGGAGCGGCAAATACTGAGATGGTGGGAGAATAAGCCATGCAGAAACAACATGATAACGTCATTCTGGAACTCACCGTCCGCAACCACCCTGGCGTTATGACCCACGTCTGCGGGCTCTTTGCCCGCCGGGCGTTTAACGTGGAAGGCATTCTCTGTCTGCCGATTCAGGGCAGCGAGCACAGCCGCATCTGGCTACTGGTTAATGATGACCAGCGTCTGGAGCAAATGATGGCCCAGATCGACAAGCTGGAAGACGTCACCAAAGTGGCGCGCAACCAGTCCGATCCCACCATGTTTAACAAAATTGCGGTGTTCTTCGAATAAATCGCTCATTGCTTGAACACCCGCGCGCTTATCGTTAAGGTAGGCGCGTTTTTTTATCCGCCCGCCAGGAACGCGCTATGACCACCATCGCCCTTATCGACGACCACCTTATCGTCCGCTCCGGATTTGCCCAGCTTCTGAATCTCGAAGCGGATTTTCAGGTTGTGGCCGAGTTTGGCTCCGGTCGCGAGGCGCTGGCGGGCCTGCCGGGGCGCGGGGTGCAGGTCTGTATCTGCGACATCTCGATGCCGGATCTTTCCGGACTGGAGCTGTTAAGCCAGCTGCCGAAAGGGATGGCGACGATCATGCTCTCGGTCCACGACAGCCCGGCGCTGGTCGAGCAGGCGCTCAACGCGGGGGCGCGCGGCTTTCTCTCCAAGCGCTGTAGCCCCGACGAACTGATCGCCGCGGTGCGCACCGTCTCCACCGGCGGCTGCTATTTAACGCCGGATATCGCCATCAAGCTGGCGGCCGGACGGCAGGATCCGCTCACCCGGCGCGAGCGTCAGGTGGCTGAGAAGCTCGCGCAGGGAATGTCGGTAAAAGAGATTGCCGCCGAGCTGGATCTGTCCCCGAAAACCGTGCACGTTCACCGCGCCAACCTGATGGAAAAACTCAACGTCAGCAACGACGTCGAGCTGGCGCGCCGCATGTTTGACAGCTGGCAATGAGTTCCGCTTTTTCACGGCTGATCGCCGTCGTCGCCAGCTTTTTTATCTTCTCCGCCGCCTGGTTCTGCCTGTGGAGCATTAGTCTGCATCTGGTGGAGCGCCCGGAGCTGGCGGTGCTGCTGTTCCCCTTCGGGCTGCGTCTGGGGTTAATGCTCCAGTGTCCGCGCGCCTACTGGCCGGTTTTGCTCGGCGCAGAGTGGCTGATGCTGGTCTGGCTGGCGCAGGAGGTGGCCCTCGCGCACCTGCCCTTATTGATGACCGGAAGCCTGCTCACGCTTCTCCCGGTTGCGCTCATCTCCCGCTACCGCCACCAGCGCGACTGGCGCACGCTGCTGCGTCAGGGGGCGGCGCTGATGGCCGCCGCGCTGCTGCAGTCCCTGCCGTGGATTGGCGACAAGGAGATGCTCAATGCCCTGCTGCTGACCCTCACCGGCGGCCTGACGCTCGCGCCGACCTGCCTCGTTATCTGGCACTACCTCACCAGCACCGTCTGGCAGCCGCTCGGCCCGGGGCTGGTTTCCCAGCCGGTGAACTGGCGCGCTCGGCATCTCATCTGGTATCTGCTGCTGTTTGTGGTAAGCCTATGGCTCCAGCTTGGCCTGCCCGCTGAACTATCACGCTTCACGCCGTTCTGTCTGGCGCTGCCGATTATCGCCCTGGCCTGGCACTACGGATGGCAGGGGGCGCTGATCGCCACGCTGATGAACGCCATCGCGCTGATCGCCAGCCAGACCTGGCACGATCACCCTGTGGATTTGCTGCTTTCCCTGCTGGCTCAAAGCCTGACCGGGCTGCTGCTCGGCGCGGGCATTCAGCGCCTGCGCGAGCTGAACCAGTCCCTGCAGACCGAGCTGGCGCGCAACCGCCGTCTGGCGGAGCGTCTGCTGGAAACCGAAGAGAGCGTGCGGCAGGAGGTCGCCCGCGAGCTGCACGACGATATCGGCCAGACCATCACCGCTATCCGCACCCAGGCGGGCATAGTCCAGCGCCTGGCGGCTGAAAACGCGGGCGTGAAGCAGGGCGGGGCACATATCGAACAGCTTTCGCTGGGCGTCTATGACTCCGTTCGACGCCTGTTAGGACGGCTGCGTCCGCGCCAGCTCGACGACCTGTCGCTGGAGCAGGCGGTGCGTTCCCTGATGCGCGAGATGGAGCTGGAAAGCCGCGGCATCGTCAGCCATCTCGACTGGTGCATTAACGAATCTACGCTCAGCGAAGGTCAGCGCGTGACGCTGTTCCGCGTCTGTCAGGAAGGGCTGAACAACATCGTCAAGCACGCCAGCGCCAGCGCGGTTACCATCCAGGGCTGGCAGCAGGACGAGCGCCTGATGCTGGTGATTGAAGACGACGGCTGCGGTCTGCCGCCGGGCTCCGGCCAGCAGGGCTTTGGCCTGGCGGGCATGCGCGAGCGCGTGAAGGCGCTCGGCGGTACGCTGAATATCTCCTGCACCCACGGGACGCGCGTCAGCGTCAGCCTGCCGCTACGGAGTTACCATGTTTAAAACCCCTGCCAGCGCCGCGCCGATTGGCGATAAAGCGGAAATCGACGCCCGCTACCGCTACTGGCGTCGCCATATCCTGATGACCATCTGGCTCGGCTACGCGCTGTTCTACTTTACCCGCAAAAGCTTCAACGCCGCCGCGCCGGAGATCCTCGTCAGCGGCGTGATGACGCGCACCGATATCGGCCTGCTGGCGACGCTGTTTTACATCACCTACGGCCTGTCGAAGTTCTTCTCCGGCATCGTCAGCGACCGCTCCAACGCGCGCTATTTTATGGGCGTCGGGCTGATCGCCACCGGGGTGGTGAACATCCTGTTTGGTTTCTCCACCTCGCTTTGGGCCTTCGCCCTGCTGTGGGCGCTGAACGCCTTTTTCCAGGGCTGGGGCGCGCCGGTCTGCGCCCGCCTGCTCACCGCCTGGTATTCGCGCAACGAGCGTGGCGGCTGGTGGGCAATCTGGAACACCGCGCATAACGTCGGCGGGGCGCTGATCCCGATGGTGGTAGGTGCGGCGGCGCTGCACTACGGCTGGCGCGCGGGGATGATGATTGCCGGAGGCCTCGCGATTGTCGCCGGGCTGTTTCTCTGCTGGCGCCTGCGCGACCGGCCGCAAACCGTCGGTCTGCCTGCGGTGGGCGACTGGCGGCACGACGAAATGGAGATTGCCCAGCAGCAGGAAGGCGCGGGGCTGACCGGCAGGGAGATCCTCACAAAATACGTGCTGAAAAACCCCTACATCTGGCTGCTGTCGCTCTGCTACGTGCTGGTTTACGTGGTGCGTGCGGCGATCAACGACTGGGGCAATCTGTACATGTCCGAGACGCTCGGCGTGGATCTGGTGACCGCCAACTCGGCGGTGACGATGTTCGAACTGGGCGGGTTTATCGGCGCGCTGGTGGCGGGCTGGGGCTCGGACAAGCTGTTCAACGGCAACCGTGGCCCGATGAACCTGATTTTCGCCGCCGGGATTTTGCTCTCCGTCGGCTCGCTGTGGCTGATGCCGTTCGCCAGCTATGTGATGCAGGCGGCGTGCTTCTTCACCACTGGCTTCTTCGTGTTTGGCCCGCAGATGCTGATCGGCATGGCGGCGGCGGAGTGTTCTCACAAAGAGGCGGCAGGCGCGGCGACGGGCTTTGTCGGACTGTTTGCCTACCTCGGCGCATCGCTCTCCGGCTGGCCGCTGGCGCGGGTGATTGACGTCTGGCACTGGAGCGGTTTCTTCGCGGTGATCGCCATCGCGGCGGGGATCTCCGCGCTGCTGCTGCTGCCCTTCCTGCACGCGCAGGCCCCGCGCGAGGTGAGCGAAGCGTGATGTGCCTCACCTTTCTGGCCCGAGTGGCGTAAAACTAAGAAATTTTCCCGGTTTTACCTGGACGCTGTCTCAGGCATCTCTCCCGGCTGATTTTTACAATGCCTGCCATTCGCAGGTAAAAATCAGCTCAGGAGCAAACCATGCTGGCCTTCCTCAACCAGGTGCGCAAGCCGACCCTGGATCTGCCGCTCGACGTGCGGCGCAAGATGTGGTTCAAACCGTTCATGCAGTCCTATCTGGTGGTCTTCATCGGCTACCTGACCATGTACCTGATCCGCAAAAACTTTAACATCGCGCAGAACGATATGATCTCAACCTACGGGCTGAGCATGACGCAGCTGGGGATGATTGGTCTGGGCTTCTCCATCACCTACGGCGTGGGGAAAACCGTCGTTTCCTACTACGCGGACGGCAAAAACACCAAGCAGTTCCTGCCGTTTATGCTGATCCTCTCCGCCATCTGTATGCTCGGCTTCAGCGCCAGCATGGGCGCGGGCTCCGTCAGCCTGTTCATGATGATCGCTTTCTACGCCCTGAGCGGTTTCTTCCAGAGTACCGGCGGGTCGTGCAGCTACTCCACCATCACCAAATGGACCCCGCGCCGCAAGCGTGGTTCCTACCTCGGCATGTGGAACATCTCCCACAACCTCGGCGGGGCGGGGGCGGCAGGCGTGGCGCTGTTTGGTGCGAACTATCTGTTCGACGGCCACGTGATCGGCATGTTTATCTTCCCGTCGATTATCGCCCTGATTGTCGGCTTTATCGGCCTGCGCTACGGCAGCGACTCCCCGGAATCTTACGGCCTCGGCAAAGCCGAAGAGCTGTTCGGGGAGGAGATCAGCGAAGAGGACAAAGAGACCGAAGAAAACGAGATGTCCAAATGGCAGATCTTTGTTGAGTACGTGCTGAAAAACAAAGTGATCTGGCTGCTGTGCTTCTCAAACATCTTCCTCTACGTGGTGCGTATCGGCATCGACCAGTGGTCGACCGTGTATGCCTTCCAGGAGCTGAAGCTCTCTAAAGAAGTGGCGATTCAGGGCTTCACCCTGTTCGAAGTGGGCGCGCTGGTCGGCACGCTGCTGTGGGGCTGGCTTTCGGATCTTGCCAACGGCCGTCGCGCGCTGGTGGCCTGCGTCGCGCTGGCGCTGATTATCGCCACGCTCGGCGTCTACCAGCACGCCAGCAACCAGTACGTTTACCTGGCGTCCCTGTTCGCGCTCGGCTTCCTGGTGTTTGGTCCACAGCTGCTGATCGGCGTGGCGGCAGTGGGCTTTGTCCCGAAAAAAGCGATCGGCGCCGCCGATGGGATTAAAGGCACCTTCGCCTACCTGATCGGCGACAGCTTCGCCAAGCTGGGTCTGGGGATGATCGCCGACGGCACGCCAATTTTCGGCCTCACCGGCTGGGCGGGCACCTTCGCGGCGCTGGATGCCGCAGCGATCGGCTGTATCGTCCTGATGGCGATGGTTGCGGTGCTGGAAGAACGTAAAATTCGCCGTGAGAATCGTGCGCAGAAATTAAAAACAGCTTGAGTTTGCAGGTAACTTCTTTGCCCGGTGTGTGATGCCGGGCTTTTTTATGCCTGTCGCTGTCGACGCCGTGCGTTTCCCGCTATGATGAGCGGCTATTCATAGGAGAACGCATGGTCTGGATAATGCTGGCAACGCTTGCCGTGGTGTTTGTGGTGGGATTTCGCGTCCTGACCTCGGACTCCCGCCGCGCCATCAAACGTTTAAGCGAGCGTCTGGGGATCACCCCGATGCCGGTTGAGTCGATGATCGACCAGTTCGGTAAAACGCCCGGCAATGAGTTTATCCGTTATCTTGAACGCCCCGATGAGGCGCATCTGCAAAACGCGGCGCAGGTGCTGCTTATCTGGCAGGTGTGTATTGTTGATGGTAGTGAAGATAACCTGCACGCCTGGCACCGCATGCTGCGTAAAGCCCGCCTGGCCGCGCCCATTACCGATGCACAAATTCGTCTGGCGCTTGGCTTCATGCGCGAGATAGAGCCGGACCCGCAGGAGCTTAACGCCTTTCAGCTACGCTATAACCAGCTCTTCCTGCCGGAAGAGGGCGTGTTTTACCTGCACTGATCCCCTGTAAAAACGACAAAAGTTGTCAAATCGTTAAATTCGTCACACTTTTGATGATAAACTGCGCGACTTTTCCGCACGTTTTTATCTTCAGGTGACGCCATGACAGAACATATCCAGCCCACGACCAGACCGCAGACCAAAGAGGTTTCACGCCCCAACTGGTCGGCGGTTTTCTCCGTGGCGTTCTGCGTCGCCTGCCTGATTACCGTTGAGTTTCTGCCGGTGAGCCTGCTGACGCCGATGGCGCAGGATCTGGGCATTTCCGAAGGCGTGGCGGGGCAGTCCGTCACCGTCACCGCCTTCGTGGCGATGTTCGCCAGCCTGTTTATCACCCAGGTGATTGGCACTATCGACCGCCGCAAGGTGGTCATCCTGTTCAGCGTGCTGCTGACGCTCTCCTGCCTGCTGGTCTCCTTTGCGGAAAGCTTTACCCTGCTGCTGCTGGGGCGCGCCTGCCTGGGACTGGGATTAGGCGGCTTCTGGGCGATGTCGGCCTCGCTCACCATGCGCCTGGTGCCCGCGCGGACGGTACCAAAAGCGCTTTCCGTTATCTTCGGTGCGGTCTCTATCGCGCTGGTGATTGCCGCGCCGCTGGGCAGCTTCCTGGGCGGGATTATCGGCTGGCGTAACGTCTTTAACGCCGCGGCGGTGATGGGCGTGCTGTGTATTATCTGGGTGTGGAAGGCGCTGCCGTCCCTGCCGGGCGAAGCGGCGCACCATAAGCAGAACATGTTCGCGCTGCTGAAGCGCCCCGGCGTGCTGGCGGGGATGACCGCGATCTTTATGGCCTTTGCCGGGCAGTTTGCCTTCTTTACCTATATCCGCCCGGTGTTTATGAACATGGCGGGCTTTGACGTAGACGGCCTGACGCTGGTGCTGCTGAGCTTCGGTATCGCCAGCTTTGTCGGCACGTCGCTGTCTTCGCAGTTCCTGAAACGTTCCCTGAAGGTGGCGCTGGCGGGTGCGCCGCTGGTGCTGGCGGCGAGCGCGGCGGTGCTGGTGCTGTGGGGCAGCGATAAGTGGGTCGCGTCTGCCATTGCGATTATCTGGGGCTTTGCCTTTGCGCTGGTGCCGGTGGGCTGGTCGACGTGGATCACCCGAACGCTGGCCGATCAGGCGGAAAAAGCCGGGTCGATTCAGGTGGCGGTGATCCAGCTGGCGAATACCTGCGGTGCGGCCATTGGCGGCGTGGCGCTCGACCATCTGGGGCTGACATCGCCGCTGGTACTTTCCGGTACGCTGATGCTGCTGACTGCGCTGCTGGTGGCGGGGAAGGTTAAGGCGAAGTAGTGCTTTTCTCCCTCTCCCGTGGGAGAGGGTTGGGGTGAGGGCATCAGGCTACGCCGATGCCTTAACCCTTCTACGTGAATCCATCGAAATCAGCACCACCGACGATACAATCAGCAGCGTGCCCAGCCAGTCCGGCAGGGTGAACGCCACGCCCAGTAAAATCACCGACAGCAACGCGCTGCTCAGCGGCTCGGCGCAGCTCAGAATGCTCGCCTTCGGCCCGCCAATCATCTGCGCGCCTTTTAGATACAGGCTGAACGTCAGCGCGGTGCCGATCACCACCAGATAGAAAAACGCCAGCAGCAGGCTGCCGTCAATCACGAAGGTCGTCCCGCGCCCGGCGTAGAACGGCGTCAACATCAATCCGGCAATCAACATACTCCAGCCGACAATCGGCAATGTGCCATAGCGGGCGATCAGCGTCGACGGATAGGTGGTGTAAAACGCCGCGGCAAACGCCGAGGCGATACCGAAGAACAGCGCGGCAGGCGAGATGGAGAGCGAGGTTGGGTCGCCGTGGGTGACCAGCAGGAACGTCCCGACAAGGGATGTCACAATCGCGGACAAAACAAACACGCCGGGGCGCTTTTTCCGCGCCAGGGCAAACCACGCCACGATAATGGTTGGCGATAGGAACTGCAGCACGGTAGCGGTCGCCGCGTTGGATTTTTCAATCGTCAGCAGGAAAGTGAGCTGCACGGTAAGCGCGCCGACCAGCGAGAAAAACAGCAGGCTGAGTGCGTCTTTGCGCTGCTTGATGACCGAGAATATCTTGTCGCCGTGAACGAAAGAAAGCGTCAGGAGGATCACGCCGGTAAACAGCAGGCGAACCATGGTCAGGTAAGGCGAAGAAATGTGGCTTTTCTCCATGATGTACTGCGCGCAAACGCCGGAACTGCCCCATAAAACGGCGGCGATCAGAACGTTCAGCATCCCTTTACGTGTGGAACCCATTTTCTCCCCTGCTATGTTGTCGTTTATTCGGTCAACAGCATAGCATGATAGCGTGCGCTCTGATGCCCTCACCCCAGCCATCTCCCACGGGAGAGGGAGCAAACACAAAAAACGGCAACTCTCGTTGCCGTTTTGCTTCTACCTTGCTTAGAACCACGCCTCCCACATCGCGCCGACGTTGAAGTCGTCGAGGGTTTCGTCTTTGGTGTTGTTCACGCGCGCGGTGCGTGCGTTATCCACTTTGCCGCCGGTCACGTAGAAGCGCAGCATCGGACGGAACTCCGGCCCCATGGCGATAGACATGTTCTGCGACAGGGTCAGCTTCCAGCCCTTGTTGTCGCCGCCGTTGTCGTAATCCACATGTTGCCAGCCTGCTTCCAGCCAGGTGGAGTGAACGTCGTTCCACCAGTGCATCGGACGCACGATGGCGTTGTAGTTCTTACGGTTATCGGTCTTATCGCGGCTATTGTCGTAATCGTGGAAGGCGAGGATGTACTCCACCTGCGTCGCCTGGGTGAATTTGTACAGCCCTTCGAAGCTGGCGTAGACCGTGGTCAGGTCCTCGGTTTTATTGAACACGCTGTTGTCCGCGTTATCGGAGTAGCGGGCAATCACCTTGTTCACGCCGCTGTCATTGGTGTGGCTCAGCACCACGCCGCCCTGCCACGCGTTCAGACGCTCGTCGCTCTCCACCGCTTTGGAGTCAAAGCCGTAGTTGGCGTACAGCTCCATGTCGATCGGGCCGAGCTTCATGCCGTGGATTTTTGAGGTCGCGGCGTAGTTGCCTTTGTCGCCCGTGCCGGAACCGCCGGTACAGGTGATGCGCGACGGGTTGGCTTCATCTTCCATCACTTCCGGGCTACAGGATTCCACCGCCGCCACGGCGGCGACGTCAAACTGCACGCCGCCGATGTCGAAGTTCTTCACCCCGGCGCCCTGGCCGTCGTGGTTCATCCAGAAGTAATCGTTGATGCCCTGCTGCGGACGCTGGTGGAAGTCACGCCCGGCCCAGAAATAGGCGTTCGGGTTGGAGGCCATAATGTTGGTCACCCCCGCGTAGGCTTTTTTCAGGTTAACTTCGTCGCCCCAGTGGTCGATCATCACGTTGATATCCCAGATGGCGCCGTTTTCACCCTTGAAGGCCTTGGAGAGCTGGAATTCCCCGCCGTTGCCTTCGTTGCCCAGACGACCAATGGCGGACGCGCCGTTGTAGGAACCGTCCACCGCCACGTATTTCTGATCGGCGGCCTGGAAGTGCGCGCCGTAGCGGGCATAGCCGGTAAATTTAACCCCGAACGGGATCGCCATATCCGGGGATTGTGCCGCGCTTTGCGGCTCTGTCACCACGTCCGCTTTTTTCGCGACCGCCGCATCCATTTTAGCCTGACGTTCGGCCAGGGCTTTATCCACCGCTTTCGCCACAATGGCGTCGATTTGCTCCTGGGTGAATTCCTGTGCGAGCACGGAAATTGGGCAAAGCGCGGCGATAACTGCCATGGTTAATGGAAGTTTTTTAATCGTATTCATGGTTATCTCAATATAGTTTAATTTTATTCAGACAATAACCATCCCGCTCCGATCTGACAGAGTATGTCGCTATCATCAGAACAAGTGGATCTCTATTTAGGGTACAGAGGTATTACAATAATTATTTCGCCATAGATTATCTCTGGTATAAATGAATAATTTCTTCGGACAGTTCACGCGCTAATAAGGAATTCATTAAGTGATCCTGCGCGTGCACCATAATTAACGTCATCGGCTGGCGGCCTTCGCCCGCATCCTGCTCGATCAGTTTGGTCTGCATCTTGTGCGCCTGGCGCGCGTAGCCATCGGCTTCGCGCAGCAGGCTTTTGGCTTCGTCAATGTTGCCCTGGCGCGCCGCGTGCAGGGCTTCAAAGCACAGGCTGCGGGACTGTCCGGCATTGACGATAATTTCCATTACGGCTTCTTCTAGTGCGATCATCATCATTACTCTTTTTCAAAACTATTATTTAATGCGGTGGCGGCAAACCACTCTCCGCTTTTCTTAATGGTGCGTTTCTGCGTCTCTAAATCGAGCTGGATAAATCCGTAGCGATTTTTATAGGCATTACACCACGACCAGTTATCAATAAACGTCCACATATGGTAACCGAGACAATTGCACCCTTCGCTAATACCCTTATGCAGCCAGGCTAAATGTTCGGAAATAAACTCGATGCGGTACCGATCGTTTATCTGGCCATTTTCAATAAAGCGCTGCTCGTTTTCGACGCCCATGCCGTTTTCAGAAATAAAGCAGCGAGGGTTGCCGTAATTGTCGCGCAGGTTAACCAGAATATCGTAAATACCCGGCTCGTAGATTTCCCAGCCGCGGTACGGGTTCATCTTGCGGCCCGGCATCTCGTAGCTATCAAAGAACCACTCCGGCATAAACGGCGCCTGCGGGTTCACCGCGCTGTCGCGGCACTTCACGCGACGCGGCTGATAGTAGTTAATGCCGAGCAGGTCGATTTTCCCTTCCGCAATCAGAAAACCGTCTTCCGGCTTGCAGGCGGGAAGCTGATCGTAAGATTTCAGTAACGCCACCAGATCCGCCGGGTATTCGCCGCGCAGAACCGGGTCAAGGAAGCTGCGGTTAAACATCAGATCTGTAACGTGTGCCGCCTTCAAGTCCGCCGGGTTCTGCGAGCGCGGATAGGACGGCGTCAGGTTCAACACGATGCCAATTTCCCCCGCGTAATGCCCGGCGCGGTAGGCCTGCACCGCCTTCGCATGGGCCAGCACGGTGTGATACGCCACGGTGGCTGCCCGACGAAAATCCACCACGTTCGGGTAGTGGAAGTCGTACAGATAACCGCCTTCCACCGGCACGATCGGCTCGTTGAAGGTAAACCAGTGCAGCACGCGGTCACCAAACAGCTCGAAGCAAAGCAGAGCATAGCGGGCGTAAGCCTCCACCACGTCGCGGTTTTCCCAGCCGCCGATTTCCTGCATCGCCATCGGCATGTCGAAATGGAACAGGGTCATAAACGGCGTGATGCCCTGTTCATTCAGCTCATCAATGACCTGATTGTAAAAATCGACCGCGTCCGGGTTCACTTCACCGATACCGTCGGGGATCAGGCGCGCCCAGCTAATCGAGGTGCGAAAGCTGTTGTGGTTCAGCTGCTTTAACAGCTGAATGTCCGTTTTCCAGTGCTGATAAAACGTGGAGGTCTGCTGCGGCCCCACGCCGTTGTGAAAACGGTTCGGCTCGCGGGCAAACCAGTAATCCCACGTGGTTTCCCCCTCTCTTGCCCCTTCGGTCTGGAGAGCAGAGCTTGCGCTGCCCCACCAGAAGTTATCGGGAAATGCGTATTTCATGACTCTTCCTCTTTGACTTAATTGCTGGCGGTCTCGGCGGCACCGACGGTTGCCTGGGCCTTCTGCTCTTCGTTTTTGATGAGCGTACGCTCATAGGCGCGCAGGAATGGCAGGTACATCAGCGCGGACATCACCATACAGACCAGGCACATCACCACCGGGCTCAGCGCCCAGTTCGCCGCCCACGAGGCGCCAATCGGTGCAGGGGTGGTCCACGGGGTTAACGAGACGACCTGCGCCAGCCAGCCGAGCCTGGTTGCCGCGTACGCCAGGCAGGCGTTAACCAGCGGAACGAACACGAACGGGATAAACAGCATCGGGTTCATGATGATCGGCGCGCCGAACAGAATCGGTTCGTTGATGTTAAAGAAGCTCGGCACAACGCCCATTTTGCCGATGGTGCGCAGGTGGGTAACGCGGCTGCGCAGCAGCAGGAACGCCAGCGGCAGCGTGGAGCCTACGCCGCCAATCAGCAGGTAGTGATCCCAGAAGCCCTGGAGGTAAACGTGCGGCAGCGCCGCGCCGGCCGCCAGCGCCGCCTGGTTTGCCGAGAGGTTCGCCATCCAGAACGGGTTCATGATGCCGGTGACGATCAGCGAGCCGTGAATACCTGCGAACCAGAAGATCTGGCACAGCAGCACGGAGAGCAGAATGGCTGGCAGGGAGTCAGAGGCAGACACCAGCGGCTCCAGCAGGTGCATGATCGCCTGCGGGATAATCATCCCGGTTTGCGCTTCAATGAACAGGTTCAGCGGGTGCAGCGTGCCGATCACCACCATCACCGGGATCAGGATTTCAAACGAGCGCGCCACGCCGGTCGGGACTTCCTTCGGCAGGCGAATGGTCACGTTGTTCTGTTTCAGCCACGCGTAGACGCGGGTAGCGTAAATGGCGGTGATCAGCGCGGTAAAAATCCCCTGGCCGGAGAGGTACTGGGTCGAGATCTTGCCGTCGGCATACGGCGCGGCGACCAGCAGGAAGGCCATAAAGGCCAGCAGGCCGGACATCACCGGGTCGAGGTTGAACTGACGCCCCAGGCTTGCCCCAATCCCCACCGAAATGAAGAAGGTCATCACCCCCATGCTGAGGTTAAACGGCAGCATCAGCTGTTCGCGGTAGGTCTGGGAGAAATCCAGCCAGCCGCGGGCGAAGCTGTTGGTGGTATCCGCCGAGAACGGTGGGAAGATGAACACCAGCATAAACGAGCCGATGATCATAAACGGCAGCGCGGCGGTAAAGCCGTCGCGGATGGCAATCACGTACTTTTGCTGACCCAGCTTCGCGGCCAGCGGAGTAATTGACTGCTCAATCACCGCGACCATGGATTGATATAACGAACTCATGTGAACACCTTTTAGTGTGCCGCTTCGATGAGCGACAGAGCATAGTCCAGTACTTTATCGCCACGCTGCATGCCGTAGTCCATCATATCGATGGGCTGCACCGGAATGCCTTGCGTCGCCGCCTTGTCTGAGAGTGTCTGTAACATGTATTTCACTTGCGGTCCGAGAAGTACCACCTGGTATTGCGGAAACTGCGTATCAAATTCGGAAACGCCGTACGCATCAATCTTCACCGGCAAACCACGTTCTTTCGCGACATCGACCATTTTGCTGACCAGCAGGCTGGTGGACATCCCGGCAGAGCAGCACAGCATAATTTTGAACATCGACAACCATCCTCTAAATGTAAAAAGTTATTGCGAGGATGATTGGACATTATACGGAAACCGGTTTCCATTCATAAAAGACAGAAGTGTGACAACCATCAAGATCCCTTACTTATGAGACTAATTAACCCGATGTGCGTCACATAATTTGGCTGTTTTGACATCATTTGGAGTGGAAACGGAAAATCGGTTTCCATGAAAAACGGAAACGGATATACTCCGTTCTGGCTATAATGTGAGCCGAAGCGGTGATGGAATTTGCAGGCGCGAGGTAAGCCTGCCAGGGGAAAGAGATGTCGACAATCAATGATGTATCACGTCTTGCCGGGGTGTCTAAAGCCACGGTATCGCGAGTGTTGAGTGGGTCGCGTGGCGTAAAGGAAGCCAGCCGTCAGGCCGTACTGAAAGCGGTGGATGAGCTGAACTACCGGCCTAACGTGATTGCCCAGTCGCTGCTGAGCCAGTCGACGGGCTGTATCGGGGTCATTTGCGCGCAGGAAAATATTAACCAAACCACCGGATATCTCTACGCGCTGGAAAAACAGCTCAGCCAGCATCAAAAACACCTCCTGCTGCGCTTCGCGCACAGCAAAGCGGAAGTGATGCACGCCCTTGAAGAACTCTCCTGCGGGCTTTGCGATGACATCCTGGTGATTGGCGCCCGTTTCCCGCTGGACGTGGAGATGGATAACGTTATTCTGGTGGACTGCATGGAGTCTGATAACGCCAACAGCATTCAGTTCGATCACGCCTTTGCCGCCGAAACCGCCTGTAACTACCTTACCAGCCAGGGGCGTCGGCAGATTGCGCTGATCCACCCTCACGGCAGCGGTTTTGCCGACCAGGTGCTTCTCGGCTACAAGCATGCGCTGGAGAAAAATTTCCTGCCCTTCAATCGCAACCTTGTCTTTATGGACGCGACCTCCTCGTCCGTTGCGCTGCAGGAGCTGCTTAATAACGCCAGCACCCTGAACTTCAACGCGCTGCTGGTGGCGGACGAGCAGGAAGCCCAGCGGGTGATCCCGCAGCTGCAGGCGTTTAACAAATCGGTGCCGGACGACATCATGGTCTTCAGCCTTGCCGGATCGCTGCACCTGCCGGGTATTCCGGTGATCCCGGCGATTGAATATTCCATGGACGCGATGGCGGCGCGCATTGTGAGCTGGCTGACGGAGAAAACGCAGATGCTCGGGTCCTATGTTCTGCGCGGGGATCTCATCATTCCGGATATGCGGAAGCGCTGAAAAAAGCGTGAAGCCCGGCTTCACGCTTAATAATCCTCCATACAATCCACCTGACCAATCGCCCCCCAGTAGGCATCCAGGTTGTCGCGCTTCACGGCGGTAATGGCATTTTTGATCAGCAGCTGATTGGCCTCGGACGATAAAATCATCGCCTGCCAGGCTTTATCGCTCTGCTTTTTCTGTGGAGTGCAGGTTTTCTTAATATCTTTAAGGACCTGCTGCTTTATTTGCGCCTCTTTCGCAGGGTCATCCTTTTCCTGAGCATGGACAAACGCGGCGAAGAGCAGACAAACCAGCAGGCAGACCAGGTGCGCGGCTTTCATCAACAACCCCCTTTCGAAGTCACAGGCTTCCCATGAAATATATCGTTACATTCAGTGTAGCGACGCCAGCCGAAAGTATGAATTTTCTCCAGGAGATCTGTGTGAGATAGTGAAGCGGCACAGATAACAAGGAGATAAAAATATGCACCTGAGCATTACTCATGCGGTTACGGCGCAGGAAAAAGAAGAGTTACTCGTCGGTCTGAGAGCCTTTAACGGACAGTTTATCGATCTGGCGAACTTTAGCGGCGACATTGGCGTTTACGTGCGGGACGATAAAGGCACCATGCTCGGCGGGCTAATTGGGGTGCGTAAAGGCGACTGGCTGAATATCGACTTTCTCTGGGTGAGCGATGCCGTGCGTGGATCTGGCGTGGGCAGCCAGCTCATCAAAGCGGCCGAAGAGGAAGCCCGACGCAAAGGCTGCAAGCATGCGCTGGTCGACACCGCCAGCTTCCAGGCGCGCCCGTTCTATGAAAAACAGGGGTACCAGCTGCAGATGTCTTTGCAGGATTATCCGTACCCGGGCATGCAGCGACATTACCTCGCGAAAGCCCTTTAAGCCCTGAATCTGTCGGCCGGGTAAGCGCTGCGCCACCCGGCAATACTCGCATATAACCGATCCTTCTTATTGATTCTTTTTCGGTTTTTATTTCACCGCTTCGTTGTCGATATAGTCACTACAACATTTAGCAAAAGGAACTGTCTTGTGAAACGTCGATTGGGTGCTCTGGTACTTGCTGGCCTGCTGCTGGCAGGGTGCGATCAAAGTGGCAGCGATGCCAAACACATTAAAGTGGGCGTCATCAACGGCGCTGAACAGGACGTAGCGGAAGTCGCCAAAAAGGTGGCAAAAGAGAAATATGGCCTGGACGTGGAGCTGGTCGGCTTCAGCGGTTCGCTGTTGCCTAACGATGCGACTAACCAGGGGGAACTGGATGCCAACGTCTTCCAGCATCGCCCATTCCTCGCTGAGGATAACAAGGCGCATGGCTACAAGCTGGTGGCCGTGGCGAACACCTTCGTTTTCCCGATGGCCGGCTATTCCCGCAAAATCAAATCCGTCTCTGACCTGAAGGACGGGGCAACCATTGCCATTCCAAACGACCCGACCAACCTTGGCCGCGCGCTGTTGCTGCTGCAAAAGGAGAAGCTCATTACCCTGAAGCCGGGCACTGGGCTGCTGCCGACGGCGCTGGATATTACCGCCAACCCTAAACAGCTGAAAATTATGGAGCTGGAAGGGGCACAGCTGCCGCGCGTGCTGGACGACCCGAAAGTGGATGTCGCCATTATCAGCACCACCTATATTCAGCAAACCGGGCTGTCGCCAGTGCATGACAGCGTCTTTATTGAAGACAAAAACTCGCCGTACGTGAACATCGTGGTGACGCGCGAAGACAACAAGGACGCGGAGAACGTGAAGGAATTTATCCAGTCGTATCAGTCCCCTGAAGTAGCGAAAGCGGCGGAGACGATCTTTAACGGCGGGGCGGTGCCGGGCTGGTAAACGATCTGACGGAAAACGGGTTGCTTAAATTGGCCCGATTCCATCGGTAATCGCCCTTTAACCCACAGCGTCAGCTGCGACCGCTGGCTATCCTCCTTATCACACCAACCGGAGGATAGCCCATGAACATTACCCACATTCGCAACGCCACCCAGCTGATTACCTACGCTGGAAAACGTCTTTTAATCGACCCGATGCTGGCCCCGAAGGGGGCTTATCCGGGCTTTCCCGGCACGGCGTATGCCGAACGCCGTAACCCGACGGTCGAACTCCCCGTTGACGTCAATACGCTGCTGGACGCCGACGCGGTGATCGTCACCCATACCCATGACGATCACTGGGATCGCGCCGCGGCGGAGCTGATCACTAAAGACAAACCGATCTACGTGCAAAACGACCGTGACGCCGCGCTGCTGCGCAGCCAGGGATTCAGCAACCTGACGATCATGACCGACGCGACCTTCTTCGGCGATATTAAGATTACGAAAACCCAGGGCGGGCAGCACGGCACCGATCGCGCTTACGCCGTGCCGGAGCTGGCGGAGCGGCTGGGCGAGGCCTGCGGCGTGGTGCTGCGTCATCCCGATGAGAAGACGCTCTATCTTGCCGGGGATACCGTCTGGCGTGACGAAGTAGCGGCCGATCTGCAAAAGCACCAGCCGGACGTGGTGGTACTGAACGCTGGCTATGCACACGTCATTGGTTTTGGGCCCATTATTATGGGGCAGGAGGATGTGCTTAACGTTCATTTCCTGCTGCCGCAGGCCAACATTGTGGCGAGCCATATGGAGGCGATTAACCACTGCCTGTTGACCCGCAGCGCGCTGCGTGAGTACGTTGAAGCCAATCAGGTGAGTGACGCGGTGAGCATTCCCCAGGATGGCGAAACCGTTATATTCTGAGTGCGTTAAAGGGAAAGGAGAGACAGATGTCGCTAATCAACGTCGCGATTGTCGCGGTAGACGGGTTTAGCCCGTTCCACTACTCCGTTCCCTGCATTCTGTTTGGCGATTCGGTCTCCGGCGAAAAGCGCTTTAACGTGACGATTTGCGCCGAAACGCCGGGGTTCCTCACCTCAAAAGACGGATTTGCCCTCAACGCCACGCAGGATTTCACCGCTATGGGTCAGGCCGATATTGTCGTCGTTCCCTACTGGCAGCACGTCCTTGAACGACCGCCCCAGGCGCTGCTCGACAGCCTGGTGCAGGCAAGAGACAACGGTGCGGAAATCGTCGGGCTGTGTCTGGGGTCGTTTGTTCTTGCCTGGGCGGGGCTCCTCGACGGCAAACGTGCGGCCACCCACTGGGAGTTCGAACGTCAATTTCAGTCGCTCTTCCCGCGCGTTCAGCTGGATATTAATGCCCTTTACGTGGATGACGGCAATATCATCACCTCTGCCGGTACCGCGGCTGCGCTGGACTGCTGCCTGTATATCATTCGCCAGCGTTTTGGGAGCGTGGTCGCCAACCAGATTGCCCGTCGGATGATTGTTCCGCCCCACCGCGAGGGCGGTCAGGCGCAGTTCATCGCCCAGCCGGTACCCAAAGATACCCGCGACGGACGCATTAACTGCCTGATTGACTACCTACAGCAGCACATCACCGAACCGCATAGCCTGGACTCGCTGGCAGAGGTGGTTTCGATGAGCCGCCGCACCCTGACCCGGCATTTTATTAAAGCCACGGGGATGAGCGTCGCCGACTGGCTTACCGCCGAACGCCTGCGGCGCAGCCAGATCCTGCTTGAGGCCGGAAATATGCCGATTGAGCGCGTGGCTGAACTCGTGGGATTTAATTCCCCCGTTACCTGGCGACAGCAGTTTAAGGCGCGTTTTGGGGTCAGTCCGGCGGAGTGGAGAAAAACGTTTCGTCTCCACAGCTAGTGTATTACGGCTAACTCAAGATTTAAGGGTGAGTTAAACCATTTCTTATTTTCTCTTAATATCTTTCTCACCTTTCCGAAAGAACCATTAATTTTAGGGGCCCTAATGCAAATTAGATATACTCGCTTTAAGAATGCTCTTATATTACAAAAGTAATCATTGCGGACATTTTTGTGGCATGGATGAATAGCTCCGAAATAAAAAATAGAATAGTTTCATTTGTGAATTATACTGTTGCTATATTATTAATTGCGCTTTTTTCAGCGAGTGTGAATGCTGCCCCCTTGTCGCCAGCCGATCGCGACGCTATTCAGCAGCAACAGCAGCAGCTTTTATTACAGAACCAGCAACAGCGCGAAGAGCTGGAGCGGAGTATTCCTCGCCCCGCGCCTGCCAGGCCTCTGCCTGCAACCGGCTCCGGGCCCTGTTTCACCATTAATACCATTACCCTTTCCGGTGCGACCTTAATCTCCCCGAAAACCCGTCAGACCCTTGTCGCACCGTGGCAGGGCCGGTGTCTGGATATGGCGAAAATAACGGAACTTCTCGCCCATATTTCTGACTGGTATATCAGACGGGGATATATCACCAGCCGCGCCTTTCTCACCGAGCAGGATCTCTCCGGCGGTCAGCTGAATATTGTTGTGCTGGAAGGCAGACTGGAAGCAATTCGTCTGGAAGGCGAAACGCCGCGCATGCTGAAAATGGCATTTCCGGGACGGGTGGGCGGCATCCTTAATTTACGCGACATTGAACAGGGCATGGAGCAAATTAACCGTTTGCGTACCGACCCGGTGCAGATTGAAA
The DNA here is from genome assembly GCF_008364625.2 of Enterobacter dykesii. Classification (NCBI taxonomy): domain Bacteria; kingdom Pseudomonadati; phylum Pseudomonadota; class Gammaproteobacteria; order Enterobacterales; family Enterobacteriaceae; genus Enterobacter; species Enterobacter dykesii. Next base: position 47,435 of record NZ_CP126604.1, read on the forward strand.
TTCTGCCGGGAACGCAGGCCGGATATTCCATCGTTAATCTCACGGCAAAACCGGAATTTCCCTTAAGTGTATCCGTAAGCCTGGATAATAGCGGGCAGAAGAGCACCGGCGAAGATCAGCTGAGTGGCGTGCTCACCGCCAATAATATGCTGGGGCTGGCGGATAAATGGTTTGTCAGCGGCGGGCGCAGCAGCGATTTTGCCAGCGCGTACGATGCGCAGAATTTCCAGGCGGGCGTCAGCGTGCCGTTCGGCTACGGCCTGCTGGACTACAGCTACGCCTGGAGTAACTACCGGACCACCATCAGTAACCAGGGGTTCAACTGGCTCTCCACGGGCGATACTAAAACCCACCGCCTTAACGCGTCCTGGGTGGTGTTCCGCAACGGGGATGTGAAAACCGGTATTGCGGCAGGCGTGGTTCAGCGCTCCAGCCGCAACTGGCTCAACGACGCGCCGCTTAAGAGCAGCACGCGCAACCTCTCCAGCCTGGTCCTCGGGATTACCCATACGCAAAAAATGCTGGGCGGCGTGGCGACTTTCAACCCGACCTGGAGCCACGGCATGCCGTGGTTCAGTGCCGAAACCGACGAAAATAAATCCGGGGATGTGCCGCGTGCGGAATTCCGTAAATGGAGCCTGAACGCCAGCTTCCAGCGTCCTGTCGCCCGCAACGCGTGGTGGCTGACCAGCGCCTACGGCCAGTGGTCGCCCGATCGGCTGTACGGCTCCGAGCGCCTGACGCTCGGCGGCGAAAGCTCCGTGCGCGGTTTTAAAGAGCAGTACCTGTCCGGGGATAACGGCGGCTACTGGCGTAACGAGCTGGGGTATTCCCTCTTCACCCTCCCGGTGATTGGCGCGGTGAGCGCAACGGTCGCCGTTGACGGCGGCTGGCTGGAAAAAGACCGTCAGGACCGCTTTGCCTCCGGCACGCTGTGGGGCGGTTCGGTGGGGCTGAGCAGCGCAGGGCGCGGGTACAGCAGCCAGATTTCGGTCGGCACGCCGCTGCGCTACCCCGACTGGCTCGGCCCGGATCATGTGAGCGTTAACTGGCGCATTGCCTTCATGCTTTAAGAGACTCTACGACTATGGATACCCGTCACCCACCCGTTCGTTTCTCGCAGCGTCTGATCAGCTGGATTGTCTGCGGCCTGATGGTCTGGCAGCCGGTGGCACCCGCCGTCGCGGCGGCGCTTACGCCGGCCGGGCAGACCACGGTCGATCGTGCGGGGAACGGGGTGCCGGTCGTCAACATCGCCACGCCCAACGGAGCGGGTATCTCGCATAACCAGTTCGGTGAGTATAACGTCGGCAACGAGGGGCTTATCCTCAATAACGGCACGGACCGCTTAACCCGGACCCAGCTGGGCGGGCTTATCCAGAACAACCCCAACCTGCAGGCCGGGCGGGAAGCGCAAGGCATCATCAACGAAGTCACGGGCGCCAGCCGCTCGCAGCTGCAGGGCTACACGGAAGTCGCCGGTAAGGCGGCAAACGTTATGGTGGCCAACCCGTACGGGATCACCTGTAACGGATGCGGATTTATCAACACCCCGAACGTCACCCTGACCACGGGGAAACCGCAGTTCGACGCCAGCGGTAACCTGCAGGCGCTGGAGGTGACGAAAGGCGCCATCACGGTTGAAGGCCAGGGGCTGGACGCCAGTAAAAGCGACGCGCTGTCGATTATTGCGCGCGCAACGGAAGTGAACGCCGCGATACATGCGAACGACCTGACGGTGACGGCAGGGGCGAACCGCGTGGGCGCAGACGGCAGCGTCAGGCCGATTGCCGGTGAGGGCGCCGCGCCCGTGGTGGCGGTGGATACCGGCGCGCTCGGCGGGATGTATGCCAACCGTATCCGCCTGGTCTCCAGCGAGGCGGGCGTGGGGGTGAACCTCGGCAACCTCACCGCGCGCCAGGGGGACATTCAGCTGGATGCGGGCGGCAGACTGACGGTCAGGAACAGCCTGGCCAGCGGCTCGATTCGCGCGAATGGCGCGGGAGTGACCCTCAGCGGCAGCCATCAGGCCGGTGGCGCGCTGAACGTGGCCAGCTCGCAGGATATGGAGCTCAGTAACAGCACGCTCGCCAGCCAGGGCGATATGCGCCTTTCTGCGGCGGGGAAAGTGCAGATGACCGGTGGCGGGACAAACAGCGCGGGCGCGCTGGCGGTCAGCAGCGGGCAGGCGATGACGCTCAGCAATACCTCCCTTATCTCCCGCGGCGCGGCGACGCTGGACAGTCAGGACACTCTGACCGTCAACGGCGGCGGCGTGTCGGCACAGGGCGGGGCGCTGACCGTCACGAGCAAACAGGGAATGGCGCTTGCGGATGCAACGCTGACGGGCCAGGCCGACACCACGCTGTCCACCGGTGGCAGCCTGACGCAGCGCGGCGGCAGCGTCACCAGCAAGGGCGCGCTCAGCGTGGCGGCCGGGAAGGATATCGCGCTGACGAATACCCGCAGCGGAAGCGATACCCGCGCGACCCTCAGCAGCGGCGGCACGCTGTCCTCCACGGGCAGTGCGGTCTCGGCAGGAGAGAGCCTGGCGCTGAGCGGCGGGCAGCTGGTGCTGGACGGCCAGAGCCGGGCCGATGCCGCGGCCGATATCCGCCTGACGGGCAGCACCGTCAGTAACCAGGGGCAGGTGAATGCGGGGCGCGACATTGCGCTCTCCGGCGACAGGGTGTCAAACGGCGGCCTGCTGGCGGCGAAAGGCCGCCTTGACGTGAACGCGGGAGAGCTGACGAATGACGGCACGGCGCAGGGCAGCGACGTCACCCTGAAGGGACAGACGGTGACCAACAACGGCACCCTGCAGAGCGCCGGCAACCTGGCGCTGAGCGCCGGAACCCTGGCGCAGCGGGGCACGCTGAGCGCGAAAGGTGATGCGACCGTCACGGCGCAGCAGACCCTGCGTAACGGCGGCAGCCTGCTGGCTGACGGCGCGATGAACGTGACGGCAGACGCGCTTGAGCAGAACGGCACCCTGTCCGGCGCGACGGCGCTGACGGCGCAGGCCGGCACCCTGACCAGCGGTCAGGCGTCCCGCACGACCAGCCAGGGCAATATACAGATTACCGCGACCCGCAGCGCCAGCCTGAACGGGCAGACGGACGCGGCGGGGGCGGTCACCGTCAGCGCCGGCGACCTGACCACCGGCCGGGATGCGCACCTGCAGAGCGGGCAGGGGCTCACCCTGCAGGCGCAGAATGCCGCGCTGAACGGCACGCAGGCGGCGAAAGGCGCCCTGTCGGTGACGGCGGGCACGATTACGCACGCCGGGAAATCCACCGGTGACGCGCTGAGCTTTAACGCGTCCGGCGACCTGACCAGCGGCGGCGAGCTCACCGCCGCTACCCTCAGCCTCAGCGGAAATAACATCCTCCAGTCCGGCGCCGCAAAAGCGGACCGCATGACCCTGACGGCCCCCGGGCGCATCACCAGCAGCGGTTCGCTGGTTGCCGGTACGCTGGCGCTGGACGCTGCCTCGGTGGAGAACGGCGGGCTGCTGCAGGGGACCACCCTGCTCGGCCTGAAGACCGGGTCACTGACGAACCTCGCGGGCGGGTCGGTCTACAGCGCGCAGGATTTAACGCTGAATATCCCGGCGCTGGCCAACAGCGGGCTTATCACCACCGACGGCACGCTGCGCATTAAAGGCGACACGCTGACAAACCAGGGCGAAATCAACGGCGTCAGCCTGAGCGGTGAGTACCTCAGCCTGACCAACACCGATACCGGACGCCTGCTGGCGGACGACCGGCTCACCCTGAACGGCACTGCGTTTACTAACGCGGGCAGTATTGCCGCCGGCGACCTGCACGTCACGGCGGACAGCCTGCAGAACCAGGGTACCGTTGAGGGGGACACGGCCCTGACGCTTGGCGTGGCAGACCTCACTAACCGCGGCGCGCTGCGCAGCGGCGGAACGCTGACGCTTAGCGGTGAAACGCTGGCTAACAGCGGCGAGCTCAGCGCCACCGCGCTGCTGCTGAACCTGACCCGCCGGGCCAGCAACGAGGCCGGCGGTCGGGTGATTGCCCGGGGCGGCCTGACGCTGACCGCCGCTGAACTTACAAACAGCGGGCTGATGGCCGGAGCCGACGCGCAGTTCAGCAGCGCGTCGGTGACCAACGGCGGCACGCTGCAGGGAACGCACTCCCTGACGGCGACCGGGGCACAGCTCAGCAACCAGCAGGCGGGCATGCTGCTCTCCGGTGGCGCGCTCGGCCTGCACCACACCACGTTAAACAACGCCGGGCTGCTGCAGGGTAACACCCTGAACCTGGCCACCGGCGAGTGGATGAACACCGGCAACGCGCTGGGGGAAGCGGGCGTGACGGCGGCGGTGACCGGCGCGCTGACCAACAGCGGTAAGGTGCTCAGCCAGCAGGCGCTGGACGTTCAGGCCGGCAATACCGATAACCGGGGCCAGCTGCTGGCGAAAGTGCTGACCCTGCGGGGCGACCTGCAGAACAGCGGCCTGCTTCAGGGCAGCAGCACGCTGGCCTGGTCCGGGAACACCTTCACGAACCAGACTCAGGGGCAGGTGACGGGCGGCGGGACCCTGACGCTCAGCGGACAAACGCTGAGCAACGCGGGCAGCCTGCAGGGGCGCAGCGCGACGCTTGACGCCGCAAGCCTGAATAACCAGGGCAGCGTTCAGGCGCTGGACGCCCTGACGCTTGCCGCGACCGGCAGGCTGGACAACACGGGCGCTCTGCTCAGTCAGAACCTGTTCACGCTGACGGCGGCGCAGCTGTTTAACGACGGCCAGCTGGCCGGGAAAGCCCTCACGGTGAAGGCTGCGCAGCTGAACAACACCGGGATTCTTCAGGGCAACGACACGCTGGCGCTGACCACCCGCGCCCTGAGCAACGGCGCCACCGGGCAGCTGATTAGCGGCAGTTCTCTGGACCTGTCCCTCGACACGCTCGATAACGCCGGCCTGCTGCTGGTGAACGGCGGGTTCACCCTGCGGGGCAGCGACCTGACGAACCGGGGCGATATTCAGGCGCAGGACCTGGATTTGGGCCTGGGCAACGCCCTGAGCAATACCGGGAACATCGTGGCCACCGGCGATGCCGCGCTTCACGCGACGACGCTGACCAGCAGCGGCACGGTGGCGGGCAGAACGCTGACCGCAGGCGCGACGGAGCTGCGCAACAGCGGCCTGATGCAGGGCAGCAGCGCGGTTAACGCCACCGCTGACCGCTTTATCAACGAACTGAACGGTAAATGGCTCTCCGGCGGCGGCTTCACGCTGACGGGCGGAGAGCTGACGAACGCCGACACGCTGCAGGGGGCGACGCTGGACATGACCGGCACCACCCTCACCAACAGCGGCACGGTGAACGGGCAGACGGGGCTCAGCGGCACGCTCGGCGGGGCGTTAACCAATACCGGGCTGCTGCAGAGCGGCGGCGCGACCGCCTTCACCGCGAACACCCTGGCGAACCCGGGGCGCATCACCGGCGGCACGCTGTCCCTCACTGCCCGCGATATGAACAACGGCGGGCTGATGCAGGGAACGAACGGCCTGACGCTCACCGGGACCACGCTGACCACGGGCGCGGCCTCGCGCACCCTCTCCGGCGGCATGCTGACGCTGGACGCAGGCCAGCTGGCCACCCAGGGCACGCTGCAGGGGAACGGCGCGGACATCCGCGCCAGCGACTGGACGCACGGCGGGTCCCTGCTCAGCCAGGGAACGCTGACGGCAAATGCGGGCGGCACGCTGACCTCGTCCGGCTCGCTGATGAGCCAGGGGCGGGCGGATATCACCGCGCAGACGCTGGATAACCGCGGGCAGCTCCTCAGCGAAGGGGACGTGACGCTCGGCGGCAGCACGCTTAAAAACAGCGGCACCGTGCAGGGGAACACCCTCGCGCTGCGCCAGGACAGCATTAACAACCAGGGCACCCTGACCGGCCTGCAGAGCCTGACCGTTCAGGGGCAGCAGCGGCTGATGGCGCGTATGGCGATGGCCGCGCCGCAGCAGGAACTCATTAACGGCGCAGGCGGTAAGCTGCTTACTCAGGGCACCCTGACGATTGCGTCCGGAGCGGTGACCAACGCCGGCAGCTGGCAGGCGCAGAACATCCTGCTTAACGCCCGGTCGCTCACCAACAGCGGCGCGGTGCAGAGCGCTGACGGGCTGCAGATGACGCTGGCCGACACGCTCACCGGAATCACGGGCAGTAAGATTACCGCGCTGGGTACGGCCACGCTGCAGGCCGCCACGCTGGCGAACCAGGGGCAGTGGGCGGCGAAAAACCTGACGCTGACGGGCGGCACGCTCAGCAACAGCGGCGCCATCAGCGGGGTGAATGGCCTGACCCTCAGCCAGACCGGCGCGGTCAGCCAGCAGTCTGGCGGCACCCTGCTCTCCGGCGGGGCGCTGAACGTCACGGCGGCCTCCGTCACCAGCGACGGCAAAATGCAGGGGAGCACGCTTGGCATCACCACCGGGGCGCTCACCAACGGCGGACGCCTGCAGGGCGATAACGGCGCGACGCTGGCCCTCAGCGGGACGCTGACCAACAGCAGCGGAGGCGAAATCGTCAGCCGCGATGGCCTGACGCTGACCGCGCCCGCGCTGTTTAACTACGGCCTGATTCAGGGCGGCGGCGAGACGCGCGTGACCGCCTCCTCGCAGGCGCGTAACGACGGCAGGCTGCTGTCCGGCGCGCGCCTGACGCTCGGCACGCCGCAGTTCACCGGCACCGGCTGGCTGCAGGCCACCGACCTGATACTCAATGCGGCAAACGCCACCAACGGCGGCACGTGGGTGGCCGACCGGGCCACGCTGACCGGCACCACCTTTACCAGCCAGGGCACCACCCAGGCGGGACAGCTGACGGTTAACTACGGCCAGCTGAACAACAGCGGCACGCTGCTCGGCAACGCGCAGCTGAACATTAATGCCGACCAGGTGACCCAGAGCGCGGGCGGTAAGCTGCTGAGCGGCGGCAACCTGTGGCTGCAGAGCCGGGGGCTGGACCTCACCGGCCAGCTGGTCTCCCTGGGGGACTTAACGCTGCAGCTGACGAACGCGTTTACCAGCCGGACCGCCGTGGCGGCAGGCAGAACCCTGACCATCAGCAGCGGCGGCGACATCGATAACCGCAGCGTGCTGCAGGGGCAGGCCGTTAACCTCAGCGCGGGCGGGCAGCTCAGCAACAACGGACAAATCACCACCGGCGGCGGCACGAGTACGCTCTCCGGCAGCAGCGTGGCGCTGAACGCCGCGGGCTCGGTGCAGGGCGGGGGCGACATCACCGTGGCCAGCCGGAGCAACATTACCGTCGACGGCTTCACCGGCACGCGCGGCTCGCTGACCCTGAGCGCGCCGGGCGCCATCGTCAACACCGCGCTGCTGTACGCGGCGAATAACCTGGCGCTGTTTGCCGACAGCATCACCAACCGGCGCGGCGACATCATGGCGGGAAACAACCTGTGGATGCAGCGGGATGCGGCGGGGAATGCCAACAGCCAGGTGGTGAACACGTCGGGGAATATTGAGACGCAGAATGGCGATATTGGGATCAGGACGGGGCATTTGCTGAACCAAAGGGATGGTCTGGTGGTGCTTAACAGCAAAACCGAAAACCTGATGGAGCAGGTCAAGTGGTTGAAGGACGGCTATGCGGATATCCCTCTTTCTGAGCTGATCGCGGGAACCGATTATGGCTATATTGTCATGGAATCCTGCAGCGGCGGTGGCAGTCCAGGGCACGGAGCTGGTCCTACATGCAGGGATATAGCTACTCCGATGCCGATGAAAAACAGTCCGGCGAAAGAGATTGCGATTTTACGAACAACACAAACTGTGTCCGCAAATGGTGGAGCGGGACGGATTAGTTCAGCCCAGGGGATGGTCATTCAGGCGGGACAACTGGAAAATAATGCCAGTACACTGCTTGCCGCGAAAGATATGTTCCTTTCTGGTACGACTCTGCAAAATCAGTCATGGACTGATGGTACGGTGACGCGTTACAGGACATATGTTGCCGACCGTGAGCAATATAATCGTAAAGCAAATCCCTCCGCGTCGGTAGACGCAGATGTTTATAAGAAGACCCCCATTCACTATGTTGCACAGGGTGATGATCGGGACGAAGGATCCGGAGGAACAGTATATCGTTCTGTCATCCAGGCGGGCGGTAACGTTACCGCAAACTTCACCAGCAACATCAGCAACACTAATACCACCGCCAATGCAGGCGGCGTCAGCAACGTCATCTCCACCCCGTCGCTGAACACCCTCAGCAACCAGAGCGTCGGCAGCGGCGTGCAAAAACAGGGGCTGAACACGACCGGCACCGTGGCGGTGAATTCGCCGCAGTGGAACGACCAGCTCCAGGGTGCGCTGCAGCAGCTTAACGGCGGCGGTGCGCTGGAAAATGGCGGCGCGTCCGGCACGCCTCTCAGCAACATTGGCACCACGCAGAAAGGCAACGCGAACCTCGGCCAGCTGGGCGCGCTGGCGAACGCCGGAGTCACCACCGCCGATCTCCGAACCGCTCAGGGCGGAGCCGTCGGGCATTATCAGGGACAGCGCGTCGATACCAGCGCTTATCCGCTTCCGTCGGGCAACAACGGCTATTTTGTCTTCTCCGACAACCCGAAAAGCCCGTACCTGATCGGCATCAACCCGAAACTGAACGGTCTCGGACAGCTTGATCCCGCCCTGTTTGCCGACCTGAACGCGATGCTCGGGATCAAACCGTCGTCCACGGCGCCGCAGGAGACGCGGCTGGCGTTTACCGACGAGAAGCAGTTCCTCGGCTCGTCCTATATGCTGGGGCGCCTCAACCTGAACCCGGATTACGATTACCGCTTCCTCGGCGATGCGGCGTTCGATACCCGCTATGTCTCCAACGTGGTGCTCAACCAGACCGGTAACCGCTACCTGAACGGCATCGGCTCCGATCTGGATCAGATGCGCTATCTGATGGACAACGCCGCGGCGGCGCAGCAGTCGCTGGGCCTGCAGTTTGGCGTCTCGCTGACCGCCGATCAGATTGCCGCACTCGATCACAGCCTGCTGTGGTGGGAGAAAGCCACCGTCAACGGCGAAACCGTGATGGTGCCGAAACTCTACCTGTCGCCGAAGGACGTCACCGTCAATAACGGCAGCGTGATCGCGGGCAACAACGTCACCCTGAAGGGAGGCAGCATCACCAACAGCGGCAGCACGCTGCTGGCGAAAAACAGCCTGACGCTCGACAGCCAGAACAGCATCAGCAACCTCAGCAACGGCCTGATGAAAGCGGGCGGCGACCTTAACCTGAGCGCCATAGGCGATATCAATAACATCAGCTCCACCATCAGCGGCAAAACGGTCGCGCTGGAGAGCCTGGACGGCAGCATCAACAACCTGACCCAGGTTGAGCAGATTGATATCAACGCCGGAGGGAAGTACGGCAACATCGGCCTGAAGGACACGATTCTTGGCAACACGGCGTCCATTACCGCGCAGGATGGTCTGTCGCTTGAGGCGGGTAAAAACATCACCGTTACCGGGGCGAACCTGGCCTCCGGCGGCGATATGCTGCTGAACGCGTGGGGCGATATTGCCGTCAACGCGAATCAGATCAACGACGCATTCAGCTCCAGCCGTGCGAAAACCAGCCGCTCGTCCGTCACGTATCAGGGCAGTAACCTCACCGCGGGCGGCAACCTGCTGGTGAATGCCGGGCACAACCTTGACGTGACCGCCAGCGACCTGAAGGCGGGCGGCAGCGCGGGGCTGAGCGCGGGCAACGACCTGAACCTGAACGCGGAGCAAACAAGCGAAAGCAGCCGGAAAGGGAAAAGCGAGTCCCACAGTACCGGGCTCGACCGCACCACGATTTCCGCAGGCGATAACCTGGTCCTGAAGGCCGGGCAGGATATCAACGCCCAGGCCGCCGCGCTGGCGGCGGAGAAAAGCGTCGGGCTGCAGGCGGGTCGCGACGTGAATCTGGCTGCGGAAGAGACCACGCAGGGCGACAGCTACAGGTCAGGCAAGAAAACCGTTATTAACGAATCGGTGCGTCAGCAGGGAACCGAGATCGCCAGCGGGGCGAATACCCAAATCCTCGCCGGGCGCGATGTCACCACCGAAGCCGCGCAGGTGACGGCGAAGGGCGATATCGGCGTGGCGGCAGGCCGCGACGTCAATCTCAATACCGCAACCGAAAGCGATTATCACTACAAAGAGCAGACCAAAACCAAAAAAGGTTTCCTCAGCAAGAAAACCACCCACACCATCGAGGAGAACAGCGCGACGCGTGAATCCGGCTCATTGCTGAGCGGCGATAACGTGCAGGTGGTGGCAGGCAATAACCTGCTGGTGAACGGTTCCGCCGTGGCGGGCGATGGCGACGTGCAGCTTAAGGCGGGCAACAACGTCGATATCGTGGCAGCCACGAACAGCGACACCTCCTGGCGCTTTAAGGAAGAGAAAAAATCCGGCCTGATGGGCTCGGGCGGGATTGGTTTCACCATCGGCAGCAGCAAAAGCACGCACGATCTCCGTGAGAAGGGCACCACCCAGAGCCAGAGCTTCAGTACGGTGGGTTCGACGGGGGGTAACGTCGCGATTTCTGCCGGAAACCAGGCTCACATCGGCGGCGCGGATCTTATCGCCGGGAAGGATTTAAGCCTCAGCGGCGACAGCGTCATCATCGAGCCGGGGCACGACAGGCGCACCCGGGATGAAACCTTCGAGCAGAAGAAAAGCGGGCTCACCGTGGCGCTCTCCGGCACCGTCGGTAGCGCTATTAACAATGCCGTGAGCGCGGCGCAGGAGACCAAAGAGCAAAGTGATGGCCGTCTGAAAGCCCTTCAGGCCACCAAAACGGTGCTGTCCGGCGTGCAGGCCGGGCAGGCAGCGGATATGGCGGCAACCACCGGCGACCCGAACGCAATGGGTGTGAGCCTCTCGCTGACGACCCAGAAGTCGAAATCACAGCAGCATGCTGAGAGTGATGCGGTGGCAGGCAGCACGCTGAACGCAGGCAACAATCTCTCCATCACCGCAAACGGCAAAAACAAAGGTGCAAACAGCGGCGACATCGTGATTGCGGGCAGCCAGCTTAAAGCCGGGGGCGATACCACGCTGGATGCACAGAACGACATTCTGCTGTCCGGCGCGGCGAATACCCAAAAAACCAGCGGCAAGAACAGCAGCAGCGGTGGCGGTATTGGGGTAAGCATCGGTGCCGGAGGTAGCGGTGCGGGTATCAGCGTGTTTGCCAACGTTAACGCCGCGCACGGCAAGGATAAAGGTAACGGTACCGACTGGACCGAAACCACAATCGACAGCGGCAAAAACGTCACCCTAAAAAGCGGGCACGACACCGTGCTTGATGGCGCCCAGGTTAACGGCAATAAAATCGTGGCAGACGTTGGTCACGACCTGCTGATGCGCAGCCAGCAGAACAACAGCGACTACGACAGCAAGCAGACCAGCGTTGCGGCCGGGGGCAGCTTCACCTTCGGCACCATGTCCGGTTCAGGCTATATCAACGCCAGCCAGGACAAGATGAAGAGCCGCTTTGATTCGGTGGCCGAACAGACCGGGCTGTATGCCGGGGACGGCGGGTTCGATATCACCGTGGGGCATCATACCCAGCTTGATGGCGCGGTTATCGCCTCTACCGCCACGCCGGACAAAAACAGCCTCGATACCGGGACGCTGGGCTTTAGCGATATCCACAACGAAGCGGACTTTAAAACCTCGCACTCCGGTATCAGCCTGAGCGGCGGCGGCAGCTTCGGGGATAAATTCCAGGGCAACCTGCCGGGCGGCATGATCTCCGCTGCGGGTAATAAAGGCCATAAGGAAGGCACCACGCAGGCCGCGGTGGCAGAGGCCTCCCTCACTATCCGCGACAAGGCAAACCAGAAGCAGGAAGTGGCCGATCTCAGCCGCGACACCGAACATGCCAACGACAGCATCAGCCCAATCTTCGACAAGGAGAAAGAGCAGAACCGTCTGAACGCGATTGGGATGATCAGCGACATTGGCAGCCAGGTGGCGGATATTGCCAGGACGCAGGGTGACCTGAACGGGCTGAAGGCGGCAAAGGATAAATACGGTGATATTCCGGCTAACGCGACAGAAAAAGATCGCCAGGATTATCTGGCGAAACTGCGTGCTACGCCGGAATATAAAAAGACGCAGGAAAAATATGGTACCGGCAGCGATCTGCAGCGCGGCATCCAGGCAGCTACGGCAGCTCTTCAGGGACTGGCGGGCGGCAATATCGGAGGGGCGCTGGCGGGCGCGTCAGCACCGGAGCTGGCGTACATTATCGGTCACCGTGCAGGCATTAATGACGACACGGCGGCAAAAGCGATTGCCCATGCTATCCTCGGCGGCGTAACCGCAGCGCTTCAGGGCAACAGTGCCGCAGCGGGTGCTGTGGGGGCCGCATCCGGCGAACTGATTGCGACAGCAATCGCCAGACAGTTCTATCCGGACACAGACCCGTCGAAACTGACGGAAGAGCAGAAGCAGACCGTGAGCACGCTGGCATCTGTTTCAGCGGGCATAGCAGGCGGAATTGCCGGGGGAAATACGGCTGGTGCGGCGGCTGGAGCCAGTGCCGGGAAGAACAGTGTTGAGAATAACTTCTTTGGTAAGGCTCTGGTAGAAGGATGTGCGATTGCAGCTCCTTGCCGTACCAAAGTCGCCGAACAGTTACTGGAAATTGGGGTAAAAGCGGGCATTACCGGGATTGTTGCGAAGGAAATAGCGGATAAGATCTCTGCTGAAGAGCTGGATCATCTGGTCACCCTGAAAATGATGGGCAATGATGATATTACCAGCAAGTATCTGGGGCTGCTGGAAGGTAAGTATGGCCCCTCCAATACAGGTGGTGATCAAATTGCTGACTCAGGGCCAACAAATACAGGTGGCAATCAGACCGCTACCGGAAATACCCCATCGCATACGGGGAACAATCAGCTTTCTGGTCAGGGTGCGACACATACCGGAAACACAGACGGTGTGCCGGATACTGGCGGCAATACCACTGTTACACCGATCCCAGATGGGCCAAATAAGGATGATTTGGCGTATTTATCAGAGGATAATAAATACGTTCCTAGCCCTAAACATGCTGCTGGTGGCTGGGGAACCCCAATGGATTTGAGCGACAGCAAAGCGCAAGAGGTTTTAAATAACTCAATCCAAGGCGGTAAGCAACGTTATGGTGTAACGGATGGGAAGGTTTATGAATTTCAACCAGATAATGTAGGGGGGTGGCATGGTTATCCGATCCCTGGCAATGAGGCACCACCAAAGGTTTTGAGAGAGCTATTATCTCGTGGTGATATTAGTAAAGTCGAATACAACAAAATGATAAAAGGTAAATTGTAATGAACAAGCTAAATATTACTTCAAAAAACGTTTGTTTTTATAATGAACCACAGCTTATTGAAATTTCAGTAAGTGAACAAAAAACACACACTCTATATGCAGGGTACGTAGACTTACATAATTTAGTTGGGTGGCTAATAGACAATGAACAGGTAATCAGGAAGGAAAAATTTCCTTCAGACTTGACTGAACAATGCTTTATAGCAAAAAAAGTAGCTGAATTTTATGAGTCTCTGGATACAGAGAATGATGAATTAATTGACTTAATGTTTGAGTATCGGTCATCTCATTGCCTTAGGTTTGGTTGCCGAGGCACTGATTTTCCCGAAATTTACATCGGGAAAATAAATAATAATTATGAAGTTTCATTGTTAAGTGAAAATGACACATGGAGCTATTTATTTGATATAGATGACTTTTATTGCAAGGTTAAAGCCTTGGGCAAAGGGCTGGGGTTATGATCATTAACATGTTGGAAAGTCATTTCTTATTTCGATGGTTATGAATAGTTAGGTCACCTGACAACCTGCGGTCTTCATATTCGATGATAAAACATTAGTTCCTCTTGTGATTGAGGAGCAGTAGCATGATCGGGAGAAAAAGGCGCTTCGGGGAAAAAAATTGCCTGGTCGGAAGAGCAGTAGGCGAAAACAGCTGTAACTAACAGAAGGAATAGCGAAAAATAGTGTTCGCCATAGAACCTGCGTTGAAAAGAGTTGTTGTTGAGAATAACTCGCTGGATGATATCGTAGGGCTGCTTGCTTCGGGGCTAACATCGAAGTATTAATTCGACAAGCTGAATAAGGGAGAAGAAGAACTGTTCAGGCGGGAATAATGTGCCGGCTTAAGTCCGAGCACCTGCGGTGCCAAAATGTATGATCAGCACCGTGCAGCACTGAAATATATGGCCTCTCTTGGTGTGGACTTCTTACCCATTGCTCGAGTTATCAAAGGATTGCGGAGACGGATCTGCAGTAGATTACCTGACCATTGTAATAGGTATATGATGATTAATCCGCGACTAAAACTTTTCTTATTACTGGTATTACTCTGGATGTCAGGCCTCTTTATCACCATGGCTGCAGGCCGTCTGCTAATTGCAGCGGCCTCGTATCTCTTCCTTAATGATTTTGATTTCAAGTGGAGCGACTTGATTACTGCGCTCAAAATCTCTGTAGGCGCAGGGTTCATCATTGGAGGGGGGCAGTCCCTGCAGGTGAAAGAGAAAAAATGAAAATTTCATTTTATTGGGCTTCAAAGGAAGAGAATGCGGCTTACCCCAGCCTCTCCACCCTGGTCTCCCCCTCCACCATAGATAACTGATACAGCGAAAACGACCTCTGCTTCTCAATCAACTTCGCCAGCTCCGGCGAGTGGCTGGTGAGCCAGATCTGCGAGTAGCGGCTGGCCTCGGCGATTAAGCTCGCCAGGGCGGGCAGCATCTGCGGGTGCAGGCTATTTTCCGGTTCGTTCAACGCGATAAACGCCGGTGGGCGCGGGCTGAGCAGCGCCACAGCCAGGCACAGAAAGCGCAGGGTGCCGTCGGAGAACTCTGCGGGTTCCAGCGGTCTGCTCAGCCCCTCGCGCTGCATCATCATGCGAAAACGCCCGCCGGTGTTGTCGCTGTAAAACACGCAGCCGGGAAAGGCCTGGTCAAGAATGCGCATCAGCAGCAGCTCGTCGCCGATCTCCACGATGGTCTGAAACGCGGCCGCCAGGTTGGCACCGTCGCTGGCCAGCACCGGGGAGCGGAAACCGACCTGCGGGGCGCGCATCGCCGAGCCAATTGATACAGAAAACTCATGATAAAAGCGCCAGTTACGCAGGGACTCGCGCATCTGCGACACTTCCGGGTAAAGATGCGGTTCGCCGAGCTGTCCAAATACCGATTCGTTCTCGTATAGCGTGCCGCTGTGGGTCACCTTCTCGTGATGCACGTTGTTCAGAAACACCGCCTGGTTCTTACGCTTCATCAGCTGTGACGAGGGCCGACGGTGCTGGCCGCTCAGCCAGATGGACTCCTCTTTGATCACCGGGTCAAGCTGAAACTGCGAGGGATAGGGCAGCTTCTCCACAAACCCGACCTGCAGCTCGTATTCGTAGGTCTCTGTTTCCACCGCGAGGTTCATCCGCCGCAGCTGGTCGCTACGGGTTTTGCCTGCCCAGAACACCTTCAGAATGCCGCCCTCGTTCGCCAGCGCCTGGGAAAACTGCCCCTGCGCGGCGCTGTGCATCAGATGTATCGCCTTGTAGATATTCGATTTTCCGGTGCCGTTCGGCCCGAAGACGATATTAAGCTGCTCCAGCTCCAGCGACATCTCGCGGATGGAGCGGTAGTTTTGAATGTGCAGGGTGTTGATCACAGGCAGGCCCCTTTCGCAGAATAAGCCTGTATATAATCACAGTCTTTGAGGTTAAATGCAAAAAAAGAGACGACAGTGAGGATGTCGTCTAAACGGGGTACTGCTTTGGGCCTCTATGGGTCAATGGGGCCTTCGCATTTTTATGATCACTTGACTGCCAGACGCAGACCCAAATCATCAGGATAGGGATCAAAGTAGTTTTGCGTCATCAGATACCGGTCGGGGTATTCGGCCAGGTAGTGCTTCAGCAGCGTGATCGGGGCGAGAATAGGCAACTGTCCGTTGCGATAGTGCAGGATCACGTCGCGCAGCTCGCCGCGCTGGCGGGTGTTCAGCTGGTTACGGAAATACCCCTGAATATGCATCAGCACGTTGGTGTGATTCTTCCGCGAGGCGGGTTTTTTCAGGATGGTCATCAGCTTTTCCCGGTACGCCACGAAGAAGGCGTCCAGGTCTTCCCACTCGTGCAGCGAGGCAACGAACGGGCCGATTTCACGGTAGCCCGCCTGATGGTGCGCCAGCAGCTGAAGTTTGTAACGGCTGTGGAAGTCCAGCAGCGCGCGGCGCGTGAGTCCGTTTTTACGCAGCGTGTTTAGCTCGTGCAGGGCAAATACCCGCTCGATAAAGTTTTCCCGCAGCACCGGGTCGTGCAGCCGACCGTCTTCCTCGACGGGCAGCCACGGGTAGGTTTCAAGAAGGGCGGCGGTGAACAGCCCGACGCCCTCCTTGCGGCCCCGGTTGCCGTTTTCATCGTACAGCCGCACGCGTTCCAGGCCGCAGCTCGGGGATTTTGCACAGACGATAAATCCCGACAGATCGCCGATTTTTGGCAGATAGTCCGCCGTAAAGTCGGCCATTTTATGCGTGAGGTCATCATGAGGCGGCTTGCTGAAACGGAGCTGCGTTTCGCCGCTTTCCGTCAGCGTCAGGCGTATGGCCGGGCGAGGCGTCGGGAGGCCGATGGCCATTTCCGGGCAGACGGGCCTGAAATTCACCCACTGGGCCAGCTCATCCATGACGAAGCCCATACGCTTGTGTCCGCCGTCAAAGCGAACGGCGGATCCGGTCAAACATCCGCTAATACCGAGCACAGGTTTCGTTGTCATGGTGTAGTCCTCCCGTTCATATAATTAAAACTTACACAACATGACTAATTTGTCCAAGTATTCGCGGAACTATTTTTTTTATTCCTTTAGAATCAATGCGTATTAACTGCCCTTGTAGGTCGAGTAACCGTACTGGCTCAGCAGCAGCGGGATGTGCAGCTTCTCGTTGGTACGGGTCACGGTAAACAGCACCGGGATCTCCGGGAAGAAGGAGTCCAGCTTTTTGCCGTGGAAGTACTCTGCGGTTTTGAAGGTCACTTTATACACGCCAGGCTGCATGTCCTGATCCTGCGGATAGAGCGATTTGATTCGTCCGTCATGGTCGGTTTTGCCGCTGGCAATCGGGGTCCATTTGTCCTGCTGCTGCTTCTCCAGCGTAACGGTCACGTCTGATGGCGGCATCCCGGTTTGCTGGTCGAGAATGTGGACGCTCAGCGTGCCGGCAGGGGCGCTAAAGGCAGCAGGGGCAAAGGCCATCGAGGCCAGGATCAGCAGAGGGGCAGTTTTTTTCATGGTGTTTTCCTGTTGAGTTATACGTCACAGGAAAACGTTAGCATCTGCGGCGCGGGAAAATATTCAACTTTTCGTGAAGATTCCCGCAGGAGAAAATTATCAGAGGATAATCACTTCAAGCGATACCTGCTGCTGCCACTGCTCCACCTGTTTTTTCCGCCCGGCGGTGAGTTTGCCGCTGGTGACCAGAAGCCATTTACGCTCCGGGAAAATTTCCGGTGCCAGCGCGTCAGGCGGAACCGGCAGGATGTCGATTCGGTGGCCCTGCCCGGTGCGCGTTAAGGCTTCGAGCCAGATCTCGCACGGGTCGTTCAGGTGCCAGCCGCTGAGCAGAATGTTATCGCCCGGCGCTTTTTTATCGCCTTCGAGGCAAAACGAGGTGTAGGCGATGATGATGCCGTCGAGGATCGCGCGCAGGGTCATGGCGGCGGCGACGTTGGCCGAGACCTGGCTGCGCAGCGGACGCAGCACGTTCGCGACCAGCTCCGGCCTTGGGTATTCGCGTCCGGCGTCGTAAATCATCTGGCGCAGGGACTCGACCTTGCCGTCCTGCAGGCGTTGCAGCATGTTCTGCTGCAGGGTTTGCCAGTTGTTGGTCCGTCCCGCCGTTGGGCGTTCCAGCAGCGGTTTGACCTGGCCGATCGGGACGCCTTTTTTTACCCAGTCGAGGATTTTGAGGGCCTGCTGAACGTCCTCATCGCTGTACTGGCGGTGGCCGCCTTCCGTGCGCTGTGGCTTGAGTAAACCATAGCGACGCTGCCACGCCCGCAGGGTGGTGGCGGTGATGCCGCTGAGTCTGGCGAATTCGCCGATGGAGTAAGCCATGTCCGTGTCCAGAGTGGAGGAATACTCTCAATATACTACGAATTTTCCCGAACGGGATGAAGCGCCGAAACGGTGCACTACACTTAACATCCAACCGTGCAAATGAAAGGAATTCTCATGAAGCTATGGCCTGTTGTGACCGGTGTTGCCATTGCGCTGACGCTGGTCGCCTGTAAATCCCCTACGCCACCGAAAGGCGTGCAGCCTATCACCAACTTCGAAGCCAGCCGCTATCTCGGCAAATGGTACGAAGTCGCCCGTCTGGAAAACCGCTTTGAGCGCGGGCTGGAACAGGTAACCGCTACCTACGGCAAGCGCAGCGACGGCGGTATTAGCGTGCTCAACCGGGGCTACGATCCGGTGAAGAACAAGTGGAACGAGAGCGAGGGGAAAGCGTACTTTACCGGCGAACCGACCACGGCCGCGCTGAAGGTCTCCTTCTTCGGCCCGTTCTACGGCGGCTACAACGTGATCAGGCTGGACGATAAGTACCAGTACGCGCTGGTCAGCGGCCCGAACCGCGACTACCTGTGGATCCTGTCGCGCACGCCAACCATTCCGGATGCGGTGAAGCAGGATTACCTGAACACCGCGCGCAGCCTGGGCTTCCGGGTTGACCAGCTGGTGTGGGTGAAGCAATAGCCCCTACTGGTAGGAAAACGTAATGCTGGCCAGCGCGTTAGCCGAGCCGGGGACCAGTTCGCCGGTTCGGATGTACTGCGCCTGGAACGGTAACGTGAGCGTCTGCGCCGCCGTGGTGCTCTGGATAAAGAACTGTCCGGTCGCACCCGCGGCCGAGCTGTCCGGCCCCATCGTCAGCGGCCCGCTGCCGTTGTAGAAAAACTGCACCCCAACGCCGGACGCCGTTGAGTCTCCGGTCAGCGTCACCACCGACGAGGTGTTCGACGGCGTGGTCTGATCGGTCATCACGGCGTGAACCGCCACGTTCGCGTCGCAGGTCAGGCCGACGGTAAACGTTCCCGATGGCGACGTGCTTCCCACCGTGGGCAGAGTGCGAATATCAATGGTGCCCAGCGCCACGCTGGCGTTTTTGCTACCGACCGTACACCCGCTGGCGGTCACCGTGATGGTGGTCGGGCTGATGATGACCTGCGCCGTTTTCGTTTCGTTGTTATAGGCGGTGAGCACCGCGGCGTTGATGGTCGGGATGTTATAGACGCCGGATTTCAGGGCGGCACCGGTTTTAATAAAGGTGACCTTTGCAGACCAGCCCAGATCCTGTGCAAACCCACTGGTGCCCTCTGCCGGGTAGCTTTGCGTGATACCGGTTTGCAGGGGAATATATTTTGTACTCTTAAAATCCTTCAGCCCGATGATATACCCCACGCCCGGTACGCCGGTCTCAAAAATGGTGTAGTTTACGCCGTCGACGGTGACCGTCGCACCGCTTGAGATGGCGCTGCTGCTGGGCTGCAGCGTGCCTTTGCTGCAGGTAAAAATAAGCCCGCACCAGAACACCTGCTGCACGCTGGCGGTGGCGCTCCAGGTCGATCCGATAATGCTGCCCGGCACCACGGAATCCGCTGGCCCGCTGTAGGTCATCGGCTGAGGGGAGAGCGTAATGTCCGATTTCCAGTCCAGCGCCTGCACGCTGGCGCAGAAAAGTAATCCGCCGAGAAGAAACGCTAAACGCATCATAGATACTCCGTTGTCCAGGTGGCGAGGGCTGACACATCACCGGCGCTCACCGGCGTAGCGGTGGCAACCAGCTGCGCGTAGAAGGTCATCTGTACGCTGTCATCCCCCGCGGTTCCGTACGCTGCGGTCTTTGTATTCAGGGGAATGAGTACGCTCTCTTTATCGAGGATCTGCACCGCCACGCCGGTAGCGCCACCGTCAGCAATTTTCAGCAGCTGCGGGTTGGCATCATCCGGCGTACCGCTGAAGCGAATTTTTACGCCAGCAAAGGTTGGCCCGCACGCTTCAAGCCTGAGCGTGAAGGGCGTTTTGATATTGCTCACGGCCCCGGCACGGCTGAACTGTTTAATACCAATGGTGCCCAGCGGCACGTTTTGCTCCCCGGAGTCCTGCGCTACCACGCAGGTGTTGCCGATCAAATTGCCGGTGACGGAGACCAGCACGTCGTAGCCGCGAACGGGGAGCGTGAAAACCAGCAGCAGCGCAATGCAGCCGATCCTAAGCGTTACTGACATACCACCTCCTGAGAATAAAGACCGGTGCGGGCGCTATAGTGCTGCTTGTTTAAGGCGTAGGTAATGGCGCAGCGCTGGCGGCTGCCGCGGCCCCACACGGCGTTCAGCGTGCCCTTCTCGGGCAAACCGGAGAGATACAGGCTGCCGCCATCGCCAACGATGCCGCTGGTTTTGTCATCATCGAGCGAGACCAGCGTGCCGAAGGGGAGCACGTCGTTGCCGTGACGCACGATAAACATCGCTTTTGCCCCCTGGTGCGTGGTGAAGGTGGCGCGAACCAGGGCACCGTCGGTAGGCGTTTTGTTGGCGATGGCGTTTTCCAGCTCCACGTCGTTGCCGGCGGTCGTCACGTCCAGCGCGACCTGGTTAATGCGGTACGGCGTGGCGTACGGGATCACCGCGTAGCCCCGGCCGTCCGTTTTGATGCCCTTATGGTTAAGCACGGCGACGCTGCTGGCCCCCGGCGCTTTCACCAGAATGTTGGTATTTCCGAGCGGCTGGCTCAGCGTCAGGCCATCTTCATGCACTACCGCGCCGCCGCTGATGCCGTAGCTGAGGTTGCGGGAGTCGCTGGCGTAGCTGTAGCCCAGGTTGTAGTCTCCCCACGCGCCTTCGTACTGCAGAGTGGCATCGCTGCCGTAGTGCTGTCGGGAGCTGTAGCGCTGGTTGACGCTATAGAACAGGTTTTCCTGGCCCGGCAGGTAGCCGCTCACGCCCGTGCTGGTGGTTGTGCCGGTGGAGTCTGCATGGGTTGTGGTAAAGCGCGCGCGGGTCGACAGCGTCGGGTTGCCCAGCGGGACCGAAATCGACATCGACAGAATGTTATCTTTCTTGTCGTCATACAGGCTCGAGCTTCGCTGGACGCTGACGCCAAGCGACACGTTGCGAAACGTGGCGTTCCACGCAAACTGCAGGCTTTGCGTGGTATTTGACGTGTTCCAGTAGGTCTGCTGATCCCACGACAGTGACAGCGAGCCGTATTGTCCCATCGGCTGCGACAGCAGCAGCTGGTTTTTTGCCTTGCGCGACATGCGCAGGTTGTACACGGTGTCGTATTGGGTGGTGACGGTGCCATCGTCTTCCAACGTCTGCTTTGGCGATCCGCCCGACATCCCTTTGTACGTGGTGTCGCTGAGGGTATAAAACCCTTTCGTGGAGTAGCGCAGGGAGAAGAAGTTAACCCGCGTGCCAATGTCGTTCAGCAGCTTGCTGTAGCGCAGGCGCACCGAATCACCGGTATAGTGCCGATCGTCCGCCAGCTGGCTGCGGGCGTGGGTCAGGTCGATTGAGTAGGCGCCAAAGCGGCCGAGGTTTTGCCCAAACCCGAGGGCCAGGCCGTTATAGCGATCGGCAAACTGCGCCCCGCCGTAAAACGTCAGGCCGTATCGCCAGCCGTAGAACAGCTCGCCCTGCGCGAAAGAGGGCGCATCCTGATTGCCCGTCGGGCGGTACTTCCCGACGCCCAGGGCATATTTCATCTGTCCGTTACGCACCAGGTTCGGCACGCTGGCAAAGGGGAGCGTGTATTGCGTTTTGCTGCCGTCGTTCTCCTGAATGGTGACCGCCAGATCGCCGCCCGAGGAGGTCGGATAGAGATCTTTCAGCACAAACGCCCCCGGCGGGACGGAGGTTTGATAGATGATGTTGCCGTTCTGGCGAACCGTGACCGTGGCGTTGCTGCGCGCGATGCCGCGGACTTCAGGCGCATAGCCGCTGAGGCTGGCG
The DNA here is from genome assembly GCF_008364625.2 of Enterobacter dykesii. Classification (NCBI taxonomy): domain Bacteria; kingdom Pseudomonadati; phylum Pseudomonadota; class Gammaproteobacteria; order Enterobacterales; family Enterobacteriaceae; genus Enterobacter; species Enterobacter dykesii. Next base: position 69,522 of record NZ_CP126604.1, read on the forward strand.
GGCAGCATGTTGTCATCGGTTTTCAGGGCGATACCGCGCAGGCCGACGGAGTCGAACACCTGCGCCGAGGTGTACGTTTCCCCGGCATACATCTGCGCGCGCAGGGCGTGAATATCGCGCTGCAGCCAGGTCTGCACGTGGGTGAGCTCATTGCTGTCTTTGGTCCACGTGGTGAAATCACGCAGCCGCCACGCGCCCAGGTTGACGCCGCTGTTAAGGCTCGCAAACAGCTGCTGTTCCCGCGTGCGCGTCTCGCCGCGATACTCATTGTTCGAGCCATTAACCACGTAATTCAGCCACGCGGCAGGAATGCCCGCTTCCCAGCTTTCCGGGCTGACGTACCCGCGCGGCAAATTGCGCATCGCACTTTGCGGTACGGTGAAGCTCAGGGTGAGCGTCTTCTGGTCCAGATCAAACTGCGTATCCGCAAACGCCTTCGTTAGGAAGATGCAGCGCTGCGCCAGCGGCAGGTCGCCGCCCTTCGCCTGATGGCTATCGATGCCCAGTGCGGCGAATTGTTCAGGCGTGAGGCAGGGCAGCGCTTCACCCGTGCTGTCTTCAGCAAGGCGGAACGTGACGTTACCCGTGAACGCATAATTCGTATTGATATACACGTTGAGGTTGTAATCACCCGGCGGCAACGCGCTCCCGGCGTTGACCCAGGCGAGATCGGCGCTGTTTGCGCTCTCGCCGTTGAGGAACGCGGGATTAAATTGCAGCTCGCTTTCAGCAGCCACGGCTTGCCGGATCGCCAGGGAGATCACCGTGGCGCACAGGATTTTTATTTTCACGTGGTCACGCCTTACTGTTTTTATTACTGGGATAACGACGCGCGCGTGGCGGGGGTCCATGCCCCGTAATCGTTAATGGTTTGATAGCTCATGCTGCCCGCATGGCTGAAGGTTTCGGCCAGCGTCACGCTGCCTTTTGGGGGGACCATCACCGGCTGCACCGGCATACCGTCAATTTTCACGTTGATGGTGGTGAGGTAGTACGGCGTGGGGTTGCTGAGCGTAACTTTTCCGGCGCGATAGGCACCGGCCAGTTTTTTCCACGCTTCTGCAGGGCTCTCACTGAGTCCTTCCGGGCGATAAAAGACCTTGATGCGGTTAGCCGACGCAAACTGCAGCGTATTCCCGGCGCCGCTTTTCGCCTGCTGTGGGATGGCTTTAACCGTCATCCAGTAGAGCGTCTCCCGATCCGCTGGCAGGGCTTTGCCGTTAAACATGATTTTCACCGCGCTTTCGCTGGCCGGCTTCATGACGTACAGCGGCGGCGTGATCACGAAGTCGTTGGTGCGTTCGCCTTTCTCATTCTCCATCCATGACTGGATGAGGAACGTGGCGTCGGGATGGGTGTTTCTCACCTGCATCATGGCCTGGCTGGTGGCGCTGGAGTAGACCATTCGCGTTGCGCCCAGCCCCACGCCGCCGGCATAGACGGCGGAGGAACATAACGCGCCCGCCAGGCAAATCCATGTGTTTACGCGCATAGTGTTTCTCCTGAAAGCTAAGACAGGCCCGGCTCGCAGACCGGGCCTGAAGGTTACGAATAGGTCACGGTGTAGGTCGCGACGGCGCTGGCATCACCCGCGGTGGCGCCGCCCTTCGGCGAGTAATATTTCGCGCTGAAGTTCAGGGTGTTGGCACCCTTACGCAGAGGGATGGCCGAAGCAGGTTCACCCAGCTTCACCACGTTGCCCTGCTCGTCATAAAGGCGAATAGCCACGTTTTGCGCAGAGTTGGCGCTGCCGTTTGCCCCGACGGACAAGCTATTAACATCGGAACCGTCCGGCGTGCCGGTGAAGGTGACGGCCACGGTTGTGGCGGCAATCGGATTCTCATCCGTAGAGGCTGAGGTATCGGCGATTTCACAATCTTCCAGGGTGATGGCAAACGCTTTTGCCGTGCTGGCTTCGCTGCCGGCGGTTGCCAGCGTTGCGGTACGTACTTCACCCATATCCACGTCAATGTTGGCGCTTCCTGCGCTGATGGCGCAGGCGGAGGTCACCACTTTGCCGCTAAAGTTCACCGTGCCGCCGCTGGTGCCGGCAGCCAGCGCCGAGCCTGCTGGCAGTAATGCTGCAATAGCGATCGCGAGCAGCGTTTTATTATTGAATTGAGCTTTCATTGTCCTGATTCCATGATGGTGTTATGTCGAGATTTGCTCTGAAAGCAGCAGGTCTAACTGGTTAAAAAGACCAGCAAATCTGTCTTGTTCCTGAGCCCGAGTTTTCTTATCGCTGAGCTTTTTAACGCGCTGACACGACGGTAAGAAAGCTGCTCTGTTTCGGCGATGTAACGCATATCCAGACCCTTTCGCAGTTCCTTCAATACCCTCCATTCGCCCGGCGTCAGCGATAACGCCGTGGGTTTTTTTAGTGGGCGATAACGGCTATCGACCATTTTTAATACGCTGGCTCGCCAGTGATAAAGCGGGTCCTGCAGCGAGAGATAGGCATCTATTTCACCGCGTATCCACAGCCAGGAATTTGCCGGTGCTGAATACATGCAAATAAGTACGTCGGGATAAAGGGCTTTCATCTTCCTGATATATTTCAGGCAGTCATATCCCGCGTGATATTTCTCCATGCCGGATAAAAAAATCACGTCTACCGGTGCGGCCGCGAGTATTGTTTCGATCTCCGCGTAATTATCGATCGATGCTGTAATCTGCATAGTCGGGACAATATTTTTTAATAACGCGGCGATCCCCTGGCGCGCAAAGTGATCTCCACCCAATAGCGCGATATTTAAATGACGTGTGTTGTTGAGTTTATTCGCCATGTCATTCCCTCGATTTATAATTGTAATGAGACTCGTCTGTCTGGCAGAACGATGCCTGTATTTTCGAAGCAATTAAGCATTGCACGGTGTGAGCCCACTATACTCAGGGCGTAAAAGAGGTAACCTGAATTAATCTTAATTTGTTTTAAGTACGGTTTAGGTGTAGCGTCAATTTCTCCTCGCTGAACCGGCTTTTGCTTATCTGCCTGTAAATAATCATACCGGTAGTTTTTATTGAAAAGTTAGCTTTAATAAATGTTTTGTAAGGGAATAGTCTGGGTACGTCATGAGACGCGGGTTGTTACTGACGGTGGCTAACAGTTTCGCACTGAAATTGTTAATTAAAACGGCAGCTTTCGAATTGGTCGTAATTTCGAAACCCGCTGGCAGAGCGCGTCCTCTCTGCTTTTTAATAAAAAAACTAATTAAGCACGCTGAATAATTCAGACAATGATGGCTGAAGCGTTCAACGGGCGCCTTTGTCGAGTTTTGTCAGTGTCAAGACGGCTTTAAATGGCGGTTAAGAAAACTTCAGACGGGTCAGATAAAGAGAAAGGAAAAATAAGATTTTTCGCCAGGTGCCAGGATATACAGTTGCGCATTTATCCGTCACATTAATCCTTACACAGGCGAGGGATACGCAGGTTAACGGTGAAGGGAATCTACTGGAGCAACAGGCGTTGACCGGAGGTATTTAGCCCATTCTATGCATAAGCATTACATTATTAATGGCCTGGTAGAGTTTCATCCAGCGGCCAGCACATTACGCGATCTCAACAATCCTGACCGGGTGGTGGTATTAAATTCCCCGGCGGGGCGCTGTTTGTTGTTATTAATAGAAAGAGTCGGAAGTATTGTGACTCAACAGGAGTGCATGGATATTGTCTGGCAGCGCCGGGGGATGCTGGTTTCGCCTAATACCTACTACCAGAACATTTCTATTCTGCGTAAAGGGCTGAAGAAGGTGGGTTTCGAAACCGATCCGATTGTCACTATCCCGCGCATTGGACTGACGCTCGCAAGCGATACGCAAATCACCGTTAAAGAGACGCAGCCGCAGGCTGAAGAGGAAGAACGTGCTGCTCCGGATGTCTGCGAAGAGACCGCCGCCCCGCCGGTCCCGATACGCCGCTTCTGGCTGCCGGGCGCGCTGGTGCTATTGCTGATGCTGGCTGGCGTGAGCGTTATCAGCCATAACCTGCTGCATGACAGCTATTTCGTCGACGGGTATCGCTTCGCGATGAAGATGGGCGAATGTCAGCTCTATTTTTCTCGCGATATTGAAACGCAGCGCGACAGGGATAAAGCCCTGGCCTATGCCGCCCCGTTTAAGGACCAGTGCGCGAACTATCCCTGGGTGTACGTCAGCGGCTACATCCTGCTGCCCCGTGCATCGGTCATTCGCTGTGACAGGCCGATGACGGAACCCAACCGCTGTATGTCCGATTATTTTATAGAGGATCGCTAGTATGGTTCGCTACCGTCAAACGCTTGTTGCGCTCTGCCTGTGCCTGCTGATGGGGGCTGTCGTGGCGGCGTATTACCTCTGGCATCGCCATTACATCCAGCCCTTTTCCTGTCAGGCGAACTTTATTCAGCATCACCGTGATGAAACGCTCTCTCTGTGGCTGAATTACACCGTGGAGGGTAACAGCGGAATACTCAGTATGAATGGCCGGTTGAAAAGCGATCCCACGAAGACCCTGAATCGCAAAGTTTTCTTTCAGATTGATCGCAAAGACAGCGTCTATAATCTGACGTCCATACGCAATATGAAATTTCCGGACGACAACATCAGCGACAGCTGGCTGGAGAAGTACGAGCCCTTATTTTTTATCTATCCGAATAAGAATATTTATATGCGTATTAAGAAACAGCAGAATGAGAATTATTTATTTATTCTGGGAACGCTGCCGACCTATGTGTGCCACACGTCAAAAAACGGATAGCAGCAGGGAGAAATGTTTTTAAGTTTTTGCGGGCATCATTTATGCTTGATTTAACAGCCAGGACCTATCCTAGGAAAATATAACAGCAACAATAATGTTGCGATAATGTAATTATTCTTCGGCAAGTTAATGAAAAATATAATTGATGATAGCGTCAGAATGACGCCTGCACGGAATAAATCCCTGCATATGGGTTTACTCCTGTGGCCCCATTTCTCGCTTTTCGCATATTCAGGATTGATAGAGGCGTTACGTATAGCATCCAGCGTCCAGAAGCGTAGCCAGAAAATACGTTTTAAACTCAACCTGATAAGCACTTATCCCGACTTACCGGTAGTGAGCAGCTCAGGGCTCAGCGTGCGGCCCGAGGCCGCCCATGCGCCGCCCGGCGACTTTGACTATATTGCGGTGATTGGTGGAGGTCTGGAGCATCTTCACCAGGGACACCGTGGCGACAGAGCGTTTCTCACGGATGCTTATCACAACAACGTGCCCCTGATTGGTATTGGTACCGGCAGCTTTATTCTGGCGGAGGAAGGCTTACTGAACGAGCGCCGCGCCTCGATTCATCCTCATCACCATGACGTTTTCACGCAACGTTTTCCGCAGGTTTATGCTGAGCAAGGCCTCGATTTTATCGACGAAGGCGATGTGCTGACCTGCCCGGGCGGGATCTCAACGCTCACCCTGGTAACGGCGCTGATCCGCGCCCACGGGGGAGACGACATTGCGGCCACCACCTCCCGGCGGCTGTCCCTTCCCCCGCATGACGCCGCCACGCCGCAGCCCGCGAATATCGCCATGATCCCTGATTCACGGCTGCGCAGGGCGGTGACGACCGTCGAGCAGTATCTGACTCACCCACTGAACGCCGCCAGGCTCGCGCAGGATGTTAAGCTGAGCGAACGTCAGCTCAACCGCCTGTTTCACGCCGAGTTTGGCAAAACGGCGCGGGAATTTATTCGCAGCGCCAGGCTGCGCTATGCCTGCTGGCTGCTGAAAAACTCTCAGCAAAGCGTTACGGATATTGCGCGGCGGATGCGGTTTAGCGACTGCGCCCACTTTATTCGTCATTTTCAGACCGAGTACGGCTGCACGCCGGGGGTATGGCGCACGTCGCAGAACTGATGCACCTATTTCGTGCTTTCTTCGTAGGGTATTACTGGCTCGCCTGGATAGACTTCCGTTAAAAGCCCAACGGAGGCAAGACGACATGAACTGGCAGCCTTTTCGCGGCGATGCACCGGAAAATATGACGATTTTCAGCGCGTCATTTCCCGACGTCAGCGACCAGTGGCCGATGAAAGACGACGCTGCCCGTGAGATCGTCTCCCTTGACCGCGCCCTGAAAGCCGAGCCAGCGCTCCGGCCGCCGAGGGTGGAATACGACGAAGGGGGGCAGGCCGTGCTTGTTCCGCAGAACCGCTATTCCGAACAGGCCTTCCGCAACCGTCCGGCGCTCACCGCGTGGAGAACCCGGCTGGTGCCCTCCGCGCTGGCGCTGTTTGTGGTGCAAAACCCGCTGGAGGACCGCCTGCCCGACGGCACGAAAATGGACAGCGACAGCCGCCAGTGGTTTATCCACGCTAACGATGCGATTGGCGTGCGTTCCCGCGCCCGGGTGCTGGCCGCGCTGGTGGATAAGTACATTCATAATGAGAGCGAGAACAACTGGGTTAGCCTCGCGAGCGGCGCCGCCATCCCGGTGCTGGAGGCGCTGCGTGAAGCAAAGCTCGACGGCCAGCGGGTGTATCTCACGCTGGTGGACAAAGACCCGGTGGCGCTCAGCTGGGCCGAAACCATGGCGGCGCAGGAAGGGATTGTGGTGGGGGAACAGCTGACCCTGCTCAGGCGCAACCTGCTCCATACGCTGGTGCGTAACGAAGACCTGCTGCTGGAGCTGGGCGAGCAGCAGGCCGAACTGGTCGACGCGCTGGGGATTTTCGAATACTTCAACGATACCGACGCGGTGATTTTTCTCCAGCGCGCGCTGCGGCTGGTCAAGCCCGGCGGGGCGGTGATTGTGTCGAACATGCTCACCAGCAGCCCGCAAATTGACTTTGTGCTGCGGGGGATCGGCTGGGAGGATATTTACCCGAGGTCGTTACAGCAGCTGCAGGATATTCACCTCGCGGCAGGCGTGCCGGTGGAAAACGTCACCGTGGTTGTGCCGAAGGACGGGGTGTACGCGGTGATGGAGATTAGGGTAGGGGATGAAAAACCGCACGGTCAGTTCCCTCTCCCTGAGGGAGAGGGTTAGGGTGAGGGGGAACAGGGCGCAAGGAGTGACTTGAATTAACGTTCTAAACCGCACATGATCCCCCCATGAAAATTGAAACCGCACTTCCCTCACACTTCGAACGTCTGGTTGCGATCTGGGAATCTTCCGTCCGCGCCACCCATCACTTTTTACAGGAAAGCGATATTGCGGCGCTGCGCCCGTTATTGCTTAACGCCTATCTGCCTAATCTCACCGTCGTGATAGCTCGCGATGATGCAGGCGTTATTCACGGCTTTTCAGGCGTGGATGAAAACCGCATTGAAATGCTGTTTGTTGACGACGCGAGCCGCGGGAAGGGCATCGGGAAATTACTGCTGCAACACGCCATCGCAGCGTTCGGCGCGAACGAGGTGGACGTGAATGAGCAGAACCCGCAGGGCGTCGCGTTTTATCGCCATATGGGGTTTGAGCAGGTCGGACGCTCGGAACTGGACGGGCAGGGGAATCCGTTTCCGTTGCTGCATATGCGGTTGGGTGAATGAATATTAACTTAACGCAGAAATCATACTTTTTAGATATGAAATGCAACGCGTTTTCCTGTGGGAAGTTCAACGTCGATATGAAGTTTCCCCCCCATTGCCTCAATGTAGCGCTTAAGCGTGGCAATTTTGAGTTCATTTCCACGTTGCTCTAGCTGTGTTACTGCGGGCTGACTCACCCCCATCAGGTCGGCAACTTTTTTTTGCGAAAGTCTCAGCTCTTCACGTAAAAGTTGCAGACCCGTCTCGAGGATCATTTCATCTGCCATCTCTTTAATACGTTGTTGGCTTTCCGGTGAACGTGACGCAATCACTTCATTTAAGGTTTTCACTTGGTTGCCTCCAGGCTTGTCAGATGAAAGGAAAATTCGGCTTCTGCGATGCGAATCATTTTTTCATAAAAGGCTTTGTCGTTACTCTTATCGCCCGCGCAAAGCACAATGGCCTGACGGACAGGATCAAATGCGAAGAAAGCACGTATCGGACGTCCTGCATATTGAATACGTAATTCTTTCATATGTTTATACCGTGAGCCTTTAACCGTATCAGCATAGGGTCGTGGAAGACGTGGCCCATATTTTTGCAGATTTAGCAGAGCTGCCAGTACCTTATCCTGTAATCCTTCTTCCTGTTCAAGCAGCCATTGCTCGAATACCTTTCCGAACAGAGCCGTCCACATGCTTTCGTCCATGATAAGCTGTAGCTTATAAAAAGAATATAAGCTGTAGTTAATAAATGCAATGGCTGTCATCGATAGCCAGGCTGTTAGTGGCAAGAGTATGACAAAGTTGAGGTATCAAACGGGATCGTGCAATTAAGAAATTGCGAGGCGCTTTCCAGCGTTTTTTCTATTCATGCTGGCGTGTATTGCTTCGAGACTATAGCGATCTATCTCTCTGAAAATTGGCGTTTTCCTAACTAGTGAACTATCCGGGATAACCGGATAGTTGAATGTTAATCAACTTTGCGACCAGAAAAATTGTTCATGAGATGCCCATTAATTGTTCGAACATCTTTACCTTACAGAGCGGCAATGGCTGCCGGAGATTGGATTACGTCTCAAGAAAAAGAAACCAAATTTTGACCGCACAAAAAGCACGATGAATAACATCCGGTTCGAGGATGAGCTTTTGGAAAAGATTGAGAAGGCTGCGGGGAAGGGAAATTGTAGTAAGTGGTTAAAAGAGGCGTATAGGCTTAGGCTTTGAATGAGTAGTTATCAAAGCTTTATAGGTAGTGTTGACGATGAAATAAATGATAAATTCGGAATATATGTTCCAAACTTATCATTGATGATAATGTTATAATTATCAATTATATACTTAAAATGAATCAGCCATTTTAACCGAATCTGCTTTTAAATTTTTGCGAACTTATCCGTCGTTGCATTTTTCCATTACAATTGGGACATAAATGTTGTTTCTTCCCTTCAATTTCCCATGTGTAGTATTTCTTCTTAAAGGGATTATGACAGATATCACACTTTCTGGGCTTAAATATAGCACCAATAATGACCATTAAAATTATAGTGCCTATAATCCATTCCATTACAGCTTCCCTTGGCGATATTTTTGAAATCGGTGAGAGAATAACACTCAATATTTAAATGAATAAGTGATCATGTTCACATAAGGTGACTGGAATGTGGGAATTTATTTATTAATAAAGTTTTTATTAAAGTGGATGGCATTTTTGGCGGAAGATCACAGGAGTCGAACCTGCCCGGGAACGCTGGCGTCCCCAACTGGATTTGAAGTCCAGCCACCTCACCGGAGATGACGATCTTCCGCGCCTGCATTGCTACATGGAGGCGGGGCGCATTATAGCTACTTTCAGGCATTTACCACATACCCCGACACACTTTTTTCACCTCTCTTTTGACCTGTACCCCCCTGTTTCAGTTAATTCCTAAGAAAATCCTCAGGTTAGCCTTTCGTGCTCTCCAGTATTTACCGCGATCACAAAAAACAAGAAACGTAATCTGCTAACCAGAAAACGCAATACCTGACTTTGAAACAATGGTTTAAAACCAATGCAACCGGTCTCAGCGCCCCCTACAGCGTGAAGGATAAAAAAAATGAGCGAAGTATTGTCAGTAAAAGAGAAGATTGGCTACGGCATGGGAGATGCCGCCAGCCACATCATTTTTGATAACGTAATGCTTTATATGATGTTTTTCTACACCGATATTTTCGGCATTCCCGCCGGGTTTGTCGGCACCATGTTCCTGCTGGCCCGCGCGCTGGATGCGATCTCCGACCCGTGCATGGGGCTGATTGCCGACCGCACCCGCAGCCGGTGGGGAAAGTTCCGTCCGTGGATCCTGTTCGGCGCCATCCCGTTCGGCATCGTCTGCGTCCTGGCCTACACCACGCCGGATCTCAGCCTCAACGGCAAAATGGTTTACGCCGCTGTTACCTACACCCTGCTGACCCTTCTCTATACCGTGGTCAATATTCCCTACTGCGCGCTCGGCGGCGTGATCACCAACGACCCGACGCAGCGTATCTCCCTTCAGTCCTGGCGCTTTGTGCTGGCGACGGCGGGCGGCATGCTCTCCACGGTGCTGATGATGCCGCTGGTGAACCTGATTGGCGGCGACGACAAGGCGTTCGGCTTCCAGGGCGGGATCGCCGTGCTGTCGGTGGTCGCGTTCCTGATGCTGGCGTTCTGCTTCTTTACCACCAAAGAGCGCATCCAGGTTCCGCCGAGCACCACCTCCATGCGTGAAGATCTGCGCGACATCTGGCACAACGATCAGTGGCGCATCGTCGGCGTGCTCACCATCCTCAACATCCTCGCCGTCTGCGTGCGCGGCGGGGCGATGATGTACTACTGCACCTGGATCATGGGCTCGCCGGAGGTGTTCGTCGCCTTCCTCACCACCTACTGCGTCGGCAACCTGATCGGCTCCGCGCTGGCGAAACCGCTCACCGACTGGAAGTGCAAGGTCAGCATCTTCTGGTGGACCAACGCCGCGCTGGCGGTGGTCAGCGTGGCGATGTTCTTCGTGCCGATGCACGCCACCGTGCTGATGTTCGCCTTTATCTTCGTCATCGGCGTGCTACACCAGCTGGTGACGCCGATCCAGTGGGTGATGATGTCCGATACCGTCGACTACGGCGAATGGACCAACGGCAAGCGCCTGACCGGCATCAGCTTTGCGGGCACGCTGTTCGTGCTGAAGCTCGGCCTGGCGCTGGGCGGGGCGATGATCGGCTGGATGCTGGCAGGCGGCGGCTACGACGCGGCAGCCAAAACCCAGAACAGCGCGACCATCAGTATCATCATCGGCCTGTTTACACTGGCCCCGGCGGCCTGCTACGTGCTGAGCGCCATTATCGCCAAACGCTACTACACGCTGAAAACCCCCTTCCTGACCAAAATCCTGGGCGAGCTGGCGCAGGGCGCGCGCCGCAATCAGCAGGAGTTTGAAAACCTGCCGGTCAGCAAAGAATTGCAGAACTAAGAGGACGAAAGCATGAAAATCAGTGATGGAAACTGGCTTATTCAACCGGGCCTGAACGTGACGTATCCGGTTCAGGTGTTCGACGTGGAGCAGCAGGGCAACGACCTGATGGTGTTTGTTGCGCCGCGCGACGTGCGCGAACGCACCTGGCAGCTCGACACGTTGATGTTCACGGTGCGCCTGTTTTCCCCGCAGGAAGGGATTGTCGGGGTGCGCATTGAGCATTTCCAGGGCGCGCTGAACAACGGCCCGCACTATCCGCTTAACGTTCTTAAAGACGTGAGGGTAGAGATTGAAAACAACGCCGGGTTTGCCGAGCTGAAAAGCGGCAGCGTCAGCGTGCGCGTCACCAAAGGCGAGTTTTGGGCGCTGGATTTCCTGCGCGACGGACAGCGCATCACCGGCAGCCAGCTGAAAAACAACGGCTACGTGCAGGATACCAACGCCGACCGCAATTACGTATTCGAACGTCTGGATCTGGGCGTGGGGGAAACGGTCTACGGTCTGGGCGAGCGCTTTACCGCCCTGGTGCGCAACGGCCAGACGGTCGAAACCTGGAACCGCGACGGCGGCACCAGCACCGAGCAGTCCTACAAAAACATCCCGTTCTACCTGACCAACCGTGGCTACGGCGTGCTGGTGAATCATCCGGAAAACGTCTCGTTTGAAGTCGGCTCGGAGAAGGTCTCCAAAGTGCAGTTCAGCGTGGAAGGGGAATATCTCGAGTACTTCGTGATCGACGGCCCGACGCCGAAAGAGGTGCTGAACCGCTATACGCGGTTCACCGGGCGTCCGGCGCTGCCGCCTGCCTGGTCGTTCGGCCTGTGGCTCACCACCTCGTTCACCACCAACTACGACGAAGCGACGGTAAACAGCTTTATCGACGGCATGGCCGAGCGCGACCTGCCGCTGCACGTGTTCCACTTCGACTGCTTCTGGATGAAGGCCTTCCAGTGGTGCGACTTCGAGTGGGACCCGGTGACCTTCCCGGATCCGGAAGGGATGATCCGCCGCCTGAAGGAGAAAGGGCTGAAGGTCTGCGTGTGGATTAACCCGTACATCGGCCAGAAATCCCCGATCTTCCGTGAGCTGAAAGAGAAGGGCTACCTGCTCAGGCGCCCTGACGGCTCCCTGTGGCAGTGGGACAAATGGCAGCCGGGGCTGGCGATTTATGACTTCACCAACCCGGAAGCGTGCCGGTGGTATGCCGACAGGCTGAAAGGCCTGGTGGATATCGGCGTCGACTGCTTCAAGACCGACTTTGGCGAGCGTATCCCGACCGACGTGCAGTGGTTTGACGGATCCGATCCGCAGAAAATGCACAACCACTACGCCTACATCTATAACGAGCTGGTGTGGAACGTGCTGAAAGAGACGGTGGGAGAAGAAGAGGCGGTGCTGTTTGCCCGCTCGGCGTCCGTCGGGGCGCAGCAGTTCCCGGTGCACTGGGGCGGCGACTGCTACGCCAACTATGAATCCATGGCCGAAAGCCTGCGCGGCGGGCTGTCGATTGGCCTGTCCGGCTTCGGTTTCTGGAGCCACGATATCGGCGGGTTCGAAAATACCGCACCGGCGCACGTCTACAAGCGCTGGTGCGCGTTCGGACTGTTCTCCAGCCACAGCCGCCTGCACGGCAGCAAATCCTACCGCGTGCCGTGGGCGTACGACGACGAGTCCTGCGACGTGGTGCGCCACTTCACCCAGTTGAAGTGTCAGCTGATGCCGTATCTGTATCGCCAGGCGGCGCTGGCGCGCGAGTTCGGCACGCCGATGCTGCGGGCGATGATGCTGGAGTTCCCGGACGATCCGGCGTGCGATTACCTCGACCGCCAGTACATGCTGGGGGATGCGGTGATGGTCGCGCCGGTGTTCTCCGAGGCGGGCGACGTGCAGTTCTATCTGCCGGAAGGCCGCTGGACGCACCTGTGGCACAACGACGAAATTCAGGGCAGCCGCTGGCATAAGCAGCAGCACGATTTCATGAGCCTGCCGGTCTACGTGCGCGACAACACCCTGCTGGCGCTGGGCAACAACAACCAGAAGCCGGACTACGCGTGGAACGCGGGGACGGCCTTCCAGCTGTTTAATCTGGACGATGGCGCAACGGCGGTGAGCGAAGTGCCTGCGGCGGACGGCTCCGTGGCGTTTACGCTGAAGGCGTCACGTCGGGGAGATATCGTGACCTTTACCGGCGCGGGAGACGCGCAAAACTGGTCGGTGTGCTTGCGCAACGTACAGAAGGTGAGCGGCGTAAAAGGTGGTTCACATGCGGGCAGCGAGTGGGGTGTAGTGGTGAAAGCCGAGGGGAATGAGGTGGTGGTTCACCTCTGAACCGCAAGGTATTGTGCGGTCTGATGCCCTCACCCTGACCCTCTCCCACAGGGAGAGGGAACAAACATCAAAAACGGCAACAGGGTTGCCGTTTTGCATTTACCTTGTGGTCGATACCTCGCCACCCGCCATAGTCTGCTGCACCTGCTGTTTATCCATATTTACCGCGCCCAGCTTCGCATTCACCGTTGGCTTCAGCGGGGCATTTGCCTGCACGCTGCCGCTGGCGGTGAGCTGAATATTGCCGTCGCCCGTAATCGGCAGCGCAGGCCAGCCCCACTGCTGCAGCACGTTGAGCGGCACGCCGCGCCCGTTCAGGCTCACCGTGGTCTGCCGCTGCGGCAGCTGTGAAACCGTCGCCGTGGCTTCCAGAATACCTTTCTCGGTAAAGGCGCTCAGGTCGGTAATGTTCACCGTGGCGGCGTTCGCATTCAGCGCCAGCGACGGACGGCGCACGTCCACGCGGTTAAAGGTGGCCGCCGCGCCGTTCAGCGTGGCGCTGCCGCCCCACACGCCCCACTTATGGTCTTGCGCTAGCTGCAGGTTAGCCCCATAGCCATCAAGAGAGGTGATCTGCCACGGGAAAGCCGGATCGATATCGATCACCAGGTTGCGGCTCAGGCCGAATTTTTGCAGCGTCACGTTGTTCAGCCATTCCGGCAGAGGCTCCATCCACAACGTTTTCCAGTTCTGCGGCAGGGTGTATTCCAGCCCGGCGATGGCGACATCGTCCAGCACCAGCGCTTTACCGTCGCGTAGCCAGTTACCGGACGTGCGCACCATGCCGCCCTCCCAGCGGGAGGTGAACTGACGCAGCGCCATGCCCTGCGGGGAAAACTCCGCATTCAGGATCGGATCAAAAAGATGCAGCGAGCCGTAGATAAACTCGCTGGCATTCATGGACAGCCGGCCTTCCTGGCTCTGCCAGTCGCCTTTGCTGAGAGTCAGGTTGCGCAGGCTTAGATCGAGATCGGTCACCGCCCAGTCCGGGCCCTGAAGCCGGGCGTCGGTTACGTCCAGACGACCAATCTGTAGAGAGGGGATAGTGGCCAGCGGCGCGAAGAACGCCATCAGCGTTTTATCGCTCTGCAGGCGGATCTCGTTCAGGCGCATCGTGTCGATAATCCAGCTCCCGTCGGCGTTGCGCAGGGCGGAGCCGGTGAGTGAGCCACGGGCCATATCGGCGCCAATCGTTTTCAGCACCACTTCCTTGCCGTTGAGCTGGCCCTCGATCAGCACGTTGGTGGCCGGTACGCCGTTCAGGGTCAGCGAGCCCGCGCTCATCTGGATCTGCGCGTTGTTCCCCAGCACGTTGCCCGCTTCCGGCTGCCACGGACTGACGCCGCCCGTGACCTTCTGCGCGCTCAGGTCCCATTCGGTATTCGGGCTGTTAAACGCCATATTGTTCAGCTGCAGGCGATCCGCCTGGAACGGCAGCGGTGCCGTCTGGGGCGAGAGATTCAGCGTGCCGTCGAACAGGGTGATGGTGTCCATATGCAGCGGATCGGTTATCTGGCGGCTGCTCAGGCCGATATCGACTTTTTTGGCTACCAGCGTGGCGGGTTTACCGTCCCGACCGAAGGTGACGTTTTCCAGAATGATGTGGGAAGGCGACGAAAAGCGGTGATTCATCTTGTCGAAACTGAGTTCGTAGTCGGTATTCACCGTCACCCAGCTGCTGACCTGAGACGCGCCCCAGCGGGTCTGGAGCAGAATGTAGAACGCCAGCAGCACAATGAGCAGGGCTACCAGAAGATAGATGAGGAGCTTTCCAATAAATTTCATGGTCTTCCATCCCGCACAACGCACATAAGGGAGTTATGCACGATTTATGCGCAATCCTCAAGGCGGGAATGGTGTAATTAGATGTCACGGCAGGCATTGACTGCCTGCCGTGAAGAGGATCAGTTCTTTTCAGGCGGGAAAACGAGGTTCAGAACGATAGCGGTGATACCGCCCGCGGCAATGCCGGAAGAGAGCAGGTTTTTCACCCAGTCAGGCGCAAACTGCAGGATCAGCGGCTGCTGGGAAACACCCAGACCAACGGCCAGCGACAGGGCAATAATCATGATCGCGCGGCGGTTCAGCGGCTCGCGGGAGACAATACGCACGCCGGAGGCCGCGATAGTGCCGAACATCACCAGCGTCGCGCCGCCCAGCACTGGCTCAGGAATGTGCTGCACAAAGCCGCTTACCGCCGGGAACAGGCCGAGGACGATCAGCATCAGTGCCACCACGAAGCCAACGTAGCGGCTGGCCACGCCGGTCAGCTGGATCACGCCGTTGTTCTGACCGAAGCAGGAGTTCGGGAAGGTGTTGAAGACCGCAGAGACAAACGAGTTGAGGCCGTTCGCCAGCACGCCGCCTTTCAGGCGCTTCATGTACAGCGGGCCGGAAACGGGCTGCTCGGAGACGTCCGAGGTAGCGGTGATGTCACCGATGGTCTCCAGAGAGGTGATCATAAAGACCAGCATCAGCGGCAGTAGCAGACCCCAGTCAATGCCCAGTCCGTAGTACAGCGGCGTAGGAACGACGATCAGCGCGCTGTTGGTCGGCGCGGTGTTCTCCGGCAGCATGCCCAGCGCCCACGCCAGCAGGTAGCCCGCCGCCATGGCGATCACCAGCGAGGCGACGCGCAGGTAAGGATTTCGCTGACGGTTAAGCAGAATAATGATCGCCAGCACGACACCCGCCAGCAGCAGGTTTTTCGGCGCGCCGAAGGTGTGGTCGTTCATTGCGGCATAACCGCCGCCGATGGAAGTCAGGCCCACCTGAATCAGCGACAGGCCGATAATCATCACCACCACGCCGGAAACCAGCGGGGTAATGACGCGGCGAGCCAGATGCAGAACGCGGGAGATGACCATCTCCGTGCAGCTGGCCAGCATCAGAGTGCCGAACAGCGCCGCCATCATGGTTGGGACATCCGCACCACCGGTTTTCAGCGCCGTACCGCCCATGATCAGCGGTGCCACGAAGTTAAAGCTGGTGCCCTGAATCGACAATAAACCTGACCCCACCGGACCCCACGCTTTAATTTGAATAATCGAGGCCACGCCGGAGGCGAAGAGAGACATGCTGATAATGTGCTGCGTGTCCTGCGCCGGTAAGCCGAGCGCCTGACAAATCAGCAGCGCCGGGGTGATCACCGCAACAAACATCGCCAGAAGATGCTGGCAGGCGGCGAAAAGCGTTTGCGGCAGCGGCGGGCGGTCTTCAAGGCGGTAAATCAGTTCGCTATTTTGCTTCTGCGCAATCGGTTGCGCATCAGGCGACTCTATGGTGTTAACGGACATCGGCGGCAATCCCACGGTGGAAAAGCGGGCATTTTATCTGACCACCTGGTAAAAGCAAACGATTGCCAGCAAAAAAAGGGAAGAAAATCTGCTGCTGTGAGCAGGTTTTCTACAACGCATCGGGAAAAAAAATTACACTTTTTGCGCCGGAGGCTCATGAAGAGCGCAAACCGGCCCAGGATAACGCCGCGTGTGTATGGAGCACGCGCATTACAGGAGCCTTTTATGATTCATCTCGATACGTTGTCGACCCTTGTTGCCGCAACGCTGGTTCTTCTGCTTGGTCGCAAGCTGGTACATAGCGTTTCCCTTCTGAAGAAATACACCATTCCTGAACCTGTCGCCGGTGGCCTGCTGGTGGCGCTGGCCCTGCTGATACTGAAAAAAAGCATGGGCTGGGAAATCGATTTTGATATGTCCCTGAAAGACCCGCTGATGCTGGCCTTCTTTGCCACTATCGGCCTGAACGCCAACCTGGCGAGCCTGCGCTCGGGCGGTAAGGTGCTCGGCGTATTCCTGATTGTGGTGGTGGGGCTGCTGCTGATGCAAAACGCGATTGGCATCGGCATGGCAACGCTGCTGGGGCTGGATCCGCTGATGGGTCTGCTGGCGGGGTCGATTACACTTTCGGGCGGTCACGGAACCGGGGCCGCGTGGAGCAAGCTGTTCATCGAGCGCTACGGGTTTGAAAACGCGACGGAAGTGGCGATGGCCTGTGCGACCTTTGGCCTGGTGCTGGGTGGCCTGATTGGCGGCCCGGTGGCGCGGTATCTGGTGAAGCACTCCACCACGCCGAACGGCAGGCCTGACGATGAGCTGGTGCCGACCGCGTTCGAAAAGCCGGACGTCGGCCGCAGCATCACCTCGCTGGTGCTGATTGAAACTATCGCGATGATCGCCATCTGCCTGACCGTGGGCAAAGTGGTTGCGCAATGGCTGGCGGGTTCCGCGTTTGAACTGCCGACCTTTGTCTGCGTGCTGTTTATCGGGGTGATCCTGAGCAACGGTCTGGCGCTGATGGGTTTCTATCGCGTGTTTGAACGGGCGGTATCGGTGCTCGGCAACGTCTGCCTGTCGCTGTTCCTGGCGATGGCGTTGATGAGCCTCAAGCTGTGGGAGCTGGCCTCTCTGGCGCTACCGATGGTGGCGATACTGGCGGTGCAGGCGCTGTTTATGGCGCTGTACGCCATGTTCGTGACCTGGCGCATGATGGGCAAAAACTACGATGCGGCGGTGCTGGCGGCGGGTCACTGCGGGTTTGGTCTGGGGGCCACTCCAACGGCTATCGCCAACATGCAGGCGATCACCGAACGGTTCGGGCCATCGCACATGGCGTTTCTGGTGGTCCCGATGGTTGGCGCCTTCTTTATTGATATCGTCAACGCGCTGGTGATCAAGCTGTACCTGATGCTGCCGATGTTTGCCTGACATCAGGCGTTGGAATAACGCTCGGTTTCCGGCATCCAGCGCTCAATTAACGCTGCCGCCTGTTCGGGGTAGCGTTCATGAATATGGCGGGCGAGGCGCTGAACCTCGGGGATCATGGCCTGATCGCGCAGTAAATCCGCAACCTTGAATTCCGCGTTACCCGTCTGACGCGTGCCCAGCAGTTCGCCCGGGCCGCGGATCTCCAGGTCTTTTTGCGCAATCACAAAACCGTCGTTGCTGTCGCGCAGCACCTGAAGACGCATCTGGGCCGTTTTGGAAAGAGGTGCTTTGTAGAGCAGTACGCAGTGGGACGCAACCGCGCCGCGGCCGACGCGCCCGCGCAGCTGGTGGAGCTGGGCAAGGCCGAGACGCTCCGGGTTTTCGATGATCATCAGGCTGGAATTCGGGACGTCCACGCCGACTTCGATCACCGTGGTGGCGATCAGCAGATGTAAATCACCCTGTTTGAACGCCTGCATTACCGCCTGTTTTTCGGCGGGCTTCATGCGTCCGTGAACCAGACCGACGTTCAGCTCCGGCAGCGCCAGCTTAAGCTCTTCCCACGTTGCTTCGGCAGCCTGCGCCTCCAGCAGTTCAGATTCTTCAATCAGCGTACAGACCCAGTAGGCCTGACGCCCTTCCTGGGTGCAGGCGTTGCGCACGCGGTCGATGATATCGCTGCGGCGCGTGTCAGGAATAGCGACCGTGGTGACCGGGGTACGGCCCGGCGGCAGTTCGTCGATGGTGGAAGTATCCAGATCGGCGTAGGCGGTCATCGCCAGGGTGCGCGGGATCGGCGTGGCGGTCATGATCAGCTGATGCGGGTGGAAGCCCTGCTGCAGCCCTTTCTCCCAGAGCGCCAGACGCTGATGCACGCCGAAGCGGTGCTGCTCGTCGATAATCACCAGCGCAAGACCGTTAAACTGCACCTGCTCCTGGAAGATGGCGTGCGTGCCGACAATCATCTGCACCTGCCCGCTGGCAATAGCCTCCTGTTGCGCAAGGCGCGCTTTGCCTTTTTGCTTTCCGGCAAGCCAGCCCACTTCAATCCCGAGTGGCGCAAACCAGGCGCGGAAATTGTTGGCGTGCTGTTCAGCCAGCAGCTCGGTCGGCGCCATTAGCGCCACCTGTTTACCGTGGGCAATCGCGCGCAGGGCCGCCAGCGCGGCAACCAGCGTTTTACCTGACCCCACGTCGCCTTGCACCAGGCGCATCATCGGCACGTCGAGCGCCATATCGCGTTCAATCTCGGCGGTGACGCGCGCCTGCGCGCCGGTGGGTTTAAACGGCAGCGAGGCCAGCAGCTTATCTTTGAGCGCATCATTCTGGCTTAACGGCTGAGCGTGGAAACGCTGCGCGCCCGCGCGAAGCGCCAGCATGCTCAGGTTATGTGCCAGTAATTCCTCAAGGATAAGACGCCGTTGTGCGGGGTGTTTGCCGCTTTCTAAATCGCTGAGCTGCAGCGTTGGCGGCGGGCGGTGCAGGGTTCGCAGCGCCTCGGGCAGGCTCATCATGCCCTGGGCCAGTTCGGGCGGCAGCAGCTCGGTAATGGCGCAGGTATCCAGCAGCTCCAGCGCCTGATCGGTGAGCTTGCGCAGCGTGGCCTGCTTGATGCCTTCGGTCGTTGGGTAAACCGGAGTGAGCGTCTCCTGCATTTCCGGCGTGCTGAGATCGCCCTGCACGCGGTACTCCGGGTGGATCATCTCTGCGCCGTATTTCCCGCGTTTGGCTTCGCCATAGGCCAGCACCCTGCGGCCCGTCGCCAGGCTGTTTTTCATCGCCGCACTGAAGTTGAAAAAACGCATGGTGAGAATGCCGGTGCCGTCGCTGATCTGGCAGGTCATCATTCGGCGTCCGCCGAAGGTGATGTTGCAGTTCAGGACTTCGCCTTCAACGGTGGCGTAAATGGCGGGAAGAAGATCGCCAATCTTGTAGAGCTGGGTGCGGTCTTCGTAACGCAGGGGGAGGTGAAGCAGGAGATCCTGCACGGTGTGCAGGCCAATTTTTGCCAGCTTATTGCTTTGCGCCGCGCCCACGCCCGTCAGGCTGTTAAGCGGGATGGCATCCAGCAGGCGGCCTTTCATCGCTTACCCGGCGTACTGCATGGTGGCCCACCACTCGGCATCGGCTTCAATTTCGCCCTGCGCGTTGACGTGGGGGTAAGGCAATTTTTTCTGCTTCGCAACGCGAGCCAGCACCGGATAACCACCTTCAAACAGCAGGCGCTGCTGCTCATCTTCCGGCAGCATGCTGTTGCTGCGCTCGTACATCCCGGCGTTCTGACGCTGACGCTGCGCTTCATACAGAATGAGTGCGGACGCCACGGAGACGTTCAAAGACTGCACCATGCCGATCATCGGAATGATGATGTCACGATCCGCCAGATCCAGCGCTTCCTGGGTGATCCCGGTTTTCTCCTGACCCATCAAAATGCAGGTCGGGCGGGTGTAGTCGATCTCGCGGAAATCTACGGCTTTAGCGGACAGGTTAGTGGCGAGGATCTGCATCCCGCGCCCTTTCAGGTGCGATACGGCTTCGCCAATGGTGTGATGATTTTTGACAGACACCCAGCTGTTGCTGCCTGCCGCCGCCGAGACCGTATTGCGCATACGGCCGTCCGGCCAGACGGCGTGCACTTCATGCACACCGACGGCATCTGCGGTACGAACGATAGCAGAGACGTTATGAGGTTTATGCACCTGCTCCATGCAGACCGTCAGGTCAGGCTGACGCCTGGCGAGCATTTCGCAGATACGTGCATAACGTTGTGAATTCATAAACCTAGTTTCGGTTTCGGGTGACTTTAATCACATCCGGCATGACGCGGATCTTGCGCATAATATTCGCCAGATGCACGCGGTCGCGGGCGGTCAGACGAATAAAGGCGCTGTACACGCGGCCATCTTTTTCTTCCGTATTCAGGCTCTGAATGTTGGAAGAAGCCGTGTTGATCGCTGCCGTCAGGTTCGCCAGGGCACCCTGATGGTTGAACATATCCACCTTAATTTCGGTGATAAATTCCTGCGCCGTCTCTTTATCCCACTCGACTGCCATAAACTTCTCGGCTTCTTTCTGGTAGCCGCGAATGTTACGACAGGACTCGTGGTGGATAACCAGCCCTTTACCCGGGCTGACGTGCGCAATAATCGGGTCGCCAGGTATTGGACGGCAACATTTTGCGAAGGTGATCAGCACCCCGTCCGCGCCTTTAATCGGCAGGTGTCCATGGCTTTGCGTGGTTGCAGGCACCGCTGTCGTGTCGCCTTGCTGCAGGTTCTTCGCCACCACCACGCTCATGGCGTTGCCGAGGCCAATCTCTGCCAGCAGGTCGTCAAGTGACGCGAGCTTCATGCGCTCCAGCTCACGCTGGACGTTCTCCTGCGGAATTTCAGCCAGCTTACGGCTGCCGCCCAACGCGTGGTTGAGCAGACGACGCCCCAGGCTGACGGAATCATCGCGCTTGAGGTTTTTCAGCAGCTGGCGAATTTTGGCGCGTGCTTTGGAGCTCACGACAAAGTTCAGCCAGGCCGCATTCGGACGTGCGCCCGGCGCGGTAATAATTTCTACCGTCTGGCCGCTGGAGAGCGGCTGAGACAGCGGATAAGGCTGTCTGTCGACACGCGCGCCGACGCAGGCATGCCCGATATCGGTGTGCACGGCGTAAGCGAAGTCGACCGGCGTGGCGCCCGCAGGCAGTTCGACAATTCGACCTTCTGGGGTGAAAACGTAAATCTCATCCGGGAAGAGATCGGATTTAACGCTCTCGATAAATTCAAACGAGCTGCCCGCACTCTGTTGAAGCTCCAGCAGGCTTTGCATCCAGCGCTGGGCGCGGATTTGGGCGGTTGTACTGCTTTCTCCACCGTGCTCTTTATACGCCCAGTGTGCGGCAACACCCATCTCTGCCATCTGGTCCATGTCTTCGGTGCGGATCTGCACCTCAACAGGCACACCGTGTGGCCCGATCATCGAGGTGTGCAAAGATTGATAGCCGTTCGCTTTTGGAATGGCGATGTAATCTTTCATGCGCCCCGGACGCGGTTTGTAGAGGCTGTGCATCTGCCCCAGCACGCGATAGCAGGTGTCCGAATCGTGGACGATCACGCGGAAGGCGTAGATGTCCATGATCGAGTGAAAACGCTGCTCCTTGAGCACCATTTTGCAGTAGATGGAGTACAAATGTTTCTCGCGACCGCTGACGCGGCACGGGATTCCCGCTTCCTGTAAGCGCCCTTCAATTTCCGAGAGGATTTTTTGAATCATCTCTTTACGGTTACCGCGTGCGGCTTTCACCACCTCTTTAATCACGCGATAGCGGTTCGGGTACAACGCTTCAAAACCCAACTCTTCCAGCTCGGTTTTAATGTGGTGAATACCTAAACGGTGCGCCAGCGGACTGTAGATTTCGAGGGTTTCACGGGCAATGCGGCGACGTTTATCCGGGCGAAGTGAGCCCAGCGTGCGCATGTTGTGGGTACGGTCAGCGAGTTTGATGAGAATGACGCGGATATCCTGCACCATCGCCATAATCATCTTGCGGAAGTTTTCGGCTTGCGCCTCTTTCTTGTCGCGGAAATTCAGCTTATCAAGCTTAGAGACCCCTTCCACCAGTTCGGCAACGCTTTTGCCAAACAACTGTTCCATGTCCTGATAAGTGGCTGGGGTATCTTCGATCACGTCGTGCAGCAGAGCGGCCATCAGCGTTTCGTAGTCGAGTTTCATCTCGGCCAGAATACAGGCCACCGCTACCGGGTGCGTGATATAGGGTTCACCGCTTGAACGTGTCTGGCCCTCGTGAGCGTCACGTGCAACGAGATACGCCTGCTGAAGACGCTTAATCTGGTCTTCAGGCAGGTAGGTTTGAATCAGTTGATTCAGGCTTTCAAACAGATACAAGGGCGACCCGCAGGTTTAATTAACGACGACCTTCAGCAATAGCGGTTACGGCCTGCAGTTCTGCGGCTTCCTGCTCTTGCTGCTCCTGGCGCTCACGCACGTCGAGGATCTGGTTGTTGATCAGACCTTCTTCGATTTCGCGAAGTGCAATAACGGTGGTTTTATCGTTTTCTTCCGGTACCAGCGGATCTTTACCGCCTACCTGCATCTGACGAGCGCGACGCGCGGCGACCAGCACCAGGTCAAAACGGTTACCAATTTTCTCTACAGCGTCCTGAACAGTTACGCGTGCCATACTTAAAATGCTCCACAGGTGAAGAAATGACTGGGCATGATACTGAAAGTGGGTTCAGTCTGCCAACAGTTTGGTGATTAATGCGTCATGTCGCTGCTTCTGGCGGCTCATACGCAGACGTTCTGCACGAAGAATGGTTTTGAGATCGCTTAGCGCGGCATCAAAATCATCATTCACAATAAGGTAATCATATTCCGCGTAATGGCTCATTTCTGCAACAGCCTGTTCCATACGCTTTGCGATCACTTCTTCGCTGTCCTGACCGCGACCACGCAGGCGGCGATCCAGCTCATCTTTCGATGGCGGTAAAATAAAGATACTGCGCGAGTCAGGCATTTTCTTACGAATTTGCTGTGCGCCCTGCCAGTCGATATCCAGGAACACATTCACGCCCGTGGCCAGAACCTGCTCAATGGTTTCACGCGAGGTACCGTAGTAATTACCGAATACTTCAGCGTGTTCAAGAAACGCGTCTCTGCCGATCATCGCTCTGAATTCGTCGTGATCCACAAAGAAATAGTGTTCACCGTGCACTTCACCCGGACGCGGCGCTCGCGTGGTGTGAGAAACAGAAACCTGTGTGTCGTACAACGGTTGGGTTTTTAACAGTGCCTGAATAAGGCTGGATTTACCCGCGCCACTAGGGGCAGAAACAATATAAAGCGTGCCTTGAGCCATGAGAGTCTTTTGTATGTGTTAACGAAGAAGTCCTACATACGGGCTTATTATACACGTCACCGCCGTGTGACGTAGCCTTTGTCACACTTTTTCCCCTGGATTATTGAATTTTGCGTGCCGTTTTCAGGTTTTATCTGTGTTTTTCAGCAACCAAAAGAAACACCGGATAGCGTCTCGCATTGTGAAATGTTGCCGTTAGCGTTGTTTCAGGCATCCGGGTATATCTCCTGCAATGAAAAGGAGGGGTAGCGATGTGGCGATGGATAAGCGGGTTAATGCTGTTGTGGTGTAGCTATGGCGCGGCGGTGTGTCCGGTGTGGTCGCAGGCAAAAGCAGAAAAAGAGATGGCGTCGTTAAGCGCCCAAATCAAAGGCTGGGATGAGGCTTACTGGAAGCAGGGCGTGAGTGAAATCAGCGACGAGGCTTACGACCAGCTTCATGGGCGGTTAACGCAGTGGCAGCGCTGTTTTGGCAGTGAGCCTTCAGAAGAGAAACTCCCGGCGCTGACGGGAAGCGTAAAACATCCCGTTGCCCACACGGGCGTGCATAAGGTGGCAAGCAAAGAGGAACTGAGGCAGTGGATGCGTGCCCGACAGCATCTGTGGCTGCAGCCGAAAGTTGACGGTGTGGCGGTGACGCTGGTCTATCGTGACGGAAAGTTAGTCCAGGCCATCAGTCGCGGTGATGGCCTGAAAGGGGAAGACTGGACCGATAAGGTACGTTTAATCCCGTCGGTTCCGCAAAATCTCACCGGCGCGCTGGCGAATAGCGTCTTGCAGGGCGAGCTTTTCTGGTTACGCGACAACCACATTCAGAGCCAGTTGGGCGGAATGAACGCTCGCGCAAAGGTGGCGGGGGCGATGATGCGGCAAAAGGATAACTCGCTATTGAGCAAGATCGGCGTATTCATCTGGGCCTGGCCAGACGGACCGAAAGATATGCGTACCTCTTTAGCTGAACTGTCTCAGGCTGGTTTTACGCTGTCGGCACGGTACACGCTACCCGCCGATTCTGTCGATGCCGTCGAGAAGCAGCGCGCGGCCTGGCACGTGACCGCATTACCTTTTGCCACGGATGGCATTGTGGTGCGTTCGGAGGACGAACCTGCGGGCGAAGAGTGGTTACCGGGAGAAGGCCACTGGGTTGTCGCGTGGAAATATCCTCCCGCAGCTCAGGTCGCTGAGGTGAGTGATATTCATTTTTCCGTGGGGCGCACGGGCAAAATTTCCGTTGTAGCAGCGCTGGAGCCCGTGCAACTGGATGATAAACAGGTGCAGCGGGTGAGTCTGGGCTCGGTTGGGCGCTGGCAGAGTCTGGATATTGCTCCAGGGGATCAGATACAAATCAGCCTGGCCGGGCAGGGTATCCCCCGGTTTGATAAGGTGCTCTGGCGCGGAACGGACAGACATAAACCAGAGCCACCAGTCTCGCGCTATCATGCTCTTAGCTGCTTCTATGCTTCGCCGGAGTGTATGGAGCAGTTCTTTGCCCGGCTAACCTGGCTCAGTTCAAAGCAGGTATTCGATATTGAAGGAGTAGGCGAGTCAGGCTGGCGGACCCTCTGGCAGGCGCATCATTTTGAACATCTCTTTTCATGGCTGTTATTAACGCAGGCGCAGCTGCAGGCTACACCGGGTTTTTCCTCAGCACGCGGGCTGGCGCTCTGGCACCGATTTAATCTGGTGCGCGAGAAGCCGTTTATCCGCTGGCTCATGGCAATGGGTGTGCCATTGACCCAGGCTTCGCTGAAGGCGATGGGAGACATATCGTGGCAGAAGATGAGCGGGCGCAACGCAAAGGACTGGCAGACCCTGCCGGGAACAGGAGAGGAGAAAGCACGACAAATCGTTAACTGGATTCACGCGCCTCAGATTGATGTGCTGGCGAAATGGCTCGCTGAACAGCACATCAACGGGTTCTGAAGCTAGTGGGCGCTGTGTTTGTAATGAAAAACGGGCAGCCCGAGCTTCAGACGCAGCGCCAGCATGCGGGCCGTAAAGCCAAACAGCAGCGTCGAGATGACCACCACATCATGGTTTGAAACGCAATGCTGCAGAGCGATATAAAGTACTGCTGCCGCAAAGGAGATGCCGGCATACAGCTCTTTTTGAAAGACCAGGGGGATGCGTTTGCAGAACATATCGCGCAGCACACCGCCGAATACGCCCGTGACCACGGCGGCGATGGTGGCGATAACCGGTCCTTCCCCCATATCGAGCGCGATTTGCGCGCCGATGATCGAAAAGACAATCAGCCCCAGCGCATCAAGCACCAGGAACAGGCGGCGAAGATGGGGCATAACGGGCGCCACTATGGTGGTTAACACGGCGGCCGTTGCCACGATAATCACGTATTCAGGGTGTTTAACCCAGCCGAGCGGGTAATGGCCAAGCAGAATATCGCGCACGGAACCGCCACCCAGCGCGGTCGCCGTAGCAATAATGATCACGCCGAAGGTATCCATACGGCGACGTCCGGCGGCAAGTGCGCCGGTCATGGCTTCTGCGGTGATGCCAATGAGATAAAGGATGTGAAGCAGCATATACCCTCCGGTGTGAACGCGGGGAGGTTAGCGATTTGTGCGCAAGATCACGATTGAGATTTTCTAAGGCGAGCCAGTTTGCCCTATAAATTTTTATCAAGCTCTATAGAGAAAGCTTTATGAAAGGCGGTAAAGCGACAAAATGGGCGTTGAAATGGATTAGAAATAGTAATGGGTGGTGCATTCGACACCACCCGAAAGGCATTACTCAATGTTCTGGATCTGCTCGCGCATCTGTTCAATCAGCACTTTCAGCTCAATCGCTGAATTCGTCACTTCTGCATTGATCGATTTAGACGCCAGGGTGTTCGACTCGCGGTTGAACTCCTGCATCATAAAGTCCAGACGGCGGCCCACAGCTTCTTTCTTCTTCAGAATGTTGTAGGTTTCTTTAACGTGCGCTTCCAGACGGTCCAGCTCTTCAGCGACATCAATACGCTGCGCCATCAGCACCAGCTCTTGTTCCAGACGGGTGTTTTCCAGCTGAACTTCCGCTTCTTCCAGTTTGGCGACAAGGCGCTCGCGCTGCCATTGCAGCACTTCTGGCATATGGGTGCGGACTTTCGCTACTTCGGTGCTCACGCCTTCAAGGCGCTGCTCAATCATCGCTTTCAGCGCCTGGCCTTCGGTTTCGCGGGCAACGATAAAGTCGTCCAGCGTGCCGTCGAGGGCTGCCAGGATTTCAGCGGCAATGGCGTCCAGATCCTGCTCGCCGGCCGCCATGACGCCAGGCCAGCGCAGAATATCAACCGGGTTAATTTCGCCTTCATCGCTCTGCATTTTGACCCAGTTCGCCGCATTCACGAGCTGTTTCGCCAGTTTTTCGTTGAGGATGAGCTCGCCCTGTGCGCTGGCATCAGGCTCAAAGCGCAGGTTACATTCCACTTTCCCGCGCGTCAGACGCGTACGGATACGTTCACGTACAACAGGCTCAAGGCTGCGGAACTGCTCCGGCATACGGAAATACGTTTCCAGGTAACGCTGGTTTACCGAGCGCATTTCCCATGTGGCGCTGCCCCAGCTACCCTTGATTTCACGCCGGGCGTAGGCGGTCATACTGCGGATCATAGACATTCCCGTTTTTAAAGGAGAGATGGGGGGATTATAGCTTTCGGGGGCTTCTCAGGATAGGAATAAGCGTCCTTTATCCGTATAATGCGCAGCCACATTCGTTTCAAGCCGGAGAATCCATCATGCGTCCATCAGGTCGTAGCGCCAACCAGGTGCGTCCCGTCACCCTGACCCGTAACTATACAAAACACGCTGAAGGCTCCGTGCTGGTTGAGTTTGGTGACACTAAAGTGCTATGCACCGCCTCCATCGAAGAAGGCGTTCCGCGCTTCCTGAAAGGTCAGGGCCAGGGCTGGATCACCGCAGAATACGGCATGCTGCCGCGTGCGACCCATACCCGTAATGCTCGTGAAGCGGCAAAGGGTAAGCAGGGCGGCCGTACCATGGAGATTCAGCGTCTGATCGCGCGTGCGCTGCGCGCCGCCGTTGACCTGAAAATCCTTGGTGAATTCACCATCACGCTGGACTGCGACGTGATTCAGGCAGACGGCGGTACGCGTACGGCGTCGATTACCGGTGCCTGCGTGGCGCTGGCGGATGCCCTGAACAAGCTGGTTGCGGCCGGTAAGCTGAAAACCAACCCAATGAAAGGCATGGTTGCGGCGGTTTCTGTAGGTATCGTTAACGGCGAAGCGCTTTGCGATCTGGAATACGTTGAAGATTCCGCAGCCGAAACCGACATGAACGTGGTGATGACCGAAGATGGTCGCATCATTGAAGTACAGGGCACGGCGGAAGGCGAGCCGTTCACCCACGAAGAGCTTCTCTCCCTGCTGGCGTTGGCCCGAGGGGGAATCGAGTCTATTGTAACGACGCAGAAAGCGGCGTTAGAAAATTGATTTTAAAGGCGACCAATGAGTCGCCTTTTTTTTGCCTGTAAGACAGAAAAACCAAAGGAGCAAATCCATGAAATCGTATCAGCGCCAGTTTATTGAGTTTGCGCTTAACAAGCAGGTACTTAAGTTTGGCGAATTTACGCTGAAATCCGGGCGTAAGAGTCCCTATTTCTTCAACGCCGGGCTGTTTAATACCGGGCGCGATCTGGCACTGTTAGGCCGTTTCTATGCCGAAGCGCTGGTGGATTCCGGGATTGATTTTGACCTGCTGTTTGGCCCGGCCTATAAAGGCATTCCAATTGCGACCACCACCGCGGTGGCGCTGGCGGAACACCATGACCGCGACGTGCCGTACTGCTTTAACCGCAAAGAAGCTAAAACACATGGTGAAGGCGGGAATCTGGTCGGCAGCGCGCTGCAGGGCCGCGTCATGCTGGTCGATGACGTGATTACTGCGGGTACGGCGATCCGTGAATCGATGGAGATTATTCAGGCCAACGGTGCGACGCTTGCTGGCGTGCTGATTTCTCTGGATCGTCAGGAGCGTGGTCGCGGTGAAATTTCCGCTATTCAGGAAGTCGAACGCGATTACAGCTGTAAAGTGACGTCGATTATTACCCTGAAAGATCTGATTGCGTATCTGGAAGAGAAGCCTGAGATGGCGGACCATCTGGCAGCGGTAAAAGCGTATCGCGAAGAGTTCGGGGTGTAATTAAATCGCCCGGTGGCGCTACGCTTACCGGGCTTACGGATTACTGCAACTGAGCAGCCACTAACGGCCAGCGGGCGTCAAAATCGTCCGTTGGACGGTATTTGAATTCGCTACGCACAAAGCGGGAGAGCATCCCTTCACAAAACGCCAGTATCTGGCTCGCCAGCAGCGTCTCATCGATGGTGTAACCTTCGCCTTCACGCATTTTCTTTTCGCGCAGTACCTGGCGCAGCTGCGCTTCAATACGCTCGAAAAGCTGGTTAATGCGGCCCTGCAGTCTGTCCTGTTCAAACATCAGCGCGTGGCCGGTGAGAATGCGGGTTAAGCCCGGATTGCGTTCACCGAAGCCCAGGATTAACAGCACAATCAGACGCAAACGCGCGGTGGTGTCTTTTTCGTCTTTCAGAATCAGGTTGATGCGCGTAATCAGGCTGTCTTCAATAAACTCGATCAGGCTGTCGAACATCCGGGTCTTGCTCGGGAAATGACGGTACAGCGCCGCCTCAGACACGCCTACAGAGGCGGCCAGTTTAGCGGTGGTGATGCGTTGACTGCCATCGCTGGATTCAAGCATCAGAGCCAGAGATTGAAGTATTTCTTCGCGACGATTCCTTTTCGCGGTTTGTTTTTCTGCCATGTTACAAAATACCCCTGAAAATAAGCACTTGCCAGGCTGGCATCCACACAGCGACCGCAAACGGGCGTTTGCGGTTTGTTATTGCATTATGACGCTGTGAGATACGTGTCTTTCGGGCCGTTATTTGCGCCCGGAATGGCCGAAGCCGCCTTCGCCACGGTCGGTGGCGTCAAAGTCTGCCACCAGGTTAAATTCTGCCTGTACCACCGGTACAAAGACCATTTGTGCGATACGCTCGCCCGGTTCAATGGTGAAGCTGTCCTGGCCGCGGTTCCAGACGGAAACCATCAGTTGACCCTGGTAGTCGGAGTCGATCAGGCCCACCAGGTTACCCAGCACAACGCCGTGCTTATGGCCCAGACCAGAACGCGGCAGGATCACTGCTGCCAGAGACGGGTCAGCAATGTGAATTGCCAGGCCAGTTGGAACCAGGGTAGTGGCACCCGGAGCCAGTTCTACGGCGTCATCGAGACAGGCGCGCAGGTCAAGACCAGCAGAGCCGGAGGTGGCATAGGTTGGCAGCGGGAATTGCTCGCCAACACGCGGGTCCAGAATCTTAACGTCGATTTTTTTCATCATAACGGGTAACGATCTCGTCCAGTAATTGTTGGCCCAGGAGTTCCTTGCGCTCAAGCGGTAAGACTTTATCTCCATCCTGCCAGAAAAGGTGCAGTGCGTTGCTGTCGCTGTTAAATCCTTGTGTGGCCAGCGATACGTCGTTCGCGCAAATCAAATCGAGGTTTTTGCGGGTACGTTTTTGCCGGGCATATTCTTCCACATTATTCGTTTCTGCGGCAAACCCAACAACGTATGGACGATGGCTTTTTAGTGCGGCGACACCGGCAACAATGTCCGGGTTTTTCACCATTTTCAGTGTTAATTCATCGCCTTGCTTTTTAATTTTAGCCTCGGCGATCGTTTCGGCACGATAGTCTGCGACGGCCGCACAGCCGATAAAAATCTGCTGGCTTTGCGCATGTGCCTGCACGGCGGCTTCCATCTCCAGCGCGGTGGTGACGTCGATTCGCTTCACAAACGCAGGGGTAGGCAGCGATACCGGGCCGCTCACCAGCGTGACGTTCGCGCCACGCCTTGCGGCGGCGGCGGCAATCGCAAAGCCCATTTTGCCGGAGCTGTGATTGGTGATATAGCGCACCGGGTCCAGCGGCTCGCGCGTAGGGCCCGCGGTAATCATGATGTTGAGATGTTGCAGATCGTTGACAGGCGAAAAATGGGCTGCGGCCATATCAACAATCGTCAGCGGATCAAGCATGCGACCCGGGCCAACGTCGCCGCAGGCCTGGCTGCCGCTGTCCGGACCCCAGATAAGCAGGCCGCGTGAGGCCAGCGTCTCCAGATTGTGCTGAGTGGCCGCGTTACGGTACATCTGCTGGTTCATGGCAGGAACGACGGCAACAGGCGCAGGCGTGGCCAGACAAATGGTGGAGACCAGATCGTTTGCCATACCGGCCGCCACCCGAGCGATTAAATCAGCCGTGGCGGGGGCGAGGATAACCAGGTCTGCCCATTTACCCAGCTCAATATGGCCCATCGCGGCTTCGGCGGCCGGATCGAGCAGGCTGTCAGATACCGGGTATCCTGAAACGGCCTGCAGGCTCAGGGGAGTGATAAAGGCTTTACCGCCTTCGGTTATCGCGACCCGCACGTCAGCTCCGCGCTCGCGCAGACGACGCACCAGCTCCGGCGCTTTATAGGCGGCAATACCTCCGCTCACGCCAAGAACGATTTTTTTACCGGCCAGGCTCATCATGATTCTTTCCTGTTGGGTTTCACCAGAGAGCGGGCATTTTATCACAATCCCCAAAGTGGAGTGATTTTGTCCTTCGACCACTTTGCGAGGCGCTACGCAAGAACGCAACGTGGCCGTCGAGCGACGGATTGGCCTGTGGCAGCATGAGGTTAAAAAGGGGAGAAAGAGCATGGAAGAAGAGGATGAGGAGCTGCTGCCGCGCGAAAAACTGCTGCGCTATGGCGTCACCCTGTTAAAAGACGATGAACTGTTAGCGCTCTTTTTACGTACCGGAACGCCCGGAAAAACGGTATTTACGCTGGCAAAAGAGCTGATAGCACATTTCGGTTCGCTGTACGGTTTACTGACCGCCGATCTGGCGCAGTTTAAGCACGTTGAGGGGATTGGCGTTGCGAAATATGCCCAGCTGAGGGGCATTGCTGAACTTGCCCGCCGTTTTTACAATGTCCGCATGGAGAAGGAAGATCCGATCCTGACGCCAGAAATGACGCGCGAATTCCTGCAAAGCCAGTTAACCGATATTGAACGCGAGATCTTTATGGTGATCTTTGTCGATAACAGAAATCGGGTGCTGAAACATAGCTGTCTCTTTGCGGGCACGTTGAGCCACGTTGAGGTGCATCCGCGTGAAATTGTGCGGGAAGCGATAAAAGTGAATGCAGCGGGCGTGATCCTCGCGCATAATCACCCCTCTGGCTGTGCAGAACCGAGCAGAGCGGACAAAGAAATCACCGAACGCATTATCAAATGCTGTCAATTCATGGACATTCGTGTGCTGGACCATCTGATAATTGGCCGCGGTGAGTACATTTCTTTCGCAGAACATGGCTGGATTTAGGCTATTTCTCGCGATCCATCGGGATCTTTGTCTGTTCGGGACTTGAGCACACCGCCGAGTCAGCGTATACTACGCCACCTTTGAGAATCTCGGGTTTGGCATTTGGGCCTGGCAATCGAGAGTTCACTTAGAACTATGCGATGACCGGGCTGTAAAGCCTGACGAGGCGCCGATACCCCATACGAAGCTCGAGCTAATTTGATTTTTGGAGAATAGACATGTCCCGAGTCTGCCAAGTTACTGGCAAGCGTCCGGTGACCGGTAACAACCGTTCCCACGCACTGAACGCGACTAAACGCCGTTTCCTGCCGAACCTGCACTCTCACCGTTTCTGGGTTGAGAGCGAGAAGCGTTTTGTCACCCTGCGCGTATCTGCTAAAGGTATGCGTGTAATCGATAAGAAAGGCATCGATACAGTTCTGTCCGAACTGCGTGCCCGTGGCGAAAAGTACTAAGTACTTAAAGAGGAAATAAATCATGGCTAAAGGTATTCGCGAGAAAATCAAGCTGGTTTCTTCTGCTGGTACAGGTCACTTCTACACCACCACGAAGAACAAACGTACTAAGCCGGAAAAACTGGAACTGAAAAAATTCGATCCAGTTGTACGCCAGCACGTACTGTACAAAGAAGCTAAAATCAAATAATTTTAGTCTCCTTGTATCGAAAAACCCCGCAACTGCGGGGTTTTTTGCATTCTGTATCTCAACGGAGGAACCATGCCTGAATTACCTGAGGTAGAAACCAGCCGTCGCGGCATTGAGCCCCATCTGGTCGGCGCGACGATTCTTCACGCGGTGGTCCGCAATGGACGTCTGCGCTGGCCGGTGTCCGATGAGATCCATGCCCTGAGCGATAAACCCGTCCTTAGCGTACAGCGTCGCGCGAAATACCTGCTGCTGGAGCTGCCCGACGGCTGGATTATTATCCACCTGGGGATGTCCGGGAGCCTGCGCATTCTTACCGAAGAACTGCCTGCGGAAAAGCACGACCACGTCGATCTGGTGATGAGCAACGGCAAAGTGCTCCGTTACACTGACCCACGGCGCTTTGGCGCGTGGCTGTGGACGAAGGAGCTGGAAGGGCACAACGTGCTCGCGCATCTGGGCCCGGAGCCGCTCTCAGACGCGTTTAACGCGGAATACCTCAAGGCGAAGTGTGCGAAGAAGAAAAGCCCAATTAAGCCCTGGCTGATGGATAACAAGCTGGTGGTCGGCGTGGGGAATATCTACGCCAGCGAATCGCTGTTTGCGGCCGGGATCCATCCCGATCGGCTGGCCTCTTCGCTGTCGGCGCAGGAGTGCGAGCTGCTGGTTCGGGTGATTAAAGCTGTATTGCTTCGCTCGATTGAGCAGGGCGGGACAACGTTGAAGGACTTCCTGCAAAGTGACGGCAAGCCGGGCTATTTTGCCCAGGAGCTGCAGGTATATGGCCGTAAAGGCGAACCGTGCAGAGTCTGCGGCACGCCCGTTATTGCCACGAAGCACGCCCAGCGCGCCACGTTCTACTGCCGTCAGTGCCAGAAATAGGGTTACTTTAGCTTTTCCATCAGTGCATGGTGGACGTTAGTTGGCAGGAAATGGGTGACGTCGCCGTGATGACGCGCCACCTCTTTTACCAGCGTGGAAGAGATAAACGACCACTCTTTGGAGGGCATCAGGAACACGCTCTCCAGCTCCGGCATCAGGTGGCGGTTCATGTGCGCCAGCTGCATCTCATACTCGAAGTCTGCTACCGCGCGTAAACCACGGATCAGAATATTGGCCTGCTGAGCGCGGGCGAAGTTTGCCATCAGGTCGCTAAACCCGACCACCTCAACATTCGGCAGGTGCGAAATGGCATCGGTGGCGAGCTGTACGCGCTCGTTGAGGTCAAACATCGGCTTTTTGCTGGGGCTGGCGGCAATGGCCAGGATCACCTTGTCGAACATGCACGCCGCACGGGTGATGATATCAAGATGACCGTTGGTGATCGGATCGAAGGTACCCGGATAAATCGCTTTTGTGCTCATGGCTCACGTTTTCTCTGAGTAGCCGCGGCAGAGCGCCCACAGCTCGGTGTATTTGTTGAAAGTATACTGGGCATTCACTACCGCGAGTAACCAGCCCTGCTTACCGTCCAGGACGCCACCACGCAGCAGAAGCGTTTTCAGGAACGCGCCCAGCGTGTGGGTGAAGATACCCGTCAGCGAGGCCTTCTTGCCGCGCTGGTGACGCTCCTGCGCCCATGCGGTGGCATAGTTGAGCTGTTTACGCTGGAAGCTCGCGAAATCACGGCAGGTCAGGTGCAGCAAATCGCCTGTCAGGGGAATGACCTGGGCGCTATCGCAGCTCAGGGATTCATGCACCAGATTGTCGTTGTACTGATACCGCTCGCGCTCGTAGAGGCGCATCACGCGGTCAGGATACCAGCCGCTGTGGCGCATAAAACGGCCAAGGAAGTAGTTGCGGCGGGCAATGCTGTATACGGCGCCATGTTGAGGTGAGGAAATCACCGCCTGAATGGCCTGCTGAAGCTCCGGCGTGATGCGTTCGTCGGTGTCGAGCATCAGGACGTAATCACCGGTGGCATACCCCTGCGCGCGCTGGCGCTGGATGCCGTAGCCTTGCCAGTCAGCGTCGACAAAGACGTTTGCGCCCGCTGCCCGGGCGACATCCACCGTGTTATCCGTACTTCCGGAGTCAAGAATGACTATCTCGTCAGCCCAGGCAACCGATGCCAGGCAATCCGGAAGCAGCTCGGCGGCGTTTTTGGCGATCATGACGACCGACAGACGCGTTGGCATTAGTGGCTCCGCTGGGGCAGATAAGGTTGCAGAAGCTGCAGCAGACGGGTCAGTGCGCCCTGGTTCTGGTGCAGCACTTCGACGGCATGACGCCCGTACCACAGGCGATAATCTTCGTCAGTCAGAAGGGTCGATACCTCTTTAACCACCGAATCCGCATCGGTCACGGTAATTAAACCATCGGCCTGCTGTAATTTCGCGCAGATGTCTTTGAAGTTAAACGTGTGCGGCCCCATCAGTACCGGAATGGCGTGGGCTGCCGGCTCCAGCGGGTTATGGCCTCCGCGTTCCACCAGGCTGCCACCGACAAACGCGAGGTCAGCAATGCCGTACAGCAACATCAGTTCGCCCATCGTATCGCCAATCACCACCTGGGTGCTGCCGGAAGGGATTTCACCGCTGCTTCGCAGCGTGAAGCTGAAGCCGCCTTTCTGGACCATTTCACGGGCATCTTTAAAACGCTCCGGATGGCGAGGCACGAGGATCAGCAGTAAATCAGGGAATTTTTCCAGCAGCTTGCGGTGAGCCTGCAGGATGATCTCTTCTTCGCCATCATGGGTACTGGTCGCAATCCAGACCTGACGACGCGGGGCCCACTGGCGACGCAGCGTGATGGCTCGGGCGGCGAGCTCAGGGGTAACGGAAATATCGAACTTTAGGCTGCCCGTTACCGCAAGCTGGTTGCGTTTCAGGCCCAGAGAGATAAAGCGCGCTGCATCTTCTTCGTTCTGCGCGGCAATCAGCGTGATTTTGCTCAGCAGGCGACGCATAAATTTGCCCAGCTTGCCGTAACCTTTCGCCGAGCGCTCTGAGAGGCGCGCGTTGGCAATGACCAGCGGAATTTTACGGGCATGCAGAGCGGAA
This sequence comes from Enterobacter dykesii, assembly GCF_008364625.2. Taxonomy (NCBI): domain Bacteria; kingdom Pseudomonadati; phylum Pseudomonadota; class Gammaproteobacteria; order Enterobacterales; family Enterobacteriaceae; genus Enterobacter; species Enterobacter dykesii. The sequence goes on from NZ_CP126604.1 coordinate 105,464, forward strand.
ATCATGTTCGGCCACAGTTCGGTTTCCATCACGATCACCAGCTTCGGGCGCACGGTGTTGAGGAAACGATTCATGGCGCAGGGCAGATCGTAAGGCAGATAGACGTGCTGCACGTCTTTACCGAAAGCGGATAACGCGCGCTCCGAGCCGGTTGGCGTCATCGTCGTGACGGTGATTGGCAACGAAGGGTAGCGGTGACGCAGGGCGCGAACCAGCGGGATCGCCGCCAGCGTTTCACCGACAGAAACGGAATGCAGCAAAATACCGTCCGGTACGACTTTATTGCGGCAGAAGCCATAGCGTTCAGCCCAGCGTTTACGATACGCAGGCGCTTTCCGGCTACGAAGCAACAGTCTCAGCCACACCAGTGGCTGAATGATGTAGAGCAGAGCGGTATACAACAATTCCAAGCGATTATCCGTTTTTTTAGTTTCGGCGGGCAAATTCTAAGCATTTAGGCCAGGTAAAGCTATCTCTTATGCCAGATACCGTTTCAAACGGAAATAACGTCGACCGAGCCGCCAGCGCAGACGCGGGCTTTTTGCACTTTTCCAGATGAGTTTCCAGATGCCTGTTTCGAAGAACTCTTTAATAATCATTGATTTCTTCTTCTCATCCTTCATGTTGTCGAAGGTGTGAATAATGCCCAGTCCCTCTTTGGCAATTTGCCAGTGGCAGGCAGGGATCCCTTTCACTTTATCCGGGTAGCGCTGATTGATGGCATCGAGCATCTGCAGGATTTTCATGTAGTGACGCGCGGAGCGAATCAGCGTGTCGTCATTGTCCGGCATATGGGACACCGATGCAGAGTGAATGTAGTAATCGTAATAACGTTCACTAGTGTACTGAACCCGCTCTGCCGCAAGCAGCACTTCGGTGGTCCACGGAATATCCTGATGGCGCAGGCCGGGTTCGAAATGGAAATTGTGTTTACGGATAAAGTCGTGGCGATAGATGTTCAACCAGGTGACGTGAAGGAATTTACGAGAGTCCAGCGCCATTTTTAACCACGCAGGGCCAGTCATAACCCCTGTCGAAGCCAGTTTGTCTTCAGGGAAGATCGGACGTGAAGGTTTCTTGTTGTTTTCCCAGACGTAGTTCCCGTTACAGGTGGCGACATCCAGATCCTGCGTGACGGCCATATCCAGCAGGCGCTGGTACATGCCGGGTTTAAAGACATCATCAATATCCGGGAAAGAGAGATATTGACCGGTTGCAACGGCCAGACCGGTGTTACGCGCGATGGATACGCCCTGGTTTTGCTGTTCTATGACCTGCATCTGCGGCAGTTTTTCTCGCCAGTTTTCGACGATCTCCATCGAGCGGTCAGTAGAGCCGTCATTGACAATGATGACTTCCATGCTGTCGATGCGTTGATTGACAAGGCAGGTAAAGAACTGATCCAGGAAAGCTTCACCGTTATAAACGGCAACCACCACGCTTAACAATGGGGCTGAATTTTGCATAAGAAACCTGATTATTTTTGATTGTCGACCAGAGCAATATATTGCTGGCAAATGGCATTGATACCGAACGACGCGATGGTTGCATCGCCAACGACCGGCGGGGCGGTATAAATATCCGCCAGCGTTTTTGCCAGTGACTCGTCATTTAACTCTGCCAGCCCGCGCGCTAAAGCGCCGGTGAGGATTTCGGCGGGGCCTCCGGGGCAATTTGTACTGACCGGTGGCGTCTGGCAGATAATGGCTTCGACCAGCACATTACCAAAACCTTCGCAGTCAGAACTTAACACTAAAAGGCGTGCCCCTTTAATCCAGGGATAGGGATTGGACTCGAACGGGCGGAAAACCGTTTTGTTTTCAATACCCAGCTCGGCAGCAAGCTGCTTGAGTTTTTGAATTTGAGCGTCAGAACCATTGCCCATCATGACCAGCGTTGTGTCAATTTTACTCAGGGCGAACGCACGTAAGAGTCGGTCGTGGCGTTTGTGCTCATGGAAGCGGCCAACATGAATAATGTAATCCTTTCCCTGCATCTCGAAGGGCGCATCCGCCAGACGCTGAATTTCAGGAATATCGAAAGGATTATGGATAACCGCTTTGCGTCGAAGATTGAGCGCCAGCGTCTCGGAAAGATCTTTCAACACGGCGCCTGAGACGGCGACAACGTTGCGATTTTCGTAGGTATGACGGATTTTAAGATGTTTAAACCAGCGCGAAAGTCCGCTGCGATGGCGAAGATAGGAAAACGAGAACATGCCGTGTACGCAGAACCAGACTTTGTCACGTTCCAGCGCGCGGCAGTGCGCCACAATGCGGTCTGTTTTGTGCAGGTGAGAGAACACCACATCAAATTTGCCGCTGCGCTCAGCTCGCTCAATCGCCTGATCCAGAAGTTGGGCACGGCGTGGGATTTCCGTCAGCTTTCGCCATGGTTTTTTACATGTGTCCTGAACAACCTGATAATCGATGCCTTCCGGGATGGCGTAGTCGCACACTTTCCGCAGAGAGAATAGAGAGACCTGATGCCCCATTTCTATTAATCCACGGGAGAGTGTAAGAACCGTTTTTTCGGCTCCTCCACCGGGTAAACCATCAATAATCATTAGGATGCGCATTTTTAATCCAGTAATTTTTGATAAAGCGTAATAAGCTGACTTGATAGTTTTTCGGGAGTGGCGTCTTTTACACGTTCACGTGCCGCTCGTCCCATATTGTTATTTTTTTCCAGTGAAGGAATGGCGGCTACCGCTTCCTTCAATGTACTGATATCAAGTGCGTCACAATAAAATCCGTTCTGGCCTTGTTGAATAAACTCTGCACCACCGCAACTCTCTGAAGTAATGACGGGCAAGCCGCAGGCCATCGCTTCAAGAATGACGTTAGGAAAGGGATCATACAGCGTTGGCAACAGTAAACCATCGGATAGCTGATAAAAAGGCAGAGTTTCTTTTTGCACCCCCAGGAAACGGATTTGCCCCTCGCAGCCTAACGAACGGGCGAGGTCGCGATAACGACGTTCTGCTTTATCTTGCCCAACCACAATCAGCCAGGCTGATGTTCCAGCAATAGCGCGTATGGCGCTGGCTAATCCTTTTCGTTCAAACCCTGAGCCTACGAAACAGAACACAACGGCATCGGCTGGCAAACCAAATTGCTGGCGCAGCATCGCACGCTGTGCCTCCTGGGCCGGAACGAAGCGGCTGGAATCAATAGAATTATAAATCACATGAATTTTATTTGCGTCAATATCAAAGTCTTCAACGATTTCGCGTTTGATCATTTCCGCATTACAGATTACGGCTTTTAACTCAGGCGCCTGATACATTTCCCGTTCCGCACGCATCACATAGCGGTGATAGCGGTCATACATCAGCATTTGCGCACGCCAGGCAGGTAAAATGCGCGCGCGCTGCAGCAGCCAGCGACGATGCACCCCATCACCCGCGCGATAGATATCACAACCCGGGATGCGCTCATGGCTTTGAACAATATCAAACTGCTGTTGCTGCCACAGCGCGCGTGCGGCCTGTGCAAATCCGCGTTCCCGACTGATGCGACCCCATTTTTGAGGGTTGCAAATGTGGATATGCCAGTCGTCTTGCTTCTCTCCCTGCCACTCACGCGTGATGACGTTGAGCTCAAGGTTCTGATTGCTCAGCGCGGTGAGAGCGCGCGAAACGAAGCGTTCCGCTCCGCCATCAGGGCGATATTTTTGGCGAACAATGGCCAGACGATGGTGTTTCATGACAGATATCTCCTTGCGGCGGAGACGACAGCATCAACAGGAATGGCATCGAGATAGCGTTCTTTCGTTTTAGTATCAATGGCATCCGGATCGGGTAGCGGGCCGTAATCGCCGGCCCAGATCACTTCACCGTTGACTTGCCATGGAGACCAAAACGTGAGTTTAGAAGGACCAAACAGAGCCACGCAGGGCGTTTGCAGCGCGGCGGCCATATGCATTGGAACGGAGTCAACGCCGATAAAAAGACGCGCATGATCGATAAGTGAGGCCAGCTGGCGCAACGTTAGCTGGCCCGCCAGCGAGACGACTCCCGTCTTTGGCGAGGCGGCGAGAATGCGATCGATCATCGCCAGCTCTTTTTTATCCGGCCCCGCGGTGAGCACAACCGTATGACCATCCTGCTGCAATGCAGTAATGGTTTGCGCCATTTTGTCTTCGCTCCAGCATTTAAAGAACCAGCGGGACGTCGGCTGGATCACAATGTAGCTGTCGCCCACACCCGTCTGCGTCAGTCTTTTACGGGCATGATCCCAGTCTTCGGCGGTATAGGCCATGGTGACGGCAGGCCGCGGCGCGACCGGTAATGGTGCCAGAATGGAGAGATTCTGTTCGACCGTATGCAGGGATTTGTGGCCATCGACAGAAACCAGATCGGTGTGACAAAAACGCCAGAAGGCACTGTTGCGTTTGTTAAACGCGAATCCGAGGCGAACGGGGGCACCGGTGAAACGGGTGACGATCGCGCTACGCCATTGATCGGCAAGGTTAATCACCAGATGATAATGCTGATTTCTTAACGCACACAGCAACTGCCACTCTTTTTGAAGATGCTTCAGCGTGCCCAGCTGTTTCCATTTGCGATCGATTCCATAAATTGTACCGATCGCTGGATGCGCGGCGAGCATATCGCGCGTTTCTTCATACAGCAGGACATCAATCTGCGCCTGCGGCCATTTTTGACGTAACGAATCAATGACGGGAGTGGTCAGCAACATGTCGCCATGATGGCGGAGTTTGATCAGTAAAATGCGCAAATCAGGTGTGTCAGGTAAGTTATTCATCATCATCTTATCGGCGTTGTACTAATGGCAATTCTAATAGACCTGATAGCGACTTGCACTCTTTCTCCATAATCTCAGTAATTTCCCCGGAAGGGTTTACTCATGCTTTGGAGAGTGCGTAACATAGCGCTAACTTTCCTGTCTTGCGGACTCATTATGAACAAACCAGCGTTTATCATCACAATTGATACTGAGGGCGATAATCTCTGGCAAAATCACCGCGTCATTAAAACGGAAAATGCGCGTTATCTGGCGCGTTTCCAGGCGCTTTGCGAGCGTTTCGGCTTTAAGCCCGTGTGGCTGACCAATTACGAGATGGCGGTCGAGCCCGTTTTCATCGAATTCGCCAGGGACGCGATCGCCCGCGGTCAGGGGGAGGTGGGAATGCACCTTCACGCATGGAATAGCCCGCCGGAACACGATCTCACGGGCGATGACTGGCGATGGCAGCCTTATCTGGTTGAATTTTCGGATGAGGTGATGCGAGAAAAAGTGCTGTTCATGACCCGCCTGCTGGAAGAGACCTTCCAGACCAAAATGTTAAGCCACCGTGCCGGACGTTGGGCATTTGACAGTCGCTACGCAAAATTGCTCGTTGAACTGGGCTACCAGGTTGATTGCTCCGTGACGCCACGCGTGAACTGGCGCAATGCGAAAGGCGCCCCGCAGTGTAATGGCGGAACGGATTATCAGTATTTCCCCGACCACGCCTATTTCATGGATTTAGATAATATTTCCCGGGCGGGCAATAGCCCATTACTCGAAGTGCCGATGAGCATTCAGTATAAACACCCGGCGTGGTTGAACACGATCAAACAGGGTTACGACAGGCTTCGCGGTAAATACCGCTCACCCTCCGTCAACTGGCTAAGACCGTCCGGTGGGAATGCGGCGCAAATGATTCAGGTCGCACAGCAATGCCTGTCGCAGGGAAATGAGTACGTGGAGTTTATGCTTCATTCGTCGGAATTTATGCCTGGCGGAAGCCCGACCTTTAAAGATGAGGCGGCGATTGAAGGGTTGTATCAGGATTTAGAAACGCTCTTTAGCTGGTTATCCGACAAGACTGTAGGGATGACGCTGGCGGAGTTTTATTCCCAAAAAAATAGCGCCGGGTAACCGGCGCTGTAAGGTTTATTTTTGCAGAACCATTTTAACGGGAGTGCTGAAAATAATGGCGAATGGCAGCCAGAACAGAACCCAATATTCCCGTGGGTTACTGATAATAAACATACCCTGAGTGATATAGAACATCAGTGCGAAGACAATGACAGCGATTTCCGCCTTATGATCGGCCGCGAGGTGACGAAGAGACTGTCTGGCGGCATATAAAATCATACCGACGAGTAGCAGAAGCCCCACGATCCCACCCTTAAGGAAGGTAGCTAAATAGAGGCTGTGCGTTGTGGAAATGGCCTGGCCATAGCCATTAATGAACTGAAGCTCTTTGTTGAAACCCCATCCGAAAATCGCTTTCTGTTTTGCAACTTCAACGGCGTGTTGCCAGATACCAAAGCGCACGGTGCTTGCACGAGAAGACTCTTCTGCTCGATTGATAAATATATCGATTGAGCCGCTAAAATAGAAAGCGAGACCGATCAATAACAATATAATAACCGAACTTATCAGTAACTTAAAATTCCACTTGGGTTTACAAAGAAACGCTACTGTTGAGGCTACCACCAGGGAAAGGAACGGTCCGCGACTTTGAGTCAATATTAAGCAGGCCAGCAGCAACGGGACTGGAAGATAAAACCAGACGTTACGCGTTTCCCGCACCAATATAGCGCTTAATAAAACCCCTAGTGCCATATATCCGCCGAGGTCAATGACGTTATCAGGCGCATAAGGGAAAGCATTCGAAAGTCTGTTATAAAAAATGTTCGCTTTATCAACATAAATCAGGGTGAGTATGGCGAGTGCGACAATACCTGCATAAGCTGCGCCAATGACAAATTTTTTCTTTCCCTGCAATTCACACTGACGGTAAAGACATATGAAAATAAATAAATAGAATGAATGTGTTAAGGCAGAGCTTACCTGAGACGATTCAGCCCAAAGATTCGAAAGTGAAAAATATATTAAAAAGGCACCCGTTATGCCCAGAGCGGGTAGAAAGGTACGGTCATTGATAAAACGTACTCTGAATTCATTGCTAGCAATTGTGGCAATGATAAATAGCCCGAGTGCAATATGGAATAAGGTGTTTACGCGAGAAATTCCGCAAAAAATTATGCTTAAAAATACAAAAAGCGTAAAAGGATAGAACGGAATGCGTTGGTGATTAATTGAAAACATCTGTAAAATCCTTTCTGGGGAATACAAAATCAGGGATAGCGCTTTGAGGTGATAGATTAACAACAGTGATGTTGTCTTTTTGCATAATATTGCTTGCTAGTGTGAATGCGGGGATCACAGTATTCTGTACTTTGTCTCCAAGGAATGAAGGCAACATGTTATTACCGTTTTCATAAAATCGCGGTTGATTGAAATTATTCATATCAAGACCAGCGATATAAATCTTATTAAATCTCAGAAAATAAATTACCTGTAGTGCCCAATACATTACGGTACCGGCATCTACCACACCGCGCCTCACATCACGACTAAAAGCAATATTGGGATGGCTATCGGAAAAGACGATCCCTGGCGTATCCCCTAATGCCTGGTGCAAATTGTCCCGTTTAATCGAGGGTTTATAAGTCTCATAGCAAATATCTTCAATAATGCATATTTCGCATCGGATATTTTCATATGAAAAACGGTTTATAAGCTTAACGATCCCCATTACGGTTGTAAACAAAATGACATTTTTACAGCCAATGACCTGCTTTAAAATTGCAGTCTGACGGTCGATGAACGTCATGTCGACCACAAAATAGAGACTAAAATGTAGCTGGTCATTGAGATGCCATGCTCCGTTCACACCAGCGGTAACTACGGTGGATGACAGGTTTTCAAAATTAATATTTTTGATTGAAGGGCCAGTTGCGGCTATCAGGATCTCACCCTCAAACCTATCCTGAATCGAGGTAAGAGTGGTGAGGTTAATGCTCTGGCCTTTATAGTTTAAATCAGAAATCTCCCCTGTTTCATTGCGAGATAATTTAATGAAGGGCCACAGATTTTCGTTATGGCGCATATTGCGCTTATGCGTGTATCGGTAGAGTTGTTTAGTTAGAGAGCTCATTTTACGCCTCTGGTAATGCTTTTTTATTTACGGTCGTCAATAAACTCACTATGTTATCCATATCAACGTCGTCTATAGCAAAAAGTTTTTCTTTCGGCTGGCTGAAATAATAACGTGTTTCAAAAACGTAGGAGTTAATGTTTTCATCATTACCAATCAACAGAACGTTACCGAGAGGACGTTGTTCATAGTGGCAACAAGGCCCGAACAGTAAGATTACCGGCACGCCTACCGCATCGGCAATGTAGACATTCCCCGAGTCAGACGCGATATAGCAATCCATTTTAGAAATGGCCCACGGCAGCTCTTCGAGTGAGATTTTGCCAATCAGATTAATAAAGTTGGGCAGTTCACCGTAAGCGCGGGTGATGTCATCCATCCACGATTGTTCATTCGGGGCGCCAAACACATAAAATTCGCAAGGCAGGTCGGCGAGACGATCGGCAATTTGCTTCCAGATGACCGGCGGAACGGTTTTCGCTTTATTCCCGGCGGCTACGCTGATGCCAATGCGGATCACGCCGGGTTTATCGAGGATTGCCGGATAGGTCGCCGGTTTGAAAAGCGGCTTTGTGGCGTGCTTTGGCGAGTCTTGCCAGGTTAAGGTTCGATCGGCCAGTTTGAGATAGTTCGTGACCGACAGCGTCTTTCTACCGTGCTCAACAGTACCATCTGCCGTTGCATAGAAAATACCGTGATACCATCTGCGCGTGTACGTACTTAAAAACTGTTTGTTTTTAGCGTTACACACGGAGGCGAAAAAGAGGTTCACGCTGTTGGGTTGCAGGAGATAGACATTGTCATAGCGGTTCATGATCCGGCAGGCAAAGACCAGCTTTCGCCACAGGTTACGCTTATGCTGTTCGATAAAAAAAATATCGTCGATCGTCTCATCATGCTTCGCCAGCGCACCTACGCTACGGCTGATGAGCACGTCGCTTTTTTGCAGGTACGCCAGAAGGGGCGTTGCATTAACAAAATCGCCGATTTTTGCTGTCTGAATGACCAGGTTTTTACCTGTCTCTTTGCGGAACAGCTTCCGGATAAGCTTCACCGGAAAAAGTAAAATCAGCAGAAATACGTAACTCATGCGTTAGATATCCCTGTTGGAAAGCCAACGGCTGCCCTGTAAAAAAGAAAAAATAGCATCTGCGCTGATATCCTTCGTTTGCTGGGTTGGGCTGACCATCTGATGCTGGTTTTTACCGTAACCCCCGATCAATCCAGGATCGGTCGGACCAAAAATCGTAATATTCGGACGATCCAGCGCCGCGGTTAAATGGCTTAAGCCGGTATCAACGGAAACAACAGCATTCGCTCCCGCCAGCTGTGCTGCAACCTGTGCCAGCGTGAGTTTCGGCAATACCTCGACGTGCGAAAAGCCTGCTGCCAGACGCTCTGCACGCTGCCGCTCATGTTCAGCGCCCCAGGGCAGTTTAATATGGATGCCGGTAGGTTGCATTAGTTCAATCAGGCTTCGCCAGTGCGTTTCCGGCCAGTGTTTATCGTCGCGCGTTGTGGCATGCAGGAAGACAAGATAAGGCTGAACACAGGGATCTGTATTGCGCAAAAAGTGCTGCGCAATGGCATAGTCGCCCTGGGTTTCCGGTTTCGCATAGCCCAGGCTTTTTGCAAACAGCTCGCGGGTACGTTCTACGGCATGCTGTTGCTTTGCGATGTGGTGGCGACGGTTATAGAACAGGCTCGCCAGCGGTTCGCGGGCGGTATGCCAGTCCATGCCGTGCTTTACGCCGTGTGCCAGACGCGTCACCAGCGCGGCGCTTTTCACCAGCCCCTGGGCGTCGATGATGGCGTCGTAATGCTGTGCCTGCACCGCCTCACGGAAGGCTTTGCGTTCGGCTTTAATCGGGGCGGAGAACCACGCTTTGCGCCAGCGGCGAATCGCCACCGGGATCACGCGGTCAACCGCTTCATGCCAGGTGGGGATCTGCGCGAAGCCCTCTTCCACCACCCAGTCAAAACGAATGCCGGGAATGGCCCGCATGGCGTCCGTCAGTGACGGGAGCGTATGCAGAACATCGCCCATCGAAGAGGTTTTAACGATCAATACCCGCATTCGTTATCCTTCTTCGCTCAACAGCAGTTCGTTAAGCTCTTCGAGAACGCGCTCTGGCGTAATGTCGATCAGGCTCTGATGATAGCCTTCTGCGGCATCGCCCTTGCGCACTTTGTGGTAGCCGGTGATCAGGCGAATGACGCGCGCTTTATGAGAAAGCGGGGGCGTGAAGTCCGGGCTACTTGGGCCATACAGCGCCACCAGCGGGCGGTTGAGCGCTGCGGCGACGTGCATCAGGCCCGAATCGTTGCTGACCACAGCCTTACAGGCGGCAATCAGAATAACCGCCTGTTCAAGCTGCGTTTCTCCCGCCAGGTTGCGGCACCAGGCCTGCTGTTCATTACTGAGCGTCGCGAGAATTTCGTTGCCTGCCTCGTGGTCCTTTGCCGAACCGAACAGGACAATCTGGTAGCCTTCGTCAATCAGCTGTTTCGCCAGCTCCGCATAGTGATAGTGCGGCCAGCGTTTTGCCGGGCCGAACTCGGCGCCGGGGCAGAAACCTATCATCGGGCGTTCAGACGAAAGACCAAACGCGTTACAGGTCTGGGATTTTTCGCCGTCGTTAACCTGAAGCTGCGGCCAGAGCAGCGGCTGCGGCAGGTCTTTCGCACTGCGCATCACGCCTTTGTCGTAGGCCAGCGCCACATAGCGCTCCACCATCAGCGGCCAGGCCTCTTTATCCAACACCCGCGCGTCGTTCAGCAGGCCGTAGCGCATTTCGCCGCGCCAGCCGGTGCGATGTGGAATGCCCGCAAAAAAAGGCACCAGGGCGGATTTAAAGGAGTTTGGCAGGACATACGCCCGATCGTAGCGCTTCTCGCGCAGGCTATGGCCGAGCTTACGGCGTTCGCCGATTTCCAGCGCCCCGTGGCCAAGCGGCATCGGGATGGCTTCATTCACTTCCGGCATACGCGATAACAGCGGACGGCACCACGCGGGTGCCATCACGTCGATTATCGCCTGGGGATAACGCGCCTTGAGCGTGCGATAGAGACTTTGCGACATCATCATGTCGCCCACCCATGACGGGCCGATCACCAGAATCTTCATATTTATGCGTCGCGGTTCAGCCAGGCCATATATTCCGTTACGCCTTCGGCAACGGTCTTGAACGGCTTGTCGTAGCCTGCGGCGCGCAGGTTGGTGAGGTCAGCCTGGGTGAACGCCTGGTAACGGCCTTTCAGCTTATCAGGGAACGGGATGTACTCAATGCTGCCTTTTTTGTGATACGCCAGCGTTGCGTCAGCCACCGCCTGGAAGGACTCCGCGCGGCCGGTACCCAGGTTGAAGATGCCAGATACGCCGTTTTCCCAGAACCACAGGTTCACTGCGGCCACGTCGCCCACGTAGACGAAGTCACGCTTAAAGCCGTCGCTGCCTTCGAACAGTTTCGGGCTTTCGCCGTTATTCAGCTGGGTGTTCAGGTGGAACGCCACGCTCGCCATGCTGCCTTTGTGGCCTTCGCGCGGTCCGTAGACGTTGAAATAACGGAAGCCGACGATCTGCGAGTTCGCTTCTGGCAGCACCTGACGCACGTACTCGTCGAACAGGAATTTGGAGTAACCGTAGACGTTCAGCGGCTGCTCATACTCGCGGGACTCGATAAAGTCCGAGGTGCGGCCGCCGTAGGTTGCCGCGGAGGAGGCGTACAGGAACGGAATTTCACGCTCCAGGCAGTAGTGCAGGATCTCTTTGGAGTACTGATAGTTGTTGTCCATCATGTACTTACCGTCCCACTCGGTGGTGGAAGAGCACGCACCTTCGTGGAAGATGGCTTCGATCTCGCCGAACTCTTCGCCTGCCATAATCTGGATAAGGAAGTCTTCTTTATCCATGTAGTCAGCGATGTTCAGATCCACCAGGTTGACGAACTTGGTGCCGTCTTTCAGGTTGTCAACCACCAGGATGTCGGTGATGCCTTTGTCATTGAGAGCCTTAACAATATTGCTGCCGATAAAGCCCGCGCCGCCGGTAACGATGATCATAACTGTAACCTTTGAAGTGTGGAGCCCGGGGACAATCCCGGACGCTAATGTCTCTATCATATCATTAGTATGGCTGCCCTTCAGCCATTCACCTTCACAGCGCAGGGGTACGCGTGATTTATGCTGCAAAAACGACAAGAGATGACGTGTCATCTCGTCATGAACTATAGGTTTGGGTAATATGTCCCGAAATTTGCCGAGTCTGGAGAATTGCAATGCGTGGTGATTTTTACAAACAGTTAAACAGCGACCTCGACACCGCACGTGCGGAAGGGTTGTTCAAGGAAGAGCGTATTATCACGTCTGCCCAGCAGGCGGACATCACCGTTGCCGACGGCAGCCATGTGATCAACTTTTGTGCGAACAACTACTTAGGTCTTGCGAATCACCCTGAGCTGATTGCCGCTGCAAAAAACGGCATGGACACCCACGGTTTCGGCATGGCCTCCGTACGCTTTATCTGCGGTACGCAGGACAGCCACAAGCAGCTTGAGCAAAAGCTGGCGAGCTTCCTCGGAATGGAAGACGCGATTCTGTATTCCTCCTGCTTCGACGCCAACGGCGGTCTGTTTGAGACCCTGCTTGGCGCAGAAGATGCGATTATCTCCGACGCCCTGAACCACGCCTCCATCATCGACGGCGTACGCCTGTGTAAAGCGAAGCGTTTCCGCTACGCCAACAACGACATGGTCGAGCTGGAAGCCCGCCTGAAAGAGGCGCGTGAAGCTGGCGCTCGCCACGTGCTGATCGCCACCGACGGCGTGTTCTCCATGGACGGCGTGATCGCCAACCTGAAGGGCGTGTGCGACCTGGCGGATAAATACGACGCGCTGGTGATGGTCGATGACTCTCACGCGGTCGGTTTTGTCGGCGAAAACGGCCGCGGTTCCCACGAATACTGTGACGTGATGGGCCGCGTGGACATCATCACCGGTACGCTGGGCAAAGCGCTCGGCGGTGCGTCCGGCGGCTATACCGCCGCGCGTAAAGAGGTGGTCGAGTGGCTGCGCCAGCGCTCCCGTCCGTATCTGTTCTCCAACTCTCTGGCGCCGGCCATTGTTGCCGCCTCCATCAAGGTACTGGAGATGGTGGAGTCCGGCGCTGAGCTGCGCGATCGCCTGTGGTCCAACGCCCGTCTGTTCCGTGAAAAAATGAGCGCCGCAGGTTTCACCCTGGCCGGTGCTGACCACGCGATCATTCCGGTGATGCTGGGCGATGCGGTCGTCGCGCAGCAGTTTGCCCGCGAACTGCAGAAAGAAGGGATTTACGTCACCGGGTTCTTCTTCCCGGTGGTGCCAAAAGGTCAGGCGCGTATCCGCACCCAGATGTCTGCGGCGCATTCGCCTGAACAAATTGAACGTGCGGTGGAAGCCTTTACCCGCATCGGTAAACAGCTGGGCGTCATTGCCTGAGGACGTGTGATGAAAGCGTTATCCAAACTGAAAGCGGAAGAAGGGATTTGGATGACCGACGTGCCGGAGCCGGAAGTCGGTCATAACGATCTGCTGATCAAAATTCGTAAAACCGCCATCTGCGGTACTGACGTTCACATCTACAACTGGGACCAGTGGTCGCAGAAAACCATTCCGGTACCGATGGTTGTCGGTCACGAATATGTCGGTGAAGTGGTGGGTATCGGCCAGGAAGTGAAAGGCTTCCAGATGGGCGACCGCGTCTCCGGTGAAGGCCATATTACCTGCGGCCACTGCCGTAACTGCCGCGGCGGGCGTACGCACCTGTGCCGTAATACCATTGGCGTGGGCGTAAACCGTCCGGGCTGCTTCGCGGAATACCTGGTGATCCCGGCGTTTAACGCGTTCAAAATCCCGGACAATATCTCTGACGATCTGGCCTCCATCTTCGACCCGTTCGGTAACGCGGTGCACACGGCGCTCTCCTTCGACCTGGTCGGTGAAGACGTGCTGGTCTCCGGCGCGGGCCCAATCGGCATTATGGCGGCAGCCGTGGCGAAGCACGTGGGCGCGCGCAACGTTGTGATCACCGACGTGAACGAATATCGTCTGTCGCTGGCGCGCAAAATGGGCGTGACCCGCGCGGTGGATGTCTCGAAAGAGAGCCTGACCGAAGTGATGGAAGAGCTGGGCATGACCGAAGGTTTTGACGTGGGCCTGGAGATGTCCGGCGCGCCACCGGCGTTCCGCACCATGCTCGACACCATGAACCACGGTGGCCGTATCGCGATGCTGGGTATTCCGCCGTCAGACATGTCTATCGACTGGAACAAAGTCATCTTCAAGGGGCTGTTCATCAAGGGCATCTATGGCCGCGAGATGTTCGAGACCTGGTACAAGATGGCGGCGCTGATCCAGTCCGGTCTGGATCTGTCCCCGATTATTACTCACCGCTTCTCCATCGATGAGTTCCAGCAGGGCTTCGACGCGATGCGTTCCGGCCAGTCAGGGAAAGTGATCCTGAGCTGGGATAAGTAATCAAAAAGGGGCCTGAGGCCCCTTTTTTCATTGCTTCTTTTTCTCTTCGTCCGTCAGGTAGCGCACCTTGCGGGTGTAGTCCTGACCTTTGAACAGCAGTTTGTTATCCGACGATTCAAGATACTTCTGCCATTCGGAGAGAGGGAAACCGCCGTGCGCGCCAATCACCTCTTTCGGTACCACGGCTTCCTGACCGCCGATTTTTTTCGAGACCGGCCAGTTCATCCAGTCACCCAGGTTAACCGTTTTTAAATCCAGCATGTCCAGCAGCGCGGCGAGCGGCAGCTGATCGGTCGGCGGCTGCGTGTCGTCCATCAGCTCCCAGGTATCCTGGAACAGCGTCAGCCACAGCGGGCAGATACGGCGCCAGGTCTTTTTGGTTGCCGCAAGAAACGCGCCGTTAACGTGATCGACCAGATACGGGCGCACCGTCTCCTTGTAATACGCCGGCACTTTCTCCGCTGGCGCACCGTCCAGCTTGGCAATCATTTTGCCCTGACGGAAGCTGGAGTAGATGTGCATATCGGCCATGTTGATCTCGGGCATCTTGAGCAGGTTGAGATCGGAATCGATCATCAATACGCCTTCACCGCGCGCCTGCAGCGGGGCGTTAAGCTTCACCAGACGGCTGAGATAGATCTGCTTATAGCGGTAACTTTCCTCACGAACCGGAAGATTTAGCGTCACAACGCGGGTTTTCGGCGGCAGTACCCCAAAGGCGGATTCAGGCTGATCGCTGACGATGACGATTTCGCTCACCCCGGTGGCATAACGTTCCGCGAAGGTGGCAGAGAGTAATGCTTCTTCGACGAAATCTGCGCCGGTACACGGAATCACAATAGAATCCACCGCAGCAAGCGCGCCCGTCACGGGCAGAGAGCTGTAAGGAATGTTGTGTCGCCCGGTGATATGGCGATAGCGAGCATTAAGAAATTTAAACATAGTTATCTCGTTTGGTTAGTGCGCGCCAAGCACGGCTTCGACACCGCTGACATAGTTTTCGATAGCATAGGTATGACAGACGTTCTGGTATGCAGCCGCAGCCAGTCGAGCCCGCAGCTCCGCGTCTGCCCAGATATTGTCCAGATGCTGTGCAAGCTGTGAAACATCGCTCCAGGGGAAGAGCAGCCCTGTCGAATCATGGTCAATCAATTCCGCCGTGCCGGTCACCTGAGAGCCAATAACGGGGATATTGAGAAGCATCGCTTCCAGAACCACGCGCGGCAGCCCCTCGCTTTTGGAGGCCAGAATAAAGGCGTCAAACGTAGCGAGGTAATCAAATGGGGTATTCTGAAAACCGGTGAAGATGACGCGGGATTCAATTCCCAGCGCTCGGGCCTGTTCTGTTAAAGCGCGGCGTTCGGCACCTTCGCCGACCAGCACCATTTTCCATTTCGCCTCGGGATGCTTCTGGCTGAACTGTGCCAGCGCCGCCAGCGTGTGGTGATTGGCTTTGCGAGGGATTAACGACCCAATACTGCCGAACACAAACGTGTCGTCATCGATGTTCAGGCGCTGGCGCATCGCGCGTCGATCAGGTAAAGGCTGGTGGATGTCGATGGCATTATTGACCGTCGTACACAGTTCGGGCCTGACGCCATGCTGAAGCAACACGCGTTCAACGCCGTGCGAGACGGCGATGATTTTTGTGGCATGGGCATTAACCAGCTTTACCAGCGGCGGGGTCAAAACAGGCTCAATGCGGCAGTGCTGGATCAACCGCGCCTGCAGGTTCGCCGCCGCCAGATAGCCTTCCTCGTTTGAGCCCGGCTGGTTATTCATATAGAGCGTATCGAAACCGCCCTGCGTGAAAAGGGTCTCGATTTTGCTGACGTTAGGCCTGATGCGCCACATGATATCCACGTGACGCGTCAATGCCTTGCGGGCGCTGCGTGAGAAAAACAGCAGGCTACGTCCCGCTTCCTTCAACAATTTGGCCCAGACCGGCTGCGGACGTTGAGGGATCACGATGAGCGGGATGCCGATGCCGTTGAGCACCTGGCCAATCGTCTCACCTTCAGCACGACTATAATCACTGTAAAAACAACAGGTAATATCGAATTTATCGCGATTGATTCGCTTCAGGAGCTCAAGCATACTGTTGGTGCCTCCCCCCCATTCTTTACCCGTATCCAGGAGGAGAATTTTACTTTTGTGCGGCATGTCTGAATCCGTGTGCTACCCTTCACCTGACTGCATTATAAAGAATCTGTTGAAATAAAATAGATTTTTCTATTTTATTGCGCTTCAGGATTAGACAAAATTTCAAGCGTGCTTATTTTAAAAGTGTGAATCAGGACTTTAATCGTCTCTACTCATTTATATAGTATTAATAATATTAATTTAGGCTGCTATTGAGAGTGGGAAAATGTTTAAAATAACGGTCTGCTTATTAACGTTTAATTCTGAAAGATTATTGCACGATGTAATACCGCCTCTTTTGAAAATAGCGGATGAAATTGTCGTGGTCGATTCTGGCAGTACGGACAAAACACGATATATTTGTGAAAGCTTTGGACTGCTACCCGTCTATAAAAAATTTGGCTGGCATGGTGAGCAGATGAACTATGCCATATCCTTAGCCAGCCATGACTGGGTCCTGTGCATCGACAGCGACGAAATACTTGACCAGGAAACGGTGAATGCCGTTTTAACGTTAAAAGCAGGCGATGAGCCTGACCCCGGAATGGCATGGCGAATATGCCGCCACTGGTTTGTTCTGGGTGAAGAAGTCCGGACGATTTATCCTGTTTCATCTCCCGATTATCCTGTGCGTCTTTTTAACCGTAACCAGTCCCGGTTTAATAACAGACCGGTAGACGATCAGGTCGAAGGTTTTCTCCGTTGTGAACGTATTCCGGGTTATGTAAAACATGATACGTTTCCCACGCTGCATGAGCTTTTTAACAAATTAAATTGTTATACAACTCGCCTGGTTCAACATCAAAAAATACGGCCCTCTATTGGGCGCGGCGTAATCAGCGCCATAGGGGCTTTTTTCAAATGGTATCTGTTTAGCGGCGCCTGGCGTAAGGGCAAAGTGGGGGTGGCGACGGGACTGTATGCCACAGCCTATAGCTTTTTGAAGTATTTCAAATCCTGGTATCAGCATCAGAAAAAAAAAGAGCCCGTTGCTAACGAGCATACGGACTCTCAGATTGCGAAATAAGCGTCAGGCTTTCTTACCCCATCCCTGCCACTGCTGCTGGACGTAATTCACCAGCGTACTGTTACTGATGCTGTCTCCGATGACGGAGAAGAAGCGGGTTGCATAGACCGGTTCAAGCGGTTGCTTAGGTACACAGCGCTTCACGCCGCGGAACGGATTACGCGGCGCTGTCGGGACAGGCTGCGCAGAATTTGGTTTAGAGGTATCCACCTGCGGCTCGTTCAGCAGATCGCTCGGACGCACCAGCGAGATATCGGCAGGCAAGGTCGGCAGCATCTGCTGCAGGACGCGAACGGTAGACGGGTGCGGGTGACCGATGGCGATGGCTGAGCCATTGCGGCGGGCCAGCTGTACCGCGCGATTAAACTGCATGCGAATATCGGCTTCGTTCTGGGTATCATCCAGGAACACCTTGCGCTTAATCACCTTTACGCCCGTACCCTGAGCGGCACGCATCGCCTGGCTGTTGCCGATGGTCATGCTGTCGAGGAAGTAGAGGTTGTAACGCTCCAGCGCCTGCATCACTTTGAGCATCCCGTACAGGCTTGATGTCATCGCGCTGCCCATATGGTTGTTCAGCCCTACGGCATACGGCACTTTGTTATAGGCGTCGCGGATGATGCGCTCGATCTCCTCGCTGCTCATGTCCGGGCGCAGGGTGTCTTTTTCCAGCGGCTGCTTGCTGAGCGGGGCCATGGGCAGGTGGATCAGCACCTGATGACCGCTGTTATGGGCTTTGGTCGCCATTTCGCGCGCGTGGGGCGCATTTGGAAGGACGGCGACAGAGATGGCCGACGGCATCGCCAGCACCTGATTTTCATAGTGCGGACGATAACCGAAGTCATCAATCACGATAGCGAGTTTACCTGCGTATACCGGTGCAGCCAGCGCCAGCGCGCTGACGACGGAGAAAACCATTCGACGAAATTGAAGCAAAACTTATCTTCCCAACCACGGCTGTGGATTGACCGCCTGACCCTGGCGACGAATTTCGAAATAGAGTGACGGGCGGCCCTGACCGCCACTGCTGCCCACAAGGGCGATGGGTTGGCCTGCGCGCACCTGCGTGCCGACGCTGACCAGCGCGCTCTGGTTGTAGCCGTAAAGGCTCATATCACCTTTACCGTGTTCGACCACCACCACCAGTCCGTAACCCTGCAGCCAGTCGGCCAGAATCACGCGGCCATCGGCAATGGCTTTTACTTCGCTACCTTCAGACGCACCGATAACTATCCCTTTCCAACGTAGCTCACCCTGCAGCTGTTCGCCATAGCGATGCAGAATTGAACCGCGAACGGGCCAGAAAGCCTGACCGCGAGGAGAGCCCAAACCGCCGGTACGCGACATAAGGGAACGCTCGCTCTCGCTTGGCTTGTAGGTAGTCCCTTTGCGGGAGGCTTCCTGCTGCTTGTCGCGAACGGCCTGCGCCTCGCGAGCCTCTTTTTCGGCGCGCGCTTTCGCCGCCGCTTCCGCACGAGCGATGCTGTTACGCAGTTTTGATTCGTTGGCGCGCATTTCGCTGAGCTGACTCTGACCTTCCTGAATGGAGGATTCAAGGCCGGAAAGGGTTTTCTTACGCTCGTTGCGAGCCTGCTCAAGCTTCGCCTGCTGGGCCTGCTGATCGTAAAGCAGCGTTTGCTGCTGGCTCTGTTTCTCTTCCAGCTCGGCTTTTTGCGTGGAGACCTCTTCGCGCGTCTGCTTCAGCTGCGCGATCGTCTCCTGACGCGCCTGGTTGAGATAGCCAAAGTAGGCCTGCAGGCGCTGGCCGCGCTGGCTCTCTTCGCCGCTGAGGATCAGCTGGAGTCCGGTATGTTCACCCTGGCGGAATGCGGCATCAAGCTGTGCGGCAAGATTGCGCTCCTGCGCATCGCGCTGGCGCTCGAGTTTGGCAATCGACGCGTTCATCTCGTCGATCTGCTTGTTCAACAGAGCGAGGGTGTTTTGCGTTTCACGGAGTTTACGCGCGGCGGCGGAGATCGCCTCTTCCTGCTGCTTAAGCTGGGCGAGGAGGGCAGAGCGCTGCTGCTGCTGTTGGCGTACCGAACGCTCTTTGGCGGCGATATCGGCCTGAATGGATTTCAGCTGGTCGCGGTCATCCGCGTGGGCGGATGCGGCGCACAGCAATACGCCAGCGCTGAGTGCGCTGGCGTAAAACAGAGGTCTGACTGATAACCTAAGCGGCTTCACGACCCATGTGATTGAAAAAATCGCCTTTCCCCTCATGGGGAGCGATTATTCCACGATGAACAGCGGCTTACCAGTCATCTCTTCAGGGATCGGCATACCCATCAGCGACAGCATGGTTGGCGCGATGTCAGAAAGCTTGCCGCCTTCTACTGCTTTCAGTGATTTATCACCCACATAAATCAGCGGAACAGGCAGGTTGGTATGGGCCGTGTGGGCCTGGCCGGTCGCCGGGTCGCGCATCTGTTCAGCGTTACCGTGGTCAGCGGTAATCAGCAACTGGCCGCCGACGGATTCAACCGCTTTCGCAACCTGCTCAACGCAGTGGTCCAGCGCTTCAACCGCCTTCACTGCCGCTTCCATCACCCCGGTATGCCCAACCATGTCGCCGTTCGGGTAGTTACAGATGATGGTGTCGTACTTACCGCTCTCGATAGCCGCAACCAGTTTTTCAGTCAATTCTGCAGAGCTCATTTCTGGCTGCAGATCGTAGGTGGCCACTTTCGGGGAGTTGATCAGAATGCGGTCTTCGCCTTTGAACGGCTCTTCAACGCCGCCGTTAAAGAAGAAGGTCACGTGCGCGTATTTTTCAGTTTCGGAAATACGCAGCTGCGTTTTGTCGTTCTTCGCCATCCACTCGCCGAAGGTATTTGCCAGCGATGCCGGTGGGTAAGCGCAAGGCGCTTTGATGTCTGCGGCGTATTCAGTCAGCTGGATGAAATCGAGTTTCACCACTTTCTTACGGGCAAAACCGTCGAAGTCGCTGTTGACGAAAGCACGGGTAATTTCACGCGCGCGGTCAGCGCGGAAGTTCATGAAGATCAGCGCGTCGCCATCTTCCATGGCGGCGTCGGCCTGGCCTTCAGCGCGAATGACGGACGCTTTGACGAATTCGTCGTTTTCATCACGTGCATAGGCCGCTTCCAGCGCTTCAACGGCGGTCGCGAACTGGAACTCACCTTTTGCCAGGGTCATCAGGTCATAGGCCTGTTCAACGCGATCCCAGCGGTTGTCGCGGTCCATAGCGTAGTAACGGCCAATGATGGACGCTACGCGGCCTTTACCCAGCGCTGCGAATTTCTCTTCGAAGGCCTGCAGAGAGCCTTTTGCGCTGCGTGGTGGCGTATCGCGACCGTCCAGGAAGGCGTGCAGATAGATTTTTTCCGCACCGCGCTCGGCGGCCAGTTCAACCATCGCCATGATGTGATCTTCGTGGCTGTGAACGCCGCCCGCAGAGAGCAGGCCCATGATGTGTACGGCCTTGCCAGCGGCAACGGCTTTATCGACCGCGCCAGACAGCGTTGGGTTGGAGAAGAAGGTGCGTTCTTTGATTTCAACGTCCAGACGCGTCAGATCCTGATACACAATACGCCCGGCGCCCAGGTTTACGTGACCGACTTCGGAGTTGCCCATCTGGCGGTCCGGCAGGCCCACTTCCAGGCCAGACGCGTCAATCAGCGTATGCGGACGTTTCGCCCACAGGGCATCCATGACCGGGGTTTTGGCGTTGAAAATAGCGTTATCCTGGCTATCTTCACGGTAGCCATAGCCATCCAGAATCACCAGTACCATAGGTTTTTTAGAAACCGACATTGCGACAACCTCATGCTCAAGAGTCAAAATTTGCGTAATTTTACTACAGCTGAATCGATCAAATAGCCGCAGAAGATCAAAGAAAGCGCAGGGGCAAGATGTTCACCAGACCATTTTGAGGCATTTTTTTAGGTGGCATGCCGCAGAAAATGGATTAGGTTATGGTCGCTGGCTGTATTTGCCAGAACGCACAGGTATACTCCTGTCCTGGTTTTTTTTATCACTTAGTCGGGAGTAGTTACCCTCCATGCAAGAAATTATGCAATTCGTTAGCCGCCATCCGGTTCTGAGCATCGCGTGGATTGGCCTGCTGGCTGCTGTGCTGTTCACCACATTTAAGAGCCTGACGTCTAAAATTAAGGTTATCACCCGTGGTGAAGCGACACGTCTGATCAACAAAGAAGATGCCGTCGTGGTCGATCTGCGTCAGCGTGACGATTTCCGTAAAGGTCACATCGCGGGCGCAATCAACCTGTTGCCAGCTGAAATCAAAGCGAACAACGTCGGTGAGCTTGAGAAACACAAAGCCCAGCCGATTATCGTTGTCGATGCGACCGGCATGCAGGCACAGGAATCTGCCAGCGCGCTTCATAAAGCAGGCTTCGAAAATGTAACGGTGCTGAAAGAAGGTATTTCCGGCTGGAGCGGGGAAAATCTTCCTTTGGTACGCGGTAAATAAGGAGTTCAGTCATGGCCAATATTGAGATCTATACCAAAGCGACGTGCCCGTTCTGTCATCGTGCGAAAGCGCTGCTGAACAGCAAAGGCGTCACGTTTCAGGAACTGCCGATCGACGGTGACGCGATTAAACGCGAAGAGATGATCAAACGTAGTGGTCGCACGACGGTTCCGCAGATTTTTATTGATGCGCAGCACATTGGCGGCTGTGATGACTTGTATGCGCTCGACGCCCGTGGTGGACTCGATCCGCTGCTGAGCTAAGAGACTTTAGGACAATTAAAAAGGGTATTTCCATGTCAGAACAAAACAACACCGAGATGACTTTCCAGATCCAGCGTATCTACACCAAGGACGTCTCTTTCGAAGCGCCAAATGCGCCACATGTTTTCCAGAAAGACTGGCAGCCAGAGGTTAAACTTGATCTGGATACCGCATCTACCCAGCTGGCAGATGACGTGTATGAAGTCGTGCTGCGTGTGACCGTTACCGCGTCCCTGGGCGAAGAAACTGCATTCCTGTGTGAAGTTCAGCAGGGCGGTATCTTCTCTATCGGCGGTATCGAAGGCAACCAGATGGCGCATTGCCTGGGTGCGTACTGCCCGAACATTCTGTTCCCGTATGCGCGTGAATGCATCACCAGCCTGGTTTCTCGCGGTACATTCCCGCAACTGAACCTTGCGCCAGTTAACTTTGATGCGCTGTTCATGAACTATCTGCAGCAGCAAGCTGGCGAAGGTGCTGAACAACATCAGGATGCCTGATGAGCACTGTTAATGCGTCAATGACTGTGATCGGTGCCGGCTCATACGGCACCGCTCTTGCCATCACGTTGGCAAGAAATGGTCACGATGTGGTCCTCTGGGGCCACGATCCAAAACATATCGCAACGCTGCAACGCGACCGTTGTAACGTGGCGTTTCTTCCGGACGTTCCGTTCCCCGACTCCCTGCACCTTGAAAGCGACCTTGCGACCGCGCTGGCGGCCAGCCGCAACATTCTGATTGTGGTCCCGAGCCATGTATTTGGCGACGTGCTGCGTCAGATTAAGCCGCTGATGCGCCCGGATGCGCGCATTGTCTGGGCGACAAAAGGACTGGAAGCCGAAACCGGACGACTGCTGCAGGACGTCGCCCGCGAAGCGCTGGGTGATGCGATCCCGCTGGCGGTCATCTCCGGCCCGACCTTTGCCAAAGAGCTGGCCGCTGGCCTGCCGACGGCGATTTCGCTGGCCTCCACCGATCGGGCCTTCTCCGACGATCTTCAACAGCTGCTGCACTGCGGCAAGAGCTTCCGCGTCTACAGCAACCCCGATTTTATCGGCGTGCAGCTGGGGGGTGCGGTGAAGAACGTGATTGCGATTGGGGCAGGGATGTCAGACGGCATTGGTTTTGGTGCCAATGCGCGTACGGCGCTGATCACCCGAGGGCTGACCGAGATGTCCCGCCTGGGCGAAGCGCTGGGTGCCGATCCGGCCACCTTTATGGGGATGGCTGGCCTGGGCGATCTGGTGCTGACCTGTACCGACAACCAGTCTCGTAACCGCCGCTTTGGCATGATGCTCGGACAGGGCAGCGATGTTAAAAGCGCGCAGGAGAAGATTGGTCAGGTGGTTGAAGGCTACCGCAATACCAAGGAAGTCCGCGAGTTGGCGCACCGTTTCGGTGTCGAAATGCCAATAACCGAGGAAATTTATCAGGTATTGTATTGCGGAAAAAATGCGCGCGAGGCAGCATTGACCTTATTAGGTCGTGCGCGCAAGGACGAGCGCAGCAGTAACTAGTCGGAACCGTTGTCACCTGAATGACCCAGCCAGCGCAGAACTGGCTGGTCATTAACTATCGTCTGGAGTAAGCAATGCCGTGTGAAGAACTGGATATCGTCTGGAACAATATTAAAGCCGAAGCCCGGGCGCTGGCCGACTGCGAGCCTATGCTGGCCAGTTTCTACCACGCAACGCTACTTAAGCACGAAAACCTCGGCAGTGCGCTGAGCTATATGCTCGCCAACAAGCTGGCTTCCTCGATCATGCCCGCTATCGCTATTCGTGAAGTGGTGGAAGAGGCTTACGCTGCAGACCCGGAAATGATCGCCTCTGCCGCCTGCGATATTCAGGCCGTGCGCACGCGTGACCCGGCGGTCGATAAATATTCTACGCCGCTGCTGTACCTGAAAGGCTTCCACGCCCTGCAGGCTTACCGCATCGGCCACTGGCTGTGGAATGAAGGCCGCCGCGCGCTGGCGATCTTCCTGCAAAACCAGGTTTCCGTGACGTTCCAGGTCGATATTCACCCGGCTGCGAAAATTGGCCGCGGGATCATGCTCGACCACGCCACCGGGATTGTCGTCGGGGAAACGGCGGTCATTGAAGATGACGTCTCGATCCTGCAGTCGGTTACCCTGGGCGGTACCGGTAAAACCAGCGGCGATCGCCATCCGAAAATCCGTGAAGGGGTGATGATTGGCGCGGGTGCCAAAATCCTTGGCAATATCGAAGTCGGGCGCGGCGCGAAGATCGGCGCAGGCTCCGTGGTGCTCCAGCCCGTGCCGCCGCATACCACCGCCGCTGGCGTACCGGCGCGCATTGTCGGTAAACCAGACAGCGATAAGCCGTCCATGGACATGGATCAGCACTTCAACGGCATTCACCATACCTTCGAGTATGGCGACGGCATTTAACTTCTGAGAATGGCGCCCGGATATCCCAGCTGGCGCCAGGCTTCATACACCACCACCGACACCGCGTTCGACAGGTTCATGCTGCGGCTGTCCGGCATCATCGGAATACGGATTTTCTGCTCAGCGGGCAGGGCATCCAGGATCGTGGCCGGCAGGCCGCGGGTTTCCGGGCCAAACATCAGATAGTCACCATCCTGATAGCTTACGGCGCTGTGCGCTGGCGTGCCTTTGGTGGTCAGGGCGAACATGCGCTGCGGCTGCTCGGCTTCCAGAAACGCGGCGTAATCGTGATGGCGAATAACGGCGGTAAATTCATGGTAATCCAGCCCTGCGCGACGCAGGCGTTTGTCGTCCCACGTAAAGCCCATCGGCTCAATGATGTGCAGACGAAAACCGGTGTTGGCGCACAGGCGGATAATATTGCCGGTATTCGGCGGAATTTCTGGTTCGAATAAAACGATGCTAAGCATGCTGCCCCCTTAATTGCGGGGGCAGAATAGCAGAAAAGAGAGGAACTACGCGACGCCGGGTTCCTGCGAGCGGCTGTACAGCATTTTGTAGACGGTTGCCGCCGCGGCCACCAGAGCGGGCACGCTGAGGATCATTAAAATACTGTCTGCCTGCCACTGCATAGCGAGAAGCTGGGCGCTGGTCATGGTTCCCGCCACGCCGCCAAAGCGGCCGATCCCCTGCATCCAGGCGATGCCCGTCGCGCGGCACTCGGTAGGGTAAAAGGTGGCGGCCAGGGTTTGCATGCCCGATTGCGCGCCGTTCATCGCGATCCCCATCAGGAAAATCAGCCCGCCAAATAGAGCGATATGGTTATGCTCAATACCCAGTAAAAGAATAAGGCCCATTGTCAGCACGAAACCACATGCGACCACTTTATGCGCTTCCCAGCGGTCCATCATCCAGCCCGCGAGCAGAATGCCTGCGGTGCCGCCGAAGGTGAACAGTGAGGTGAGCCAGGCGGATTCCGCCAGAGCATAGCCCATCCCCTGCATCAGCGTTGGCATCCAGCTAAGCAGGACGTAGTAAATCACCAGCCCCATAAAATAGGTCACCCACAGCATCAGGGTGCCGGGCAGCCAGGGCATGGAAAAGAGCTGCGACACGCTCCCTTTTTTAGAGGCGAGCTTCTCCTCCGCCAGGAAGAAGCCCGTGACGCTATCCAGCGTGCTGCGGGCGAACCGGCTGGCGATACGGCGGACCTGCATGACGTCTTTCCCGCGCTGCACCAGAAACTTCACGGACTCCGGTAAAAACAGCGCCAGCAGCAGCGTTAAAATCAGCGGCGCAATCGCCCCGGTCAGCAGCACGCTTCGCCAGCCGTGGTGGGGGATAAGCCAGGAAGAGATCGCGCCGCCGCCCGCCGCGCCCAGAGGGAAGCCGCAGTACATGGTGTTAATAGCCATGGCGCGGCAGCGCTGGGGGGCAAACTCGGAGATCAGCGTGATGGCGTTAGGCATTGCGGCACCGAGGCCCAGGCCCGTCAGAAAGCGCCACAGCGTGAGCGTATTCAGACTTTGCGCCCAGGCCGTCCCTAGGCTCGCAAGGCCGAAGAACAGGCACGAAAAAACCAGCACGCGCTTGCGCCCCATCCGGTCCGATACCGGACCGGCAATCAGCGCGCCCAGCGATAGCCCCAGCAGCGCCGCGCTCAGCACCGGACCCAGATCCTGTTTGTGTATCCCCCATTCTGCCGACAGCGTAGGTGCGATGTAACCCATCGCCGCCGTATCAAAACCATCGATCGCCAGAACCAGAAAGCCCAGCACAATGAGCAGCCAGTGAAACCCTGAAAAGGGACTCTCATCGATCACCTGCTGAATATCCACCTTACCTGAATACGCCATACGCTCCCCTCCGATCTGATGTTGTTTTTGTGTTCTTGTATTTGCTTGTCTATACAATTGCGAACGGCAGGTGGATGTCAAATTTTCTTATCCAATATGTTATCTGGATGTTATTTTTGGCGTAAAAAAGCGCCCGAGGGGGAAATCGGGCGCGAGAAAAAGGTGTATTAACGGAGGAGAATTTAGGCCGCGTTTCCCTGAGCAAGTGGCGCCAGCGCCGCCGGTAATTTGCTTAACTCCTGCACCAGAGAATCCTTACTGATTTCGCTAATCGTTCTTGCACCTGTCAGCGTCATCGCCACCTTCATCTCTTTTTCGATCAGGTTGAGCAGATTCGCCACCCCTGCCTGGCCCGCCGTCGCCAGCGCATACAGATACGCGCGCCCCAGCAGCACGCTGTCGGCGCCCAGCGCAATCATACGCACCACGTCCAGCCCGTTGCGGATGCCGCTGTCGGCCAGGATCGCAATATCGCCTTTCACCGCATCGGCGATGGCCGGCAGGGCGCGTGCGGAGGAGAGCACCCCGTCAAGCTGGCGTCCGCCGTGGTTAGAGACCACAATCCCGTCTGCGCCAAAGCGGACCGCATCGCGGGCATCTTCCGGATCGAGGATCCCTTTGATTACCATCGGGCCGTCCCAGAATTCGCGGATCCACTCCAGGTCTTTCCACGAGATCGACGGATCGAAGTTGTTCGCCAGCCAGCCAATGTAATCCTCCAGTCCGGTCGGTTTACCGAGGTATGCCGAGATATTGCCCAGATCGTGCGGACGACCGTGCAGGCCGACATCCCAAGCCCACTGCGGGTGAGTAACCGCCTGCCAGTAGCGGCGGAGCGCAGCATTCGGGCCGCTCATGCCGGAGTGGGCATCACGATAGCGCGCGCCGGGCGTCGGCATATCGACGGTAAAGACCAGCGTGGAGCAACCCGCCGCTTTGGCGCGCTCGAGCGCGTTACGCATAAAGCCGCGATCGCGCAGGACGTACAGCTGGAACCACATCGGGCGCTTGATGGTCGGGGCGACCTCTTCAATCGGGCAGACGGACACGGTGGAAAGCGTAAACGGAATGCCTTTGGCATCCGCCGCGGCGGCAGCCTGCACTTCACCGCGGCGGGCATACATGCCGCATAAGCCTACAGGCGCGAGCGCCACGGGCATGGAAAGCGTTTCGTTGAACAGCTTTGTCTCAAGGCTCAGGTCAGACATATTCTTCAGCACGCGCTGGCGCAGAGCCACCTCCGACAGATCTTCCACGTTGCGGCGCAGGGTGTATTCGGCATACGCCCCGCCGTCGATATAGTGGAACAGGAACGGGGGCAAAATGCGCTGCGCCGCGGCGCGATAGTCACTGGCTGCTGAAATGATCATGCTTTGTTCTCCCTGGAAATATCACTGTCGCCAGGCAGACGGGTAATACGCGCCTGTCGGGCCTGGTCTTCATCGAATCGTTTAATGGTGGTGTGCACGAAACCGAGATGCGCCATCATCGCTTTGCGCGCGGCCTCGGCATCACCGGCCAGAATGGCGTTGAGCACCGCCTCGTGCTGTTCGGTCAGCTGGGCAAACACCGGCGGAACCAGATACATACGCTGGCGGCTCTGCTTCACGGAGGATTGCAGCAGGTCGAAGAACCCGCGCATGGTCTGAAGCAGCACCACGTTGTGCGACGCCTCGGCAATCGCCAGGTGAAAACGGACGTCCGCCTGGGAGGCGATATCCGGGTCGCTGCTTTGCGTGGCCTCAAAGCAGGCGATGAGTTTCTCTTTGTCGGCGTCGGTTGCCCGCATGGCCGCGTGCCAGGCGGTACTGGTTTCGATGGCGTGACGCGCTTCAAGGATGTCGAAGCTGTAGTCCGGGTCGTTCTCCATCAGCGTCTTCAGCGGCTGCACGATGTTTTGCTCGGACCAGTCGTCATGCTGCCAGCGCACAAAGGTGCCGCCGCCGCGACGGCTCACCAGCACGCCTTCGCTGACCAGCGTCGCCAGCGCCTCGCGCAGTGAATTGCGCGAAACGCCAAGCTGGGCGGCAAGCTGGCGTTCGGCGGGCAACTTCATGCCCGCTTCCAGCTGCTGTTCTTCAATCAGCGCCCGCACGCGAGAGGCAATCTCGTCGGACAGGCGTCTGGGCATCACTATCATGGGATCATCCAGGTTAAGACATAGGCCTGCAGGGTGGTGATCACCCCGACCATGCAGGTAAATATCAGGCTGTGTTTCACGGTAAAGCGGAACAGATCCGACTCTTTACCGACCAGTCCCACCGCCGCACAGGCAATGGCGATGGATTGTGGAGAGATCATTTTCCCGGTCACGCCGCCGGTGGTATTCGCGGCCACCAGCAGGACGTCCGACACGCCAATCTGCTGGGCAGCCGTGGCCTGCAGCGCGGCAAACAGGGCGTTAGACGAGGTATCGGAACCGGTCAGGAACACCCCCAGCCAGCCGAGGAACGGCGAGAAGAAGGTGAAGGCGTGGCTGGTATGGGCCAGCGCCAGCGCCAGCGTCGATGACAGGCCGGAGTAGTTCGAGATAAACGCGAACGCCAGCACCATGCCGATGGAGTAAATCGGCAGCATCAGCTCTTTAATGGTCGCCGCAAAGGTCTGCACCGCGGCCGCAGGCTTCATGCGCAGCCACACCACGGAAAGGATAGCGGCAAACAGGATGGCGGTACCGGTGGCGGAGAACCAGTCGAATTTATAGACCGCGGCATACGGCGTAGCGGCGTGCACCACCGGCGGCATACGAGCGACCATTTTGTCGAGGAACGGTACGGAGATGTTAATCACCATGTCGTACAGCGCGCCGCCCGGGGCGAACAGGGCTTTAAACGGCGGGATGCTCCACAGGGTGACCGTTGCGGTCAGGAACAGGAACGGCGACCAGGCGCGGATCACCTGTCCCGCGGTATAGCCCGTACGCGCCAGGGTTTGATCGACCTGCGAGGCGCCCATGTCGGCGAAGCGGAAGATACGCACCGGCTGCCAGCGTTTCAGGAACAGCGTCAGACAGACCAGCGACACCAGCGAGGAGATGATGTCCGGCAGCTCCGGGCCGAGGAAGTTCGAGCTGAGGTACTGGGCAATCGCGAACGAACCGCCCGCCACCATCACCGCAGGCCAGGTCTCCTTCACGCCGCGCCAGCCGTCCATAATCGCCATGATCCAGAACAGGACGATAATGGTCAGGAAGGGCAGCTGGCGGCCAACCATCTGGCCAATCTCGAAGCTGTCCAGCCCGGTGACCTGTCCGGCCACCAGAATTGGAATACCCATCGCGCCAAACGCAACCGGCGCGGTGTTCACAATCAGGCACAGGCCCGCGGCATAGAGCGGGTTAAAGCCCAGACCGACCAGCAGCGCGGCGGTGATCGCCACCGGTGCGCCAAAGCCTGCCGCGCCTTCCAGAAACGCCCCGAAGGAGAAGCCGACAATCAGCATCTGCAGGCGCTGGTCTGGAGTAATGGAGAGAATCGACGAGCGGATTATGTCGAACTGCCCGGTTTTCACCGAGATTTTATAGACAAAGACCGCCGCGATAATGATCCACGCAATCGGCCACAGGCCGTAGAAGAAACCGTAGACAACGGAGGCCAGCGCGCGATCGACCGGCATTTTGTAGAAGAACAGCGCCACCATCAGGGCGATGGCAACGGTATACGTCGCGGCGAGGTAGCCCTTCAGCTTGAGCTTAATCAGCGCAAAGAAGAAGAACAGGATCGGAAGCGATGCGATCAGGCTCGACAGCCAGATATTTCCGGCCGGGTCGTAGTTTTGTTGCCAGAGGCTCATGCAGGTCTCCTGGGGACCAGACAGCCTGCGCTGCGGGTGAGTCTCCGCTCAACTCTGCGTCACAGGTTGTGTAAAAGTGGTCCTGCCAATGTTGTATTGTAGGGTTAATGACAATGAATGGTTAACCAGATGTTATGAGCTAGCAATGGTTTTGTGAGCGGAAATAATGGAATTGTGAACCGGGGAAGGATTGGTTGCGCTATTGGTTGGACCAATTCACACGAAGGGGGAAAAGAGTAGGCCGGGTAAGCGCAGCGCCACCCGGCATGAAATCAGAACGCGGTCTTACAAAAACCCGTCATCTCTTTCAGGCCCATTTCGCGGCCAAGCTCGGTCATCGGGTGAACCACCACCAGACCACGGACGCTTTTCTTCAGCTTGCCCATGTCGGCCTGTTCTTTTTTGGTGATCGCGCGGCGGTGCGGCATGTTCATCAGCTTCAGCGCTTCTTTGCTCAGCTTCTGGCCCTTCACTTCGCGCAGGCGCTCGATTTCTGTTTCCAGCGTGGCGGCTTCTTTTTCCAGCTCGGCGTACTTCTCGGCGGAATCGACCAGTGACAGGCCAGCCATCTGGTGGCGGATCAGATCCAGGCGGTCGCTCAGGCGTTTAATTTCGTTCTTTTCGACTTCTTTCATGACAAATAACTCTGAAAACGGGGAATTTACAGGGAAGGATACACCAATGTGAGCAGGCTTACTTCTGAAACGCTTTTTTTAAGCTGATTCGGGAAATCAGCTCAGTCAGGGAGAGCACCATTGTGGAGCGGACAACCTGTTGATAACGCAGCTTTTGCATCGCGTAGAGCTCAGGGTCGCTGTTGTCAAAATGGGGAGCAGGGGGCAGCGCGCTGACGCAGTGCAGCTCGCCGAAGGGCCCCAGAATTTCATCATCGGTAAAAGTGTACTCGTTACCGTCATGATTGAGCTCTTCGCGCAGCGCCATTAACAGCTCCGCATCTTCATACTCTTGTCGGTTGAGCACGCCAAGACCATAAATCAGCTTCAGACGCACGGATAGATCGCCCAGCGGTCCGTCTCCGTCCAGTAACGGTTCTACAGCATACTTTACCGCGTAGTCGTCTTTGCGAAACACCTGAAGCACCAGGATATTCACCGCCTCGGTTAACAGCTCGACGGCGGCAATCAGGAAGCTTCGTACGGTTTTGCCAGCATTCAGACGCTCAAGCACACGATTTTCAAAGGCCTGGGTTTGTTCCATTATTGCCTGCATATCTGACAATCTATTATTTGGGCGCAGGTTAACCTGCGCCGCACTGTGCATCATTTGGTTGCGTTGTATGCGTTAACCGCCTCCACAACCACGTCGCTGTTGGCGTCCAGACCGGAAATCTGCGCCAGCGCAGCCTGCGCGCCTTTGTCATCAATCAGCTGAGCCAGTTCCTGCGCCTGTGGGTCCTGCTCGCTGCGGTAGTGCATCGCGGCGGCAATTCCTTTCACCAGGTTGGCGTGCGGCAGGCCGTATTCAAGCGTGCCCAGCAGCGGCTTAATCAGACGGTCGCCCGCGCTCAGTTTGCGCAGAGGCTGACGGCCCACGCGCTCAACGTCATCTTTCAGATACGGGTTTTCAAAGCGACCGAGGATTTTCTGGATGTATGCTGCGTGTTTCTCAGCATCAAAACCGTAGCGTTTGATCAGCACCGCGCCGCTCTCTTCCATTGCCCCTTTTACCACCGCGCGGATCTTCTCATCGAGGATCGCGTCACGAATGGTCTGATGACCGGCCAATTTTCCGAGGTACGCGGTTATAGCATGCCCGGTGTTCAGCGTGAAGAGCTTGCGTTCGACAAATGCCATCAGGTTATCGGTTAATTCCATTCCCGGAATGGTCGGCAGCGCGCCTTTAAACTGGGTTTTATCCACGATCCACTCGCTGAAGGTTTCCACGGTCACTTCCAGCGGATCGTTGGTGGCGGATTCAGAAGGTGGGACGATGCGGTCCACGGCGGAATCCACAAAACCCACGTGCGCTTCAACCCAGGCTTTGTCTTCGTCCGCTACAGCGTTAAGAACGTGGCCTTTCAGCTGCGTGGTGCCGCGCACCATGTTTTCACAGGCGATGATATTCAGCGGGGTGTCGATACCCTGCGCTTTACGTTTTGCCAGGCCTTTCGCGACCGCAGGGGCGATGCGCTCAAGCACAACCGGGCCCACGGCGGTGGTGACCAGATCGACGCTGGCGATCAGGTCGATAACGTCTTCGCCGATGCTGCTGACCGCGTTGACGCCGGATACCGTCTCAACCTGTTCGTTTTCGCCCACCACGTGTACCTGATAGCTATGACGCGCATTCAGGGCATCCAGGACCACCTGATTCACATCGGCGAATGTCAGCGTAATGCCCGCGTCTGCCAGCAGTTTACCGATAAAACCACGACCGATATTACCTGCGCCAAAATGTAATGCTTTCATAGTGTTAACCTTCATCAATGTTTTTACCCGAGAGGGCTGGGGTGAGGAACGTTTCCCCTCACCCTAGCCCTCTCCCCCATGGGGGAGAGGGAAGAGAACTTATTTGTTAAGAAGTGCCAGGACTTCTTCCACGCTGGTGGTGCTCGCCAGACGCGCAATGACAGACTCATCGTCCAGCGCGTTGGTCAGGCTGGTAATCACCTGAATGTGCTCGTTGTTGCGAGCGGCGATACCAATCACCAGACGGGCGATGTCATCTTCTTCTTCGCCGAAGCGCACGCCCTGCGGATACTGACAGAATACGACGCCGGTTTTCAGAACGCGATCTTTCGCTTCAACCGTACCGTGCGGCACCGCGATGGATTCGCCCAGGTAGGTTGGCGTCAGTTTTTCGCGTTCCAGCATCGCGTCAACGTATTCAGGCTGAACGTAGCCGCCTTTCACCAGCTGCTCACCGGCAAAGCGAATCGCTTCTTCTTTAGTTGCCGCGGTACGACCGAGGAAGATGTTTTCCGCACCCAGTTTGAACAGGTGGGCATTGCTCTCGTCAAAGCTGTCCTGCAGGCTTGAGCGCACTTTCACTTCATTGTCTTCGTGACGCTGCGCCGCAACCAGACGTTCGGTCAGGCTGGTGTACAGGCCGCTGTCGAGGAAGTTGGTCAGCGAGATGTGCTGCGCCTGCGGCACCTGGCGCATGGCGCGTTCGGTCAGGTCGCGGTGCGTGATAACCAGGTCAACGTCCGGCGGCAGGGTGTTAATGGCGCTGTTGGTGACGGAGATGTTGGTCAGGCCCGCATCCTGCACTTTCTTACGCAGCACGCCTGCACCCATTGCGCTGGAACCCATACCGGCATCACAGGCAACGATGATTTTACGCACGTGGCTCAGGTCGTTAGACACATCGCCAGCCGCCAGCGGGGTTGCGCCTTTGGATTCGGCTTTCATGTCGTGCATACGACGGGTCGCCGCTTCGATGTCATCATCTTCTTTCACTTTGCTGGTTTTCAGCAGGATAGAAGAGACCACGAAGGAGACGGCCATGGCTGCACAGATGGCCGCGATGTTCGCGAAGTACGCCCCTTTTGGCGTCATCGCCAGCACCGCCAGGATAGAACCCGGAGAGGCCGGAGACACCAGACCGCCGCCCAGCACGCTCAGGGTGAACACGCCGGTCATACCGCCAAGGATAACGGCCAGGATCAGACGTGGGTTCATCAGCACGTACGGGAAGTAAATTTCGTGGATACCGCCCAGGAAGTGGATGATTGCCGCACCGCCAGCAGACTGTTTAGCGCTGCCGCGACCAAAGAACATGTACGCCAGCAGTACGCCCATACCCGGACCCGGGTTGGCTTCAATCAGGAAGAAGATAGACTTGCCGAGATCGTGAGACTGCTGAATACCCAACGGCGAGAAGATGCCGTGGTTGATGGCGTTGTTGAGGAACAGGATTTTCGCCGGTTCTACGAAGATAGACGCCAGCGGCAGCATATCGTGCGCAACCATGAAGTTAACGCCTGCCGCCAGAATTTTGGACAGCACTTCAACCGCAGGGCCAATGCCGAGGAACGCCAGAATCGCGAGGATCATCCCGATGATGCCCGCAGAGAAGTTGTTCACCAGCATTTCGAAGCCGGATTTGATCTTACCATCAACCCAGACGTCGAATTTCTTAATCGCCCAGCCGCCCAGAGGACCGGCAATCATTGCACCGAGGAACATCGGCATATCCGCACCGACGATAACCCCCATGGTCGTGATGGCACCCACTACGCCACCACGGTCACCGCCCACCAGTCGACCACCGGTGAAACCGATGAGCAGCGGCAGGAGATAGGTAATCATTGGGCCAACAAGTTTCGCCAGCGTTTCGTTAGGCAACCACCCTGTCGGAATGAACAATGCAGTGATGATACCCCACGCGATAAACGCGCCGATATTTGGCATCACCATGTTGCTGAGGAAACGACCAAAGCTTTGAACTTTGATCTTGAAATCGGATGACATAAAACACCCCTTCTTCTGTTTACGCTTAGGCTTGCGGCCCGAGGTTTATTGTTAATGAGGCGGCAGAGGTAGCCGGGCCCTGTTCTGATGCTGTGAAATCTGGCACTGAATCGTTCAACTGTCCAGATGGCGAAAATTTATGTGACGTGTATCACGTAAATGTAGGGGGTGTGGACATTAATGAGGTGATCTGAATCACAAAATGTATGACTAAAAAAAATACGATGGTGAGAAAAACGACAAAAACCACCCTTTTCTGTGATAGGTGTCACGATTTGATTTTGTGGGTTTATTTCTGGATTGTGACTGATTTCACAAAATATTTTTATGCAGATTTCTCCGGCTGCGATCGGCGGCAAACTCTGCTTCGCGATTCAGCGCCAGGATGATATTGCACGACACGATAAGCTAAAAAACCACTTTTGATGTGTGGTATGGCGAAAAGTTAAAAGGTGGATTACGCTCATATTGTAAGGTTAAGTATATTATTATTCAGGATATATTTTGACACGCTTATAAACTTGCACGGAGATATTATAAAAACCGATACTCCCCGGCTCTGAAATAACCAGTATACCTTATGTATTTTAAAATAAATTAATTAGGTTGCGTACTGTTTTATTAATTCAATGAGTTGACGTTGTTTAAGTGAGGAGAATATGTTTCTCAACTATTTCGCGCTGGGCGTATTGATTTTTGTATTTCTGGTTCTCTTTTACGGAATCATCGCCATCCATGACATTCCTTATAATATGGCCAAAAAGCGAAACCATCCGCATGCCGATGCGATTCACACGGCAGGGTGGATTAGCCTGTTTACGCTCCATGCCATCTGGCCGTTCCTGTGGATATGGGCCACGCTGTACCGTGAAGATCGCGGCTGGGGGATGCAAAACCACATCACCAAGCCTGATGAGGTTCCGGGCATGGATGCGCTGGCCAAACGCGTGGCCGAATTAGAACAAAAGCTGGCCGCGGTACAGCCCGCTGCTGATAAAAACACGCTGGAGCGCTAATCATGGATCTGTTGATTATTTTGACCTACGTGGCATTTGCCTGGGCCATCTTTAAAATATTTCGTATTCCGGTAAACCAGTGGACGCTTGCCACCGCGACATTAGGCGGGGTATTTATTGTTGCCGGACTTATTCTGTTAATGAACTATAACCATCCGTACACCTTTACGGCGCAAAAGGCGGTTATTTCTATTCCGATTACGCCGCAGGTGACCGGTGTGGTCAGTGAAGTCACCGATAAAAATAACCAGCTTATTAAAAAAGGCGAAGTGTTATTTAAGCTGGATCCAGGCCGCTACCAGGCGCGCGTCGACAGACTCCAGGCCGACCTGGTGACCGCGACGCATAATATCGACAATCTGAAAGCGCAGCTTTCGGAAGCGGTCGCCAATACCACCCGCGTATCGGCTGAACGCGATCGTCTGTTTAAAGATTATCAGCGCTACCTGAAAGGCAGCCAGGCGAAGGTGAATCCGTTTTCTGAAAGCGATATCGACAACGCGCGCCAAAATTATCTCGCGCAGGATGCGATGGTGAAAGGCTCCGTTGCCGAACAGACGCAGATTCAAAGCCAACTGGACAGCATGGTGAACGGCGAGCAGTCGCAGATTGCCTCCTTACGCGCGCAGCTTGCCGAAGCGAAATACAACCTGGATCAGACCGTGGTCCGTGCGCCAAGCGATGGTTACATCACCCAGGTGCTGATCCGTCCGGGGACGTACGCCGCCGCGCTGCCGCTGCGTCCGGTGATGGTCTTTATTCCTGAACAGAAGCGTCAGATTGTGGCCCAGTTCCGTCAGAACTCGCTGCTGCGTCTGAAGCCAGGCGATGAAGCGGAAGTGGTGTTTAACGCGCTGCCGGGCCAGGTGTTCTCCGGTAAGCTCACCGCGATTCTGCCTGTGGTGCCGGGAGGAACCTATCAGGCGCAGGGCGCGCTGCAGTCTCTGACGGTCACACCGGGTACGGATGGCGTGCAGGCCATCATAGAGCTGAGTCCTGACACTGAAGTCGATGCGCTGCCGGACGGTATCTATGCCCAGGTGGCGGTCTACTCGGACCATTTCGCCCACGTCTCGGTGATGCGTAAAGTATTGCTGCGCATGACCAGCTGGATGCACTACCTCTATCTCGATCACTAATCCTTCCTGGGCAGGAATACGACACGCATACCTGCCCTTTTTTCATCGCTTGATCCATACTGACTTTTTTCCGGCATCAAGGATCAGGCAATGAAACTCATCGGTAGCTACACCAGTCCCTTCGTGCGAAAAATCTCGATTCTCCTGCTGGAGAAAGGGATTGAATTTGAATTCGTGAATGAACAGCCCTACAACGCTGAAAACGGCGTCGCGCAGTACAACCCGCTGGGGAAAGTCCCGGCGCTGGTGACGGACGAGGGCGAATACTGGTTCGATTCCCCGATTATTGCGGAGTATATCGAGCTGTTGGGCGTTGCCCCGGCAATGCTGCCGGCTGACCCAAAGGCGGCGCTGGCGATGAAGCAAATTGAAGCCCTGGCCGATGGCATTATGGATGCGGCGTTAACCTCCGTGCGTGAACAGGCAAGGCCCGCTGCCCAGCAGTCGGAAACGGAACTGTTACGCCAGCGGGAAAAAATCAGCCGCAGCCTGGACAGGTGCGAACAGCTTATCCGGGAAGGAAAGATTCAAACCGACAGCCTGAACCTGGGGACCATCGCCATCGCCTGCGCCATTGGCTATCTTAACTTCCGCCGCGTCTCCCCGGGCTGGTGCGT
This sequence comes from Enterobacter dykesii, assembly GCF_008364625.2. Lineage (NCBI taxonomy): Bacteria > Pseudomonadati > Pseudomonadota > Gammaproteobacteria > Enterobacterales > Enterobacteriaceae > Enterobacter > Enterobacter dykesii. Next base: position 143,094 of record NZ_CP126604.1, read on the forward strand.
CGACCGTCCGCTGCTGGTGAAGCTTGCAGACACGCTGTTTAGCCGCGAGAGCTTTGCCCGTACCGAACCGCCAAAGGCTTGATGCGGGTTATAACACTTCGGCGTCGGAGGCGGTACAATCCCTCCACATGTTAACTCCCTCTCCCGTCGGGAGGGGGGAAGATATTTACTTGCCAGGCGCTTTCATGACTACTCATCATTCGCTGTACAGCCAGATCCCCGCTACCGACCGTCTCCTTCGCGAGCCCCGCATTCATGCTGCCGTTGAGCGTTTTGGCCATACCGCGACGGTGGAGATGTTACGCCTGCTTCAGGACGAAGCCCGATGCGCTATTCAGGCAGAAAACGCCTTGCCCGACTGGTGCGCAGCGTGGGAGCAGGAAGTTGAAAACCGGCTGGATGAGAAAGCGCAAAGCGCGTTACGCCCGGTGATTAACCTGACCGGTACCGTGCTGCATACCAACCTGGGACGCGCGCAGCAGGCGGATGAGGCTATCGCGGCGGTTGTGCAGGCCATGCGGGCGCCCGTGACGCTGGAGTACGATCTGGACGGCGCCGGACGCGGGCATCGTGACCGGGCGCTGGCGGATCTGCTGTGCCAGCTGACCGGTGCGGAAGATGCCTGCATTGTGAATAACAACGCCGCAGCGGTACTGCTGATGCTGGCGGCCACCGCCAGCGGCAAAGAGGTGGTGGTTTCCCGCGGCGAGCTGGTGGAGATTGGCGGGGCGTTTCGTATTCCGGACGTGATGCGCCAGGCTGGCTGCACGCTATATGAAGTGGGCACCACTAACCGCACCCATGCGAAAGATTATCGCGCGGCGGTGAATGAAAATACCGCCCTGCTGATGAAGGTCCACACCAGCAATTACCATATTGAAGGCTTCACCAAAACGGTTGAAGAGGGCGAGCTGGCGGCGATTGGCCGCGAACTGAATATTCCGGTGATTGCCGATCTCGGCAGCGGCTCGCTGGTGGATCTGAGCCTTTACGGGCTGCCGAAAGAGCCGATGCCGCAAGAGATGATTGCTGCGGGCGTCAGCCTGGTCAGCTTTTCCGGCGACAAGCTGCTGGGCGGGCCGCAGGCCGGGATTATCGTCGGCAAGCGCGAGCTGATTGCGAAGCTGCAGCAGCATCCGCTCAAGCGCGCCCTGCGAGCCGATAAAATGACGCTTGCCGCGCTGGACGCGACGCTGCGGCTCTATCTCCACCCGGAAAAACTGGCCGACCGCCTGCCTACGCTGCGTCTGTTAAACCGCGATGCCGCCTCGATTCGCGCCCAGGCCGAGTTACTGCTGCCGCGTATTGCCCCGCACTACCCCGATTTTGACGTTCGCATTGAACCCTGCCAGTCGCAGATTGGCAGCGGTTCGCTGCCGGTGGACAGGCTACCGAGTGAAGCGCTCACGTTCACCCCGCGTGACGGCCGCGGCAGCCACCTTGAAGCCCTGTCGTCGCGCTGGCGTGGCCTTCCCGCGCCGATTATCGGGCGGATTTACGATGGCCGAATGTGGCTGGATCTGCGCTGCCTTGAAGATGAAGAGCGATTTCTGGAGATGTTGTTGAAATGATTATTGCCACCGCCGGTCACGTCGACCATGGAAAAACCACGTTGCTGCAGGCGATTACCGGCATAAACGCCGACCGCCTGCCGGAAGAGAAAAAGCGCGGCATGACCATCGATCTGGGCTATGCCTATTGGCCCCAGCCTGATGGCCGCATACTGGGTTTTATAGATGTACCGGGGCATGAAAAGTTTCTGTCTAACATGCTGGCGGGCGTGGGCGGCATCGATCATGCCCTGCTGGTGGTGGCCTGCGATGACGGCGTGATGGCGCAAACCCGCGAGCACCTGGCGATTCTGCAGCTGACCGGCAACCCGCAGCTGACCGTGGCGCTGACCAAAGCCGATCGCGTGGATGACGCACGCGTCAGCGAGGTGCGCGAAGCGGTACAGGCGACCTTGCAGGAGTATGGTTTTGCCGATGCACCGCTTTTTGTCACCGTGGCGACAGAAGGGCGCGGTATCGATGAACTTCGCCACCACTTACAGCAGCTTTCGTCGCGTGACCACGCCAGTCATCACCGCTTCCGTCTGGCAATTGACCGGGCGTTTACCGTCAAAGGCGTGGGGCTGGTGGTGACCGGTACGGCGCTGAGCGGTGAAGTGAAAGTGGGGGATAGCCTGTGGCTGACGGGCGTTAACAAACCGATGCGCGTGCGCGGCCTGCATGCGCAAAATCAGCCCGCGGAGCGTGCTCATGCCGGGCAGCGGATCGCGCTGAACATTGCAGGGGATGCGGAAAAAGAGCAGCTTAACCGCGGCGACTGGCTGCTGGCCGATGCCCCACCTGAGCCGTCTGAACGCGTCATTGTCTCCCTGCAGACAAACGTGCCCCTGACCCAATGGCAGCCGCTGCATATTCACCACGCGGCCAGCCATATCACCGGGCGCGTGTCGCTGCTGGAAAACGACCTTGCCGAACTGGTATTCGATTCTCCGCTCTGGCTTGCAGACAACGATCGTCTGGTTCTGCGTGATATTTCCGCGCGGGAAACGCTGGCCGGGGCACGGGTGGTCGCGCTGAATCCACCGCGACGCGGCAAGCGTAAACCTGAATATCTGCAGTGGCTGGCAGCGTCGGCGCAGGCCAGCGATGATAACGCCGCGCTGCGGGTGCATCTCGATCGCGGTGCGGTGAGCCTGCGTGATTTTGCATGGGCACGCCAGCTGAGCGAGGAAGGGTTACGCCTGCTGGCCCAGCAGCCGGGCTTTATTCAGACTGGAAACAGTCTGCTAAACGCCCCGGTTGCTGCACACTGGCAGCGTAAAATACTGAACACGCTCGCAACGTACCATGAACAGCATCAGGATGAGCCTGGCCCGGGCCGTGAGCGTCTGCGGCGCATGGCGCTGCCGATGGAAGACGATGCGCTGGTGCTGCTGCTGATTGAAAACATGCGCGAAAGCGGGGCGATCAAAAGCCACCACGGCTGGCTGCATCTGCCGGATCACAAGGCCGGGTTCACCGAAGAGCAAGAAGCGGTATGGCAAAAAGTGGCCTCGCTGTTTGGCGATGAGCCGTGGTGGGTTCGCGATCTGGCCCGCGAAACGAATACCGACGAGCAGGTAATGCGTCAGGTATTGCGCCATGCGGCGCAGCAGGGGCTGATAGTCGCGATCGTGAAAGATCGTTATTACCGTAACGATCGCATTGTGGCTTTTGCGAACCTGATCCGCGAGCTGGATCAGGAGCGGGGCTCTACCTGTGCAGCCGATTTCCGCGACCGGCTGAACGTGGGCCGCAAGCTGGCGATTCAGATCCTGGAGTATTTCAACCGCATCGGCTTTACCCGCCGTCGCGGTAACGATCATTTATTGCGAGATTCGTTATTATTTCCTGAAACTCCGTGACCCCCGTCGTAAAGCCGTTACCGGTTGGCGAGAAAATCGCCAGCCGGAACTACCCTTGATGTACACCAACAGCAAGGAGACGGTCATGACAAACAATCCTCCCTCATCGCGTATCCAGCCCGGCGAGTATGGTTTTCCCCTCAAGCTGAAGCCCCGTTATGACAACTTTATTGGCGGCGACTGGGTGGCACCCGTCGACGGCGAATACTATTCCAACCTGACCCCCGTTACCGGCCAGCCGCTGTGCGAAATAGCCAGCTCAGGCAAGCGCGACATCGATCTGGCGCTGGATGCGGCGCACAAAGCGAAAGATAAATGGGGCCACACCTCCGTTCAGGATCGTGCGGCCATTTTGTTCAAAATCGCCGACCGGATGGAGCAGAATCTGGAGCTGCTGGCGACGGCGGAAACCTGGGATAACGGCAAGCCGATCCGGGAAACGATGGCGGCAGACGTGCCGCTGGCCATTGACCACTTCCGCTATTTTGCCTCCTGCATTCGCGCTCAGGAGGGCGGAATAAGCGAGGTAGACAGCGACACCGTGGCGTATCACTTCCACGAACCGCTGGGCGTCGTCGGGCAAATCATTCCGTGGAACTTCCCGCTGCTGATGGCGAGCTGGAAAATGGCGCCCGCGCTGGCCGCCGGCAACTGCATTGTGCTGAAACCGGCGCGTCTGACCCCGCTCTCGGTGCTGCTGCTGATGGAAATCGTTGGCGATCTTCTGCCGCCGGGCGTGATTAACGTGGTCAACGGCGCGGGCGGTGAGATAGGAGAATATCTGGCTACCTCGAAACGGATCGCTAAAGTGGCGTTTACCGGGTCGACGGAAGTGGGCCAGCAGATTATGCAGTACGCCACGCAGAACATCATTCCGGTTACCCTGGAGCTGGGCGGGAAATCCCCGAACATCTTCTTCGCGGACGTGATGGAGGAAGAGGATGTCTTCTTCGATAAAGCCCTGGAAGGGTTCGCGCTGTTTGCGTTTAACCAGGGCGAAGTCTGCACCTGCCCGAGCCGCGCGCTGGTGCAGGAGTCCATCTATGAGCGCTTTATGGAGCGGGCCATTCGCCGCGTAGAGTCTATCCGCAGCGGTAACCCGCTCGATAACGTCACGCAGATGGGGGCGCAGGTCTCGCATGGACAGCTGGAAACTATCCTCAACTACATCGATATCGGCAAGAAAGAGGGGGCGGATATTCTGACCGGCGGTCGCCGTAAGGTGCTCGGCGGGGATCTGCAGGAAGGGTATTACCTTGAGCCGACGATCCTGTTCGGTCAGAACAACATGCGCGTCTTCCAGGAGGAAATTTTCGGACCGGTACTGGCCGTGACCACCTTCAAAACGATGGAGGAGGCGCTGGAGATTGCCAACGACACGCCGTATGGCCTGGGTGCCGGCGTCTGGAGCCGTAACGGTAATCTGGCTTATAAAATGGGCAGAGGCATTCAGGCCGGGCGCGTATGGACCAACTGCTACCACGCCTATCCGGCGCACGCGGCATTTGGCGGTTATAAGCAATCGGGCATCGGGCGTGAAACCCACAAGATGATGCTGGAACATTATCAGCAGACGAAATGTTTGCTGGTCAGCTACTCCGATAAACCGCTGGGGCTGTTCTAATCGCCCTGCTCAGGCCGTCCATGGGCGGCCTGAGCTATTTGCTGGCGCAGGCAGTTCAGAACGCCATCCAGAACGTATTGCACGCGCCAGGGTTGGTATTCGCGTTTGCGGAAGATGGCCGTCAGATCGAGCCACCACTCTTCCTGATGCGGGAAGCAGGGGACCAGCATCCCTTGCGTTAATTCTCTTTTCAGACTCTCTTTTGGCGCAAAAACAATCCCAAGATTATTTCTTGCCAGCTCCAGGGCCGTCTGCGTATTGTCGCAAATATAATTACCGGTCACCCGGTAGTCATGCACGTTATCGCTGCCATGCACGCGGAAACGCCATATATTTGCATCATCGACCAGCATGGAATCAATGAGAATACAGGAGTGATTAATTAAATCTTCAGGTCCCTTTAAGGGATGCTTATTTAAATACTCAACGGTTGCAAATGCCGTAACGGAATATTTTGTTAACACGCTGGCAACCAGACTTTCGTCTTTCGGCTGCGCATAGGTAATTAAAATATCGCAGTCATCTGGAAACGAAACACCTTCAGCAAATTCATTGCGATCCAGATTGTACGTTTTCAGGGATATGCGGATGTCACCGATATCCTCGATTTTGTGGATCACATGCCGCGACAGATAGGTCACAATACCCGTAGGGGCGTAAATCGTGACCTTACCGCGTTTTTCATGCTTGTAATCAGCAATGAAATTAACAAGTTGCGTGTTTTTATCCAGCGTGGCGTTAACGTAGGGAAGTAACGCTTCACCGAACTGAGTAAGAGCCAGCTGGCGCGTGGTGCGTTCAAAAACCTTGAGTCCAACCCGCGTTTCAAAATCAGACAGATATTTGCTGACGTTGGCCTGCGCCATGCCCAGCAGGGCGGCGGCATCACCAATGCTGCGAGTTGCGGCGATGACGGATATGATTTTTAATTCGCGTGGCTTTAGCTGTAAATTACTCATCCTGCGCACCCATCTATATGATTTTATATATAATATTATATAAACCGCAGCGTTGCATTGGCAAATTTGTAACCATTATTATGCGCCTCGCTTGTTTGGCATTTTAATGGATTACATGTAATGACTATTAAATACAATTTACTCATCGCTGCCACGTTATTTGCAACATCATCAGCAATGGCCGGTGACTTTTCACTAGGAGCGGGGGCTGTATTTAATGAGTCTCCTTACAAAGGCTATAACGAAAATACGACCGCAGTACCGTTAATTAGTTACGAAGGCGATAGCTTTTATGTTCGCCAGACCACGGGCGGATGGATCCTGTGGAAAGACGCAAAAAATGAACTCAGCCTGACCGCATCGTGGATGCCGCTGCATTTCGATCCTGATGACAACGACGACCATCAGTTGAAAAAGCTTGATGAGCGTAAAGCTTCTGCCTTCCTCGGCGGCGCGTACTACCGCCACGAAAGCTGGGGTTCGCTGAAAATGGCGGTCTCGGGAGATGCCACGGATGAAAGCGGCGGTATGATCGGCGAGGTTTCTTACTTCCGTCCAATCAGGATGGAACGCCTGACCCTGACGCCCTCTGTCGGTATTTTCTATAGCGACGAAAGCTATAACGACTACTACTACGGTGTATCCGGCAGCGAGTCTCGCCGCTCCGGACTGGATGAATATACCGCCGGTGACAGCTGGACGCCATACGTTGGTCTGGCGGCTAAATATCAGTTAACCCAGAAGCTATACCTCAACGCCAGCGCGGTTTACACCGTTTTGCCTGACGACGTGAAGAACAGCCCGATGATCGATCGCGACGACAGCTTCGCGCTGATGACCGGCCTGACCTGGCGTTTCTGATGCGCTAAAGCCGGGTGGCGGCTTCGCCTTGCCCGGCCTACATGGACTGCCATCGCAGTTTTACGTAGGCCCGAGCAAGCGAAGCGCTGCCGGGCATATTTGAGAGCACCTATCTCCCGTTTCCCTTTCCGTCATGACTTCCTCATTAATATTCCTGATACGCTAATGCGATCTGCGCCATCAATAAAGGTGCGTATCATGATGTATCATTCTTAAAGAAATTTATACCGGGCACTCTCGCCCGGATTTGGCGACGGGCGCGAATTAAGCACGGATATCAGGAGTCGTTATGTTTTATCCGGCTTACATCCATTCTGATTCCGACGGTAGCGCCAGCGGCTATCTCAAAAGAACTGGATTTTAACGTGCGCGAGGCGTAACACATGAACCGATTTATCGTGGCGGATGCGGAAAAATGCATTGGGTGCCGCACCTGCGAAGTGGCCTGCGCGGTGTCGCATCAGGACATCGTCTCCGCAAATGCCTTTTCGCCCCGCCTTCGGGTGGTTAAGGGGGACGACTACACAACGGCAGTGGGTTGCCATCAGTGCGAGGACGCGCCGTGTGCTAACGTCTGTCCAACTCATGCCATCAGCCGTACGGCGGGAGCCTGGCTCGTTGAGCAGACGCGCTGCATTGGGTGCAAAAGCTGTATGGTGGCGTGTCCGTTAGGGGCGATGCAGGTGCGCCTGGAGGGAAATAGGGCGCAGGCGCTGAAATGTGATTTATGCCTGCATCGCGAAGGCGGACCGGCCTGCGTGGAGGCCTGTCCAACCCACGCGTTGCGCTGCGTTGATCCTGCCAGACTACGCGCCGAACGGCTGCATAATCTGGCGTAAGAACTTACTGACCGTCTTCGCGCCAGGCTTTTTCAATTTCTTCGGCGAGAATTTTAACACCCGCTTCGATTTTTTCCGGATCGGGCACGTAGTTCATGCGCATGCACTGGTGAGTATGCGGCCACGGCTTATCCAGCCCCGGGAAGAAATAATCGCCCGGTACCATCAGCACGCCGCGCTTTTTCAGGCGCTGGTAGAGCAGTTCGGTGGTGATAGGCAAATCCTTAAACCACAGCCACAGGAAAATTGCTCCTTCAGGTTTGTGAATCAGGCAGCGTTCTTCCGGCAAGTAGCGGCGAAGTATCGCAATCGTCTCCTGAACGCGCTGGTAATAGTATGGCTTGATCACGTCATTCGACAGACGCAGCAGGTCGTTGCGCTTAATCATTTCGCACATCATCGCCGGGCCAATGCCGCCCGGTGAAAGGCTGATAATGCCGTTCATATTGGTAATGGCGGTGATGATTTTCTCGTTGGCGATGATGATGCCGCAGCGGCTGCCCGGCAGACCCAGCTTAGAGAGGCTCATGCACAGGACAATGTTCGGGTTCCACAGCGGACGTGCTTCGCTGAAGATAATGCCCGGGAACGGCACGCCGTAGGCGTTATCGATCACCAGCGGAATACCGTGCTGATTCGCCAGCACATCCAGCTTCATCAGTTCGTCGTCGGTGATCACGTTGCCCGTTGGGTTAGTCGGGCGCGATACGCAGATCATGCCCGTCTCTTCACCAATATGCAGGTGTTCAAAATCGACGTGATATTTGAACTGGCCTTCCGGCAGCAGCTCGATGTTCGGGCGCGCGGAGACGAACAGATCCTCTTCCAGGCCGGAATCAGCGTAGCCGATATACTCCGGTGCCAGCGGGAACAGCACTTTTTTGGTGGTGCCGTCGGCGCGACGCCCTGCGAACAGGTTAAACAAGTAGAAAAACGCGCTCTGGCTGCCGTTTGTCAGTGCAATATTCTGTGGTTCGATATCCCAACCCAGCTCGTCACGCAGCATTTCGGCGAGGAGTGCCAGCAGTTCGGTTTTACCCTGCGGGCCGTCGTAATTGCAAAGCGCATCGGTTGCTTTGCCGCTTTCCAGCATCTGAGCGAGCAGCGTCTGGAAATAGGTATTCATCTCCGGGATTTGAGCCGGGTTTCCGCCGCCGAGCATGATTGCGCCCGGTGTGCGCAGCCCGTCGTTGAGATCCTCCATCAGGCGAGTAATGCCTGAATGGCGGGTAAATTTGTCGCCGAAAAGTGAAAACGTCATAGCAGGTGATCTGTCGAGCTTATTTTGAAAGTGGGTAACCATAACGCTAGCACCGTGCTGGTGCAAATCGGGTGATGTGGTCGGATTTGTTGTTTTGTATGGGGGAGTGGGATTTATGTAGTGAATAGTTCTGGTGGATTTTCCCTCAGCCCATCCCTCTCCCACAGGGAGAGGGAACTGGAGTGTGCCGTTATTGATTACCTGCCCATACCACCATCACCTTATCGCCATTGTGCTCGCGCACGAATCCATACCCCTCGTTCAGCGACAGCGTGGTTTGTTTGCCTTCACCAATCGCCGGGTGGCGGGCGCGGAACTGGCCCAGCGTTTGCCAGTGGGCGACGGTTAAGGCCTGCTTGCCCGTGACGTCCTGCCAGTTCATATCTGACCGGGTGCCCTGTAATGGGTCAGAACCCGTCGGACCGAACGGACGCTCGGATTCATCACCGTAATAGATTTGTACGCTGCCCGGAGCCAGCAGAAGCAGCTCCGCCGCGCGCTGGCCCCCTTCGCGGAACAGACGCGTATCGTGTGATGAGAGATAGCTCAGCACGTTGAAGCTTTGCAGCTTTTCCGCCATCTGCTGCCAGGTGAGATCCATATCGGCCAGACAATCCACCGCTTTTGCCGCCTGCTCCTGATAGTCAAAGTTGATCATCGCATCAAAACCGTGGCGGTAATAATCGCTTTGCATCACCCCGTGGCCCCAGGATTCTCCGGTCATCCAGAACGGTGCGTTGTCGAGCTTTTTGTCCGGGTTCGCCCCTTTCCAGGCGGCCAGCGCCTGGCTTGCCTGGTCTTTCAGCTGTTGCCAGGCCGCAAGCTCAACGTGTTTCGCCGTATCCACCCGGAAACCGTCGATGCCGTAGTCACGTACCCACTGGCTCAGCCAGTGGGTCAGATAATCGCGCGGGGTATATCCCGGGATGGCCTTCGCGTGGGTGTCGGGCTTGTGTTGGTAGAAGTTTGGCAATCCGGAAGGCGTCGTGGATTCCGTTTTCAGATCCGGCAGAAATGCCAGCGACATGGTCAAATCGTCGAAGCCGGGGTTGTCGTAATCGCCGATGTCCGTGCGGATCCACTTTTTGCCCCACCATTTCTCCCATGCGGCTTTGTCGCTAAAGTTGATGTAGTCGTTAAAGCTGTGCCAGCTTTGGCCTGCACCCGGCTTCCAGTCCGTCCAGCGTTCTCCCAGCGTCTTTTTCAGCTCATCACCCTGCAGATACAGCGAGCCAAACTGGTACTCCTGCATATCAGCAAGCGTCGCGTAGCCCGCGTGGTTCATGACGATATCGAACAGGATGCGAATGCCGCGCTTGTGCGCTTGGTCGACAAGATGGCGTAAATCATCTTCGGTGCCCATGTTGGCGTCGAGCTTCGTCCAGTCCTGGGTGTAGTAGCCGTGATAGGCGTAATGCGGGAAATCCCCTTTAGTGCCACCGCCTACCCAGCCGTGGCTCTGCTCAAGCGGGGAGCTTATCCAGAGCGCGTTCACTCCCAACTGCTGTAAATAATCGAGCTTGCCGGCAAGTCCTTTGAGATCCCCGCCGTGGAAGGTGCCAATCTCCTGCATACCGTCTTTATGACGACCGTAGCTGTTGTCGTTGCCCGGGTCACCATTCACATAACGGTCGGTCAGCACAAAATAGACGGTGGCGTTTTGCCAGCTAAACGGCGCTGGCTTGTCCGTTTCGGCGCGCTCAAGCAGCAGCAGGCCGTTACTGTTGGCGGCGGGCTGCAGGGTGATTTTTCCATTCTGCACCGTCGCCGTCTGTTTACTGTAGTAGTCGCGTACGACGGAGCCCTCCGGGAAGGTACTGCTGACGTCCAGCGTCAGCGGTTTGCCGTCCCACTTCGGACACTGGCGGATGACGTTTGCAACCGGCTGTTCTGCGACACTCTGAATCGTCAGCAGCAGGGTGGGCGTGCCGGAGCGGGTATCAATCCGCATCTGGTAGTCACCGTCGCGAAAAAGGCGCCACTGCGGCGGCGTGCCGTCACAGGGCTTGAGCGACAGCATCTCATTGAGTTTTATCGCGTCCGCAGGCTGCCAGCACGTCTTGTCAAAACTCAGCGTCAGAGGACGCGTACCCTTCGCAAGCTTTGCCTGGCTGGTGAAGACCCCGGCGCCTTTGGCACTAAATGCGCTAAACCCCGGTGATGACCAGTCGGCATGCGCCAGTGTGGGTAACATCAGAAAGGCTAATGCGGTACGTTTCATTCCTTTTTCCTGTCGCGGCATTTTTGACCAGTGTGCCATCAGGCGGGGAGCTGAAACTCATCCCCTGTCGCTTTCTGCCGGGAGGATGCGTGAGGATGAGTGATCTCGCGCAAAATTAGGCAGTTATCTGCGATAGCGCGCACATTTTTTCGGAAATGATGTTTTATGAGCAAGTTTCAGGTGACATAGTTTCGGAATTGGACTATTTCTATACGTGCTCTTGAAGTCTATTTTTGATATGATTTGAGATTCCGCTCTCAAATTTGTGAAAAAAATAAGGTGTTGGGATGATTACATCCGACCAGGAGACCTAATGATATCGACTCCCATTCGACGATATGGGGCTGCGATACTCATGTTACTCACCACGGCATTTTCGGGTGAGGTGCTTGCGAAGACGCACACGGATACAACGAGTAAGAAAGCCCACGTAATAAAGACGACAAGTAGTAAGGTTAGCAGTAAACAAGAGTATTCTCGCAATAGTGCAAAGAGTAGTTCACTTCCTGATTTGCGAAAATACCCTTCCGGAACACCAAGGAAAAAAGCGTTTCTCCGGACGGTAATGCCTTACATCACGAGTCAAAATGCCGCGATTACTGCGGATCGTAACTGGCTGATTTCCAAACAGTACGATAGCCGCTGGTCGCCGTCCGAGCGCGCGCGTCTGAAAGATATCACGAAGCGCTACAAGCTGAGCTGGAACGGTAACACCCGTCGTGTGCCGTGGAATGCTCTCCTTGAGCGTGTGGATATCATCCCGGGCAGCATGGTTGCGACCATGGCTGCTGCCGAAAGCGGCTGGGGTACTTCTAAGCTTGCGCGTAGCAACAACAACCTTTTCGGCATGAAATGTGTGAAAGGTCGTTGTAATAATGCCCCTGGCAAGGTGAAAGGCTATTCGCAGTTTGAATCTGTGAAGGATTCCGTCAGCGCCTACGTGGTGAATCTGAACACGCACCCGGCCTACTCATCGTTCCGTAAATCCCGCGCTCAGCTGCGTAAAGCGGACCAGGAAGTGACGGCCAGTACGATGATCCACAAGCTGAAAGGTTATTCGACAAAGGGACAGAGCTATAACAACTATCTGTTCGCCATGTACCAGGATAACCAGCGCTTAATCGCCGCCCATATGTAATCTCGAAAAAACGCCTTCCACTGGAAGGCGTTTTCTTTTCTATATCAACACCTCGCTGTGGCGATCCCGATACTCCTTCGGCGTGGTGTCATATTCCTTGCGAAACACGGAATAGAAATATTGCAGAGACGGGTAACCGCACATCTGCGAGATTTCGTTGATCGACAGCGACGTGGAAATGAGCAGGCTGCGTGCTTTCTCCAGCTTTTCAGCATGGATGACGGCATGAATGGTTTCGCCCACCTCTTCTTTAAAACGCTTCTCCAGATTCGAACGCGAAATGCCCACCGAATCCAGCACCTGATCGACCTTTATCCCTTTGCAGGCGTGGTTGCGAATGTAGTGCATGGCCTGAATAACGGCCGGGTCGCTTAAGGAGCGATAATCGGTTGAGCGACGTTCTACGACGCGGACAGGAGGCACGAGCAAGCGCTGAAGCGGCAGAGATTCTTTATCCAGCTGACGATGCAGCAGCTTCGCCGCCTGATAGCCCATCTGACGCGTGCCCTGAGCAACGGAGGAGAGCGCCACGCGAGACAGATAGCGGGTCAGTTCTTCATTATCAATGCCAATCACGCACAGCTTTTCGGGCACCGGAATGTGTAAATGTTCGCAGACCTGCAGCACGTGCCGCGCGCGGGCGTCCGTCACGGCGATAATACCGGTTTGCGGCGGCAGCGTTTGCAGCCAGTCCGCCAGGCGGTTTTGCGCGTGCTGCCAGTTTTCCGGCGCGGTCTCCAGCCCCTGGTACACCACGCCGCGATACTTCTCCTGTGCGACCAGCTGGCAAAACGCGTGTTCTCGCTCAACGGCCCAGCGCTTGCCGCTGGTGGTGGGTAAACCATAAAACGCGAAGCGGTGAACGCCTTTCTCTTTTAAATGGAGAAAGGCGGCCTCGACCAGGGCATGGTTATCGGTGGCAATATAATGAACCGGCGGATAGTGTTCGGGCGAATGATAGGAGCCACCGACGCCCACGATCGGAACGTCGACGTCGGTCAGCAGTTGCTCAATAACGGGGTCGTCATAGTCGGCGATGACGCCATCGCCCAGCCAGTCTTTGATGTTCTCCAGACGGGTGCGAAAATCTTCTTCAATAAAAATATCCCATTCAGATTGCGACGCCTGCAAATATTCACCCACGCCTTCCACCACCTGACGGTCGTAGGCCTTATTGGCATTGAATAACAACGTAATGCGGTGACGCTTTTCAAACATGGCTCACTTCCCAATTAAGTCACAATACGGTTATCAGGCCCGTCGCTTGGTGGCCGAGTCCATCCAGACTGCCAGTAAAAGAATGGCCCCCTTGACGATATACTGCCAAAACGTCGGGACGTCCATCATACTCATCCCGTTATCCAACGACGCCATGATAAATGCCCCCATGACCGCGCCCGCCACGCTCCCGATACCCCCTGCGAGGCTGGTGCCGCCAATGACGCAGGCGGCGATAGCATCCAGCTCGGCGATGTTACCGGCGGAGGGAGAACCGGCACCCAGACGCGAGCTGAGGATCAGCCCGGCGATAGCGACCATCAGGCCGTTAATGGCGAAAACCGCGAGTTTGGTGCGTTCGACGTTAATACCCGAGAGACGGGCAGCTTCAAGGTTGCCGCCAATGGCATAAATACGGCGGCCAAACGCGGTGCGCGTCGCCATAAACATGCCGCCCAGCAGTAAAAGCGCCAGCAGCAGGACGGGTGTCGGGACACCGCGATAGTCGTTTAAAAGCCAGATGGCGCCCAGCACAATGACCGCCGTGAGCGCCTGACGTCCCACCACTGAGGTTGAAGCAGGTGAAGCCAGCCCCAGCGACTGACGACGCATGCGTCCACGCCACTGCCACGCGACAAACGCCAGCAACCCCACCACACCGATCGTAAAGCCTACGCTATCTGAGAGGTAACTCTGGCCAATCTGCGACATGGCTGCACTGGTCGGGGAGACGGTGGTGCCGTTAGTGATGCCTATTAAGATCCCGCGGAAGGCCAGCATCCCCGCCAGGGTGACAATGAACGATGGCACCTTACGGTAGGCAACCCACCAGCCGTTCCAGGCCCCCAGAACCAGACCCAGCACCAGCGTGACCGCCACGGTTAGCGGCAGCGGCCAGCCGAGCCAGACGTCAAAAATTGCCGCGACGCCGCCGAGGAGCCCCATCATCGACCCGACCGACAGGTCGATCTCCGCGGAGATAATCACGAACACCATGCCCACGGCCAGAATGCCGGTGATAGCGGTCTGGCGGAGCAGGTTGGAGACGTTACGCGCGCTTAAGTACGAGCCATCGGTCATCCAGGTAAAGAACAGCATGATGACGATAATGGCCGCGATCATCACGAAAACCTGCAGGTTAAGCGCTTTTAGCCCCGCGAACGCACCGGGCGTCGGAACAGCGACTTTGATATCAGACGGATTGCTTTTCGACATGACGTTCGCTCCTTAAAGCGGCTTCCATCACCTGCTCCTGCGTCAGGTTCTGGTTAATCAGGTTGGCTTTCAGTTTTCCCTCATGCATGACCAGCACGCGGTCGCTCAGGCCGAGCACTTCGGGTAACTCAGACGAAATCACAATGACGGCAATCCCTTGCTGTACAAGCTGATTAATCAGTTTGTAGATTTCATATTTGGCACCGATATCAATCCCGCGCGTGGGCTCATCAAGGATTAATATGCGTGGATTGAGAAGCAGGCAGCGCGCCAGAATCGCCTTCTGCTGGTTTCCCCCGCTCAGGCGGCCTATCGCCAGCTCCGGCGAGGAGGTTTTGACCTTCAGCCGGGCAAGCGACTGGAGGATGCACTGCTGCTCGGCGGCGTCGTCCAGGCTGCTCAGCGCGCCGGAGAACCGATCGAGTGCCGCAAGCGTAATGTTTTTACCCACCGCCATTACCGGTACGATGCCGTCTTTCTTACGATCTTCCGGCACCATGGCAATACCGTGGGCAATCGCCTGCTGGCAGTTGTCGATTTTCACCGGCTGGCCGTCGATATAAATGGTGCCCTCCCAGCGCCCCGGCCACACGCCAAACAGACACTGTACGGCTTCGGTGCGCCCGGCACCGACGAGGCCAGCAATCCCAAGAATTTCACCGCTGTGAAGGGAAAACGAGACGTTATTGACGCGCTTGATGTGGCGGTTAACGGGGTGCCACGCGGTCAGATTTTCCACGCGCAGCACTTCATCGCCCTTAGCGTGAGGCTCATTCGGGTAGAGCGCCGTCAGCTCGCGGCCCACCATCATGGTGATGATGTCATCTTCACTCATGCCCGCCGCTTCACGCGTGCCGATGTGCTGCCCGTCGCGGATCACGCAGATGGTGTCCGAAATGGCTTTGACCTCGTTCAGCTTGTGCGAAATGTAGATACAGGCGATGCCGTGGTTTTGCAGATCGCGGATGATGTTGAGCAAAACCGCGGTTTCCTGTTCGGTAAGCGAGGCTGTAGGCTCATCAAGGATCAGCAGCCTGACCTGCTTATTGAGCGCTTTAGCGATTTCGACCAGCTGCTGTTGCCCGAGGCCCAGATCCCCCACGCGGGTATCCGGTGAAATGTTGAGGCTCACCTGCGCCAGCAGCTTTTCGCAGCGGAGCGTCATGGTGTCGTAATCCAGCACGCCGTGGCGGGAAATTTCGGCTCCGAGGAAAATGTTTTCCAGTACGGTGAGATGCTTCACCAGCGCCAGCTCCTGGTGAATGATGGCGATGCCTTTGCGCTCGGTATCGCGGATGTGTGTCGCCTGAATCACTTCGCCGGCAAAGATGATTTCGCCTTCGTAGCTGCCGTGTGGGTAGATCCCGCACAGTACTTTCATCAGCGTCGACTTGCCCGAGCCGTTCTCGCCGCACAGTGAAACCACTTCGCCGGGGTTCAACCGGAGGCTAACGTTATCGACGGCTTTCACCGTGCCGAAGCGCTTGGTGATGCTTTTCATTTCAAGTAAATAGGGCATAACCGCTCCACATAACCCGAGGGAAGAACAGTACAACGTGATGCGCCCCCGCAGAGCAGGGGCCGCGCCGGATTACAGTTCGCTCTTCTTGTGGAAACCGTCTTTAACCACGGTGGCGTCAATGTTCTCTTTATTGACTTCAATCGGCGTGAGCAGGCGAGCCGGAACGTCTTTCAGGCCGTTATTCAGCGTTGCGTCTGCCTTAGGTTGTTTGCCATTGCCCAGCTCCACGGCGATTTCCGCCGCCGTATTGGCCAACTGGGTAATCGGTTTGTAGACCGTCATGGTTTGGGTGCCTGCGATAATGCGTTTTACGCCAGCGAGATCGGCATCCTGTCCTGAAATGGCGACTTTTCCGGCCAGTCCCTGGGCGCTCAGAGCCTGGATAGCACCGCCTGCAGTGGCATCGTTGGAGGCCACAACCGCATCAATTTTGTTGTTGTTGGCCGTCAGCGCGTTTTCCATAATTTTCAGCGCGTTTTCTGGCAGCCAGCCGTCGGCCCACTGATCGCCTACCACTTTAATTTTCCCGTTGTCGATGTACGGCTTAAGGACTTTCATTTGACCTTCGCGGAACAGTTTGGCGTTGTTATCTACCGGAGAGCCGCCCATCAGGAAATAATTGCCCTGAGGCACTTTGTCGATCAGGCTTTGCGCCTGTAATTCCCCGACTTTTTCATTGTCGAATGAAATATAATAATCAATATCCGCATTATTAATCATGCGGTCATAGGCCAGGACTTTTATGCCTTCCTGTTTGGCTTCTTTCACCACGTTACTTAATACCTGGCCGTTATAGGGGATAATGACCAGAACATCGACGCCACGGTTGATCATATTCTCAATCTGCGACATTTGTGTTTCTTCGTTGCCGTTAGCCGACTGAACAAACACGCTGGCGCCGAGGGATTCTGCTTTTTTAACAAAAATATCGCGATCTTTTTGCCAGCGCTCCAGGCGCAGGTCGTCAATCGCCATACCAATTTTAACCTCTTTGGCATGCCCTGCAAAGCTTGCAAGGAGGAGCGTAGTGCAGAGCGTTAGAGTCAGGTTCTTTATCTTCATAATTATTAGGCCTTTTTGTAGGGGTATGTGTTGCTGAGATAAAAGAAACATTCACTGCTGAGACGCAGCAAATTTTTAACGCGGAAAGGCGGGCTGGCAATTACAGATTTTTATCTTCTCATTATGATATTTGGTTTATTTCTGAATTTATGACCGCGATCGGATTTTAAAATACGTAACGTCTTAATTACATTTGATTCTGGAATATGCGCCGAAAAATAGTTTGTCTGCGCATTATTTTGCGAGCCAGCGCACAGTTGTGCATTCTCTCAATAGCAGTGTGAAATAACGTAATTGAGCAACCCAAAATGTCTATTCACTATTACTCCTGTATCAACGACTCGCCGCATACCCTGATTATGGAGCTCAATATGCAAGCTTATTTCGACCAACTCGATCGTGTTCGTTACGAAGGCCCGAAAACGACCAATCCTTTAGCATTTCGTCACTACAACCCGGATGAGCTGGTGCTGGGTAAGCGCATGGAAGATCATCTGCGCTTTGCCGCCTGTTACTGGCATACCTTCTGCTGGAATGGCGCCGATATGTTCGGCGTGGGTTCCTTTGACCGCCCGTGGCAGCAGCCTGGTGAGGCTATCGAGCTGGCAAAGCGCAAAGCCGATGTGGCGTTTGAGTTCTTCCACAAGCTGAACGTGCCGTACTACTGCTTCCATGACGTCGACGTGTCGCCGGAAGGCGCGTCGCTGAAAGAGTATCTGAACAATTTTGCGCAGATGGTGGATGTACTGGCGGCAAAACAGCAGCAAAGCGGCGTGAAGCTGCTCTGGGGCACGGCAAACTGCTTCACCAACCCACGCTACGGCGCGGGTGCGGCCACCAATCCGGATCCGGAAGTGTTTAGCTGGGCGGCCACGCAGGTTGTGACGGCAATGAACGCTACGCATCAGTTGGGTGGCGAAAACTATGTCCTGTGGGGTGGCCGTGAAGGCTATGAAACCCTGCTCAACACCGACCTGCGCCAGGAGCGCGAGCAGATTGGCCGCTTTATGCAGATGGTTGTCGACCACAAGCACAAAATCGGCTTCCGCGGCACGCTGCTGATCGAGCCGAAACCGCAGGAACCAACCAAGCACCAGTATGACTACGACGTCGCGACCGTGTACGGCTTCCTGAAGCAGTTCGGCCTGGAAAAAGAGATTAAAGTTAACATTGAAGCCAACCACGCCACGCTGGCGGGCCACTCTTTCCACCACGAGATCGCGTCTGCAATTGCGCTGGGCATCTTCGGCTCTGTCGATGCGAACCGTGGCGACGCGCAGCTGGGCTGGGACACCGACCAGTTCCCGAACAGCGTGGAAGAGAATGCGCTGGTGATGTACGAGATCGTCAAAGCGGGCGGTTTCACCACCGGCGGCCTGAACTTTGACGCCAAGGTGCGTCGCCAGAGCACCGATAAATACGATCTGTTCTACGGCCACATTGGCGCGATGGACACCATGGCGCTGGCGCTGAAAGTGGCGGCTCGTATGATTGAAGACGGCGAGCTGGATAAACGCGTAGCGAAGCGTTACAGCGGCTGGAACAGTGAGCTGGGCCAGCAAATCTTGAAAGGTCAGTTATCGCTGGCGGAAATTGCGAAGTACGCTGAACAACAGCAGCTGGCGCCGCAGCACCAGAGCGGGCACCAGGAACTGCTGGAAAATCTCGTAAACCACTATCTGTTTGATAAGTGATTGAGCTGAAGATGCACGTAGGCCCGGTAAGCGTTAGCGCCACCGGGCATTTCTGTTAAAGGAGTCACCGTAATGTATATCGGGATCGATCTTGGCACATCGGGTGTGAAAGCCATCCTGTTGAGCGAGCAGGGCGACGTGTTAGCAACGCAGACGGAAACGCTGCAGGTTTCACGTCCGCATCCGCTGTGGTCGGAGCAGGATCCGGAGCAGTGGTGGCAGGCGACGGATCGCGCAATCAAAGCTTTAGGAGAGCAGCACAGCCTTCGTGACGTGAAAGCGCTGGGGATTGCCGGGCAAATGCACGGCGCTACGCTGCTCGATAACCAGCATCGCGTGCTGCGCCCTGCGATCCTCTGGAACGATGGCCGCTGTGCGGAAGAGTGCGCGCTTCTTGAGGAACGCGTGCCCAATTCCCGCGAGATTACCGGCAACCTGATGATGCCCGGCTTTACTGCGCCCAAATTGCTGTGGGTGCAGCGCCACGAACCGGAGATTTTCCGTCAGGTGGCGAAAGTCCTGCTGCCGAAAGACTATCTGCGTTTTCGCATGACGGGCGATTTTGCCAGCGACATGTCGGATGCCGCGGGCACCATGTGGCTCGACGTGGCGAAACGCGACTGGAGCGAGGCGATGCTGGATGCCTGCCATCTGACCCGGGAACATATGCCCGCGCTGTACGAAGGCTGTGAGGTGACAGGCACACTGCTGCCAGCCGTTGCGGAACGCTGGAATATGCCTGCCGTACCGGTGGTGGCCGGGGGCGGCGATAACGCGGCGGGCGCCGTGGGCGTTGGCATGGTTGAGGCGGGGCAGGCGATGCTCTCGCTGGGAACGTCCGGCGTCTATTTTGCCGTCAGCGACGGGTATCGCAGTAATCCTGAAAGCGCTGTGCACAGTTTCTGTCATGCCCTTCCCGGGAAATGGCATTTGATGTCGGTGATGCTCAGTGCGGCGTCCTGCCTGGATTGGGCGGCAAAACTCACCGGCATGGCCGACGTTCCGGCGCTCATTTCCGCGGCCCAGCAGGCGGATGACGCTGCGGGTACCGTCTGGTTTTTACCGTATCTTTCCGGCGAGCGTACGCCGCACAACAACCCGGAAGCGAAAGGGGTGTTCTTTGGCTTAACTCATCAACATGGCCCGGCAGAACTGGCGCGCGCGGTTCTGGAAGGCGTGGGCTATGCGCTGGCCGACGGGATGGACGTGGTGCACGACTGCGGCCTGAAGCCGACGAGCGTCACCCTGATTGGCGGCGGTGCGCGAAGCCCTTACTGGCGACAGATGCTGTCGGATATCAGCGGTTTGCAGCTGGATTTCCGCACCGGCGGGGATGTCGGGCCCGCGCTCGGTGCCGCGCGCCTGGCGCAGATAGCCATTCATCCGGAACAACCGCTTTCGCAACTGTTGCCGCAGCTTACGCTTGAACAGGCGCACGTACCTGACGCGGAGCGCCATGCGCGGTACGCGGAAAGGCGTAATGTGTTCCGCAAAATCTACCAGCAGCTGCTGCCGCTGATGTCGTAAATACGCTTGTCCGGGAGAGGCACGAGGATGTCCTTTTTTGGTCTGTGCGTGCCTTCATTTCCTTGCCAGTATGGTGTCACACCCACTGGCGAGGAGATTTATCATGTCACGTATTGCATTAATCAACATTGATACTCAGCAGTCATTTCATCACCGCAATTACTGGCAGGAAAGCGAGATCCCAGCCTTTCAGCAGGCGATGCTGGGGCTGATTGAAGGCTGCCAGACGCGCAATATTCCGGTCGTTGATATTTTTCACGTGGATGAAGACGGCCCCTTCACGCTGCAAAGCGGCTATGTCAAACCGATGGCCTTTTTGCGTCATCAGCCGGATGTGGTTTTTCAGAAACACGTCCATAATGCCTTCACGGATACCGGGCTTGACCGCTGGCTGCGCGAGCGTGATATCAACCAGCTGATTATCTGCGGCATTCGCACTGAACAATGCTGTGAAACCACCGCCCGGGTGGCATCCGATCTGGGTTATGCTGTGACCTTTGTTAGTGAGGCAACGCTGACGTTTCCCATGACGTACAAGGGGATAACCCTTAGCGCAGCGGAAATTCGCCATCGTACCGAGACGGTGCTGGCCGGGCGTTTTGCCGAGATTAAAACGGTAGCGGAGACGCTGGAGTCATTGTAATGCGCATCGACGTCTGGTTCGTGATGTTGCCCGGGGTGCTGTCATTAGACATGACCGGCCCGGCAGAGACCTTTGTGCTGGCAGGCGACGCGTTTCGCCTGCATTACATTGGCCCGCAGCCGGAGGTTCCGACGTCCATTGGCCTGACGATGAGCGGCATCCAGCCGCTGCCGGAGCGTCTCCCGGAAGGCAGCCTGCTGGTGCTGCCGGGTGTGAGCGACTCCCGCAGTCAGTTCTCAACGCCACAGGCGCAGCAGATCCAGCACTGGTTGATGCGCCTGCAGCCGCAGATCCAGCGCCAGGAAATCACCGTGATGTGCGTCTGTTCAGGGGCCTTACTGGCGGCTAAATCGGGCCTGTTGAACAACCGGCAGTGCACGACCCATCATGACGTTATTAGCCGTTTACGCACCGCGACCCCCACGGCGACGATTAAAGAAAACCGCATCTTTGTGCAGGATGAGAACATCTGGACCAGCGCGGGGATCACGTCAGGCATCGATCTGGCGCTGCATATGATTAACCGCCTGTGCGGCCCCGAAAAGGCGCTGAGTGTGGCGCGTGAGATGGTGGTCTGGTTCCGCCGTTCCGGTGACGATCCCCAGCTCTCTCCGTGGCTGCGCTACCGCAATCATCTTCATCCGGCGATCCATCGGGCGCAGGATGCGCTCACCGCCGAGCCGCAAAAAACGTGGAGCTTGCCTGACATTGCCGCACTGGCGCACGTCAGCCCGCGTCATCTCACCCGGCTTTTCCAGTCACATTTAGGGATTAGCGTTCGCGATTATCTGGAACAGCTGCGTCTGGCGGTGGCGGAGCAGTGGCTATTGCAGGGGCGCGGCGTTGAGCAGGCTTCACTGGCGGCGGGCTTTTCCTCCCCGCGCCAGTACCATCGCGCCCGGCAGCGCAGCGTTAACTGACGAAGCGGCGAACGTCTATTTTTTGCAGCAGCATCGACAGCAGCAGGCTGATCGCCAGCGTGGCGGCAAAAATCCAGACCATATCCAGCACCGGCCAGCTTTTTAGCTCAACGCCTCTCGTGCGCAGCGCGTGGATCACCAGCGCGTGAAAACCGTAAATCCCGAGAGAGTGCCGCGAGATAAGGCTCAGCACGGGCAGGGGACGCGCGTTCAGGGTATTTTTGGCGAGCGTGAGCAGCGAAACGGCACAGATAAAGACCATCGGCCCGCAATAGAGATACCAGGTATCGGCAAAATTGCCGCGCCACTGCAGCTCGTGCAGCGTCCCGCGTGAAATCACCGCCACCCCAGCGATAAACAGCGCCCCGCAGAGCCAGTTCAGACCGCGTTTTTGCGTGTCCATCATCCCGATGGCGCGCCCCAGCATGCCGTAAAGCACGTAGTAAAAAGTATCGCCATTGATATAAAGGTTCACCGGCAACCACTCAAATCCGTCGATTTTTTGCGAAACCGTATTCGGGTTGGCGATGATGCCAATCACCACCATCAGGGCCAGAAGCATTTTACCGCTGACGTGTTTTACCTGGATGAGCGGGGAGACCAGATAGATAACGATAATGGCGAAGAAGAACCACAGGTGGTAGAACACCGGTTTTTGCAGCACGTATTTCAGCGATAGCCCGGCGTTAATGGAGGTAAACAGCGTGATATAGAGCAGGGCAACGGCGCTGTAGAACCCCAGACAGGCCGCGATGCGGATGAAGTGCCGCGGCTGCGCGCTGCGTTCGCCAAAAAAGAGAAAGCCGGAAATCATAAAGAACAGCGGCACGCTGACGCGTGACGCAGAGTTGAGAATATTGGCGATATCCCAGTTAACGGGGCTGATGCTGTGGGCATTCGTGACGTACCAGGTCGTCGTGTGGATCATGACCACCATCAGGCACGCTATTCCTCGCAGGTTATCAATCCAGTTAATTTTTGACTGCATCAGTTCCTCGTATTCCCTGTAAATTGAGTGTGACTGCCATTGTCCAAAAGTCTTCGCTTGGAAAATTCTGAGTTTTATTCCGCAGGCTTGTAGGGAGGCCGCGAGATTCGCAGAATGCCGGACCGTAATCTATAAAAGCTTTGATACTAAAAATAACAGCCACTGACCAGGGCGGTAATAAAAATGATGATGAAGCGTGTGGCGTCACTCTTTCTGCTGGCGATCCTGGCGGGATGCAGCGCACCGCAAGAAGCACCTGTGCAGAAAGCGCAGCAGGGTAAAATGAGCCCGGAACGTTCACTGAATATGGAAGCGCTCTGTAAAGATCGGGCCGCTCGCCGCTATAACTCTGACGTACAGAAAATTGATGTCACCGGGTTTGAGCGTTTTCAGGGAAGCTATGAGCTGCGGGGGCATACGTCGCGCAAAGAGGGCTTTGTCTGCTCGTTTGATGCGGACGGTCAGTTTTTACACCTCTCCATGCGCTAGCCTGCTCGTATAATCAACAGCCAGACGCCGTCAGCGTTCTGGCCGGAAGGCTTATTTCCCCAATTTTCCCTAAACAACCCCGTTTCGTACTGTATATCTTGCAGCCAGCGGGTATACTGGTCCCTTCCATTTAAAACCACACGTATCCAGCACGAAATACTATGCAAAAGTTTGATACCAAGACCTTCCAGGGCCTGATCCTGACCTTACAGGATTACTGGGCTCGTCAGGGCTGTACCATTGTTCAACCTTTGGACATGGAAGTCGGCGCCGGCACTTCACACCCGATGACCAGCCTGCGCGCGTTGGGGCCTGAGCCAATGGCGACCGCGTATGTGCAGCCTTCCCGTCGTCCGACCGATGGTCGTTACGGTGAGAACCCGAACCGTCTGCAGCATTACTATCAGTTCCAGGTGGTGATTAAGCCATCACCCGACAACATTCAGGAACTGTACCTCGGGTCGCTGAAAGAGCTGGGTATGGATCCAACCATCCACGACATTCGCTTCGTGGAAGATAACTGGGAAAACCCAACGCTGGGTGCCTGGGGTCTGGGTTGGGAAGTGTGGCTGAACGGCATGGAAGTGACCCAGTTCACTTACTTCCAGCAGGTTGGCGGTCTGGAATGTAAGCCAATCACCGGTGAAATCACCTACGGTCTGGAACGTCTGGCGATGTACATTCAGGGCGTAGACAGCGTTTACGACCTGGTCTGGAGCGACGGCCCGCTGGGTAAAACCACCTACGGCGACGTGTTCCATCAGAACGAAGTGGAGCAATCCACCTATAACTTCGAATACGCGGACGTGGACTTCCTGTTCACCTGCTTCGAGCAGTATGAGAAAGAAGCGCAGCAGCTGCTGGCGCTGGAGACTCCGCTGCCGCTGCCTGCCTACGAGCGTATTCTGAAGGCCGCCCACAGCTTCAACCTGCTGGACGCCCGCAAAGCCATCTCCGTGACTGAACGTCAGCGCTACATTCTGCGTATTCGTACCCTGACCAAAGCCGTTGCAGAAGCTTACTATGCGTCCCGTGAAGCCCTTGGCTTCCCGATGTGCAACAAGTTGAAGTCAGAAGACATCAAAGAAAACGAATAAGAGGCGGCCATGTCTGAGAAAACTTTCCTGGTGGAAATCGGCACCGAAGAGCTGCCACCAAAAGCCCTGCGCAGCCTGGCTGAATCTTTCGCTGCGAACGTGACCGCCGAGTTGGATAACGCTGGCCTGGCACACGGTAAAATTGAGTGGTTTGCTGCACCGCGCCGTCTGGCGCTGAAAGTGGCTAACCTGGCGGCGTCTCAGCCGGATCGCGAAGTCGAAAAACGTGGCCCGGCGATTGCCCAGGCGTTTGACGCGGAAGGCAAGCCGAGCAAAGCGGCTGAAGGCTGGGCGCGCGGTTGCGGCATCACCGTCGATCAGGCCGAGCGTCTGACCACGGATAAAGGCGAATGGCTGCTGTATCGTGCGCACGTGAAAGGCGAAAGCGCGGAAGCGCTGCTGCCGGACATGATTGCCACGTCTCTGGCGAAGCTGCCGATTCCGAAGCTGATGCGCTGGGGCGCGTCCGACGTGCACTTCGTGCGTCCGGTTCACACCGTGACCCTGCTGCTGGGCGATACCGTTATCCCGGCGACCATTCTGGGCGTGGCGTCCGATCGCGTGATCCGCGGCCACCGCTTCATGGGTGAGCCTGAGTTCACCATCGACAATGCTGACCAGTACCCGCAGATCCTGCTGGAGCGCGGTAAGGTTATTGCCGACTATGAGCAGCGTAAAGCCAAAATCAAAGCGGACGCCGAAGAAGCGGCACGCCAGATTGGCGGTAACGCCGACCTGAGCGACAGCCTGCTGGAAGAAGTGACCTCTCTGGTGGAATGGCCGGTTGTGCTGACGGCAAAGTTCGAAGAGAAATTCCTCGCCGTTCCGGCTGAAGCGCTGGTGTACACCATGAAAGGTGACCAGAAGTACTTCCCGGTTTACGCCAACGACGGCAAGCTGCTGCCAAACTTCATCTTCGTGGCAAACATCGAATCGAAAGATCCGATCCAGATTATCTCCGGTAACGAGAAAGTCGTTCGTCCGCGTCTGGCGGATGCAGAGTTCTTCTTCAACACCGACCGTAAAAAGCGTCTGGAAGATAACCTGCCGCGCCTGCAGACCGTGCTGTTCCAGCAGCAGTTGGGGACGCTGCGCGACAAGACCGACCGCATTGCGGAGCTGTCCGGCTGGATTGCCCGTGAAATCGGTGCGGACGTCAACCACGCGACTCGCGCGGGCCTGCTGTCTAAATGCGACCTGATGACCAACATGGTGTTCGAATTTACCGACACCCAGGGCGTAATGGGCATGCACTACGCGCGTCACGATGGCGAAGCGGAAGATGTAGCCGTCGCCCTGAACGAGCAGTATCAGCCGCGCTTTGCGGGTGACGAACTGCCGTCTAACCCGGTTGCCTGCGCCGTGGCGATCGCCGATAAGATGGACACCCTGGCGGGTATCTTTGGTATCGGCCAGCATCCGAAAGGCGACAAAGACCCGTTTGCGCTGCGTCGTGCTGCGCTCGGCGTGTTGCGTATCATCGTTGAGAAGAACCTGAACCTCGATCTGCAGACCCTGACCGAAGAAGCGGTGCGTCTGTACGGCGACAAACTGACTAACGCGAAGGTTGTGGATGATGTGATCGACTTTATGCTCGGTCGTTTCCGCGCGTGGTATCAGGACGAAGGCTACACCGTTGACACCATTCAGGCGGTGCTGGCGCGTCGTCCGACCCGTCCGGCTGATTTCGATGCGCGTATGAAGGCGGTTTCCCACTTCCGTACGCTGGAAGCGGCATCTGCCCTGGCCGCGGCCAACAAGCGTGTATCCAACATTCTGGCGAAATCCGACGAGACGCTGAACGAGCGTGTGAACGCCGCGACCCTGAAAGAGCCGGAAGAGATCGCTCTGGCGATGCAGGTTGTGGTGCTGCGCGACAAGCTCGAGCCTTACTTCGCGGAAGGTCGCTACCAGGAAGCGCTGGTGGAGCTGGCCGAGCTGCGTGACGTGATCGACGCCTTCTTCGAGAAAGTGATGGTGAACGTAGAAGATAAAGAGCTGCGTATTAACCGTCTCTCTATGCTCGATAAACTGCGCGAGCTGTTCCTGCGCGTGGCGGATATTTCGCTGCTGCAGTAAGGTGCCCGTTGCCCGGCGGCGCTTCGCTTGCCCGGGCCTACAGGTGAGAAAAACCCGCTTCGGCGGGTTTTTTTATCGACTAAATTTTCCTTTATCCCACCCTTCTCCCCGCGCCGTGAGATCGATCGAAGGGGCAACCGCTATCCCGTCGGTATCATAGAAAAAAGCGGTGGTCGAAAAGTCGTATACCGTTCCATAAACCGTGAATGAGACATTATTGCCTATGCCATCGACTTTTGCGCTGGGGGTATTGGCTGTCAGCGTAGGGGCTATGCCTTGTTTTTCCAGCATGAATAGGGGATTGCCGTTTAATTTACCCGCTAAGAAATAGCGGTATACGTTTCCTGTGGTCATATTGGCTCCCGCGTATTCAGTGATATATAACCATGTACGCGGTGTGAGTTGACGAGCATTGTAGAGCTTATCTCGTACCGTTATGCGTTGCTCGTATTCAAAATAAAAATGACAGCCAATCATAACACCCATAATGATAGTGACGATCCAGTGTAGCGCCTTAAAGGTGATGCTGTTTAACATAGTCTATGCCTTGCTGTATCCAGAATTGATCTATCGGGTCATCGCCATAAGGGAGATGATTAGAATAAAAATGTCCCCAGCGCTTGGTATCGGATGTACCGGCTATTTCTTGAGCTACACCGCCTGCAATATGTAATATTTTTTCAGGTATGCAAGCGGCATAACCAACTGCACCATAGTGAAAATTACCAAAGTCAGCCCA
Source organism: Enterobacter dykesii (assembly GCF_008364625.2). NCBI lineage: Bacteria > Pseudomonadati > Pseudomonadota > Gammaproteobacteria > Enterobacterales > Enterobacteriaceae > Enterobacter > Enterobacter dykesii. The sequence goes on from NZ_CP126604.1 coordinate 170,605, forward strand.
CAGCCTACTTTTTTGTTTGTAATCCCACGGACCTCTGTTTCGTACGCGTTGATAAAACCATAAATAGGTTAAGGGGGTTGCCATTCCCTGAACTTCTCCGCGTGCCCGAGCTAACCTGATATGTTCTTTCAATGCATTTAATCCCTGTGGAGGGTAAAGAGGAATACAAGCCATTGTAATAGCCCTTGCTTTTAATAGAGATTAAAAAATAGGGCTGTAATTTTTTACATGTAATGTTTAAGATCAAATTTCATTACGTTATATGCAATTTTTTTAACGAATGAATTAGGCTGTTTCATCATCTTTATTAATGACACAAAATGTATTAAATGAGTTTTGTTTTTTATATGTACTGTACTCTCACATCTCAGGGAGGAATGAAAATGGCAATACCAGCTTATCTTTGGCTTAAGGATGATGGCGGCAATGATATAAAAGGATCCGTTGATGTTCAAGATCGTGAGGGCAGTATAGAGATTTTATCATTTGGTCATGGTTTACTTGTTCCTACAGATAACAATACTGGGAAGATCACTGGGACTCGTTTACATTCACCTCTCACATTTGAAAAAGAGTTTGATTCATCCAGCCCATATTTTTATAAAGCTGTTGCAACTGGTCAGACGCTTAAGAGCGCTGAGTTCAAATGGTACAAAATAAACGATGCAGGCCAGGAGGTTGAATATTTCAATATATTTCTTGAAAATGTACGAGTTGTGAGTGTCAATCCCGTGATGCATAACTGCAAAGAACCTTCAATGAAAATTCATAATCATAATGAAGGCATACAATTACGTTATGAGAAAATCACATGGAAATATTGTGATGGGAATGTTCAGTTTGCGGATGCATGGAATGAACGTCAAACAGGTTAAATGAGTGTTTATTTCTTTTACTCGTAATCGGTATACAATCCTGGTCGATGCTTAACCCACATGTTTTGCATCGACCAAAATTTAACCTTGAAACCTTCAACACATTACCGCTATCCTTAACGCGTTAACTTTCTCGCGCTGGAGTGCCCCCCAAAAATGAACAAACACGACTGATGAATTTCGACCCTTGCTAAACGCCACCGCGTCTGCAGGGGATGTTTTGATTTCATTCAGGAGTGCTTATGGCTCATTTTGCGCAGTCCCCTTCTTTTATTTTGCATCAGGTCACCTGTCAGTTTCCGACGGGCGATACACTTTTTGGTCCGCTGAATCTCACGCTGGAACCCACCCTGTGCGCGCTGGTTGGCCGCAACGGCAGCGGGAAAACGCGTCTGCTGCGTCTGCTGGCGGGGCTGGACGAACCGGCTTCCGGTCATATTGAACGCTTTGGCTCGCATGCCTGGGTGGCGCAGCAGCACGTCATTTCGCCGCAGACGACGCTTGCTGAACTGCTCGGGTATGACGCTATTTTTGCGGCGCGTAAGCGCATCGACAGCGGCGATTACCAGCCTGACGATCTGGACACGCTCGACGGCCGCTGGGATGTGGCCGAGCGCCTGAGCGAGGCGTTTATCAATGCGAATCTCCCGCCGTTTGACCCGGAGAAACCTGCCGCTGAACTCAGCGGCGGCGAGCGCGTTCGCGCCCTGCTGTGCGGGGCGTTTACGGCTGAGGCGGATTTCATGCTGCTGGACGAACCCACTAACCATCTGGACCGACAGGGCCGGGCGTGGTTCTACGACCAGCTCAGTCGTTTTCAGGGCGGCGTGCTGGTGGCTTCCCATGACCGCGAGCTGCTGGAGCTGGTGCCGCGTATCCTTGAGCTGAGCGCCTCGGGTCTGCGCAGCTACGGCGGGAATTATGCGGATTATCAAACCCAGCGCGATGCCGAACAGCAGGCGGCCCGCGCGGCGCTGGAACATGCTGCAACCGAGCGCAAACGCACTCGGGCACGCATGCAAAAAGAGCATGATGACAGCCAGCGGCGTTCGGCAAAGACATTGCGGACCGTCGATACCCTGAATATCGCGTCGTTCGAGCGGGTCAAATATAAAGGCGCGGCAAAGGAGCGGATTGGCTCCTGGAAAAAACAGCACAGCGAGCAAAATGAAGCCCTGAACGCCGCGGTAAGCAAGGCGCGTGAACGCGTTGAAGAAGATAACCCGGTAATGTTCACCCTGCCGGGGAGTCAGATCCCGGACGGGAAGCAGGTACTGGTGCTGGAGGATCTGGTGCTGCCGCATGTGCCAGTTCCTCCACTCAACTGGCGGATGGACGGACCGATGCGCGTGGCGTTAAAGGGACCGAACGGCTGCGGAAAATCGACGCTGTTAAAAACCATCCTCGGCGAGATTGCTCCCCGTTCGGGTACCTGTAGGGTTTCAGTCAGCTGCGCTTATCTTGACCAACATCTTTCCCGGCTCGATCTTTCGCAGTCGGTCATGACGCATCTCAACCTGAGTCATACGCCTCTGGAAGAAGGGGTATTGCGAACCCGTCTGGCGCAGCTTCAACTAGGCGCCGACAAAGTTACGCTCCCGCTGGCGGAGCTCAGCGGCGGCGAGCGTCTTAAGGCCGCGCTGGCCTGCGTGCTGTGGCGCGCGGAGGCTACGCAGCTTTTGCTGCTGGATGAACCTACCAACCATCTGGATTTGGCCTCAGTCCAGGCCATTGAAGCGGCACTGGCCGGTTTCCCCGGCGCGCTGCTGGTGGTATCACACGACGAGGCTTTTTTAAGAGGTTTAACGTTAACGCATGAGTGGGTATGGGAAGAGGCGGGCTGGCGTTGCGAGAGCCTTTAAAACACAAGCCCCCGCAGAGGCGGGGGCATTCAATCTTCACTACGCTATCTGTTTGCTGAGTGCAGGGTTGGCCTGAATCAGGCGCATCAGCCTTAACTCGGTTGGGGTGGGTTTCTCACGTTTTGACTCCCACTCCTGCACCATAGCCACGCTGACACCCATCGCTCTGGCGAATTCTTCTGTTTTCAGTCCTGTCCCTTTGCGCAATTGCTCGTATTCTGTAAAGGGATTGGATTTTTGTTGCAGGGTAATCGCCTGCGGTACGTCTTTAAAAATGATCTGTTCCAGGCTGCTCAGCAGCTCAAACTCAGGATCTTTATATTCCATTGAGGACTCCTCTTAAATCTCACATCGTGATCAAGAACATCAGAGAGCCAGTTAAGAATAGTCCCTAATACGAACCCAGGATCGTCACGGGTGTGATTAATTGTGCGATAACGATCGCTTTACGCGATTCAGCGATATGGATAGTTATGCTAATTACCTGATTAGTCATATGTCGGCTTCGGCAGGTATTTTTTTGTAAATGGTAAGAAATAAATCGGCAATAGCCGTTTTGCATGAAAAGAGTATCTTGCAAGGCTGACCTGGACTATCCTTGTCAGCGTCGGGCACGCGTGTGCCGGTGTGCGCTTTTTTGGGTGAAAGGAGTAATAAAATGGCGACAGGAAAGTCCTGCTCTCGCTGGTTTGCGCCTATTGCGGCGTTGTTGATGGTTGTTAGCCTGAGTGGGTGTTTTGATAAAGAAGGCGATCAGCGCAAAGCGTTTATCGATTTTCTGCAGAATACAGTGATGCGCAGCGGCGAGCGGTTGCCGACGCTGACTGCGGATCAGAAAAAACAGTTTGGCCCCTTCGTGTCCGATTACGCCATTCTTTATGGTTATTCACAGCAGGTGAGCCAGGCGATGGATTCCGGTATCCGTCCGGTAGTGGATAGCGTGAACGCCATTCGCGTTCCGCAGGATTATATGACGCAGCGCGAACCGCTTCGCCAGTCCAACGGTGCGCTTGGCGTACTGAGCCAGCAGTTACAGAATGCGAAAATGCAGGCTGACGCATCACGTTCTGCGCTGAAGCAGGGCGACGATCTCAAACCTGTCTTCGACAAAGTGTATGAGAAAGTGGTGACGAAACCGTCTGAAGCGCTGCAACCGCTGATTCCGGCCGCGCAAATCTTCACGCAGCAGCTGGTTCAGGTGGGTGACTTTATCGCCCAGCAGGATACCCAGGTGAGCTTTGTTGCCAACGGCATTCAGTTCCCGACCTCGCAGCAGGCAAGCCAGTACAATACGCTGATTGGGCCGCTAGCCTCCCAGCATCAGGCCTTTAGCCAGGCCTGGAGTGCCGCAGTCACGGCCACAGAATAAACCGAAAAAACCCCGCTTCTGGCGGGGTTTTTTTATGCATATCGAAAATAACGCTTGTCATTCATCTACCACATCGGTATAACTATCCCCGTCGGTTTGTTACACAGACCTAAAGCAGTTTAGTAAAGCAGTCCAGATTGTTATCCATAGATACCCTTCGTAGTGACCCTTCCTTCATCGCTTAAAAATCTGTAACGCAATCCATCAAGCCGGAAGGCACAATATATTTGTTAATAAGGTAATTTCTATGTCTGCTAAAATGACTGGTCTGGTAAAATGGTTCAACGCTGATAAAGGTTTCGGCTTCATCACTCCTGACGATGGCTCTAAAGACGTGTTCGTACACTTCTCTGCTATCCAGAACGATGGCTACAAATCTCTGGACGAAGGTCAGAAAGTTTCCTTCACCATCGAAAGCGGCGCTAAAGGCCCAGCAGCTGGTAACGTTGTAAGCCTGTAAGCTTCCAACCCAGTAGCACAAAATTCAAAAACCCGCCTTCTGGCGGGTTTTTTCGTTTCTATCGTTGTACCTGCGGGTTCACGCAGTTTATCTCCACCTTTCCGCTTAGGGCGGCGATAAGGTTATCGACCGCAGTGGCCGCCATGTTGTAGCGCGTCTCATGGGTGGCTGAGCCGATGTGCGGCAGCGCAACCACGTTAGGCAGCGAAAGCAGCGGCGAATCCACCGGCAGCGGCTCCTGCTCAAACACGTCCAGACCTGCTGCATGGATCTCACCGTTTTGCAGGGCCTCAATCAGCGCCTTCTCATCCACCACCGGGCCGCGACCCGCGTTGATGAAAATGGCGGATTTCTTCATTTTTTCAAATGCGGATTTGCCAATCAGATGACGCGTTTCGTCCGTCAGCGGCAGAACCAGACAAACAAAATCGGCTTCCTGCAGCAGGGTATCCAGCTCGCAGTAACGGGCGTTGAAGCGTTCTTCGGCTTCACTGTGATGGCGACGCGCGTTATACAGAATCGGCATGTTAAAACCAAAATGCGCGCGCTGCGCCAGCGCCAGCCCGATACGACCCATACCGACAATGCCCAGCGTCTTGCCGTGAACGTCCACACCGAACCAGTCCGGACCAATGCTTTTTGTCCATTCGCCCGCTTTGACGCGCTCAGCCACTTCCACCACGCGACGGGCCGTGGTGAGCATCAGCGCCATCAGCGTATCGGCCACGGTTTCCGTCAGGGCATGTGGCGTATGCATCAGCAGGATCTTGCGGGCGTTCAGGGCATCCACATCGAAATTGTCGTAACCCACGGAAACGGTAGAGGTAGCACGAAGCTTCGGCATTTTCTCCAGCAGGGCGACATCCACTTTCTCGCTTGAACCCAGCAGGCCTTCAGCGCTGGCGAACGCTTCGGCGTGCTGCGCCACGGTTTCCGGGCTCAGGTTCTTCACCTGCGTGACGGTGAAGTGTTCTTCAAGACGTTTCTGCAGATCTTCCGGCAGTGCTTTGTACAAAATGACGGACGGCTTCATGCTAATCTCCGTTGATTTTTAAGGGTTCAGGCGTGGCGTGCGCCGATGGGGTGTTGTTGATTATTAGCAGGCTTAACAATCAGAGTAAGCCACACGGAGGCGAAAAGCGCCACCCCCATAAAGATGTACGATGCGGACGGACTGCCGGTGGCACCGTTCAGGTAGCCGACGAACCAGGAGCCGCAGAACGACCCCAGCGCACCCATACTGTTAATCAGGGCCATCGCGCCACCCGCAACGTTACGCGGCAGCATTTCCGGGATGATGGCAAAGAACGGACCATACGGGGCATACATGGCGGCACCGGCGACCACCAGCAGGGTATAAGAGGCCCAGAAGTGATTTGCACCCACGGCCCACGAGCCGATAAAGGCAAAAGCAGCGATCAGCAGCAGCGGCCAGACAAACAATTTTCGGTTCTGCAGCTTGTCCGATGCCCAGGAGACGACGATCATGGCGATGGTTGCCGCCAGATATGGTACGGATGACAGCCAGCCTACTTCGACCATGCCGAGGTTTTCGCCGCCGCTGCGGATAATCGACGGCAGCCACAGCACAAAGCCGTACACGCCAATGCTCCAGGTAAAGTACTGCGCGCAGAGCAGGATCACGTTGCGCGAGCGGAAGGCTTCACCGTAGTTGCGTACCGCCTTCAGACCTTGCTGTTCTTTATCCAGCTGTGCCTGCAGCGCCGCTTTTTCGTCTTCGGAAAGCCATTTCGCCTGGGCAGGTTTATCTTTCACCAGCACCCACCAGCAGAATGCCCAGATCACTGCCGGCACCCCTTCGATGATAAACATCTCGCGCCAGCCGAAGGACTGGATCAGGTAGCCAGACACCACCGACATCCACAGCACCGTGACCGGGTTACCGAGGATCAGGAAGGTATTCGCGCGCGAGCGTTCAGATTTGGTAAACCAGTTGCTGATGTAGATCAGCATCGCCGGCATGACCGCCGCCTCAACGACGCCGAGGATAAAGCGAATGGCAGCCAGGGCAGGAATATTGTTCACCACGCCGGTCAGTGACGCGCAGGCGCCCCACAGGATCAGACAGACGAAGATCAGCTTACGCACGCTGCGGCGTTCCGCATAAATCGCGCCGGGGATCTGGAAGAAGAAATAGCCAAGGAAGAAAAGGGCGCCCAGCAGAGAGGAGATACCTTTGGTGATGCCAAGGTCCTCTGTGATCCCCGCCGCGGACGCGAAGCTGAAGTTGGCACGGTCAAGGTACGCCAGGCTGTACGTGATAAACACGATTGGCATGATGTACCACCAGCGTTTTACTGCATTGGTCGAACTGTTCATAGGCTTGCCTCTGTTGTTGAGGTTGTTACCGCCGTTGTCTGTAGGGTACACGGTGGCTTAATTATTTGGTGTGGCTTGCTGCCCTCACCCTGGCCCTCTCTCACAGGGAGAGGGAAGTTAAACGCCGAGCTCTGCTCGCGTAGGTAATCCTTCGCTGTCGCCCTGCACCTGAATGGCCAGCGAGCCAATCTTGTTGCCCCGCGCCACGGCCTGCGACAGCGTTTTGCCTTCCAGCAGGGCGCTAATGACGCCCACGGCAAAACCATCGCCCGCGCCGACGGTGTCGACTACGTTCTCAACCTTGACCGCCGCGACCGCGCCCTGTTGGCCGTCGGCCGTCTTAAACCATGCACCATCGGCGCCGGTCTTCAGCACCACCGCTTTTACCCCTTTATTCAGGTAGAAATCGGCAATGCCTTCCGGCGTGCTTTCGCCGGTCAGAATCATCCCTTCTTTCAGGCCCGGCAGAACCCAGTCAGCCTGGAACGCCAGACGGTTCAGCTTCTCGACCATTTCCGCTTCGCTTTTCCACAGCACCGGGCGCAGGTTCGGATCGAAAGAGATCGTTTTTCCCTGGGCTTTCAGCGTGGCTGCCGCGTGATCCAGCAGTTCATACGAGCTGGCGGACAGCGCTGCCGCCACGCCGCTTAGGTGCAGATGGCGAGCGGAGGCGAAATAGTCGGCGTGGTAATCCGCCACTGAGAGGTGGCTTGCGGCCGATCCTTTGCGGAAATACTCCACGATGGGATCGGTTCCATTTTCGACCTTGGATTTAAGCTGAAAGCCGGTAGGGAAGCGTCCGTCGAGGGTGACGCCTGCGGAATCAATCCCCTCTTTTTTCAGCGAATCGAGAACGAAATGGCCAAAGCTGTCGTCCCCCACGCGGCTGACCCAGCCGACGTTCAGGCCAAGGCGCGCCAGGCCGGTCGCGACGTTTAGCTCTGCGCCTGCCACTCGTTTAATAAAGTGCTCTACCGCGCTCAGCTCGCCCGTTTCGGTGGCGACAAACATCGCCATGGCCTCGCCGATCGTGATGACATCCAGCGTCTTGTGCATGGTTTACTCCTCGCGCAGCAGGTTAACGTAATGGCGGGTAACGGCGGTTAAATCCGTCCCTTGCAGCGGGAACTCGATACCGCGCGGGGCATCGGCAGGCAGCTGGCCGAGCAGATCGAGCCAGCGCGCATCAGCGTGGTCCGGCGCCACGGCGCGGAAGTTATCTTTATGCGGCACGGCGGCTTTCACGTGGATATAGCTCACCGCAGGGGCAAGGTGACGGGCGGCCTCTTCGGGGGAGTCACCGACCCACAGCCAGTTGCCCATGTCGAAGGTCAGCGTGATGGGTAAAGCCATTTCCCGACAGGCGGCCTGGAAGCGCTGCATGGGCGCGAGCTGTCCGCAGTCGGTCTGATCGTTCTCCACGACCAGCGCCATGCCGCTTGCGTTCAGCAGGCTACGCAGGGTGTCGAGAGGCTGCACATCGCGGAAATGGCCCAGGGAAACCTTCAGCCACAGGGCGTTCAGGGTGCTGGCCTCCGAGAGATAGCGGGCCAGGTCCGGGTTGAGGGTGCCGTCGGGCATAAACAGGGCGGCGGGGGCGGAGTAGCACGCCAGCAGGCCCAGCAGCTCAATGGATTCGCCCAGCGCAGGCAGCGTCAGCAGCTCTTCGCTGCTGAACAGTTCCCGGCGGATCTCCACGCCGTCTGCCCCCGCGCCTGCAATAACGGGAAGCATTGCCCGCTGGCCGCCTGCCTGTCGCACCTGTTCCGCACCGTACGCGGCGGTGACCACCATAATTTTCCTGCCCATCTTCGGACTCCATCGCAACATATCAATACTATTACGCTAGATGGAACCGGTTCCAAAGAAAAGGTCAGGATGTCGAATTTATGATCGGTATCACAAGGGAAAATTAACGCGCAGTGGAGCCGCGAACGATCAGCTCTCCGGAGAAGACCTGCTCGCGAACGGCATCGCTGGTGCCTTCAATGCGACGAACCACTTGTTCAACAGCAGCATAGCCAATCTGCCAGGTGGGTTGTTTGAGTGTGGTGATGCCGACGCCAGCCAGCTCCGCCCACTCCAGTTCATCAAACCCCAGCAGACCGATATCGCTGCCCCAGTGCAGGCCAATGCGCTTGAGCGAGCGGGCGACCTGAAGCGTCAGCGCCCCGTTGGCGGAGATAACGGCTTTGCGCATACCGCGATGGCGCGTGTGGAACTGGCGCAGGGTGTTGTCGAGCTGGTCGGCTTCGTGAAGCGGCGTTTCGGCATTTTCGGCGATCACGCCGGGATATCGCTCCAGCGTGGCGCGAAATGCGCTAAGACGCTCGCGACGGGTGTTGACCATCCCTAGCGGTTCACTCAGAAACAGAATGGCCTCGAAGCCCTGTTCGATCAGATGTTCCGTGGCGGTCGTGGCGGCCTGGGTGTTATCCAGCCCGACCACATCGCAGGCAAATTCCGGGATTTTACGGTCGATGAGGACCATAGGCAGAGAGGACTGCTGCAGGCGGTTTAAACCCTCTTCCCGCATGCCCACCGCGTTCACCACGATCCCTTCGACCTGATAGCTGCGCAGCAGATCGAGGTAATGCAGCTCCTGGTCGACTTCGTTGTTGGTATTACAGACCAGGGGCGTGAAACCTTTCTCGCGACAGGCGGCTTCAATACCGCTGAGCACGTTAACGGAATAGGGGTTGGTGATATCGGCGATGATTAGCCCGATAAGGCGGGTGCGGCCACGTTTGAGCCCCCGCGCCATGAGGCTGGGACGGTAGTCGAGATCGGCAATGGCCTGTTCAATACGCGCCAGCAATGCGTCGGACAGCAGGTGTTTCTCGCCGTTAAGGTAGCGCGAAATGCTGGTTTTACCGGTTTTGGCGGCTTTCGCCACGTCGCTGATGGTGGCCCGGGCTGGTTTGCTCATCGCTGATTTCCCTGAATTTAGTGAGAATACCTTAACGGGAAAATCAGACGAATCAAGTAATTTGCCCGGTGGCGCTGCGCTTACCGGAGGGTGCGGTCTGATGCCCTCACCCCGCCCCTCTCCCACGGGAGAGGGTGCAACCACTAAAAACGGCAACGAGCGTTGCCGTTTTGCTTTTACCTACTGAATTGGGCTTAACGTAATCTCTACGCGGCGGTTCTGCGCTTTGCCTTCCGTCGTGCTGTTGCTGGCGATAGGGTTGGCAGGGCCCATGCCGCTGGTGCGGATACGGTTCGCTTCAACGCCCTGGGTAATCAGCGAGCTGGCCACGGAATCGGCGCGCTGCTGGGACAGACGCATGTTCAGATCCTGGCTGCCGGTGCTGTCGGTGTAGCCCATCACGTTCACGGCGGTCTTGTTGTACTCTTTCAGCACCATCGCCACGCCGGTAAGGGTGTTCGCACCTGCGGGTTTCAGCGTTGCGCTGCTGCTGTCGAAGGTCACGTTGTTCGGCATATTCAGGATGATGTTATCGCCGCTGCGCGTCACGCTCACGCCGGTTCCCTTCATTTTGTCGCGAAGCTTCGCTTCCTGCACGTCCATGTAATAGCCAACGCCGCCGCCCAGTGCCGCACCCGCCGCTGCGCCAATTAGCGCGCCTTTACCGCGGTCTTTCTTGGAGGAGGAGAGTGCCCCCACGCCTGCGCCGACCAGCGAGCCGATACCTGCGCCAATGCCGGATTTACCCGCTTCACGCTCACCGGTGTAAGGGTTAGTTGTGCAGCCAGAAACAGCTAGTGCACCGCTCACCAGAGCGGCAATAACGAGTACGCGTTTTTTCATCTTCTTTCCTTAATCCTTTTTATTCTTTGCCACGGCGAGCGTGGCAGTTGATTATGACGTCCAGATACGGAGAAAATTCCGGGTATAACTCTGAAATTTGTGACAAACCATAAACTGCCTCAACAAGAAGGCCGTAAACCTGCACGCAACCAGGAGCGCACGCTTGAGCACCTCAACGAAAACCATTCTGACCGCCGCCCACTGGGGGCCGATGCTGGTCGAAACCGATGGCGAAAATGTTCTGTCGTCCCGCGGGGCACTACCGACCCAACATCCCAACTCGTTACAGACCGTCGTTCGCGATCAGGTGCACAGCAAAACGCGCGTGCGCTGGCCGATGGTGCGTAAAGGTTTTTTGGCCTCGCCGGACAAGCCGCAGGGGATCCGCGGTCAGGATGAGTTTGTTCGCGTGAGCTGGGATGACGCGCTGGCGCTGATCCACGCCCAGCATAAGCGCATTCGCGACACTTACGGTCCGTCGTCCATTTTTGCCGGCTCCTACGGCTGGCGTTCTAACGGCGTGCTGCACAAGGCCTCGACGCTGCTGCAGCGCTACATGAGCCTGGCGGGAGGCTATACCGGCCATCTCGGGGATTACTCCACCGGCGCGGCGCAGGCGATCATGCCGTACGTCGTGGGAGGGAACGAAGTGTACCAGCAGCAGACCAGCTGGCCGCTGGTGCTGGCACATACCGACGTGGTGGTGCTCTGGAGCGCTAACCCCCTCAACACGCTGAAAATTGCCTGGAACGCCAGCGACGAGCAGGGCATCGGGTATTTCGACGCGCTGCGCAAAAGCGGCAAGCGCATCATCTGCATTGACCCTATGCGCTCTGAAACCATGGATTTCTTCGGCGACAGCGCCGAGTGGATTGCCCCGCATATGGGCACCGACGTGGCGATGATGCTGGGGATTGCCCATACGCTGGTAGAAAACGGCTGGCACGATGTTGAATTCCTGACGCGCTGTACCACCGGTTTCGATAAATTCGTCGACTACCTGACGGGCCAATCCGATGGGGTAGCAAAAACGGCAGAGTGGGCAGCAGAGATTTGTGGCGTTTCTGCTGATAAAATCCGCGAACTGGCGGCGTTGTTTCATAAAAATACCACGATGTTGATGTCCGGCTGGGGAATGCAGCGCCAGCAGTTTGGTGAGCAAAAACACTGGATGCTGGTGACCCTTGCCGCGATGCTTGGGCAGATCGGCACGCCGGGCGGCGGTTTTGGTCTCTCCTATCACTTCGCGAACGGCGGTAACCCGACGCGTAAAGCGGCGGTGCTGGCGTCTTTGCAAGGCTCGGTACAGGGCGGCGTGGATGCGGTAGATAAAATCCCGGTGGCGCGTATTGTTGAAGCCCTTGAAAATCCCGGCGGTTTTTATCAGCACAACGGCCTGGACCGCCACTTCCCGGACATTAAATTTGTCTGGTGGGCGGGCGGATCGAACTTCACGCACCATCAGGATACCAACCGCCTGATCCGCGCCTGGCAAAAGCCGGAGCTGGTGGTGATTTCCGAGTGCTTCTGGACCGGTTCGGCTAAGCATGCAGATATCGTGCTCCCGGCGACCACCTCGTTTGAGCGTAACGATCTCACCATGACCGGCGACTACAGCAACCAGCATATGGTCCCGATGAAGCGCGTTGTCGCCCCGCGAGACGAAGCACGTGATGATTTTGACGTGTTTGCTGAACTGAGCGAGCTCTGGGAAGCGGGCGGCCGCGAGCGTTTTACCGAAGGGAAAAGCGATCTGCAATGGCTGGAAACCTTCTACCAGATTGCCGGCCAGCGCGGCGCGGCGCAGGGCGTGACGCTTCCGCCATTTGCCGAGTTCTGGGAGGCGAACCAGATCGTCGAGATGCCGGAGAGCGAACAGAACGCGAAGTTTGTCCGTTTCGCCGATTTCCGCCGCGCCCCGGAGAACCACCCGCTGAAAACCGAGAGCGGAAAGATCGTGATCCACAGCGAGCGCATCGCCAGCTTTGGCTATGCCGACTGCCCGCCACACCCGATGTGGCTCGAGCCGGACGAGTGGCACGGCAACGCCCAGCCGGAACAGCTGCAGGTGTTGTCTGCGCATCCCGCGCACCGTTTGCACAGCCAGCTTAACTATACGTCCCTGCGCGAGCAGTATGCGGTCGCCGGGCGAGAGCCGATCACGCTGAATACCCTCGATGCGAAAGCGCGCGGGATTGCGGACGGCGACGTGGTGCGCGTCTGGAACTCGCGCGGGCAGGTGCTGGCAGGGGCGGTAGTGAGCGACGGAATTAAACCGGGCGTGATCTGCATTCATCAGGGCGCATGGCCCGACCTTGAGCCCGCCGAGGGAGGGATCTGTAAAAACGGGGCGGTTAACGTGCTGACCAAAGATCTCCCCAGCTCGAAGCTGGGGAATGGCTGCGCAGGGAACACGGCGCTGGCCTGGGTAGAAAAATATCAGGGACCCGAGCTTACCTTAACGGCGTTTGATCCGCCTGCCAGCTCATGATCCACGTCGGGTGCTGGGTATCATCCTGCCAGGCGCTGTCTTCAATGCGAAAGCCCTGAGCATGGTAGAAATTCACCGCCCGCACATTTTTCTGATATACCTCCAGCGTTAAATGCGGGAAGCGCTGTTGAACATGGTTCAGCAGCGCGCGCCCGATGCCTTTCCCGATGCATGATGGTGCGACAAACAGCGCGCCGACAAACTGAGACTGCATCACGCTGATAAATCCGTATGGCTCGCCATCCTGTTCCCAGACCCAGGTTTCCGCCGACGGCAGATAAACGTCCCGCACCATGGCCTCGTTCTCTTTCCAGTAATCCGGCTCGATAAACGGATGCGCTTCCGTGGTGCTTTCAAGCCACAGGCTCAAAAGCGGCGCGGTATTCTCACTTTGCCATTTGCGGATCATGATGGCCTCCCGGATGACAGAAGCAGCCGGTAACGTGGTCGTTGACCAGGCCACAGGCCTGCATAAAGGCGTAGCAGATGGTGGAGCCGACAAACTTAAAGCCGCGTTTTTTCAGGGCCTTCGAGAGCGCATCCGAGGCCGGGGTGGAGGCCGGGATTTCCGCGAGCGTAGCGGCCTGGGTGACCTGCGGATCGTTGTTCACAAACGTCCAGACAAAATCTGAGAATGATTCGCCGTTTTGTTCCATCGCCAGGTAAGCGCGTGCGTTACCGATGATGGCCTGGATCTTACCGCGATGACGGATGATGCCGGCGTCCTGCACCAGGCGTTCCACATCTTCATCGTTCATCGCGGCGACGGCGACAGGATCGAACTGATGGAAGGCGTTGCGGTAGTTTTCGCGTTTCTTCAGCACCGTAATCCATGACAACCCCGCCTGCTGGCCCTCCAGGCAGATCATCTCAAAGAGTTTTTTGCCATCCGTTTCCGGCACGCCCCATTCCCGATCGTGATAGTCGATATAAAGCTGATCCTGGCTCACCCAACCGCAACGTTCCATCCGTCATCTCCCTTATTGATACTGATTTCGCAAAATTTCATTCTGACTGGCTTGACGTGTTTACTATAAAGACAATAGTTAATACAAGGGCTATAAGCTCTTCCTGAATAACGACAAATATCGCCGAATTCGGCTCTCTCTGGGGTCGCGTTGATGATGATAAAAAAAATCAGTGGTCGCCATGCTGCTTCTGGCCTGGTGGGGATTTCTGCCTGCCTGTTTTTTTGTAATACAGCGTCTGCCTGGCAACAGGAATATATCGTTTCAGACGCCCAAAATAATACGGCGGAACGCTATACATGGGACGCGGATCACCAACCGCGTTATGAGGATATTTTGGCTGAGCGCATTCAGTCTTCACAAAATGCGCCGGGTCTTGCCCTGAATATACCGTCTGGCAGCGCGACGGAGGGGGCGATGAGCGTGGGCTGGAATTTTCCGGTTTCAGCGCGTATCACCACCGGCCCGGTAGTGGCGTGGCGCTACGACGGCACGGCTCCCATGATGATCAACGAGTTTGGTGATAGCGCGTCGACGCAGGCAATCATCGACCCGCTCTGGCATGCCAGCGTCAGCACGCTGGGGTGGCGCGTGAATACCCAGTATGGCGATCTCCGGCCATGGGCGCAGATTAGCTATAACCAGCAGTTTGGTGAAAACCAGTGGAAATCGCAGTTTGGCATGCCGCAAACGCCAGCCCCTGCCCAAAACGGTAGCTGGATGGACGTCACCGTGGGAACGGATATTCCCTTTAATACGCACGTGGCGGCCTATGCGTCGCTGGCTCAAGGGGAGCACTCCACCACCGGTGAGGAGTTTTTATACACCCTCGGCGTTAGCGCAAATTTCTAGAGTTGTTACTTTTTTAAACGTTACGATAACATCTCGAATACAACAACCACGGGCTATACAGCGATAGCAGGTACTAACACGCTGTCGCTTTATTCCCGGGCCAGGCCATTCATTCCCGATTCCAGGCATTTCATTCCGTTCCGCCTGCATTTCATGCCGTTTTACCCCAGGCGTTTTAAGGTTTTGTTTATCGTTGTCCTCAGCGAACTTCCTTAATTTCTCTTGCAGGACAACTGCCATGAACACATCAACTTATAACCGCACGCGCTGGCTCACGCTCTTTGGCACCATCGTCACCCAGTTTGCGCTGGGGTCGGTCTATACCTGGAGCCTGTTTAACAGCGCGCTTTCCGACAAACTCGGCGCGCCGGTCAGCCAGGTCGCGTTCTCCTTTGGTTTGCTGAGCCTGGGTCTGGCGATTTCGTCTTCGGTCGCGGGCAAGCTGCAGGAGCGTTTTGGCGTGAAGCGTGTGACCATGGCGTCCGGCATTCTGCTGGGATTGGGCTTTTTCCTGACGGCGCACTCCAGCAACCTGATGATGCTGTGGCTGAGCGCCGGCGTGCTGGTGGGTCTGGCCGATGGCGCAGGTTATCTGCTGACGCTGTCGAACTGCGTGAAGTGGTTCCCGGAGCGTAAAGGCTTAATCTCCGCGTTCGCCATCGGCTCTTATGGCCTGGGCAGCCTCGGGTTCAAATTTATCGACTCCCATCTGCTGGCGTCCGTTGGCCTCGAAAACACCTTTATGATCTGGGGCGCAATCGTGCTGGTGATGATTCTGTTCGGCGCCACGCTGATGACCGATGCGCCGCAGCAGGAGGTCAAATCCGTTAACGGCGTGGTGGAGAACGACTTCACTCTCGCGCAATCTATGCGTAAACCGCAGTACTGGATGCTGGCGGTGATGTTCCTGACGGCCTGCATGAGCGGTCTTTATGTCATTGGCGTGGCGAAGGATATCGCGCAGGGGATGGTGAAGCTGGATGCGGCTACGGCGGCGAATGCGGTGACGGTCATCTCCATAGCCAACCTCTCCGGTCGTCTGGTGCTCGGTATTCTGTCTGACAAAATTGCCCGCATCCGTGTGATTACGATTGGGCAGGTGGTTTCGCTGGTCGGTATGGCGGCGCTGTTGTTCGCTCCGCTGAATGAAGCCACCTTCTTTGCGGCGATTGCCTGCGTGGCCTTTAACTTCGGCGGCACCATTACCGTCTTCCCGTCACTGGTGAGCGAGTTCTTTGGCCTGAACAATCTGGCGAAAAACTACGGCGTTATCTATCTTGGCTTCGGGATCGGCAGCATCTGCGGCTCGCTGATTGCCTCCCTGTTCGGCGGGTTCTACGTGACCTTCTGCGTCATATTTGCCTTGCTGATTATCTCGCTGGCGCTCTCGACCACGATTCGCCAGCCGCAGCGCGAAGTATTCAAAGAAGCGCACGCGTAAGCTGTATGAAAGAGGCCTCTGTGGCCTCTTTTTTCTTTATGCGAGACGCTTCCCGTCTCGATATTTTGTAAAAATTTACACCGATCACACTCTCTGCTGCCACTTTTCTCTCCCGCTGTGGTCTACTTACCGCGCTTGTAGACGTTTCTCATAACGCTTCCTTACGCATTTACTTACTCTGTCCGCTTTCTCTTTGAGATTCGACGGGTCTTTATACCCCTTCCCCCAGGGTTGTTTGCATGAAATACATTAGGTCTCTTACCCAGCAAAGATTGTGTCTGATGCTGGCTGTCTATATCGGATTATTTCTGAATGGCGCGGTACTGTTCAGAAGAGTGGAAGGTTATTTTGAAAACCTTACCGTGAGTAATGGTATTTTTGCCGCCATTGAAGTGTTCGGCTCCGTCCTCGCTACCTTCTTCCTCTTACGCCTGCTGTCCCTTTTTGGCCGACGTACCTGGCAAATTTTGGCCTCGCTGGTGGTGATTATTTCCGCCGCCGCAAGCTATTACATGACCTTTATGAACGTGGTCATTGGTTACGGTATCGTTGCCTCGGTGATGACCACGGATATCGACCTCTCGAAAGAGGTGGTAGGGAAAGGCTTTATCGTCTGGACGGTTTTAGCCTGTCTGATCCCGCTGTTCTTTATCTGGAGCAATACCTGCCGCTATACGCTGTTACGCCAGCTGCGCACCCGTGGACAGCGGATCCGCAATATCGTCGTCGTCCTGCTGGCCGGTCTGCTGGTATGGGCGCCTATTCGCCTGATGGAGACGCAGCAAAAACGCCTCGAAAAAAGAACGGGCGTGGATATGCCAAGCTATGGCGGCGTGGTGGCAAACTCGTATTTGCCGTCTAACTGGCTGTCAGCGTTAGGTCTGTATGCCTGGGCGCAGGCGGACGAATCCAGTGATGTGAAATCGCTGATCAATCCAACGAAACAATTCACCTACCAGCCGCCAGCCGACGGGATTGATGATACGTACGTCGTCTTTGTCATCGGCGAAACGACGCGCTGGGATCATATGGGTATTCTCGGCTATAACCGGGATACCACGCCAAAGCTGGCGCAGGAGAAAAACCTGGTGGCTTACCGTGGCTATTCCTGCGATACCGCAACGAAGCTTTCGCTGCGCTGTATGTTTGTGCGTGAAGGCGGTGCAAGCGATAACCCGCAACGCACGCTGAAAGAGCAGAACGTGTTTGCCGTGCTGAAGCAGCTTGGATTTAGCTCAGACCTGTTCGCCATGCAAAGTGAGATGTGGTTCTACACCAATACTCTGGCAGATAACATAGCGTACCGTGAGCAGATTGGCGCCGAGCCGCGTAACCGCGGCAAAAACGTCGACGACATGCTGCTGCTGGAAGAGATGTCGCAATCCCTCAAGAACCATCCGCAGGGTAAGCATCTGGTTATTCTGCATACCAAAGGGTCGCATTACAGCTATTATCAGCGCTACACGCGTGATTTCGCGAAGTGGCAGCCTGAGTGCGTGGGCATTAATAAAGACTGCAGCAAGCAGGAGCTGATCAACGCCTACGATAACTCGGTGCTGTACGTGGATACCTTCCTGAGTCGGGTGATCGACCAGCTGCGCGATAAAAAAGCGATTGTGATTTACGCGGCAGACCACGGTGAATCCATCAACGAGAAAGAGCACCTGCACGGTACGCCGCGCAAGCTGGCACCGCCAGAGCAGTTCCGCGTGCCGATGATCATGTGGATGTCGGATAAGTATCTGGAAAATCCGGAGAAGGCGAAGATGTTTGCTCAGCTGAAAAAAGAGGCGGAGATGAAGGTGCCGCGTCGTCACGTTGAGCTTTACGACACCATTATGGGCTGTCTCGGCTATACCTCACCGAACGGTGGGATTAACGAAAACAACAACTGGTGTAAACTCCCTGATAACAGCGTAAAAGCCGCGCAGTAGCTGCTCTGGCGAGAATATCGCCAGTTGAATGGCTTTTTGAAAATAAGGGATTGACGGGGGCGCACCTCAGCAGTAAGATGCGCTCCGCATTCGGCGAGTAGCGCAGCTTGGTAGCGCAACTGGTTTGGGACCAGTGGGTCGGAGGTTCGAATCCTCTCTCGCCGACCACATTCTGAAAAGGGCTAATCGCAAGGTTAGCCCTTTTTGCATTATGATCTTATCCCGTCAGAGTATCCAAAACGCCCCTTAGGCCTGCTTCTCCCTGCCTGTTAACGATTTTGTGACATAATCCATTGTATTTTTTTATATATAGATTGATCTTTTTTCGCGTTGCTTATGGATAACCTCAGCATTTTTCGCTGTGCGTTTTAACGTTCGCGGTATTTAGTGCTCAGATAATCACCATTCCGCAAGAAAATTTACCCATTCTGAATAAAAGTTAATCACTGATTGTTGCGAAATATGAAGAGACTTGTGCTGCAAGATAGCGAGTAGCATAAATTTCCCTGCTGAAAACTGGCATACATAGTTTTTTTAATCTTTGTTTGCGGTTTCTCACACTCAGCGTAAATCCCCGTCACCTGTATTGACGTTTTCACATTCTGTTGACAGATTGTAGGGCATGAGGGGCATTTCAGGGACGATCTGCGCTGCAACTCAAACGCTCTTCTGAAAGGATTCTCCATCCCTTTAAAGCCTTCGGGCATCTCCGACCGGACCGGGTAAAAAATAAATAAAGGTCTGGCGGCGTAACACAACAAAGCAAAACATCACATTGGAGCAGAATAATGAGTATTTCCTTGAAGAAGTCAGGGATGCTGAAGCTTGGTCTGAGCCTGGTGGCTATGACCGTGGCAGCAAGCGTACAGGCAAAAACCCTGGTTTACTGTTCTGAAGGCTCGCCGGAAGGCTTTAACCCACAGCTCTTTACCTCTGGTACGACTTACGACGCAAGCTCTGTACCGATCTATAACCGTCTGGTTGAATTCAAAACCGGTACCACGGAAGTGATTCCGGGTCTGGCCGAGAAGTGGGACGTCAGCGAAGACGGTAAAACCTATACCTTCCACCTGCGCCAGGGCGTGAAGTGGCAGGACAGCAAAGAATTCAAACCAACGCGCGACTTTAACGCCGACGACGTTGTGTTCTCCTTTGACCGTCAGAAAAACGCTCAGAACCCGTACCATAAAGTGTCTGGCGGCAGCTATGAATACTTCGAAGGGATGGGTCTGCCAGACCTGATCGCTGAAGTGAAAAAAGTGGACGATAAAACGGTTCAGTTCGTGCTGACGCGTCCGGAAGCGCCATTCCTGGCTGACCTGGCCATGGACTTCGCTTCAATTCTGTCCAAAGAGTACGCGGACAACATGCTGAAAGCCGGTACGCCGGAAAAAGTCGACCTGAACCCAATCGGTACCGGTCCATTCCAGCTGCTGCAGTACCAGAAAGACTCCCGCATTCTGTATAAAGCGTTCGAAGGCTATTGGGGCACCAAGCCGAAAATTGACCGTCTGGTCTTCTCCATTACGCCTGATGCATCAGTGCGTTATGCAAAACTGCAGAAAAACGAATGCCAGGTGATGCCGTACCCGAACCCTGCTGATATCGCCCGCATGAAGCAGGACAAGAATATCAACCTGCTGGAGCAGGCTGGCCTGAACGTGGGCTATCTCTCCTTCAACACCGAGAAGAAACCGTTTGATGACGTGAAGGTGCGTCAGGCGCTGACCTACGCGGTGAACAAAGAAGCGATCATCAAGGCGGTTTACCAGGGCGCTGGCGTCGCTGCCAAAAACCTGATCCCACCAACCATGTGGGGCTATAACGACGACGTTAAAGACTACACCTACGATCCTGAGAAAGCGAAAGCGCTGCTGAAAGAAGCGGGCCAGGACAAAGGCTTTACCGTTGAGCTGTGGGCGATGCCGGTACAGCGTCCGTACAACCCGAACGCACGCCGTATGGCGGAAATGGTTCAGGCAGACTGGGCTAAGGTTGGCGTTCAGGCCAAGATTGTGACCTACGAGTGGGGCGAGTATCTGAAGCGCGCCAAAGCGGGTGAGCACCAGGCAGTCATGATGGGCTGGACCGGTGATAACGGGGATCCGGACAACTTCTTCGCCACCCTGTTCAGCTGCGCGGCGGCGAAAGACGGTTCTAACTACTCTCGCTGGTGCTACAAGCCGTTTGAAGACCTCATCCAGCCGGCGCGTGCGACCGACGATCACAACAAACGTATTGAACTGTACAAGCAGGCTCAGGTTGTTATGCACGATCAGGCTCCGGCGCTGATTGTTGCTCACTCCACCGTGTACGAGCCAGTGCGTAAAGAAGTGAAGGGCTACGTGGTTGATCCACTTGGCAAACACCACTTCGAAAACGTATCTGTTGAATAATAAGTAGGGTGTTCTCCCTCTCCCTCTGGGAGAGGGCAGGTGTGAGGGGCGTGCATGCATCCCCTCACCCTAACCTTCTCCCGCTCGGAGAGGGAATTTACATTTGTGAGCAATACAGACGTCACGCCACTGGTCGTGCGTCATCAGAGAGAATCCGGGTTATGTTGCAGTTCATCCTCCGACGTCTGGGACTTGTTATCCCCACGTTTATCGGTATCACCCTTCTCACTTTTGCCTTCGTCCATATGATCCCCGGCGACCCGGTAATGATTATGGCGGGCGAGCGTGGTATTTCCCCTGAGCGCCATGCACAGCTGCTGGCGGAACTCGGTCTCGATAAGCCGATGTGGCAGCAATATCTCCACTATATCTGGGGCGTATTGCACGGTGATTTAGGGATTTCGCTGAAAAGCCGTCTTCCGGTGTGGGACGAGTTCGTGCCGCGTTTTAAAGCGACGCTGGAGCTTGGCGTCTGCGCTATGATTTTCGCCACTGCGGTGGGTATTCCTGTCGGGGTACTGGCTGCCGTCAAGCGTGGCTCTATTTTTGACCACACCGCGGTGGGCCTGGCGCTGACCGGCTACTCCATGCCTATCTTCTGGTGGGGCATGATGCTGATCATGCTGGTATCGGTGCAGCTTAACCTGACACCGGTCTCTGGGCGCGTCAGTGATATGGTCTTCCTGGATGACTCCAACCCGCTCACCGGCTTTATGCTGATTGATACGGCTATCTGGGGCGAAGAGGGCAACTTCATTGATGCCGTGGCGCACATGATCCTGCCTGCCATGGTGCTGGGCACCATTCCTCTGGCGGTGATCGTGCGTATGACCCGCTCATCGATGCTGGAAGTGCTGGGTGAGGATTATATCCGCACCGCGCGCGCCAAGGGCCTGACGCGTATGCGCGTCATCATCGTGCATGCGCTGCGTAACGCCATGCTGCCGGTGGTGACCGTTATCGGCCTCCAGGTGGGGACGTTGCTGGCGGGGGCGATCCTGACCGAAACCATTTTCTCCTGGCCGGGTCTTGGACGCTGGCTGATTGACGCGCTGCAACGCCGTGACTATCCGGTTGTGCAGGGCGGTGTATTGCTGGTCGCGACGATGATTATCCTCGTCAACCTGCTGGTCGATTTGCTGTACGGCGTGGTGAACCCGCGTATTCGTCATAAGAAGTAAGGGACCATCATGTCACAAGTCACTCAAAATAAAGTGGTCGCTGCACCGGTTCCTATGACGCCGTTGCAGGAATTCTGGCACTACTTCAAGCGCAATAAAGGCGCGGTGGTAGGGCTAGTGTATGTCGTAATCATGATCCTGATTGCGGTGTTTGCGAACTTCCTCGCACCGTATAACCCGGCGGACCAGTTCCGCGATGCGCTGCTCGCGCCGCCTGCCTGGCAGGATGGCGGTAGCCTGACGCACCTGCTGGGTACCGATGACGTGGGCCGCGACGTGCTGTCGCGTCTTATGTACGGCGCGCGCCTGTCGCTGCTTGTCGGCTGCCTGGTGGTGGTGTTGTCTCTGATTATGGGGATCGTTCTCGGCCTGGTTGCCGGTTACTTCGGCGGCATCGTTGATAACATCATCATGCGTATCGTCGATATTATGCTGGCGCTGCCAAGTCTGCTGCTGGCGCTGGTGCTGGTAGCGATCTTCGGCCCGTCGATAGGCAATGCCGCGCTGGCGTTGACCTTCGTGGCGCTTCCTCACTACGTGCGTTTAACCCGTGCGGCGGTGCTGGTGGAAGTGAACCGCGACTACGTCACCGCTTCTCGCGTGGCGGGTGCCGGTGCGATGCGCCAGATGTTTGTCAATATCTTCCCGAACTGCCTTGCGCCGCTGATCGTTCAGGCGTCGCTCGGTTTCTCTAACGCCATTCTTGATATGGCCGCTCTTGGCTTCCTGGGCATGGGTGCGCAGCCGCCAACACCGGAGTGGGGCACCATGCTCTCCGACGTGTTGCAGTTCGCACAAAGCGCCTGGTGGGTTGTCACCTTCCCGGGTCTGGCAATCCTGCTGACGGTGCTGGCATTTAACCTGATGGGTGATGGCCTGCGTGATGCGCTTGATCCCAAACTGAAGCAGTAAGAGGCACGAGATGGCGTTATTAAATGTAGATAAATTATCGGTGCACTTCGGCGACGAGGGCACCCCGTTTCGCGCCGTGGACCGCATCAGCTACAGCGTAAATCAAGGCGAAGTGGTTGGCATTGTCGGGGAATCCGGCTCCGGTAAGTCGGTGAGCTCACTGGCGATCATGGGGCTGATAGATTACCCGGGCCGCGTGATGGCGGAAAACCTGCAGTTCAACGGTCAGGATCTGAAGCGCATTTCTGAAAAACAGCGCCGCCAGCTGGTGGGCGCTGAAGTGGCGATGATTTTCCAGGATCCCATGACCAGCCTGAACCCCTGCTACACCGTTGGTTTCCAGATTATGGAAGCGATTAAGGTGCATCAGGGCGGGAATAAGAAAACCCGTCGTCAGCGGGCGATCGACCTGCTGAACCAGGTGGGTATTCCTGACCCGGCATCACGCCTGGACGTTTACCCGCACCAGCTCTCCGGAGGGATGAGCCAGCGCGTGATGATCGCGATGGCGATTGCCTGTCGACCAAAACTGCTGATTGCAGATGAACCGACGACGGCGTTGGATGTGACCATCCAGGCGCAAATCATCGAACTGCTGCTGGAGCTGCAGCAGAAAGAGAATATGGCGCTGGTGCTGATTACGCACGATCTGGCGCTGGTGGCCGAAGCCGCCCACAAAATCATCGTGATGTATGCCGGCCAGGTGGTCGAGACCGGAAATTCACACGATATTTTCCGCGCGCCGCGTCACCCGTATACCCAGGCGCTGTTACGCGCGCTGCCGGAGTTTGCCCAGGACAAAGCGCGTCTGGCGTCGCTGCCGGGTGTGGTGCCGGGTAAATATGACCGTCCGCAGGGCTGTCTGCTCAATCCGCGCTGTCCGTATGCGACGGACAAATGCCGGGCAGAAGAGCCAGAGCTGAACCAGCTTGCTGACGGTCGTCAGTCGAAATGCCACTACCCACTCGATGATGCCGGGAGGCCAACACTATGAGTACGCAACAGGCCACCACGCAACAACCGCTGCTGCAGGCCATCGATCTGAAAAAATACTACCCGGTGAAGAAGGGGCTGTTTGCCCCTGAACGCCTGGTGAAAGCGCTGGACGGCGTTTCCTTTAACCTCGAACGCGGTAAAACGCTGGCGGTGGTAGGGGAGTCAGGCTGCGGCAAATCCACGCTGGGCCGTCTGCTGACGATGATTGAAGTGCCGACCGGCGGCGAACTCTACTATCAGGGGCAGGATCTGCTCAAGCACGATCCGCAGGCGCAGAAGCTGCGTCGCCAGAAAATCCAGATTGTGTTCCAGAACCCGTATGGTTCCTTGAACCCGCGTAAAAAAGTCGGGCAGATTCTGGAAGAGCCGCTGCTGATCAACAGTAATCTGAGCAAGGAGCAGCGCCGTGAAAAAGCGCTGGCGATGATGGCGAAGGTCGGCCTCAAAACCGAGCATTACGATCGCTATCCGCACATGTTCTCCGGCGGCCAGCGTCAGCGTATTGCTATTGCGCGCGGGCTGATGCTCGATCCGGACGTGGTGATTGCCGATGAGCCGGTCTCCGCGCTCGACGTATCCGTACGTGCGCAGGTGCTGAACCTTATGATGGATCTCCAGCAGGAGCTGGGGCTGTCTTACGTGTTCATCTCCCACGACCTGTCGGTTGTCGAGCACATTGCTGATGAAGTGATGGTGATGTACCTGGGACGCTGCGTGGAGAAGGGGACTAAAGACCAGATCTTTAATAACCCTCGTCACCCGTATACCCAGGCGCTGCTGTCTGCGACGCCGCGTCTGAACCCGGACGATCGTCGTGAGCGTATCAAGCTGACGGGTGAACTGCCAAGTCCGCTGAATCCGCCTCCGGGATGTGCATTCAACGCCCGCTGCAGCCGCCGCTTTGGCCCGTGCACCCAGCTCCAGCCGCAGCTGAAGGAGTATGGCGGCCAGCTGGTTGCCTGCTTTGCGGTCGATCAGGATGAAAATGGCGAGAAGCCACATCCATAACGAAAAAAACCGGCGCTAAGCCGGTTTTTTTATGTCTGCTTGATTATTTCCGCAGGCGAATCTGGTCGACGGCGTGCTTCTCGCTCTTGGTGAGGATCAGGCTTGCACGCTCGCGCGTCGGCAGGATGTTCTCTTTGAGGTTCACGTAGTTGATCTCGTTCCACAGCCCCGTGGCCACACCGATCGCTTCTTCTTCAGAAAGCTGGGCATAGTGGTGGAAATAGGAATCCGGATCGGTGAAGGCCCCTTCGCGGAACTTCAGGAAGCGGTTGATGTACCAGTTTTGCAGCAGGTCTTCCGGCGCATCGACATAAATAGAGAAATCAACAAAATCCGAGACGAATACGTGATGCGGGTCGTGAGGATAGTCCATCCCGCTTTGCAGTACGTTCAGACCTTCCAGAATCAGGATGTCCGGCTGGACCACGGTTTTATCCCCGCCCGGAATGCGATCGTAGATCAGGTGCGAATAGACTGGCGCAGTCACGTGCGGCACGCCGGATTTCAGGTCAGAGACAAACTTCACCAGACGATGCATATCATAAGAAAGCGGGAAACCCTTCTTCTTCATCAGTCCGCGTTCTTTTAACACCTCGTTCGGGTGCAGGAAGCCGTCGGTGGTGATCAGCTCCACGCTGCGGTGTTCCGGCCAGCGACTCAACAGCGCCTGCAGGACGCGCGCGGTGGTACTTTTACCCACGGCCACACTGCCTGCGATACTAATGATATAAGGAATGCGTTGACCGTTCGTCCCGAGAAACTGCTCCAGCACGGCCTGACGACGCAGGTTCGAGCTGATATAGAAGTTAAGCAAGCGAGAGAGGGGAAGATAAATTTCTGCCACCTCTTCCAGGGACAGATCTTCGTTTATCCCTTTTAACCGCGCGATTTCACCTTCCGTCAGCGTCATAGGGACGGAATCACGCAGGGCAGCCCACTGGCTGCGGTTAAAGTGAAGATAAGGCGTCATTAACGTTTGCTCTTTTTTGCTCATAAGCATGCTTCAGTGAGCCAGCATCACACTGCCGGATCATGGCTCATCACACAGTTAATTTTGGACAATGGGCAGGAGGTTAACACCAGATGACGGGAATAATAAGAAAAAAGATGGAAAGCGCTGCGTTACGCGGAAGCCGTCACGCTACGGTGAATACGGTGCAAATCACGATGACATGTTGAATATTTGACCTCAAATGACTACTTTTACAGCGCTTGATACGCTCTTCGCATAAAATGTGAGCGAAAGAACGTTTTATGCAAATTTTTAGTTGCATGACCGCGCAGGTATCCATAGAATGCGCGCTACTTGATGCCGACTTAGCTCAGTAGGTAGAGCAACTGACTTGTAATCAGTAGGTCACCAGTTCGATTCCGGTAGTCGGCACCATCAAGTCCGGTGGGGTTCCCGAGCGGCCAAAGGGAGCAGACTGTAAATCTGCCGTCACAGACTTCGAAGGTTCGAATCCTTCCCCCACCACCACTTTCTGGCAGCGTAAATGCCGCCGGAGCTGGTTGGAAAAATTAGCCAGCTCAAACTGAAAAAGAGAGAAATCTCTTTTTTTGTTACAGAAAGAACTGGGTAGCCGAGTTTCAGGATGCGGGCATCGTATAATGGCTATTACCTCAGCCTTCCAAGCTGATGATGCGGGTTCGATTCCCGCTGCCCGCTCCAATACGTGCTGATATGGCTCAGTTGGTAGAGCGCACCCTTGGTAAGGGTGAGGTCCCCAGTTCGACTCTGGGTATCAGCACCACTTCACTTCTCCTTCCCGTTTCTCTCTGTTTCAATTTTACTGTATTCAACAATTCAGGCATTTCGCCTGGTTGATGTGGTGATATCACCGATTTATCCGTGTCTTAGAGGGACAATCGATGTCTAAAGAAAAGTTTGAACGTACAAAACCGCACGTTAACGTCGGTACTATCGGCCACGTTGACCATGGTAAAACAACGCTGACCGCTGCAATCACTACCGTTCTGGCAAAAACCTACGGTGGTTCTGCTCGTGCATTCGACCAGATCGATAACGCACCAGAAGAAAAAGCTCGTGGTATCACCATCAACACCTCTCACGTTGAGTACGACACCCCGACTCGCCACTACGCACACGTAGACTGCCCAGGCCACGCCGACTATGTTAAAAACATGATCACCGGTGCTGCGCAGATGGACGGCGCGATCCTGGTTGTTGCTGCGACTGACGGCCCAATGCCTCAGACTCGTGAGCACATCCTGCTGGGTCGTCAGGTAGGCGTTCCTTTCATCATCGTGTTCCTGAACAAATGCGACATGGTTGATGACGAAGAGCTGCTGGAACTGGTAGAGATGGAAGTTCGTGAACTGCTGTCTCAGTACGATTTCCCGGGCGACGATACCCCAATCGTTCGTGGTTCTGCTCTGAAAGCGCTGGAAGGCGACGCAGAGTGGGAAGCGAAAATCATCGAACTGGCTGGCTTCCTGGATTCTTACATCCCAGAACCAGAGCGTGCGATTGACAAGCCATTCCTGCTGCCAATCGAAGACGTATTCTCCATCTCCGGTCGTGGTACCGTTGTTACCGGTCGTGTAGAGCGCGGTATCATCAAAGTTGGCGAAGAAGTTGAAATCGTTGGTATCAAAGAGACTGCTAAGTCTACCTGTACTGGCGTTGAAATGTTCCGCAAACTGCTGGACGAAGGCCGTGCTGGTGAGAACGTTGGTGTTCTGCTGCGTGGTATCAAACGTGAAGAAATCGAACGTGGTCAGGTTCTGGCGAAGCCAGGCTCAATCAAGCCACACACCAAGTTCGAATCTGAAGTGTACATCCTGTCCAAAGACGAAGGCGGCCGTCATACTCCGTTCTTCAAAGGCTACCGTCCACAGTTCTACTTCCGTACAACTGACGTGACCGGTACCATCGAACTGCCAGAAGGCGTTGAGATGGTAATGCCAGGCGACAACATCAAGATGGTTGTGACTCTGATCCACCCAATCGCGATGGATGACGGTCTGCGTTTCGCAATCCGTGAAGGCGGCCGTACCGTTGGCGCGGGCGTGGTTGCTAAAGTTCTCGGCTAATCGCTGATAACATTTGACGCAATGCGCATGAAAAGGGCATCATTTGATGCCCTTTTTGCACGCTTTCACATCAGAACCTGGCTCATCAGTGATTATTTTTGTCATAATCATTGCTGAGACAGGCTCTGCAGAGAGCGTATAATCCATAAAGGGATTAGCGTTTCGATTTGGCTCGCCTCGCAATCGCGGGGTGAAATTATTTGTAGAATTCTTCTGACAGGTTGGTTTATGAGTGCGAATACCGAAGCTCAAGGGAGCGGGCGCGGCCTGGAAGCGATGAAGTGGGTCGCTGTTGCCGTGCTGCTGATTGTGGCAATCGTTGGCAACTATCTTTATCGTGACATGATGCTGCCGCTCCGCGCGCTGGCAGTGGTGATTCTGATTGCTGCAGCGGGCGGTGTCGCGCTGTTGACGACTAAAGGTAAAGCAACCGTTGCTTTTGCACGTGAAGCGCGTACCGAAGTCCGCAAGGTCATTTGGCCGACTCGCCAGGAAACACTGCACACCACGCTGATCGTGGCAGCAGTAACTGCGGTAATGTCACTGATCCTGTGGGGACTGGATGGTATTCTGGTTCGCCTGGTTTCCTTTATTACTGGCCTGAGGTTCTAAGATGTCTGAAGCCCCTAAAAAGCGTTGGTACGTCGTTCAGGCGTTTTCCGGTTTTGAAGGCCGCGTAGCAACGTCGCTGCGTGAGCATATCAAATTACACAACATGGAAGAGTTATTTGGCGAAGTTATGGTTCCGACCGAAGAAGTGGTTGAGATCCGTGGCGGCCAACGTCGCAAAAGCGAGCGTAAATTCTTCCCGGGTTACGTGCTGGTTCAGATGGTGATGAACGACGCGAGCTGGCACCTGGTGCGCAGCGTACCGCGCGTGATGGGCTTTATCGGCGGCACGTCTGACCGTCCGGCGCCAATCAGCGACAAAGAAGTTGATGCGATTATGAACCGCCTGCAGCAGGTGGGTGATAAGCCGCGTCCGAAAACGCTGTTTGAACCGGGTGAAATGGTTCGTGTTAGCGACGGTCCGTTTGCTGACTTTAACGGTGTGGTTGAAGAAGTGGACTACGAGAAGTCCCGCCTGAAAGTTTCTGTTTCTATCTTCGGTCGTGCGACCCCGGTAGAACTGGACTTTGCGCAGGTCGAAAAAGCCTAAGCAGCGATCAAAAAAGCGGCGATTTAATCGTTGCACAGGGCGCGAGATTGGAATACAATTTCGCGCCTTTTGTTTTTATGGGCCCCGGCCCGTAAAACGAATTTTATTCACGGGGAGCCTCCCTGAGGCGCTATCACCCAATCAGAGGATTTTAGAATGGCTAAGAAAGTACAAGCCTACGTCAAGCTGCAGGTTGCAGCTGGTATGGCGAACCCAAGTCCACCAGTTGGTCCAGCTCTGGGTCAGCAGGGTGTGAACATCATGGAATTCTGTAAAGCGTTCAACGCCAAAACCGAATCCCTGGAAAAAGGTCTGCCAATCCCAGTCGTAATCACTGTTTACGCTGACCGTTCTTTCACTTTCGTTACCAAAACCCCTCCAGCAGCAGTTCTGCTGAAGAAAGCGGCTGGTATCAAGTCTGGTTCCGGTAAACCGAACAAAGACAAAGTGGGTAAAATTTCCCGCGCTCAGCTGCAGGAAATCGCGCAGACCAAAGCTGCCGACATGACTGGTGCCGACATTGAAGCGATGACTCGCTCAATCGAAGGTACTGCACGTTCCATGGGCCTGGTAGTGGAGGACTAAGAAATGGCTAAACTGACCAAGCGCATGTCCGTGATCCGTGACAAAGTTGATGCGACCAAACAGTACGACATCAACGAAGCTATCGCTCTGCTGAAAGAACTAGCAACTGCTAAGTTCGTTGAAAGCGTTGACGTTGCCGTTAACCTCGGCATCGACGCGCGTAAATCCGATCAGAACGTTCGTGGCGCAACTGTACTGCCACACGGTACTGGCCGTTCCGTTCGCGTAGCTGTATTTGCTCAGGGTGCAAACGCTGAAGCTGCTAAAGCTGCCGGCGCTGAACTGGTAGGTATGGAAGATCTGGCTGATCAGATCAAGAAAGGCGAAATGAACTTTGACGTTGTTATTGCTTCTCCAGATGCAATGCGCGTTGTTGGCCAGCTGGGCCAGGTTCTGGGTCCACGCGGCCTGATGCCTAACCCGAAAGTTGGTACTGTAACTCCTAACGTTGCTGAAGCGGTTAAGAACGCTAAAGCAGGTCAGGTTCGTTATCGTAACGACAAAAACGGCATCATCCACACCACCATCGGTAAAGTGGACTTTGACGCTGACAAACTGAAAGAAAACCTGGAAGCTCTGCTGGTTGCGCTGAAAAAAGCAAAACCAACTCAGGCGAAAGGCGTGTACATCAAGAAAGTTAGCATCTCCACCACCATGGGTGCAGGTGTTGCAGTTGACCAGGCTGGCCTGAGCGCTGCTGCAAACTAATGCCTTTACGTGGGCGGTGATTTTGTCTACAATCTTACCCCCACGTTTGCTAACGAAAGTTAGCGGCTAAAAGATTTGTTCGTTGGAGCCTGGCCTAATCCAGGCCTCCGTCGAAGACCGCAGGTGTTTCGCAAGAGACTTAATCCCCTGCGTAGACGGTGACAGAACGCTAAGATTATTTTTGGATACTCTGGCTTGTTTCTGCTCACCGTATTAAGACGCTCTTTCCGTTGGGGAGAGTGAAGTGAGTTCCGGAACATGAGTTCCGGCAAACATCCAGGAGCAAAGCTAATGGCTTTAAATCTTCAAGACAAACAAGCGATTGTTGCTGAAGTCAGCGAAGTAGCCAAAGGCGCGCTGTCTGCAGTAGTTGCGGATTCCCGTGGCGTTACTGTAGACAAAATGACTGAACTGCGTAAAGCAGGTCGTGAAGCTGGCGTATACATGCGTGTTGTTCGTAACACCCTGCTGCGTCGCGTAGTTGAAGGTACTCAGTTCGAGTGCCTGAAAGACACGTTTGTTGGTCCGACCCTGATTGCATACTCTATGGAACACCCGGGCGCTGCTGCTCGTCTGTTCAAAGAGTTCGCGAAAGCGAATGCAAAATTTGAGGTCAAAGCTGCAGCCTTTGAAGGTGAGTTGATCCCGGCATCGCAAATCGATCGCCTGGCAACCCTGCCGACCTACGAAGAAGCAATTGCACGCCTGATGGCAACCATGAAAGAAGCTTCGGCTGGCAAACTGGTTCGCACTCTGGCTGCTGTTCGCGATGCGAAAGAAGCTGCTTAATCGCAGTTATCTTTATAAAGCATTTGCTTACGTATAAACTTATTCTGATTTTCAGGAACAATTTAAATGTCTATCACTAAAGATCAAATCATTGAAGCAGTAGCAGCTATGTCCGTAATGGACGTTGTAGAGCTGGTTTCTGCAATGGAAGAAAAATTCGGTGTTTCTGCTGCTGCTGCTGTAGCTGTAGCTGCGGGCCCGGCTGAAGCTGCTGAAGAAAAAACTGAATTCGACGTAATTCTGAAAGCTGCTGGCGCTAACAAAGTTGCTGTTATCAAAGCAGTACGTGGCGCAACTGGCCTGGGTCTGAAAGAAGCTAAAGACCTGGTAGAATCTGCTCCAGCTGCGCTGAAAGAAGGCGTGAGCAAAGACGACGCAGAAGCACTGAAAAAATCTCTGGAAGAAGCTGGCGCTGAAGTTGAAGTTAAATAAGCCAACTTTTCTGGTTGCAGCCTGAGTAATTAGGCTGATGGCTGGTGACTTTTTAGTCACCAGCCTTTTTGCGCTGTAAGGCATCAGTAGCATTTCACACTGTTTGACTGCTGATTGTCCTGACAATGCATGTTTCTATCGACGACTTAATATATTGCGACAGGGTGCTCGCTCTGTGTAAATCGCGACGAAATGATTTAAGCGTGATAGCAACAGGTATTGCGGAAAGTATTCAATTTTCCGGTCCACAAAATGGTGTTGCACAAACTGTCCCTTCGTCGGACAGATGGGTCGACTTGTCAGCGAGCTGAGGAACCCTATGGTTTACTCCTATACCGAGAAAAAACGTATTCGTAAGGATTTTGGTAAACGTCCACAAGTTCTGGACATTCCATATCTCCTTTCTATCCAGCTTGACTCGTTCCAGAAGTTTATCGAGCAAGATCCTGAAGGGCAGTACGGTCTGGAAGCAGCCTTCCGCTCCGTGTTCCCGATTCAGAGCTACAGCGGTAACTCCGAGCTGCAGTACGTCAGCTACCGCCTTGGCGAACCGGTGTTTGACGTTCAGGAATGTCAGATCCGTGGCGTGACCTATTCCGCACCGCTGCGCGTAAAACTGCGTCTGGTGATCTACGAGCGCGAAGCGCCGGAAGGCACCGTTAAAGACATTAAAGAACAAGAAGTCTACATGGGTGAAATTCCACTCATGACGGACAACGGTACTTTCGTTATCAACGGTACTGAGCGTGTTATCGTTTCCCAGCTGCATCGTAGCCCGGGCGTCTTCTTCGACAGCGATAAAGGTAAAACACACTCTTCCGGTAAAGTACTGTATAACGCACGCATCATTCCTTACCGTGGTTCATGGCTGGACTTCGAGTTCGATCCGAAAGACAACCTGTTTGTCCGTATCGACCGTCGTCGTAAGCTGCCTGCAACCATCATTCTGCGTGCGCTGCAATACACCACTGAACAGATCCTGGACCTGTTCTTTGAGAAAGTGATCTTTGAAATCCGCGACAACAAGCTGCAGATGGAGCTGGTGCCGGAACGTCTGCGTGGTGAGACCGCGTCGTTCGACATCGAAGCCGACGGCAAAGTGTATGTGGAAAAAGGTCGCCGTATCACCGCGCGCCACATCCGCCAGCTGGAAAAAGATGATATCAAACTCATCGAAGTTCCGGTTGAGTACATTGCAGGAAAAGTAGCCGCGAAAGATTACGTTGACGAGTCAACGGGTGAGCTGATCTGCCCAGCGAACATGGAGCTGAGCCTGGATCTGCTGGCTAAGCTGAGCCAGTCTGGTCACAAACGTATCGAAACGCTGTTCACCAACGATCTGGACCACGGTGCGTATATCTCTGAGACTATTCGCGTCGACCCAACCACCGATCGTCTGAGCGCGCTGGTCGAAATCTACCGCATGATGCGTCCTGGTGAGCCCCCAACTCGCGAAGCGGCGGAAAGCCTGTTCGAGAACCTGTTCTTCTCCGAAGACCGCTACGATCTGTCCGCGGTTGGTCGTATGAAGTTCAACCGTTCTCTGCTGCGCGACGAAATCGAAGGTTCCGGTATCCTGAGCAAAGACGACATCATCGAAGTGATGAAGAAGCTCATCGATATCCGTAACGGTAAAGGCGAAGTGGACGATATCGACCACCTCGGCAACCGTCGTATCCGTTCCGTAGGCGAAATGGCGGAAAACCAATTCCGCGTTGGCCTGGTACGTGTAGAGCGTGCGGTGAAAGAGCGTCTGTCTCTGGGCGATCTGGATACCCTGATGCCTCAGGATATGATCAACGCCAAGCCGATTTCTGCAGCAGTGAAAGAGTTCTTCGGTTCAAGCCAGCTGTCTCAGTTCATGGACCAGAACAACCCGCTGTCTGAGATTACGCACAAACGTCGTATCTCTGCACTCGGCCCAGGCGGTCTGACCCGTGAACGCGCAGGCTTTGAAGTTCGAGACGTACACCCGACGCACTACGGTCGCGTATGTCCAATCGAAACGCCTGAAGGTCCAAACATCGGTCTGATCAACTCCCTGTCCGTGTACGCACAGACTAACGAATACGGTTTCCTCGAGACCCCGTACCGTAAAGTGACCGACGGTGTTGTAACCGACGAAATTCACTACCTGTCTGCTATCGAAGAAGGCAACTACGTTATCGCTCAGGCGAACTCCAACCTGGATGACGAAGGCCACTTTGTAGAAGATCTGGTTACCTGCCGTAGCAAAGGCGAATCCAGCTTGTTCAGCCGCGACCAGGTTGACTACATGGACGTATCCACCCAGCAGGTGGTATCCGTCGGTGCGTCCCTGATCCCGTTCCTGGAACACGATGACGCCAACCGTGCATTGATGGGTGCGAACATGCAACGTCAGGCCGTTCCAACTCTGCGCGCTGATAAGCCGCTGGTTGGTACCGGTATGGAACGTGCTGTTGCCGTTGACTCCGGTGTTACTGCGGTTGCTAAACGTGGCGGTACTGTTCAGTACGTCGATGCATCCCGTATCGTTATCAAAGTTAACGAAGACGAGATGTATCCGGGCGAAGCAGGTATCGACATTTATAACCTGACCAAATACACCCGTTCTAACCAGAACACCTGTATCAACCAGATGCCTTGTGTGTCTCTGGGTGAGCCAGTTGAGCGCGGCGACGTGCTGGCAGACGGCCCGTCCACCGACCTCGGTGAACTGGCGCTCGGTCAGAACATGCGCGTAGCGTTCATGCCGTGGAACGGTTACAACTTCGAAGACTCCATCCTCGTATCCGAGCGTGTGGTTCAGGAAGATCGTTTCACCACCATCCACATTCAGGAACTGGCGTGTGTGTCCCGTGACACCAAGCTGGGGCCAGAAGAGATCACCGCTGACATCCCTAACGTGGGTGAAGCTGCGCTCTCCAAACTGGATGAATCCGGTATCGTTTACATCGGTGCGGAAGTGACCGGTGGCGACATTCTGGTTGGTAAGGTTACGCCGAAAGGTGAAACCCAGCTGACGCCAGAAGAGAAACTGCTGCGTGCAATCTTCGGTGAGAAAGCGTCTGACGTTAAAGACTCTTCTCTGCGCGTACCAAACGGTGTTTCCGGTACGGTTATCGACGTTCAGGTCTTCACCCGTGACGGCGTTGAGAA
Source organism: Enterobacter dykesii (assembly GCF_008364625.2). Taxonomy (NCBI): domain Bacteria; kingdom Pseudomonadati; phylum Pseudomonadota; class Gammaproteobacteria; order Enterobacterales; family Enterobacteriaceae; genus Enterobacter; species Enterobacter dykesii. The sequence goes on from NZ_CP126604.1 coordinate 205,333, forward strand.
AGATAAGCGTGCGCTGGAAATCGAAGAGATGCAGCTCAAACAGGCTAAGAAAGACCTGTCTGAAGAACTGCAGATCCTCGAAGCGGGTCTGTTCAGCCGTATCTATGCGGTGCTGGTTGCCGGTGGCGTTGAAGCTGAGAAGCTCGACAAACTGCCACGCGATCGCTGGCTGGAACTGGGCCTGACCGACGAAGAGAAACAAAATCAGCTGGAACAGCTGGCTGAGCAGTATGACGAACTGAAACACGAGTTCGAGAAAAAACTCGAAGCGAAACGCCGCAAAATCACTCAGGGCGACGATCTGGCACCAGGCGTGCTGAAGATTGTTAAGGTGTATCTGGCCGTTAAACGTCAGATCCAGCCTGGTGATAAGATGGCAGGTCGTCACGGTAACAAGGGTGTTATCTCTAAGATCAACCCGATCGAAGATATGCCGCACGATGCTAACGGTACGCCGGTAGATATCGTACTGAACCCACTGGGCGTACCGTCTCGTATGAACATCGGTCAGATCCTGGAAACTCACCTGGGTATGGCTGCGAAAGGTATCGGCGACAAGATTAACGCCATGCTGAAGCAGCAGGAAGAAGTCGCGAAACTGCGCGAATTCATCCAGCGTGCCTACGATCTGGGTACCGACGTGCGTCAGAAAGTCGACCTGAATACCTTCAGCGATGAAGAAGTGCTGCGTCTGGCTGAGAACCTGAAAAAAGGTATGCCAATCGCAACGCCGGTCTTCGATGGTGCGAAAGAAGCTGAAATTAAAGAGCTGCTGCAACTGGGTGGTCTGCCAACGTCTGGTCAGATTACGCTGTTTGACGGCCGTACCGGTGAACAGTTCGAGCGTCCGGTAACCGTAGGTTACATGTACATGCTGAAACTGAACCACCTGGTCGACGACAAGATGCACGCTCGTTCTACCGGTTCTTACAGCCTGGTTACTCAGCAGCCGCTGGGTGGTAAGGCACAGTTCGGTGGTCAGCGCTTCGGGGAGATGGAAGTGTGGGCGCTGGAAGCATACGGCGCGGCATACACCCTGCAGGAAATGCTCACCGTTAAGTCTGATGACGTGAACGGTCGTACCAAGATGTATAAAAACATCGTGGACGGCAACCATCAGATGGAGCCGGGCATGCCAGAATCCTTCAACGTACTGTTGAAAGAGATTCGTTCGCTGGGTATCAACATCGAACTGGAAGACGAGTAATTCTCGCTCAAACAGGTCACTGGTGCCGGGTTAACCCCCGGCACCAGATTGTGCTAACTCCGACGGGAGCAAATCCGTGAAAGATTTATTAAAGTTTCTGAAAGCGCAGACTAAAACCGAAGAGTTTGATGCGATCAAAATTGCTCTGGCTTCGCCAGACATGATCCGTTCATGGTCTTTCGGTGAAGTTAAAAAGCCGGAAACCATCAACTACCGTACGTTCAAACCTGAGCGTGACGGCCTTTTCTGTGCGCGTATTTTCGGGCCAGTAAAAGATTACGAGTGCCTGTGCGGTAAGTACAAGCGCCTGAAACACCGTGGTGTGATCTGTGAGAAGTGCGGCGTTGAAGTGACCCAGACCAAAGTGCGTCGTGAGCGCATGGGCCACATCGAGCTGGCGTCTCCGACCGCTCACATCTGGTTCCTGAAATCTCTGCCGTCCCGTATCGGTCTGCTGCTGGATATGCCGCTGCGCGATATCGAACGCGTTCTGTACTTCGAATCTTATGTGGTTATCGAAGGCGGGATGACGAACCTGGAACGTCATCAGATCCTGACTGAAGAGCAGTATCTGGACGCGCTGGAAGAGTTCGGTGACGAATTCGACGCGAAGATGGGTGCGGAAGCTATTCAGGCCCTGCTGAAGAGCATGGATCTGGAGCAAGAGTGCGAGCAGCTGCGTGAAGAGCTGAACGAAACCAACTCCGAAACCAAACGTAAAAAGCTGACCAAGCGTATCAAACTGCTGGAAGCGTTCGTTCAGTCTGGTAACAAACCAGAGTGGATGATCCTGACCGTTCTGCCGGTTCTGCCGCCAGATCTGCGTCCACTGGTTCCGCTGGATGGTGGTCGTTTCGCAACGTCCGATCTGAACGATCTATATCGTCGCGTTATCAACCGTAACAACCGTCTGAAACGTCTGCTGGATCTGGCTGCGCCGGACATCATCGTACGCAACGAAAAACGTATGCTGCAGGAAGCGGTAGATGCCCTGCTGGATAACGGTCGTCGCGGTCGTGCGATCACCGGTTCTAACAAACGTCCTCTGAAATCTTTGGCCGACATGATCAAAGGTAAGCAGGGTCGTTTCCGTCAGAACCTGCTCGGTAAGCGTGTTGACTACTCCGGTCGTTCTGTTATCACCGTAGGTCCATACCTGCGTCTGCATCAGTGCGGTCTGCCGAAGAAAATGGCACTGGAGCTGTTCAAACCGTTCATCTACGGCAAGCTGGAGCTGCGTGGCCTGGCCACCACCATCAAAGCCGCTAAGAAAATGGTTGAGCGTGAAGAAGCTGTCGTTTGGGATATCCTGGACGAAGTTATCCGCGAACACCCGGTACTGCTGAACCGTGCACCAACTCTGCACCGTTTGGGTATCCAGGCATTTGAGCCAGTTCTGATCGAAGGTAAAGCTATCCAGCTGCACCCGCTGGTTTGTGCGGCATATAACGCCGACTTCGATGGTGACCAGATGGCTGTTCACGTACCGCTGACGCTGGAAGCCCAGCTCGAAGCGCGTGCGCTGATGATGTCTACCAATAACATCCTGTCCCCAGCGAACGGTGAACCAATCATCGTTCCTTCCCAGGACGTTGTATTGGGTCTGTACTACATGACCCGTGACTGTGTTAACGCTAAAGGCGAAGGCATGGTGCTGACTGGCCCGAAAGAAGCTGAGCGTATTTATCGCGCTGGCCTGGCCTCTCTGCATGCGCGCGTTAAAGTGCGTATCACCGAATACGAAAAAGATGAAAACGGCGAATTCGTTGCGAAAACCAGCCTGAAAGACACGACCGTTGGCCGTGCCATTCTGTGGATGATCGTACCGAAAGGTCTGCCTTTCTCCATCGTTAACCAGGCGCTGGGCAAGAAAGCGATCTCCAAAATGCTGAACACCTGTTACCGCATTCTGGGTCTGAAGCCGACCGTTATCTTCGCTGACCAGACAATGTATACCGGCTTTGCTTATGCAGCGCGTTCAGGTGCATCTGTTGGTATCGATGATATGGTCATCCCAGAGAAGAAACACGAGATCATCTCTGAAGCGGAAGCCGAAGTTGCTGAGATCCAGGAGCAGTTCCAGTCTGGTCTGGTTACCGCGGGCGAACGCTATAACAAAGTTATCGATATCTGGGCCGCGGCGAACGATCGTGTATCCAAAGCGATGATGGATAACCTGCAGACCGAAACCGTGATTAACCGTGACGGCGTAGAAGAGCAGCAGGTTTCCTTCAACAGCATCTACATGATGGCCGACTCCGGTGCGCGTGGTTCCGCAGCACAGATTCGTCAGCTGGCAGGTATGCGTGGTCTGATGGCGAAGCCAGATGGCTCCATCATCGAAACGCCAATCACCGCGAACTTCCGTGAAGGTCTGAACGTACTCCAGTACTTCATCTCCACGCACGGTGCTCGTAAGGGTCTGGCGGATACCGCACTGAAAACTGCGAACTCCGGTTATCTGACGCGTCGTCTGGTTGACGTTGCGCAGGATCTGGTTGTGACCGAAGACGATTGTGGCACCCTCGAAGGTATCACCATGACCCCGGTTATCGAGGGCGGTGATGTTAAAGAGCCACTGCGCGATCGCGTTCTGGGTCGTGTTACCGCGGAAGACATTCTGAAGCCGGGTACTGCAGACATTCTGGTTCCACGCAACACGCTGCTGCACGAGCACTGGTGTGACCTGCTGGAAGCGAACTCTGTTGACTCCGTGAAAGTACGTTCCGTTGTATCCTGTGACACCGACTTTGGTGTATGTGCGCACTGCTATGGTCGTGACCTGGCGCGTGGCCACATCATCAACAAAGGTGAAGCAATCGGCGTTATCGCAGCACAGTCCATCGGTGAGCCGGGTACACAGCTGACGATGCGTACGTTCCACATCGGTGGTGCGGCATCTCGTGCGGCTGCTGAATCCAGCATCCAGGTGAAAAACAAAGGTAGCATCAAGCTCAGCAACGCGAAGTCTGTTGTTAACTCCGCAGGCAAGCTGGTTGTGACCTCTCGTAACACCGAGCTGAAGCTGATCGACGAATTCGGTCGTACCAAAGAGAGCTATAAAGTGCCTTACGGTGCGGTTATGGCGAAAGGTGATGGCGAGCAGGTTGCCGGCGGTGAAACCGTTGCAAACTGGGATCCACACACCATGCCGGTTATCACCGAAGTGAGTGGTTTCATCCGCTTCACTGACATGATCGACGGCCAGACCATTACTCGTCAGACCGACGAGCTGACCGGTCTGTCTTCTCTGGTGGTTCTGGATTCTGCTGAACGTACTACCGGTGGTAAAGATCTGCGTCCTGCACTGAAAATCGTTGATGCTCAGGGTAACGACGTTCTGATCCCTGGTACCGACATGCCTGCGCAGTACTTCCTGCCGGGTAAAGCGATCGTTCAGCTGGAAGATGGCATTCAGATCGGTGCGGGTGATGCTCTGGCGCGTATTCCTCAGGAATCCAGCGGTACCAAGGACATCACCGGTGGTCTGCCACGCGTTGCGGACCTGTTCGAAGCACGTCGTCCGAAAGAGCCTGCAATTCTGGCTGAAATCAGCGGTATCATCTCCTTCGGTAAAGAGACCAAAGGGAAACGCCGTCTGGTTATCACTCCAGTAGATGGCAGCGAACCGTACGAAGAGATGATTCCTAAGTGGCGTCAGCTCAACGTGTTCGAAGGTGAACGTGTAGAACGTGGTGACGTGGTTTCCGATGGTCCAGAAGCGCCGCACGACATTCTGCGTCTTCGTGGCGTACACGCGGTAACGCGTTACATCACCAACGAAGTGCAGGACGTTTACCGTCTGCAGGGCGTTAAGATTAACGATAAGCACATTGAAGTTATCGTTCGTCAGATGCTGCGTAAAGCAACCATCGAAAACGCAGGCAGCTCCGAGTTCCTGGAAGGCGAGCAGGTTGAATACTCACGCGTCAAGATTGCTAACCGCGATCTGGAAGCGAACGGCAAAATCGGTGCGACCTTCTCGCGCGATCTGCTGGGTATCACCAAAGCGTCTCTGGCAACCGAGTCCTTCATCTCTGCAGCATCGTTCCAGGAAACGACTCGTGTCCTGACCGAAGCCGCTGTTGCTGGTAAGCGTGATGAACTGCGCGGTCTGAAAGAGAACGTTATCGTGGGCCGTCTGATCCCGGCTGGTACCGGTTATGCGTACCATCAGGATCGTATGCGTCGTCGTGCTGCGGGCGAACTGCCAGCTGCACCGCAGGTGACTGCTGAAGATGCATCCGCGAGCCTGGCAGAACTGCTGAACGCAGGTCTGGGTGGTTCCGACAACGAGTAATCGTTGAGCCGCTAATAAAAAACCCGCCTCGGCGGGTTTTTTTACATCTGCATGTTTTCAATTCACCAGCGGGATCCGACGATAAAGCTCAATCATATCGCCCGCCAGATCCTGAATGACCATCGCGTTCATCAGGTGATCCTGAGAGTGGACGGTGATCAGGTTAACCGGAAGCTTCCCGGTCCCTTCGTCAAGACCGATAAGCTGCGTCTGTATGGTGTGCGCATGCTTCACATATTCGCGCGACTCTTCCATCGCTTTTTCAGCTTCGTCAAACTCCCCTTTACGCGCCATCTGCAACGCCGTCAGGGCTGCACTACGCGCCGCGCCTGCATTGACCAGCAGCTCCATAATCGTGGTTTCTAAGTCTTCCATTATGACTCCAGAAGTTTGAGTGCTTTTTCCAGTACGGCATCACCTTTCATCATGCCGTAATCCATCATGTCGATCACCGCGACCTTTTTACCCAACGGGTCGGCCTGCGCCTGGAGTTTAGCCTGCTCGTATTTAACCTGTGGCCCCAGCAATACGATGTCGGCCGTCGCGATGTTGTCTTTAAACTCCGCAACCGGAACGGCTTTAATAGTGACTTCAACCCCTTTTTTCTGCGCGGCGTCTTTCATACGTTGAACCAGCATGCTGGTTGACATTCCCGCTGCACAGCATAAAACGATGTTCTTCATAATCAGCCTCGATCTACATGTGTTTATTGATAATTATCCCGTGCAGACCGCTTCAACAACCGGTTTACCGCGATTGTGTGTCAGGCATCACAAAGAAACCGGCGATTTTCTGAAACCGGTTACAATTTTGCGTTGTCGGGTATCCGGCCCGTCGAAACGGGCAGGGGTGAAAGAGGGAGGATTAGCTGATGGACGTTCGGTTAATGCGGTTTTTGCCCTGCTGTTTGGCGCTGTAGAGGGCGTTATCAACGCTTCCGACAAGTTGTTCCAGCGGTTCAAAGTGCCACTCCCCAAGACCACCGCTGAACGTAACCCGCAGGTTTTCTTCCCGCCAGACGCGCTTTTCAACGGCGGTACGCCACGCTTCCAGCAATGAGAGCGCAGACGTCATCTGCTCAGCCTGGAAAATTACCGCGAACTCTTCTCCACCGTAGCGGTAAATCGAGACGTCATGTGGCTGCATGATCTGGATCCCTTCGCGGGCCACGTTGCGCAGAACGATATCACCGGTCAGGTGGCCCAGCGTGTCGTTAATCGATTTAAAGTTATCGATGTCCACCAGCGCCAGCGCGAAAGGCTGCTGGGCATTCAGCAGCTCCGCGATATTGCTATCGAACGCGCGGCGGTTTTTACAGCCCGTCAGCGCATCGTGAGTCGCCTGACGCACATAGGCCATCTCACGTTCTTTATTGGACTGGATAGTATGGCTCAGCATCGCTTCCAGGCGCGGCGCTTCGCTGACGTCGCCGGTTTTGATGGCATTGATAATGTGCATCAGCACGCTACGCGAGGCGTGGCGCAGGTATAAGCCGAAGAGGATGATGATGATGGCCGCCAGCGCAAATCCCCAGCCAACAATCGTTGTTTCGTGACGGGTGATATCGGTGAGCGTCTCGCCAGAGACCCGGTAGATGACAAACCAGTCCGGGTTGGTAAACGAGTAGTAGTAATACCAGACGTTGCTTTTCTTGTCGTAAAGGTGGCCTTCACCGCTGGTCATTTTGTCCATCAGCGCTTCGCTCACGTACTGTTTGAAGAGCGCGCCTGTATCCGGGTGAAGCACCACGGCGCCGTCGCGTTCGACGACGAAGAATTCCCCCTGAACGGGCGCCACCATCTGACGCAGGGTGTAGCCCATTGACGTCAAATCGAGGTGAAATGCGATCGTTCCCTTCAGTCTGCCTTCGGGAGAAATCAATGGCTTATAGAGCGTGACCGTCGGATGGCCAGTGAAGTAGTCCATGTAGGGGCGAGTATAGTGGCTGAAGATACTGGCTTCCGCCTGGGCGACAAACCACGGCCGCGTCCGGGGATCGAAGGTTTTACTTTTCTCCGTGGGGAGTACTTCCGGTACGCGGAGATAATGCCCCTGCGTGTCCGCCAGCGAGATGGAGGAGACGGTCGGCATCAGGTTCTGCAGATGCATCACCATCTGTAGCCCTTGCGTCGGGTTGACGTTGAGCGTCTCGTTTAGCCTGTCGTTACGCGAAAAGTACATCGCGGCACGGCCCAGGATATAGTCGTTTTCACGCAGGATCGACTCGGTGTAGTTCACCGCCAGGTTGTGCGTGAAATTGCTGTTTATCTTATGATAATCCTCAAGAAAATCCTTTCGTTGCGAAAGCGTCACCGCGATCGCGATCACCGCAAAACTGCAGAGGATCCCCGCGAAGCTGAGCATGATTGGCCGGGTAAAAGAGAGCTTTTTGCTGTGAAGTGCCATGAGCTGTACATCGTTCCTGATGGTGAATACTTTTCGTCTGCCGATATCCTCTCAGCATAGTCGCTGTCCTGCGGTTAGCGGTGAATTATACGGCACACGATTTCTGGCGGGATGATTTATCTTAAGAATCATTAAGAAAATACGTATTCAGCTTGCTGGCGGCCTTTTGTGCAATGAACCAGAGGCAGGGCGAAACGAGGAAGAAGCTTTTCGCCCTGGTCAGCATCCGTTGCTGACCGTGCAACAATAAAAAACCGGACGATCGCTGACAATCCTCCGGTTTTGCCTTTTCGTCGCGCCTCGACAATTTTTTAAGGTGTTGCAGTGCGTTTCAGCGTCACTGCGAGGCTCTTCCCAGCCAGCTGTCCCAGTCTTTCCAGACAGGCTGAAGACCCTGCGCCGTCAGCGCTGCGGCGACCGCTTCCGGACGTCGTCCGTCATGCGGCGCAAACTGCTCCAGCTCCGGACGATCGTCGGCGTAGCCGCCTGGCTGCGTTTTGGAAAACGCGCTGACGTTGTTAATCGCAAGCGGGATAACGCGATCGCGAAACGCCGGGGACTCACGCGTTGAGAGCGATAATTCAACCTCCGGGGCGAGCAGGCGAAACGCGCAGATGGTCTGCACCAGCTGGCGTTCATCCATCAGCGAAGCCGGTTCAATCCCGCCCGCGCAAGGTCTCAGGCGCGGGAAGGAGATGGAGTAACGGCTCTGCCAGTAGTGCTGCTGAAGCCACAGCAGATGTTCCGCCACCATATAGCAATCCACCCGCCAGCTGTCAGAGAGCCCGATCAGCGCCCCCAGACCGATTTTGTCGATGCCGGCACGACCCAACCTGTCCGGCGTTTCCAGGCGGAAAAAGAAATCCTGTTTCTTGCCCTTCAGGTGATGCCGGGCGTACGTCGCCTCGTGATAGGTTTCCTGGTAGACCATGACCCCGTCCAGCCCGAGGGTCTTGAGTTCCGCGTACTCCTCCTGCGCCAGAGGCTGCACTTCCATCTGCAACGATGCAAACTCACGGCGAATAGCCGGAAGATGCTGACGGAAATAGTCCATTCCCACCTTCCCCTGATGTTCGCCCGTGACCAGCAGAAGATGCTCAAAGCCCATTTCACGAATGGCCGCGCACTCGCGCGCAATCTCACCTTCATTGAGCGTTTTACGCCTGATGCGGTTGCTTATGGAGAAGCCGCAGTAGGTGCAGTCATTGGCGCACAGGTTTGAGAGGTAGAGCGGCACGTAGAAGCTCACCGTGTTGCCAAAGCGCTGGCGGGTAAGCCTCTGGGCGCGCTGCGCCATCGGTTCGAGGTACGCGCTGGCCGCCGGGGAGAGCAGGGCCATCAGATCCTCGCGGGTCAGATGGCGGGCATTGAGCGCACGCTCCACGTCAGTCGCCGTTTTGCTGTTGATGCGTAGGGCAATGTCGTCCCAGTTAAGCTGTCGCCAGCGCTCGGTAAACGTGCTCATGAGATCGCCTCCAGAAAACCGGTCAGCGGGCTGGTGGCCTGCGCCTGGAAACTGCGCGAGCCGGGGCCAGACTCCCTTGCCAGCAGGCCAGCCTCTACGGCCATGCGGAACGCACGCGCCATCATGACCGGATCGTCGGCCACCGCGATGGCCGTATTGACCAGCACCGCGTCAGCACCCATCTCCAGCGCCTGCGCGGCATGGCTGGGCACGCCAATGCCCGCATCAACCACCACAGGTACGGTAGCCTGCTCAATAATGATTTCCAGCATCGCGCGGGTTTCCAGCCCCTGGTTGGAGCCAATGGGGGCGCCCAGCGGCATGACGGCGGCGCAGCCGACCTCTTCCAGCCGTTTGCACAGGACAGGGTCGGCGCCGCAGTAAGGCAGGACGATAAACCCTTGCTGCACCAGCTTTTCAGCCGCTTTCAGCGTTTCGATGGGGTCGGGCAGCAGCCAGCGGGCGTCAGGATGAATTTCCAGCTTCAGCCAGCGGGTGCCGAGCGCCTCGCGGGCCAGCTGCGCGGCAAAAATCGCCTCTTCGGCCGTTTTGGCACCGGAGGTGTTGGGCAGCAGCGTCACGCCTGCCTCCAGTAAAGGCGCCAGAATGGCATCGCTGTGATGGCGCAGATCCACGCGCTTGAGCGCCAGCGTCACCAGCTGGCTGCCGCTTTCACGAATGGCATCCACCATCAGCTGCGGCGAGGCGAATTTTCCGGTACCGGTAAACAGATGCGAATCAAAAACCTTATCGGCAATACGTAACATCTCAGCCCCCTGCGATAACCTGAAACAGCAGGATCTGGTCGCCTTCATTGACCTGCTGATGTTCCCACTGCTCGCGCGGCAGGATCTGTTGATTGAGCGCCAGCGCCGTTCCCGGCTTGAGCTGACGCAGCTTGTCGAGCAGTGCGGCAACGGTAAGCCCGTCGTCGCATCTCATCGGCTCATCGTTAAACAGAATGCGCATCGCGGCCTCCGCATACCGGGCAGCGGCTGGCTCGGCGTAACGCCAGCTGGCGCCAGCCGCTGGAGCGGGCATCAAACAGCCGCAGCGTATTGCGTTCCGTTTCCATGCCGCTGAGCAGCTTGATGGCCTCCAGCGCCTGCATTGTGCCCATTACGCCGACCACCGGACCAAGAATGCCCGCGGTACGGCAGTTGCGCGTCGGCTCGGCATCGTCCGGCCACAGGCAGCGATAGCAGCCCTGCGACCACGGCGGGGTCAGGACCATCATCTGCCCGCCGAACCCCACCGCGCTGGCGGTGATAAGCGGCGTATGATTTGCCACGCAGGCGGCGTTGATCGCCTGGCGCGTCGCCATGTTGTCGGTACAGTCCAGCACCACGTCGGCAAGGGCAACTTCACGGCGTAGGCTTTCACCACTGAGCCGTTCCTGCAGGGCAATCAGCGCGATATCCGGGTTAAGCTGGTTCAGCCGCTGCCGGGTGATTTGCGCTTTCGGCTGGTTGATATCCTCGGTGGTAAAGAGGATTTGCCGCTGCAGGTTGCTGAGGTGAACCTCATCATCGTCGGCCAGCACCAGCGTGCCGACGCCCGCGCCTGCCAGATAGAGCGCGGCGGGCGCGCCTAATCCACCCAGACCGACAATCAGCACCCGGCTGGCGAGCAGTTTTTGCTGGCCGTCAATGGCGATATCCTCCAGCAGGATCTGACGGCTGTAGCGCATAAAGTCACGATCGTTCATCGCCCGCTCCTGCCAGCTTTAAAAGCTGTTCGGTGGCGGACCGCCAGTCTGCGGCCTGGCTGATGGCGCTGACGACGGCGATGCTGCCGACGCCGGTCTCCAGCACCGCCTGGGCACGTTCAAGGCTGATTCCGCCGATGGCGACGGTGGGGTAATCGGCAAGGCGTTTAACGTGACTCGCCAGCTGCGTCAGCCCCTGCGGTGCGGAGGGCATCTGCTTGGTTTGCGTCGGGAAGACGTGACCGAGCGCGATGTAAGACGGACGGGCCGCCAGGGCCACGTCGATCTCCATGTCATCGTGTGTTGAAACGCCAAGACGCAGTCCGGCTTCGCGGATAGCGCTCAGATCCGTTGTTTCCAGGTCCTCCTGACCCAGATGCACGCCGTACGCCCGGTGCTTAACGGCCAGCCGCCAGTAATCGTTGATAAACAGGCGGGCGTTATGCCGACGCCCCAGCTCAATGGCGGCAACCACATCGGCTTCCACCTCCTCATCGCGCTTATCCTTGATGCGCAGCTGAATTGTGCGAACGCCTGCCTCCAGCAGTCGCTCTATCCACGCCACGCTGTCCACCACCGGATAGAGCCCTAAACGGTAGGGGACGGGCGGGAAATCGGGCTGGTACATTACGCCTCCTCTTTTTTGAGGTAGATTTCGCCGCCTCTGGCGCGGAAGGTTTCGGACATGTCCGCCATCCCCACTTCAATGGTTTGCGCGGCGGCGTAGTCGCGCACCTCCTGGCTGATTTTCATCGAGCAGAATTTTGGCCCGCACATGGAGCAGAAGTGCGCGACTTTGCCCGATTCCTGCGGCAGGGTCTCGTCGTGATAGGCGCGGGCGGTGAACGGGTCCAGCGCCAGGTTGAACTGGTCTTCCCAGCGGAATTCAAAGCGCGCCTTCGACATGGCGTTATCGCGGATTTGCGCGCCCGGATGGCCTTTGGCCAGATCCGCCGCGTGGGCGGCAATTTTGTAGGTAATCAGCCCCTGCTTCACGTCCTCTTTGTTTGGCAGGCCGAGGTGCTCTTTCGGCGTCACGTAGCAGAGCATGGCGCAGCCGAACCAGCCGATCATCGCCGCCCCAATCCCTGACGTGAAGTGGTCATAGCCCGGCGCAATATCGGTGGTCAATGGCCCCAGGGTATAGAACGGCGCTTCGTGGCAGAGCTCCAGCTCCTCGGTCATGTTGCGGCGGATCATCTGCATCGGCACGTGTCCCGGACCTTCAATCATCACCTGCACGTCATACTCCCAGGCGATTTTGGTCAGTTCGCCCAGCGTGTGCAGTTCGGCAAACTGCGCTTCGTCGTTCGCGTCGCGAATAGAGCCCGGACGCAGGCCGTCGCCCAGCGACAGAGAGACATCATACGCGGCGCAAATTTCGCAGATCTCGCGGAAGTGTTCGTAGAGGAAGTTTTCCTGGTGATGGGACAGGCACCACTTCGCCATGATGGAACCGCCGCGCGAGACGATGCCGGTCAGACGCTTAGCCGTCATCGGCACGTAGCGCAGCAGCACGCCCGCGTGAATGGTGAAGTAGTCCACGCCCTGCTCGGCCTGCTCCAGCAGCGTGTCGCGGAACGCTTCCCAGGTAAGGTCTTCGGCGATGCCGTTGACCTTCTCCAGCGCCTGATAAATCGGGACGGTGCCAATCGGTACCGGGCTGTTACGCAGGATCCATTCGCGGGTTTCGTGAATATAACGGCCAGTGGAGAGATCCATTACCGTGTCCGCACCCCAGCGCGTGGACCAGACCAGCTTCTCCACCTCTTCTTCGATGGAGGAGGTGACGGCCGAGTTACCGATGTTAGCGTTGACCTTCACCAGGAAGTTGCGGCCGATAATCATCGGCTCGGATTCCGGGTGGTTGATGTTGGCAGGGATAATCGCGCGGCCTGCGGCCACTTCGTCACGCACAAACTCCGGCGTGATGTTCTCCGGCAGACGAGCGCCAAAGCCTTCACCCGGATGCTGATAGCGCAGCACTTCGCTACGGATGCGCTCGCGACCCATGTTTTCGCGGATGGCGATGAACTCCATTTCCGGCGTGACGATACCCCGGCGCGCGTAGTGCAACTGGGTCACGCATTTGCCCGCCTTAGCGCGTTTTGGCGTCAGCAGGCCGGTAAAGCGCAGCTCGTCCAGACCGTCGTCGGCCAGGCGCTCTTTGGTGTACGCAGAGCTGCGCACGCTCAGCTCTTCGCAGTCGTTACGCGCGTCAATCCAGGGCTGGCGCAGCTTCGCCAGACCCTGCTGGACGTTAATGGCAACATCAGGATCGCCGTACGGACCGGAGGTGTCATATACCGGCACGGCTTCGTTGTCTTCATACTGCGGGTTATCTTTGCTGCCGCCGACAAGCGTCGGGCTAAGCTGAATTTCGCGCATTGGGACGCGGATATCGGCCTGCGAGCCGGAAATATAGATGCGTTTCGAGTTCGGGAAAGCGGTGCCTTCCAGCGTGTCGATGAAGTGTTGGGCCTGTGCGCGCTGTTCGCGGCGGGTCAGTTTTGCAGTAGACATAGCTCATTCCAAAAGTGAAGGACATGGCTTGTCAGACGACGGATGAAGCAAGAGAGGATCGCCCGGGGACGATTCAACAGCAGTGTGACTCTTGTTCCCTTCGCAGGTATTAGCCTGATCAGGTTCCGCGGATCCCGAATTAACGGTCTCAGCCCGCGCTTTCAGGCGCTGGGCACTCCGACAAGAAAAATCCCCCTCGTGAGAGGGGCGAATGGTTGTAAATTACTCGTTAACGGTGAAGAACTCAAGCAGGGCGCGCGACGTTCTCTTCGTTACTGATGTTCAAATCATTATCCAGCACGAGGGCGATCAGCTTATCTTCCAGCGTGAATCGCTCTTCCAGCGCTTCACCGAGGTCGGATAGCGCCTGCTGAAACTCAAGGTAGTTATCGTGGTCGATAGCGTTCTCGAGCGCGGAATCATAGTAATCCATGATCTGCTGGGTGTTGGCTTCCAGAAGGGGATAGAGCTTGCTGGCTGCTAAATACGGCGTTGTCCCTTCCATTTCACGGATAATGCGTTCATAAATATTGAAATGGCCGTCGGACAGATAGTCGACCAGGCCCTGACAAAAATCATCCAGCGCTTTTTCATTCAGTCGCATAAACGATTCTTTGCCAGGCTTAATACCGACCAAATTGTAATAAGCCACGAGTAGATGCTTGCGCACATGTAGCCAGCGATCCACCAGTTTGTTACTTCCTCTAACGCGCTCAGTCAGGCTTTGCAGCTGGTTTAACATGGTCGACTCCGCAAAATGTAGGATTGAATCTGCTTATCCAGAATGTAACCACAATGCTAACAACATGTCAGTGAAGCGAAGGTAGTGCAATAGATATGGATCGTATTATTGAAAAATCAGATCTTGGTTGGTGGATCGTCAGTCACGAACAAAAATTATGGCTTCCTGCCGGAGAAATTCCCTACGGTGCAGCTGAGGCGTTCGATCTTGTTGGCCAGCCAGCGCTACAGATCGGCGAGTGGCAGGGTGAGCCGGTGTGGTTGATCCAACAACCCCGCCGCCAGGATATGGGATCGGTGCGCCAGGTGCTGGATCTGGACGTGGGGCTGTTCCAGCTGGCGGGGCGGGGCGTGCAGCTGGCCGAGTTTTACCGCTCGCATAAATACTGCGGCTACTGCGGTCATACCATGCGCCCGAGCAAAACCGAGTGGGCGATGCTCTGCAGCCACTGCCGCGAACGCTACTATCCGCAGATTGCGCCGTGCATTATCGTCGCTATCCGCCGGGAGGATTCCATCCTGCTGGCGCAGCATACCCGCCATCGCAACGGCATTTACACCGTGCTGGCCGGCTTCGTCGAGGTGGGCGAAACGCTGGAGCAGGCGGTGGCGCGAGAGGTGATGGAGGAGAGTGGGATCAAAGTGAAGAACCTGCGCTACGTTACCTCCCAGCCGTGGCCATTCCCGCAGTCGCTGATGACGGCATTTATGGCCGAATACGACAGCGGCGAGATCGTTATCGACCAGAAAGAGCTGCTGGACGCGAACTGGTATCGCTACGACGATTTACCGCTGTTACCTCCGCCGGGCACCGTGGCGCGTCGGCTGATAGAAGATACCGTGGCGATGTGTCGGGCCGAGTATGAGTAGTGTTACACTGAGGCCATGACGCTTAAGGAACTGCAAAAATGACCGAACTGAAGAACGATCGTTATCTGCGTGCGCTGCTGCGCCAGCCCGTTGATGTCACCCCGGTGTGGATGATGCGCCAGGCGGGACGCTATCTCCCAGAGTATAAAGCCACGCGCGCGCAGGCGGGCGATTTTATGTCGCTGTGCAAAAACGCCGAGCTGGCCTGTGAAGTGACGCTCCAGCCGCTGCGCCGCTTCCCGCTGGATGCGGCGATCCTCTTCTCGGATATTCTGACCATTCCTGATGCAATGGGCCTTGGCCTGTACTTCGAAACCGGTGAAGGCCCGCGTTTCACCTCCCCAATCAAAAGCAAAGCCGACGTGGATAAGCTGCCAATCCCCGATCCGGAAGGCGAGCTGGGCTACGTGATGAACGCCGTACGCACCATTCGCCGCGAGCTGAAAGGTGAAGTGCCGCTGATTGGCTTCTCCGGCAGCCCATGGACGCTGGCGACCTATATGGTTGAAGGAGGCAGCAGCAAAGCCTTCACCCTGATTAAAAAGATGATGTACGCCGAGCCGCTGGCCCTGCACGCGCTGCTCGACAAGCTGGCGAAGAGCGTCACCCTCTACCTGAACGCGCAGATTAAGGCGGGCGCGCAGTCGGTGATGATTTTCGATACCTGGGGCGGCGTGCTGACCGGGCGCGATTATCAGCAGTTCTCCCTGTACTACATGCACAAAATCGTTGATGGCCTGCTGCGTGAAAACGAAGGCCGCCGCGTGCCGGTGACGCTGTTCACCAAAGGCGGCGGCCAGTGGCTGGAAGCGATGGCGGCAACCGGCTGCGATGCGCTGGGCCTCGACTGGACCACCGATATCGCCGATGCCCGCCGCCGCGTGGGCGACAAAGTGGCGCTGCAGGGCAATATGGACCCGTCCATGCTCTATGCGCCGCCAGCCCGCATTGAAGAAGAAGTGTCGACTATACTGTCTGGTTTCGGCCAGGGTGAAGGCCACGTCTTTAACCTCGGCCACGGCATTCATCAGGATGTGCCGCCAGAACACGCAGGCGTATTTGTGGAGGCGGTGCATCGGCTTTCTGCCCAGTATCACAAGTAAGGAGTGATTATGGATCTCGCGTCGCTACGCGCTCAGCAAATCGAACTGGCCTCATCGGTGATCCGCGAGGATCGTCTGGATAAAGATCCTCCGCAGTACATTGGCGGAGCAGACGTCGGATTCGAGCAGGGTGGGGAAGTGACGCGAGCGGCGATGGTGGTACTGAAATATCCTTCGCTTGAGCTGGTGGAGTACAAGGTAGCGCGTATCGCGACCACCATGCCGTACATTCCGGGCTTTCTCTCCTTCCGCGAATATCCCGCGCTGCTGGCAGCGTGGGAGCAACTCTCGCAAAAACCTGACCTGCTGTTTGTCGATGGACACGGTATCTCACACCCGCGCCGTTTAGGCGTTGCCAGCCACTTTGGGCTGCTGGTGGATGTGCCGACCATTGGCGTCGCCAAGAAACGCCTGTGCGGCGCGTTTGAACCTCTTTCTGCCGAGCCGGGCGCGCTGGCGCCGCTTATCCATAAAGGCGAGCAGCTGGCGTGGGTCTGGCGCAGCAAGGCGCGCTGTAACCCGCTCTTTATCGCCACGGGGCACCGGGTGAGCATGGACAGCGCCCTGGCGTGGGTGCAGCGCTGCATGAAGGGCTACCGCTTGCCGGAGCCGACGCGCTGGGCAGACGCCGTGGCCTCTTCGCGTCCGGCTTTTGTTCGTTGGCAGGAAATTCAGCGATGATTCAGGTAAACTGCGCCTAATTTTCGATTCGAGAGATCATCATGCTACAAAACCCGATTCACCTGCGCCTTGAGAAACTTGAAAGCTGGCAGCACGTGACGTTTATGGCTTGCCTGTGCGAGCGCATGTATCCCAACTATGCCGCGTTCTGTAAGGAGACGGGCTTTGGTGATGGCCATATCTACCGCCGCATTCTGGATCTGATCTGGGAAACGCTGACGGTGAAAGACGCGAAGGTGAACTTCGACTCCCAGCTGGAAAAGCTGGAAGAGGCGATTCCGGCTGCGGATGATTTTGACCTGTACGGTGTCTATCCGGCGATTGATGCCTGCGTGGCGTTAAGCGAACTGCTTCACTCCCGTCTGAGCGGTGAAACGCTGGAGCACGCTATTGAAGTCAGTAAGGCGTCTATTACGACCGTCGCGATGCTGGAAATGACCCAGGAAGGTCGCGAGATGACCGACGAAGAGCTGCGTGCGAACCCGGCGGTTGAGCAAGAATGGGACATTCAGTGGGAAATTTTCCGCCTGCTGGCAGAGTGTGAAGAACGCGATATTGAGCTGATAAAAGGGCTGCGCGCGGACTTACGAGAGGCTGGTGAGAGCAATATTGGTATAATTTTTAACCAATGAGACAAGAAAACTTGAGATAACGCCCGTTTTGTCGCTCCTCGACTCTTCCCTTTCGCCCCTTGTCTGGTCTACATTTGGGGGGCGAAAAAAAGTGGCTATCGGTGCGTGTATGCAGGAGAGTGCTTTTTTGGCATTTTCGTCGCACTCGATGCTTAGCAAGCGATAAACACATTGAAAGGATAACTTATGAACAAGACTCAACTGATTGATGTAATTGCGGACAAGGCTGATCTGTCTAAAGTGCAGGCTAAAGCTGCTCTGGAATCTACCCTGGCTGCTATTACTGAGTCTCTGAAAGAAGGCGATGCTGTGCAACTGGTTGGTTTCGGTACCTTCAAAGTGAACCACCGCGCTGAGCGTACTGGCCGCAACCCGCAGACCGGTAAAGAAATCAAAATCGCCGCAGCTAACGTGCCGGCATTTGTTTCTGGTAAAGCACTGAAAGACGCTGTTAAGTAAGACGCGTGGCAGTGAACAGTTTTAGCGAAGGGGCGGCAACGCCCCTTTTGTCTTTCTGGCGTGGAACGCTCGCGCTGGCAGGCATGCTGCTGCTGTCAGCCTGCAGCCACGACACCTCCCTGCCACCGTTTACCGCCAGCGGCTACGCGGACAACCAGGGCGCGGTCAGGATCTGGCGCAAAGATTCCGGCGATGAAGTGCATCTGCTTTCTGCCTTCAGCCCGTGGCATAACGGCAATACGTCGACGGCGGAATACCGCTGGCAGGGAGATGACCTGTCGCTGATTGAACTGAACGTCTACAGCAAGACCCCCGAACACGTGAAAGTGCGTTTTGACGACCATGGCGAGCTAAGCTTTATGCAGCGCGAAGTCAGCGGTCAAAAACAGCAGCTTTCCAGCGATCAAATCGCTCTTTACCGTTATCGTGCCGAACAAATCCGCCAGACCAGCGATGCGCTTCGTCTGGGACGCGTTGTGCTGCGTCAGGGGCGCTGGCATGCCGATGGGACGGTGACAACCTGCGAAGGACAGACGGTCAAGCCTGAGCTTGAATCCTGGGCAACCGAACACATTCAACGCCGTCAGCGTCATTCATCAATGGAAGTGAGTGTGGCGTGGCTGGAAGCGCCGGAAGGCTCTCAGCTGCTGCTGGTGGCGAACGAAGACTTCTGCACCTGGCAGCCGACGGAAAAAAGTTTTTGATTTAAATCCCCTCTCCCTTGAGGGAGAGGGTTAGGGTGAGGGTGTGAAATTATTCTCCCTGCTCACGCGCAATTGCACGATAACCGATATCCTGACGGCTAAAGCTGCCGTTCCAGTGAATATCCGCCATCAGCGCGTAGGCGCGTTTCTGCGCTTCGGCCACGGTATGGCCCAGCGCGGTTGCACACAGCACGCGTCCGCCGTTGGTGAGGACGCGATCGTCTTCAGCCAGCTTCGTACCCGCATGGAACACCTTCGCACCTTCAATCTCTTCCAGCGGCAGGCCGTGGATTTCATCTCCGGTGTTGTAATTGCCCGGATAACCACCTGCAGCAATCACCACGCCCAGAGACGCACGCTCGTCCCACTCAGAGGTTTTCTCGTCGAGCTTGCCTTCGCAGGCTGCCAGACACAGTTCCACCAGATCGGATTTCATGCGCAGCATGATGGGCTGCGTTTCCGGATCGCCAAAGCGGCAGTTGAATTCGATGACCTTAGGGTTACCCTGCTTGTCGATCATCAGACCCGCATAGAGAAAACCAGTGTAGGTATTGCCTTCCGCCGCCATTCCTTTCACGGTCGGCCAAATGACGCGATCCATGGTGCGCTGGTGGACTTCGTCAGTCACTACCGGAGCGGGTGAATAAGCGCCCATACCGCCGGTATTCGGGCCGGTATCGCCATTGCCTACGCGCTTGTGGTCCTGGCTGGTGGCCATCGGCAGAACGTGCTCGCCGTCGACCATCACGATAAAGCTGGCCTCTTCACCGTCGAGGAACTCTTCGATCACGATGCGGTGGCCCGCATCGCCAAAGGCGTTGCCGGCCAGCATATCCTGGACCGCGGCTTCTGCTTCTTCGAGGGTCATCGCGACGATAACGCCTTTACCTGCGGCCAGACCGTCGGCCTTGATGACAATCGGCGCGCCTTTTTCACGCAGGTAGGCCAGGGCTGGCTCCACTTCGGTGAAGTTCTGATATTCCGCCGTCGGGATGTTATGACGCGCGAGGAAATCTTTGGTGAAGGCTTTGGAGCCTTCCAGCTGCGCGGCGCCTTCCGTAGGCCCGAAGATTGTCAGACCCGCCGCGCGGAACGCATCCACCACGCCAATCACCAGCGGCGCTTCCGGGCCCACAATCGTCAGATCGATTTTCTCGCTCTGGGCAAAGCTCAGCAGCGCAGGGATATCGGTCACGCTGATAGCCACGTTCTGCAGCGCGGGTTCCAGCGCGGTACCGGCGTTGCCCGGTGCTACGAAGACTGTTTTCACCAGCGGAGACTGCGCCGCTTTCCACGCCAGAGCGTGCTCGCGTCCGCCGTTACCAATCACTAATACTTTCATTTTCTGCTCCGGGAATTAATGGCGGAAGTGGCGCATGTCGGTGAAGATCATTGCGATGCCGTGTTCGTCGGCAGCGGCAATCACTTCGTCGTCGCGAATTGACCCGCCAGGCTGGATCACACAGGTGATGCCCACTGCAGCAGCTGCGTCGATACCGTCACGGAACGGGAAGAAGGCGTCAGAAGCCATGGCGGAGCCTTTTACTTCCAGACCTTCATCGCCTGCTTTAATACCCGCGATTTTCGCGGAGTAGACGCGGCTCATCTGGCCTGCGCCTATCCCGATGGTCATGTTCTCTTTGGCGTAGACGATGGCGTTGGATTTAACGAACTTCGCGACCTTCCAGCAGAACAGCGCATCACGCAGTTCCTGTTCGCTCGGCTGGCGTTTGGTTACCACGCGCAGGTCGGCCTCTGTCACCATACCCAGATCGCGGTCCTGAACCAGCAGACCGCCGTTCACGCGCTTGAAGTCCAGGCCCGGTACGCGCTCTGCCCACTGGCCGCAGACCAGCACGCGGACGTTCTGTTTTGCCGCGGTGATTTTCAGCGCTTCTTCAGATGCGGATGGCGCGATGATCACTTCAACGAACTGGCGGGAGATGATGGCCTGTGCGGTTTCAGCATCCAGCTCGCGGTTGAAGGCGATAATGCCGCCGAACGCAGAGGTTGGGTCGGTTTTGTATGCGCGATCGTAGGCATCCAGAATAGAGGTGCTCACGGCAACGCCGCATGGGTTCGCATGCTTAACGATAACGCAGGCCGGCTCGCTGAACTCTTTCACGCATTCCAGCGCGGCGTCGGTGTCGGCAATGTTGTTATAGGAGAGCGCTTTGCCCTGAACCTGCTGAGCGGTCGCAACAGAGGCTTCTTTTACCTCTTCTTCTATATAGAAAGCAGCCTGCTGGTGGCTGTTCTCACCGTAACGCATGTCCTGCTTCTTAATGAAGTTCAGGTTCAGGGTGCGCGGGAAGCGGCCGGAAGGATCTTTGCTTTCACCGTGGTAAGCCGGCACCAGGCTACCGAAGTAGTTGGCAATCATGCTGTCGTACGCCGCGGTGTGCTCGAAGGCTTTGATGGCGAGGTCGAAACGCGTTTCCAGAGTCAGTGACCCTTCGTTGGCGTCCATCTCGTTAATAATGGTGTTGTAATCGCTGCTCTTCACCACGATAGCCACATCTTTATGGTTCTTGGCTGCTGAGCGCACCATAGTTGGGCCGCCGATATCAATATTCTCTACGGCATCTTCCAGAGAACAGCCTTCGCGGGCTACGGTTTGGGCAAACGGGTAAAGGTTAACGACAACCATGTCGATTGGGGCGATGTCATGCTGTTCCATAATGGCGTCGTCCTGACCGCGACGGCCAAGGATACCGCCGTGCACTTTTGGATGCAGGGTTTTGACGCGTCCATCCATCATTTCCGGGAAACCGGTGTAATCGGACACTTCGGTTACCGGCAGACCTTTATCTGCTAACAGGCGAGCGGTACCGCCTGTAGAAAGCAGCTCCACACCGCGTGCGGAAAGTGCCTGAGCGAATTCGACGATACCGGCTTTATCAGAAACACTGAGCAGAGCGCGGCGGACTGGACGACGTTGTTGCATGGTAAATCCCCTGGATTTCACGATTACAGAGAGCGTTAGATGAATTTTCCTGCGAAAAACTCATCTAACACACCTGACGGGGCATCCTTATTAAGCGCGAGCATTTTAACGAAAACGTTTGCGCAACGCTCGCACATTTTCACTTTTTCGTATCATTGTGGATAAGTCTGTGTGTAAAAAGGTATAAGGCGGGGTTTTGCTGTGGAATGCAGCAGTCAGTCATTTTTCTGACATTTAGCGGTTGCGGCCTGCTGAGAACTCCCTATAATGCGCCTCCATCGACACGGCGGATGTGAATCACTTCACAAACAGCCCGGTCGGTTGAAGAGAAAAAATCCTGAAATAACGGGTTGACTCTGAAAGAGGAAAGCGTAATATACGCCACCTCGCAACGGTGAGCGAAAGCCGCGTTGCACTGCTCTTTAACAATTTATCAGACAATCTGTGTGGGCACTCAAAGTGACATGGATTCTTAATGTCTTCGGACGAAAAATGAATACCAAGTCTCTGAGTGAACATACGTAATTCATTACGAAGTTTAATTCACGAGCATCAAACTTAAATTGAAGAGTTTGATCATGGCTCAGATTGAACGCTGGCGGCAGGCCTAACACATGCAAGTCGAGCGGTAACACAGGGAGCTTGCTCCCGGGTGACGAGCGGCGGACGGGTGAGTAATGTCTGGGAAACTGCCTGATGGAGGGGGATAACTACTGGAAACGGTAGCTAATACCGCATAACGTCGCAAGACCAAAGAGGGGGACCTTCGGGCCTCTTGCCATCAGATGTGCCCAGATGGGATTAGCTAGTAGGTGGGGTAACGGCTCACCTAGGCGACGATCCCTAGCTGGTCTGAGAGGATGACCAGCCACACTGGAACTGAGACACGGTCCAGACTCCTACGGGAGGCAGCAGTGGGGAATATTGCACAATGGGCGCAAGCCTGATGCAGCCATGCCGCGTGTATGAAGAAGGCCTTCGGGTTGTAAAGTACTTTCAGCGGGGAGGAAGGCGATAAGGTTAATAACCTTGTCGATTGACGTTACCCGCAGAAGAAGCACCGGCTAACTCCGTGCCAGCAGCCGCGGTAATACGGAGGGTGCAAGCGTTAATCGGAATTACTGGGCGTAAAGCGCACGCAGGCGGTCTGTCAAGTCGGATGTGAAATCCCCGGGCTCAACCTGGGAACTGCATTCGAAACTGGCAGGCTAGAGTCTTGTAGAGGGGGGTAGAATTCCAGGTGTAGCGGTGAAATGCGTAGAGATCTGGAGGAATACCGGTGGCGAAGGCGGCCCCCTGGACAAAGACTGACGCTCAGGTGCGAAAGCGTGGGGAGCAAACAGGATTAGATACCCTGGTAGTCCACGCCGTAAACGATGTCGACTTGGAGGTTGTGCCCTTGAGGCGTGGCTTCCGGAGCTAACGCGTTAAGTCGACCGCCTGGGGAGTACGGCCGCAAGGTTAAAACTCAAATGAATTGACGGGGGCCCGCACAAGCGGTGGAGCATGTGGTTTAATTCGATGCAACGCGAAGAACCTTACCTACTCTTGACATCCAGAGAACTTAGCAGAGATGCTTTGGTGCCTTCGGGAACTCTGAGACAGGTGCTGCATGGCTGTCGTCAGCTCGTGTTGTGAAATGTTGGGTTAAGTCCCGCAACGAGCGCAACCCTTATCCTTTGTTGCCAGCGGTCCGGCCGGGAACTCAAAGGAGACTGCCAGTGATAAACTGGAGGAAGGTGGGGATGACGTCAAGTCATCATGGCCCTTACGAGTAGGGCTACACACGTGCTACAATGGCGCATACAAAGAGAAGCGACCTCGCGAGAGCAAGCGGACCTCATAAAGTGCGTCGTAGTCCGGATTGGAGTCTGCAACTCGACTCCATGAAGTCGGAATCGCTAGTAATCGTAGATCAGAATGCTACGGTGAATACGTTCCCGGGCCTTGTACACACCGCCCGTCACACCATGGGAGTGGGTTGCAAAAGAAGTAGGTAGCTTAACCTTCGGGAGGGCGCTTACCACTTTGTGATTCATGACTGGGGTGAAGTCGTAACAAGGTAACCGTAGGGGAACCTGCGGTTGGATCACCTCCTTACCTTAAAGAACCTGCCTTTGTAGTGCTCACACAGATTGTCTGATGAAAAGTAAATAGCAAGGCGTCTTGCGATTGAGACTTTACGTCCCCTTCGTCTAGAGGCCCAGGACACCGCCCTTTCACGGCGGTAACAGGGGTTCGAATCCCCTAGGGGACGCCACTTGCTGGTTCGTGAGTGAAAGTCACCTGCCGTCATATCTCAAAACTCATCTTCGGGTGACGTTTGAGATATTTGCTCTTTAAAAATCTGGATCAAGCTGAAAATTGAAACGACACATCTTAATGGTGTGTTCGAGTCTCTCAAATTTTCGCAATCAGAAGTGAAACATCTTCGGGTTGTGAGGTTAAGCGACTAAGCGTACACGGTGGATGCCCTGGCAGTCAGAGGCGATGAAGGACGTGCTAATCTGCGAAAAGCGCCGGCGAGGTGATATGAACCTTTGACCCGGCGATGTCCGAATGGGGAAACCCAGTGCAATTCGTTGCACTATCGTTAACTGAATACATAGGTTAACGAGGCGAACCGGGGGAACTGAAACATCTAAGTACCCCGAGGAAAAGAAATCAACCGAGATTCCCCCAGTAGCGGCGAGCGAACGGGGAGCAGCCCAGAGTCTGAATCAGCTTGTGTGTTAGTGGAAGCGTCTGGAAAGTCGCACGGTACAGGGTGACAGTCCCGTACACGAAAGCACACAGGCTGTGAACTCGAAGAGTAGGGCGGGACACGTGGTATCCTGTCTGAATATGGGGGGACCATCCTCCAAGGCTAAATACTCCTGACTGACCGATAGTGAACCAGTACCGTGAGGGAAAGGCGAAAAGAACCCCGGCGAGGGGAGTGAAAAAGAACCTGAAACCGTGTACGTACAAGCAGTGGGAGCACCTTCGTGGTGTGACTGCGTACCTTTTGTATAATGGGTCAGCGACTTATATTCTGTAGCAAGGTTAACCGTATAGGGGAGCCGAAGGGAAACCGAGTCTTAACTGGGCGTTAAGTTGCAGGGTATAGACCCGAAACCCGGTGATCTAGCCATGGGCAGGTTGAAGGTTGGGTAACACTAACTGGAGGACCGAACCGACTAATGTTGAAAAATTAGCGGATGACTTGTGGCTGGGGGTGAAAGGCCAATCAAACCGGGAGATAGCTGGTTCTCCCCGAAAGCTATTTAGGTAGCGCCTCGTGAACTCATCTTCGGGGGTAGAGCACTGTTTCGGCTAGGGGGCCATCCCGGCTTACCAACCCGATGCAAACTACGAATACCGAAGAATGTTATCACGGGAGACACACGGCGGGTGCTAACGTCCGTCGTGAAGAGGGAAACAACCCAGACCGCCAGCTAAGGTCCCAAAGTCATGGTTAAGTGGGAAACGATGTGGGAAGGCACAGACAGCCAGGATGTTGGCTTAGAAGCAGCCATCATTTAAAGAAAGCGTAATAGCTCACTGGTCGAGTCGGCCTGCGCGGAAGATGTAACGGGGCTAAACCATGCACCGAAGCTGCGGCAGCGACGCTTATGCGTTGTTGGGTAGGGGAGCGTTCTGTAAGCCGTTGAAGGTGGCCTGTGAGGGTTGCTGGAGGTATCAGAAGTGCGAATGCTGACATAAGTAACGATAAAGCGGGTGAAAAGCCCGCTCGCCGGAAGACCAAGGGTTCCTGTCCAACGTTAATCGGGGCAGGGTGAGTCGACCCCTAAGGCGAGGCCGAAAGGCGTAGTCGATGGGAAACAGGTTAATATTCCTGTACTTGGTGTTACTGCGAAGGGGGGACGGAGAAGGCTATGTTAGCCGGGCGACGGTTGTCCCGGTTTAAGCATGTAGGCGGAGGTTCCAGGTAAATCCGGTACCTTTTTAACGCTGAGGTGTGATGACGAGGCACTACGGTGCTGAAGTAACAAATGCCCTGCTTCCAG
This sequence comes from Enterobacter dykesii, assembly GCF_008364625.2. Classification (NCBI taxonomy): domain Bacteria; kingdom Pseudomonadati; phylum Pseudomonadota; class Gammaproteobacteria; order Enterobacterales; family Enterobacteriaceae; genus Enterobacter; species Enterobacter dykesii. Next base: position 231,089 of record NZ_CP126604.1, read on the forward strand.
GAAAAGCCTCTAAGCATCAGGTAACACGAAATCGTACCCCAAACCGACACAGGTGGTCAGGTAGAGAATACCAAGGCGCTTGAGAGAACTCGGGTGAAGGAACTAGGCAAAATGGTGCCGTAACTTCGGGAGAAGGCACGCTGATATGTAGGTGAAGCCCCTGCGGGTGGAGCTGAAATCAGTCGAAGATACCAGCTGGCTGCAACTGTTTATTAAAAACACAGCACTGTGCAAACACGAAAGTGGACGTATACGGTGTGACGCCTGCCCGGTGCCGGAAGGTTAATTGATGGGGTTAGCGGTAACGCGAAGCTCTTGATCGAAGCCCCGGTAAACGGCGGCCGTAACTATAACGGTCCTAAGGTAGCGAAATTCCTTGTCGGGTAAGTTCCGACCTGCACGAATGGCGTAATGATGGCCAGGCTGTCTCCACCCGAGACTCAGTGAAATTGAACTCGCTGTGAAGATGCAGTGTACCCGCGGCAAGACGGAAAGACCCCGTGAACCTTTACTATAGCTTGACACTGAACACTGGTCCTTGATGTGTAGGATAGGTGGGAGGCTTTGAAGCGTGGACGCCAGTCTGCGTGGAGCCGCCCTTGAAATACCACCCTTTAATGGCTGGTGTTCTAACGTAGACCCGTAATCCGGGTTGCGGACAGTGTCTGGTGGGTAGTTTGACTGGGGCGGTCTCCTCCCAAAGAGTAACGGAGGAGCACGAAGGTTAGCTAATCCTGGTCGGACATCAGGAGGTTAGTGCAATGGCATAAGCTAGCTTGACTGCGAGAGTGACGGCTCGAGCAGGTGCGAAAGCAGGTCATAGTGATCCGGTGGTTCTGAATGGAAGGGCCATCGCTCAACGGATAAAAGGTACTCCGGGGATAACAGGCTGATACCGCCCAAGAGTTCATATCGACGGCGGTGTTTGGCACCTCGATGTCGGCTCATCACATCCTGGGGCTGAAGTAGGTCCCAAGGGTATGGCTGTTCGCCATTTAAAGTGGTACGCGAGCTGGGTTTAGAACGTCGTGAGACAGTTCGGTCCCTATCTGCCGTGGGCGCTGGAGAATTGAGGGGGGCTGCTCCTAGTACGAGAGGACCGGAGTGGACGCATCACTGGTGTTCGGGTTGTCATGCCAATGGCACTGCCCGGTAGCTAAATGCGGAAAAGATAAGTGCTGAAAGCATCTAAGCACGAAACTTGCCCCGAGATGAGTTCTCCCTGACCCTTTAAGGGTCCTGAAGGAACGTTAAAGACTATGACGTTGATAGGTCGGGTGTGTAAGCGCAGCGATGCGTTGAGCTAACCGATACTAATGAACCGTGAGGCTTAACCTTACAACGCCGAAGGTGTTTTGGCGAAGAGAGACACGATTTTCAGCCTGATACAGATTTAACAGAATTTGCCTGGCGGCTTTAGCGCGGTGGTCCCACCTGACCCCATGCCGAACTCAGAAGTGAAACGCCGTAGCGCCGATGGTAGTGTGGGGTCTCCCCATGTGAGAGTAGGGAACTGCCAGGCATCAATTAGAAGAACCCCGTACCGTAAGGTGCGGGGTTTTTTGCTTTTGTTTTTCTCCTCCCCCTGTTCCTGAAACTTTCTCACCTTGGACATGCAGACTCGACTTTCCAATCGTTTCTGGGTATCGTTAGCTGTCTGGATGTCTAAACGTTTATACGTATGCTGTGAGGATATAAAGTTATGCCGATTCGGGTGCAGGACGAGCTACCAGCCGTCAATTTCTTGCGTGAAGAAAACGTCTTCGTCATGACGGCTTCGCGTGCGACAGGTCAGGAAATTCGCCCGCTGAAGGTGCTTATTCTCAATCTGATGCCAAAAAAGATCGAAACAGAAAACCAGTTCCTGCGTCTTCTGTCGAACTCCCCGCTGCAGGTCGATATTCAGCTGCTGCGAATCGATGCCCGCGAGTCGCGTAACACGCCTGCTGAGCACCTGAATAACTTCTACTGCAACTTTGATGACATTCAGGGGGAAAACTTCGACGGGCTGATTGTGACCGGCGCGCCGCTCGGTCTGGTTGAATTTAACGATGTCGCCTACTGGCCGCAGATCAAACAGGTTCTGGAGTGGGCAAAAGATCACGTTACCTCCACATTGTTTGTCTGTTGGGCGGTACAAGCCGCGCTGAATATTCTTTATGGCATCCCCAAGCAAACCCGTACTGAAAAGCTCTCCGGCGTATACGAACACCACATTCTTCAACCGCATGCGTTGCTGACGCGCGGTTTCGATGACTCCTTCCTGGCCCCGCATTCTCGCTACGCCGATTTCCCTGCCCAGCTGATTCGTGATTACACCGATCTGGAGATCCTGGCCGAAACGGAAGACGGGGATGCTTACCTGTTTGCCAGCAAGGATAAGCGTATCGCCTTTGTGACCGGCCATCCTGAGTACGATCCGCATACCCTCGCGTCAGAGTATTTCCGTGATGTCGAAGCGGGTCTTAATCCGGATGTACCGTACAACTATTTCCCCAAAGACGATCCGCAAAACAAACCGAGAGCAACCTGGCGCAGCCACGGGAATTTGCTTTTCACTAACTGGCTCAACTATTACGTCTACCAGATCACGCCATACGATCTGCGCCACATGAATCCGACGCTGGAGTAATCTTCTGCCCTGAACGATCCTAAAGCGTTTCAGCTATTCAAATCAGGCACCTTCGGGTGCCTTTTTTATTTCCGAAATGTCACTCACCATTCGATAAAACTTTAATCTCAATAAAATCAATAAATTAACTGCAATTAACAATTAAAATGGAAATTGTTTTTGATTTTGGAAAAAATATAGATAGTCTTAATTCTGCTGAGCGAAAACTACCCAACGATCTTTCGTTCGCATCGGGGGCGGCATTTTGGATCTTTGATGAGGAGCAGAGTAATGACTCAACAGGCAACGACGGTCGATGAACTGGCCTTTACCCAGCCGTATGGCGAGCAAGAACAGCAGGTTTTGACGGCGGAAGCGGTAGAATTTCTGACTGAACTGGTGACCCGCTTTACGCCGCAGCGCAATAAGCTGCTGGCGGCACGTATTCATCAGCAGCAGGAAATTGACGATGGCAAGTTGCCTGGATTCATTTCGGAAACCGCTTCCATTCGACGTGGCGAGTGGAAAATCCGCGGCATCCCTGAAGATTTACAGGATCGTCGCGTTGAGATCACTGGTCCGGTAGAGCGCAAAATGGTGATCAACGCCATGAATGCCAACGTTAAGGTCTTCATGGCCGATTTTGAAGATTCACTGGCGCCAGACTGGAACAAAGTTATCGACGGGCAGATCAACCTGCGCGACGCCGTGAACGGCACCATCAGCTATACCAACGAAGCCGGCAAAATTTACCAGCTCAAACCGAACCCGGCGGTGCTGATCTGTCGCGTACGCGGTCTGCACCTGCCTGAAAAACATGTCACCTGGCGTGGGGAAGCCATTCCGGGCAGCCTGTTTGATTTCGCACTCTATTTCTTCCACAACTACAAAGCCCTCCTGGCTAAAGGCAGCGGTCCCTATTTCTATCTGCCAAAAACGCAGGCCTGGCAGGAAGCGGCCTGGTGGAGCGAGGTGTTCAGCTATGCGGAAGATCGTTTCAACCTGCCGCGCGGCACCATCAAAGCCACGCTGCTGATTGAAACGCTGCCTGCCGTGTTCCAGATGAATGAAATTCTGCACGCTCTGCGCGACCACATTGTCGGCCTGAACTGCGGACGCTGGGACTATATTTTCAGCTACATCAAAACCCTGAAAAATCACGGCGATCGCGTGCTGCCCGATCGCCAAGTGGTCACTATGGATAAACCATTCCTGAGTGCCTACTCGCGCCTGCTGATCAAAACCTGTCACAAGCGCGGCGCCTTTGCGATGGGCGGCATGGCGGCATTTATCCCGAGCAAAGACGCAGAGCGCAATAATCAGGTGCTCAACAAGGTGAAAGCCGACAAAGAGCTTGAAGCCCGTAACGGTCACGACGGCACGTGGATTGCCCATCCTGGCCTTGCCGATACGGCGATGGAGGTCTTCAACCGCGTTCTCGGCGACAACAAAAACCAGCTGTTTGTCACGCGCGAAGACGATGCCCCAACGGCTGAAGAACAGCTGCTGGCACCGTGCGCGGGCGAGCGTACGGAAGAGGGCATGCGTGCCAATATTCGCGTCGCGGTCCAGTACATCGAAGCGTGGATCTCCGGCAACGGCTGTGTGCCTATCTATGGACTGATGGAAGATGCCGCGACGGCGGAGATCTCACGTACCTCCATCTGGCAGTGGATCCACCATCAAAAAACGCTCAGCAACGGCAAGCCGGTGACCAAATCCCTGTTCCGCCAGATGCTGGCCGAAGAGATGCGGGTGATCCAGGACGAGCTGGGCGAACACCGCTTCAGCAGCGGACGTTTTGACGACGCCGCGCGCCTGATGGAGCAAATCACCACATCAGATGACTTAATCGACTTCCTGACCCTGCCGGGCTACCGCTTCCTGGCGTAACTCACCACATAACAATATGGAGCATCTGCACATGAAAACCCGTACCCAACAGATCGAAGAGTTGAAGAAAGAGTGGACACAACCTCGTTGGGAAGGCATCCGCCGTCCTTACAGCGCGGAGGAAGTGGTGAAATTACGCGGCTCGGTCAATCCGGAATGCACGCTGGCACAGAACGGTGCGGCGAAAATGTGGAAGCTGCTGCACGGTTGCTCTAAAAAGGGCTACATCAACAGCCTCGGTGCGCTGACCGGCGGTCAGGCGCTGCAGCAGGCGAAGGCGGGTATTGAAGCTATCTACCTCTCCGGCTGGCAGGTTGCGGCGGATGCTAACCTGGCGTCCAGCATGTACCCGGATCAGTCGCTCTATCCGGCGAACTCCGTGCCGTCGGTGGTGGATCGGATCAACAATACCTTCCGCCGAGCGGATCAGATCCAGTGGGCCGCCGGTATCGAACCTAACGATCCGCGCTTTATTGACTATTTCCTGCCGATCGTCGCGGATGCAGAAGCGGGCTTCGGCGGCGTGCTGAACGCCTTCGAGCTGATGAAATCGATGATTGAGGCCGGTGCAGCGGCCGTTCACTTCGAAGACCAGCTGGCGTCAGTGAAAAAATGCGGACACATGGGCGGTAAGGTGCTGGTTCCTACACAGGAAGCCGTACAGAAGCTGGTTGCCGCGCGTCTGGCTGCTGACGTGCTCGGCGTGCCGACGCTGGTGATTGCCCGTACTGATGCGGACGCGGCGGACCTGATCACCTCTGACTGCGACCCGTACGACAGCGAGTTCATCACCGGCGAGCGCACCAGTGAAGGCTTCTACCGCACCCATGCCGGCATTGAACAGGCGATCAGCCGCGGCCTGGCGTACGCGCCTTACGCGGACCTGGTCTGGTGTGAAACGTCTACGCCGGATCTGGCGCTGGCAAAACGCTTTGCCGACGCCATCCACGCGAAGTATCCGGGCAAACTGCTGGCCTATAACTGCTCGCCGTCATTCAACTGGCAGAAAAAGCTGGATGACAAAACGATCGCCAGCTTCCAGCAGCAGCTGTCCGACATGGGCTACAAATACCAGTTCATTACCCTGGCCGGTATCCACAGCATGTGGTTCAACATGTTCGACCTGGCGCACGCCTATGCGCAGGGTGAGGGCATGAAGCACTACGTTGAGAAGGTGCAGCAGCCGGAGTTTGCGGCGGGTAAAGACGGTTATACCTTCGTGTCTCACCAGCAGGAGGTGGGAACTGGCTACTTCGATAACGTGACGACCATCATTCAGGGCGGCACCTCCTCCGTCACCGCCTTAACGGGTTCAACGGAAGAAGCACAGTTCTAATCTTTTCCCCCTCTCCCCTCTCGGGGAGAGGGTTGGGGTGAGGGGGAATATATGTCGCGTGGCCTGGAATTGCTGATTGCCCAAACTATTTTGCAGGGCTTCGATGCCCAGTATGGTCGTTTTCTTGAAGTGACATCCGGCGCGCAGCAGCGCTTCGAACATGCAGACTGGCATGCGGTTCAGCAGGCCATGAAGCAGCGTATCCATCTCTATGACCACCACGTGGGTCTGGTGGTGGAGCAGCTGCGCTGTATTACCGACGGTAAAAGCCCGGACGCGGAATTTTTACTGCGCGTGAAGGAGCACTACACCCATTTGTTACCCGATTACCCGCGCTTCGAGATTGCGGAGAGCTTTTTCAACTCCGTCTATTGCCGGTTATTTGACCACCGCTCACTATCTCCTGAGCGGTTATTTATCTTCAGCTCCCAGCCAGAGCGACGCTTTCGAACCATTCCCCGTCCGCTGGCGAAAGATTTCTTTCCCGATCGCGGATGGGAAAAGCTCCTGCACCGCATGCTAACGGATCTGCCGCTGCGACTGCCCTGGGAGAATAAAACCCGGGATATCGGTTATATCCACGCGCATCTCAACGAAACCTTCGGCGCGGAGGTGCTCAGCCATAGCCATTTGCAGGTGGCCAACGAGCTTTTCTACCGCAATAAAGCCGCCTGGCTGGTGGGCAAACTGGTTACGCCGACCGCCATTGTGCCGTTTCTGCTGCCCATTCACCTTACCGACGACGGGGAACTGTTTGTCGATACCTGCCTGACCACCAGCGCCGAGGCCAGCATTGTGTTTGGCTTCGCCCGCTCCTATTTCATGGTATACGCTCCGCTGCCTGCCGCGCTGGTGGAGTGGCTGCGTGAGATCCTGCCGGGCAAAACCACCGCCGAGCTGTATATGGCGATTGGTTGCCAGAAGCACGCCAAAACGGAAAGCTACCGGGAGTACCTGCGCTATGTCACCGCCGCCGATGAGCAGTTTATCGAAGCGCCCGGCATTCGCGGTATGGTGATGCTGGTCTTTACGCTGCCGGGTTTTGACCGGGTATTTAAGGTGATTAAAGATAGATTCGCGCCGCAGAAAGAGATGACCGCCGCGCACGTTCGCGCCTGCTATCAGCTGGTTAAAGAGCACGACCGCGTCGGTCGCATGGCGGATACCCAGGAGTTCGAAAACTTTGTGCTGGATAAACAGCAGATCGACCCGGCACTCATGGCGCTGTTAATGCAGGAAGCACCCGCGAAAATCACCGATCTTGGCGATAAAATCGTGATTAGCCATCTCTACATCGAACGCCGCATGGTGCCGCTAAATATCTGGCTTGAGCAGTCCGAAGGTCAGGCACTACGGGATGCCATTGAAGAATACGGCAACGCGATTCGCCAGCTTGCCGCCGCCAATATTTTCCCGGGCGACATGCTGTTTAAAAACTTCGGCGTCACCCGTCACGGGCGGGTGGTATTCTACGATTACGATGAAATTTGCTACATGACCGAGGTGAACTTCCGCGATATACCACCGCCCCGCTACCCGGAAGATGAGCTGTCCGGCGAGCCGTGGTACAGCGTCTCGCCGGGCGATGTGTTTCCGGAGGAGTTTCGCCACTGGCTGTGCGCTGACCCGCGCATCGGGCCGCTATTCGAAGAAATGCATGAGGATCTGTTCCGCGCCAGCTACTGGCGCGGGCTGCAAACGCGGATCAAAAACGGGCATGTGGAAGATGTGTACGCTTACCGCCGTAAACAGCGGTTTTGCATCAGGTTTTCTCCCTCTCCCTGTGGGAGAGGGCCGGGGTGAGGGCATCAGGCCGCCTCAATCTTAACGAATCCCACCGTACGCCAGCGTCACCTCTTTCGCCGCCTTAATCACCAGCGCGCCCAGCTCGGTCACGCGGTCGTCGGTCATCCGCGAAATCGGCCCGGAGATGGAGATGGCGGCAAACGGCTCGCGGTGCTCGTCAAAAATGCAGGACGCGAGGCAGCGCAGGCCCAGGGCATGTTCTTCATCATCAAACGAATAGCCGCGCTTGCGGGTCAGGGCCAGATCTTCTTTCAGATGCACGGGCGATACCAGCGTGGCGTGGGTATAGGCGTGCAGCCCTTTACGGTGCAGCAGCCCCGTCACCTGCTCTTCGCTTAGCTGCGAGAGAAACGCTTTCCCCGCCCCGGAGGCATGCATCGGCAGCTTGCCGCCAATCGGTGCGGACATGCGCATCAGCTGCGTGCACTGCACCTGGTCGATGATAATCGCCTGGTGGTCGCTCTGGTCCAGCACCGCCAGGTTTACGGTCTCGCCGGACTCCTCCATCAGCTTGCGCAGAATCGGGTGCACAATCGCCAGCAGGTTGCGGCTCTGCAGGAAGCTGCTGCCGACTATAAACGCATGCGCGCCCACCGCCCAGTGCCCCAGCTCGCCGACCTGGCGGACAAAGCCCAGCTGCTGCATGGTGGTCAGCAGGCGGTGCGTCGTGGAGTTAGGCAGGCCAGCCTGCTGGGCCAGCTCCGTCAGGGCCACGCTGCCGTGCGACTCGGCTATCCACTCCAGCAGCTTCAAACCGCGCGTGAGCGATTGAACCTGTCCGCCCTGTTGTGTGGCGGCGGTGGTGGCAGCAGGTTTTCTGCCGCGTTTAGCGGGAACGGTCGCGACCATGACGATCTCCTTTTTCTGTATCGTGGAAATCATTTTCGTTTTATTTGGTGAATTTGCAACCGTTATCCTGACTGATCGGAGGAGTGATGGTGAACATGTCTCATGTTACCGCTGTGCGGCTTTTCCACCCTACGAGATTGTGCCAGTATGGAACGCAGCCTTTTGGCCTTGTTGAGCGTTGTCGGGAGCAAGTGTGAGCAGCAAAGTAGAGCAACTGCGTGCGCAGTTAAATGAACGAATTCTGGTGCTGGACGGCGGCATGGGCACCATGATCCAGGGGTATCGTCTGAGTGAAGACGATTTCCGCGGCGAACGTTTTGCCGACTGGCCCTGCGACCTGAAAGGGAACAACGACCTGCTGGTGCTCAGCAAGCCGTCCGTCATTAAGGATATCCACAACGCCTACTTCGAAGCGGGTGCGGATATCGTTGAAACCAACACCTTCAACTCGACAACCATCGCCATGGCGGATTACCAGATGGCATCCCTGTCGGCGGAAATCAACCTGGAAGCCGCGAAGCTGGCGCGCGCCTGCGCCGACGAGTGGACGGCCCGCACGCCGGACAAGCCTCGCTACGTTGCGGGGGTGCTTGGCCCGACGAACCGCACCGCGTCGATTTCACCGGACGTCAACGACCCGGCGTTTCGTAATATCACCTTCGATCAGCTGGTTGCGGCCTACCGGGAATCGACCAGAGCGCTGGTGGAAGGCGGTTCCGATCTGATCCTGATTGAAACCGTATTCGACACCCTCAACGCCAAGGCCGCGATTTACGCGGTGAAAGAGGAGTTCGAGGCGCTGGGCGTTGACCTGCCGATCATGATTTCCGGCACCATCACCGATGCCTCCGGCCGCACCCTGTCCGGTCAGACAACCGAAGCGTTTTATAACTCCCTGCGTCACGCCGAAGCGCTCTCCTTTGGCCTGAACTGCGCGCTGGGGCCTGATGAGCTGCGCCAGTACGTGCAGGAACTTTCCCGCATCGCGGAATGCTACGTCACCGCCCACCCGAACGCCGGTCTGCCGAACGCGTTCGGTGAATACGATCTCGATGCCGACACCATGGCGGCGCAAATCCGCGAGTGGGCCGAGTCTGGCTTCCTGAACATCGTTGGCGGCTGCTGCGGCACCACGCCGGAGCACATCGCGGCCATGAGCAACGCCGTCGCCGGTCTGCCGCCGCGCAAGCTGCCCGAGCTTCCGGTTGCCTGTCGTCTTTCCGGCCTGGAGCCGTTGACCATCGGCGACGACAGCCTGTTTGTGAACGTGGGTGAGCGTACTAACGTCACCGGTTCGGCAAAGTTCAAGCGCCTGATTAAAGAAGAGAAATACAGTGAAGCGCTGGACGTTGCCCGCCAGCAGGTGGAAAGCGGCGCGCAGATTATCGATATCAACATGGATGAGGGAATGCTCGACGCCGAAGCGGCGATGGTGCGTTTCCTCAACCTGATTGCCGGTGAGCCGGACATTGCCCGCGTGCCGATCATGATCGACTCGTCCAAATGGGAAGTCATCGAAAAAGGGCTGAAGTGCATCCAGGGTAAAGGCATCGTCAACTCTATCTCGATGAAAGAGGGCGTTGATATCTTTATCCACCACGCGAAGATGGTCCGCCGCTACGGTGCCGCCGTGGTGGTCATGGCCTTCGACGAAGTGGGCCAGGCGGATACCCGCAAGCGCAAAATTGAGATTTGCCGCCGCGCGTACAAGATTTTGACCGAAGAGGTGGGCTTCCCGCCGGAAGACATTATCTTTGACCCGAATATCTTCGCCGTCGCGACCGGGATTGAAGAGCACAACAACTACGCCCAGGACTTTATCGGGGCATGTGAGGACATCAAGCGCGAGCTGCCGCACGCGCTGATCTCCGGCGGCGTATCAAACGTGTCGTTCTCGTTCCGCGGTAACGAACCGGTGCGCGAAGCAATCCACGCCGTGTTTCTTTACTACGCCATCCGCAACGGCATGGACATGGGGATCGTTAACGCCGGACAGCTGGCGATTTACGACGACCTTCCTGCCGAGCTGCGCGACGCCGTAGAGGACGTGATCCTTAACCGCCGCGACGACGCGACCGAGCGCATGCTGGACCTGGCGGAGAAATACCGCGGCAGCAAATCGGATGAGGCGGCAAATGTTCAGCAGGCCGAGTGGCGTTCCTGGGACGTGAAAAAGCGTCTGGAATACTCGCTGGTCAAAGGCATCACCGAATTTATCGAGCTTGATACCGAAGAGGCGCGCCAGCAGGCAGCCCGCCCGATTGAGGTGATCGAAGGCCCGCTGATGGACGGCATGAACGTGGTCGGCGATCTGTTCGGCGAGGGCAAAATGTTCCTGCCGCAGGTGGTGAAATCCGCCCGCGTGATGAAGCAGGCGGTAGCGTATCTTGAGCCCTACATCGAAGCCAGCAAAGAGAAAGGCTCCAGCAACGGCAAGATGGTTATCGCCACCGTGAAGGGCGACGTGCACGACATCGGCAAGAATATCGTCGGCGTAGTGCTGCAGTGTAATAACTACGAAATTATCGACCTTGGCGTGATGGTCCCGGCGGACAAAATCCTCAAGACCGCGCGCGAGGTGAACGCCGACCTGATTGGCCTCTCCGGCCTGATTACGCCGTCGCTCGACGAAATGGTCAACGTGGCAAAAGAGATGGAGCGACAGGGCTTCACCATTCCGTTATTGATTGGCGGAGCGACCACCTCGAAAGCGCACACTGCGGTGAAAATCGAGCAGAACTACAGCGGGCCGACGGTCTACGTGCAGAACGCCTCGCGTACGGTGGGCGTGGTATCCGCGCTGCTCTCTGATACCCAGCGCGACGAGTTTGTTGAGCGCACCCGCAAAGAGTACGAAACCGTTCGCATCCAGCACGGGCGCAAGAAACCGCGCACCCCGCCTGTTTCACTCCAGGCTGCGCGCGATAACGATCTGGCGTTTGACTGGTCGAGCTATACGCCGCCGGTCGCGCATCGCCTGGGCGTTCAGGAGGTCAGCGCCAGCATCGAAACGCTGCGCAACTACATCGACTGGACGCCGTTCTTTATGACCTGGTCGCTGGCGGGTAAATATCCGCGCATCCTGGAAGATGAGGTGGTTGGCGAGGAGGCGAAGCGCCTGTTTAAAGACGCCAACGACATGCTCGACACGCTGAGCGCGGAGAAAACCCTCAACCCGCGCGGCGTGGTGGGCCTGTTTCCGGCCAACCGCGTGGGCGACGACGTTGAAATTTACCGCGATGAAACCCGCACCCACGTGCTGGCGGTCAGCCGCCATCTGCGCCAGCAAACGGAGAAAGTGGGCTTTGCCAACTACTGCCTGGCCGATTTCGTCGCGCCGAAGCTCTCCGGAAAAGCGGATTATATCGGCGCCTTTGCGGTAACCGGCGGTCTGGAAGAAGATGCGCTGGCGGACGCGTTCGAAGCGCAGCGCGATGATTACAATAAAATCATGGTGAAAGCGATTGCCGACCGCCTCGCGGAAGCCTTCGCCGAGTACCTGCACGAGCGCGTGCGTAAGGTGCACTGGGGCTACGCGGCGAACGAAAACCTCAGCAATGAGGATCTGATCCGCGAAAACTACCAGGGCATTCGCCCGGCGCCGGGCTATCCGGCCTGTCCGGAGCATACCGAAAAAGGCACCATCTGGAAGCTGCTGGACGTAGAAACCCATACTGGCATGAAGCTCACCGAGTCGTTCGCCATGTGGCCAGGGGCGTCCGTTTCCGGCTGGTACTTCAGCCATCCGGACAGCAAGTATTTCGCCGTGGCGCAGCTACAGCGGGATCAGATTGAAGATTACGCCCTGCGCAAAGGCATGAGCGTGTCTGAAGTGGAGCGCTGGCTGGCGCCAAATCTCGGCTACGACGCCGACTAAAATCACTTTTCCTTACAACAAACAGGGCGCTCATTGGGCGCCCTGTCTCTTTCTTACGTTTAAACCCTTATACTGAATCTAAGGAAAATGAATAACGATAAGGAGAAACCACTTCCGTGCTGACACTGTTACACCTGCTCTCTGCAGTCGCCCTGCTCGTATGGGGCACCCATATCGTCCGTACCGGCGTGATGCGCGTATTTGGCGCGCGCTTGCGTACCGTTCTCAGCAGCAGCGTTGAGAAGAAGCCGCTCGCCTTCTGCGCGGGCATTGGCGTAACGGCACTGGTTCAGAGCAGCAACGCCACAACCCTGCTTGTGACCTCCTTTGTGGCGCAGGATCTGGTGGCGCTGGCCCCGGCGCTGGTGATTGTGCTGGGAGCTGATGTGGGTACCGCGCTGATGGCGCGTGTCCTGACCTTCGATCTCTCCTGGCTGTCGCCGCTGCTGATTTTTATCGGCGTTATCTTCTTCCTCGGCCGCAAGCAGACGCGCGCCGGACAGCTCGGGCGCGTAGGGATTGGCCTGGGGCTGATCCTGCTGGCGCTGGAGCTGATTGTGCAGGCGGTCACGCCAATCACCGAGGCCAACGGCGTGCAGGTCATCTTCGCCTCCCTGACCGGGGACATCATGCTGGATGCTCTGATTGGCGCGGTGTTTGCCATCGTCAGCTACTCCAGCCTGGCCGCCGTGCTGCTGACGGCAACCTTAACCGCCACAGGGGCGATCTCCTTCCCGGTGGCGCTGTGTCTGGTGATCGGGGCCAACCTCGGCTCCGGCCTGCTGGCGATGCTCAATAACAGCGCGGCCAACGCCGCCGCCCGCCGCGTGGCCCTCGGCAGCCTGCTGTTTAAGCTGGTGGGCAGCCTGATCATCCTGCCCTTTATCCACCCGCTGGCGAACCTGATGGACAATCTCCCTCTGCCGAAGGCGGAGCTGGTGATCTACTTTCACGTGTTCTACAACCTGGTGCGCTGCCTGGCGATGGTGCCTTTTGCCGGGCCGATGGCCCGCTTCTGCGAACGTCTCATTCAGGACGAACCTGAGCTGGATGCGCGCCTGAAGCCGAAGCACCTGGATACGTCCGCGCTGGATACCCCGGCGCTGGCGCTGGCGAATGCCGCGCGCGAGACGCTGCGCATGGGTGACGCAATGGAAACCATGCTCGAAGGACTGCAAAAGGTGATGCACGGCGAGCCGCGTGAAGAGAAAGAACTGCGCAGACTGGCGGACGATATCAACGTGCTCTATACCGCCATCAAGCTTTATCTGGCGCGTATGCCGCAGGACGAGCTGGCGGAAGAGGAGTCCCGCCGCTGGGCGGAAATTATCGAGATGTCGCTTAACCTTGAGCAGGCCTCGGATATCGTTGAGCGTATGGGCAGCGAGATCGCCGACAAATCCCTGGCCGCGCGTCGTGCGTTCTCCGTTGAAGGCCTGAAGGAGTTGGAAGCGCTGCACGAACAGCTGGTCAGCAACCTCAAGCTGGCGATGCTGGTCTTCTTCTCCAGCGACGTCCCGAGCGCGCGCCGCCTGCGTCGCAACAAGCATCGTTTCCGTATTCTGAACCGCCGCTACTCGCACGCGCACGTTGAGCGTCTACACCAGCAGAACGTGCAGAGCATCGAAACCAGCTCCCTGCATCTGGGGCTGCTGGGGGATATGAAGCGTCTCAACTCGTTGTTCTGCGCGGTGGCGTACAGCGTGATGGAGCAGCCGGATGAAGACGACGAGCGGGACGAGTATTAATCTCCGGCGTGTTTGATTGTTAACCCAAGACCCAATGCTTTCATGACCGCCAGAGTGGTTTTAAGCGTTGGGTTTCCTTTATCACTGAACGATCGATATAGTTGCTCTCGTGATAGGCCAGTTTGCTGTGAAATGGTCGACATTCCTTTCGCGCGCGCGATGACGCCCAGCGCTTTAGCAATATACGCTGAGTCGCCCGTTTCTAAGGCATCAGCCATAAACACGGCGATTTCCTCATCATCCACCAGCGCGTTTGCTGGATCGTAGGATGTTAATTTATGCATGCTCATTCACTCCTGCCATTGGGATACATTGCTCAGCATTTTTGCCATAAGTATGTCTCTGGCCTGGCTGCTTTTGTCACCACCACACAACAGCACGATGATGCAATTGCCCTGGTCTTTAAAATAGATTCTGTAGCCCGGACCATAGTGGATCCTCAGCTCACTTATACCTTCCCCAACGGGTTTAATGTCGCCCGCTAAACCATTTGCCAACCGAAAGAGGCGGGAAGCGATAATGGTCTTCGCTCGCCGATCTTTTAAGTTTTGCTCCCAGCGTTGGAAGGATTCTGTCTGAACTATCTCCTTCATATTACTCCATGTGATTTATAAACTACAAATAGTTGTCTCTGGAGAGTAAAGCTAAAAGGAGTTAGCTCAAGGATAAATGGCCTGACGCTAAATCTTGAAAGCGTCTCGCAAACTAAAAAACCCGCTTCAGTTACCGTCAGCTAATCTTTTTTTTCGGCCCATACCTAAGGTATATTTCGCCCTTCACAGGAGAAACTATGCTGCCAACTCAATCAACCCGATTAAACAAATACATTAGCGAGAGCGGGATCTGCTCACGTCGCGAGGCTGACCGTTACATTGAACAAGGTAACGTGTTTCTTAACGGCAAACGCGCCACCATCGGCGACCAGGTGGTACCCGGCGATGTGGTTAAAGTGAATGGTCAGGTCATCGAACCGCGCGATGCTGAAGACCTGGTGTTTATCGCGTTGAACAAACCGGTTGGGATTGTCAGCACCACGGAAGACGGCGAGCGGGACAACATCGTTGATTTCGTGAACCACAGCAGCCGTATTTTCCCGATTGGCCGTCTGGATAAAGACTCTCAGGGGCTGATTTTCCTCACCAACCACGGCGATCTGGTTAATAAAATTCTGCGTGCCGGTAACGATCACGAGAAAGAGTACATTGTGACGGTGAATAAGCCGGTTACGGACGAATTTATTCGCGGCATGGGCGCCGGGGTGCCGATCCTCGGTACCGTCACGAAAAAGTGTAAGGTGAAGAAAGAAGCGCCGTTCGCGTTCCGCATTACGCTGGTGCAGGGCCTGAACCGCCAGATCCGCCGTATGTGCGAGCACTTCGGTTATGAAGTGACGAAGCTGGAACGCACGCGCATCATGAACGTCAGCCTGTCCGGCATCCCGCTGGGCGAGTGGCGCGATTTAACGGATGACGAGCTGATTGAACTCTTCAAGCTTATCGAGAACTCTTCGTCCGAAGCGAAGCCGAAGGCCAAAGCAAAACCGAAAACCCAGGCGATTAAGCGCCCGGTGGTGAAGGCGCCTCAGGCGGAAGATAAGGGGCGAGGCAAGCCGGTTAACGGAAAACGCTTTACCCAGCCGGGGCGCAAAAAGAAAGGGCGCTGATTAGCGCCTTCCACGGGTAGACGTTGTGGCCGACCAGGAAAAGGTCGCCTCTGCATCAGGTTTATAAGCCTGCTCTTTTTTCAGCTTGCGGGCTTTTTTCGCCGCGGCGTCACGCTGCGCCATCAGCTTATCGATGTACTCTTTTTTCACCTGATTGGTTTCGGCGTTGGTCAGCGTGCGGCCATGTGCGATACGGGCGCGGTCGAGAAGCGTTTTCAGTTCGCGCTGCTCGGCTTCCGTCATGTCTTTCTGGGTCAAACGTGGTGTAGCCATTGCTGAAGCCTCCTGATAGAGAGGCTTCAGTGTAAAGCAAGCCGCGTAAATTAACCCTGCTTCACCGCATCTTTTTTCGTTTGTTCATCAATCGGTTTGCCGGACCAGTAGCCCGCCAGTAGCGAGCCGGAGAGGTTATGCCAGACGGAGAACAGCGCGCCAGGCAGGGCCGCCAGCGGGGAGAAGTAAATTTTACCGAGTGCCGCCGCCAGGCCGGAGTTCTGCATGCCCACCTCGATTGCCAGCGTGCGGCAGGTCGATTCGTCAAAACCAAACAGCTTCCCGCCCCAGTAGCCGCCCAGCAGGCCAATAGTGTTATGCAGCACCACGGCGATGATCACGACAAAGCCCACGGAGGCAATGTGCGATGCGGAGCCCGCCACCACTGCGCTGATGATCGCCAGAATGCAGACCATCGAAAACGCAGGCAGGTACGGCTCAACGGCCTTCACCACGCGCGGGAAAAGATGGTGAATGACCAGCCCCAGCGCAATCGGGATCACCACAATCTGCAGAATGCTGAGCAGCATGCCCGTCACGTCCACCTGAATATGCGCATCCACGTACAGGCGGGTTAATAGCGGCGTGGCAATCACGCCCACCAGCGTGGAAACGGAGGAGATGGTGACGGAGAGCGCCACGTCGCCTTTCGCCAGGTAGATCATGACGTTGGACGCCGTGCCGCTAGCCACGCTGCCCACCAGAACCATCCCGGCGGAGAGATCGGGCGGCATCTTAAAGGCCATCGCCAGCAGCCACGCCGCAAGCGGCATCACCAGGTAATGCAGGAAAATCCCTGCTGCGACGGGAGCAGGGCGAGACAGCACGCGCTTGAAATCGTCGATTTTCAAATGCACGCCCATACCGAACATGATCAGCATCAGCAGCGTGGCGACCCACGGACCAATGCCTGTGAACGTGGCGGGGGTGTAATACGCGAGTACGGAGAGCAGCAGCGCCCATAACGGGAACAGCCGAGTAACGGCGGATAACATAGTGGATTCCTTGCAGTATTGTCGTGTTGTTTAGTTATGAAAAAGCCGGGTCTGTGCCCGGCTTATAGGTATTGTTTATCGTGCTAACGAATTTTATTCAAACAAATTCTGATGAAGTTTCTGCACGACCTGCTCGGCCTGATCGGCAGGCACCAGGAAGCAGAGGTTATAGCTGGATGCCCCGTAGCAGATCATGCGGATGCTGAACGGGTCGAGCACGCCGAACACCTCTTTACCCACGCCGCAGGCGCGCGACAGCTTGTTGCCGATGATGGCAACCAGCGCCAGGTCTTCTTCCACTTCCACGCGGCACAGCTCAGACAGCTCAATCAGCAGCGACTGCGTCAGCAGCGTGTCGCCGGTGGAGGTCGAGCCGGTGGTGTCCAGCGTTAGCGCAATGCTCACTTCAGAGGTGGTGATCAGATCCACCGAGATATTGTGGCGCGCCAGAATGCCAAACACTTCCGCCAGGAAACCGCGTGAATGCAGCATATTGTGGCTGTGGAGCGTCACCAGCGTCTGGCGACGGCGCAGGGCCAGGGCGCGGAAAAGCGGTGGGTTTTCGGTTTTCTTGCAAACCAGCGTCCCGCCCGCTTTCGGATCTTTACTGGAGCCGACGAAGACCGGAATATCGCTGCGTACGGCTGGCAAAAGCGTTGCCGGGTGCAGCACTTTTGCACCGAAGGTGGCCATTTCAGCCGCTTCTTCAAAGGCGATCACATCAATACGTTTAGCCGCAGAAACGACGCGCGGGTCGGTGGTGTAAATGCCCGGAACGTCAGTCCAGATATCCACGCGCGTGGCATGCAGGGCTTCGCCCAGCAGCGCGGCGGTGTAGTCGCTGCCGCCACGACCAAGCGTGGTGGTGCGGCCTTTCGCTTCACTGCCGATAAAGCCCTGGGTGACCACGATACCGTCTGCCAGGCGCGTTGCCAGCTGTTGATTGGTCAGCTCCGCCAGCGCCTCAACGTCCGGCTCGGCGCGGCCAAAGCGATCGCTGGTACGCATTACTTTACGCACGTCAAACCACTGCGCCTGAACGCTACGCTCGCGCATGATTTCAACAAACAGCAGGGTGGACATCAGCTCGCCGTGGCTGACCAGTTCGTCGGTCAGGGCGGTGGAGGTGGCCAGAGAGGCCGCTTCTGCCAGAGTGGTAATATTTTCCAGCAGACGTTCCACTTCCTCGCGGATGACGTTCGGGTTCTGCAGACGTTCAAGGATGTCGAACTGAATTTTGCGCAGTGCATCCAGCTTCACGAAACGTTCTGTCGCTTCCAGTCCTTCAGACAGAGAAACCAGCAGGTTCGTCACGCCGGCGGAGGCAGACAGCACCACCAGGCGGGTATTCGGATCGGCCAGCACCACATCGGCGCTGCGGTTCATGGCATCGTAATCGGCCACACTGGTGCCGCCAAATTTGGCGACCACAAAACTCGTCATAACAACCTCGTGTCAGGGAATGAATAAGCGACCATGGCACAAGAGTGAAACGAAAACAGGTGCAGGCGCAAAATACGGCCCTATAAATAAAATGCGGGGGAGGTCCTGTCAATGCTGGGATTATGCGGATTTTTTATGGGGGGGTACCCCTGAGAAACAGGACTTATAACAGCGCCAGATTTTATGCTCCGTTTTAGGGCTTTTTGACCGACATTTCGCCGCCCCGGGAGGGCGCTTCAGCAGCTATACTTTTCGGGTCTTTTCACCTGTGTTTGATGCAGGCCAGGGCAATGGCATAAAAACCATCACAATTTTTATTTGCAGGCGCTACAATCGACCGCAGTCACAATTCTCAAATCAGAAGAGTATTGCTAATGAAAAACATCAACCCAACGCAGACCGCTGCCTGGCAGGCACTCCAGAAACATTTTGATGAAATGAAAGACGTCACCATCGCGGATCTGTTCGCGAAGGATGCCGATCGTTTCTCTAAGTTCTCCGCGACCTTCGACGACCTGATGCTGGTGGATTTCTCCAAAAACCGCATTACCGAAGAGACGCTGGCAAAACTGCAGGATCTGGCGAAAGAAACCGAGCTTGCCGACGCCATCAAATCCATGTTCTCCGGCGAGAAGATCAACCGTACCGAAGACCGTGCCGTGCTGCACGTGGCCCTGCGTAACCGTAGCAATACGCCAATCATCGTTGACGGCAAAGACGTCATGCCGGAAGTGAACGCGGTGCTGGAAAAGATGAAAACCTTCTCCGAAGCGATCATCTCCGGTAGCTGGAAAGGCTACACCGGCAAAGCAATCACCGACGTGGTAAACATCGGTATCGGCGGTTCTGATCTCGGTCCGTTCATGGTGACCGAAGCGCTGCGTCCGTACAAAAACCACCTCAATATGCACTTTGTGTCTAACGTCGATGGTACCCACATCGCCGAAGTGCTGAAGAACGTGAACCCGGAAACCACCCTGTTCCTGGTTGCGTCCAAAACCTTCACCACTCAGGAAACCATGACCAACGCCCACAGCGCGCGCGACTGGTTCCTGAAAACCGCGGGCGACAACAAGCACGTGGCGAAACACTTCGCGGCGCTGTCTACTAACGGTAAAGCGGTCAGCGAGTTCGGCATTGATACCGCGAACATGTTCGAGTTCTGGGACTGGGTTGGCGGCCGCTACTCTCTGTGGTCTGCGATTGGCCTGTCCATCATCCTGTCCGTGGGCTTCGACAACTTCGTTGAGCTGCTCTCCGGCGCGCACGCGATGGATAAACACTTCTCCACGACCGCACCAGAGAAAAACCTGCCGGTGCTGCTGGCGCTGATCGGTATCTGGTACAACAACTTCTTCGGCGCTGAAACCGAAGCGATCCTGCCGTACGACCAGTACATGCACCGCTTCGCAGCCTACTTCCAGCAGGGCAACATGGAATCCAACGGTAAGTATGTTGACCGTAACGGCAACGCGGTGGATTACCAGACTGGCCCAATCATCTGGGGCGAGCCGGGCACCAACGGCCAGCATGCCTTCTACCAGCTGATCCACCAGGGCACCAAAATGGTACCGTGCGATTTCATCGCCCCGGCTATCACCCATAACCCGCTGTCCGACCACCATCCGAAGCTGCTGTCGAACTTCTTTGCGCAGACCGAAGCGCTGGCGTTCGGTAAATCCCGCGAAGTGGTTGAGCAGGAATACCGTGACCAGGGTAAAGATCCGGCAACCCTGGACCATGTGGTGCCGTTCAAAGTGTTCGAAGGCAACCGCCCAACCAACTCCATCCTGCTGCGCGAAATCACGCCGTTCAGCCTGGGCGCGCTGATCGCTCTTTACGAGCACAAAATCTTCACGCAGGGCGCCATCCTGAACATCTTCACTTTTGACCAGTGGGGCGTTGAGCTGGGCAAACAGCTGGCAAACCGTATTCTGCCAGAGCTGGGTGACGATAAAGCGATTGCCAGCCATGACAGCTCGACAAATGGTTTGATCAACCGTTATAAAGCATGGCGTGCGTAATTAAAACGTCATGAAAACGTGCCGGCTTAATGCCGGCATTTTTTTATCGGATAATTCCTGATGTCTGTTAGTTAACTCAAATTCTGAATCTGAGTTTAATCCGAAAAAGACGCTTAACCCGTTAATTGCTGCGGTTTATTTTAAGAAAATACGTAGTGGTACATTAATATGGATATATTATAAATTATTGATTTTTATCTATTATATATTTATGTTATTTGCGTTTAATTTCCATTTTAACCATTAGTCCGAAAACCCTCTCCCTATTTCCCCTTACGGCAAACCCAAGGCAGTAGTTGTGTATACTCGATTCCGCCTGAAATTCTTTTCGGGCAAATCTCCATTCATTCATTGAAGGGAAATTGTTATGAAGAAAGTACTGTATGGCATTTTTGCCATATCTGCGCTTGCGGCGACATCTGTCTATGCAGCTCCGGTTCAGGTCGGGGAAGCGGCAGGTTCGGCTGCGACGTCTGCGTCTGCGGGAAGTTCTACCGCAGCCAGCGCCAGCACCGTAAGTTCAGCCGTGGGTGTCGCGCTGGCGGCAACCGGTGGCGGTGATGGCTCCAATACCGGAACCACGACCACCACGACAACCAGCACCCAGTAATAGCGGGTGTTTTAATCATAACCACACTTCGGTGTGGTTATTTCGCCCCTTCGGAGAAGAGTCGTGAAGCGACCTGCAATCATTCTGATTTGCCTGCTGCTGCAGGCGTGCTCGGCCACCACTAAAGGGCTGGGAAACTCACTGTGGGAAAGCATGTTCGGCACACCGGGCGTGCATTTGACCGATGACGAACTTCAGAACATGCCCTATGCCAGTCAGTACATGCAGCTTAATGATGGCCCGCAGCTGTTTGTGGTGCTCGCTTTCGATGAAAACGGGCAGCAGAAATGGGTGACGCAGGATCAGGCCACCATCGTGACGCAGCATGGTCGTATCGTGAAAACCCTGTTGGGCGGCGACAACCTGCTGGAGGTGAATAATATTGCTGCCGATCCGCTGATCAAGCCAAACCAGATCGCCGATGGTGCAAGCTGGACGCGCACGATGGGCTGGACCGAGCACAAGCAGGTGCGTTACGCCACGGCACGCTCGACCTTCCGCTGGGACGGCACGGACAGCGTGAAAGTCGGCAGCGACGAAACGCAGGTTCGCGTGCTGGATGAAGAAGTCACCACCGACCAGGCCACCTGGCACAACCGCTTCTGGATCGACGAGGAAGGGCAGATCCGCCAGTCCCTGCAGTATCTCGGTGCCGGATTCTTCCCGGTGAAAACCACCCTGATCAAGGCGGCGAAATCATGAAAACGCTCATCCACGTTGCGCTTCTCGCCAGCCTTGCCGCGCCGCTGGCATGGTCCGCAGGGACGGTAAATGTCTACACGCCGGACAGTAAAAAACCCAAAACCTTAACCCACGCCGAGCATCTGCTCGATCTCGTCGGACAGCCAAGGCTCGCTAACAGCTGGTGGCCGGGGGCAGTGATCGCTGAACGGCAGAAGACCGCTGAAGCGGAACAACAGCACAAGGCGCTCCTTGCCAGGCTGACGGGGTTAGCGGAGCAGGAGGATGGCGACGACGCGGCGGCCATTAACAGCGTTCGCCAGCAGCTGCAGGCGCTGAAGGTGACGGGCCGTCAGAACGTGAACCTTGATCCCGATGAAGTGCGCGTCACGGAAAAGGGCAACCCCACGCTGGAAGGGGAGTATACGCTCTGGCTGCCGGAAAAGCCGACGACGGTGACCGTGATGGGGCTTATCAGCAGCCCGGGTAAAAAGCCCTTTACGCCCGGTCGCGACGTGGCGAGCTACCTCGACGAGCAGAGCCTGCTGAGCGGTGCCGATAACAGCTACGCCTGGGTGGTTTACCCTGACGGGCATACACAAAAAGCCCCCGTCGCTTACTGGAATAAACGGCATATCGAACCTATGCCGGACAGCATCATTTTTGTCGGTTTTGCCGACCATTTCTGGACGAAGGCGTATGACGGGCTTAACGCCGATATCCTTCACTCCCTGATTCAGCGGATACCGGAATAATGAAAAGAACCTATCTCTACAGCATGCTGGCGCTCTGCGTGAGTGCCGCGTGCCATGCAGAAACGTATCCGGCACCCATTGGCCCGTCTCAGTCAGACTTCGGCGGCGTCGGTTTGCTGCAAACGCCCACAGCGCGGATGGCGCGCGAAGGGGAAATTAGCCTTAACTACCGTGATAACGATCAGTATCGTTACTACTCGGCGTCGGTGCAGCTGTTCCCGTGGCTTGAAACCACGCTGCGTTACACCGACGTGCGTACGAAACAGTACAGCAGCGTTGATGCGTTCTCCGGCGACCAGACCTACAAAGATAAAGCCTTCGACGTCAAGCTGCGCCTGTGGGAAGAGAGCTACTGGATGCCGCAGGTGTCCGTGGGCGCCAAAGATATCGGTGGTACCGGTCTGTTTGATGCTGAATACATCGTGGCCAGTAAAGCCTGGGGGCCGTTCGACTTCTCGCTCGGCCTGGGATGGGGCTACCTGGGCACTGGCGGTAACGTGAAAAACCCGTTTTGCTCCTACAGCGACAAATACTGCTACCGCGATAACAGCTATAAGAAAGCGGGTTCTATCAACGGGGATCAGATGTTCCACGGTCCGGCATCGCTGTTTGGCGGCGTGGAGTATCAAACGCCCTGGCAGCCATTACGCCTGAAGCTGGAATATGAAGGGAATGACTACTCGCAGGACTTCGCCGGGAAGATTGAGCAGAAGAGCAAGTTTAACGTCGGCGCCATTTATCGCGTCACCGACTGGGCCGACGTTAACCTCAGCTACGAGCGCGGCAACACCGTGATGTTTGGCTTCACGCTGCGCACCAACTTTAACGATATGCGGCCACACTACAATGATAACGCGCGCCCTGCATACCAGCCGGAGCCGCAGGATGCGATTCTGCAGCACTCCGTGGTGGCAAACCAGCTGACGCTGCTGAAATACAATGCCGGCCTGGCGGATCCGAAAATTCAGGTGAAAGGCGATACGCTGTACGTGACCGGCGAGCAGGTGAAATACCGCGACTCGCGCGAAGGGATCGAACGCGCTAACCGGATCGTGATGAACGATCTGCCGGAGGGGATCCGCACGATCCGCGTGACGGAAAACCGCCTCAACCTGCCGCAGGTGACGACGGAAACGGACGTTGCCAGCCTTAAGCGCCACCTGGAGGGCGAACCGCTCGGGCATGAAACCGAGCTGGTGCAAAAACGCGTAGAGCCGATCGTACCGGAAACCACCGAGCAGGGCTGGTATATCGACAAATCGCGCTTCGATTTCCATATCGATCCGGTGCTGAACCAGTCCGTGGGCGGGCCGGAAAACTTCTACATGTATCAGCTGGGCGTCATGGCGACGGCGGATCTGTGGCTTACCGACCACCTGCTGACCACCGGTAGCCTGTTCGGCAACATCGCTAATAACTACGACAAGTTCAACTACACCAACCCGCCAAAAGACTCACAGCTGCCGCGCGTGCGTACTCGCGTGCGTGAATACGTGCAGAACGATGCTTACGTGAATAACCTGCAGGCCAACTACTTCCAGTACTTCGGCAACGGCTTCTACGGCCAGGTGTACGGC
The DNA here is from genome assembly GCF_008364625.2 of Enterobacter dykesii. NCBI lineage: Bacteria > Pseudomonadati > Pseudomonadota > Gammaproteobacteria > Enterobacterales > Enterobacteriaceae > Enterobacter > Enterobacter dykesii. Next base: position 255,230 of record NZ_CP126604.1, read on the forward strand.
GGGTATCTGGAAACCATGTACGGCGGCGCGGGGGCGGAAGTGCTTTATCGTCCTGTCGACAGCAATTGGGCGTTCGGGGTTGATGCCAACTACGTCAAGCAGCGTGACTGGCGCAGCGCGCAGGACATGATGAAGTTCACCGACTACAGCGTCAAAACGGGCCATCTGACCGCCTACTGGACGCCGTCGTTCGCACCTGACGTGCTGGTGAAAGCCAGCGTCGGCCAGTACCTGGCGGGCGATAAGGGCGGTACGCTGGATATCTCTAAACACTTCGACAGCGGCGTCGTGGTGGGCGGCTACGCCACCATCACCAACGTTTCGCCGGACGAGTACGGGGAAGGGGACTTCACCAAAGGGGTCTACGTGTCGATTCCGCTGGATCTGTTCTCGTCAGGCCCAACCCGCAGCCGTGCGGCAGTGGGCTGGACGCCGCTGACGCGTGACGGGGGTCAACAGCTTGGACGTAAGTTCCAGCTGTATGATATGACGAGCGATAAGAACATTAACTTCCGCTGATGCCTCTCACCCTCTCCCCTAAGGGAGAGGGGAATCCTCTCCGTTGCGTCAAACATAAACAAAAAATATAGATCCCCGTCACATTTTTGCGTTATACAGGAACCTCGCCCTGGAGAATGAGGTGCTGTATGACATCCCTGACTCGCCCGCGCGTTGAGTTTATCTCAACTATCCTCCAGACCGTGCTGAACCTCGGTCTGTTGAGCCTTGGCCTGATACTGGTCGTCTTTTTGGGTAAAGAGACGGTGCATCTTGCGGATGTGCTGTTCGCCCCTGAACAAACCAGCAAATATGCGCTGGTGGAAGGCCTGGTGGTCTACTTTCTCTACTTTGAATTTATCGCCCTGATTGTGAAGTACTTTCAGTCCGGCTTTCACTTCCCGCTGCGTTATTTTGTCTACATTGGGATCACTGCGATAGTGCGGCTGATCATCGTCGATCATAAATCCCCGCTCGACGTGCTGATCTACTCGGCGGCGATCCTGCTGCTGGTGATCACCCTCTGGCTGTGTAATTCGAAGCGGCTGAAACGCGAATAAAAAAATGGCGGCCCGGAGGCCGCCTAACAACAGTCACAAGTTGGGTCAATACAATACGTCTAAAGTTGAGGGTTGCAGTGGCATAACAAAATGAAACTTAACCTTTCACACCGCCCGCCGTCAGGCCGTTGACCAGCCAGCGCTGTGCCAGCAGGAACACCACGGTAATCGGGATGGCAGAGAGTACGGCCGCCGCGGCAAAGTCGCCCCACAGGTAGTTTTGCGGGTTGAGGTATTGCTGCATACCTACGGCCAGGGTGTAGCTGTTCACATCACGCAGTAACAGTGAGGCAACCGGTACTTCGGTGATCGCAGCGATAAACGACAGAATAAACACCACCGCCAGGATAGGCACCGACAGCGGCAGCAGCACCAGGCGGAACGCCTGCCACGGGGTTGCGCCATCCAGTGCGGCCGCTTCTTCCAGCGAGCCGTCGATGGTTTCGAAATAGCCTTTAATGGTCCATACATGCAGTGCGATACCGCCAAGATAGGCGAAGATCACGCCGCCGTGGGTGTTCAGACCGATAAACGGTACGTACTGGCCCAGACGGTCAAACAGGGCGTACAGCGCCACCAGAGACAGCACGGCCGGGAACATCTGGAAAATCAGCATCCCTTTCAGCAGTGAGGCTTTGCCCGGGAACTTCATACGGGCGAAAGCGTACGCACAGGTCGTGGAGAGCGTCACGATGCCTATCGCGGTGATCCCGGCGATTTTCACCGAGTTCCACAGCCACAGCAGCACCGGGAACGGCGGCGGCGTGACGCGGCCATCCGCGTGTTCCACGCTGAAGCCCAGCGCGAGCTTCCAGTGTTCCCAGGAGATTTCGTCCGGGATCAGGCTCCCCGTCGCGAAGTTACCCGAACGCAGGGAGATGGCGATAACCATCAGCAGCGGGAACATGATCGCCGCGATGAAAATCAGCAGGCCTAAGTGCGTCGCCAGGAGGCGCAGTTTTTGAGATTTGGGTTGTACCATTGCCATGATCGATGCCCTCCTTAGTCAAATTTCATACGTGTGGCTTTCAGGTTCACAATCGCCAGAGCGCCAACCAGCAGGAAGATCAGGGTGGCAATCGCCGCCGCCAGACCGAAGTCCTGGCCGCCGCCGCCTTCGAAGGCGATACGGTAGGTGTAGCTCACGAGCAGGTCGGTATAGCCTGCTGGCGTCGTGGTGCCAAGGCGGTCCGGGCCGCCGTTGGTCAACAGCTGAATCAGCACGAAGTTGTTAAAGTTAAAGGCGAAGCTGGCAATCATCAGCGGCGTCAGCGGCTTAATGAGCAGCGGCAGCGTAATTTTAAAGAAGTTCTGGAACGGGCCCGCGCCGTCCATCGCCGAGGCTTCATACAGATCGTCCGGGATAGCCTTCAGCAGGCCCATGCAGAGGATCATCATGTACGGATAACCGAGCCAGGTGTTCACGATGATAATCATCGAGCGAGCGGTGGTCGGGTCGCTGAACCAGGCCGGTTTGATGCCGAACAGGGCGCTCAGCATCATGTTGATTTCACCGAAGCTCTGGTTAAACAGCCCTTTGAAAATCAGAATCGAGATAAACGACGGTACGGCATACGGCAGGATCAGCAGCACGCGGTAAATCGCTTTGCCTTTCAGGGATTCCCACTGGACCAGACAGGCCAGCACCATGCCCACGGCCACGGTCAGGATCACCGTCAGTACGGAGAAGACCACCGTCCAGACGAAGATGGCGAAGAACGGTTTCTGAATGCCTTCGTCGGTAAACACGCGGGTAAAGTTGTCCCAGCCGATGGTGACGGTATAGCCCGGGCTGAGCTTGTCATCACCCCATTTGCCGTCGGCAGTAACGGACTGATAGAAACCAATGTCGTTATTCGGACGATATTTCACGCCGCTCTGGTTGTTGGTCAGCGTGCCGTCGTCCGCCAGGGTATAGAGCGGCTGCGTGCCGGAGAACTGGCGCAGCGAGCTCATGGTCACTTTGCTTTCGTCTGGCAGCACGGCGGTGAGCTGGGTCAGCGCCTGACGGTTCTGGGTAATGACGCGCAGGCTGGCACGTTCACCCTCTGGCAGGGCCTGTGCCTCTTTTAAGGCCAGCTTCTGCTCGCCGCCAAATTTGAACGCGTCGGAGACATAGTATTTGCTGCTTGCTTCGTCAGTAAGCGCTAACCTCCACTCGTTCCCGGCAGGATACAGGCCGAAGTTAAAGGTCTTGCCTGCCTGATATGAGCGATCCAGCAGGACCTGCTGCGCGCGTTCCTGCGCAAGCTGGTTGGTGCTGCTGTAGTTGGTAAACGCAATGGCGATGGTACAAATCAGCGGGAACAGGACAAACAGCCCCATCCCGGCCACGCCGGGATAAACATAGCGCCAGGCATAGGCTTTACGATTAGCGAAAATATACAGGCCAGCAGAGCTCAAAATCAGCGTCATAATGGCAAACAGATATTCCCCTTGTACGTACATTAAAACAACAAGGTAACCCACCAGCAGACACAGCAGACCTATCGCTGACCACTTCAGCGCGTCGCTTTGCCACCAGCGTTTCTTTTTAATGACATCCATGGGGTTTTTCCTCTACAACGTTTGATCTTTTCTCCCTCTCCAGGGGGAGAGGGAGAGGGGACTACGGCATTACTTAGTAATACGACCCTGCGCATCTTTCAGCGCGGCATCGACAGTCTGACGACCGCTTGCAGCGTTGATAACCGCGGTGCGCGTGGCGTACCAGAACGCAGCCATCTGTGGGATGTTCGGCATGATTTCGCCTTTCTGGGCGTTATCCATGGTGGCCGCGATACGTGGGTCTTTCGCCAGCTGATCCTGGAAGGATTTCAGCGCGACGGCGCCCAGCGGTTTGTCCTTGTTCACTTCATCCAGACCCTGATCGGTCAGCAGGTAGTTTTCCAGGAACTCTTTCGCCAGCTCTTTGTTCGGGCTGGCGGCGTTGATGCCCGCGCTCAGCACGCCAACGAACGGTTTAGACGGCTTGCCTTTGAAGGTTGGCAGCAGCGTCACGCCGTAGTTGACTTTGCTCTTGTCGATGTTGGTCCAGGCCCACGGACCGTTGATGGTCATCGCGGTTTCGCCTTTGTTGAACGCCGCTTCCGCGATGGAGTAGTCGGTATCCGCGTTCATGTGTTTGTTCTTGATCAGATCCACCAGGAAGGTCAGACCCGCTTTCGCGCCAGCGTTGTCCACGCCCACGTCTTTAACGTCATATTTGCCGTTTTCAAACTTGAACGCGTAACCGCCGTCGGCAGCAATCAGCGGCCAGGTGAAGTACGGCTCTTGCAGGTTGAACATCAGCGCGGATTTACCTTTCGCCTTCAGCTCTTTATCCAGTTTCGGGATCTCTTCCCAGGTTTTCGGTGGGTTTGGTACCAGGTCTTTGTTGTAAATCAGAGACAGGGCTTCAACCGCGATAGGGTATGCGATCAGCTTGCCGTTATAGCGAACGGCGTCCCAGGTGAACGGGAACAGTTTGTCCTGGAAAGCTTTGTCCGGCGTCACTTCAGCCAGCAGGCCAGACTGCGCGTAACCCCCGAAACGGTCATGCGCCCAGAAGATGATGTCCGGGCCGTCGCCGGTTGCTGCAACCTGCGGGAACTTCTCTTCCAGTTTGTCCGGGTGTTCTACGGTCACTTTGATGCCGGTATCTTTCTCGAATTTTTTGCCCACTTCGGCCAGGCCGTTATAGCCTTTGTCGCCGTTAATCCAGATAACCAGTTTGCCTTCTTCAATTTTGGCGAGCGCCGGTGCGGAAACCATCATTGCTGCGAGGGCGGACAATGCGAAAACGCGTGCGCCAGTCTTGATATTCATAGCTGCCATCCTTTTTGGTGATGTCTCGTGGTATGACTTCAGTGGTTCAACGTGACTCAGTCTCCTTATTTGACATCCTCTTTCCATCCTCCCAACCCCTACGCCCCACCCCCCGTTTGTGTGATCTCCGTTGCATAAATTTAAGTTATGAGTGCTGGCGCACATAAAAACCCACCGAATTTTGCAGGCGGCTTCACGAATTTTGCCTCAGCCCGCCCACGGCGGTCGCAGAGCCTGCTCTCTCATCCTCCCGCCTCCTCCCCCATAAAAAAGGCGGGGGGTGGAGGATTCGGGAAAGTAATGGATACCCCATAGTGAACTTATCTTGAATATTTCTGTCGGTGACAGGTTGTAACGAAGGGAGAAGGGCATGGCGAGCGTACAGCTGCGTAATGTAACGAAAGCCTGGGGTGACGTTGTGGTGTCGAAAGACATCAATCTGGACATCAACGAAGGCGAATTCGTGGTGTTTGTTGGCCCATCAGGCTGTGGTAAATCTACTCTGCTGCGTATGATTGCCGGTCTTGAAACGATTACCAGCGGCGACCTGCTGATTGGTGATACCCGAATGAACGACATCCCGCCTGCCGAACGTGGCGTAGGCATGGTGTTCCAGTCTTATGCACTCTATCCACACCTTTCAGTTGCCGAAAATATGTCCTTTGGCCTGAAGCTGGCCGGCGCGAAGAAAGAGGTGATTAACCAGCGCGTGACGCAGGTGGCGGAGGTGTTACAGCTGGCGCATCTGCTGGAGCGTAAACCGAAAGCGCTTTCCGGCGGGCAGCGTCAGCGTGTGGCGATTGGCCGTACGCTGGTGGCCGAACCGCGCGTGTTCCTGCTCGATGAACCTCTCTCTAACCTGGATGCCGCCCTGCGCGTCCAGATGCGTATTGAAATTTCCCGTCTGCACAAGCGTCTTGGCCGCACGATGATTTACGTCACCCACGATCAGGTGGAAGCGATGACCCTCGCCGACAAAATCGTGGTGCTGGATGCCGGCCGCGTGGCGCAGGTGGGTAAACCGCTGGAGCTGTACCACTACCCGGCAGACCGCTTTGTTGCGGGCTTTATTGGCTCGCCAAAGATGAACTTCCTGCCCGTCAAAGTGACCGCGACAGCCATTGAACAGGTACAGGTGGAGCTGCCAAACCGCCAGCAGGTCTGGCTGCCGGTTGACAGCGCCAACGTACAGGTCGGGGCAAACATGTCCCTCGGTATTCGTCCTGAGCATCTGCTGCCGAGCCACATCGCTGATGTGACCCTGGAAGGTGACGTTCAGGTCGTCGAACAGCTTGGTCACGAAACACAGATTCATATCCAGATCCCCGCCATCCGTCAGAACCTGGTCTACCGCCAGAACGACGTGGTGTTGGTAGAAGAGGGTGCCACATTCGCTATCGGCTTGCCGCCAGAGCGTTGCCATCTGTTCCGTGAGGATGGCACTGCATGTCGTCGGTTGCACAAAGAGCCAGGCGTTTAAGCAATCCCAAAAGAAGACACGAAACCGACAGGTGAAGTGTTCAAAGAAAAGCAATGATCTCAGGAGATAGAATGATGATTACTCTGCGCAAACTTCCTCTGGCAGTTGCCGTCGCAGCGGGCGTAATGTCTGCTCAGGCACTGGCCGTGGATTTCCATGGTTATGCTCGTTCCGGTATCGGCTGGACGGGTAGTGGCGGCGAACAACAGTGCTTCCAGGCAACCGGTGCTCAAAGTAAATACCGTCTGGGTAACGAATGTGAAACCTATGCGGAACTGAAACTGGGCCAGGAAGTGTGGAAAGAAGGCGATAAGAGCTTCTACTTCGACACCAACGTCGCGTATTCCGTGGCGCAACAGAACGACTGGGAGGCCACTGACCCGGCGTTCCGTGAAGCCAACGTGCAGGGTAAAAACCTGATTGAGTGGCTGCCAGGTTCGACTATCTGGGCCGGTAAGCGCTTCTATCAGCGTCATGACGTCCACATGATCGACTTCTACTACTGGGATATTTCAGGTCCTGGTGCGGGTCTGGAAAACATCGACGTAGGTTTTGGTAAGCTCTCTCTGGCTGCAACCCGTTCTTCAGAAGCCGGCGGTTCTTCATCCTTCGCCAGCAACAGCGTTTATGACTACACCACTCGTACGGCGAACGATGTCTTTGACGTGCGTTTAGCCCAGATGGAAATTAACCCGGGCGGTACCCTGGAGCTGGGGGCTGATTACGGCCGTGCAAACCCACGTGATGATTATCACCTGATCGACGGCGCATCTAAAGATGGCTGGATGTTCACTGCTGAACACACGCAGAGCATGCTGAAAGGCTACAACAAATTTGTTCTGCAATATGCAACTGACTCTATGACCTCTCAGGGTAAAGGTCTGTCGCAAGGTTCGAACATTGGCACCACTGACGATATCAACTACGGCATCAACAACAACGGGCACCTGTGGCGCGTACTTGACCACGGTGCTATCTCCCTGGGCGATAGCTGGGACCTGATGTACGTCGGTATGTACCAGGATATCAACTGGGATAACAACAACGGTACGAAATGGTGGACCGTAGGCGTTCGTCCTATGTACAAATGGACGCCTATCATGAGCACTCTGCTTGAAGTGGGCTACGACAACGTCAAATCTCAGGAAACTGGCGAAACCAACAACCAGTATAAAATCACCCTGGCACAACAGTGGCAGGCTGGCGACAGCATCTGGTCACGTCCAGCAATCCGCGTCTTCGCCACCTATGCCAAGTGGGATGAGAAATGGGGTTATGCGCCTTCAGGTAAAAACTCCGTTGCGGGTTACACCCCAGGCATGGCCTATAGCGATACCACTGCGAAAAGCTTCAGCCGCGGCGACAACGACGAGTGGTCCTTCGGCGCCCAGATGGAAATCTGGTGGTAATCCCGTCTTAACCTGACGTAATGACCAAACTGAGGGGCGCAAGCCCCTCAATCCTTGGGACGGCGCGCTATTGCCTGGCTACCGCTGAACCTGTGCATTTTGAGGTGATAACAATGAAAATGAACAAAACTCTCCTTGCCCTTTGTTTAACCGCAGGGCTGCTGGCGAGCGCGCCTTCTGTAACGCTCGCTAACGTCAATTTCGTTCCACAAAACACAACATCCGCGCCAGCCATTCCGACAGCGGCATTGCAACAGCTGGTCTGGACCCCTGTCGATCAGTCTAAAACCCAGACCACCCAGCTTTCAACGGCTGGTCAGTCACTTAATGTTCCGGGTATTACCGGTCCGGTTGCTGCATATAGCGTACCCGCCAATATCGGTGAACTGGCCATTACGTTGACCAGTGAGGTTAACAAGCAGACGAGCGTATTTGCACCAAACGTGCTTATTCTCGATCAGAACATGACGCCATCTGCCTTTTTCCCTAGTGAATACTTTACATATCAGGAACCCGGCGTAATGAGCGCCGACCGTCTGGAAGGCGTCATGCGCCTTACGCCAGCGCTCGGCCAGCAAAAACTCTACGTGCTGGTCTTTACTACTGAGCAAGATCTTCAGAAGACCACCACGTTGCTCGATCCGGCTAAAGCCTACGCAAAAGGTACCGGTAACGCGATTCCTGATATTCCAGACCCGATTGCTCGTCACGTCACCGACGGAACGTTAAAGCTGAAGGTGAAAACGAACAGCGGTTCCAGCGTGCTGGTCGGCCCGCTGTTTGGCTCTTCCGGTTCCGGCCCTGTCACTGTAGGTAACACAGCTGCACCTGCCTATACCGCGCCAGCTGCCACGGCAGCCGCACCGGTAGCGGCCGCAGCGCCTGCCCCGGCGAAGAAAGCCGAGCCGGTACTGAACGACACCGAAGAGTACTTCAACAACGCCATTAAGCAGGCGGTGAAGCGCGGCGATGTCGATAAAGCGCTGAAACTGCTTGATGAAGCCGAACGTTTAGGTTCAACCACTGCCCGTTCCACCTTTATCAGCAGTGTAAAAGGCAAGGGGTAACCGTTTCCCCACAGTGCTGATTTGTTAGTAGTTTGGTGCGCCTGAGTGGGCGCACTTTTTTTCGTAGCCGCCAGGCTGTTGCGCCCATGTTGCGATCGTGATCGTTAAATAACGTTTGGCCCCCCTCAATCCGTGTTTCTGCGATACAATGCCATTACGTTATGTATCGGAGAGTCTGGCATGTCACACCCTGCGCTAACGCAACTGCGTGCGCTGCGCTATTTCGACCAAATACCTGCGCTTGATCCCCAGCAACTGGACTGGCTGTTGCTGGAAGATTCCATGACGAAACGTTTTGAGCAACAGGGTAAAACGGTCACGGTGACCCTGATTCAGGAAGGGTTTGTCTCTGGCGATGAGATCGCCAGCGAGCTGCCGCTGCTGCCGCAAGAGCCACGCTACTGGCTGCGCGAAATTTTACTCTGTGCTGATGGTGAGCCGTGGCTTGCCGGGCGGACGGTGGTGCCCGAGTCAACCCTTTCCGGGCCAGAGCTGGCGCTGCAACGTCTGGGGAAAACGCCGCTGGGGCGTTACCTTTTCACCTCGTCTGAGCTTACCCGGGATTTTATTGAGATTGGTCGTGATGCCGAACTCTGGGGGCGTCGTTCCCGCCTTCGCCTGAGCGGTAAACCGTTAATTCTGACGGAGCTTTTTTTACCGGCATCACCGTTGTACTAAGAGGAAGAAAAAATGGAGTGGAGCCTGACGCAGAATAAGCTGTTGGCGTATCACCGCTTAATGCGTACCGATAAACCCATTGGCGCGCTACTGCTGCTGTGGCCGACCCTGTGGGCGCTGTGGCTCGCCACGCCGGGCCTGCCGCCGCTGTGGATCCTGGCCGTGTTCGTTGCCGGCGTCTGGCTGATGCGCGCGGCGGGCTGCGTGGTCAACGACTATGCCGATCGTAAATTCGACGGTCATGTTAAGCGTACTGCCGGTCGTCCGTTACCCAGCGGGCAGGTCACCGGGAAAGAAGCCCGCGTGCTGTTCATTGTGCTGGTGCTGCTCTCTTTCCTGCTGGTGTTGACCCTAAACACCATGACCATTCTGCTTTCCGTTGCTGCGCTGGCGTTGGCCTGGGTGTATCCGTTTATGAAGCGCTATACCCACCTGCCTCAGGTGGTGCTGGGTGCGGCGTTTGGCTGGTCGATTCCGATGGCGTTTGCGGCGGTTAGTGAGTCCTTACCGCTCAGCTGCTGGCTGATGTTCCTGGCGAACATTCTCTGGGCGGTGGCGTATGACACGCAATACGCGATGGTCGACCGCGACGATGACCTGAAAATTGGCATCAAATCAACCGCCATCCTCTTTGGTCGTCAGGATAAGCTGATTATCGGTATCCTGCAGGTCGCGGTACTGGCGCTGATGGTCGCGATCGGTCGCCTGAACGGGCTGAACTGGGAGTTTTACTGGTCCGTGCTGGTGGCGGGACTGCTGTTTGCGTACCAGCAAAAGCTGATTGCGAAGCGTGAACGTGACGCCTGCTTTAAAGCGTTTATGAACAATAACTACGTCGGTCTGGTGCTGTTTTTAGGCCTGGCGATGAGCTATTTCTTATAAAAAAGTCGGGTGGCGGCTTCGCCTTACCCGACCTACGAGTTAGCAGGACATGTAGGCCCGGTAAGCGTTAGCGCCACCGGGCTTTTTTTACCGGCGACGCAGCAGCCGCAGCGCGTTCGCCGTCACCAGCACCGTTGCCCCGGTATCCGCCAGCACCGCCAGCCACAGTCCGGTCATGCCGAGCAGCGTCGTCACCAGGAAAATCCCTTTCAGCCCGAGCGCAATGCCGATGTTCTGACGAATGTTGGCCCGCGTCGCGCGCGCCAGGGCAATCGTCTGCGCCAGCCCGGTCAGGCGGTTGTGCGTCAATGCCGCGTCGGCCGTTTCCAGCGCCACGTCGGTACCGCTGCCCATCGCAATACCGATGGTGGAGGCTTTCATCGCCGGGGCATCGTTAATCCCATCACCGACCATCGCCAGCGGCGCGCGAGCGTTTAGCTCCGTTACCGCGCTGACCTTATCTGCAGGCAACAGTCCAGCTTTAAACTCCAGCCCCAGCTCACCGGCAATCGCTGCCGCCGCGCGAGGGTTATCACCGGTGAGTATAACGCCCTGCACGCCCAGCTTGTGCAGCGCCGCCACGGCTTCTTTGGCGTCATCGCGCAGGGTATCGCGCAGTGCCAGCATCCCCTTCGCGACGCCGTCCTGCATAACGGTCACGACGGTTTGTCCGGTCTGTTCTAACGCCTCAACCTCTGGACTGGAAGACTTGCCTGCCGCGACAATCAGCACCTTTTTACCGCCAACGGTGGCCTCAATCCCTGACCCGACCAGCACCCGCTGGGCGGTTGCCGGAGGGATGCTCAGCCCGCGCGACTGCGCTTCTTGCACAATCGCCTGCGCCAGCGGGTGAGTGGACCCCTGCTCAACGGCGGCGGCCAATGCAAGCAGCTCATTTTCACTGATTTCCTGCGGATACAAGCCGGTTACCTGCGGCTTGCCGACGGTTAACGTACCGGTTTTATCGAAGGCGATATGCTGAACCTGGCTCAGCTGTTCCAGCGCCGCGCCGCCCTTAATCAGCGCCCCGCGACGTGCAGCTGCCGCCAGACCTGAGGTAATCGCCGCCGGGGTGGAAATCACCAGCGCGCACGGGCAGCCGATCAGCAGCAGCGTCAGCCCTTTATAAATCCAGCCCTCCCACGGCGCGTCAAAGAACAGCGGCGGAACGACGGTGACCAGCAGGGCAACCAGCATGATGGCAGGGGTATAAATCCGGCTGAAGCGATCGATAAAGCGTTCGACCGGCGCGCGGCGCTCCTCTGCCTCTTCAATCAGCTTCAGGATACGGTCGATGGCGCTGTCGCCCGGCTCGGAAAGCACGGTGAGCTGCACCAGACGGTCGACGCTGGTGGCGCCAGCAGGCACTTTTTCACCCGCGGCGCGCTCTACCGGAATGGATTCCCCGGTCAGGGCGCTTTCATCAAAGCTCGCGGTGGCGGTAAGCAGCGCGCCGTCTGCAGGCAGACGCCCCCCTGCGGCCACCTCAATCACGTCGCCCGGGCGTAGCGTGTTAATGGCGACCGTTTCACGCGTGCCGTTTACCACGCGAGTGGCGGTTTCCGGCTTCAGCGCCATCAGCGCGCTGACCCCTTTACGCGCCCGGCTCGCCGCCCAGCCCTCAAGGCGTTCGCCGATTAAGAACAGCAGCAGTACCATCGCCGCTTCTGCCGTCGCGCCAATGAACAGCGCGCCGATCGCCGCCACGCTCATCAGCGTTTCGATGGCAAACCAGCTGCCGCTTTTCATCAGGCGCAGCGCCTGACGGGCAATCGGGAACAGGCCGACCAGCGTGGTGGCGATAAATGCCAGATTGCCGAACGGATGGTTAATCTGCTCCAGCCCCCAGCTCAGGGCCATCATGATGATGAGGGTAACGAGCGGCAGGTTTTCTTTCAGGGTGGAGGCTTTTTCAACGGGCGTCGTTTCGCTGCGCAGGGTATAGCCCGCCTTGCTGACGGCGGCTTCAACCTGTTTGCTGACGTCGGTATCGGCGCTAACCAGCAGCTTTTCGGTGGCGAACAGCACCTGAACGTGACTCACGCCCGGCACCTGCTTGACGGCGTTTTCCACCTTACGGGCGCAGGCCGCGCAGTCCATGCCGTTGACGACCCAGCTGTAGCGGTTGCCGCTTTCAGGAAGCGTTTGAGTTGGCGTTTCGCACGCGCCTTCGCAGCAGCAGTCGTCTTTTGACGGCACCGGGCTGAGCTTAAGTGCCGAGAATTGAGGAACTTTTTTAGGTATTTCTGGAGTCGACATGGCAGTCTCCGGCAATGATAATTTTCTCATTAACCGCAGCATACACTCTGGAGTCGACTCCAGAGTCAAGCGCTATTTAGATATACAGCGAACGCACAATCAGGAAATGCCCGGCAAAGTAACACGCGGATGCTATCGCGTTATCCGCCCGGAAGCGGCGGCGATAGTGGCTGCCCAGCCACACGACATTCCCGATCAGCAGCAGCGCGGCGCCGAAGAACGCGGACATCGCCGGAGCGGTCGGACGGAAGAACCACAGCTCGCCCGCCAGCCACACCATCACCAGCGTCATGGCGATAAACGTACAGACCGGCAAACGCATCTCTTCCAGTCGTGACCAGATCACCGCAATCAGCAGCGCGCCAATCACCAGCAGCACCAGCGGTAGCGGCCAGAAGAAGGAGAGCGTCATCTGGCTGGCAAAGTAGATGGTATACAGCAGATGGGAGAGGAAAAACGCCCCAACGGCGTACAGCAAGCGCTGGCGCGGCAGCAGGGTTAAGGCATCGCCAATCAGGGATGCACACAGCCCGGCGAGCACCAGATAGCTGACGGCGTTAAACATCGGCGCTTGCCAGGCCAGCAGCAGCAGGAGCAACAGCGTGACCGGTTTAAACAACCAGCGCTGCCAGGTGGGACCGCGGTACGACGCATCGACATAAAGCCATGCGGAAAAACAGACAGCGATAAATGACCAAAGCATATTAACTCCCTGTATCTGTTAAGTCTGAATAATCAGTTTCTGATCCAGTGTAGTGACGCGGGCGGGCGTTTGGCAATGGCGGGGGAGGCAAGGTATCCTGAATTCCGCAAAATCTGATGGGATTGTCGAATGAGCAAGATGCCGCTTTTTTTCATTATCGTGGTGGCGATTATCGTCATTGCCGCCTCGTTCCGTTTCGTGCAGCAGCGCCGCGAGAAGGCGGATAACGATGCCGCACCGCTGATGCAAAAGCGCGTGGTGGTGACCAACAAACGCGAGAAACCGCTCAACGATCGCCGCTCGCGCCAGCAGCAGGTGACGCCTGCGGGCATAGCAATGCGCTATGAGGCGAGCTTTAGGCCGGAAACGGGCGGCCTGGAGATGACCTTCCGCCTGGAGGCGCAGCAGTACCATCAGCTGACGGTGGGGGAGAAAGGAACGCTGAGCTTCAAAGGGACGCGGTTTGAAGGGTTCAGGACGGAATAATGCACGCACGGTCCCCTCTCCCTGTGGGAGAGGGTTAGAGTGAGGCCATCAGGCCGTACCTTACTTCTTCACCTGCGCCTTAAACTTCTTCATCCACACCAGCAGTTCAAACACGCCGAAAATAAATACGCGAAGCTGCTGCCAGCCCGTCATCTGCGGGCCGTCTTTCGGCAGGCCGTTTTTCAGCATCACCATCTGCAGGGCGTGCATGAACGATGTGAAAATCAGCGCGACGTTAACGAAAATGTTCATCGGGCGCGGGAACGGGTGCACCAGATTCAGAATCAGGAACGCCCAGACGCCCAGCATCAGCAAACGTCCCAGGTTAATCAGTACCGGCATCGGAGCCTCCTTGTGCCTGACGGTGATAAAGACGATAGGCCACCTGACCAGCGACCTTTTCGCGGTGCAAATCCCAGTGGGCGGGAACCGGCGGTAAACCGTTTTCCACTTCGCTTTCAACGTAAATTAGCGCGTCATCCGCCAGCCAGCCGTTTTGCTCCAGCAGGGATAACGTCTCTTCCAGCAGCCCCTTGCGGAACGGTGGATCGACAAACACCACGGTGTGCGGCGTGCCTTTCTGCGCAAGAAAACTCAGCGTGTTGGTGTTCACGACTTTGGCGTTGCTCGCTTTCAGCGTCGCCAGATTTTGCTGCAGCGTCTGTGCAACGCCGCGCTCCATCTCCAGCAGCGTGGCGCTGGCGGCATAGCGCGACAGCGCTTCCAGTCCGAGCGCGCCGCTTCCGGCGAAGCAGTCCAGGCAGTGGGCGTCTACCATTGACGGGGCCAGCCAGTTAAAAAGCGTCTCGCGCACGCGGTCGGTAGTAGGGCGTAAACCGGGGCTGTCCGGCACCGGTAATTTCCGGCCTCGCCACTGACCGCCGATAATACGAATTTGACCGGCCGGGGCGCGGTTGGGTTTCTTCATCTCAGGAAAGCTCTGTTAACAATTGGCCTGCGATTGCGGGCGGTGATGTCAATTAAGTAAAGTGTTAGACTATTTCATCATTTTTTTAGCTTCCATGTATATAGCGCCGCGAGGAGTGTAGTCGCAGATGGCAAAACAAAAAAAACGTGGCTTCTTTTCCTGGCTGGGCTTCGGTGAAAAAGAGCAAGAAACAGAACAGAAAACCGAAGAGCAACAAGCCGTTGAAGAGCAGTCGCAGCCTGAAACGCCTGTAGAAACCGCCGCGGTAGTCGATGCGGAAGAGACGGCGCACAGCAAAGAAGAGATTGAAACCTTTGCACAAGAGGTGGTTGAGGTCACGGAACAGGTTCAGGAGAGCGAGAAGCCAGAACCGGTTGTCGTAGAAGCCGCTATCGAAGCGCCACAGGCCGTTATCGAGCACGAAGAGCTGCCGCTGCCGGAAGAGGTGAAGGCCGAAGAGGCCTCTGCCGAAGAGTGGCAGGCGGAAGCGGAAACCGTTGAAATTGTTGAGGCGGTGGAAGAAGAAGCTGCACTCGAGCCAGAGCTGACCGACGAAGAGCTGGAAGCCCAGGCGCTGGCAGCACAAGCCGCGGAAGAAGCGGTCATCGTCGTGCCGGTGGAAGAGCAGGCCGAAGACGAGATCGTTCAGGAGCAGGAAAAACCGACCAAAGAAGGTTTCTTCGCGCGCCTGAAGCGCAGCCTGCTCAAAACCAAAGAAAACTTAGGTTCCGGATTTATCAGTCTGTTCCGCGGCAAGAAGATCGACGACGATCTCTTTGAAGAGCTGGAAGAACAGCTGCTGATTGCGGACGTCGGCGTGGAAACCACCCGTAAGATCATCGCCAACCTGACCGAAGGGGCGAGCCGTAAACAGCTGCGCGACGCTGAAGCGTTGTACGGTCTGCTGAAAGACGAGATGGGTGAAATTCTCGCAAAAGTTGACGAACCGCTTAATATTGAAGGCAAAACGCCATTTGTTATTCTGATGGTCGGCGTGAACGGCGTGGGTAAAACCACCACCATCGGCAAGCTGGCGCGTCAGTTCGAACAGCAGGGCAAATCGGTGATGCTGGCGGCGGGCGATACCTTCCGCGCGGCAGCGGTTGAGCAGCTGCAGGTCTGGGGCCAGCGCAACAACATTCCGGTGATTGCCCAGCATACCGGCGCTGACTCCGCGTCCGTGATCTTCGATGCCATCCAGGCGGCGAAGGCGCGCAACGTGGACGTGCTGATTGCCGATACCGCAGGGCGTTTGCAGAACAAATCGCACCTGATGGAAGAGTTGAAGAAAATCGTTCGCGTCATGAAGAAGCTGGACGAAGACGCACCGCATGAAATTATGCTGACCATTGATGCCAGCACCGGACAGAACGCCATCAGCCAGGCGAAGCTGTTCACTGAAGCGGTAGGACTGACGGGGATCGCGCTGACCAAGCTGGACGGCACCGCGAAAGGCGGGGTGATCTTCTCCGTGGCCGACCAGTTCGGCATTCCTATCCGCTACATCGGTGTGGGCGAGCGTATTGAGGATTTGCGTCCGTTTAAGGCGGACGACTTTATTGAGGCATTATTTGCCCGAGAGGACTAACAATGATTCGCTTTGAACACGTCAGCAAGGCCTATCTCGGTGGGAGACAAGCGCTGCAGGGGGTGACATTCCACCTGCAGCCGGGCGAGATGGCATTCCTGACCGGCCATTCCGGCGCGGGGAAAAGTACCCTGCTCAAGCTTATCTGTGGGATCGAGCGGCCAAGCGCCGGGAAAATCTTTTTCGGCGGCCATGAGATCAGCCGCCTGAAAAACCGCGAAGTGCCGTTCCTGCGTCGTCAGATCGGCATGATTTTCCAGGATCACCACCTGCTGATGGATCGCACCGTTTTCGATAACGTGGCCATTCCGCTGATTATTGCCGGCGCCAGCTATGACGATATCCGCCGTCGCGTCTCTGCGGCGCTGGATAAGGTCGGGCTGCTGGACAAAGCGAAGAACTTCCCGATCCAGCTCTCCGGCGGTGAACAGCAGCGCGTGGGCATCGCCCGCGCGGTGGTGAACAAGCCTGCCGTACTGCTGGCGGATGAACCGACCGGTAACCTGGACGATGCTCTGTCCGAAGGGATTTTGCGTCTGTTTGAGGAATTCAACCGCGTAGGGGTCACGGTATTGATGGCGACGCACGACATCGGGCTCATTTCCCGCCGTTCGTACCGCATGCTGTCCCTGAGCGACGGTCATTTGCACGGAGGCCACGGTGAATAAGCGTGATGCAATAAACCAGATTCGGCAGTTCGGAAACCGGTTTGACCGTTTCCGTAAGCCGCAGGGCGGTGGTGATGGCAATCGTAATGCGCCGAAGCGCCAGAAGGCCGCGCCAAAACCGGCCTCCCGTAAAACCAACGTGTTCAACGAGCAGGTGCGCTACGCTTTCCACGGCGCGCTGCAGGACCTGAAAAGCAAACCGCTGGCGACGTTCCTGACGGTGATGGTGATCGCCATCTCCCTGACGCTGCCAAGCGTCTGCTATATGGTCTATAAAAACGTCAACCAGGCGGCCTCACAGTATTATCCATCTCCGCAAATCACGGTCTATCTGGATAAAGCCCTCGACGATAACGCCGCCGCGCAGGTGGTTGGGCAAATCCAGGCCGAGCAGGGCGTGGAGAAGGTCAACTATCTCTCGCGTGAAGACGCCCTGGGCGAGTTCCGTAACTGGTCTGGTTTTGGCGGCGCGCTGGATATGCTTGAAGAGAACCCGCTGCCCGCCGTGGCGGTGGTGATCCCGAAGCTGGATTTCCAGGGGACCGATTCGCTTAACACCCTGCGCGATCGCATCACGCGCATTAAGGGCATTGATGAAGTGCGCATGGACGACAGCTGGTTTGCGCGTCTCTCAGCCCTGACCGGGCTGGTAGGACGCGTCGCGGCGATGATTGGCGTGCTGATGGTGGCGGCGGTCTTCCTCGTCATCGGCAACAGCGTGCGCCTGAGCATCTTTGCCCGTCGCGATACCATCAACGTGCAGAAACTGATTGGTGCGACGGATGGCTTCATCCTTCGACCGTTCCTTTACGGCGGCGCACTGCTCGGTTTTTCCGGTGCATTTCTTTCACTGATATTGTCAGAAATTTTGGTGCTGCGGCTCTCGTCTGCCGTCACTGAAGTGGCGCAGGTTTTCGGAACGAAGTTTGATATCAGTGGCTTAGGCTTCGATGAGTGCCTGTTACTGCTGCTGGTTTGCTCGATGATTGGGTGGGTGGCAGCCTGGCTGGCAACCGTTCAACATTTACGTCACTTTACTCCCGACTAATAAAAGCGTGATATAATCTTTCCCTGCACCGATAAGTTCGCTCTGCAGGGAAAGCGTCCCTGTTGTCGCTTCCCCTGTTATCATCTCCATGTCACAATTTGTGCGTAATTTATTCACCGTTGCACCTGGAACTTGTGGATAAAATCACTGTCTGATAAAAGAGTGAATGCTAATCTCGTTGCTCAAACGCTTTGGCATGGTTGTTGCCTGACGGGGACAACCTGGACCAGAAGAAACATTGAGAGGAATGAATGACCAAAGAAATGCAAACTTTAGCTTTAGCCCCTGTTGGTAACCTGGAATCTTACATCCGGGCTGCGAACACCTGGCCGATGTTAACGGCCGAGGAAGAAAAGGAGCTTGCTGAAAAGCTGCATTACCAGGGCGATCTGGAAGCAGCTAAGACGCTGATCCTGTCTCACCTGCGCTTTGTTGTTCACGTTGCTCGTAATTATGCGGGCTACGGCCTGCCGCAGGCGGACTTGATTCAGGAAGGTAACATCGGTCTGATGAAGGCTGTACGTCGCTTCAACCCGGAAGTGGGTGTGCGACTGGTCTCCTTCGCCGTACACTGGATCAAAGCAGAAATTCACGAATACGTGCTGCGCAACTGGCGTATCGTGAAGGTCGCCACGACAAAAGCGCAGCGTAAACTGTTCTTTAACCTGCGTAAAACCAAGCAGCGTCTGGGCTGGTTCAACCAGGATGAAGTGGAAATGGTGGCGCGCGAGCTGGGCGTAACCAGCAAAGACGTGCGTGAGATGGAATCCCGTATGGCCGCGCAGGACATGACCTTTGATATGTCCTCCGACGACGACGCATCTGACAGCCAGCCGATGGCCCCGGTTCTGTATCTGCAGGATAAAACCTCTAACTTTGCTGACGGCATCGAAGAGGACAACTGGGAAGATCAGGCCGCGAACAAGCTGACCCATGCGATGGAAGGCCTCGACGAACGTAGCCAGGATATTATCCGCGCCCGCTGGCTGGACGAAGACAACAAGTCCACGCTGCAGGAGCTGGCCGACCGCTACGGCGTTTCTGCGGAACGTGTCCGTCAGCTTGAAAAGAACGCCATGAAAAAACTTCGCGCCGCTATCGAAGCGTAATTTCCGCGAAGTACACCGAGAACCCCTGGATGAAAGTCTGGGGGTTTTGTTTTTTTAGCGCCCGCTCTGGCGAATTCTCTCCCCCTGGCAAACACTTACTGATGCGCTAAGCAGGCGACTTTCTCAGGGGGACAGGGTGAAAAATAACGAACTGAACGACCGGCGTTTACAGGCGACGCCGCGCGGCATCGGCGTGATGTGTAACTTCTATGCCGATAAAGCTGAAAACGCCACGGTGTGGGACGTGGAAGGCAACGAGTACATCGACTTCGCCGCCGGGATCGCGGTGCTGAATACCGGCCATCGCCATCCCAAAGTCATTTCCGCCATCGAAAAACAACTCCACGCCTTTACCCATACGGCGTACCAGATCGTGCCGTATGAAGGCTATGTGGCGCTTGCCGAGCGCATCAACCAGCGCGTGCCCGTTGACGGTCCGGCCAAAACCGCGTTCTTCTCCACGGGGGCTGAGGCGGTCGAAAACGCGGTCAAAATTGCCCGGGCGTACACCAAACGTCCTGGCCTTATCACCTTTGGCGGCGCGTTCCACGGCCGCACCTTTATGACCATGGCGCTGACCGGCAAAGTTGCGCCGTACAAGCTCGGCTTTGGCCCGTTCCCCGGTTCGGTTTATCACGCGCAGTATCCGAATGAACTGCACGGCGTCAGCACGGCGGAAGCGTTGAAAAGCCTGGAACGTATCTTTAAAGCGGATATCGCACCTGACCAGGTCGCGGCCATTATTCTCGAACCGGTTCAGGGAGAGGGCGGTTTCAACATTGCGCCAGCTGATTTTATGCAGGCGCTGCGCGCCCTGTGCGACACCCACGGTATTTTGCTGATTGCCGACGAGGTGCAAAGCGGCTTTGCCCGTACCGGCAAGCTGTTCTCGATGGAACACCACTGCGTGAAGCCCGATCTGATCACCATGGCGAAAAGCCTGGCGGGCGGGATGCCGCTCTCAGCGGTGTCGGGCCGGGCAGCGGTCATGGACGCTCCTGCACCGGGCGGGCTGGGCGGTACCTACGCCGGAAACCCGCTGGCGATTGCCGCGGCGCATGCCGTGCTCGACGTGATTGATGAAGAGGATCTCTGCACGCGCTCGGCGCATCTTGGCCATCACCTGGTGGAAGTGCTGAACAAAGCAAAGGAACACTGCCCGTATATCGCTGACATTCGCGCCCAGGGCTCGATGGTGGCGGTGGAGTTTAACGACCCGCAAACGGGCCAGCCTTCTCCGGAGTTTACCCGCCAGGTGCAGGAGCGCGCGCTGCAGGAAGGGCTGCTTCTTCTGAGCTGCGGCGTCTACGGCAACGTCATTCGTTTCCTGTATCCGCTGACGATCCCCGAAGCGCAGTTCCGTAAAGCGCTGGACATTATCTCCGCGTCGCTGACACGTTAAAGCCATATGCCCGGCGAAAATCCCTGCCGGGCCTATCATATATTCATTTCAAATTAGCTATTCCAAAATCATAAAAATCGGGTATGTTTTAGCAGAGTATGCTGAAAAAGCGCGGACAGCACACCTATAACTGACATAAAGCGCTGCACAACAACATCACAACAATCGTAATAACCATAATAATGGGGAATCTCAGGATGAACATGAAGGGTAAAGCGTTACTGGCAGGATGTATCGCGTTGGCATTCAGCACCATGGCACAGGCAGACATCAAGGTGGCTGTAGTTGGCGCGATGTCCGGTCCGGTAGCACAGTACGGCGACCAGGAGTTTACCGGCGCTGAACAGGCGGTTGCAGACATTAATGCTAAGGGCGGTATCAAGGGCGAAAAACTGCAGATCGTAAAATATGATGATGCCTGTGACCCGAAACAAGCGGTCGCGGTCGCGAACAAAGTGGTGAACGACGGGATCAAATACGTTATCGGTCACCTGTGCTCTTCCTCTACTCAGCCTGCGTCTGACATCTACGAAGACGAAGGTATTCTGATGATCACCCCGGCAGCGACCGCACCGGAGCTGACGTCGCGGGGTTATAAGCTCATCCTGCGCACCACCGGCCTGGACTCTGACCAGGGCCCAACCGCGGCGAAATACATCGTTGAAAAAGTGAAGCCGAAGCGCATTGCTATCGTTCATGACAAGCAGCAGTACGGTGAAGGTCTGGCGCGTTCAGTGCAGGACAACCTCAAGAAAGCCAATGCCGACGTGGTGTTCTTCGACGGGATCACCGCCGGTGAGAAAGACTTCTCCACCCTGGTGGCGCGTCTGAAGAAAGAGAATATTGATTTCGTTTACTACGGTGGCTACCATCCGGAAATGGGCCAGATCCTTCGCCAGGCGCGCGCTGCGGGCCTGAAAACCCAGTTTATGGGCCCGGAAGGCGTGGCGAACGTATCCCTGTCTAACATCGCGGGTGAATCAGCTGAAGGCCTGCTGGTGACCAAACCGAAGAACTACGACCAGGTCCCTGCGAACAAACCTATCGTAGATGCCATCAAGGCGAAGAAACAGGATCCAAGCGGCGCGTTCGTCTGGACCACCTACGCGGCGCTGCAGTCTCTGCAGGCGGGCCTGAACCAGTCGGCCGATCCGGCTGAGATTGCCACCTGGCTGAAAGCGAACACGGTCCAGACCGTCATGGGACCACTCTCCTGGGACGCGAAGGGAGACCTGAAGGGCTTCGAGTTCGGCGTGTTTGACTGGCATGCTAACGGCACGGCGACTGACGCAAAATAAAAGCAAAAAGGCAACGTAAGTTGCCTTTTTTAATGTTTTCACCCTCTCCCCGTGGGAGAGGGCCGGGGTGAGGGCATCAGGCCGCACTAATCAGCCCTGGCGCTTCTCCCACCCGCTCTCCTGCGCCATAAACCCTAACGCCTGCATAAACGCCGCCATCACGCCGCGGTCTTCCACGCCCACGTCAGCCATCCACCATGAGGTCACGCTCGGATTTTCGCGGATCACTTCTTCAATTAAATACTGTCCCACGCCGCGACGACGGGTGACGTCACGTACGCGCAGCGAGTCCAGCGCCCCTTCCGTACCGCTCAGAGTGACGCGAACCGCTGCCAGCAGGCGTTCGTTAAAACGCGCGGCGTAAATGCGGTGGGTCTCATCAACGCGCAGCGATGAAGGGGAATATTCCGGCCAGATCTTGCCCAGGTCGATATGATCCTGGTCGCTAAAGGTCACCAGACGCACGATAGTCAGTTTCATTAGCTACTTGTCCAAATCAAATTGAGTAGAGGCAGTGTACTCAATTTATTCACTCAGCGGCTTCCTCTTTTTATTCTCATTAACCAGGTGATTAGTTTTTTGGCAACGCGATGGGCAGTTTGAAAACACATGGATCGAAAAATAAGCAGAATTTTAACCTGAATGGTAGTGATTTATTCGGCGCTTTGTACCGTTATTTTATGCTGCAAACTGCACTTTTATTTGTTTATCTCTGCCTGATTTCAGAATATTATCTTTGCTTAATCGCCTGAAAAATAGAGATTTTAGTCTGGTTTTTGACAAAAAACTGCGCTAAACCATTAAAGGCACTGGTAAAAATAGCGTTGTTCATTAAAAGTACAGAATGCTTTTTAACCATAATAAAACAAAATATAAACACGACATCACGAATGGGGATTCAGAGATGAAAAGGAACGCGAAGACGTTAATCGCGGGGATGGTCGCACTGTCGATCTCGCATGCCGCCATGGCGGAGGACATTAAGGTTGCGGTAGTGGGCGCGATGTCCGGCCCTGTTGCCCAGTGGGGTGACATGGAGTTCAACGGCGCGCGCCAGGCCATCAAAGACATCAATGCTAAGGGCGGCATCAAAGGCGACAAGCTGGTAGGCGTGGAATATGACGACGCCTGCGATCCTAAACAGGCCGTCGCGGTCGCCAACAAAATCGTTAACGACGGTATTCAGTATGTGATCGGCCACCTGTGCTCATCCTCCACGCAGCCGGCGTCTGATATTTACGAAGACGAAGGCATTCTGATGATCACCCCGGGCGCAACTAACCCGGAGCTGACCCAGCGCGGCTACCAGCACATTATGCGTACCGCCGGTCTGGACTCCTCGCAGGGGCCAACCGCCGCCAAATACATTCTCGAGACCGTTAAGCCACAGCGCATTGCCATTATTCATGACAAACAGCAGTACGGCGAAGGCCTGGCGCGCTCCGTGCAGGACGGCCTGAAAAAAGGCGGCGCGAACATCGTCTTCTTCGACGGCATTACCGCCGGTGAGAAAGACTTCTCCGCGCTGATTGCTCGCCTGCAAAAAGAGAATATCGACTTCGTTTACTACGGTGGCTACTACCCGGAGATGGGCCAGATGCTGCGTCAGGCGCGCGCCACCGGTCTGAAGACCCAGTTTATGGGGCCAGAGGGCGTGGGCAATGCATCCCTGTCAAACATCGCGGGGGATTCTGCCGAAGGCATGCTGGTGACGATGCCAAAACGCTATGACCAGGATCCGGCCAACAAGGCTATCGTGGATGCGCTCAAGGCGCAGAAGAAAGATCCGAGTGGTCCGTACGTCTGGATCACCTACGCGGCCGTACAGTCTCTGGCCACCGCGCTGGAACGCTCCGGCAGCAAAGAACCGCTGGATCTGGTGAAAGATTTAAAAGCGCACGGGGCGAACACCGTGATTGGGCCGCTGAACTGGGATGAGAAAGGCGATCTGAAGGGATTTGAGTTTGGTGTCTTTAAGTGGCACGCCGACGGTTCATCCTCGGCCGCCAAATAATTATCCCACCGCCCGGCATGACGGGCGGGTATAAAAAGGTTTGCATATGTCCGAGCAGTTTCTCTATTTCCTGCAGCAGATGTTTAACGGCGTCACGCTGGGAAGCACCTACGCGCTGATTGCCATCGGCTATACGATGGTTTACGGCATTATCGGCATGATCAACTTCGCCCACGGCGAGGTGTACATGATCGGTAGCTACGTCTCCTTTATGATTATCGCCGCGCTGATGATGATGGGCATCGACAGCAGCTGGCTGCTGGTCGCCGCCGGGTTTGTCGGCGCGATTGTGATTGCCAGCGCCTACGGCTGGAGCATCGAGCGCGTGGCCTACCGGCCGGTGCGCAGCTCCAAGCGCCTGATTGCGCTGATCTCCGCGATCGGTATGTCCATTTTCCTGCAAAACTACGTCAGCCTGACCGAAGGCTCGCGCGACGTGGCGCTGCCAAGCCTGTTTAACGGCCAGTGGATCGTGGGGGCCAGCGAAAACTTCTCTGCCTCTATCACCACCATGCAGCTGGTTATCTGGGTCGTGACCTTTATTGCGATGCTCGCCCTGACGCTGTTCATCCGCTACTCGCGTATGGGACGCGCCTGCCGCGCGTGCGCAGAAGACCTGAAGATGGCGAGCCTGCTCGGCATTAACACCGACCGCGTGATTGCCCTGACCTTCGTCATTGGCGCAGCGATGGCGGCGGTGGCGGGCGTGCTGCTCGGCCAGTTCTACGGCGTGATCAACCCGTACATCGGCTTTATGGCCGGGATGAAAGCCTTCACCGCGGCGGTACTGGGCGGTATCGGCAGTATTCCGGGCGCGATGATTGGCGGCCTGATCCTGGGCGTGGCGGAAGCGCTCTCCTCGGCGTATCTGAGCACGGAATATAAAGATGTGGTGTCGTTTGCACTGCTGATTCTGGTTCTGCTGGTGATGCCTACCGGTATTCTGGGTCGTCCGGAGGTAGAGAAAGTATGAAACCGATGCATTTTGCAATGGCGCTGCTCTCTGCCGCCATGTTCTTCGTGCTGGCGGGCGTCTTTATGGGCGTCCAGTTAGGTCTGGACGGCACGAAGCTGGTGGTGGATACCGCCCCCGACATCCGCTGGCAGTGGGTGTTTATCGGCACGGCCGTGGTGTTTCTGTTCCAGCTGCTGCGTCCGCTGTTCCAGAAGACGCTGAAAAACGTCTCCGGACCGAAGTTCGTCCTGCCGGCAATCGACGGGTCTACCGTTAAGCAGAAGCTGTTCCTCGCGGCGCTGCTGGTGGCCGCCGTGGCGTGGCCGTTTGTGGTGTCTCGCGGCACCGTGGATATCGCCACTCTGACCATGATCTACGTGATTCTCGGCCTCGGTCTGAACGTGGTCGTGGGGCTCTCGGGCCTGCTGGTGCTGGGCTACGGCGGCTTCTACGCCATCGGAGCTTACACTTTCGCGCTGCTGAACCACTATTACGGTCTCGGCTTCTGGACCTGCCTGCCGCTGGCGGGGCTGGTTTCAGCCGCCGCAGGCTTTCTGCTCGGCTTCCCGGTGCTGCGCCTGCGCGGTGACTACCTGGCGATTGTGACCTTAGGCTTCGGTGAAATCGTCCGTATCCTGCTGCTGAACAACACCGAAGTGACCGGCGGCCCGAACGGCATCAGCCAGATCCCGAAACCGACCTTCTTCGGACTGGAATTTAGCCGTACCGCCCGCGAAGGCGGCTGGGATACCTTCAGCAACTTCTTCGGCGTGAAGTATGACCCGTCCGACCGCGTGATCTGGCTCTATCTGGTGGCGCTGCTGCTGGTGGTGATTACCCTGTTTGTGATCAACCGTCTGCTGCGCATGCCGCTGGGCCGCGCGTGGGAAGCGCTGCGTGAAGATGAGATCGCCTGCCGCTCTCTGGGCCTGAACCCGACCCGCATCAAGCTGACCGCGTTTACCATCAGCGCCGCATTTGCCGGTTTCGCCGGAACGCTGTTTGCCGCGCGTCAGGGCTTCGTTAGCCCGGAATCGTTCACCTTTGCCGAATCCGCCTTTGTGCTGGCGATTGTGGTGCTGGGCGGGATGGGCTCGCAGTTCGCCGTTATCCTCGCGGCTATCCTGCTGGTGGTCTCGCGCGAGCTGATGCGCGACTTTAACGAATACAGCATGCTGATGCTGGGTGGTTTGATGGTGCTGATGATGATCTGGCGTCCGCAGGGTCTGCTGCCGATGACCCGTCCACAGCTGAAGCTGAAACGCACTCAGGCGAAAGGAGAGCAGGCATGAGTCAGCCATTATTATCCGTTAACGGCTTGATGATGCGTTTTGGCGGCCTGCTGGCGGTCAACAACGTGAATCTGGATCTGCACAAGAAAGAGATTGTCTCCCTGATTGGCCCGAACGGCGCGGGGAAAACCACGGTCTTTAACTGTCTGACCGGCTTCTACAAGCCGACGGGCGGCACCATCATGCTGCGCGATCAGCACCTGGAAGGGCTGCCGGGCCAGCAGATCGCCCGCATGGGCGTGGTGCGTACCTTCCAGCACGTGCGTCTGTTCCGCGAGATGACGGTAATTGAGAACCTGCTGGTGGCCCAGCATCAGCAGTTGAAAACCGGGCTGTTCTCCGGCCTGCTGAAAACCCCGGCCTTCCGCCGCGCCCAGGATGAAGCGCTTGACCGCGCGGCGACCTGGCTCGACCGAATTGGCCTGCTGCAGCACGCCAACCGTCAGGCGAGCAACCTGGCCTACGGCGACCAGCGTCGCCTGGAGATCGTGCGCTGCATGGTGACGCAGCCGGAAATCCTGATGCTCGACGAACCGGCGGCAGGGCTCAACCCGAAAGAGACCAAAGAGCTGGACGAGCTGATCGCCGAGCTGCGCGACAGTCACGACACCACCATCCTGCTGATTGAGCACGACATGAAGCTGGTGATGGGCATTTCGGACCGTATCTACGTGGTAAACCAGGGCACACCGCTGGCAAACGGCACGCCGGAAGAGATCCGCAACAACCCGGACGTGATCCGCGCATACCTTGGTGAGGCATAAGATGGAAAAAGCGATGTTAACGTTCGACAAGGTCAACGCGCACTACGGCAAGATCCAGGCGCTGCACGACGTCAGCCTGCACATCAATCAGGGTGAAATCGTCACCCTGATTGGCGCCAACGGCGCGGGCAAAACCACGCTGCTCGGCACCCTGTGCGGCGACCCGCGCGCCACCAGCGGGCGGATTGTGTTCGATGGTAAAGACATTACCGACTGGCAGACCGCCAGAATCATGCGCGAGGCGGTGGCGATTGTTCCGGAAGGGCGCCGCGTCTTCTCCCGCATGACGGTGGAAGAGAACCTGGCGATGGGCGGGTTCTTCGCCCATCGCGATGAATACCAGACCCGCATCAAGTGGGTGTACGAACTCTTCCCGCGCCTGTGGGAGCGCCGCATTCAGCGTGCGGGCACCATGTCCGGCGGTGAACAGCAGATGCTGGCGATTGGCCGCGCGCTGATGAGCCAGCCGCGCCTGCTGCTGCTGGATGAACCGTCGCTCGGTCTGGCGCCGATCATCATCCAGCAGATATTCGACACTATCGAGCAGCTGCGCAAAGAGGGGATGACCATCTTCCTCGTTGAGCAGAACGCCAACCAGGCGCTGAAGCTCGCTGACCGTGGCTACGTGCTGGAGAACGGCCGCGTGGTGCTGGAGGATACCGGCGACGCGCTGCTGGCGAACGAAGCGGTGCGGAGCGCGTATTTGGGCGGATAGGTAAAAGCAAAAAGGCAACGCAAGTTGCCTTTTTTAATGTTTTCTCCCTCTCCCCGTGGGTGAGGGCACCAGACAGCACCCAAACCAACCTCCCCCTTCACACAACCATCATCCCCCTGACGCCTGGCTGTCACTTATCTGTAAACAAACAGTTATTTTTCTGTAATTCGAGCATGTCATGTTACCTCGCGAGCATAAAACGCGTGATATCGCGCATCCGGCACAATAAGAGAGATGACAATGACATCGTTACGACACACAGCTTTGGGTCTGGCACTGGGTCTGGCTTTTGCGACGAACGCAATGGCTGTCACCACCATTCCGTTCTGGCATTCCATGGAAGGGGAGTTGGGTAAAGAAGTTGACTCCCTGGCGCAGCGTTTCAACGACGCCCATCCGGATTACAAAATTGTGCCGGTGTACAAAGGCAATTACGAGCAGAGCCTGAGCGCGGGTATCGCCGCCTTCCGTACCGGCAACGCGCCTGCGCTGTTGCAGGTTTATGAAGTGGGTACCGCCACCATGATGGCTTCCAAAGCCATCAAGCCGGTCTATGAAGTGTTCAAAGAAGCGGGCATCAACTTCGATGAGTCGCAGTTCGTGCCGACCGTAGCGGGTTACTACACCGATTCCAAAACCGGCCACCTGCTGTCCCAGCCGTTTAACAGCTCCACGCCTGTGCTGTACTACAACAAAGACGCCTTCAAAAAAGCCGGTTTAGACCCGGAGCAGCCGCCAAAAACCTGGCAGGACCTGGCGGAGTACACCGCGAAGCTGAAAGCGGCGGGGATGAAGTGCGGCTACGCCAGCGGCTGGCAGGGCTGGATCCAGATTGAAAACTTCAGCGCCTGGCACGGCCTGCCGGTTGCGACCAAAAACAACGGCTTCGACGGTACCGACGCGGTGCTGGAGTTCAACAAGCCGGAACAGGTGAAGCACATCGCGCTGCTTGCCGATCTTAACAAGAAGGGCGACTTCAGCTACTTCGGACGTAAAGACGAATCCACCGAGAAATTCTACAACGGCGACTGCGCCATTACCACTGCCTCGTCCGGCTCGCTGGCGGATATCCGCCACTACGCCAAATTCAACTACGGCGTGGGCATGATGCCATACGACGCTGACGTGAAGGGTGCGCCGCAGAACGCCATCATCGGCGGGGCGAGCCTGTGGGTGATGCAGGGTAAAGACAAGGGCACCTACAAAGGCGTAGCCGAGTTCCTCGACTTCCTGGCCAAGCCTGAAAACGCCGCCGAATGGCACCAGAAGACCGGCTACCTGCCGATCACCAAAGCCGCGTACGACCTGACCCGCGAGCAGGGCTTCTACAGCAAGAACCCAGGGGCGGACATCGCGACGCGTCAGATGCTGAACAAGCCGCCGTTGCCGTTCACCAAAGGCCTGCGCCTGGGCAACATGCCGCAGATCCGCACCATCGTGGATGAAGAGCTGGAAAGCGTGTGGACCGGGAAGAAAACGCCACAGCAGGCGCTGGATTCTGCGGTAGAGCGCGGCAATCAACTGCTGCGCCGCTTTGAGCAGTCGACCAAATCGTAAAAAAATGCCCGGTGACGCGCAGCGTTCCGGGCTTACGGATTAATGCGGCCTGATGCCCTCACCCCAACCCTCTCCCACAGGGAGAGGGAGAAAACCGAAATCGCCAGGAACCAAATCTCAATGTCATCATCCCGTCCGGTGTTCCGTTCCCGCTGGCTTCCGTACCTGTTGGTCGCGCCGCAGCTGGTCATCACCGTTATCTTCTTTATCTGGCCTGCGGGCGAAGCGCTGTGGTACTCGGTACAAAGCGTCGACCCGTTCGGGCTTTCCAGCCAGTTTGTTGGTCTGGACAACTTTACCGCGCTGTTTCATGACAGCTACTACCTGGATTCCTTCTGGACGACGATGAAGTTCAGCGCGCTGGTCACCGTCAGCGGCCTTGTCGCCTCGCTGTTTTTCGCCGCGCTGGTGGACTACGTGGTGCGCGGCAGCCGTATTTATCAAACCCTGATGCTGCTGCCTTACGCCGTGGCTCCCGCTGTCGCCGCCGTGCTGTGGATCTTCCTGTTTAACCCGGGGCGCGGGTTGGTTACCCACTTCCTGGCAGAGTTCGGCTACGACTGGAACCATGCCCAGAACAGCGGTCAGGCGATGTTCCTGGTGGTGTTCGCCTCGGTGTGGAAGCAGATCAGCTACAACTTCCTGTTCTTCTTTGCCGCGCTGCAGTCCATTCCGCGCTCGCTGGTGGAAGCCGCGGCAATTGACGGCGCAGGGCCCATTCGTCGTTTCTTCAGGCTGTCGCTGCCGCTGATCGCCCCAGTGAGTTTCTTCCTGCTGGTGGTTAACCTCGTGTACGCCTTCTTCGATACCTTCCCGGTGATCGACGCGGCGACCGCAGGCGGCCCGGTGCAGGCGACCACGACGCTTATCTATAAGATCTATCGCGAAGGCTTTGCGGGGCTGGATCTCTCCGCCTCTGCCGCGCAGTCCGTCGTGCTGATGTTCCTCGTCATCATCCTCACGGTGGTGCAGTTCCGCTATGTTGAAAGTAAGGTGCGCTACCAATGATTGAGAACCGTCGCGGGCTGACGATTTTCAGCCATACCATGCTGATTTTAGGGATCATCGTCATCCTGTTTCCGCTGTACGTGGCGTTTGTCGCCGCCACGCTGGACACCAAAGCGGTGTTCGACACGCCGATGACGCTGATCCCAGGCACGCATCTTTTCGAGAACATGAAAACCATCTGGACCCAGGGCGTGGGCGCCAACAGCGCGCCGTTCTGGCTGATGATGCTCAACAGCTTCATCATGGCGTTCGGCATTACGGTCGGCAAAATCACGGTGTCGATGCTCTCGGCCTTCGCCATCGTCTGGTTCCGTTTTCCGCTGCGCAACCTGTTTTTCTGGATGATTTTTATCACCCTGATGCTGCCGGTTGAGGTGCGTATATTCCCGACGGTGGAGGTGATTGCCAACCTGAAGATGCTCGACAGCTACGCGGGCTTAACCCTGCCGCTGATGGCCTCGGCGACCGCCACCTTCCTGTTCCGCCAGTTCTTTATGACCCTGCCGGACGAGCTGATTGAAGCGGCGCGTATCGACGGCGCGTCGCCGATGCGCTTCTTCCGCGACATCGTGCTGCCGCTGTCGAAAACCAACCTTGCAGCGCTGTTTGTGATCACCTTTATCTACGGCTGGAACCAGTACCTGTGGCCGCTGCTGATTATTCAGGACGTTAACCTCGGCACCGCCGTGGCGGGCATCAAAGGCATGATCGCCACCGGCGAAGGCACCACCCTCTGGAACCAGGTGATGGCGGCGATGCTGCTCACCCTTATCCCACCCGTAGTTATTGTTTTAGCCATGCAGCGCGCGTTTGTCCGCGGCCTGGTCGATAGCGAGAAATAAGATGGCAGGTTTAAAACTTCAGGCAGTAACCAAAAGCTGGGACGGCAAAACCCAGGTGATTCAGCCGCTCACGCTCGACGTGGCGGACGGGGAATTCATCGTGATGGTCGGCCCGTCCGGCTGCGGCAAATCCACCCTGCTGCGCATGGTGGCGGGGCTGGAGCGCGTGACGTCGGGGGATATCTGGATTGACCGCCAGCGCGTCACCGAGATGGAGCCGAAAGACAGAGGCATTGCGATGGTGTTCCAGAACTACGCCCTCTATCCGCACATGAGCGTGGAAGAGAACATGGCCTGGGGGCTGAAAATCCGCGGCATGGGCAAAGGCCATATCGACGAGCGCGTAAAAGAAGCGGCGCGCATTCTGGAACTCGACGGCCTGCTGAAGCGCCGCCCGCGGGAGCTCTCCGGCGGCCAGCGCCAGCGCGTGGCGATGGGGCGCGCCATCGTGCGCGACCCGGCGGTATTCCTCTTCGACGAGCCGCTGTCTAACCTCGACGCCAAGCTGCGCGTGCAGATGCGTCTTGAGCTGCAGCAGCTGCACCGTCGTCTGAAAACAACCTCCCTGTACGTGACCCACGATCAGGTCGAAGCCATGACCCTCGCCCAGCGCGTGATGGTAATGAACAAAGGCATCGCCGAGCAGATTGGCACTCCGGTGGAAGTGTACGAGAAACCGGCCACCCGCTTTGTGGCGAGCTTTATCGGCAGCCCGGCAATGAACCTGCTGGAAGGGCGTATCAGCAGCGCGGGCACGCATTTTGAGCTGGAAAGCGGGATGGCGTTGCCGATCAACTGGTACTATCGTGGCTACGCCGGGCGTAAGATGACGCTCGGTATCCGCCCGGAACATATCGGTTTAGCCTCTCAGGCGGAAGGCGGCGTGCCGCTGGTGATGGACACGCTGGAGATGTTGGGTGCAGATAACCTGGCGCACGGGCGCTGGGGCGAACAAAAAATGGTGGTGCGCCTGGCACATCAGGAGCGCCCTAAAGCCGGCAGCACGCTGTGGCTGCACCTGCCGGAAAACCATCTGCACCTGTTTGACGGTGAAACAGGACAACGAGTATGAGCAACTGGCCTTATCCCCACGTCGTCGCCCACCGGGGCGGCGGTAAGCTGGCCCCGGAAAACACGCTGGCGGCGATTGACGTTGGCGCGCGCTACGGTCACACGATGATCGAGTTCGACGCCAAGCTGTCGAAAGATGGCGAAATTTTCCTGCTGCATGACGATAACCTCGAACGCACCAGCAACGGCTGGGGCGTGGCGGGCGAGCTGCCGTGGCGCGATCTGCTGAAGGTGGACGCCGGAAGCTGGTACAGCGGCGAGTTCAAAGGCGAACCGCTGCCGCTGCTGGCGGAAGTGGCAGACCGCTGTCGCCAGCACGGCATGATGGCCAATATCGAAATCAAACCGACCACCGGCACCGGGCCGCTGACGGGCAAAGTTATTGCCCTGGCCGCGCGCGAGCTGTGGGAAGGGATGACCGCACCGCTGCTGTCATCATTTGAAATCGATGCGCTGGAGGCCGCACAGGCGGCCGTGCCGGAGCTGCCGCGCGGGCTGCTGCTGGACGAGTGGCGCGAGGACTGGCGCGAGCTGACGACACGCTTAGCGTGTGTCTCTATCCATCTCAACCACAGGCTGCTGGATGAGGCGCGGGTGAAGATGCTGAAGGACGCGGGCCTGCATATTCTGGTCTACACGGTTAACAAACCCCAGCGCGCAGCCGAACTGCTGCGCTGGGGCGTGGACAGTATCTGTACCGATGCAATCGACCTGATCGGCCCGGACTTTAGTTCTGCGGATTAAGCATACTGCCATTCGACTGCGGCGGCAGCATGTGCTGCTGTCCGCTGCCTGACGACGTCATTCCCCCTAACATCCCGCCGTTTTTATTCGGCAGCGGCTGCTCGCGCACCTGACCCTGCTGAACGCGCTGGGTGTTGGCGTTCATCTGATTTTGCAGGCTTTGCTGCTGCATTTGGGTCTGCGTTTTAAGCTGCTGATTAAGCATCCCTTTCTGCTGCTGTTGCTGGCTCATCATCTCCGTCTGCATACGCTGCTGGCTCGGAATGACATAACCCTGCTGGTTCGGGTTGTTCATGGTGTTAAGCGGCTGTGCGAGCGCGGCAAACGGGATCAGCGCCGTAAGAATCAGTAAGCGTTTCATTGTCATTTCCTCCTTTTGAGGTCTCTCTTAAGTTTACCCTGATTTCACCATGACGATGATTTTTTAGGAGTTGTGAACCAGGCTTAAGCGGGGAATATGGATCCCTTCACCTGGAGAACAATAATGATGAAACCAACGTTTTTGCGCTGGGTCGCCATCGCCGCGCTGATGGCAGGCGGTACATTTAGCGTGGCGGCCAACCCGCCAGCGGCGCCTCCGGTCTCTTACGGCGTAGAGGAAGATGTTTTTCATCCCGTGCGGGCAACCCATGGCATGGTGGCGTCGGTGGATGCGCTGGCAACAAAAGTGGGCGTCGATATTCTCAGGCAGGGCGGTAACGCGGTGGATGCAGCGGTCGCCGTCGGCTATGCGCTGGCGGTAACGCATCCGCAGGCGGGGAACCTGGGCGGCGGCGGCTTTATGATGCTGCGTACAAAAGACGGCAAAACCACCGCCATCGATTTCCGCGAAATGGCGCCTTCTCAGGCGTCCCGCGATATGTTCCTCGACGATCAGGGTAACCCTGACAGCAAAAAATCCCTGACTTCGCACCTCGCCACCGGCACGCCGGGCACCGTTGCGGGCTTCTCGCTGGCGCTGGAAAAATACGGCACGATGCCGCTGAACAAGGTGGTGCAGCCTGCCATTAAACTGGCGCGGGACGGCTTTGTGGTGAACGATGCGCTGGCGGACGATCTTAAGACCTACGGCAGCGAAGTCATTCCCAATCATGAAAACAGCAAGGCCATCTTCTGGAAAGACGGCGAGCCGCTGAAGAAGGGCGATAAGCTGGTGCAGAAGAACCTCGCCAAAAGCCTGGAGCTGATTGCGGAGCACGGTCCCGACGCCTTCTACAAAGGGGCGATTGCCGACCAGATTGCCGAAGAGATGCAAAAGAATGGAGGGCTCATCACCAAAGCGGATCTGGCGGAATACAAGGCGGTGGAGCGCGAGCCGATTAGCGGCACCTATCGCGGATACGAGGTATTTTCCATGCCGCCTCCGTCCTCCGGTGGGATCCACATCGTGCAGATCCTCAACATTCTTGAAAACTTCGATATGCACAAGTTCGGCTTCGGCAGCGCGGACGCCATGCAGGTGATGGCGGAAGCGGAAAAACGCGCCTACGCCGACCGGTCGGAATATCTCGGCGATCCGGACTTCGTCAAGGTGCCGTGGCAGGCGCTGACCAACAAGGCGTATGCCAAATCCATTGCCGATCAGATTGACATCAACAAGGCCAAACCGTCGAGCGAGATCCGCCCCGGCAAGCTGGCGCCGTATGAAAGCAACCAGACCACCCACTTCTCGGTGGTGGATAAAGACGGTAACGCGGTGGCGGTGACGTACACGCTCAACACCACTTTCGGCACCGGGATTGTGGCGGGCAACAGCGGCATTCTGCTGAACAACGAGATGGATGACTTCTCTGCCAAGCCGGGCGTGCCGAACGTCTACGGGCTGGTGGGCGGCGATGCGAATGCCGTCGGGCCGAAGAAGCGTCCGCTATCGTCCATGTCGCCCACCATTGTCGTGAAAGACGGAAAAACCTGGCTGGTAACCGGGAGCCCTGGCGGCAGCCGTATTATCACTACCGTGCTGCAGATGGTTGTGAACAGCATCGACTTTGGGATGAACGTCGCCGAAGCGACCAACGCTCCGCGTTTCCATCACCAGTGGCTGCCGGACGAGCTGCGCGTGGAGAAGGGCTTTAGCCCGGACACCATCAAGCTGCTTGAACAGCGCGGGCAGAAGGTGGCGGTGAAGGAGGCGATGGGCAGCACCCAGAGCATTATGGTTGGGCCAGACGGGGCGCTGTTTGGCGCGTCGGATCCGCGGTCGGTGGATGATTTGACGGCGGGGTATTAACGTGTTGTTGCCGGGTGGCGGCTTCGCCTTACCCGGCCTACGTTTATTATTCCCTCTTCCAGTGGGAGAGGGTTAGGGTGAGGGCAACAAACTACTTCATTCGCGCCATATAGTACGCATCCACATACTCGCCGTTGCGCAGGGCAAATTTCCTGCCGGTCCCTTCGATTTCAAAACCAAATTTTCGGTAAAGCGCGAGAGCGGAAGGGTTATCGGCAAACACCGTTAATTCAATCCGTTCAATACGCAGCCAGTTGTCGCACAGGTTGATCATCTCGCGCATGAGCGCGCTCCCGACGCCGCTTCCTTGAGCGTGCGCCGCAACGCTGATACCGAACGTTGCTACATGGCTGCGTCGCGGGCTGGCTTCCACCTGAAGCATCAGATCGCCGACGATTTGTTCATCAATGCAGGCAACCAGACGTCTTTGCCCTGGTTTTGTAATCAGACGTTCTTGCCAGTACTCAAGGGATGGATGAGGTAGCTGTAGCGTGTCGTGATACACCCCGGGATGCATGTAGTTCTGGCGTAAGGCTTCGGCATCTTTCGGTTCCGCGTGGCGTATCACTATCTCACTCATTCCTTATTCCTCAGTCAGTTAAATGTCCCTTCCAACATCAATGACTTTAAAATTTGAGTCAACCGCTATTTTTTGCAAAAAGTATTGGACAAGTGCGAATGAGAATGATTATTATTGCTCTGCATTCAGGAAGACCGCTACGGGAACCTGAAAGCACGACATTGCTCACATTGCTTCCAGTATTACTTTAGCCAGCTTTTAGCTGGCTTTTTTTTTGTTATGGTTAGACTCAGTAACCTTCCAAAAGGACTGAGCCATGACACTACATTGCGCATTTATTGGATTTGGTAAAAGTACGACCCGCTACCACCTGCCGTATGTTCTCAACCGTAAAGGCAGCTGGCATGTGGCCCATATCTATCGCCGCCGCGCGAAGCCGGAAGAGCAATCCCCGCAGTATTCTCATATCCATTTCACCAGCGATCTTGATGAAGTGCTTAACGACCCGCAGGTCAAACTGGTTGTTGTCTGCACCCATGCCGACAGCCATTTTGACTATGCGAAACGCGCGCTGGAAGCGGGTAAAAACGTGCTGGTGGAAAAACCGTTCACCCCGACCATCGCCGAAGCAAAAGAGCTGTTCGCGCTGGCGAAAAGTAAAGGCCTGACCGTTACGCCGTATCAGAACCGTCGCTTTGACAGCTGCTTCCTGACGGCGAAAAAAGCGATTGAAAGCGGCAGGCTGGGCGACATTGTGGAAATCGAAAGCCACTTCGATTACTACCGTCCGGTAGCGGAAACCCAGCCCGGACTGCCGCAGGACGGCTCGTTCTACGGTCTGGGGGTGCACACCATGGACCAGATCATCTCCCTGTTTGGCCGACCGGATCATGTCGCATACGACATCCGCAGCCTGCGTAACAAAGCTAACCCGGACGACACCTTTGAAGCGCAGCTGTTCTACGGCGACCTGAAAGCCATCGTCAAAACCAGCCATCTGGTGAAAATCGACTATCCGAAATTTATCGTTCACGGCACCCGAGGCTCGTTCATTAAATACGGCATCGACCAGCAGGAGACCAGCCTGAAGGCCAACATCATGCCGGGCGAGCCGGGCTTTGCGGCGGACGATTCCGTGGGCGTGCTGGAGTACGTAAACGATGAGGGCGTGACGGTCAGGGAAGAGCTGAAACCGGAAATTGGCGATTATGGCCGCGTCTACGATGCGCTGTATGAAACCCTCACATCCGGCACGGCGAATTACGTCAAGGAATCTGACGTTCTGACCAACCTGGAAATCCTCGAGCGGGCCTTCGAGCAGGCTTCTCCTGCCACGATAACCCTCGCGAAATAAGCAAAAACGGCTCCTCTGCGCTTATTCATAATTTTTGAACAGAGGAGTCAATTTTCACCCTCTATGATCCCAGGCCGTTTGCGTCCACACTTACTCCATCGAAACGAACTGAGGGTGAAACAATGATCTACTTACGCAAAGCAAACGAACGTGGTCACGCGAATCATGGCTGGCTGGACTCATGGCATTCATTCTCGTTTGCCGACTACTACGACCCGAACTTCATGGGCTTCTCCGCACTGCGCGTGATTAACGACGACGTGATTGATGCAGGCCAGGGCTTCGGCACCCACCCGCACAAAGACATGGAAATCCTGACCTATGTGCTGGAAGGGGCGGTGGAACACCAGGACAGCATGGGCAACAAAGAGCAGGTTCCGGCGGGCGAGTTCCAGATTATGAGCGCGGGTACCGGGGTGCGTCACTCCGAGTACAACCCGAGCAAAACGGAAAAACTGCACCTGTATCAAATCTGGATCATTCCAGAAGAAACCGGCATCACGCCGCGCTACGAGCAGCGCCGCTTCGACGCGAAACAGGGCAAACAACTGGTGCTGTCCCCGGATGCGCGTGAAGGTTCCCTGAAGGTGCATCAGGATATGGAGCTGTACCGCTGGGCGCTGGCGAAAGACGAACAGTCTGTGCACCAGATTGCCGCCAACCGCCGCGTCTGGATCCAGGTGGTGAAAGGTGAAGTGTCCATCAACGGCACCAAAGCGACAACCGCCGATGGCCTGGCCGTCTGGGATGAGCAGGCGCTCTCCGTGCATGCCGACAGCGAAAGTGAAATTCTGCTGTTTGACCTGCCGCCGGTGTAATAAATCATAAATAAATGCCCATCCTTCCCTTTGACAGGGGAAGGATGGGCTTTGTCCGTGATAAACTGAGCAAATCTCTCACTTCAAGATTTCTCAGGACGATGAAAAAGAAACGCCCCGTACTTCAGGATGTCGCCGATCGCGTCGGTGTGACCAAAATGACGGTCAGCCGTTTTTTACGTAACCCGGAACAGGTTTCCGTGGCGTTACGTGGCAAGATTGCCGCTGCCCTTGATGAACTGGGTTATATCCCCAACCGCGCGCCAGATATTCTCTCCAATGCGACCAGCCGTGCGGTGGGCGTCCTGCTTCCTTCCCTGACCAACCAGGTTTTCGCCGAAGTTTTGCGCGGCATTGAAAGCGTCACCGATGCTTTTGGCTATCAGACCATGCTCGCCCACTACGGGTACAAGCCGGAACTGGAAGAGGAACGTCTTGAATCGATGCTTTCCTGGAACATTGACGGCCTGATTTTAACGGAACGTACCCACACTGCCCGCACGCTCAAAATGATTGAAGTGGCCGGTATCCCGGTGGTGGAGCTGATGGACAGCCAGTCGCCGTGCCTCGACATCGCCGTGGGGTTCGATAACTTCGAAGCGGCGCGCCAGATGACGGCGGCCATCATCGCCCGTGGGCATCGTCATATCGCCTATCTGGGTGCGCGTCTTGATGAACGTACTATCATCAAACAGAAGGGATACGAGCAGGCGATGCTCGACGCGAACTTAACCCCGTACAGCGTGATGGTGGAGCAGTCCTCCTCCTATACGTCGGGTATTGAGCTGATGCGTCAGGCGCGGCGCGAGTATCCGCAACTGGACGGTATTTTCTGTACCAACGATGACCTGGCGGTTGGCGCGGCGTTTGAGTGTCAGCGTCTGGGGCTGAAGATCCCTGATGATATGGCGATCGCCGGTTTCCACGGCCACGACATCGGCCAGGTGATGGAGCCGCGTCTGGCGAGCGTCCTGACCCCGCGTGAACGTATGGGCCGCATTGGCGCAGAACGCCTGCTGGCGCGCATTCGTGGTGAGGCAGTTACCCCGAAAATGTTAGATTTAGGTTTCACCTTGTCACCGGGTGGATCTATTTGAACTGACAAATTTGAAGTAGCTCACACTTATTCACTTCGCGCACGTTTGGATATTGCTTCTCTTTTGCCCCGGCAGGACAATGTTACCGATAACTGTTACCCGTAACAATTGACTGAGGGACACCCTTTGAGCACGACTAATCACGATCACCACGTCTACGTCCTGATGGGCGTTTCCGGTAGCGGGAAATCAGCCGTAGCCAGCGAAGTGGCGCATCAACTCCAGGCTGCGTTTCTTGATGGCGACTTCCTCCATCCGCGCAGCAACATCATGAAAATGGCCTCCGGCGAGCCGCTGAACGATGACGACCGCAAACCGTGGTTGCAGGCGCTGAATGACGCCGCGTTCGCGATGCAGCGCACCAACAAAGTCTCCCTGATCGTCTGCTCCGCGCTGAAAAAAACCTACCGCGACCTGCTGCGCGACGGCAACCCGAACCTCTCTTTCATCTACCTGAAAGGGGATTTCGAGGTGATTGAAAGCCGTCTGAAGGCGCGTAAAGGTCACTTCTTCAAAACCCAGATGCTGGTGACGCAGTTCGAAGCGCTGCAGGAGCCGGGTGAAGACGAGAAAGACGTCTTAGTGGTTGATATCGATCAGTCACTGGAGGGTGTTGTTGCCAGCACCATCGAGGTCATCAATAAAAGGCAGTAAGTTTTGAGTACATTAACGCTAGTTTTGACAGCAGTGGGTTCGGTATTGCTGCTGCTGTTTTTAGTGATGAAGGCGCGTATGCACGCTTTTGTTGCTTTGATGGTGGTCTCTATAGGTGCAGGTCTCTTTTCCGGTATGCCGCTCGACAAGATCGCCGCGACGATGGAAAAAGGGATGGGCGGCACGCTGGGCTTCCTGGCGATTGTGGTCGCGCTGGGCGCGATGTTTGGCAAGATTTTGCACGAGACGGGGGCGGTCGACCAGATTGCCGTCAAGATGCTGAAATCCTTCGGCCACAGCCGCGCGCACTACGCGATTGGTCTTGCGGGATTGATTTGCGCGCTGCCGCTGTTCTTCGAAGTGGCCGTTGTGCTGCTGATAAGCGTCGCGTTCTCCATGGCGCGCCATACCGGTACTAACCTCGTGAAGCTGGTCATTCCGCTGTTTGCGGGCGTGGCGGCGGCTGCAGCGTTTCTGCTGCCGGGGCCTGCGCCGATGCTGCTGGCATCCCAGATGCACGCCGACTTTGGCTGGATGATCCTGATTGGCCTGTGCGCGGCAATTCCGGGGATGATTATTGCCGGCCCGCTGTGGGGCAACTTCATCAGCCGTTACGTTGAGCTGCATATTCCGGATGACATCACCGAGCCGCACCTGGGAGAGGGCAAAATGCCGTCCTTCGGCTTCAGCCTGTCGCTGATCCTGCTGCCGCTGGTTCTCGTGGGTCTGAAAACCATCGCCGCGCGCTTTGTGCCGGTGGGTTCCAGCGCCTACGAGTGGTTTGAGTTTATCGGTCACCCGTTCACGGCGATCCTGGTGGCGTGTCTGGTGGCGATTTACGGCCTGGCAATGCGTCAGGGGATGCCAAAAGACCGGGTGATGGAGATCTGCGGTGCCGCGCTGCAGCCGGCGGGCATTATTCTCCTGGTGATCGGCGCCGGCGGCGTGTTCAAGCAGGTGCTGGTGGATTCCGGCGTGGGCCCGGCTCTGGGCGAAGCGCTGACCGGGATGGGCCTGCCGATTGCGGTCACCTGCTTCGTGCTCGCTGCGGCGGTACGTATCATCCAGGGTTCCGCCACCGTGGCGTGTTTAACCGCCGTGGGTCTGGTGATGCCGGTGATTGAACAGCTGAACTACTCCGGTGCGCAGATGGCCGCGCTGTCTATCTGTATCGCGGGCGGTTCGATTGTGGTCTCTCACGTTAACGACGCGGGCTTCTGGCTGTTCGGTAAATTTACCGGCGCCACCGAAGCGCAAACCCTGAAAACCTGGACGCTGATGGAAACCATCCTCGGCACGACGGGTGCGATTGTCGGGATGATTGCTTTCACACTGCTGAGCTGAATGCGGTGATTTAACAAGGCTCAAAAATAAGGCCCGGTAGCGTTAACGCTTACCGGGCCTTTATATTATGCAGAATGCCAGGCCGGGTCAGGTGAAACCACCACCCGGCTTTTTCACATCACTCGCCCTGCGTCGCACTCTCGATCGTCAAGCGAACGTCCGAGGTGATCAGTTCGGCCAGCATCTGGTACACCTTCAGGGTCTCTTCCGGCTCGGCATCGCCCGTATCGCTGATGTAGCCTTCGTCACGCAGCGTCAGGACCAGAGAGCTGAAGACCGCTTTGTCGAAGAACTCAGGGGCGTTAATGCCATGCAGAACGGACAGGCGCTGTGCCAGCGTCCGGCTCTCTTTCTCCAGCGTACCGCGGTTGATAGACGGGTTCGCACTCAGCAGCCAGAACGTAATGGCGTAGCGCTGCAGCGTTTCGCGCGCGCCGGCCGCCAGCAGTTGCAGGGTTCGGGAACGCGACGGATTGATGTGCAGCTCGTCATTTGAGACGGTGATCAGTCCCTGACGACGCAGCTCTTCCGTCAGTTTGTCCAGTTCGCCCGCCAGCTCGTCTTTGCTCCAGCGCAGGAACAGCTCCGCTTTCAGCATCGGATAGAGCGTCTCAACGTGACGCAATAGCTCCTGACGCGAAATACGGCGATGCTGGGTGATGATAGCCGCCATGAGCGACGGCAGCATCAGCATATGGGTGATGTTGTTGCGGTAGTAGGTCATCAGCACTGCCTGCTCGCGCGGCAGAATGATGATGTCGCCGATCGTGTCCTTTTCGACTTCAAACTTGTTCATCTGCAGCGCGTGATCGATAAGCTCACTGGCGGTAGCAGAAGGCACGGTTGAATCAACGGAATACGGCACGTTGCGCATCATGTCCAGATAGCAATCCAGCTGCTCCGTGAGCTGTTCGCGGGTCAGAGAACGCTGACGCGAAGCCAGAAGCGCCGTACAGCACAGGTTCATGGCGTTAGCCGCACCGGCGTTGTTAATGCGCACCATCAGCTCGGACGCGATGCCGTTGACCGTTGGCGTCAGCCAGGCCGGACGAATCGCTTCGATAGGATCGATGGATTCGCGCCACTCGGGAACGTGATGGTTCAGATACGTCATCAGCGGCATCGGTTCGCCGAAGTTCACGTAGCCCTGACCGAGATTGCGTAGCTTGCTCAAGCCGCGCAGCATCTGCGGCAGGCTCTCTTTCTCTTTGGTCGCACCGCGCAGCTCTTTGGCGTACGTGCCCACTTCCATCACGTGCTCATAGCCAATGTAGATTGGCACCAGCGTGATTGGACGGGTTCCTCCGCGCAGCATCGCCTGAATGGTCATCGACAGCGTGCCGGTCTTCGGATCGAGCAGGCGTCCGGTACGGGAACGACCGCCCTCCACGAAGTACTCAACGGAATAGCCGCGGCTGAACAGCTCGCCCAGATATTCGCGGAACACGGTGGAGTAGAGCTTGTTGCCCTTGAAGGTGCGACGGATAAAGAACGCGCCCAGGCGGCGGAAAATCGGACCTGCTGGCCAGAAATTCAGGTTGATACCGGCAGCAATATGCGGCGGTACCAGCCCCTGGTGATAGAGCACGTAGGAAAGAAGCAGGTAGTCCATGTGGCTGCGGTGGCAGGGAACATAGACAATCTCATGGCCATCGTGCGCCAGCTGGCGTACGCGCTCGGCGTTATGAACGTTGATGCCCTGATACAGGCGGTTCCAGGT
This sequence comes from Enterobacter dykesii, assembly GCF_008364625.2. Lineage (NCBI taxonomy): Bacteria > Pseudomonadati > Pseudomonadota > Gammaproteobacteria > Enterobacterales > Enterobacteriaceae > Enterobacter > Enterobacter dykesii. Next base: position 297,799 of record NZ_CP126604.1, read on the forward strand.
AAAGCCGAGAATACGATCCGACAGGCGAATCATCTCGTAAGAGAAGTTCGCTGCAATCTCTTCCATCAGCGCAATGGCGTTCTGCTGGGCTTTCTCATGCGATATTTTCTTGCTGCGCGCTTCGTCTTCAACGGCGCGGGCAATCGCTTTGGAGGCCAGCAGCTTGTTGAACAGATCCTGACGCGCCGGGAGACGCGGCCCTACGGCAGCCAGGCGCTGGCGGGCGAAGTGCATACGCGCCACGCGCGCCAGTTTTTGCGCGATGATCTTGTCGGTACCGTGCTCGTCCGCCATTCGACGCAGCGAAACGGAAGGGGAGAAACGCACAAAGCTGTCGCGTCCCAGCCAGGAGACCGCGAAGAACTTCTGGATGCCGTTAAGCATGCGCAGCGGCGGGTTCTCTTCACCTTTTTCACGGCCCGGACGACGACCAAACATCACCGATACCGGCACCATCTGCACATCCAGATCGGGGTTGCTGCGGTGCAGGTCAAGATAGTCGTGGAACAGCTTGATGGACTCTTCTTTTGGCGTGTAGTAGGTAAACACGCGCGGTCCACCGTGAATGAAGACGTAGCGCGGCAGCAGCGTACCGTCAACTTCAAGCGGTTCAAGCGGGTCCGGTAAGTCATGCGCCAGACACTGGGCGCGAAGCGTCAGTAAGTCTGCCTTCGAGTTATAAGGCAAAACATACATAATAGGACGCGAGGTATCGAGCCCCAATTCCAGCGCGGGTTCTGCTGGGATAGACTTGCTTTTTACCAGGATGCTTAATGGTAAATTAAGTAATTTGTAGTAAATTCGTGGCCAGCCGGACATAAACGATGTAAAGCCTCTGGTTAATAATGCAATTGCGGCGCAAGGATAACAGAAAGCGCGCAAAATTTCTGTTGTTACCCGTCATACTTCAGGCTGTAGCGAAACGCGCTACAGTTCCTGTTACTGACGCTTTTTTTCATAAAAGGTTCTTTTAATGGCCAATAATACCACTGGGTTAACGCGTATCATCAAAGCTGCCGGCTATTCATGGAAAGGTTTCCGTGCCGCATGGGCCAACGAGGCCGCCTTTCGCCAGGAGGGCGTCGCCGCTATCATCGCGGTGATCGTCGCCTGTTTCCTTGATGTTGATGCTATTACCCGCGTACTTCTTATCGGTTCCGTACTTCTGGTGATGATAGTGGAAATTCTTAATAGCGCTATTGAGGCCGTTGTCGATCGCATTGGTTCAGATTTCCACGAGCTTTCTGGCCGCGCAAAAGACATGGGCTCTGCTGCCGTGTTGCTGGCGATTATCACTGCCGTTATCACCTGGGTCACGCTGCTTTGGTCACATTTCCGATGAGCCTCGAGGAATAATTAAGTCCCTGGTTTTTTGTGCAGTTTTTGGTTCCAAAATCGCCTTTGACTGTATATACTCACAGCATAACTGTATATACACCCAGGGGGCGGAATGAAAGCGTTAACGACCAGGCAGCAAGAGGTGTTTGATCTCATCCGGGATCATATCGGCCAGACGGGTATGCCACCGACGCGTGCGGAAATCGCGCAGCGTCTGGGTTTCCGTTCTCCAAATGCTGCCGAAGAACACCTGAAAGCGCTGGCGCGTAAAGGCGTGATTGAGATTGTTTCAGGCGCGTCACGCGGTATCCGCCTGCTGGTGGAAGAAGAGACGGGCATTCCGCTGATAGGCCGTGTTGCCGCCGGTGAGCCTTTACTGGCACAGCAGCATATTGAAGGCCACTACCAGGTCGATCCTGGCATGTTCAAACCGAGTGCTGATTTCCTGCTGCGCGTTAGCGGTATGTCGATGAAAGACATCGGTATTCTTGATGGCGATCTGCTTGCGGTGCACAAAACGCAAGATGTTCGTAACGGCCAGGTGGTTGTCGCGCGCATAGATGATGAAGTCACCGTAAAGCGTCTGAAAAAACAGGGGAACACCGTTCAGCTGCTGCCTGAAAACAACGAGTTCTCCCCGATTGTGGTCGATCTTCGCGAACATAACTTCTCTATCGAAGGACTGGCGGTTGGGGTCATTCGCAACGGTGAATGGCTGTAACCTCTTCCTGACAGGCTATGGCGCCGCTGTAGCCTGCTTCATTCCACACTTCCGGTATTTTTCATGTCACTGCTGACGGCATCAGATAAGGCATTGTGGCGTCTTGCTCTGCCGATGATTTTCTCCAATATCACCGTGCCCTTGCTGGGTCTGGTCGATACTGCCGTTATTGGTCATCTTGATTCGCCTGTTTATCTTGGCGGCGTGGCGATTGGCGCGACGGCAACCAGTTTCCTGTTTATGCTGCTGCTCTTTTTGCGCATGAGCACCACCGGGCTCACGGCACAGGCTTATGGTGCAAAAGATCCGCTGCGCCTGGCGCGCGCGCTGGTCCAGCCGCTGATTCTTGCGCTTGGTGCGGGAGCATTAATCATTGTATTGCGTGCGCCCCTGATCGACCTTGCGCTCCATGTTGTCGGCGGCAGCGAGGCGGTACTGGCTCAGGCGCGCCGTTTCCTTGAAATCCGCTGGCTCAGCGCGCCCGCCTCGCTGGCAAACCTGGTTCTGCTGGGTTGGCTACTGGGCGTGCAGTACGCCCGTGCGCCAGTGATTTTGCTGGTAGTAGGCAACCTTCTCAACATTGTGCTGGATGTCTGGCTGGTAATGGGCCTGCATATGAACGTGCGGGGCGCGGCGCTGGCGACGGCAATTGCCGAATATGGGACCTTTATCATTGGCTTGTGGATGGTCTGGCGCGTGCTGGTGATGCGCGGGATCTCCCTGGCGCTGCTCAAAACCGCATGGCGCGGCAATATCCGTAAGCTGCTGGCGCTTAACCGAGATATCATGCTGCGCTCGCTGCTGCTTCAGCTCTGCTTTGGCGCGCTGACGGTTTTCGGGGCCCGACTGGGCCCAGAAATTGTCGCGGTCAATGCGGTATTGATGACGCTGCTTACCTTTACCGCCTACGCGCTGGATGGCTTTGCCTATGCGGTAGAAGCGCATTCGGGCCAGGCGTACGGCGCGCGCGAAAGCGGGCAACTGCGGGACGTCTGGCGGGCAGCCTGCCGCCAGTCAGGGCTGGTGGCGCTGGCGTTCGGCCTGGTTTACGCCTGCTTTGGTGAGCAGATTGTTGCATTGCTGACGTCTATCCCTGCGCTACGCGAACTGGCGAGTCACTATCTCATCTGGCAAGTCATCTTACCGGTGGTCGGCGTCTGGTGTTATCTGCTGGACGGCATGTTTATTGGGGCGACGCGCGGAGCTGAAATGCGTAACAGCATGGCTGTTGCGGCCGTGGGGTTCGGCCTGACGCTGCTGACGCTTCCCTGGCTGGGTAATCACGGTTTGTGGCTGGCCCTGGCCGTTTTCCTCTCGCTGCGTGGGTTATCGCTGGCTTTTATCTGGCGGCGCCACTGGCAGAACAATACCTGGCTCCCCTCGCGGCACGATATATCGTAACGGTTAAAGATTCCGAATATGAAATCAACTGCCGAGTCCTTAACTACAATAATTATCACGTCCAGCAGAAAAGAACGTAACGGACGTTACGACCCGACGCTTAACTAAGAGGACACGATGATGAATAAAGACGAAATCGGCGGCAACTGGAAGCAGTTCAAAGGTAAAGCGAAAGAACAGTGGGGTAAGCTGACTGATGACGATATGACCGTCATTGAAGGTAAACGCGATCAGCTTGTCGGTAAAATCCAGGAGCGTTACGGCTACGCGAAAGACCAGGCGGAAAAAGAAGTGGGCGACTGGGAAAAACGCAACGACTACCGCTGGTAACCGGGCTATACCCGCAAGTACAAGGAAGTACACCCTGAGGGCGGCCATGAGCCGCCTTTTCTTTTGCCGTTAACGCGGTTTTTTCTTCACAAGAATAGAGTGGTCGTGCTGACACGCGTCCTGATGACGACAGGCTTCCACTTCCACGCAGGCAGAACACAGCCCGTGCGCTTCAATTACGTTATGACGCAGGGCAAAACCCATTTTTGCTGCCAGCGTATGCATAATATCTTCCACCCCTTCCGCAGCCTCTTCTTTCACCACGCCGCAGCGGTCACAGATAAACATCGCCGATGTGTGGGTGGGCTGATCGAACAGATGGCACAACACATAGCTGTTTGTGGACTCAACTTTATGCACGAATCCTTGTTCCAGCAGGAAATCCAGGGCGCGATACACGGTCGGTGGTTTCGCCTGCGGCTCGCTTTCGCGCAGCAGATCGAGCAGATCGTAGGCGCTGATGGCACCCTGCTGCAGGCTCATCAGACGTAGGACTTCAAGGCGCTGCGGAGTCAGGCGCACATTGCGTTGCGCACACAGCTTTTCGGCCTGCGCTAACAGCTCTTTTGTGGACTTATCCATTTAGCACCCCGGATGTTATAGGACGGAAAACCCTCACTTTATCATGTTCTGGTAAAAACGCCGAGATCCGCCAGTCTGTGCTATACCTGACCCATTACAAACCGGGAAATAAACAATGAAAAAACCTGACTGTATTCGGCACTGGCGCGACGTAGAAGGCGCGGATGATTCGACCTATCCCGACAGCGACGAGCTGTTTTCTATCGGTGCCCCGCTGGCGCGCAAGCTTGGGCTCGGGCGCATTGGTATCCATCACGAGCGTTTACCGCCCGGGCGCAGGACGTCCTATCCGCATGCGGAAAGCGATGAAGAAGAGTTCGTTTATGTGCTCGAAGGTCATCCAGAAGCGTGGATCAATGGCTATTTATGGAAACTTGAACCGGGCGACAGCGTGGGGTTTCCTGCCGGAACCGGTATTTGCCACACCTTTATCAACAACACGGACGAAGAGGTGCGGTTACTGGTCGTTGGCGAGGCCAACAAGAAGCACAACCGCATCTACTATCCTCTTAACCCCGTGTATGCCGCTACCCGTGAGGATCGCTGGGTAGACCACCCGCCCCAGTTTTTTGGACCGCATGATGGAAAACCTGGGAAAAAATAATTTCCTCTTCTATAAATATTGAGGGCCGTCACAAAATATAACAGGCCGTAAGGGAGTTTTACTTAGGGATAGAAATAGCGGGTCTTTTACTACTTATTCACAGCAATAGTTCGTTCCTGTTTGGGTGATAACAGACAGGGGTTATTTCATAACAGACTATAACGGGCATACTGTGAAAAAATATTTTAAATTTTCGGTGGTGAGTATCGCTGTTTCCTTGTTTATGGCAAATCAGGCGGGAGCAGCCAATACCTGGACAGAATCACGGAGTGACGCTATGGGTGGTACCGGCGTTGCGGCTGGGAGCTATGGTAGCGGGGCGTTAATCAACCCCGCGTTGCTGGCAAAGGCAAAACCGGACGATGATGTGACGGTCATTTTGCCGGCCGTTGGTGTCCAGGTGACGGATGAGGACAATCTTCAGGATGAGATTGATACCATCAACGACAAAATCAATCATTATAAGGATGTGGTTGATAACCTTACGCCAATTCAGGTCATCACCAATCCGTTAGGTTCCATTAATCAATTCCAGGGCGCGGCCAAAGATCTGGCCGATGAGCTGGACTATCTCAAGGGCAAAACCGCACGCGCGACGGCAGGCGCTGGGCTTGCCGTGAGTATTCCTAACGATGTGCTTTCCGTGGCCTTTATGGCGAAAGGGTACGCTCATGGCCGGGTGAGTTCGTCTATCGATCAGCAAGATATTGATTATCTGCGCGGTATTCAACGAAGCAATGTGGTGGCTGCCGGTGTTGCCCTGGACGCTGCGCTGAACGGCACGGATCAGATCACTAAAAACCTCAACTCAACGGCGTCTGGCCGTGCGGCGATTGTGTCCGACTACGGCGTTGCCGTTGCCCGTCAGTTTGACCTTGGCGGCGTCCCGGTTTCCGTAGGGGTTACGCCAAAGCTGCAAAAAACCTGGGTCTATAACTACACCACGTCAATCTACGATTACGACAGTAACAAGTGGAACGACAGCCGCTACCGCACGGACGACACGGGCTTTAACGTCGATGCCGGTATTGCGGCTGATTTCGGCGAGAACTGGACGGTCGGCGTGAGCGGCCAAAACCTGATGTCGCGCGACATCGACACCAAAGATATTCGTATCCGCAACGGCCGTACGGGGGAAGTGGTGAGCTATAAAGACACCTATCAGATCCGTCCGCTGGTAACCGCCGGTGCCGCCTGGCATAACGACCTGGTGACGCTGACCGCCGATGGCGATCTGACGGAAACCAAAGGCTTCAAGAGCGAAGATACGTCGCAGTACGTGGGCGTCGGTGCCGAGGTTACGCCGCTCAGCTGGCTGGCGGTGCGTGCGGGTTATCGCGCGGACGTGAAGGGTAACGACAGCAACGTCTTTACCGGTGGTGTCGGTTTCGCACCGTTCAGCACCGTTCATGTTGACCTGATGGGCCTGTACGGCGAGGACGAAACCTGGGGCGCCGGGGCTCAGCTGAGCATGACGTTCTAAAGTCCGCCGGAGGCGCTGCGCCTCCGGCTTTTCTTTGTGCTATAGTAGCGCCCCTTTTCCACCAGATGCTTAAAACTTCGCCATGTCGTCAGAATTACAGACCGCTTTCCCTGCACACCGTTTCTCCATTGCGCCGATGCTCGACTGGACGGACAGACACTGCCGCTACTTCCTGCGCCAGCTCTCCCGCCATACGCTGCTGTACACCGAAATGGTGACCACGGGCGCAATCATCCACGGGAAGGGAGACTACCTGGCCTATAGCGAAGAAGAGCATCCGGTTGCCCTGCAGCTGGGCGGCAGCGATCCGGCCGCGCTGGCGCAGTGCGCGAAGCTGGCAGAAGCGCGCGGCTACGACGAGATCAACCTTAACGTTGGCTGCCCGTCCGACCGCGTGCAAAACGGCATGTTTGGCGCCTGTCTGATGGGGAATGCGCAACTGGTGGCGGACTGTATCAAGGCGATGCGCGATGTGGTCTCCATTCCGGTCACGGTCAAAACCCGTATCGGCATTGACGACCAGGACAGCTACGAGTTCCTGTGCGACTTTATCAGCACGGTATCCGGGAAAGGCGAATGCGAGATGTTTATCATCCACGCGCGAAAAGCCTGGCTCTCCGGCCTCAGCCCGAAAGAGAACCGTGAGATCCCGCCGCTGGACTATCCGCGCGTGTATCAACTGAAGCGTGACTTCCCGCACCTGACGATGTCCATCAACGGTGGCATCAAGTCGCTGGAAGAGGCCAAAGCGCATCTGGAACATATGGATGGCGTGATGGTCGGGCGCGAGGCGTATCAGAACCCGGGCATTCTGGCGACGGTCGATCGCGAAATCTTTGGCATCGAAGGTGCGGACACCGATCCGGTTGCCGTCGTGCGTGCGATGTACCCTTACATTGAGCGCGAGTTGAGCAATGGCACGTATCTCGGCCATATCACACGCCATATGCTTGGCCTGTTCCAGGGTATTCCGGGCGCGCGCCAGTGGCGCCGCTACCTGAGCGAGAATGCGCATAAAGCCGGAGCCGATATTGAGGTGCTGGAACATGCGCTGCGACTGGTGGCAGACAAGCGATAACTTTCGCTAAAAGTTCGTCAAATTCACCACGCCCTGCGAACGTTCGCGGGGCGTTTTGCTTTAATAACAACAGGTTAATGCTGGCATGATTCTTGTAATGCTTACTGCATTACTCGGGAACTCGTGGGAGAGCACCATGCTGGAACTACTTTTTGTGATTGGCTTTTTTGTCATGCTGTTAGCGACAGGCGTTTCGCTGCTCGGCATTCTGGCGGCTATCGTGGTGGCGACGGTGGTCATGTTTATTGGCGGACTGTTTGCGCTGACGATCAAACTGCTGCCGTGGCTACTGCTGGCCATTGCGGTCGTGTGGGTGATTCGGGCGATAAAAGCGCCAAAAGTGCCCAGTTATCAGCGCAATAACCGCTTCCGTTACTAATGTATTGAGGGGTTCGTCACATACTTGTAACTTTTCCGGCGGCATGGCTTAGAACAGAATAGGATTTAGTTATCGAATCTGTCACTATGACTGCCGTTAAAGAATTCATCGAGCTGTACCCTACATACAGCCGAACTAAAAAAAGAAAGGGCTTCCCGCGGGAAGCCCAATTTCTTTTTGGGACTCAGGGAATCAACAAGCTCGACCCCTGCGTCGCCCGGCTCTCCAGCACTTCATGCGCGCGCTGCGCATCGGTCAGCGCGAATTTTTGCGCATCTGACACCTCCACTTTGATGACCCCGCTGGCGATCAGCGAGAACAGCTCGTTGCTGGCTTCCTCAAGTTCTTCCCGGTTGGTGATGTATCCTTGCAGGGAAGGGCGAGTCACATACAGCGAACCTTTCTGATTCAGAATACCGAGGTTAACGCCGGTTACCGCGCCTGACGAATTGCCGAAGCTGACCATCAGACCTCGGCGCTGCAGACAGTCCAGCGACGCTTCCCACGTGTCTTTCCCCACCGAGTCATACACCACGCGCACTTTTTTGCCGCTGGTGATCTCCTTCAGCCGCTCAACAATGCTTTCTTCACGATAGTTAATCACCTGCCAGGCGCCCGCCTGCAGCGCGCGCTGCGCTTTTTGTGCATTTCCGACGGTGCCGATCAGCTTCGCGCCCAGTGCCTTTGCCCACTGACAGGCGATGAGCCCGACGCCACCCGCTGCGGCATGGAACAGGAACTGCTCGTCGGGCTTAATTTCATAGGTTTTGCGCAGCAGGTAGTAAACCGTCAGACCTTTCAGGAACGAGGCCGCCGCCTGCTCAAAGGAGATAGCGTTAGGCAGCAGGGCGGCTTTATCCGCCGGAACGTTGTGAACGGAGCTGTAAGCGCCCAGCGCGGACTGCGCATACACCACGCGGTCGCCCTCTTTAATATGCTTAACCGCGCTGCCCACTTTGACGACGACACCGGCCGCCTCAGTGCCCAGGCCGCTCGGCATTGACGGCGGCGGGTAGAGACCGCCGCGAATATAGGTGTCGATGTAGTTTATGCCTATGGCTTTGTTTTCAACCTGCACTTCGTTTTCGCCAGGCGCGGTGGGGGTAAACTCCACCGCTTTGAGTACGTCTGGCCCACCGTGTTTCTGGAATTCAATGCGCGTTGCCATGCTCCCTCCGTAAGAAAAATATGGTAATCTTTCGACCCACTCTTTATCTCGGTAACTCCATTCACTATGGCAGGAAACAAACCCTTCAACAAACAGACTGAACCTCGCGAGCGTGATTTCCAGGTCGCAGGGTTAAAGGTCCCGCCGCACTCGATTGAAGCGGAACAGTCGGTGTTGGGCGGTTTAATGCTGGATAACGAACGCTGGGACGACGTCGCCGAGCGCGTCGTCGCGGAAGATTTCTACACCCGCCCGCACCGCCACATCTTTACTGAAATGGCGCGTCTGCAGGAATCGGGCAGCCCGATCGACCTGATCACGCTCGCGGAATCGCTGGAGCGTCTTGGTCAGCTCGACAGCTGCGGCGGGTTTGCCTATCTGGCGGAACTGTCAAAAAACACGCCTAGTGCGGCGAACATCAGCGCGTATGCCGATATCGTGCGCGAACGTGCCGTCGTCCGCGAGATGATCTCGGTGGCGAACGAGATCGCCGAGGCCGGTTTTGATCCGCAGGGGCGTACCAGTGAAGATCTGCTCGACCTTGCTGAATCCCGCGTCTTTAAAATCGCCGAAAGCCGCGCCAATAAAGACGAAGGTCCAAAAAACATCGCCGATGTGCTCGATGCCACCGTGGCCCGTATCGAACAGTTGTTCCAGCAGCCGCACGATGGCGTCACCGGTGTGAACACCGGCTATGACGATTTGAATAAGAAAACCGCTGGCCTGCAGCCGTCGGATTTGATTATCGTCGCCGCGCGTCCGTCGATGGGTAAAACTACTTTTGCGATGAACCTCGTCGAAAACGCGGCGATGTTGCAGGATAAGCCGGTGCTGATCTTCAGTCTTGAGATGCCCTCCGAGCAGATTATGATGCGTTCTCTGGCGTCGCTGTCGCGCGTGGATCAGACCCGCATTCGTACCGGCCAGCTCGATGATGAAGACTGGGCGCGCATCTCCGGCACTATGGGTATTCTGCTGGAAAAACGTAACATCTATATCGATGACTCCTCCGGCCTGACGCCGACGGAAGTGCGCTCCCGCGCGCGCCGTATTGCCCGTGAACACGGCGGCATCGGCCTCATCATGATCGACTACCTTCAGCTGATGCGCGTTCCGTCGCTTTCCGACAACCGTACGCTGGAAATCGCGGAGATTTCCCGCTCGCTCAAGGCGTTAGCCAAAGAGCTGCACGTACCGGTAGTCGCGCTGTCGCAGCTGAACCGCTCCCTGGAACAACGCGCCGACAAGCGCCCGGTCAACTCTGACCTGCGTGAGTCCGGCTCCATCGAGCAGGATGCCGACTTAATCATGTTCATCTACCGTGATGAGGTTTATCACGAGAACAGCGACCTGAAAGGGATCGCCGAAATTATTATTGGTAAACAACGTAACGGCCCAATCGGGACGGTGCGTCTGACCTTTAACGGACAGTGGTCGCGTTTCGACAACTATGCCGGTCCTCAATATGATGATGAGTAATTTCTAAGGAATTCAAATGCAAGCGGCAACTGTTGTTATTAACCGCCGCGCTCTGCGACACAACCTGCAACGTCTGCGTGAACTGGCGCCCGCCAGCAAGCTCGTTGCAGTCGTGAAAGCGAACGCTTACGGACACGGTCTTCTGGAGACCGCGCGAACGCTCCCCGATGCCGACGCCTTTGGCGTCGCCCGTCTTGAAGAAGCCCTCCGCCTGCGCGCGGGCGGCATTACCCAACCCATTCTGCTCCTCGAAGGCTTTTTCGAAGCCAGCGATCTGCCGACCATTGCTGACCAGCATCTGCATACCGCGGTACATAACGAAGAACAGCTCGCCGCACTCGAAACCGCCGAACTGAGCGAGCCGGTGACCGTCTGGATGAAGCTCGACACGGGCATGCACCGTCTGGGCGTGCGTCCGGAAAGCGCGGAAGCGTTTTATCAGCGTTTATGCCGGTGCAAAAACGTGCGCCAGCCGGTGAATATTGTCAGCCACTTCGCCCGCGCCGATGAGCCCGAGTGCGGTGCGACCGAGCGCCAGCTGGATATCTTTAACACCTTCTGCGAAGGCAAGCCGGGGATGCGCTCGATTGCGGCATCCGGCGGGATTCTGCTGTGGCCGCAGTCGCATTTCGACTGGGCGCGACCGGGCATCATTCTCTACGGCGTGTCGCCGCTGGAGAATAAGCCCTGGGGGCCGGACTTTGGCTTCCAGCCGGTCATGTCGCTGGTCTCTAACCTGATTGCCGTGCGTGACCATAAAGCGGGCGAGCCGGTGGGCTACGGCGGTACCTGGACCAGCGAGCGTGACACCCGTCTCGGCGTAGTGGCGATGGGCTATGGTGACGGCTATCCGCGCGCCGCGCCGTCGGGCACGCCGGTGCTGGTCAACGGTCGCGAGGTGAAGATTGTTGGCCGCGTGGCAATGGACATGATTTGTGTCGATCTGGGGCCTGAAGCCCAGGATAAGCCCGGTGACGATGTGGTGATGTGGGGCGAAGGGCTGCCCGTCGAACGTATTGCTGAAATTACGAAAGTGAGTGCTTACGAACTTATCACGCGCCTGACGTCAAGGGTGGCGATGAAGTACATCGACTAACATTTTATTCCAGGGAAGGATAATGTCCCCTTCAGAAATCGCTGCTTGTCTGGCCTATGCGCTCTCCGTCTGGCTGGCCGCCAGAAATAACATCCATACGTGGTGGATTGGCATCATAGGCAGCGGGCTTTATGCCTGGGTCTTTTATTCTGTGCAGCTTTATGCTGACGTTACGCTTCAATTCTTCTTCATTATCACGAGCATAACCGGTTGGATGCACTGGCTGAAAGGCAATAGCGGGGACGTATTGCCTGTCCGTCGTACCAGACCGGGGCATTTTTTTATTCTCCTGGCCTGTGCCATGAGCGTGGCGGCGGTGTACGGACTGATATTGCATCTCTACACCAACGCCTGGGCTCCCTGGCTGGACTCCATCATTTTGACATTCAGCGTTCTTGCTCAGTTTATGCTGATGGAACGACGTCTGGAAAACTGGTACGTTTGGATTGCCGTTAACACGCTGGCGGTACCACTGTATGCGATGAGGGACCTGCATCTGACCGCCGGGTTATATCTGCTGTTTTGGTTTAATGCATGGCATGGACTGTATCAGTGGCGTAAGGAGATCCGCGCGCAATGAAGCTGTATGCCAACGGTCTGGTGGTAGGCAAATTCGCACCATTACATGCGGGCCATGAAGCGCTTATCAATACGGCACTTGAGCAGTGCGAGACGGTCTGTATCATCAGCTATTCGTCGCCGGAAATACGCGGTTACGAACCTGAAAAGCGGCTTAACTGGTTAACAACGCGCTTCCCGCAATGTCGCCACCTCGTGCTTTCGCCGCAAGTGTTGGCTTCATATGGCCTTGCGCCACCGCCACCGAATGACGCTGATGACGATCTTCACCGGCATTATGTTGCAACGCTATGTGAGGACATTTTGCATTGTCAGCCAGAGGCGGTATTTACTGCCGAAGACTATGGAGACGGGTTTGCCACTGTCCTGAGCCAGCGTTTCGGACGACCGGTTGCGCACGTGCGTCTCCAGCGTCAACAGGGACCAGAGGCTCCATCGGGAACGCTCATCCGTTCTGATGTTCATCGTTATCGCAAGATGATGTCCCCTGAGGTGTATCGCAGCTTTGTTTTCCGTATCTGCTTATTAGGTGGAGAATCGACGGGCAAAAGCACGCTTGCAAAGGCACTAGCGCAAACGCTAAACGTTCCGTACGTTGCAGAGTATGGTCGTGAACACTGGGAAGAGAAAAACGGCATCCTTGATCTGGAGGATTTGCTGCATATTGCCCGCGAGCAAGTGCGTCGGGAAGAATTAGCCTGCGCGGCGCCTTATCTGGTCTGTGATACGTCACCTTTAACGACCCTGTTTTACGCGCTCGATCAGTTTGGCAGCGCGCCGCAGGCGTTAAAGGAGTTAGCCGAACGCGACTATTCTCTGGTCGTACTCTGCGGGGATGAATTTCCGTTTGTACAGGATGGCACCCGACAGGGGGAGGCGTTTCGCCACCGACAGCAAGCGTGGTATGAAGCGGAGCTGTCGGCACGAAATATTCCTTTTCTGCGCGTGCAGGGCTCACTGCCTGAGCGAATCGATTGCATTTGCCGATATATCGAGTGTCTGGCCTGATATCGCTCTCGACCTTCACCTGCTTCCGGTTTATTGTTGAAATCCCTGCCTCATCGAATTCCGGAGAACCATCGCGTGTTTCAGAAAGTTGACGCCTATGCCGGCGACCCTATCCTCTCCTTAATGGAGCGTTTCAAAGAAGATCCTCGCAGCGACAAAGTGAATCTCAGCATCGGTCTGTACTACAACGAGGATGGCATCATTCCTCAATTAAAAGCCGTTGCCGAAGCCGAAACGCGTCTGAACGCTGTTCCACACGGTGCTTCTCTTTATCTGCCGATGGAAGGCTTAAACGCCTACCGCAACACCATCGCACCGTTGCTGTTTGGTGCCGATCACGCGGTGCTCGCGCAAAAACGTGTGGCGACCATCCAGACGCTGGGCGGCTCGGGTGCGCTGAAAGTGGGCGCAGACTTCCTGAAAAAATATTTCCCGGATTCAGGCGTGTGGGTCAGCGACCCGACGTGGGAAAACCACGTTGCGATCTTCGAGGGCGCAGGTTTCAACGTGGCGACCTATCCGTGGTTCGACAGCGAAACGAACGGCGTGCGCGTCGAAGCGCTGCTGGAAAAACTGAACACCCTGCCGGCGCGCAGCATTGTGCTGCTGCATCCGTGCTGCCATAACCCGACCGGTGCGGATCTCACCAACGCCCAGTGGGATGCGGTGATTGAGGTACTGAAGGCCCGCGACCTGATTCCGTTCCTCGACATCGCCTACCAGGGCTTTGGCGCGGGTATGGAAGAAGATGCTTACGCTATCCGCGCCGTGGCCAGCGCCGGGCTGCCAGCGCTGGTCAGCAACTCCTTCTCTAAAATCTTCTCCCTGTACGGTGAACGCGTTGGCGGTCTGTCCGTGGTCTGTGAAGACGCCGAAGCGGCGGGTCGCGTGCTCGGCCAGCTGAAAGCGACGGTGCGCCGCATTTACTCCAGCCCGCCAAACTTTGGTGCGCAGGTGGTGGCGACGGTTCTCGGTGACGAACAGCTGAAAGCGTCCTGGCTTGCCGAAGTGGAAGCGATGCGTAAGCGCATCCTGTCCATGCGTCAGGAGCTGGTTAACGTGCTGAAAGAGGCCGTGCCGGGACATAACTTCGACTATCTGCTCAAGCAGCGCGGGATGTTCAGCTATACCGGTCTGAGCGCGGCGCAGGTCGACCGTCTGCGCGAAGAGTTCGGCGTCTACCTGATCGCCAGCGGCCGTATGTGCGTGGCGGGCCTTAATGCCAGCAACGTTCATCGCGTGGCGCAGGCGTTTGCTGCTGTAATGTAAGCACTTACCAACCATCCCTCTCCCTGTGGGTGTACAGTCCGGGGACATGGTAGACAGGTGTTCGGGGACATGGTGAACACTTTTTAACATCCTTTACCCATGGTGATCGACTTTTTCTTCAGGTCGATCACCCCCACTTTCGTGCTGTACCACCACACCTCATAGCTGCCGTCTTCCTGCATTTCCTTCAGCCCGACCCGTTCTCCCCTGAACGCCTTGCCTGCGCTCAGACTTACCCCTTTCACGCTCAGCTTTCCGCTGATATCCACTTTCCTTACCATCACGCCCTCGTCGTATTCCGGGGGCGTTGTGTTGCCGCTGTACTGCCGCGCTGACGGCTGATACCGCGAGCCCGGTACCGCCATATCCAGCGCCTCGTGCGGGCGTTCAAGGTTGTACACCGTCCGCCAGTGGTCGAAGGCACGCTGCAGTTCGCCCTCGTTCGCGAACCACTTCCCCTGCAGCACTTCCGCCTTCAGGCTGCGGTGAAAACGCTCCAGCTTGCCCTGCGTCTGCGGATGATAAGGCCGGGAATGGCCCACCCGGATACCGTGGCGCATCAGCCACAGCTCCAGCGCCGTCCAGGTACCGGTGGTGTCGCCCCACGGTGAGCCGTTGTCCATTGTCATCCGGTCCGGCAGGCCGTAACGTTCAAACACGCTGACCAGCTGCTGCTGCACGGTCTCGCGCCGTTCATCGGTACAGGGCGCCAGGCACAGGGAAAAACGGGAGTGGTCGTCCAGCAGGGTGAGCGGATGGCAGCGGCCGCCGCCAAAGGGAAAGTGGCCCTTAAAATCCATCTGCCAGAGGCGGTTCGGCGCGTCGTGTTCGAACCGTCCCGTGGCGGGTATGCCCGGTGAAGCGCCCGGCAGCAGACCATGGCGGGCCATCAGGCTATGGACGGTGCTGAAGGCGGGCATGCGGTGCCCCTGGTCTTCGAGCCAGCGCTTAATCTTGCGGGCTCCCCAGCGTTCATGGCGGTCATGGGCCATGCGCAGCAGGGCAGTGATGTCGTCAGATGAGCGGTTCGGGGAATGGTGGGGTATGCGGGGCCGGTCCTGAAGGCCGGACGGGCCTTCCTGAGCCCAGCGCTGAAGCCACTTGTAGCCGGTGGCAGGTGAAATGCCGAAGCGACGGCAGAGGGAACGGATGTTCGCCCCGTCCTGCGAGGCGAACAAAACAAACTCAGTACGTAATGACATGGTATCTCTCGCATCCCAGGGCATAAGCGACTCCATAAACGGGTTCTTATGCCTTAGTTGTAAGTGTCTACCATGTTCCCGAACAAGTGTTCACTATGTCCCCGGACCGTACAGTGGGAGAGGGGCGGGGTGAGGGCATCAGGCCGTACAAAGACGTTGCCCGGCATTCTGTGATCATCTTCTTTTTATTCAGCTTCATAAGCAAAAACTCCTTCCCTTCACCTCCCGCTGGGGTTATGGTCGGGTAGTTTTTTGACCATCCGCTCAAATTAAAACGATAACAAACTGAATATTCAGGGGAAAATATGCGCAAGATCACACTGGCGCTCAGCGCCGCCTGCTTATTGTTCTCGCTTAACAGCGCCGTCGTCGCGCGAGCTTCTGCCCCGACGCCGCTTTACACCGGCACCACCGCCGCCATTCTTGCCGAGCAGGCACCCATTCACTGGGTTTCCGTGGCCCAAATCGAAAACAGCCTGATTGGCCGCGCGCCAATGGCCGTGGGCTTTGACATTGACGATACCGTGCTGTTCTCAAGCCCCGGCTTCTGGCGCGGGAAGAAAACGTATTCACCCGACAGCGAAGCGTATCTGAAGAACCCGGAATTCTGGGAAAAAATGAATAACGGCTGGGACGAATTCAGCATCCCGAAAGAGGTTGCCCGTGCGCTTATTGCTATGCACGTGAAGCGTGGTGACAGCATCTACTTTGTTACCGGCCGCAGTCAGACCAAAACCGAAACCGTCTCTAAAACGCTGCAGGATGATTTCCAGATCCCGGCGACCAGCATGAACCCGGTCATTTTTGCCGGTGACAAAGAAGGGCAAAACACCAAAACCCAATGGCTGGAAAAGAAAAATATCAAAGTATTCTACGGTGATTCAGATAACGACATCACCGCCGCGCATGACGTGGGGGCCAGAGGGATCAGGGTATTGCGTGCCTCTAACTCGACCTATCGACCGCTGCCGATGGCCGGAAAGTTTGGCGAAGAGGTGATCGTCAACTCGGAGTATTAAGTATCCGGCAGCGGGTTTGACTCTTTTTTAATCAAATCTCGCTGCTGCGGGTTTTACCTTTCGTCTTCTTGCTGCACACTTAGAAAGATTCATCTTTCATCACGGAGCAGCACATGTGGTACCAACAGACCCTGACCTTAAGCGCTAAACCACGCGGATTTCACCTGGTGACGGATGAAGTCATCGGGCAACTCCGCGATCTGTCGCGGGTGAAAACGGGTTTGCTGCATCTGCTGCTTCAGCACACGTCAGCCTCTCTCACGCTGAATGAAAATTGCGATCCCACCGTCCGATCCGACATGGAGCACCATTTTCTGAAGAGCGTCCCGGACAACGCGCCTTACGAGCATGACTATGAGGGGGCGGACGATATGCCTTCCCATATTAAATCCTCCCTGCTGGGCGTGTCGTTGATGCTGCCGGTTCACAACGGCCGGCTGCTGTTGGGAACGTGGCAGGGGATCTGGCTGGGAGAGCATCGCATTCACGGTGGTTCGCGTAAAATTATCGCCACGCTACAAGGGGAATAAAGATGACAATTTCGGAGATACTACAGTACTGCATGAGCAAGCCCGGCGCGGAGCAGAGCGTCCACAGCGACTGGAAAGCCACGCAGATTAAGGTGGGTGATGTGCTGTTTGCGATGGTGAAAGAGGTGGAAGGCCGTCCGGCGGCGTCGCTGAAAACCAGCCCTGAACTGGCGGATTTGCTACGTCAACAGCATGATGACGTGAGGCCGAGCAAGCACCTCAATAAGGCGCACTGGAGCACCGTCTATCTGGATGGATCGATTCCTGGCTCGCAGATTTACTACCTGGTGGACGCGTCCTATCAGCAGGCGGTTGAGCTGCTGCCGGAAACCACCCGACAGCAACTCTCCGTGTGACAATTACAGCAACGGTTTAAGGAAGCGCGCGGTGTGCGAGGCTTCGCACTCTGCAACGGTCTCTGGCGTACCGGAGACGAGAATTTCACCGCCGCCGCTGCCGCCTTCCGGGCCGAGATCGACAATCCAGTCCGCGGTTTTAATGACGTCCAGGTTATGTTCGATGACCACGATAGTGTTGCCCTGGTCGCGCAGCTGATGCAGAACCTCGAGCAGCTGCTGGATATCGGCAAAGTGCAGGCCGGTGGTTGGCTCATCCAGGATGTACAGCGTCTGACCGGTGCCGCGTTTTGACAGTTCACGCGCCAGCTTCACACGCTGCGCTTCACCGCCGGACAGCGTGGTCGCCGACTGTCCCAGACGAATGTAGGTCAGGCCCACGTCCATCAGCGTCTGCAGCTTACGCGCCAGCGCAGGGACGGCATCAAAGAATTCGCGCGCCTCTTCGATGGTCATATCCAGCACTTCGTGGATGGTCTTGCCCTTGTACTTAATTTCCAGCGTTTCGCGGTTATAGCGCTTGCCTTTGCACTGGTCGCACGGCACGTAGATATCCGGCAGGAAGTGCATCTCAACCTTGATCACGCCGTCGCCCTGGCACGCTTCGCAGCGACCACCGCGAACGTTAAAGCTGAAACGTCCTGGCGTATAGCCGCGGGAGCGCGCTTCCGGCACGCCGGCGAACAGTTCACGTACGGGCGTAAAGACGCCGGTATAGGTTGCCGGGTTAGAGCGCGGGGTACGGCCAATCGGGCTCTGGTCGATGTCGATAACCTTATCGAAATGCTCCAGACCCTGGATGTCGCGGTACGGCGCAGGCTCGGCCAGCGTCGCGCCGTTCAGCGCCGTCTGCGCAATCGGGAACAGCGTATCGTTGATCAGCGTCGATTTACCGGAACCGGACACGCCGGTGATACAGGTAAACAGGCCAACCGGCAGCGTCAGGGTGACGTCTTTCAGGTTGTTGCCGCGCGCGCCGGTCAGCTTCAGCACTTTTTCCGGGTTCGCCGCCACGCGCTGTTTTGGTACCTCAATCTTGCGCTTGCCGCTCATGAACTGACCGGTCAGCGATTCGGGTACCGCCATGATGTCCTTCAGCGTCCCTTCAGCAACCACCTGCCCGCCGTGTACGCCAGCGCCTGGGCCAATGTCGATGACGTGGTCAGCGGCGCGAATGGCGTCTTCGTCGTGCTCGACCACAATCACCGTGTTGCCGAGATTGCGCAGGTGGACCAGCGTGCCGAGCAGGCGCTCGTTGTCGCGCTGGTGCAGGCCGATGGACGGCTCATCCAGCACGTACATCACGCCGACTAAGCCCGCGCCAATCTGGCTCGCCAGACGGATACGCTGGGCTTCACCGCCGGAGAGCGTTTCTGCCGAGCGGGAAAGCGTCAGGTAGTTCAGGCCGACGTTCACGAGGAATTTCAGGCGATCGCCAATCTCTTTCAGCACTTTTTCGGCGATTTTCGCGCGCTGGCCGGAGAGCTTCAGGTTGTTGAAGAAGTCCATCGCGTGGCCGATGCTCATGTCTGAGATGGTCGGCAGCGCCGTGTTTTCCACAAACACGTGGCGCGCTTCGCGACGCAGACGCGTGCCCTCACAGGTGGCGCAGGAGCGGTTGCTGATGAACTTCGCCAGCTCCTCGCGCACCGCGCTGGATTCGGTCTCTTTGTAGCGGCGCTCCATGTTGTGCAGCACCCCTTCGAACGGGTGGCGACGCACGGAGGTATCGCCGCGATCGTTCATATACTTGAACTCGATGTTCTCTTTGCCAGAGCCGAACAGGATCACTTTGTGCACGTTCGGGGTCAGGCTCGCCCACGGGGCTTCGACGTCGAACTTGTAGTGCTCCGCCAGCGACTTCAGCATCTGGAAGTAGTAGAAGTTACGTTTGTCCCAGCCGCGAATGGCGCCGCCCGCCAGGGACAGCTCCGGATTCTGGATCACGCGGTCCGGGTCGAAATACTGCTGCACGCCCAGGCCGTCACACGTCGGGCACGCGCCCGCCGGGTTGTTGAATGAGAACAGGCGCGGTTCCAGCTCGCGCATGCTGTAGCCGCAAATCGGGCAGGCGAAGTTGGCGGAGAAGAGCAGCTCTTCCGCTTTTGGGTCGTCCATATCGGAGACCACGGCCGTGCCGCCAGAGAGTTCCAGCGCCGTTTCAAACGATTCTGCGAGACGCGTGGCGAGATCGTCACGCACCTTAAAGCGGTCAATCACTACCTCGATGGTGTGCTTCTTCTGCAGTTCCAGCTTGGGCGGGTCGGACAGGTCACACACCTCGCCGTCGATACGGGCGCGGATATAGCCCTGGCTTGCCAGGTTTTCCAGCGTTTTGGTGTGTTCGCCCTTACGCTCTTTAATGATTGGCGCCAGCAGCATCAGGCGTTTGCCTTCCGGCTGCGACAGCACGTTATCCACCATCTGGCTCACGGTCTGTGCCGCCAGCGGGACGTCGTGGTCCGGGCAGCGCGGCTCGCCCACGCGGGCATACAGCAGACGCAGGTAGTCATGAATTTCGGTAATGGTACCGACCGTTGAACGCGGGTTATGCGAGGTGGACTTCTGCTCAATAGAGATAGCAGGAGACAACCCTTCAATGTGGTCGACATCCGGTTTTTCCATCAGCGACAGGAACTGACGCGCGTACGCAGAGAGCGATTCAACGTAACGACGCTGTCCTTCGGCATACAAAGTGTCGAAAGCCAGTGAGGATTTGCCAGACCCCGAAAGCCCGGTCACGACAATGAGTTTGTCGCGAGGGATTATGAGGTTGATATTCTTGAGATTGTGGGTGCGGGCGCCCCGAACTTCGATCTTATCCATTCACCTTTCCCGGTTGGAACACGGATTGCCTGATTTGTTTGAAGGACAAACGGCTGTCAGAAACGGCTAATTATGACACAATTTGACCTGTTTGAATATACAGTATTGGAATGCATTTTCTGATTGGCTGTGTAACAATGTGGAGTTGCGAGAGAACTCTGGAACGTGCTACGCAACTATCAAAGTGCAGCATGGAAATGGTACACTCGCGCGTTTACACTATTAAGAAACGTATTCAGGAGACACGAACATGGCCAGCAGAGGCGTAAACAAGGTGATTCTCGTCGGTAATCTGGGCCAGGACCCGGAAGTACGCTACATGCCGAGTGGTGGCGCAGTTGCCAACATTACGCTGGCTACTTCCGAATCCTGGCGTGATAAAGCGACCGGTGAGATGAAAGAGCAGACCGAATGGCACCGTGTAGTGCTGTTTGGCAAACTGGCAGAAGTGGCCGGTGAGTATCTGCGTAAAGGTTCTCAGGTCTATATCGAAGGCCAGCTGCGTACCCGCAAATGGACCGATCAGTCCGGCGCTGAGAAGTACACCACGGAAGTCGTGGTCAACGTGGGCGGCACCATGCAGATGCTGGGTGGACGTCAGGGCGGTGGCGCACCGGCAGGTGGCGGTCAGAGCCAGCAGCAGGGCGGTTGGGGTCAGCCTCAGCAGCCGCAGGGCGGCAACCAGTTCAGCGGCGGCGCGCAGTCTCGTCCGCAGCAGCAGTCTGCTCCGGCGCCGTCTAACGAACCGCCAATGGATTTCGACGACGACATTCCGTTCTGATTTCCGCGCGCTGAAAACAAAAAACCCAGACTAGCGTCTGGGTTTTTTTATTCCGGAAGGGATCAGGTAATCACCATCGGCCAGTCTGGCGGCGTGTGGCTCATCGCCTCAACCATCACCACTTTAATATTTTCCCAGACGGCGGCGATATCCAGCGGGGTGATGCCAAGCAGGCCCGTTGCAAACCAGCAGGCTGAGCCCAGCCCCAGCAGGGTGCTGATGACAGCAAGACCCGCATAGTCAGATTTACGAAACTGAATGTTCAGCGTGCTGGCTAAAAACATCAGTACCGCACTCAACAAAGGCCAGCGCAGGAGAACCATGCTGGTGGTAATGGTTGCCATAAAACCCATCCTCTATAAAACAGACGAACTGAATGAAACGGTGTTTCTCGTTACAAAATATGTGTGAACTATATCACATTTGTTGATTTATTCGCCAGTATCTGTGCGATCAAAAAAGAGGATTTTATTCCTCAGGAAAGGCGGTTGAGCAGGCAGACCCGGACTCGGCGCATGAGGAGGCAGACCCACTGCGTGCCGGAAACGCCCTTCGGGCAAGTGGGAGTAACTCAAATTCGGTTTTTATAAGTGGGGCCGTTATTCTCTGCCAATCCTGAAAATAGTGTGGCGAAGACTGATTATTTATAAATCAACGAACACAATATCTCAGAGCAAATAGCATAAAACGTCATGGTGAAGTTGTACTTTTTTCATGCTGTCAGACATTTGGCTTAATCAACGATCGTCTGTTGTGTTATCTTCCCGCCTGCCCCGGCGGGCTGGATAATTATTTTCCTTAATTGAAACGGAACGAATACTTACAGTTTAACTTACGGGAAAATATTATCGTCATAACGAAATTTAAGATTTTTAATACTAAAAGTCAGTTGCTAACTTCGCATGATTCATGCAACGTAATCACCTGTTTAACAAAGCATCCGGCCTTCATTACTACAGGCGTACAACATGCAGGGATATAGGGCGGGAAATGAATCGTAGCGCGCGGCGCAAAATGCTCAGGGTGGTAGGGATCATCATGGTAGTTATGCTGCCGGTGATGCTTGCGCTATGGTTTGCCCAGCTACGAGCTGTGTCTGAAACAAGCGCCCAGCTACGCACATTTGCTGAACTGGCTTTAGACAAAACAGAGCTGGTTATTCAACAGGTTGAGCTGGCCAGGGACGAGGCTGTAAAATATCAGGGCGAGCTTTGCACGCCGGGACACCGTCAATATATGCTGAACGTTGTTCGTGGCCGCCTGTTTGTCGCCGATTTAATTTACGCTGAAGGTCAGAATTTTCTTTGTTCGACCGTTTTTACACCGGATCACCCCTACGCCATTCCTGTCGCTAATTACACGCGTAAACCAGACGTCGCTATCTATTATTATCGCGATACCCCATTTTATACTGGCTATAAAATGACATATATGCAGCGCGGAAATTATGTGGTGGTCGTCAACCCGCTTTCATACAGCGAAGTTATGTCCGCGGATCATTCTCTCTCCTGGGGTGTGTACGACACGGTTACCAATGCTTTCTTTTCGGTCAGTCAGAAAGCCAATGTTTCTTTATTAAATTCGATGATTCGGGATAAGGAATCGGTATTTCAAAAAGATAACCGCTTTTATACGATCGTAACATCCCCCAAAAGACCAATTGCGGCCATTGTGTCGACATCGAATAAACGCTTTTATGAAACGCTTTATCACCAGGCGACGTTGACGCTACCGCTGGGCATGATCTGCAGCATTATTATTTTGCTGGTATGGTCCCGTACCCATCGTGAGCTCAATTCGCCGGGGCGCTTACTGCACCGGGCGCTGAACAAACGACAGCTTTGCGTCCACTATCAGCCGATTATTGATATCAAGAACAAC
This sequence comes from Enterobacter dykesii, assembly GCF_008364625.2. Lineage (NCBI taxonomy): Bacteria > Pseudomonadati > Pseudomonadota > Gammaproteobacteria > Enterobacterales > Enterobacteriaceae > Enterobacter > Enterobacter dykesii. The sequence continues at coordinate 320,909 of NZ_CP126604.1, forward strand.
CGGTGTGTAGGCGCGGAGGCATTGTTACGCTGGCCTGGTTTTAACGGGCAGGTGATGAGCCCGGCTGAATTTATTCCGCTGGCGGAAAATGAAGGTATGAGCGAGCGGATTACGGACTATGTCGTTGAGGAGGTGTTCAACGATCTGGGCCATTTCCTGGCCGAGCATCCGCATCTCTATATTTCGATTAACCTGTCGGCCACGGATTTCCACTCCTCGCGGCTGATCGCCATGATTTCAGACAAGGCCCGCCACTATGCCGTCCGTGCGCAGCAAATCAAAATAGAAGTGACGGAGCGCGGTTTTATCGATGTGCCAAAAACCACGCCGGTGATTCAGGCTTTCCGTCAGGCGGGTTACGAAGTCGCGATCGATGATTTCGGTACCGGTTACTCGAACCTGCACAACCTCTACTCGCTGAACGTGGATATTCTGAAAATCGATAAATCCTTTATCGATACCTTAACGACCAACAGTACCAGCCACCTGATCGCCGAGCATATTATCGAGATGGCGCAGAGCCTGCGGCTGAAAACCATTGCGGAAGGGGTAGAAACGGCAGAGCAGGTGAGCTGGCTGTTGAAGCGCGGCGTCCAGTTTTGTCAGGGATGGCACTTCGCGAAAGCGATGCCGCCCCAGGAATTTATGACCTGGCAGCAGCAGCCTTTGCACTGAGGGTGATTAATTCAACTGGTGGCGATAGTCGCTCGGCGTGCGGTCAAACTCGCGGCGAAACACGCGGGAAAAGGTTTGTTGCGACACATAGCCAAGATCCATCGCGATATCAAAAATGGGCCGCTGCGTTGAGCGTAGCGCCTGCGCCGCCAGCAGCAGTCTGCGCTGGCGAATATACTCACCCAGCGTCTGATGCATGACCGTGCGGAACATTCTCTGTAAATACCATTTCGAATAGCCCGACTTTTTAGCGACCACATCAATGTTCAACGGTTGGTCGATATGGTCATCAATCCATTCAATAAGCGTCTGAATAATCTGCTGATGCGACATAAGGTTGCCCCTCTGTAGATACAACTATCTCGGTTAATTCGTCGTTTTCTCTGCGGGGGAGTATAATTCCTCAAGTTAACTTGAGGTAAAGAGGTTTTATGGAAAAGAGATTGCCGCGAATTAAAGCGCTTTTAACTCCCGGTGAAGTGGCGAAGCGAAGCGGCGTTGCGGTATCGGCGCTCCACTTCTATGAAAGTAAAGGGTTAATCAAGAGCATCCGTAACGGGGGCAACCAGCGTCGCTATACCCGCGACGTGCTCCGCTACGTTGCGATTATCAAAATTGCGCAACGAATCGGAATTCCCCTGGCCACGATCGGCGAGGCGTTTGGCGTGCTGCCGGAGGGACATACGCTTAGCCCGAAAGAGTGGAAAGAACTGTCGTCCCAGTGGCGTGAAGAGCTGGACCGGCGTATACATACGCTGGTCGTCCTGCGTGACGAACTGGATGGTTGTATCGGCTGCGGCTGCCTGTCGCGTAGCGATTGTCCGTTGCGTAACCCCGGCGACAGGCTGGGCGAGCAGGGGACGGGGGCGCGGTTGCTGGAAGAGGATTAATAAAGAACTAAAGCGCCACATAAGGGCGCTTTAGTTTTTCCCGGTCTTTGTCTTTCACTCTATCCCGCTGGTTCACGGGAGGGTTTCCCCCGACGTCAGCACCCCTCAGTGTCGAGCTGGTTGGGGAGGTTCCGGATTGTGCTGACACTTTAATTCTATGCAAGACCCGTTTTTTCGCCAGCCTCACCAACCGTTTTTTAGACGAATTTTTTTCGCGGTGTTGTTCAATTTTCTATAGTTAAAAAGTATGAATAACAGGAGAAAGCCATGCTCACGGTACACCACCTTAACCAGTCGCGCTCGCACCGCGCGATCTGGGCGCTGGAAGAACTCGGCCTGCCTTATGAGATTGTCCACTACCAGCGCGAAAAGAACATGCTGGCGCCGGAGGCTCTCAAAAAGGTGCATCCGTTGGGCAAATCGCCGGTCATTGAAGATAACGGGTTGATCCTTGCGGAGTCGGGCGCCATCCTGGAATACCTGCAGGAAACGTACGATCCCGAGTCGCGCCTTAAGCCTTTAGATCCGGCGCATAAGGTGCAATACCGCTTCTGGCTGCATTACGCTGAAGGATCGCTGATGCCGCTGCTGTTAATGAAGCTGGTCTTCAACAGCCTCGGCAAGCCGCCGGTGCCGTTTGGTATCAGAACCCTGGGCAAAGCGCTGGGGCAGGGGGTGCAGAAAGCGTATCTCAACCGTCAGCTGGAGACCCATGCGCGCTTTATTGAGTCACATCTTGCCGAAAACAGCTGGTTTGCCGGGGATTCGCTCAGCATGGCCGATATTCAGATGAGCTTCCCGATCTTTGCCCTGCTGGCGCGCGGCGGTATCCCAAATCTGCCGCATATTCAGGCATGGAAGACAAAAGTTGAGAACAGCCCTGGCTGGCAAAGAACCCTGGAACAAGGGGGACCGTTATCTATCCCCGGCGAGGACTGAAATGTAAACAGATTGCGCATAAACGATAACGTTTGCGCATCCTCTGTTTATTTCTTCAGCGTCATAAGTGAATTTTAGCGAAAAACGATAAAGTTCAGTTGAAAAGGGCGGGGATTACGCTAGATAATCGTTTGCCTTAATTTGACCACCCGTTTGTAAGCGCGGAGCTAAACGTTTGCTTTTTTTGTGACGCCCTTTCGTCACAAACGCAACACAAGGATTTGAGGTTCAGCTGGCAGTGGCGTCTCCACCTCGCTTACGGACTTCCTAAAAAACTCTCAGGGGATGTTTTCTATGTCTACGCCATCTGCGCGTACTGGCGGTTCACTTGACGCCATGTTTAAAATTTCGGCCCGCGGCAGCACCGTGCGCCAGGAAATTGTTGCCGGTTTGACAACGTTTCTGGCGATGGTTTATTCCGTCATCGTTGTGCCGGGCATGCTGGGCAAAGCAGGCTTCCCGCCAGCGGCTGTCTTTGTGGCGACCTGCCTTGTGGCTGGCGTGGGCTCCATCGTGATGGGCCTGTGGGCGAACCTGCCGCTGGCGATTGGTTGCGCCATCTCCCTGACCGCGTTTACCGCGTTCAGCCTGGTGCTGGGTCAGCAGATCAGCGTACCGGTTGCGCTGGGCGCCGTGTTCCTGATGGGTGTGCTGTTTACCGTGATTTCAGCGACCGGCATCCGTAGCTGGATCTTGCGCAACCTGCCGCAGGGCGTGGCGCACGGTACCGGCATCGGTATCGGCCTGTTCCTGTTGCTGATCGCCGCCAACGGCGTTGGTCTGGTCATCAAGAACCCGCTGGACGGCCTGCCGGTTGCGCTGGGCCACTTCGCCAGCTTCCCGGTGATTATGTCGCTGATCGGCCTGGCGGTGATTATCGGTCTGGAAAAACTGAAGGTGCCTGGCGGCATTCTGCTGACCATTATCGGCGTTTCTATTGTCGGCCTGATTTTCGATCCAACCGTACACTTCTCCGGTATCTTCGCCATGCCGTCGCTGAGCGATGACAAAGGCAACTCCCTTATTGGCAGCCTGGATATCGTTGGCGCGCTGAACCCGGTGATCCTGCCAAGCGTGCTGGCGCTGGTCATGACCGCCGTGTTTGATGCGACCGGTACCATTCGTGCGGTGGCCGGTCAGGCGAACCTGCTGGATAAAGATGGTCAGATTATTGACGGCGGCAAAGCGCTGACCACCGACTCCCTGAGCAGCGTCTTCTCTGGTCTGGTGGGCGCGGCGCCTGCGGCGGTGTACATCGAGTCCGCAGCGGGTACGGCGGCAGGCGGTAAAACCGGCCTGACGGCGATCACCGTCGGCGTGCTGTTCATGCTGATCCTGTTCCTCTCTCCGCTCTCCTATCTGGTTCCGGCGTATGCGACCGCGCCAGCGCTGATGTACGTTGGCCTGCTGATGCTGAGCAATGTAGCGAAAATCGACTTTGCGGATTTCGTGGACGCGATGTCTGGCCTGATTACCGCGGTCTTTATCGTCCTGACCTGTAACATCGTGACCGGCATTATGATCGGCTTCGCGTCGCTGGTGATTGGTCGTCTGGTTTCCGGTGAATGGCGCAAGCTGAACGTCGGCACCGTGATTATCGCCGTTGCGCTGGTAGCGTTCTACGCGGGCGGCTGGGCAATCTAAGTTGTCCATTGATGCGAAAACGGGTGGCTCAGGCCGCCCGTTTTTATTTTCAGGACTCATCCTGTTGCCTTTTGCGTTACTCTGGGGAAGATAGAATAAAAGGCACGACGCCTTCCGGAGTACATAAGCAACACAGCAAACAGGGAACGCATGGAAATCTTCTTCACAATACTCATCATGACCCTTGTGGTCTCGTTATCCGGGGTGGTTACACGCGTACTGCCCTTTCAGGTCCCCCTGCCATTAATGCAAATTGCCATCGGCGCGCTGCTGGCGTGGCCGACGTTTGGCCTGCACGTGGAATTTGACCCCGAACTGTTCCTCGTGCTGTTTATCCCGCCGCTGCTGTTTGCCGATGGCTGGAAAACGCCCACGCGAGAATTCCTTGAGCACGGGCGCGAGATCTTTGGCCTGGCGCTGGCGCTGGTGGTGGTCACCGTCGTCGGGATTGGTTTTCTGATCTACTGGGCGGTACCGGGTATTCCATTAATACCGGCTTTTGCGCTGGCCGCCGTGCTGTCGCCAACCGATGCCGTGGCGCTGTCCGGCATTGTGGGTGAAGGCCGTATTCCGAAGAAAATCATGGGGATTTTACAGGGTGAGGCGCTGATGAACGACGCCTCCGGCCTGGTCGCCCTCAAGTTTGCCGTGGCCGTTGCGATGGGCACGATGGTCTTTACCATCGGCGGCGCAACCCTGGAATTCTTCAAGGTGGCGATTGGCGGTATTCTCGCAGGCTTCGTGGTGAGCTGGCTGTACGGCCGCTCATTGCGCTTCCTCAGCCGCTGGGGCGGCGATGAGCCCGCTACGCAGATCGTACTGCTGTTCCTGCTGCCGTTTGCCTCTTATCTGATTGCCGAACACATCGGCGTGTCGGGCATTCTGGCTGCGGTTGCGGCGGGGATGACCATCACCCGTTCCGGCGTAATGCGCCGCGCGCCGCTGGCGATGCGCCTGCGTGCCAACAGCACCTGGGCGATGCTGGAGTTTGTCTTTAACGGCATGGTGTTCCTGCTGTTGGGCCTGCAGCTGCCGGGCATTATGGAATCCTCGCTGGTGGCGGCCGAAGCCGATCCGAACGTTGAGGTCTGGATGCTGTTTACCGACATCGTGCTGATCTACCTGGCGCTGATGCTGGTGCGTTTCGGCTGGCTGTGGACGATGAAAAACTTCAGCGTGCGTTTCCTGAAGAAAAAGCCGATGGAGTTCGGCTCGTGGACAACGCGTGAGCTGCTGATCGCCTCTTTTGCGGGCGTACGCGGGGCGATCACCCTTGCCGGTGTACTCTCCATTCCGCTGCTGCTGCCCACGGGCGACGTCTTCCCGGCGCGCTACGAGCTGGTCTTCCTGGCGGCGGGCGTGATTCTGTTCTCCCTGTTTGTCGGCGTGATTATGCTGCCGATTTTGCTCCAGCATATTGATGCCGGTGATTCGACCCAGCAGCATAAAGAGGAGCGTATTGCCCGGGCGGCCACCGCCGAAGTGGCAATTGTCGCGATTCAGAAGATGGAAGAGCGTCTGGCCGCCGATGCGGAAGAGAACATCGACAATCAGCTGCTGACGGAGGTCAGTTCCCGCGTGATTGGTAACCTGCGCCGCCGCGCGGACGGGCGTAACGATGTGGAAAGCTCGCTGCAGGAGGAGAACCTGGAACGCCGCTTCCGTCTGGCAGCATTGCGCTCAGAGCGTGCCGAGCTGTACCATCTGCGCGCCACGCGCCAGATCAGCAACGAAACGCTGCAAAAGCTGCTGCACGATCTGGATCTGCTGGAAGCGCTGTTGATAGAGAATCAGTAGCGCTGTTTTTACGTGCTCAATCGCTTCCCTCTCCCTGTGGGAGAGGGTTAGGGTGAGGGCACCCAAAACCCCTCACAACACTGCAGCCACGCCTGCGCGCTCTGCGACAAATAGACCCCTTCACGCCAGATCATCCCCAGCTGCCAGTGCAGGTCGCTCTCCAGCGGGATCCAGCGCAGCGTGTTTTTATCCAGACGCTCGCAGATAGGCTGCGGCAGAATGGCAATCCCCACGCCGGCCTGCACCATCGCCGCCAGGAAATCCCACTGTCCGCTGCGCACCGCTATGCGCGGCTTGACGTTATGCTGGTTAAACAGCGTCATCAGCTGGCGGCTGAGAGCGAAGTCTTCGTTGTAGATCAGCAGAGGGTGCTCGCCGAGCAGTTCAGGTCTCACCGAGTCTAACTTCAGCCAGTCGCCGGAGCGGGGAACCAGCACGCACAGCGGGTGGCTAAAGAGCGGAAGCGTCGCCAGACCGCTCTCTTCCTCAACGGGAAGGGCGGTCATTGCCACGTCGAGCTCGCCGTTGGTGACGGCCTGCTGGACGGTTAACCCACCAAACTCCGAAATCTTCAGCTCAACGCCGGGATAACGCTGGCGAAACAGGCTAATCGGCCCGGCCATCATCATCCCCACCATTGGCGGAATGCCGAGGCGAAGGACACCTTTCTTCAGATGATTGATATCGCCCAGCTCCGCTTCCAGCTGGCGAAACTCCGCCAGAATCGCCAGCCCGCGTTCGAACACCACGCGTCCGGTGTCGGTCAGCAGCAGCTTGCGCCCGTCGCGGATCAGCAGGGTACAGTTCAGTTCATCTTCGAGGTTTTTCAGCATCTTGCTGATGGTGGGCTGGGTAACAAACAACTTCTCCGCTGCGCGGGTAAAACTTTGCTGACGAACCACTTCGACAAAATAGCGCAGCGTTCTTATGTCCATGATTATTCCTCGAAACTATACCTTTGATGATTTTAATTCATTTCAGTCCATACCGTGCGCTCTCTATACTGGCGCCTCATCGCATTTTTGAGGAAAACCCCCATGGCCGTGGCGTTAAGCCGTGTTACGCCTGCCGTTGTGCAACGACTCCAGGTCCCGGTGCAGGTACTGCTCTACGCGGGACTGTTTGTTTTCGCGGAATATCTTGTCGGCTGGCTGCATCTGCCGCTGCCTGCCAATCTTGTCGGGATGCTGCTGATGCTGACGCTTATTCTGTGCCGCGTGATCCCCCTTAACTGGGTACGCGCCGGGGCGCGCTGGCTGCTGGCAGAGATGCTGCTGTTCTTTGTTCCGGCGGTGGTGGCGGTGGTGAACTATGCGCAGCTGCTGATGGTGGACGGCTGGCGAATCTTTGCGGTTATCGCGCTGAGTACGCTGATGGTGCTGGGGACGACCGCCTGGGTGGTGGATAAAGTGTATCGCTTTGAAATCAGCAGGCACAAACATGACTAACTTTCAGGTAAGCGTCCTGTGCCTGATTGCGACGCTGGCGATCTACTTCGCCAACAAGCGGCTGTATCGCCGCTTTCACGCCCTGCCGCTGATGCCGCTGGTCTTCACGCCGATCCTGCTGGTGCTGATGCTGGTCTTCGGCCACATCTCCTGGCAGAACTACATTGGCGAATCCCACTGGCTGCTGTGGCTGCTCGGCCCGGCGACCATCGCTTTTGCCGTCCCCGTTTACGACAACCTGGCGATTATCAAACGCCACTGGATGTCGCTCAGCGCGGGCGTCATCACCGCCACGGTGGTCGCGGTGTGCAGCTCCGTCTGGCTGGCGCGGCTGTTTACGCTGCCCGATGAAATTCAGCGCAGCCTGGCGGTGCGTTCGGTAACCACGCCGTTTGCGCTGGCGGCCGCTAAACCGCTCGGCGGGCAGCCGGACCTGGTGGCGCTGTTTGTGGTGGTGACGGGCGTCTTTGGGATGGCCGTCGGCGATATGTTGTTCCTGCGCTTGTCGATCCGTGAAGGGATGGCGAAAGGCGCGGGGTTTGGCGCGGCTTCGCACGGGGCGGGCACGGCACGTTCGTATGAGCTGGGACAGCAGGAGGGCGTTGTCGCGAGCCTGGTGATGATGCTCTCAGGCGTAGTGATGGTGCTGATTGCGCCGCTGGTGGCGTGGGTGATGTTTTAAGCTCCCCGGCCAGAATGACCGGGGAGAAAGGTTTAGTGCGCGCGGCCCTGCTCAACGCCCAGGCCGGTTTGTGAACGGATAAACTGGGCGCGGAATTTCTCACGCTCCAGGTTACCCTCCGGCGAATTGTCGGTAGCCGAGAAGAACCAGATGCCGATAAACGCCACGGCGATCGAGAACAGCGCCGGGTATTCATACGGGAAAATAGCGCTTGCGTGACCGAGGATCTGCACCCAGATGGTCGGGCCCAGAATCATCAGGATCACCGCCGTCAGCAGCCCCAGCCAGCCGCCAATCATCGCGCCACGGGTGGTCAGTTTCGACCAGTACATGGAGAGCAGGATGATCGGGAAGTTACAGCTTGCCGCAATCGAGAAGGCCAGCCCCACCATAAAGGCGATGTTCTGCTTCTCAAACAGAATGCCTAACAGAATCGCCACGACGCCCAGCACCAGCACGGTGATTTTCGAGACCTTCAGCTCGTCGCGCTCGCTCGCGCCTTTGCGGATAACGTTGGCGTAGAGGTCATGCGAGACCGCCGACGCGCCGGCCAGCGTTAAACCCGCAACCACCGCAAGAATGGTGGCGAAGGCCACGGCGGAGATAAAGCCGAGGAAAAGGTTACCGCCCACCGCGTCAGCCAGGTGCACTGCCGCCATGTTGTTACCGCCAATCAGCGCGCCCGCCGCGTCTTTAAACGCCGGGTTCGCCCCCACCAGCATGATCGCGCCAAAGCCGATGATAAAGGTCAGGATGTAGAAGTAACCCATGAAACCGGTAGCGTAGAAGACGCTCTTGCGCGCTTCACGCGCGTCGCTCACGGTAAAGAAGCGCATCAAAATGTGCGGTAAACCTGCGGTACCGAACATCAGGCCGAGACCGAGCGAGAGCGCGGATATCGGGTCTTTCACCAGCCCGCCCGGGCTCATGATCGCTTCCCCTTTAGGGTGGACCGCCATGGCTTCGGTAAACAGGTTATTGAAGCTGAACCCGACGTGCTTCATCACCATAAAGGCCATAAAGCTGGCGCCGAACAGCAGCAGGACGGCTTTGATGATCTGCACCCAGGTGGTGGCGAGCATGCCGCCGAACAGGACGTACATCACCATCAGCACGCCCACCAGCACTACCGCGATGTGGTAGTTCAGGCCGAACAGCAGTTCGATCAATTTACCCGCGCCGACCATCTGCGCAATCAGGTACAGCGCCACCACCACCAGCGAACCGCAGGCGGAGAGGGTGCGAATCGGCCCCTGCTTCAGGCGATAGGAGGCCACGTCAGCGAAGGTATAGCGGCCCAGGTTACGCAGGCGCTCGGCAATCAGGAACAGGATGATCGGCCAGCCGACGAGGAAGCCGAGAGAGTAGATCAGGCCGTCATAGCCGGAGGTGTAGACCAGCGCGGAGATCCCGAGGAAAGAGGCGGCGGACATAAAGTCACCCGCAATCGCCAGCCCGTTCTGGAAGCCGGTAATGTTGCCGCCTGCGGTGTAGTAATCGTTACGGGAGCGCACGCGTTTCGACGCCCAGTAAGTTATGTACAGCGTCAGCAGGACGAAAATCAGGAACATCACAATGGCCTGCCAGTTGGTTGGCTGGCGCTGGACCTCGCCGGTAATGGCATCCGCCGCGTGGGCGGCAAAGGGAAGCGTGGCGGCGAGCGCCGTCAGAACTCTCTTCATGATGCTTTTACCTCTTGCAGTACCGCTTTATTAAGTCGATCGAATTCACCGTTTGCGCGCCAGACGTAGACGCCGGTCAGCAGGAATGAAATCACAATCACGCCAATGCCAATCGGAATACCGCGCGTCACGCTGGTCCCCTCGTGCAGCGGGGTGCCCAGCCAGTGCGGGGCAAAGGCGATCAGCAGAATAAAGCCGACGTAGATAACCAGCATGATGATGGAAAGGATGAAGGCAAACCGTTGCCGCTTATCGACGAGCTCCCTGTAGTGCGCACTATTCTCTATCTGCTGACAAATATCGTTATTCATCACAGAGTCTCCAGAAGTATTTGTAGGGGAGGTTTTATTGTTCCCTCTCCCTTGAGGGAGAGGGTTAGGGTAAGGGGGTTACGATGGCATCGCGATGGCCTGCTTCTCCTCGAGCAGTTTTTCCACCACGCCAGGGTCCGCGAGCGTTGAGGTATCACCGAGGTTGCTGGTGTCTCCAGCCGCGATTTTGCGCAAGATACGACGCATAATTTTGCCGGAACGGGTTTTCGGCAGCGAGTCGGTCCAGTGCAGCACGTCCGGCGTCGCCAGCGGGCCAATCTCTTTACGCACCCAGTTGCGCACTTCAGCGTAGAGCTCTGGCGACGGTTCTTCACCGTGGTTCAGAGTGACATAGGCGTAAATCGCCTGGCCTTTGATGTTATGCGGAATGCCCACAACCGCCGCTTCGGCAATCTTCGGATGCGACACCAGCGCCGATTCAATCTCAGCGGTGCCCAGACGGTGGCCGGAGACGTTTAGCACGTCGTCCACGCGCCCGGTTATCCAGTAATAGCCATCTTCGTCACGACGCGCGCCGTCGCCGCTGAAGTACATGTTTTTAAAGGTCGAGAAGTAGGTCTGCTCGAAGCGATCGTGATCGCCAAACAGGGTACGCGCCTGACCCGGCCAGGAGTCCGTGATCACCAGGTTGCCTTCGGTGGCGCCTTCCAGCGGGTTGCCTTCGTTATCCACCAGCGCAGGCTGCACGCCAAAGAACGGACGGGTTGCGGAACCGGCCTTCAGCTGCGTGGCGCCCGGCATTGGGGTGATCATGAAGCCGCCGGTTTCGGTCTGCCACCAGGTGTCCATTACCGGGCATTTCTCGTTGCCGATTTTCTTCCAGTACCACTCCCAGGCTTCCGGGTTGATTGGCTCGCCCACGGAACCGAGGATGCGCAATGAAGAGCGGTCGGTGCCTTCGATGGCTTTATCGCCTTCCGCCATTAAGGCGCGGATCGCCGTTGGCGCGGTGTAGAGAATGTTGACCTGGTGTTTGTCGACCACCTGGCACATCCGCGCCGGAGTCGGCCAGTTTGGTACGCCCTCAAACATCAGCGTAGTTGCGCCACAGGCCAGCGGGCCGTACAGCAGATAGCTATGTCCGGTAACCCAGCCCACGTCGGCGGTACACCAGTAGATGTCGCCCGGATGGTAGTCGAAGACGTATTTGAAGGTGGTGGCCGCATAGACCAGATAGCCGCCGGTGGTGTGCAGAACGCCTTTCGGCTTACCGGTCGAGCCGGAGGTGTAAAGAATGAACAGCGGATCTTCTGCGTTCATCTCTTCAGGCTGATGCTGGTCGCTCGCGTTCTCAATCAGGTCGCTCCACCACAGGTCGCGCCCCTCGGTCCAGTCGATTTTGCCGCCGGTACGCTTAAGGACGATAACGTTATTGACCGTTTTGACGTTCGGGTTTTTCAGCGCTTCGTCGACGTTTTTCTTGAGTGGGATACCGCGCCCGGCGCGCACGCCTTCATCGGCGGTGATCACCAGTTTTGAACTGGAATCGACAATACGGCCCGCAACCGCCTCTGGCGAGAACCCGCCAAAAATCACCGAGTGAATTGCGCCGATACGCGCGCAGGCCAGCATGGCCACCGCCGCTTCCGGCACCATCGGCATATAGATAGCGACCACGTCGCCTTTTTTGATGCCCTTTTCCAGCAGGACGTTGGCGAAGCGGCACACGTCGCGGTGCAGCTCTTTGTACGTAATATGTTTGCTTTGCGAGGCGTCATCGCCTTCCCAGATAATGGCCGTCTCATTCCCGCGCTCGGCGAGATGACGATCGAGGCAGTTCGCCGCCAGGTTCAGGGTGCCATCTTCATACCATTTAATGGAGACATTGCCGGGTGCAAAGGAGGTGTTCTTCACCTTCTGATAAGGTTTGATCCAGTCAAGGATATGGCCCTGCTCACCCCAGAAGGTGTCCGGGGCGGTGATAGATTGCTGATATTTCTCGTGGTACTGCTCCGGGGTGATCAGGCAACGGTCCGCAATGTTTGCGGGAATGTCATGTTTGTGTATTTGGCTCATGGCTTTTTTTCTCCTTGTAAGATGTTAATAATATGTCGCAAAAACGTTAATTGTAGGGGCTTTACAAGCTTTGTTTATTATTTGGGCTGCAGATCACGCATTGTTTGAAGAGTATGAAAATTGAGCGAATGAATCTTTGAAGGAAAATAATTTACGCTGACGATTATTCACATTTATGTTTAAAAAAGCGTTTTTATAACAAAAGGTTATTTATCAGAATTAGAACAAACTCCCGTCATCGTCGCTTTTGTGAGTGAAACGCGTCGTTCTTTAAGGCTTGCGCAACAGGTCGCGCAAATGATACTCATACGCCGCGTTAAAAAATCCCATAAACCAACGCAACACAATTCATACCCTTTCAGTATGTCTCCATATTCATGCAGTTTGAGTGAATAAGGCGCTTCATTGAGGAAGTCAGTTTCTATGAAAAACGTTAAAGTCAGCCTTGCCTGGCAGATCTTAATCGCCCTTGTGCTGGGCATCTTGCTGGGCAGTTACCTCCACTATCATAGCGACAGCCGCGAATGGCTGATTGCGAACCTGCTTTCACCGGCAGGGGATATCTTTATTCATCTGATCAAGATGATTGTAGTACCGATTGTGATCTCGACGCTGGTGGTCGGTATTGCGGGCGTCGGCGATGCGAAGCAGTTAGGCCGTATTGGCGCGAAAACCATTATCTATTTCGAAGTGATCACTACGGTTGCGATTATCCTCGGTATCACGCTGGCGAACGTGTTCCAGCCGGGTTCCGGGATCGATATGTCGCAGCTGGCAACGGTGGATATTTCGAAATACCAAAGCACGACCGCTGACGTGCAAAGCCATGCGCACGGCCTGATGGGCACTATCCTGTCGCTGGTGCCGACCAACATTGTGGCGTCAATGGCGAAGGGCGAGATGCTGCCTATCATCTTCTTCTCGGTGCTGTTCGGTCTGGGGCTCTCCTCCCTGCCGGCGACGCACCGTGAGCCGCTGGTGACCGTGTTCCGCTCTATCTCTGAAACCATGTTTAAAGTGACGCACATGGTGATGCGTTACGCGCCGGTAGGGGTGTTTGCGCTTATCGCCGTCACCGTGGCGAACTTCGGTTTTGCCTCCCTGTGGCCGCTGGCGAAGCTGGTGCTCCTGGTGCACTTCGCCATTCTGTTCTTCGCGCTGGTGGTGCTGGGGATCGTGGCGCGTCTGTGCGGGCTGAGCATCTGGATCCTGATTCGCATCCTGAAAGACGAGCTGATTCTGGCGTACTCCACGGCAAGTTCTGAGAGCGTGCTGCCTCGCATCATTGAGAAGATGGAAGCCTACGGCGCGCCAGCTTCTATTACCAGCTTCGTGGTACCGACCGGCTACTCCTTTAACCTGGACGGTTCGACGCTGTACCAGAGCATCGCCGCTATCTTTATTGCGCAGCTGTACGGTATTGACCTGTCGCTGTGGCAGGAGATCGTGCTGGTGCTGACGCTGATGGTGACGTCCAAAGGTATTGCAGGCGTTCCAGGCGTCTCCTTCGTGGTGCTGCTGGCGACGCTTGGCAGCGTCGGTATTCCGCTGGAAGGTCTGGCGTTTATCGCCGGTGTGGACCGTATCCTCGACATGGCGCGTACCGCGCTGAACGTGGTGGGGAATGCCCTGGCGGTGCTAGTTATCGCCAAGTGGGAACACAAATTCGATCGTAAAAAAGCGCTGGCGTATGAACGCGAGCTGCTGGGTCGTTTTGATAAGACTGCTGACCAGTAATGTAACGTTTTCTTCCCTCTCCCTTTGGGGAGAGGGTTAGGGTGAGGGGATTTTATTCCCCGCTCAACGCATCAAACTCTTCGCACCCCGTATCAAACCCTTCCGTACAGCTCAGGTTCAACCAGTACAGCGCTTTCTGTTTATTGGGCGTGATAAAGCCTTTCTCACCCTGCCTGAACAACATCCCTGCCCAGTACTCGGCGTAGCCCGTGCGTGAAAGTGCCGAGCTCCGCTTGAACCACGAGGCGGCCTGCACGTCGTCCTGGGCCACTTCAACGCCGTTGGCATAAATCAGCCCCAGCAGCATTTGCGCATCTACCGCTGAGTCGTTGTCGATATCTTCAGTCGCCGTTTGCAGCAGTTTGATGGCCTGGGGATAGTCGGTTGTACCAGCCTGAGTGTTGACCAGCACGCGCGCCAGCATGATCGCGCCGCGTTTGCTGCCCGCGATGGTTGCCTGCTGTGCCAGTGCCTTAGCTTGCGCATAATTTCCCTGGGTAAAGAGGATTTGCGAGAGCAGCCCCATGGCATCGACATCGCCGCCTTTAGCGGCTTTCTCGGCCCACAGCGCGGCCTGCTTGACGTCACCTGAGCTGAAGTACGTATCGGCAAGATAATACTGGGCGCGTGCATCGCCGGCTTCTGCCTGTTTCAGATACTGGCTGCCTATCTCATCCGCGCGGGCGAAGGACGTTAAAAACACTAACAACAGAAAAATGGCTTTCATGGACTCTTATCATCTGGGTACACGCCGCGCAGTATAATCGCGGTGGCGAAAGAAAAAAATGGGTGCATTAAGACCTCAGCATCCTGCAAGCCGGGCGGAACCGTGGTTCCGCCCGTAGAGGTTAGCCTGCGTTACAGGCTAATTTTGCCGCCACCTCCTGATGTTCACCCTTTATTGAAAACTCGCATAACTTACCTCGAGTAATAAAGGTAAAGATCACTATCGTCAGGCAAATAATAAAGACGATGCCTAACGCAGTTTTTAATGGCGTCATGCCTTTTACTCCTTGTCAAAAAAAGAATAAGAGGCTACTCTCAACTTGTTGGAGTTGAGGGAGAGTAGCCTCGGGTAAATGAAAATTTCCCGGGGCTTTCTACTTTCTGTCCCTCAACAATGCTCAAGACAGAAAGTCTTAAGCACCCGCCGCACATCTTATCCCTCTGAATTAAAATGCAAAGATGTAATTATTTTTCGCGAAAATTACATTATTTCTGCGAGCCGCTTTCCAGAACAATAATTAATATTGTTGATGAGTTAATCGGAAATAAAAAGGGAGTGAATATTTCACTCCCTTTATTCATCGATGAATTAACGGCTTCACCCCATTGCGCTTTCGCGCAACCGGGCTTTCAGCTTGTTATATTCGTCGATGACATACTGTTCCGCAGCGTGCTGGTCCGCAATCGGCTCCACGCGTACGGCGCAGTATTTATACTCCGGCGTTTTGGTTATCGGGCTTAAGTTCTCCGTGACCAGCTCGTTACAGGCGCCAATCCACCACTGGTAGGTCATATAGACCGCACCTTTGTTCGGACGATCGCTGACCTGCGCACGGGTAATGATCCGGCCTTTGCGCGAATTCACCCACACCAGCGCTTCGTCCTCAATGCCGAGGCGCTCTGCGTCGGCGGTGTTGATTTGCGCGTAGCCCGGTTCGTCCGCCAGCGCCGCCAGCGCGGCGCAGTTGCCCGTCATCGAACGGCAGGAGTAGTGGCCCACTTCACGCACGGTGGAGAGCACCATCGGATACTCGTCGGTGAGTTTATCGATCGGCGCGACCCAGTCGCAGGTGAAGAACTGCGCCAGCCCGTTCGGGGTGTCGAACTTCTCTTTAAAGAGGTATGACGTCCCCTGATCGGCTTCGGACTCATCGCGACACGGCCACTGGATATACCCAAGCTCACCCATTTTTTCATAGGTGGCGCCGTAGAAGTCAGGACACAGACTGCGCAACTCGTCCCAGATCTCCTGGGTGTTGTTGTAGTGCATCGGGTAGCCCATGCGGGTGGCGATTTCACTGATGATCTGCCAGTCCGTTTTCAGGTCCCACTTCGGCTCGACCGCCTTAAAGAAGCGCTGGAAGCCGCGGTCCGCCGCCGTGTAGACGCCTTCATGCTCGCCCCACGAGGTCGACGGTAAAATCACATCCGCCGCCGCCGCGGTTTTGGTCATGAAGATATCCTGGACAATCACCAGCTCCAGATCCTCAAACCCTTTGCGCACCGCAGAGAGCTCGGCGTCGGTCTGGAGCGGATCTTCACCCATGATGTAGGCCGCACGCACTTCGCCGTGCGCCGCGCGGTGCGGCAGCTCGCTGATGCGATATCCGGTGTGTTCTGGCAGGCTTTCCACGCCCCAGGCCTTCGCGAATTTCTCTCGGTTTTCCGGGAACTTCACGTACTGGTAGCCCGGGTAGGTGTCCGGCAGCGCGCCCATATCGCATGCGCCCTGAACGTTATTCTGACCACGTACCGGGTTGACGCCGACGTGCGCTTTACCCAGATTGCCGGTCAGCATCGCGAGACTCGTCAGAGAACGCACGGTTTCCACGCCCTGATAGAACTGGGTCACGCCCATTCCCCACAGGATGGCGGCGGTTTTCGCCCCCGCATACATCCGTGCCGCCTGGCGGATCTCCTGCGCGCTGACGCCGGTGATTGTTTCCACCGACTCTGGCGTATAGCCTTCGACAATTTTCCGATACTCTTCAAAACCTTCCGTACGGGTCGCGACAAACGCCTGGTCGTAAAGGTTCTCCTCAATAATGACGTGCCCCATTGCGTTCAGCAGCGCGATGTTCGAGCCGTTTTTCAACGCGATGTGCATATCCGCAATGCGCGCGGTTTCAATTTTGCGTGGATCGCAGACGATGATTTTCGCCCCATTCTGCTTAGCGCGAATAACGTGGTTCGCGACGATAGGGTGAGAATCTGCCGGGTTATAACCAAAGATGAAGACGAGATCGGTATTATCTATCTCGTTGATGGCATTACTCATTGCGCCGTTACCGACCGACTGGTGCAGACCTGCAACCGATGGGCCGTGTCAGACGCGAGCGCAGCAGTCGACGTTATTGGTACCAATAACGGCGCGCGCGAATTTTTGCATCACATAGTTGGTTTCATTTCCCGTCCCGCGGGAAGAGCCGGTAGTCTGGATGGCATCCGGGCCATACTTGGCCTTGATGGCGCTCAGGCGCGTGGCGACGTAATCCAGCGCCTCGCTCCAGGAGACGGCTTCCAGCTTGCCGCCGCGCTCGCGGCGGATCATAGGGGTTTTCAGGCGCGGGGTAAGGATTTGGGTATCGTTAATAAAATCCCAGCCGTAGTAACCTTTCAGGCACAGCGTGCCCTGGTTGGTTTTCCCCTGTGCGGCCTCCGCCCGGACGATTTTGCCGTTATCGACCACCAGGTGGATCTTGCAACCTGAGGCACAATAAGGGCAAACCGTGACGACTTTTTTCATCAGTCTGCTCCAGTTAATCGAATCATTCGCACCCACTATGCAGCTTCTATGCCATGTTTTTTGTATGGGTATGCCCTGACTTTACGGTCCCTTCGCGGTGAAAACCCTGACAAAAAGCAGCCAATCGTCAAAATTGACGTGTCGACAGGGCAGCGGATGTGACATGGGTTGAATTTCCGTCACTGAAAAAACCATTTGACTGGAGCCGACGGCAGAATGGTTCAGACTTAACATAATCCCCTGACGGAAGCATACGATGAAACCGGCGATCCTGGTGGTTGATGACGATACGGCAGTCTGCGAACTGCTTCAGGACGTGCTGAGCGAGCACGTCTTTAGCGTGCTTGTCTGCCATAACGGCCAGGATGCACTGCGGCAGGTACAGCAGGAGCCGAATATTGCGCTGGTGCTGCTGGATATGATGCTGCCGGATATCAACGGCTTGCAGGTTTTGCTGCAGTTGCAAAAGCAGCGCCCGGCGCTACCGGTGATCATGTTAACCGGGCTGGGCAGTGAGTCAGACGTGGTGGTGGGGCTGGAGATGGGGGCCGACGATTATATTGGCAAACCGTTCAACCCGCGCGTGGTGGTCGCCCGCGTAAAAGCGGTATTGCGGCGTACGGGCGTGCTGGCTGCGGAAGTTCCCGCAGCGCCCGTAGCGGGCATTGCTTTTAACGGATGGACGCTCGATACCACCCGCTGTGAGCTGAGCGATCCGCAGCGTAACCCTGTCCCCTTAACCCAGGGCGAGTACGGCCTGCTGCTGGCGCTTACGCAAAATGCCCGTCGGGTGCTGAGTCGTGACCGGCTGCTTGAGCTGACCCACAGCGAAAGCGCCGACGTGTTCGACCGCACGATTGACGTGTTGATCATGCGCCTGCGCCGGAAGATTGAGGCCAACCCGCATCAGCCTGCGCTCATCAAAACTATCCGCGGGCTGGGCTATGTGTTTGCTACCGATGTTTCCCATAGCGAGAAAGCAGCCTAAGTATTCTCTTTGATAAACAGCTGCAGCTCGGCCAGCGTTTTCGCGCCGTCAATCGCGTTGGCGGCCAGCAGGCTGGCCCGCGCGCAGGCGTGTGCCAGATAAATGCTCTCCGTGAGCGGGAGCGATTCGTGGCAGCTGTATAAAAACCCCGCGCAAAACGCATCGCCCGCACCGACGCTGCCGACAATCTCTTTCTGCTCCAGTAACCATGAGGGGATCCAGCGACCTTGCTCACCCGGCGCTTCGCCCCATGCGCCTTCCGGACAGTGGATCACCACCCGCTGACGCACGCCTGCCGCCAGCAGCTGCGTCGCGGCATCGGCGATATGGGCGATATTCAGCGCATCGTCGGCGTCGCGCATCTCCAGTCCGCTAAACTCCCCGGCTTCCAGCTCGTTAATCACCAGATAATCAAGGTGGCGTAGGGCAGGGAGCACCAGCGGCTGATAGCGCGGGTCGCCCTTTCGGGACACCAGATCGAGCGACGTTTCATACCCCTGGTCGCACATCTGCGCCAGCAGCCGCGCGCTGCGGGTACCAAACTCGTCATCGGGCATATCCAGGCTGTCGAGCAGCAGCAGGTAGCCGAGATGGAAGATCTTCATCGATCCGTCTAAGCGATCGAAGGCGGGAAGATCCAGCAGGCGGTTGGCGCCCGGCGAGTGGAAAAAGGTGCGCTGTCCGCTGGGATCGGTCATTACCTGCGACATGGAGGTCGGTGCAAAGGTGGTGCGCTGAACGCGCTGACGGTTGACGTGGTACTGGTCGAGCATCGCCAGAATGTAATCCCCGTCGCCGTCTTCGCCAATCAGCCCCACCGCCTGCAGCGGCAGGCCAACGTGCATTTTCGCCAGCGTCAGCAGCACGTTGAGCGGCGCGCCGCCGGTTGAGCGTTCGCTGTGGGTGATTTCCGCCAGCCAGCCGCGCTCCGGCCACTGCACGATCTGGTGGACGTGATCCACCAGCATGTTGCCTGCGGCAATGATCCCTTTACGTTCCATCAGGCTTTCCCCGCGCTGCCGAAGATGCGCATCTGTTCGGCGACCGTATCGGTAATCGCCTCTTCTATCCCCAGCAGCAGCTCGGCAAACTCATCGTAGAGCGGCTGGCGGTTCGCCATGCGCTGCTCAACGGCGGCGAGTGCGGCCTGCGACATGCCGGTATAGAAATTGATTTTATGTATGCCGAGCTCGATGGCGCGGCGGAAGTCGGCATCGCTAATCCCGGAGCCGCCGTGTAAAACCAGCGGCAGTCCCGTCTGCTGGCGAATGGCGTCCAGGCGTGGGAAATCGAGCTTTGGCTCGCCCTTGTATTTGCCGTGCGCGTTGCCGATGGCAACCGCCAGCGCGTCAATGCCGGTTGAATCGACAAATTCACGCGCCAGCTGCGGGTCGGTAAAGAACGCTTCATCCGCATGCCCGTACAGCGCGCCGCCTTCATCGCCACCGACCGCGCCCAGCTCCGCCTCCACCGACACGCCGACCGCGTGGCACATCTTCACCACCTCCCGCGTCTGGCGAATGTTCTCCTCATAGCTCAGCGTAGAGCCGTCGAACATCACCGAGCTGAACCCTAAGCGCAGGGCGCGCACCACCGCCTCGAAATGCAGGCCGTGGTCGAGATTGAGCACCACGGGAATATCGTGACGGGCGGCCTCGAACTTCACCGCTTCGACAAGCGAATCCAGAGACACGTACTTAAAGTGTACTTCGGCGATGTTGATGATAAACGGCGAGCGTTCCTGCTTCGCGGCGGCGAACAGCGCGCGCAGGAAGTGGGAGTCGAGCACGTTAAACGCGCCCAGCGCGTAGCGATGCGCCCTGGCGTGCTCCAGACCGTCGGCAAGAGAGATCAATGGCATCATTTACTCCTTATATCCGAAACAGGTTGTACTCGTTGCACAGCACCAGCAGCGCCGGTTCGTCTTCTTCGATGTTGTTATAGCGGGCAACGGGCTGCAAAAAGTGGTTATCGTGCTCGTCGTCGTTTACCGATGACACCTCCCCAACCAGCACGTCGCCGAAGCCGCGTTCGCCCCAGAAGCTGTGGTACAGAGTGGGTGTCAGACAGATGCTTTCCCCTGGCATGAGGCGCAGCTGGCTGCCGGGCGCGTGGGTCTGACGGCAGCCGTCGACGGTGACCGTCACGTCGGTGTTCTCCGTCTCTTCATGCGCCCCGGCATTCCATAACTCAATAATCAGATTCCCGCCGCCCCGGTTGATGATGTCTTCCCGCTTGCGCCAGTGAAAATGCATCGGCGTCACCTGGCCGTCGCGCACGTGCATAATTTTTTCGGCATAGCACTTTTCATAAGGCACGCCGTTGGGCGAGCCGTTGCGCAGGGTAAACAGCGTCAGGCCCTCAGCGGCAAAGCTGTTGCCGCCGAACGCCGTCACGTCCCAGCCGAGCTTGAGGTCGAACACTTCCTGCCATGCTGCCTGGTCAAGCTGCTGCCATTTTGTGGGCGGGAAGCTGGCAAACGGCGGGAGATGCACGTCGTGCATGGAAAAGAACTGTCGCGTGTGGCCGAGAATTTCATTGATGTCGGAGCGTTTCATGGGGACTCCTTGAAAACAGTTCCCTCTCCCTGCGGGAGAGGGAAAAGGATCATTTAACCGTCCAGCCCTTATACGTGCCGACGTTCTTTTTATCGATCATCGTCACCGGGATCAGCACGGGCGCTTTCGGCGCAGGTTTGCCCTGTAGAATGTCATAGCCGATCTCCACCGCTTTTGCCGCCATGACCTGCGGATCCTGCGCCGGGGTCGCGACAAACAGCGAGTTTTCCCGCTTCAGCGCTTCCTCGCCGTCCGGGCTGCCATCCACGCCGACGATAAAGAACTCGTTGCGCTGAGCCTGCTTCGCGGCCAGATCGGCGCCGATCGCGGTCGGATCGTTAATCGCAAACACGCCGTCGATCTTCGGATTGGCCGCCAGCAGGGAGGTCATGACTTCCAGACCGCCTTCACGACTGCCCTTGGCGTTCTGGTTATCCGACAGCACCTTGATATCCGGATGTTTTTTGAATTCCGTCTGACAGCCTTCCACGCGGTTTTGCACCGCAGAGACCGGCGGTCCGTTGATGATCACCACGTTGCCTTTGCCTTTCAGGCGATCGGTAATGTACTTACAGGCCATTTCGCCCGCCTGGGTGTTATCGGAGGTGATGGTGGCATCAGCGCCTTCCGCCGCCACGTCAACCGCAACGACCACGATCCCGGCGTCCTTCGCGCGCTTCACCGCCGGGCCGATCCCTTTGGAATCCGCAGCGTTGAGGATGATCATGTCCACCTTCGCGGCGATGAAGTTATCGATCTGCGCCACCTGCTGGCCCAGATCGTAACCGCTGGAGACCAGCGTCACCTTGACGTTATCGCCAGCCAGCTTGCGCGCTTCCAGCTCGGCACCTTTGGTGATCTGCACGAAGAACGGGTTGGCCAGGTCGCCCACCGTCACGCCGATGGACTTCAGATCTTTTGCCTGCGCAAACGGCGTTGCGGCAAGCAGTGCGCCAGCACAGAGCGCGGTCACTAACGGTTTCAAACGCATAGGGTTTTCCTCGAAGCTGTAGGGTTTTGTTGTTATGCACTTTGATGGTGTCGGGTACGGTATTTGTCGATCAGCACCGCTATGATGATCACCGCCCCTTTGATCACCAGCTGCCAGAAGTAGGAGACGCCCATCAGCGTCATGCCGTTGTTGAGGGTGGCGATGATCAGCGCGCCAACCAGCGTGCCGGTGATCGTGCCGATCCCGCCGACGAAGCTGGTGCCGCCGAGGATCACCGCCGCAATCGCATCCAGCTCGTAACCCGTGCCGAGGTTGCCGTTGGCGCTGTAGAGGCGCGAGGCGCTCATCACTCCGCCAAGCCCGGAGAGCAGGCCGCTCATGCCGTAGACAAACAGCAGCACCAGCCAGACCTTGATGCCGGTCAGTCGCGCCGCCTGCATGTTGCCGCCCACCGCATAGATATGTACGCCGAGCGTGGTGCGACGCAGGATGAACCAGCACACCGCAATCACCGCAAGGGCAATGACTACCAGCCACGGAATCGGACCGAGGTAGTTATTGCCGATCCACTCGAAGTTAATATTGGAGTTAATGACCGTCGTGCCGTCCGCCAGCAGATAGGCCGCGCCGCGCAGCGCCGTATAGGTGCCGAGCGTCACGATGAAGGGCGGCAGTCCGGCAAAGGCCACCAGCGCGCCGTTGAACAGCCCCAGCACCATGCCGAGCATTAGCGCAGCCGGAATGGAGAGCATGGCAAATTCAGGGATAAGCGAGACCACCATCGCCGCTACCGCCGTGGTGCCCAGAATCGAGCCCACGGAGAGGTCAATCCCGCCGGTTAAAATGATGAAGGTCATTCCCGCCGCCAGCACGATGTTGATCGACGCCTGACGGGTAATGTTGAGCAGGTTGCTCTCGGTGAAGAAGTTCGGGGCGATAAAGCCAAATACCGCCACTATCAGGATAAGAATCGGCAGGATGCCGACCGTTTGCATCAGATCGCTCATCAGCATTTTTTTGGCGGAGGCGGATTTCGCCACCTGCTGCGGATGGGTTGGAGTTGTCATGATTGCACCGCCTGATGATGAGTGTCGTTCACGCCGGTTGCCAGCGTCATAATGTTTTCCTGAGAGATGTCCCGCCCGTGGAGTTCACCCGCAATGCTGCCTTCCCGCATCACGTACACCCGGTCGCTCATGCCCACCACTTCCGGCAGCTCGCTGGAGATCATTAAAATCGCCACCCCTTTGCGCGCCATCTGGTTCATGATGCGGTAGATCTCGCTTTTCGCGCCGACGTCCACGCCGCGCGTGGGTTCGTCCAGAATCAGAATGCGTGGGCCAATCGCCACCCAGCGGGAGATGAGCAGCTTCTGCTGATTGCCGCCGGACAGCCCGCCCGCGCGCACCTGCGAATGGGGCACGCGGATGTTGAGCAGGGCGATGGCGTCATCGGAAATCGACTGGGCTTTTTTGCGGTTTAACATACCGAAGGTCGCGTCGCGCTCCAGCGTCGCCATGGTGATGTTCTCCTGCGCCGCCAGCTCCAGAAATAGCCCCTGCTCCTTGCGGTTCTCGGTGAGAAAACCGATGCCGTTTTCGATGGCCGCACGCGGAGAGTGGATCACCACCGGCTCACCGTCGACCTCAATCATGCCGCCGGTGGCCTTACGCACGCCGAAGATAAGCTGCGCCAGCTCGGAGCGTCCGGCCCCGACCAGGCCCGCCAGCCCGACGATTTCGCCGGAACGCACCTGCAGGCTGCACGGCTGTACTTTTTTACCGTCGGTGAGGTGGTGGACGTTGAGGCGCGGGCTGCCGAGAGGAATATCACGCTCCTTGTTGAACAGGTCGCTTAGCGGGCGGCCCACCATCATGCGCACCAGCTCGGAGGCATTTAGCTTGTCGCGCGTCAGGCTGCCGACGTACTGACCGTCGCGCAGAACGCTGACGCGGTCAGAGAGTTCATACACTTCCGCCATCCGGTGGCTGATATAGATGATTGCCATCCCTTCATCACGCAGGCGCAAAATCAGTTCAAACAGGCGATGCGTTTCCCGCGAGGAGAGGGCGGCGGTGGGTTCATCCATCACCAGAATGCGGCTGTTACGGTGCAGCGCGCGGGCGATCTCCACCTGCTGCTGCTCGGCGATGGTCAGCTTCATCACCAGGTCGGTGGCATTGAACTGTGCCCCGAGGCGGTCAATCACCGCCTGCGCCTGGGCGGCCATCTCTTTGCGCTGCACCATCCCACCGCGCGACAGCTCGCTGCCAAGAAAGATATTTTCGGCAACGGTCAGGTTGGGCGCGAGCTGCATCTCCTGATAAATCAGAGTGATGCCTGCGGCCAACGCATCTTTCGGCCCTTTAATGTGAAACGGCTGGCCGTCGATCAGGATCTCGCCGCTGGTGGCGGTATAGGCTCCCGCGAGGATTTTCATCAGCGTGCTTTTTCCCGCGCCGTTTTCACCCATCAGCGCGTGGATCTCTCCCGGAAAGACCGTCAAATCTACACCCTTGAGCGCGTGGAAACTGCCAAACGTTTTGGCAATGCTGCGCATCTCTAATACCGGGGTTCTGCTCATGGCGGATCTCCTGCGAATGCCGATATCTGCACTTCATCACAGGTGCGTAAATGCAAAATGTCAGAAGCTGTTCATATTTGTCATAGTTATGAAAAGCTAATCGCCATCACATTTTCCTTTTCCCTCTCCCGGTGGGTGAGGGCGCCAAACCGCACAGGAGCCCAAACCCATGCCATCACGCCGTCCGCCCTTTTTCGCCAGCGCCCGAGGCCGCCTGCTGATTTTTAATCTGCTGGTGGTCGCCGTGACGCTGATGGTGAGCGGCGTGGCGGTGCTCGGCTTTCGTCACGCCAGTCAAATCCAGGAGCAGGTTCAGCAGCAAACGCTGGATGACATGACCGGCAGCATGAACCTGGCCCGTGATACCGCCAACGTGGCGACGGCGGCGGTGCGGCTTTCGCAGGTCGTCGGGGCGCTGGAGTACAAAGGCGAAGCCGAGCGCCTGAAGCAGACGCAAATGGCGCTGCGCCGCTCGCTGGAACAGCTTGCGGATGCGCCGCTGGCGCAGCAGGAGCCGGCGCTGGTGGCGCGCATTATTCAACGAAGCAATGAGCTACAGCAGAGCGTGACGGAGATGCTTGAGCGCGGCCAGCGGCGCCATCTGGAGCGTAACGCGCTGCTGAGTTCGCTGTATCAAAGCCAGAGCTATCTGCGTCATCTTCAGGACATCAACCGCCGTTACGACAGCAACGTGCCGGATGCGCAGCAACTGATGGAGATGGACCGGCTGATCGCTGCCGCCATCGACACGCCTTCGCCGCGCGCGACCGTTCAGCAACTGGACGCCGTGGCCGCTGCGCTGCCCCGGAGTGCCGTGCAGCCGGTTGTGAAGGAAGTTCTGCCTGATTTTAATGCCGAGTTAGGCAAGCTCGCCCCGCTGTCGAAGCAGCTGGAAGAGAGCGATCTGGCGATAAGCTGGTATATGTTCCACATCAAGGCGCTGGTGGCGATCCTCAACAGCGACATTAATCAGTACGTCTGGCAGGTGGCGCAGGCCTCCCGGCTTCGTACGGCCCAGAGCCATCACGAGCTGCAGTCCATCAGCGTGTTTATCAGCTTCTTCGCCGTGCTGGCGCTGATCATTACCGGGTGCGCCTGCTGGTATATCTACCGCAATCTGGCCTCTAACCTGACGGCGATTTCCCGGGCGATGTCGCGCCTTGCTCACGGCGAACAGGATGTCTCCGTTCCCGCCCTCCAGCGGCGAGATGAGCTGGGCGAGCTGGCGCGCGCGTTTAACGTTTTTGCCCGTAATACCGCCTCGCTTGAGCACACCACGCGCCTGCTGAAAGAGAAAACCACGCAGATGGAGATCGACCGCGTTGAGCGTCAGGGGCTGGAAGAGGCGCTGCTGCACAGCCAGAAGATGAAGGCGGTCGGACAGCTGACCGGCGGGCTGGCGCATGATTTTAACAACCTGCTGGCGGTGATCATCGGCAGCCTTGAGCTCACCGACCCCGAATCAAAAGACGCGCCGCGCATTACCCGGGCGCTGAAGGCGGCCGAGCGCGGCGCCTTACTGACGCAGCGCCTGCTGGCGTTTTCCCGCAAGCAATCCCTGACGCCGCATGCGGTAGAGATGCTGCCGCTGCTGGAGAACCTCCGGGAACTGCTGCGACACTCCCTGCCTGCCACCCTGACCCTGGAGATTGAAGCGCAAACCCCGGCGTGGCCCGCTTGGATTGACGTTAGCCAGCTGGAAAACGCCATCATCAATCTGGTAATGAACGCGCGCGATGCGATGGAAGGGCAAAGCGGGGTGATTAAAATCCGGACCTGGAATCAGCGCGTCACCCGCAGCGACGGGCGCAGGCAGGATATGGTGGCGCTGGAGGTGATTGACCGCGGCAGCGGGATGTCGCAAGAGGTAAAATCCCGGGTCTTTGAACCGTTCTTCACCACCAAGCAGACCGGAAGCGGGAGCGGGTTAGGCCTGTCGATGGTCTACGGCTTTGTGCGCCAGTCCGGTGGCCGCGTGGAAATTGAAAGCGCGCCGGGGCAGGGAACGACCGTCCGGCTTCACCTCCCGCGCTCGGTGCTGCCTGCCGCGGTCGATGATGAAGCGTTGTCAGCCACCGCCTCCGTCGATAGCGAGCGGCTGGTCCTGGTGCTGGAAGATGAGGCGGATGTTCGGCAAACCCTGTGCGAGCAGCTGCATCAGCTCGGCTACCTGACGCTGGAAGCGGACAACGGCGAGCAGGCGCTGAACATGCTGGAGGCTTCACCGGATATTGGCATGTTTATCAGCGACCTGATGTTGCCCGGCAGCCTCAGCGGCGCCGAGGTGATTAACCATGTGCGCAGCCATTACCCGCTGCTTCCTGTACTGCTGATCAGCGGCCAGGATCTACGGCCCGCGCATAACCCGCAGCTGCCGGACGTTCAGCTACTGCGTAAGCCGTTTACGCGGGTGCAGCTGGCGCAGGCGCTGCGCAAGGTCATGGTAATTTGAGATTCCTCCGCTACCCCGGCTTCCCGCCGTTCATTATCGTAAGGCCAGTTCACCTGCGAGTCTGGCCTTATGAAACGTTACTCAACTGCTCTGTTATTCGGTCTGCTGTCACTCACCAGCCAACTGGCTCATGCCGATATTGTTGATGATGCTATTGGCAACATTCAGCAGGCGATCAACGATGCCTATAACCCCGGCAGCAGCCGCAGCAATGACGACGACGATCGTTATGACCGCAGCCGTCAAATCGACAGTCGACAGTACGACGATCGTCGCCGGCAGCTCGAAGACCGACGCCGCCGTCTGGACGAGCGCCAGCGACAGCTGGATGATGACAGACGTCGTCTGGAAGAGGATGAGCGGCGGTTAGAAGACGATTACGATCGAGGCTAAGTGCGGCCTGGTGCCCTCTCCCACGGGAGAGGGAGAAAACCTAATCCAGCACCAGCACCATCCCGTCATAGCCCGCTTCTATGCCCTGCGGCAGCGGGTTATCCATCATCCACACGTCAAACTGATGGCTGATATGCGTCAGGATCACCTGCGGGCAGCCAATCGCCTGGTTTAACGCAATCACGGTATTTAAGTCGCAATGGTTTCGCGGCGTTTCCTCGCGTGGCTCATGGCTGCAGTCGATAATCATCGCCTGCGGCTGGTTGTTGAGCAGGAACTTTACCGTTTTTTCCGGCAATCCGGCGGTGTCGGAAAGCCAGGCCACGCTGCTGTGGGCCGACTCCAGCAAATACCCGAAGGTCAGTTTCGAATGGTTGAGCGGCAGTGGCGTGACCCGCAGACCCTGAAGCTCAAACATCACAAACCGTTCGACCGTGTGGCTGAAATCCAGAATGCCGGGGTGTTTAAACAGGTCGTCGCACCCGGCGTCGTCCGGCGGACCGTAAACCGGAATCGTCGCCCCCACGCCCCAGCGCAGGGGGAACAGCCCCTGAACGTGATCCATATGGTAATGGGTGAGCAAAAACTGCTGGAAGCTGCCCGCCGGCCAGTCGTCCATCAGGTGCGAAATACCCGCGTCCAGCAGGGTCACCGCATCGTTGAATTTGACTACCGCGCTGCACGGGCGACGGCGATAGTTATCCTGCAGGCGCGCCCGGCGACACGCCGCGCAGTCGCAGCCAAAGACCGGCACCAGCTGGGCGCCACCCGTTCCCGTCAACGTGATGGTCAGACTCATAGCGCACCTCTACAGCGGTTTGGTGAATCGGAAATGGCTCTGCGTGTATCCTTCACGAACGTAAAAACGATGGGCGTCGGTGCGCTTCACGCTGGTGGAAAGTTCGGTCAGCTCCGCGCCGGCCTGTCGTGCCACCCCTTCCGCCCAGGCCAGCAGCTGACTGCCCACCTTTAACCCGCGCGCCTGCGGCATCACCACCAGCTCCTGGATCTCGCCGATCCAGCGCGCGTGATGGAGGTGAAACTGCAGGTGCAGGCCGATCATGCCGATGACCTGCCCGCCCAGTTCGGCAAGCTGATAGCGCATGTTGCGATCCTGCAGATTGGCAAGATAGCCCGCGTGAAACGCCTGATGGTCGAACTCTGCCTGCTTCAGTTCGCAGATCAGGGCATAGACAATCTGCGCATCGTCGGCGGTGGCGGGGCGAAGCTGGCAGTCAGGCATGCTGTTTCTCCTTCTGGCGGATAAGCGATAAAAAGGTATCGACTGACTGTGGCAAACTTCCGTCGTTATTGAGGATGTGGCAGTCCGACGGGGCATAGCGGGCCGCCCGCTCAAGCCGCTGATCGATCTCACGGGCTGATTCACGCCCCCGACTCTGCAACCGGCTGCGCAGAACGTCCGGCGAAACCTGCAGGCAGACCGGCAGCAGGGCCGCCTCATAGCGGGCGCGCGCTTGTGGCAGATGCGCGCGCGAGCCGTTAACCAGCACGTCGAAGCCCGCATGCAGCCACAGATCGGTCTCAATGCCGATCCCATAGTAATAACCGTTGGCATGCCAGCTCAGCGCCAGCAGGTTTTGCCCGGCGCGGATGAAAAACTCCTGCTCGCTCAGGGCGATATGATTTTCACTCCCGGCATTGGCCGCGCGGGTAATATAGCGGTGCGCGACCAGCAACTGCGGATGTTCCCGCTGCCGTAAGGCGGACAGCAGGCTGTCCTTACCGGAGCCGGAGGGCCCCATTAACCAGATGAGCCTTCCCATCAGAACACCCTTTTTCCCTGACGCCAGACGTGGTCGATATGAACATGCTCGCCCTTGCGGTGGGCGAGTACCAGATCCGCGCGTTTACCCTCGGCGATTTCCCCGCGATCCTGAAGATTAAGCGCCGAGGCCGGGTTTTTCGTCACCAGGCGAATCGCCTGCGGCAGCGTGAAGCTGTTGCTCTCGTCCTCGGCAACCCGGAACGCCGCATCCAGCAGGCTGGCGGGGTAGTAGTCGGACGAGAGAATATCCAGCAGGCCGAGGGAGGCGAGCCTGCTTGCCGCCACGTTACCGGAGTGCGAGCCGCCGCGCACGATGTTCGGTGCGCCCATCAGCACGTTCATGCCGTGCCCGCGGGAGGCTTCAGCCGCTTCAAACGTGGTGGGAAATTCGGCGATCACGCTGCCAAGCTGGTGGGATTCGCGCACGTGATCGTGCGTGGCATCGTCATGGCTGGCCAGGGCGATGTTGCGGTCCCGACACATTGCGGCAATCCTGAGACGGTTCGGCTGAGACCACTGCGCTGCAAGCGCCAGCTGTTCTTCTTCATAACGGGCCATCTCCGCATCGCTGAGAGAATATTTGCCCTGATAGTATTCGCGATACTTTTCAATGTTGGCGAACTGGCGCTGCCCCGGCGAGTGGTCCATCAGGGAGACCAGCGAGACCGGCTCGCGTCCGACCAGCTTTTCAAACAGCGGCAGGGTGGTGTGGTGCGGCAGCTCGCAGCGCAGGTGCAGACGGTGCTCGGCGCGGTTGAGGCCGCGTTTTTGCGTCTCCTCCACGGCGTTGATCATCTTCTCCAGATTCTCCAGGCGATCGCCACCGTCGCGCACGTCGCCAATCGCCACCGCGTCCAGCACGGTGGTAATGCCGCTGGCGACCATTAGCGCGTCGTGGCTGCTCATCGCCGAATGGGCGGGCCAGTCGACCTTCGGGCGCGGGGTGAAGAATTTGTCCAGATTATCGGTGTGCAGCTCAATCAGCCCCGGCAGCAGCCAGCCGCCCTCACCGTCCATTGCTTCAGGGGTACGGCTCTGGGTTTCGGCAAAGGCGCGAATAACGCCTTCATGGACTTCAACCGAGCCATCAACAACTTCATTTTCCAGCACCAGCCTGACGTTATTGATAATCATGCGTGGACCCCCATCGGGTGCAATCTGTCCGCCACGCGGCTGCGTACGGCGTCGTCGTGGAAGATCCCGACGATCGCCGCGCCGCGCGCTTTGGCCTGTTCGATCAGCCCCACCACGGCCGCGCTGTTTTTACCGTCGAGCGAGGCGGTGGGTTCATCCAGAAGTAAAATCGGATAGTCGACGATAAAACCGCGGGCGATATTGACGCGCTGCTGCTCGCCGCCGGAAAAGGTCGATGGGGCGAGGTGCCACAGGCGCTCCGGCACGTTGAGGCGCGTCAGCAGGCTGGCGGCTTTGGCGGCGCAGGCTTCGCGCGGCACGCCGAGATCCAGCAGCGGCTGCATCACCACGTCCAGGGCGGAGATCCGCGGGATCACACGCAGAAACTGGCTGACCCAGCCGATCGTCGTGCGGCGCACTTCCAGCACCTTACGCGCGGGGGCCTGCACCAGATCGACCCACTCATCGTTGTGGCGAATATGAATGTGGCCTTCGTCCGGCAGATAGTTGGCGTACAGGGAGCGCAGCAGGGTGGATTTTCCGCTGCCGGAATGGCCGTGCAGCACCACGCATTCGCCGCTGCTGACCTCTAACGAGGCATTTTGCAGCACCGGCAGGCGCACGCCGTTTTGCTGGTGGAGCACAAAGGTCTTACTTACGTTTTGTACGTGGATCATGTTGGCCTCTTAGTTCTGCAACACGGACGACACCAGAAGCTGGGTGTACGGATGGTGTGGATCGTCGAGCACGCGGTCGGTTAACCCACTTTCCACCACCTGGCCCTGCTTCATCACCAGCAGACGGTCCGCCAGCAGACGCGCGACGCCCAGATCGTGGGTGACAATCACCACCGCAAGGTTCAGCTCCACCACCAGACCGCGCAGCAGGTCGAGCAGGCGCGCCTGCACGGAGACGTCCAGCCCGCCGGTGGGTTCATCCATAAACACCAGCTTCGGATGGGTGACCAGGTTGCGCGCAATCTGCAGGCGCTGCTGCATCCCGCCGGAGAAGGTGGTGGGCAGGTCGTCGATGCGCGAGGCGGGGATTTCAACTTCCTCCAGCCAGTGCTGGGCGGTAGCGCGGATGTTGCCGTAGTGGCGCGCGCCGGTGGCCATAAGGCGTTCGCCGATGTTGCCCCCGGCGGAGACCTGACGGCGCAGGCCGTCCATCGGGTGCTGATGCACCACGCCCCACTCGGTGCGCAGCAGGCGGCGGCGTTCGGCCTCGCTCATGCCGTACAGCGAGGCGCCCTCATACAGAATGTCGCCGTTCTGCGGCGTCAGGCGCGCGGAGATGGACTTCAGCAGGGTGGTTTTGCCGGAGCCGGACTCGCCGACGATCCCCAGCACTTCGCCCGGCCACAGCTCGAACGACACGTCGCTGAAGCCTTTGCCCGGCGCATACAGGTGAGTCAGGTGATTAACCGAAAGCAGCGGTTTCATTGGCTGTTCGCCTCGCTCTGTTGGCGGCAGTAATCGGTGTCGGAGCAGACAAACATCCGTTTGCCCGTGTCGTCCAGCACCACTTCGTCCAGATAGCTGTGTTTGGAGCCGCAGATAGCGCACGGCTCGTCCCACTCCTGCACCGTAAACGGGTGATCGTCGAAATCCAGGCTTTCCACGCGGGTGTAAGGCGGGACGGCGTAGATGCGTTTTTCGCGCCCGGCGCCGAACAGCTGCAGGGCGGGCATCATGTCCATCTTCGGGTTATCGAATTTCGGAATTGGCGACGGGTCCATCACGTAGCGCCCGTTCACCTTCACCGGATAGGCGTAGGTGGTGGCGATATGGCCAAAGCGGGCGATGTCTTCATAGAGTTTGACCTGCATGACGCCGTACTCTTCCAGCGCGTGCATGGTGCGGGTTTCCGTTTCGCGCGGCTCGATAAAGCGCAGCGGCTCAGGGATCGGTACCTGGAAAATCAAAATCTGATCTTCAGTGAGCGGGGTTTCGGGGATGCGGTGTCGGGTCTGGATCAGCGTGGCGTCTTCGGTTTTTTCGGTGGTATTGACGCCGGTGACGCGCTGGAAGAAGCTGCGGATCGACACGGCGTTGGTGGTGTCGTCGGCGCCCTGATCGATGACCTTCAGCACGTCCGCCTCGCCGATCACGCTGGCGGTGATCTGTATACCGCCCGTGCCCCAGCCGTAGGGCATTGGCATTTCGCGGCCGCCGAACGGCACCTGATAGCCCGGGATCGCCACCGCTTTGAGGATGGCGCGGCGGATCATGCGTTTGGTTTGCTCATCCAGATAGGCAAAGTTGTAGCCGCTTAA
The DNA here is from genome assembly GCF_008364625.2 of Enterobacter dykesii. NCBI lineage: Bacteria > Pseudomonadati > Pseudomonadota > Gammaproteobacteria > Enterobacterales > Enterobacteriaceae > Enterobacter > Enterobacter dykesii. Next base: position 353,345 of record NZ_CP126604.1, read on the forward strand.
GTTAGCCATTGGCGCGCTCCCGTTGCAGGCGTTTCAGTAGTTCCAGTTCGGCCTGGAAATCGACGTAGTGCGGCAGCTTGAGGTGCGAGACGAAGCCAGCGGCCTCAACGTTATCCGCGTGGGCCAGCACGAACTCCTCGTCCTGCGCCGGGCCTGCAATGTGCTCGCCGTAGTCCGGTGCCTGCAGGGCACGGTCAACCAGCGCCATGGCCATGGCCTTGCGCTCGCCCATGCCGAACACCAGCCCGTAGCCGCGGGTAAAGTGCGGGTCTTCATCTTCCGGAGCGACGAAACCGTTGACCATTTCACACTCGGTCATCAGCATTTCGCCGACGTTCACCGCAAAACCCAACTCTTCCGGTACGATCTCAACGTCGATGTAGCCGCTGCGAATTTCGGCGGCAAACGGGTGGTTGCGCCCGTAGCCGCGCTGGGTGGAGTAGGCCAGCGCCAGCAGATAGCCTTCGTCGCCGCGCATCAGCTGCTGCAGGCGGGACGAGCGCGAGCAGGGGTAAACCGGCGGCGTGCGGGTGATGTCATCCGGCTGCGCGCCAGAATCTTCTTCCGCCTTCGCCAGGCCCTGTTTTGCCAGCAGGCTGAAGACGTGCGGAGACGGTTCCTGTTCGGCGTCGGAAGTGCTGAGCTGCGGCGCTTCGCCGCTCGCCAGCAGGGTAAAATCCAGCAGGCGGTGGGTGTAGTCACAGGTGGGGCCAAGCAGCTGGCCGCCGGGGATGTCTTTATAAACCGCTGAAATGCGGCGTTCCAGGCGCATCTCCGCCGTATTCACCGGCTCGCTGACCGCCAGTCTGGCAAGCGTGGTGCGGTAGGCGCGCAGCAGAAAGATGGCTTCGACGCTGTCGCCGCTGGCCTGCTTCAGGGCCAGCGCCGCCAGCTCGCGGTCGGCGATGCCGCCCTCGGTCATCACGCGGTCAACGGCGAGGTTTAACTGCTGTTCAATCTGGGCGACGCTCAGCTCGGGATGCCGTTCATCGCCCCGTCGTCTGTGCGCCTGCAGCGCATGGGCGGCGGCGATGGCCTTCTCGCCCCCTTTCACGGCAACGTACATCAGCACACCTCCACGTGGGTGGTCCGCGGGATTGCCAGCAGGCGCTCGCCGCAGGTCAGGATCAGGTCAATGCCCAGCGGGAACGGGTGCGGGCGCTCGGTCAGCTCGTGAATGATGCACTCCGGCAGCTGCGGCGCGACCATGCGCTCGTCGGCGATGCCTGCCCCCGTGAGGCGCAGCATGCGGCCGCCGCTCAGGCTGGAGACCTGCAGGATCAGCGTGGCGCTGGTCTCCGGGGCGACGGCGCTGCCTTCGCTCAGGGCGTTCAATTGCTCATGGCTGATTTGCTCATCGGCCACGGCAAAAACCGCCTGCTGGGGCTGATCGACCAGCGGAGCGCTGGTGTGAAAACGCAGGTTCTGGCTGGCGATATCGTTCGACAGCGCGCCCGAGAGCCACACCGGAGTGTCGTTATCGGCAAGCGTCAGCAGCACGCTGGTGGTCGCCAGGTTCAGCGGCAGCCAGCCCTGAGAGAGCTGGTGCAGCGAGACGATCGCGCCCGGCTCGCTCATTGCCTTCAGCAGGCGACGAAAACTGTGTTGGGCATCCTGGACGGCCAGGGTAAAAGCAGGTTGAAGCGTCATGCGTTGTCTCCGCGAACGAGCGTAAAGAAGTCGACCCGGCTGGTATTCACTTCGGCCTGACGTGCGGCAATGCGCGCGGCTCGGTCGGCTTCCAGCGGGGCAATAAGGGTTTCCATTAACGACTGGAAATAGGGTTGTTCCTGTAAAAGCGCGTCGATCACCGCGCAGCGCTCGGCGTGCGCCTTATCGCGCCCCAGCACGTAGCTGTAGCCCAGCGTGCCGCTGTTCAGACGGATCGCGGCGCGGGTGAGGGTGGCGTCTCCGGCGAAGAAGCGCTCGCCGGTGCCGCCCATGCGCGCCTGGATCTGAACAAGGCCGATCTCCGGGGCGCGAAGGGTGTCGTAGTCTGGCGTCAGGCTGAGCGCGTTCATGCGGGCAACCAGCGCAGCAGGCTGGCTGTGGGCCAGCACGCGCATCCAGCGCTGTCGGGTGGCGGTATCGAAGTGCATTCAGTGCTCCATGGTGAATTCGATCATGTCGGCGCGGGTCAGGCTGACGGAGTATTCCGTCGCGTCGATCTCGCCGTCACGGTGGTTGAGGGTGCGCACGCAGAGCAGCGGGGCCATATTGGGGATTTCAAGCACCTTGCTCTCTTTCGCCTGCGCGCGACGGGCGCTGATGCGCGTCTGGGTGCGCTTGAGCGCAATGCCGGTCGCATCCTGAAGAAAATCATGCAGCGAGCCGCTGGAGAAATGCTGGAGCACGGGCCAGAGGGCGAGGTCCGCAAAGTAGTGGTCTATCTGGCATACCGCCACGCCGTTAACGCGACGCAGGGTGCGCAGGTGAATGACGTCGTCGCCTTCCTGAATACCCAGCGCGTCCGCCACGTGGCTGGAGGCCGGACGCAATACCGAGAGCATCTTTTCGCTGGTCGGGTGGCTGCCCTGATCCAGCAGGTTCTGACTAAAGCGCGCCTGGGCGTTCAGCGGATAGTCGAACGGGCGCATCAGCACCAGCACGCCCACGCCCTGACGGCGCTGGACCCAGCCGCGCTCGACCAGCTGGTCAATGGCGCGACGCAGGGTGTGGCGGTTCACTTCATAGCGGTCGGCAAGCTGCTGCTCGGCGGGCAGGTAGTCCCCGCAGCGGTAGTGCGTGCGCAGCTCCACTTCGAGCTTTGCCGCAATCTCCTGCCAGCGGGTGGGGTAACTGGTCGGATGTCTGGATAAGTGCATACAAAACAAAGCCTCGCTTCTCAGATGAAGTGCTTACGCAAACGTTGAGAGAGGAAATCCAGCAGGCTGACGGTGACGATGATGAGCACCATCAGGGCGCAGGTTTGCTGAAACTGGAAGCCGCGAATCGCTTCCCACAGGGTGACGCCAATCCCGCCTGCGCCCACCATGCCGACCACCGTCGCGGAGCGTACGTTGGACTCAAAACGGTACAGGGAGTAGGAGATGAGCAGCGGCATCACCTGAGGCAACACGCCGTACAGGATCTCTTCGATTTTGTTGGCGCCCGTGGCGCGGATGCCTTCCACCGGGCCGGGTTCAATGGCTTCAACCGCTTCGGAGAGCAGCTTGGAGAGCACGCCAGTGGTGTGGATGAACAGCGCCATCACGCCGGCGAACGGACCCAGGCCGACGGCGACCACGAACAGCATCGCAAAGACCATTTCATTGATGGCGCGACAGGCGTCCATCAGGCGACGCATCGGCTGGTATACCCACCACGGCACGATGTTTTCGGCGCTCATCAGGCCAAACGGAATGGAGAGAACGACGGCAAGGGCGGTGCCCCAGACGGCGATTTGCAGGGTGACCGCCATTTCGCTGAGATAGTCCTGCCACTGGCTGAAGTCCGGCGGGAAGAAGTCGGCGGCGAAGGTCGCCATGTTGCCCGCGTCTTTGAAGAGCAGCAGCGGATCCATTTCCGCGCCCTTCCAGGAGATAACCAGCACCGCCAGCAGGATGGCCCAGCTTATCAGCGAGAACCAGCTGCGCTTAGGCGGCGGGAGTGTGATGGTTTGCATGTTGGCTCCTTTGGGTTTAGTCCCCTCTCCCACAGGGAGAGGGAGAAAGGCACTACTGCACCGCTTTATTCACGCTCGTCATCGCACCGAGCGCGGCGGTCAGGCGGTCGAGGTCTTCCAGCTGCGCCTCAATTGCGGCCACTTTGCTGGTCTTCTCGTCGTCCTTCAGCCCTTTGTTGTCCTTCACGCCCTGCATCTCTTTAAACAGCGCCAGCTGGCGAATCGGGACCAGCTGCAGATCGCTTGACGGGCGGAACGGTGCCCAGCCCAGACGCGCCAGGACCGCTTTCTCTTCCGGCGTTTTGCCATAGGTCATGAAGAAGTCGTACACCTTGTCCTTGGTGCTCTCGGAGAGGTTTTTACGCCAGACGATCGGGTCGCCCGGAATCAGCGGCGATTTCCAGATAACCTTGATCTCTTTCAGCTTGTCCGGCGCTGAGGCTTTCAGCTTGTCGAGGTTTTCGGTGTTGTTGGTGGCAACGTCCACCTGCTTGTTGGCCACGGCCAGGGCGTTAGTTTCGTGGCTGGCGTTCACCGTGCGTTTGAAGTCGCTGGCGGAGGCGTTGTTTTTGGCGAAGACGTAGTAGCCAGGGACAAGGTAACCGGAGGTCGAGTTCGGGTCGCCGTTGCCAAAGGTCAGCTCTTTGCGTTTGGCGAGCAGGTCGTTGAGGTTGTTGATCGGGCTGTCTTTGTTGACGATCAGCACGCTCCAGTAGCCCGGGGAGCCATCAGCCGCGACGGTCTGGGCAAAGACCTGGCCGTTCGCGCGGTCCACCGCTTCCATGGCGGAGAGGTTGCCGTACCAGGCGATGTCCACTTTATTAAAGCGCATCCCCTGGATGATGCCCGCGTAGTCCGGGGCGAAGAAGGCGTTCACTTTGATCCCCAGTTTGGTTTCCATATCTTTCAGGAACGGTTCCCACTGAGGCTTCAGGTTTTGCTGTGATTCCGTCGAAATAATGCCGAAGTTCAGCGCTTTTTCCTGCTCTTGTGCATACGCCGGGCTTAACAGGGTGCTGAGGCTGAACATGCTGGTAAAGGCCAGCGCGGCAACGGCTTTGTAGCTCATGTACTTTCCTCGGATCGGGTTTAATTAAGCAGCCTGCGCGTTCTCTTCGACGCGGTTTATGCTGCGGTAGAGATGGTCAAAACGTTCGTTATCAAACTGATGGCTCGCGCCATCAAAGAACACGTGTCCCTGACGCAGGGCGACAATGCGTTCGCAGTAGCGCAGGGCGTAATCCACCTGATGCAGCGTGACCACCACGGTGATGCCGTCGTTCTGGTTAATGTCGCGCAGGGTTTCCATCACGATGCGGGCGGACTCCGGGTCCAGCGAGGCGATGGGTTCGTCAGCGAGAATAATTTGCGCTTTCTGCATCAGCGCACGCGCAATCGCCACGCGCTGCTGTTGTCCACCGGACAGGGTGGAGACGCGCTGGTGGGCAAAATGCGCCATGCCGACGCGGGTCAGCGCCTGCAAGGCTTCCTGCTTCTGCGAAGGGGAGAACCAGCGCAGACAGGTGCGCCAGAACGGGGTGCTGCCGAGCGCGCCAATCAGCACGTTCTCCAGCACAGTCAGGCGGTTCACCAGGTTGAACTGCTGGAAGATATAGCCCGTCTGGGCGCGGCTCTTGCGGATATCGCTGGCGAGACGGCCCGCGCGTTGCACGGTATTGCCCAGCAGCTCGACGTGGCTTTCCGGCGTTTTATCGCAGGTGATAAGGCCGCTTAAATGACGCAGAAGGGTGGATTTACCGGAACCGGATGGCCCCAGCAGCGCCACCATTTCGCCCTGCTGGACGGTCAGATCAACGGCATGCAGAGCCTTATTGTGATTGAAGGTCTTGCTCAGTTTCTCGACGCGGATGACGGTTTGCATGTGCTGGGCCTCACGATAAATGTGGCCTCATGCTGGCGCATCAATGTGACATTTGGGTTAAGTCTGGGTTGCGGGAGTTTGAAGAGTTGAGCGGAATTTGATGACAGGCGGAGGCAGACCGCCCACCGCCCGAAAATTAGTGCTGTTGCTTAACGACGTTAATCATCCACGGCACGCCGTATTTATCGGTGACTTTACCGAAACCGTGTGCCCAGAAGGTTTCCTGCCAGGCCATGTCGATATTCCCGCCCGCGGCGAGGTTGTCGAACCAGCGTTTGCCTTCATGGACGTCCTGGGTGTCGAGAACCAGGGTGAAGCCCGCGTACTGCGCGTTGCTGCCCGGCGGCATCCCGTCGCTCATCATGATATCGCTGCCCGCAATGCGGACGTTGGAGTGAGCGATAGCCGAATCCGGAAATTGCATGCCGGACGGACAGCCTTCATCGCTGTTATCGCTTTTTGGCATTTCGCCGAAGGTGATTTTATAGAGAAGCTCAGCGCCGACGGCTTGCTGGTAGAAAGAAGTGGCTTCTGCACAGTTGCCGGCGAAAGAGATGTAGGGACTTAACGGCATAATCTTTACCTCACGAAAGAAAAGCCCGTTAAGTGTAGTTCCCGAAAGCCCGGTAAGCGAAGCGCCACCGGGCGGGTAAATCAGTTCTTTTTCACGAACTCTGATTTCAGCTTCATCGGACCGAAGCCGTCAATTTTGCAGTCGATATTATGATCGCCTTCAACCAGACGGATATTCTTCACTTTGGTGCCGATCTTCAGCATGGAAGAACTGCCTTTCACTTTCAGATCTTTAATCACGGTTACGCTGTCGCCGTCCGCCAGCAGATTGCCATTTGCATCTTTTACGAGAAGTGCATCAGCATCGTGTGATGGTTCGGCATCATTCCATTCGTGAGCGCATTCAGGGCAGATGAACATGCCATTATCTTCATAGGTGTATTCAGAATTGCATTTTGGGCAGTGTGGGAGTGACATATCGGTATCCTCAAAAAGTGTAAACACGCTGGAAAGTGCCAGCTAAATAACGGCAGCGTGCCGAAAAAGGCGGCAAGTATAGCGCAAATCCACACGTTTGTCGGTGATATTGTGAATTAAAAAAATGCAAAAAGCGTATCAGGAGTGACACTTCCTGTCAGTCAGTTAAGCGAAGCTTACCTCATTAACACGGTGGGAAGAAATGACGCTAAATATATCGAATATTTTATTGCAGCAAATTGCTACGCTCCTTCATTTCGGATAAGGTGAAGCGACACATTGTTATTTATCTCCTGACTTCGCTGCCATCCATATCTTCTGGCAGGGGCGTATTACCTCTCTTTTTAGGTGGGTAAATAATGATGATATATCCTGAAGTTTCTTAAAATTGGGCTACGCTTTTTTCCTTTGGCCGTCAGGCCACAAGGGGAGCTATACACGCCATGCAAGGATAGCGAATTATTTCTGATTGTCATCAATCAGTTATATTTCGGCGAACATGTTTTCCACACGTGATCATATAAGCCTGAACAACATAATTAATACCAGTGGCTTAATAAAAGTAATAAATTTGCGTTAAGGAAAGGCTTTTATCATGCACACACAGACCATTTTTGAATTAAGCCAGGAAGCTGAGCGTTTGCTACAGCTCGCCCTGCAAAACCTCGATACCTTGAAATCAATGCCGACTGCGATGCTGGAGAGCACCGCGGCTGCTATTACGGGTGAAAAGAACAACGTTTTACCTTTGCATTTTAGTGCGCGCGGTGTCGAAGCGCAGCAGGCGATGCTGAATAATGAATTACGAAAAATAACCCGGCTGGAAATGGTCCTGGCTATTGTGGGCACCATGAAAGCGGGGAAATCGACCACCATTAATGCGATTGTGGGGACTGAAGTGTTGCCGAACCGCAATCGTCCGATGACGGCGCTTCCTACCCTAATTCGCCACACGCCGGGCCAGAAGGAGCCGGTGCTGCATTTCTCACATGCCTCGCCCATTGATGAATTGATCCAACTGCTCCAGAAAAAGCTATGCGATTACGATCGCGGGAAGCTGGCCCAGCATCTGGAAATTGATAAAGACATGAATACGCTGCTGGAGCGCATTGAAAAAGGAGAAGCGTTTGAGAAGCATCACCTGGGCGCGCAGCCGATATTTCATTGTCTGAAAAGCCTCAACGATCTGGTGAGACTTTCCCAGGCGTTAGGCGTGGCGTTTCCGTTCTCTGAATATGCGGCTATCGAACACATTCCGGTCATTGAAGTGGAGTTCGTGCATCTTGCGGGTCTGGATGCTCACCTCGGGCAGCTGACGCTGCTCGATACGCCCGGGCCGAATGAGGCGGGACAGCCGCATCTGCAAAAAATGCTCAGCGAGCAGTTGTCCCGCGCGTCGGCGGTGCTGGCCGTGATGGATTATACCCAGCTTAAATCCATTTCTGATGAAGAAGTCCGGCAGGCCATTTCCGCGGCGGGAAAATCCGTGCCGCTGTATGCCCTGGTCAATAAGTTCGATCAGAAAGATCGCAATAGCGATGATGAAGAGCAGATCCGGGCGATGATCTCCGGCACCTTAATGAAAGGCAATATTTCGCCTGGCCAGATCTACCCCGTTTCGTCCATGTGGGCCTATCTGGCGAACCGCGCTCGCTACGAGATGAGTACCCACGGACAACTGCCGGATCATCAGGAGCAACCCTGGGTGCAGGATTTTGCCGAAGCGGCGCTTGGGCGGCGCTGGCGTACGGCGGACCTGGACGATATCGACCATATTCGTCATGCTGCCGATTTGCTCTGGGAAGATTCGCTTTTCGAACAACCGATACGCAAGCTGATCTACGCCGCCTATGCCAATGCCTCGCTTTACGCGCTGCGTTCGGCCTCGCATAAGCTGCTCAACTACGCACAAAATGCCCGGGAGTACCTCGACTTCCGCTATCAGGGGCTGACGGTTGCCTTTGAGGCGCTGGAACTGAATATCGCACGTCTGGAAGAGGACATGGCGCATCTGCAGACGCGTCAGAGCGTGGTGAGCGATGAGGTGAAACATGAAGTTGAGGAGGCGCTAAACGCCACTGCGGACTTTATGGGAGCGCAAAAAACCGCGCTTAACCAGGCGATTGGCGAGGTGTTCAGCGCCCAGCATATTCTTGATTTGGCTGGCATCGATCGGCAGACCCCTCACGGTGAGGAGCCGCACGAGCTGAAGCAGCTGGTTCTGGACGATGAAGGGCAGGCGCAGATCGCGCTGAGTAAAATCCGCTCCTCCTGCGAACGGGTGATGCTGGATGCACAGACGAGAATCTGCCGGGAGCTGGCGTTACGCTTCGACCAGCTTGAATCTACGCTGGCGCGTTCCCTGAACGAAGCCATGCGCCCCATCGAAACGCGTATTAAAGAGCATCTGAGCCATGCGGGTTTTCGGGCGCGAATCAGTTTCCCGGCGTTTCAGGCTCACCAGCTTAACTTCAACACGCGGGCGCTGTTTAATGATGCGATAGCGCAGGATGACAGCCAGGCAGGCCCCTCATCAGGCGGGAGCAGCATGCGAGAAACGGTCGCTCGCTGGCTCAATAGCCCGGGCTGGGGCTGGGATGAGTATGTGGAAACGCGCACGCGATATGTTATCGATATTGCGCAGCTACATGACAAATTTAAGCAACATATTGAGCTGTTTTGTGAACAAATACGTAAAGCTTTGTCCGCGCAGGTCGATGTCTCTGTTACGGCAGGAATGGCGACGTTTTTTGCAGAATTTTCGTTGTGCCTGACCGGGTTACAGGAAAGCTTGCGTGATAGCCTCGCAGTGCGTCAACAGAATGAGCATTCAACCCGAGCGCTCTGCCAGCTGTTGAAGCAAAGCATTACGACTGCGACGTGGATACAGGAAGATACCCGACTGTTACGCGATGATATTCAAACTCTATTCGCGGCAGAGCAACCATGACAACACCACTACTGGACGGCCCCGGGCGAACGCTGGAGTGTATAAATCCAAAATTTATGGTCGATCTGGTGCAGGGCGTGGACGCGGCGCGTCATCCTCACCTGGGACCACAACAGCTTCAGTTTCGTGAGCGTTTGACTCAGGAAATCATGACGCATACCCGGCTACGCCCCTGGGCGATGGCGGGTATGCTCAATGAAAATGCAGCGCTGCGCCTGGGGCTGGCGGAAAAACTGGCCGGCATGCTTGACCCGGGTCATCTCGCGCTGACGCTGATGGCAGAGAAGCTGATTGCTTTGCGCCAGCAGACGCACCCGCGCGCCCAGCAGTCCCCCGGCCTGATGCAGCAGTACGCTGAACTCGCTTCTCATTTTACCCAACGCGCCGCCTATAAAGAGAAGGCGCTAACCCAGCGCGGGCTGACGGTGCAGGCGGGTGAGCATAGCGAGCAGATTTTTACCCGCTGGCGGGCCGGGCATTATGATGGCTGGTCGCTGGCCGGGCGCTGTTTTATCGTCCTGGAAGAGCTGCGCTGGGGGGCATTTGGTGACGCATGCCGCCTCGCGAATGAAGATGTGGCGGCAATGCTTAAGGATAACCTGCGCAGCATGGCGGCTAACTATCTGGCACAGGGCATCAGTGCGTCCCCCACGACCCGCCATTTCTATCACCAGTGGCTGACAACGCCGGCCTCTCCGGGTTTAATCGATCATAAAGACATGCTGGGCTGGCTGGGGGATTGGTGTCAGGCGGATCAACATCCGGTGAGCTGGTCAGTGACGCAAAACTGGCAGACCGTCGCGCTGGGCATGCCGAGGCTTTGTTCGGCAAAACGGCTGGTGGACGCGATGGTGGAAGAGATTTTTGGGTAAATCTTTCCCCCTCTCCCCATTGGGAGAGGGAACGGAGCGGTGTGTTAATGATTCATTCCTATCGGCTTCGGTTCTGGCAGGGTCTCTTGCATATTCCCGTAGCGTTTCGCATACAGCGCCGTGATGATGGGGACCAGAATCGCGGTGACGATCACGCTCGCGGCAACCAGCGCCGTCGCTGAAGCGGCGACCGGTTCGAAGGCAGGGTTAATTTGGGCAATAATCACCGGGTTTGCGACTGCAGCACCGGCGGCTGAAGAGGCGGCGACGCCGGCCGTGCCGTTTCCTCCTCCGATGACGCGATCGGCAATAATCAGCGGAATACCGGTGATGACGATCACGGCGATACCCAGCACAATGCCCAGCAGGCCGGTATCGAGAATGACCTTCAGGTTGATGGTGTTCCCCAGCGCGAAACCGAAGAACGGGATCAGCACCGGCGTGGCTTTGCTGAAGAAATCACGCAGATCGCGATCGAGATTGCCAAGGGCGAAACCGACCAGGAAGGGCAGGATCGCGCCGACAAAGTGGTGCGGTTCAAACGAGGCCAGGCCAGCAGACCCCAGGATCAGCATCGTCATAAGCGGGCCGGACTCCAGAGACATCAACACAAATGCGCCGGACTCTTCTTTCGTCCCGTACTGGTTCATCAGGCTGGCGTACAATCCGCCGTTGGTCATATCCATCGCCGAGACAATCGCCAGGACCGATAAACCCGCGAAGAACCCGGTCTGAATTCCATTCTCCGGAATGAACATCGCGCATATCATTGCCACCGCCCAGGCTACCGCTATTTTGGTTATCACCAGCGTGCCGGATTTCCGTAATACTGTCCCCGTTGCCCGCAAATTAATGGATGCGCCGATACAAAAAAACCAGACGGCAAGAATGGGAACCGTGCCTGTTATCATGCCTTTTGTGAAACCGCCAAAATAAGCTCCGGTATTGGGAGCAAGGGTATTCAGGATCGCGCCCAGTACCAGCGGAACCAGCATCATACCGCCGGGTATACGTTCTATCGTGGCTTTAATCTTCATAGACAAACCTCACATCGGATCCCGCAGTACGGGGGATAGGTGTTAAAAATTAGTCAATAAATTCAATTGATTGCTCGTATTGCTTGTGGTGTTTTTTCGAAAGCCCTGCAACAAAATTAAATGCGTGCTCTCAATTAACCTTTTCCTGAAACACGTAAAACGCTGAATTCGGATTTATGATGCGATCATTGGAATATTGATTCAATGAAAATAAAACATCGTTTTAGTTATCTTTATCACATATTCAATGTAAAAGCTGAGGCCGGTTCCTGTTGATGAAAATTTATGTAAACCTGATGTGAATTAACGTGGTTTATTTTTCTGTTACGAAAGAAATAATGACGTGCGGGAGGATGTTCTTCAGGTGGGGTAAGGAAGTACTTATTGGCACTCCCTGACAAAAATTTGCCTGAGTTGACGAGACGCGAAAATATGTGTGAAGTTGATCACAAATATAAACGCTGGTAGGGTAAAAAGGTCATTAACTGCCCAGGCAGGCGTCAACAGGTTCGGTTGTATCGACGTAAAACGTCAATGTAAGTAAACCTGCTACGCTTGAATAAGGCGATTCGCATGGAGCGGATCCCATGATTCACAGAACGCTAATTGAACTGTGAAACAGACAGGGCCGAGTCAACGAGGATAGCTATGCTGAGAAGGAAAAAGATTAAACCCATCACGCTTCGCGACGTCACCATTATTGATGACGCAAAGCTGCGTAAAGCCATTACCGCAGCCTCGCTCGGTAATGCGATGGAATGGTTCGATTTTGGTGTCTACGGCTTTGTGGCCTATGCGTTAGGTAAAGTGTTTTTCCCCGGGGCCGATCCCAGCCTGCAGATGATTGCCGCACTGGGTACGTTCTCCGTTCCCTTCCTGATTCGCCCGCTGGGCGGTCTGTTCTTCGGTATGCTCGGCGATAAATATGGTCGTCAGAAGATCCTGGCCATCACCATCGTCATTATGTCGATCAGTACATTCTGTATCGGCCTTATACCGTCTTACGCCACCATCGGCATTTGGGCACCCATTCTGCTGCTGATTTGTAAGATGGCGCAGGGCTTCTCCGTAGGCGGTGAATATACCGGTGCCTCGATCTTCGTTGCCGAGTATTCCCCGGACCGTAAGCGCGGATTTATGGGGAGCTGGCTGGACTTCGGCTCGATTGCCGGGTTTGTTATGGGCGCGGGCGTAGTCGTACTGATTTCAACCGTGGTAGGTGAAGATAACTTCCTCGACTGGGGCTGGCGTATCCCGTTCTTCCTGGCATTGCCGCTGGGGATAATTGGTCTTTACCTGCGTCATGCGCTGGAAGAGACGCCTGCTTTCCAGCAGCACGTCGATAAACTGGAACAGGGTGACCGCGAAGGGCTGCAGGATGGTCCGAAGGTGTCGTTTAAAGAGATTGCCACTAAGCACTGGCGCAGCCTGCTGACCTGTATTGGTCTGGTGATTTCGACCAACGTGACCTATTACATGCTGTTGACCTACATGCCCAGCTACCTGTCGCATAACCTGCACTACTCGGAAGATCACGGTGTGCTGATTATTATCGCCATCATGGTGGGTATGCTGTTTGTGCAGCCGATTATGGGCCTGTTGAGTGACCGTTTTGGTCGTCGACCGTTCATTATTCTGGGAAGCGTTGCGCTGTTTGCTCTGGCAATTCCGGCATTCATTCTGATTAACAGTGATGTGCTGGGGCTGATTTTTGCCGGTCTGCTGATGCTGGCGGTGATCCTTAACTGCTTTATCGGGGTGATGGCCTCAACGTTGCCCGCGATGTTCCCGACGCATATTCGCTACAGCGCGCTGGCCGCGGCCTTTAACATCTCGGTGCTGATTGCCGGTCTGACCCCGACGCTTGCCGCCTCGCTGGTCGAGAGCACGCAGAACCTGATGATGCCGGCTTATTACCTGATGGTGATTGCGGTGATTGGTTTGATTACCGGTCTTACCATGAAGGAGACGGCGAACCGTCCTCTGAAAGGTGCAACGCCTGCGGCGTCTGACATCCAGGAAGCGAAAGAGATCCTGCGCGAGCACTACGACAACGTAGAGCAGAAGATTGAGGATATTGACGCAGAGATTGAAGAGCTGCAGAAAAAACGCTCCCGACTGGTGGACCAGCATCCACGCATCAACGAGTAATAAAGAAACCCGCCAACGGCGGGTTTTCTTTTATTAGCATCCGGCAGCGATGTAGTCGCCATTGGCGCTGATGGGTATCACCGTCAGGAACAGTACCGTCGCAAACAGGATCAGGACTATCCCGCCGGCTAATTTGACTGCCGGTACGAGCCATCTTAATGAGGCGCTTTCTCCGAACCAGCTCACCGTGCGCTCGCGGGCATAACGTACTGCCAGTGAAAGCCCCACAATAGAGAGTGCGGTTCCTAAAGACATGGTCATGACCGCGGCCACTCCCCAAGTGACAATGCCCAGCGCATTCGAAAACATCAGAATCATGATCGCTCCGCTGCACGGACGTGCGCCGATCGCCAGAATGACACCCAGGCGCGTTTTCCAGTCGCCCCGCGTCAGGTCTGCCCCCACGCCGTGATGGCCGCAGCCACAGTGTTCATCGTGCTGATGAAGCGGCTTAATGGCGGAGATGGTCATCCTACGCGGGCGCAGGCTCTTCAGCGCCTGGTAAATAACAAACGCACCAAAAGCGCCAATAAGCACAGCGCTTATCTTCTCCACGTACCAGCGGCTGGTACTGATATCCCCTGAGGCGAGGTTAAACCCCACCGCCAGAATAAAGACAAACAGAATGGCGCTGACGCCCTGCATCAGGCTACCCAGGAAGGGGACGACCCGGGCGGCCAGCTCGCTTTCCTTATTGGTGGTCAGATAGGTCGTCACAATGAACTTTCCGTGCCCGGGTCCGATGGCGTGAAGGACACCATAAAGGAAAGCCCCCGTTAACAGCCATAATCCGCCGCTGTACTGGTGGTTATTAAGCTGCAGCAGATACATCACCAGATAGCGGTGCAGCGTAATTTGCGTGGCGAGACACCACTGGATAAAGGCGTTCCAGTGCGCATGCAGGGTAAAACCCGCAAAGAGGAGTGCCAGCAGCATCACCCCTGCTGTAGGGAGACGCCAGTCGCGGGCGAGGGGTTGTGTGGTCATGAGGGTGGGCCTGCACTGAGGAGAGTATTTGCCGCTAGTATAGTTGATCTTCCCGTTCAATTCGTAGGATCGCATCGCGATCCGCTCATGATTGTGGATAACTTTGTGCATAAAAGGGTATAAGGCGGGGTTTTGCTGTGGAATGCAGCAGTCAGTCATTTTTCTGTCATTTAGCGGTTGCGGCCTGCTGAGAACTCCCTATAATGCGCCTCCATCGACACGGCGGATGTGAATCACTTCACAAACAGCCCGGTCGGTTGAAGAGAAAAAACCCTGAAATAACGGGTTGACTCTGAAAGAGGAAAGCGTAATATACGCCACCTCGCAACGGTGAGCGAAAGCCGCGTTGCACTGCTCTTTAACAATTTATCAGACAATCTGTGTGGGCACTCAAAGTGACATGGATTCTTAACGTCCTCGGACGAAAAATGAATACCAAGTCTCTGAGTGAACATACGTAATTCATTACGAAGTTTAATTCACGAGCATCAAACTTAAATTGAAGAGTTTGATCATGGCTCAGATTGAACGCTGGCGGCAGGCCTAACACATGCAAGTCGAGCGGTAACACAGGGAGCTTGCTCCCGGGTGACGAGCGGCGGACGGGTGAGTAATGTCTGGGAAACTGCCTGATGGAGGGGGATAACTACTGGAAACGGTAGCTAATACCGCATAACGTCGCAAGACCAAAGAGGGGGACCTTCGGGCCTCTTGCCATCAGATGTGCCCAGATGGGATTAGCTAGTAGGTGGGGTAACGGCTCACCTAGGCGACGATCCCTAGCTGGTCTGAGAGGATGACCAGCCACACTGGAACTGAGACACGGTCCAGACTCCTACGGGAGGCAGCAGTGGGGAATATTGCACAATGGGCGCAAGCCTGATGCAGCCATGCCGCGTGTATGAAGAAGGCCTTCGGGTTGTAAAGTACTTTCAGCGGGGAGGAAGGCGATAAGGTTAATAACCTTGTCGATTGACGTTACCCGCAGAAGAAGCACCGGCTAACTCCGTGCCAGCAGCCGCGGTAATACGGAGGGTGCAAGCGTTAATCGGAATTACTGGGCGTAAAGCGCACGCAGGCGGTCTGTCAAGTCGGATGTGAAATCCCCGGGCTCAACCTGGGAACTGCATTCGAAACTGGCAGGCTAGAGTCTTGTAGAGGGGGGTAGAATTCCAGGTGTAGCGGTGAAATGCGTAGAGATCTGGAGGAATACCGGTGGCGAAGGCGGCCCCCTGGACAAAGACTGACGCTCAGGTGCGAAAGCGTGGGGAGCAAACAGGATTAGATACCCTGGTAGTCCACGCCGTAAACGATGTCGACTTGGAGGTTGTGCCCTTGAGGCGTGGCTTCCGGAGCTAACGCGTTAAGTCGACCGCCTGGGGAGTACGGCCGCAAGGTTAAAACTCAAATGAATTGACGGGGGCCCGCACAAGCGGTGGAGCATGTGGTTTAATTCGATGCAACGCGAAGAACCTTACCTACTCTTGACATCCAGAGAACTTAGCAGAGATGCTTTGGTGCCTTCGGGAACTCTGAGACAGGTGCTGCATGGCTGTCGTCAGCTCGTGTTGTGAAATGTTGGGTTAAGTCCCGCAACGAGCGCAACCCTTATCCTTTGTTGCCAGCGGTCCGGCCGGGAACTCAAAGGAGACTGCCAGTGATAAACTGGAGGAAGGTGGGGATGACGTCAAGTCATCATGGCCCTTACGAGTAGGGCTACACACGTGCTACAATGGCGCATACAAAGAGAAGCGACCTCGCGAGAGCAAGCGGACCTCATAAAGTGCGTCGTAGTCCGGATTGGAGTCTGCAACTCGACTCCATGAAGTCGGAATCGCTAGTAATCGTAGATCAGAATGCTACGGTGAATACGTTCCCGGGCCTTGTACACACCGCCCGTCACACCATGGGAGTGGGTTGCAAAAGAAGTAGGTAGCTTAACCTTCGGGAGGGCGCTTACCACTTTGTGATTCATGACTGGGGTGAAGTCGTAACAAGGTAACCGTAGGGGAACCTGCGGTTGGATCACCTCCTTACCTTAAAGAACCTGCCTTTGTAGTGTCCACACAGATTGTCTGATGAATGATAAACTTCTGAATGTACTTTTGAGTGCATTAAGAAGTTTTGCTCTTTAAAAATCTGGATCAAGCTGAAAATTGAAACGACACATCTTTAATGGTGTGTTCGAGTCTCTCAAATTTTCGCAATCAGAAGTGAAACATCTTCGGGTTGTGAGGTTAAGCGACTAAGCGTACACGGTGGATGCCCTGGCAGTCAGAGGCGATGAAGGACGTGCTAATCTGCGAAAAGCGCCGGCGAGGTGATATGAACCTTTGACCCGGCGATGTCCGAATGGGGAAACCCAGTGCAATTCGTTGCACTATCGTTAACTGAATACATAGGTTAACGAGGCGAACCGGGGGAACTGAAACATCTAAGTACCCCGAGGAAAAGAAATCAACCGAGATTCCCCCAGTAGCGGCGAGCGAACGGGGAGCAGCCCAGAGTCTGAATCAGCTTGTGTGTTAGTGGAAGCGTCTGGAAAGTCGCACGGTACAGGGTGACAGTCCCGTACACGAAAGCACACAGGCTGTGAACTCGAAGAGTAGGGCGGGACACGTGGTATCCTGTCTGAATATGGGGGGACCATCCTCCAAGGCTAAATACTCCTGACTGACCGATAGTGAACCAGTACCGTGAGGGAAAGGCGAAAAGAACCCCGGCGAGGGGAGTGAAAAAGAACCTGAAACCGTGTACGTACAAGCAGTGGGAGCACCTTCGTGGTGTGACTGCGTACCTTTTGTATAATGGGTCAGCGACTTATATTCTGTAGCAAGGTTAACCGTATAGGGGAGCCGAAGGGAAACCGAGTCTTAACTGGGCGTTAAGTTGCAGGGTATAGACCCGAAACCCGGTGATCTAGCCATGGGCAGGTTGAAGGTTGGGTAACACTAACTGGAGGACCGAACCGACTAATGTTGAAAAATTAGCGGATGACTTGTGGCTGGGGGTGAAAGGCCAATCAAACCGGGAGATAGCTGGTTCTCCCCGAAAGCTATTTAGGTAGCGCCTCGTGAACTCATCTTCGGGGGTAGAGCACTGTTTCGGCTAGGGGGCCATCCCGGCTTACCAACCCGATGCAAACTACGAATACCGAAGAATGTTATCACGGGAGACACACGGCGGGTGCTAACGTCCGTCGTGAAGAGGGAAACAACCCAGACCGCCAGCTAAGGTCCCAAAGTCATGGTTAAGTGGGAAACGATGTGGGAAGGCACAGACAGCCAGGATGTTGGCTTAGAAGCAGCCATCATTTAAAGAAAGCGTAATAGCTCACTGGTCGAGTCGGCCTGCGCGGAAGATGTAACGGGGCTAAACCATGCACCGAAGCTGCGGCAGCGACGCTTATGCGTTGTTGGGTAGGGGAGCGTTCTGTAAGCCGTTGAAGGTGGCCTGTGAGGGTTGCTGGAGGTATCAGAAGTGCGAATGCTGACATAAGTAACGATAAAGCGGGTGAAAAGCCCGCTCGCCGGAAGACCAAGGGTTCCTGTCCAACGTTAATCGGGGCAGGGTGAGTCGACCCCTAAGGCGAGGCCGAAAGGCGTAGTCGATGGGAAACAGGTTAATATTCCTGTACTTGGTGTTACTGCGAAGGGGGGACGGAGAAGGCTATGTTAGCCGGGCGACGGTTGTCCCGGTTTAAGCATGTAGGCGGAGGTTCCAGGTAAATCCGGTACCTTTTTAACGCTGAGGTGTGATGACGAGGCACTACGGTGCTGAAGTAACAAATGCCCTGCTTCCAGGAAAAGCCTCTAAGCATCAGGTAACACGAAATCGTACCCCAAACCGACACAGGTGGTCAGGTAGAGAATACCAAGGCGCTTGAGAGAACTCGGGTGAAGGAACTAGGCAAAATGGTGCCGTAACTTCGGGAGAAGGCACGCTGATATGTAGGTGAAGCCCCTGCGGGTGGAGCTGAAATCAGTCGAAGATACCAGCTGGCTGCAACTGTTTATTAAAAACACAGCACTGTGCAAACACGAAAGTGGACGTATACGGTGTGACGCCTGCCCGGTGCCGGAAGGTTAATTGATGGGGTTAGCGGTAACGCGAAGCTCTTGATCGAAGCCCCGGTAAACGGCGGCCGTAACTATAACGGTCCTAAGGTAGCGAAATTCCTTGTCGGGTAAGTTCCGACCTGCACGAATGGCGTAATGATGGCCAGGCTGTCTCCACCCGAGACTCAGTGAAATTGAACTCGCTGTGAAGATGCAGTGTACCCGCGGCAAGACGGAAAGACCCCGTGAACCTTTACTATAGCTTGACACTGAACACTGGTCCTTGATGTGTAGGATAGGTGGGAGGCTTTGAAGCGTGGACGCCAGTCTGCGTGGAGCCGCCCTTGAAATACCACCCTTTAATGGCTGGTGTTCTAACGTAGACCCGTAATCCGGGTTGCGGACAGTGTCTGGTGGGTAGTTTGACTGGGGCGGTCTCCTCCCAAAGAGTAACGGAGGAGCACGAAGGTTAGCTAATCCTGGTCGGACATCAGGAGGTTAGTGCAATGGCATAAGCTAGCTTGACTGCGAGAGTGACGGCTCGAGCAGGTGCGAAAGCAGGTCATAGTGATCCGGTGGTTCTGAATGGAAGGGCCATCGCTCAACGGATAAAAGGTACTCCGGGGATAACAGGCTGATACCGCCCAAGAGTTCATATCGACGGCGGTGTTTGGCACCTCGATGTCGGCTCATCACATCCTGGGGCTGAAGTAGGTCCCAAGGGTATGGCTGTTCGCCATTTAAAGTGGTACGCGAGCTGGGTTTAGAACGTCGTGAGACAGTTCGGTCCCTATCTGCCGTGGGCGCTGGAGAATTGAGGGGGGCTGCTCCTAGTACGAGAGGACCGGAGTGGACGCATCACTGGTGTTCGGGTTGTCATGCCAATGGCACTGCCCGGTAGCTAAATGCGGAAAAGATAAGTGCTGAAAGCATCTAAGCACGAAACTTGCCCCGAGATGAGTTCTCCCTGACTCCTTGAGAGTCCTGAAGGAACGTTAAAGACTATGACGTTGATAGGTCGGGTGTGTAAGCGCAGCGATACGTTGAGCTAACCGATACTAATGAACCGTGAGGCTTAACCTTACAACGCCGAAGATGTTTTGGCGAAGAGAGACACGATTTTCAGCCTGATACAGATTTAACAGAATTTGCCTGGCGGCTTTAGCGCGGTGGTCCCACCTGACCCCATGCCGAACTCAGAAGTGAAACGCCGTAGCGCCGATGGTAGTGTGGGGTCTCCCCATGTGAGAGTAGGGAACTGCCAGGCATCAATTAGAAGAACCCCGTACCGTAAGGTGCGGGGTTTTTTGCTTTGTGCGCGCAGAAAAGCCCGATGGCGCTGCGCTTGCGTTTTAGTAGGCCGGATAAGGCAAAGCCGCCATCCGGCAACGCAGACCGCACGATCCCACGACAAAGAGAAACAAGAATACAAAGAAGGGATTTATAAACGCAGAAAAGCAAAAACCCAGCCATAGGCTGGGTTCTTTGAATAGTGGTGCCCGGACTCGGAATCGAACCAAGGACACGGGGATTTTCAATCCCCTGCTCTACCGACTGAGCTATCCGGGCAACGGAGCGCATTAAACCGCAATCACGCCCGATCGTCAACATTATTTCGGGAAAAGCTGTTCAACTGCTTAAGTTTGCGGCAATCTGTCCGCTTTCGCCGTGAAAATGCACAAATCTTCCAGACAGAACCAGTGTCATACGGCAATGCTGATAGCAAGAGGAGGGCAGTATGGCAAATGACTGGCTTGAACTGCGTCAGCATGCAGATACGGGTATTGAGACGATTAAAGCGCATTTCGAAGGGCATGCCTTTGATCCGCACTGGCACGATAGCTATCTGGTAGGGATAACCCTCTCCGGCACGCAGCAGTTTCACTGCCGCCGTGAGCGTCATCGTAGCCAACCGGGCGACGCATTTCTCCTCGAGCCTGGTGAGATCCACGACGGTGATGCGCCTGTAGAGGGCGGCTTTACCTATTTGACCTTCTATCTTGATGAGCGCTGGCTTACCCGTGCGCTACAAGGACTTTACGAATCTACTCCTGGGAGTTATTCACTCCACTTTGCCCAAACGCTGACGCGGGAGCCGCAGCTGGTGCGCGCTATCGGTGAGACATTCTCCACCCTGCATAATGACGAGATGAAAATCGTTCAGCAGAGCACAATGGATAATCTGCTCTCCCGGATCACCGCCCACTGCCACTGGCGTAAGAAACTGCCGTCGCAGTTACAAAGCGCTGCCGTGGCGCACCGTGCGCGCGACTATCTCTTTGCTCATATCGGCGAGAACGTGGGGCTGTCAGATCTTGCGCGCGAGACGGGCACGGATCGCTTTACCCTGACGCGCTGTTTTAAGCGCGAGTTCAACCTGGCGCCACACGCATGGCTTATTCAGCTGCGTCTGGCAAAGGCCCGACAGCTGCTGGCGCGCGGTGACCAGCCCGTTGATGTGGCTGCCGCAGTGGGATTTGCCGATCAAAGCCATCTGGGACGTTGGTTTCAGCGTGCTTACCGTATCTCTCCCGCACACTACCGCCGGTTGTGCACAAACCTTCCAGACGTTTCCAAAAAATAACGGCACATTCATGGCTCTAATAAAAAGGAGCCACCCGTGAGTTTGATACCCTTTCTGTTGTTCGCATTTGTCGCCTCCATTACGCCGGGGCCGACCAATATTCTCGTGCTGACGAACAGCCAGCACTTTGGCGTAAAAAATACCGTACCTGCTATTCTGGGCGGGTGTATCGCAGCCAGTGCAATTGTGCTGGTATCAGGCGCGGGCGCGGGGGAAGTGCTGCGTCAGTACCCTCTGATACGTCAGATAATGAGCTGGACAGGCGTGCTGTGGCTAAGCTGGATGAGCTGGCAGCTGTTTCGCGCCCCGGCTGTCCGTCTCGCCGCTGAGAACCGTATCCGATTCACCGCTCGGGCGGCGGCGCTGCTGCAGATCGTGAACCCCAAAACCTGGATGATGGCGCTGGCCGTCGTCAGCCTGTTTGCCCCAACTGGCAACCATACATTGCGGGATATTGCGCTAATGTCGCTATGGTTTCTGCTGATCTCGATAGCCTGTTTGATGTGCTGGGCGTGGTTGGGTAAAGCGGTGAACCGAATATTTCGCACCACCGTGGCGATGGTGCGGTTTCAGCGCCTGATGGCGCTGTGTCTTCTCGTCTCTTCCTGGGCGGGCATTCTGGCTTAGGTCAGTGCTCCACCCATTCTGCATTGGGCAAAGCGTAGAATATCTTCCGCCAGGCGGTGCGCCGTATCCACATCGGCCTGGCTACGGTTCACCAGCATGCGGCTGAGGCAACCTTCCAGCACCAGTTCCATCTGCTTCGCCACCATCGCCGGGTCATCGACTTCCAGCGTGGTCAGCAATTCGTGGGTGAAGTCATGCGCCGCCCGTTTTTGCTGATCCGCCAGTTGATGGATAGGATGGCCTGGGTCGGGAAAATAAGTGCAGGCGGCAATGAACAGACAACCCGGATAGCGGTTGTTGCTGACGCATTCCGTCAGGGCGGTATAGCGCGCCAGCAGCTTTTGCTCCGCGGTCAGTTCTTCATTCAGCATCAGCTGTCTGCGCCAGATATCAACCTGCTGGCTGAGATAGCGCAGGGCATCATAGAGTAGCGCCTCTTTATCCGGCCAGAAGCGCTTAAGTTCATCCAGAGGATAATCGATACGGTCGGCTACCATCTCAAGCGTGGTGCTGGCGATCCCTTGAATCTCAAGTAATTGCAGGGCTTGTCCCAGTACGTCTTCACGTTGCACGGTTATCTCCTCCGCTATTCCCAACGGTTTGTCCCGTTTAAAGTGTTGTTTACGGTTGGCGATTGCGCAAATGCGCGCTAAATGCCGCTGCATCCATAAACCCAGTTACACGCTGCTCAGGCTGCTCATGGCCCTGTTGATTGAAGAACAGAATGGTTGGCAGCCCGAGCACGTTAAGTTGCTTCAGCAGAGCCTTATCCTGCGCATTATTGGCGGTCACGTTCGCCTGGAGCAAAACGGTCTCTTTCAGGGCGCTTTGCACCTGTGGATCGCTAAAAGTATATTTTTCAAACTCTTTGCAGGCGACACACCAGTCGGCATAGAGATCGAGCATCACCGGTTTGCCTTTCGCCTCAGCCAGGGCGCTGTTAAGTTCATCCACGTTTTTAATCTGGGTGAAGTTCAGATGCGCCTGGGTCTGACTCACCGGTGTGCCGAACGCCCAGTCCTGCAGAGGGCGTACGCTCACCAGCGCGGCAGCCAGCAGCAGGATTTGCACCAGGCGCATCCATGGCTTCTTCGCCCCCAGGCTGACGATAAACGCCCAGGCAAAGAACGCTACGCCGAGCATCGCCCACAGGCGCAGACCCCAGGCGCCGCCGATGATACGCTCAAGGAGGAACACCGGCAGCGCGAGGATGACAAAGCCAAATGCGGTTTTCACCGTCTCCATCCATGGGCCGCTCTTCGGCAGCAGTCGATTGCCGAAAACCGTGACCAGAATCAGCGGCAGGCCCATGCCCAGCGCGTAGAGGTACAGCGTACCCCCGCCGAGCCACATGTTTCCGCTCTGGGCGATATAGAGCAGGATGGCGCTCAGCGGCGCGGTGGTGCAGGGAGAGCATATAAGCCCGGTAATGGCACCCATCGCGAACACGCCGCCTGCGGAGCCGCCCTGCTGACGGTTGCTCATCATCGTTAAGCGCGTTTGCAGCGAGGAGGGCAGCTGTAGCGTGAACAGGCCAAACATTGACAGCGCCAACAGGATAAACACCGCTGACAGGCCAATGAGAACATAAGGGTGCTGGAGTGCTGCCTGGAACTGTAACCCGGCAGCGGCAACCACGAGGCCGAGCGCCGTGTAGGTTAGCGCCATTCCCTGCACGTATATAAAGGCCAGCAGCAGCGCGCGGGCGGTAGATAGACGCTGTTTGCCGCCCAGCACAATCCCGGAGATAAGCGGGTACATTGGCAACACGCACGGCGTAAAGGCAATGCCTATACCAATCAGTAACGCCCACAGCGCTGAGAACGGAAGGTCAGCGCTATCGTTGGTTTTCTCAACCGCAGGGACCGGCGTTACAGCAGCAGTCGCTTTCACTTCGCTAAGCGGCACGACTTTCGTTTCCGGCGGATAGCAGAAACCTGCATCCGCACATCCCTGATACGTCACCGTCAGCGTCGCGCCTTTATCGGCCTGATTCACCGTCACAGGCACGTTTAAGCGCTGGCGGTAGATTTCACTCTTGCCGTAGAACTCGTCCTCGTGCCACTCGCCAGCGGGCAACCGTAATGCGTCCACTTTTGCCTGGGCAGGAGTAATGCTCACCTGCTTGCGATAGAGGTAATAGCCCTCTTTCACCTGCCAGGTGAGCGTCAGATCGTGCTGGTTCTGCTGAAAATCGAAAACAAACGCCTGGTCGGCAGGAATAAAGTTCGAACGGCCGGGCGCGTCAAACAACCCGGCAAAAGCTGACGTGCTGCACAGCAGCAGGATCAGCGTAAGGAAGCGTTGAGCCATGAGAGATAGTCGTTATCGCCGTGGACCACTGGCAGCACCAGCAGTTCCGGAGTTTGGTAAGGATGATGAGATTTGAGGCAGTCCAGGAGAGCCTGCTGATTCGCCAGATTGGTTTTAAGCAACATCTGGACTTCGTACTCTTGCTCCAGCTTGCCTTCCCAGTAATACAGGGAAGTGGCACCGGGGAGGAGCGTCACGCAGGCAGCCAGTTTTTCGGCCAGCACTTTAGCGGCGAGATCCTGGGCAGAGGCTTCATCAGGGGCGGTACACAGTACGACAACAGCATCAGGCGTGTTCACAAGTCGACCTCCTCATCACGAAAGGCTTCACTATATCATGCAAGGCGGTTGGTCATTAATGAAACGGGCCGCAGAGCGGCCCGATTTTAACTATTTTTACAACCACTCACCGTTTACAGCACCACGCCGCCAATGATAAAGCCGAGGATCACGCAAAGTGAAATGGCGACCACGCCCGGGATCAGGAACGCGTGGTTAAACACATACTTACCGATACGGGTTGAGCCGGTGTCGTCCATCTCCACCGCCGCCAGCAGGGTTGGGTAGGTTGGCAGAACGAACAGGGCAGAAACCGCTGCGAAAGAGGCAATCGCCGTCAGTGGCGTCACGCCCAGCATCAGTGCCGCAGGCATCAGCGCTTTGGTGGTCGCCGCCTGGGAGTAAAGCAGGGTAGCGGCAAAAAACAGCACCACCGCCAGCAGCCACGGGTAGTTGTGGAGCAGATCGCCAGCGACGGTCTGAATGTCGCTGATGTGCGCTTTCACGAAGGTATCACCAAGCCAGGCTACCCCGAGGACGCACACGCAGGCGCTCATACCGGATTTAAAGGTGCTGGCGTTCAGCACTTCGCTGGTGTCAATTTTACAGGTGATGCTAATCAGCGTCGCGATAGTCAGCATAAACACCACAATCGCTTCGTTACGCGGCAGGACCGGGTTCTGGATCAGGCCCACGGTGTCGCTGATGGCGGTCGCGTAGAACATCACCGCGACAATACCGATCAGGAATAGCAGCACGGAACGTTTTGCGTGCGGCTTAAGTTCGAAGACCTGGCTGCCGCGCAGGCTCACTTCACCTTTGGCCAGACGCTCCTGATAAACCGGATCGTCTTTCAGTTCAGCGCCGAGGAAGTTGCACAGCACGGCGGTGATCATCACCGCGATCAGCGTCACCGGGATACAGATCGCCAGCAGCGTCAGGTAGCTCACGCCCATCGGCTCAAGAATACCGGCGAAGAAGACCACCGCAGCGGAAATCGGCGAGGCGGTAATCGCAATCTGGGACGCGACGACGGCAATAGAGAGCGGGCGAGACGGACGGATACCCTGCTCTTTCGCCACTTCGGTAATCACCGGCAGCGTAGAGAAGGCGGTGTGGCCCGTACCGGCGAGAATGGTCATAAACCAGGTCACCAGCGGGGCAAGGAAGGTAATGTACTTTGGATGGCGGCGCAGCATACGCTCCGCCAGGCTTACCAGGTAGTCCATACCGCCTGCCACCTGCATGGCGGCGATAGCGGCAATAACTGCCATGATGATTTCGATAACGTCAAACGGGATTGCGCCGGGTTTAATCTGAAAGATAAGGGTAAGAACGAGCACCCCGAAACCGCCGGCAAAACCGATGCCGATACCCCCGAGTCTTGCTCCCAAATAAATCGCCAACAAGACGATGACGAGTTCTGCTCCAAACATAAGGACCTGCCTTGCTTATTAACAAGTTGATATTGAATTGTTGTATTTAGGTAACGCCTAAAAAGAAAAAAGGCACGTCACAAGTGACGTGCCTTAAGAAGCCTAGCCAGAACGGTTACTGTTCGCTTTCATCGGTATATCGTTTCGCTTTATATGCCGGGTGCATCAGGTTCTGGGCCGAGAAGATATCGTCCAGCTCGGCTTCGGTCAACAGCCCGCGCTCCAGCACCACTTCACGTACGCTCTTACCGGTTTCGGCGCAAATCTTACCGACGATATCACCGTTGTGGTGACCGATGAACGGGTTGAGGTAGGTGACGATCCCGATGGAGTTGTAGACATAACCCTCACAGACTTCTTTATTCGCCGTGATGCCGTTAATGCATTTTTCCAGCAGGTTGTAGCAGGCGTTGGTCAGAATGTGGATAGATTCAAACATCGCCTGGCCAATCACCGGCTCCATCACGTTCAGCTGCAGCTGACCTGCTTCAGAGGCCATGGTCACGGTCGTATCGTTACCGATGACTTTGAAGCAAACCTGGTTCACCACTTCTGGCACCACCGGGTTCACCTTGGCTGGCATGATGGATGAACCGGCCTGCAGTTCTGGCAGGTTGATTTCATTCAGGCCAGCGCGCGGACCGGAAGAGAGCAGGCGCAGGTCGTTACAGATTTTGGACAGTTTCACCGCCAGACGTTTCAGGGCGCTGTGTACCATGACGTAGGCGCCGCAGTCGGAGGTGGCTTCAATCAGGTCTTCTGCAGGCACAACCGGCAGGTTAGAGACTTCAGCCAGCTTCTGTACCGCCAGCTGCTGATAGCCATCCGGGGTGTTCAAACGGGTACCGATGGCGGTGGCGCCCAGGTTCACTTCCAGCAGCAGCTCGGAGGTGCGCAGCAGGTTTTTGGTCTCTTCGTTCAGCAGTACGTTAAACGCGTGGAATTCCTGGCCGAGCGTCATCGGCACCGCGTCCTGCAGCTGGGTACGACCCATTTTCAGGATGTCCTGGAACTCAACCGCTTTACGCTGGAAGCCATCACCCAGCTGGTTGATCGCATCCACCAGTTTCACCACAGAGGCATACACCGCGATACGGAAGCCGGTAGGGTAGGCGTCGTTGGTAGACTGGCATTTGTTTACGTGGTCGTTCGGGTTCAGGTACTGGTATTCACCTTTCTGGTGACCCATCAGCTCCAGGCCAATGTTTGCCAGTACTTCGTTAGTATTCATATTGACGGAGGTGCCCGCGCCGCCCTGATAGACGTCAACCGGGAACTGGTCCATGCATTTGCCGTTGTTCAGCACTTCATCGCAGGCTGCGATAATCGCATTTGCCGCGCTTTTAGGAATGGTTTGCAGCTCTTTGTTAGCCAGTGCTGCGGCTTTCTTCACCATCACCATGCCACGGACAAACTCAGGGATGTCGCTGATTTTGCTGTTGCTGATGTAGAAGTTTTCAATCGCTCTCAGAGTGTGGACACCGTAGTAGGCATCCGCTGGAACTTCCCTGGTACCCAACAAGTCTTCTTCGATACGAATGTTGTTTAACATGTGAACCTTCTTTTCAAGCTGCCGATGGATTGTACTAAACACACAGTATTTATGTGGTTTTGAATATTTTCTGGCCGACGATTATTCCCTCAATCAGCCAGATGCTCGAGATCATATGCTGATGATAGCGAATTGCCGTAAGCTGGATCACTTATTATCGAGCCGATTCCATGATAATTATTAATCTGTGAAATGGGTCACCGCTTTATAATTTCCAAAAAAAATATCCGTGCAAACTGATTGAATTTTCGCTAACCGTCACCATCTCATATAAACGCGCGTCGCGAACACATTCAGACAGGGGCCCGATGGCCTCTGCCACACAGGAGATGCCAGTGCGCTGGATACCGTTTATTGCTTTCTTTCTCTATGTTTACATTGAGATTTCCATTTTCATCCAGGTTGCCCATGTGCTGGGCGTCCTGCTGACGCTGATTCTGGTGATTTTCACCTCCGTCATCGGCATGTCGCTGGTGCGTAATCAGGGTTTCAAAAATTTCCTGATAATGCAGCAGAAGATGGCCGCAGGGGAAAGCCCGGCGGAAGAGATGATCAAAAGCGTGTCGTTGATTATTGCGGGGCTGCTGCTGATCCTGCCGGGGTTCTTCACCGACTTCCTTGGCCTGCTGCTGCTTCTGCCGCCGGTGCAAAAACACCTGACCATGAAGCTGCTGCCGCATCTGCGCTTTAGCCGTATGCCGGGCGGCGGGTTCAGCACCGGGCCGGGCGATACCTTTGAAGGGGAGTATCAGCGTAAGGATGAACAGCACGATCGTTTAGACCATAAAGACGATCGGTGATTTTATTGCCCGGTGGCGCTTCGCTTACCGGGCTTCCGGTACCGCACTGCGCTTCGGCAAAAACACCCACAGCCCTGCCAGCATGACAATCGCGTACACACTTCTCCATCCCACCATCGCCAGCAGCAGCAGGCAAAGCACGCCCCCGACGACCGCCAGAGCTTTATAGCGACCTTTCAGCAAACGACATCCCGCCAGCATGCACAGCAGGTAGATCATGATGAAAATGCCGTTGGCGTAGACGATGAGCGCGTCCAGATTAATCTTCAGTGCGTAAATACACAGCGTGCTCACCACGCAGCAGCCCAGTACGGCATTCAGGGCATTCAACGGAAGCTGGCGTTTAGACAGGCGCGCGAGGCGATTCTCAGGTTTGTCGAGCGCCTGCGACCACACCAGCCGGGCAAAGCTCTGGATATAAATATTGAGGCTGGCAAAACAGGCCAGATAGCCGATGACGCAGGCGATCCATAGCGCCTTCACGCCGAACAGTTCCACCACGATACCCGGCAGCGATGCCGCGGCGGCGAGATCCGCTGCGAACGCGTGGAAGTGTAAGACCAGCACGGTACATGCCCAATAGACCGTACCTGCCAGCAGCAGGCCTATCATCAGCGCGCGGGGAAAATCGCGTTCAGGCTGCTTAAATTCAGAGGCCAGATGGGCAAAGGCTTCCAGACCCACAAAACACCAGAACATGACGGAGAGCGCGGCGAAAAGCTGGGAATGGTCGACGTCGGTCAGCGCCGGGAAGGGAATTTCCTTTATTGTGATATCGCCCGCCCACCAGATAGCGGCAACGAGCGCGACAATCAGCACCGCAACCAGCGTCTGCAGGTTGGCGCTGGAGCTGGCGCCGCGAGAGCCTACCCACCAGACGATCGCCAGCGTACCCAGTTCGGCCAGCAATAACTGCTCGTTGTGCCAGCCAAACAGCGCCTGACCAAAGCCGGTCGCAATATGCAACGCCGCAGGAAGGCCAACCGGAATGACGGAGAGAAACAGCCAGCCGGTAACACGCTGCAGCCGCGGGCCAAAGGCCAGTCCGACAAAGTGCGCCACGCCGCCCGCGCTGGGGAAATGCCGCCCCAGGATGGCAAATACAATGGCTATCGGGAAAACCAATACAATCAGCGCTGGCCACGCCCACAGGCTGTTATTTCCAGCCACCAGCGCCGCCAGTGCGGGTACGGCAAACACGCCCGTACCTAACAAGGAGGTTGAGAGCAGTCCGACGCCCTGCGCCAGCCCCAGCTCCTGCTTGAGTCCACTCATTCACATCGCCCTGCCAGTACCAAAAGAGAGGCGATGGTAACACTTTCGCAAATTTTTTTTTCGACTCCCCCTTGAAGGGGGAAAAAGCTATCCCCATCTCTCAGGGCACTAGTCGGAAAACCGCATGCGGGCCGGCGTCATCCATAACTGATAATGACTTTCTCAAAGGAGAGCTATCAATGAGTATTCGTCCGTTACATGATCGTGTGATCGTCAAACGTAAAGAAGTTGAAACCAAGTCTGCTGGCGGCATCGTTCTGACCGGTTCTGCAGCAGCCAAATCAACGCGTGGCGAAATCATCGCTGTCGGTAAGGGCCGCATCCTGGAAAACGGAACTGTGCAGCCACTGGACGTTAAAGTTGGTGACATCGTAATTTTCAACGATGGCTACGGCGTGAAATCCGAGAAGATCGACAATGAAGAAGTGTTGATCATGTCCGAGAGCGACATTCTGGCAATTGTTGAAGCGTAATTTACGCACGAGAATTTGAGGAAATAAGAACATGGCAGCTAAAGACGTAAAATTCGGTAACGACGCTCGTGTAAAAATGCTCCGCGGCGTAAACGTACTGGCAGATGCAGTTAAAGTGACTCTGGGCCCGAAAGGCCGCAACGTAGTGCTGGATAAATCCTTCGGCGCGCCAACCATCACCAAAGATGGTGTTTCTGTAGCACGTGAAATCGAGCTGGAAGACAAGTTCGAAAACATGGGCGCGCAGATGGTGAAAGAAGTTGCCTCTAAAGCGAATGACGCCGCAGGTGACGGTACCACCACCGCGACCGTACTGGCGCAGGCAATCATCACCGAAGGTCTGAAAGCCGTTGCTGCGGGCATGAACCCAATGGATCTGAAACGTGGTATCGACAAAGCTGTCGCCTCCGCTGTTGAAGAGCTGAAAGCGCTGTCCGTACCGTGCTCTGACTCTAAAGCCATTGCTCAGGTTGGTACTATCTCCGCTAACTCCGACGAAACCGTAGGTAAACTGATCGCTGAAGCGATGGACAAAGTCGGTAAAGAAGGCGTGATCACCGTTGAAGACGGTACCGGTCTGGAAGACGAACTGGACGTGGTTGAAGGGATGCAGTTCGACCGCGGTTACCTGTCCCCATACTTCATCAACAAGCCAGAGACTGGCGCTGTTGAGCTGGAAAGCCCGTTCATCCTGCTGGCTGACAAGAAAATCTCCAACATCCGCGAAATGCTGCCAGTACTGGAAGCCGTTGCGAAAGCAGGCAAGCCTCTGGTTATCATCGCTGAAGACGTTGAAGGCGAAGCGCTGGCGACCCTGGTGGTTAACACCATGCGCGGTATTGTGAAAGTGGCTGCGGTTAAAGCACCTGGCTTCGGCGATCGCCGTAAAGCGATGCTGCAGGATATCGCTACCCTGACCGGCGGTACCGTGATCTCTGAAGAGATCGGTATGGAGCTGGAAAAAGCGACCCTGGAAGACCTGGGCCAGGCGAAACGCGTTGTGATCAACAAAGACACCACCACCATCATCGACGGTGTGGGTGAAGAAGCTGCTATTCAGGGCCGCGTTGGTCAGATCCGTAAGCAGATCGAAGAAGCGACCTCCGATTACGACCGTGAAAAACTGCAGGAGCGCGTAGCGAAACTGGCTGGCGGCGTTGCGGTAATCAAAGTCGGTGCAGCGACTGAAGTTGAAATGAAAGAGAAAAAAGCACGCGTTGACGATGCCCTGCACGCGACCCGTGCTGCGGTAGAAGAAGGCGTGGTTGCTGGTGGTGGTGTTGCGCTGGTGCGTGTTGCCGCTAAACTGGCAGGCCTGACCGCACAGAACGAAGATCAGAACGTGGGTATCAAAGTTGCGCTGCGCGCAATGGAAGCCCCTCTGCGTCAGATCGTTTCTAACGCCGGTGAAGAGCCATCTGTGGTTGCGAACAACGTGAAAGCGGGCGAAGGTAACTACGGTTACAACGCGGCAACTGAAGAATACGGCAACATGATCGACTTCGGTATCCTGGATCCAACGAAAGTAACCCGTTCTGCTCTGCAGTACGCGGCATCTGTCGCTGGCCTGATGATCACCACCGAGTGCATGGTCACCGATATGCCTAAAGGCGATGCACCAGACTTAGGTGCTGCTGGCATGGGCGGAATGGGCGGTATGGGCGGCATGATGTAATCGTGCGCTCTACGTCGTAGAATGTGAAAAACCCCCGGGCAGAAATGCTCGGGGGTTTTTCTTTTGGTCATCTTTTAGGTATAAGATTTACACACGGACAACTACTGTCCAGCTTATTGAAAACGAGGAATAACATGCGCGTAAAAGTCTGTGCAGGGATTGTAGGGGCAGCATTGCTGCTGGCGGGTTGTAGCTCCAGCAATGAGCTGTCGGCAGCGGGCCAGGGCGTTCGCTTTGTGGAAGATAAGCCTGGCAGTGAATGCCAGCTGTTAGGCACGGCAACCGGTGAGCAAAGTAACTGGATGTCAGGTCAGCATGGCGAAGAAGGCGGCTCGATGCGCGGTGCGGCGAATGCCCTGCGTAACCAGGCTGCGGCAATGGGCGGTAACGTGATTTACGGCGTGAGCAGCCCAACGCAGAGTATGCTGTCCAGCTTCGTGCCGACCGCCAGCCAGATGAACGGCCAGGTCTACAAGTGCCCGAACTGATTGCCTTTTTCCCTCTCCCTGTGGGAGAGGGTTAGGGTGAGCGGAAACTAGCACTGCCGCAGCTGCAAATCCAGCGGCGTCTTGCTCGGCTCTCCGCCAATCTCGCGTGCCAGCTTCGGCACCATATAGCCTGAAACCAGCGTTAACAGTTCGCGCATAATCTGCCGGGCTTCTTCATCCGTCACCATGAAATGGGCCGCGCCCTGAACGCGATCCAGCACGTGCAGATAATAGGGCATCACGCCCGCATCAAACAGGGCATTGCTCAGGTCAGCCAGCACGCGGGCGCTGTCATTCACGCCGCGCAGCAGTACGCTCTGGTTCAGCAGCGTCACGCCCGCTTTACGCAGACGCGCCATCGCCGCGCGAAATTCATCGTCAATTTCATTCGCGTGGTTAATATGGTTCACCAGCAGCACCTGCAATCTTGACTGCTCCAGGCGTGACACCAGGCCGTCAGTGACACGTGCCGGAATGACAATCGGTAAACGGCTGTGAATACGCAGGCGCTTAACGTGCGGGATGGCTTCAAGCTGAGTCAACAGCCAGTCCAGCTCATGATCTTTTGCCATCAGCGGGTCACCGCCGGAAAAAATAATCTCATCCAGCTCCGGATGGGCGGCGATATAGTCCAGCGCGACCTGCCAGTTGCGTTTATTGCCCTGGTTTTCGGCATACGGGAAGTGCCGACGGAAGCAATAACGACAATTTACCGCGCAGCCGCCTTTTACCAGCAGCAGGGCGCGGTTGAGATACTTGTGCAGTAAACCCGGCACCACGCTGTTCTGCTCTTCCAGCGGGTCGGTGCTGTATCCCGGCGCGGTGACAAACTCATCCTGCAAAGTAAGCGTTTGTTTTAAAAGCGGATCGTCGGGGTTGCCTTTCTCCATTCGCGCCACAAACGCACGGGGAACGCGCAGGGCGAAAAGGCGCTTTGCCTCGCGGCCTGCAAGCAACTCTGGGTGCTTATCGAGGTCTAAAAGACGCAGCAATTCATCAGGACTGGTGATTACATCGGCAAGTTGCGATAACCAATCTTCTCTGGACGGGGTGTTTAGGGTTACAATATGCGCCATTTTGTGGCTTAGCTACCAGTTAACAAATTTAGAGGGCCTTATGGCAACGTACTATAGCAACGATTTTCGTGCTGGTCTTAAAATCATGATGGACGGCGAACCGTACGCGGTTGAAGCCAGCGAATTCGTTAAACCAGGTAAAGGCCAGGCATTCGCACGCGTTAAGCTGCGCCGTCTGCTGACCGGTACCCGTGTTGAGAAAACCTTCAAGTCTACTGACTCCGCTGAAGGCGCTGATGTTGTTGATATGAACCTGACCTATCTGTACAACGACGGTGAGTTCTATCATTTCATGAACAACTCCACTTTCGAACAGCTGTCTGCTGATGAGAAAGCGGTAGGTGATAGCGCTAAATGGCTGCTGGATCAGGCTGAGTGCATCGTGACCCTGTGGAACGGCCAGCCTATCGCTGTGACCCCACCAAACTTCGTTGAACTGGAAATCGTTGAAACCGATCCAGGTCTGAAAGGTGATACTGCAGGTACCGGCGGTAAACCAGCCAAACTGTCTACCGGCGCAGTGGTTAAAGTTCCACTGTTCGTACAGACTGGCGAAGTGATCAAAGTGGATACCCGCTCCGGCGAATACGTATCCCGCGTGAAGTAATTTACGTCATGATTGAAGGCGCAGCGCCCGCTGCGCCTGATTTTTGCAGGCAGGGATGATGAAACGTACCGTTAAAATTCTGCTTCTGTTAGCGCTTTCCAGTGCATTGCTTTCCGGCTGTAACACCACCCGTGGGATGGGACAAGATATCCAGGATCTCGGTCATATCATTTCTCACGCCGCCAGCTAAGTTCGTCTAATTTTCCTAAAAATGCTTCCTTTTCCGTCAACCGGCGGGATCTTGTCTATCCTTAAGTTGCTATACACAAAACAACTTTGGCTATAAAAGGAAGATATTATGGTTAAGAAAACAATTGCAGCGATCTTTTCAGTCCTGGTACTTTCTTCAGTGTTAACTGCCTGTAATACCACGCGTGGCGTCGGTCAGGATATTTCTGAAGGTGGTAGCGCAATCTCTGGTGCGGCAACCAAAGCTCAGCAGTAATTAACATACGGTACGAGACCAGCGGGTTTCGTACCGTCAGCTTTCTGATTCCTGCAGGGATAAGAACGGAGAAAAACGCGTATCCATATGCAATTTCATGCGGATATTGCGTTTATAGGTATACACCGTTTTGCCGTTGATACTCAGGTGAGCGGCAATTTTTTGATTGCTTGCCCCGTCCATCCACAATGTCAGCACTTTCTCTTCCTGTCGGGTCAGCAAGGGGGCGGCTGCCGTTGTCCTTTCAGCGCTGGCGCGCGAGTTTAATGCGTCGTTGATAGTCGTTGCCACTTTTTCGAGACTGGCGTTTTTCAACAGCGACGACCACACCGGGAACTGTCCGAGCCAGTCGGTCATGCCGCGGTCCTCTCCCGATTGCAGCAAAATAAACGGTAATCGTTCACTGGCGCTCAGCAACGACGAGAGCTGCTGAAAATGATGAATATCCTGCCTGAAGCCGTACAGGTCGGCGATAACCAGCGTGGGTTTCCATTGCAGAATGTGCTCCCTGGCAAGGAACAGATTATTTAGACCCGTCACAACGTAGTGTCCCGGGAACAAACCGGAATGATTGAGCCATGCTTCAAACCCCGTGCGGGTGAAGTGACAACGGTCAATCAAAAGAATTTTGAACATATTTTATTCGCAGTCGGCTAGTGGTTTGGCTTCCTGCCATCAGAAAGCACATCATCATAGAGAAGTCGGATGAGTGCTAAATGCCGGAACTACGCGCCATACTGCGGCTATTTCTTGCCTTAACGTGTTCAGCAAAAAATGATTGAAAAAAAATAGCACGCTAACCACAATATGGGGCGTAATCTCTGCCTTACGGGACGACCCGTAAGCATTCCTTTCACCGGGGACGGCCCCAGCTTGTATTAAGTTAAGGAGCCTGAAATGTCCTGGATCATTCTTTTTATTGCTGGCCTGCTCGAAGTGGTATGGGCAATTGGTCTCAAGTACACCCACGGATTTACCCGCCTGACGCCCAGCGTCATAACCGTCACCGCGATGATCGTGAGTATTGTTCTGTTATCCTGGGCGATGCGCTCGCTGCCTGTGGGAACAGCTTATGCCGTCTGGACGGGCATTGGTGCGGTGGGGGCCGCCATCACCGGCATTCTGCTGCTGGGAGAGTCAGCGAGTCTGGCGCGTATCGCCAGCCTCGCCTTGATTGTGGCCGGTATCATTGGGCTTAAGCTCAGCACCCATTAATGGGGCTGTTTTACCCAGATAAGTTTTGACACATCAAACCCTTGCCGGGTCGCGACGTCCAGCATCTGCTGTTTCATTTCTGACGAAATAGTTGGCGTGCGGGAAAGTATCCACAGATAGTCGCGATCCGGCCCGCAGACCAGCGCGTGACGGTACTCTCTGTCTAGCGCGATCACGTTATAGCCGCCATAAAACGGGCCGAAGAAAGAGACTTTGAGCGCGGCCCGTCGCGGGTCGCCCGTGAAGTACGCTTTCCCAATCGACTGCTGCCACATCTCCCGATCGGGATTAAAGCCCCGATTGATCACCTGAATACCGCCATCATCCATCGGGCTGTAATTCGCAGTGACCTTCTCTAAGCCCTGTTCAAACCGATGGTCGAGGCGCGCGATTTCATACCATGTTCCAAGGAAGCGTTGTGCATCAAAAGGCGTGACGACGGTAACGCCAGGAGGCGGGGTAGGGGAACTGCAGGCAACCACTAAAAACGCGGCTGTCACCGCGGCGATAACAGGCAGAATGCGCATAGGAGTTTCCTTACTGTTTTTTGTTAAGTGTAGATGACGGCAAGGAAAATGTGGTTTTTGTGCGGTGTGTTTCGCCGGGTAAGCGTAGCGCCACCCGGCAATGTTTTACTGCAGCGCGTCGAGGATACGGTATGCCGCCTCAACGCGGGCAGGGTTCGGATAGCTTTTATTCGCCAGCATCACAATGCCGAGCTGCTTTTCGGGAATAAATGCTACGTAGCTGCCAAACCCGCCGGTAGAACCTGTTTTATGGACCCAGGACGTGTTGACCGGGGGCGCCGGTGGATTCACTTCTCTCGCAGGCAGCGGTGCCAGTGCCACCTTATTGTCGCTACCTTCAACCACGGTTCTGGCATCGACCGGCCAGTTAAGCATTTCCCAGCCTAACCCCTGATACATGGCCCCCACGCGCCAGTAGCGAGACTGCGCCAGGGCAATGCCTTGCCTGAGTGACGTATCCTGAAGCGAGTCCGGCTTCATGTTGACCATCACCCAGCTTGCCATATCCTTCACGTTGGTTTTTACGCCATAGGCTTCAGCGTCCAGCATGCCTGGCGAAACGTGTACCGCTTTACCGTCGCGGTATCCCCAGGCGTAATGCGCCTCTTCCGCTTTTGGAACGTTAATCCAGGTATGGTCCAGCTTGAGCGGCTTAAAGACCCGCGTCGTTATGGCCTGTTCATAGCTCATGCCGGAAGGTTTGACTGCCAGCGCGCCAAAAAGGCCGATGCTGGCGTTGGCATAAAGACGCGTGGTGCCCGGCTTCCACTGCGGCTGCCAGTTTTGATAAAAGCGCAGCAGAGAGGCGTTATCCCTGACTTCATCCGGTACCTGCAACGGCAAACCTCCTGCGGTATAGGTTGCCAGATCCAGCATGCGGACCCCCTGCCACTGCCTGCCTGTCAGCTCAGGCCAGTATTTTGTCACCGGATCGCCCAGCGATATTTCACCGCGAGCAATGGCATCGCCGCCCAATACGCCAGTGAAGGTTTTACTTATAGAGCCCAGTTCGAACAAGGTTTGTGGAGTGACAGGTTTGTTCGCCGCAACATCGGCTTTACCGAAGGTAAAGTAGTGCGGCTGACCCTCATAAATCACCGCCACCGCCATACCCGGAATGGCCTGCGCTTTCATCAGCGGCGTAACGGTACGTTCCACCACCTCAGCCAGCTGTTTTTCTGACATCGGTGCAGCCAATACCGAGCAGGAGGTGCTGAGCAGCAGGGCGCAGCAAAGGGATTTAGTCATCATCAGTTATCTTCCGTAATAGCAGTTCAAGGGAGTGTCCGGGCCCGTCAGACCGCTGTAGTCTGTTGGATTTGACTATGGCTGACAAACGGTTAAATTTAGCATTAGCTGTTAATTTTTCTAACGGACGAGCTTATGACGCGCAGCTATCTCCCTCTTAATTCCCTGCGGGCGTTTGAAGCAGCCGCCAGGCACCTCAGTTTTACTCATGCCGCAATTGAGCTGAACGTCACCCATTCCGCGATTAGCCAGCACGTAAAGGCGCTGGAGCAGCACCTTAACTGCCAGCTGTTCGTTCGCGTTTCGCGAGGGCTGATGTTGACTACCGAAGGCGAGAATTTGCTGCCGGTGCTGAATGACTCGTTCGATCGTATCGCCGGAATGCTGGATCGGTTTGCCAGCCAGCGCGCTCAGGAGAAGCTCAAAATAGGCGTGGTAGGGACTTTTGCCACGGGTGTTTTATTCTCGCTGCTCGCGGATTTTCGCCGCTGCTATCCGCATATTGATCTTCAGCTTTCCACCCATAATAATCGCGTCGATCCGGCGGCTGAAGGGCTTGATTACACTATTCGCTACGGTGGCGGCGCGTGGCATGGAACCGATGCTGAATTTCTTTGCCCTGCGCCGCTGTCTCCGCTCTGTACGCCCGACATTGCCTCAGTTCTCAAAAGCCCGGCAGATATCCTGAAGTTTACCCTGCTGCGCTCCTACCGGCGTGACGAGTGGGCTGCGTGGATGCAGGCTGCGGGTGAACATCCTCCCTCACCGACGCACCGGGTGATGGTGTTTGATTCTTCCGTGACCATGCTGGAAGCCGCGCAGGCAGGCACAGGGATTGCCATTGCGCCTGTCGACATGTTTACCCATTTACTCAGCAGCGAGCGCATCGTGCAGCCCTTTGCAACGCAGATTGACCTCGGCAGCTACTGGCTGACAAGACTACAGTCACGGACAGAAACGCCCGCAATGCGTGAGTTTGCCCAGTGGCTGGTGGGGAAAATGCAGAAATAAAAAGGCCCGCCGGATGGCGGGCCTGAAGCGTCAGAGGGTGACCACGGCAATCAGCGTCACCACGGTCAGGATGGTCGCCAGACCGTAGAACACCCATTTCCCGCTCGGTACATGAATTTTCAGGTCATGCATCGCATGGTGAATACGGTGCAGGCCACACCACAGCGGCAGGACGATCATCAGGAAGATGAACACGCGGCCGATAAAGCTGCTCGCGAACGCCAGTACGCGCTCGTAGCTCAGCGCATCGCCCGGGAACAGCCCCAGCGGCAGCATAATGCCGACCAGCAGAATGATGACGGGGGCGATGATGGCACTCCACATGCCGCCTGCGCCAAACAGGCCCCAGAAGACCGGCTCGTCAGAACGTTTTGGATTTGGATTAATCACAGTAGTCTCCTTACCAGAACAGTGCGACAAACAGAATTACCACAGTGACCAGAATCGTCACTGCCCAGAGCCCTTTAATCACCGGCTCTGGCCCCATTTTCTCGTCTTTTATGATGATGTTCGCCGCTTTTGGTGCCAGCTCAAACCAAGTTTTGGTATGAAGCAGCGCGGCCGCGAGCACGATCAGGTTCAGAACAACAATGATCGGGTTTTGCAGGAAACCGACAAAACTGGCCCAGGCTTCCGGGCCATGCTTGAGGGCAAAAACGCCGTACATCAGCTCAAGGCTGAACCAGACCGCCGGTACCGCCGTGCCTTCACGCAGCATGTAGAAGCGATAAAACGGCAGGTTTTTCCACCAGGTGGACGGCACAGGCCGCACATAGGCTTTGCGTTTAGTCGTCATCATGCACTCCTTAGCGTGGTTTCAGGGTAGCGATAAGAAAGTCTTTCGAGCTTTCCACTTTACCCTGCTGAATTGCGGCGGCCGGGTCGACGTGCTTCGGACAAACTTCGGAGCAATAACCCACAAAGGTACAGCTCCAGACGCCGTTCTGGCTGTTAAGCTGCGCCATACGTTCTTTTTTACCGTGGTCGCGGCTGTCCTCGTTATAGCGGTGCGCCAGGGTAATGGCGGCTGGTCCGATGAACTCCTTGTTCAGGCCAAACTGTGGACAGGCGGCGTAGCACAGGCCGCAGTTGATGCAGCCGGAGAACTGATGGTATTTCGCCATTTGAGCCGGCGTCTGGGTATTTGGCCCCTGATCCGGCGTGCGTGGATTACCAATGATGTACGGCTTAATCGCTTCCAGGCTTTCGATAAAGTGGGTCATATCGACCACCAGATCGCGTTCAATCGGGAAGTTGCCCAGCGCTTCGACCTTAATGCCTTTGGTGTACTCGCGCAGGAAGGTCTTACAGGCCAGCTTCGGCACCTTGTTGACCATCATGCCGCAGGAGCCGCAGATTGCCATGCGGCAGGACCAGCGGTAGCTCAGGTCTGGCGCCAGGTTGTCTTTGATATAGCCGAGCGCATCCAGCAGGGAGGTTTGCTCGTCATAAGGCACTTCATAGAAAGCGCTGTGCGGTGCGGCGTCCACTTCCGGATTGTAGCGCACCACTTCAACCTTCATTTTTTGCATCTCAGCCATTCGCCTTCTCCTTCTTCTCGGCGGCTTCTGCTTCTGCACCGTACACACGTTTAGCCGGCGGCAGCGTGGTGATTTTCACGTCGCTGTAGTCCAGACGTGTGGTGCCATCTGCATCGCGCCAGGCGAGAGTGTGTTTCAGGAAATTGACGTCGTCACGTTCGGTACAGCCTTCGTCCAGACGCTGGTGGGCCCCACGCGACTCTTTACGCGCCAGCGCAGAGTGCGCCATACATTCCGCGACGTTCAGACCGTGGCCCAGCTCGATGGTGTAGAGCAGGTCGGTGTTGAATACGCTGGAGGTATCGGTGATGCGTACGCGCTTGAAGCGCTCCTGCAGTTCCGCCAGCTTGTCGACGGTTTTTTGCATCAGCTCTGGCGTACGGTAAATACCGCAGCCTTCTTCCATCGACAGGCCCATCTCATCGCGGATCTTAGACCAGTTCTCGTTACCCTCCTGGTTCACCAGGTCTTTCAGGCGTTTTTCAACGTCTGCGACCTGCGCATCCAGCGCGGCACCGTTGGCTTCGCCTGCGGTAGCCGCCCGTTCCATCGCGCGCTCGCCCGCCATGCGGCCAAAGACGACCAGCTCTGCCAGCGAGTTCGACCCCAGACGGTTAGCGCCGTGCAGACCGACAGAGGAACACTCGCCGACGGCGAACAGGCCTTTAATACGGGTTTCGCACTGCTGGTCGGTTTCGATCCCACCCATGGTGTAGTGCGCGGTTGGACGCACCGGAATCGGCTCTTTTACCGGGTCGACGCCCACGTAGGCTTTTGCCAGCTCGCAGATGAACGGCAGACGTTCCAGCAGTTTCTTCTCGCCCAGATGACGCAGGTCGAGGTGAACTACGTCGCCGCGCGGCGTGGAGATGGTGTTGCCTTTGCGCCACTCGTGCCAGAAGGCCTGAGAGACTTTGTCGCGCGGGCCGAGCTCCATGTATTTGTTCTTCGGCTCGCCGAGCGGGGTTTCCGGGCCCATGCCGTAATCCTGCAGATAGCGGTAGCCGTTTTTATTGACCAGAATACCGCCTTCACCGCGGCATCCTTCCGTCATCAGAATGCCGGAGCCCGGCAGACCGGTTGGGTGATACTGCACGAACTCCATATCGCGCAGCGGTACGCCGTGGCCGAGCGCCATGCCCATGCCGTCACCGGTGACGATGCCGCCGTTGGTGTTGTAGCGATAAACGCGACCCGCACCGCCCGTCGCCATCACTACGGCGTTGGCGCGGATCTGGACGAGCGTGCCTTCCATCATGTTCATCGCCACCAGGCCACGCGCCTGCCCGTCATCAACCAGAATGTCGAGGACGAAATGTTCATCGAAGCGCTGAATTTGTGGGAACTGGAGGGAGGTCTGGAACAGGGTGTGCAGCATGTGGAAGCCGGTTTTATCGGCGGCGAACCAGGTGCGTTCAATCTTCATACCGCCAAAGCGGCGAAC
This sequence comes from Enterobacter dykesii, assembly GCF_008364625.2. NCBI lineage: Bacteria > Pseudomonadati > Pseudomonadota > Gammaproteobacteria > Enterobacterales > Enterobacteriaceae > Enterobacter > Enterobacter dykesii. The sequence goes on from NZ_CP126604.1 coordinate 394,512, forward strand.
GTTGACGCTGCCGTCCGGACGGCGGCTCCACGGACATCCCCACTGTTCAAGCTGGGTCATTTCCGTGGGACAATGATGCACAAAGTAGTCAACGACATCCTGTTCGCAAAGCCAGTCGCCCCCTGCAACCGTGTCGTGGAAATGGTATTCAAAGCTGTCATGATCCTGCGCAACGGCGGCGGACCCTCCTTCTGCTGCCACTGTGTGACTACGCATTGGATAGACTTTTGAAATCAATGCGATTTTAGCGTTGGGATTAGCTTGTGCTGCAGCAATCGCAGCACGTAATCCAGCCCCGCCAGCGCCTATTACGGCAAGATCGGCTTGAAAAGTTTGCACGACATTCCTCCAGATTTTTGTTATTTCGCAACGCGACAAACTAAAGGTAGTTCACCCGTCCAAAAGGACGATTGCGAAAGCGTTTCCACTGCTCCTTTATGGGTAAAACAGTATAACCGTGTAGATGTCAGGGAAATTTGACGTGTTCGATTTTTTTGCTGTTCTGTACGGCGATTTATCATGAAGATTGATGAAATACGTCACGAAAAAGTTCACCTAAATGAAATGCGCTTTTTTACTGCGCAAAATTTGTCTCTGCCCCTGCTAACGAGTAGACTTCGTGCCCTTGTCTGAAATCGGAGAACAACTCATGAGCGAAACGGCCACCTGGCAGCCGAGCGCATCCATCCCTAATCTGTTAAAACGCGCTGCAATTATGGCGGAGATCCGCCGTTTCTTTGCCGACCGCGGAGTCCTGGAGGTGGAAACGCCGTGCATGAGTCAGGCAACGGTAACGGATATTCATCTGGTGCCGTTTGAAACCCGTTTTGTTGGCCCCGGCCATTCTCAGGGCATGAATTTGTATCTGATGACCAGCCCGGAATACCACATGAAACGCCTGCTGGCGGCGGGATGCGGTCCGGTGTATCAGCTGTGCCGCAGCTTCCGTAATGAAGAGATGGGGCGTCATCACAACCCGGAATTCACTATGCTGGAGTGGTACCGCCCGCATTATGATATGTACCGCCTGATGAATGAGGTGGACGATCTGCTCCAGCAGGTGCTGGACTGCTCAGAAGCCGAAACGCTCTCCTATCAGCAGGCTTTCCAGCGCCATCTGGAAATCGATCCTCTGTCGGCTGACAAAACCCAGCTGCGCGAAGTGGCGGCAAAACTGGATTTGAGCAACGTGGCGGATACCGAAGAGGATCGCGACACGCTGCTGCAGCTGCTGTTTACCTTCGGTGTTGAACCGCAGATTGGCAAAGATCGTCCGACGTTTGTCTATCACTTCCCGGCAAGCCAGGCCTCACTGGCGCAGATCAGTACCGAAGATCATCGTGTCGCAGAGCGTTTTGAGGTCTATTACAAAGGCATCGAACTGGCGAACGGCTTCCACGAACTGACGGATGCCCGCGAGCAGCAGCAGCGCTTCGAGCAGGATAACCGCAAGCGCGCCGCGCGCGGTCTGCCGCAGCAGCCTATTGATGTTAATTTGCTTGAAGCATTAAAAGCAGGTCTGCCGGATTGCTCCGGCGTGGCGCTGGGTGTTGACCGTCTGGTGATGCTGGCCCTGGGGGCAGAGCAGCTTGGCGATGTGATTGCGTTTACCGTAGATCGCGCCTGACGGCAGTTTACCCTCTCCCATGGGAGAGGGTTGCACCGCTTATCTTACAAACTTCCCGCCGGACGCGTCCGCGCCGCTGACGTCAGCGTTCTTCCCGTTTTACGCCCGTCCAGGCTTTCCAGACGCATCTGGAACGGTGGGAACGGCATATCAATACCGTGTTCGCGGAAGCCCGCCAGAATCAGCTGGTGGATCTCATGGCGCAGCGGCATACGGTGTCCCATTTCGGCGGCGTAGATACGCAGCTCGAAAATCTGGATCCCCTGCTGTAAATCCACAAGGAATACTTCCGGCGCCGGGTTGTCGATTACCAGCGAGCAGCGCTCAGCGGCGGTGTAGAGGATCTGGGTGACCTCTTCGCTGTTGGCATCCGACGGCGCCGGTACCGTCAGCACCACACGGGTAACGGAGTCTGACAGCGACCAGTTGATGAACTGCTCGGTGATAAACGCCTTGTTTGGCACGATGATCTCTTTGCGATCCCAGTCGCTGATCGTCGTCGCACGGGTGTTGATCTTCGTGATGCTGCCGGTCAGATCGCGGATCGTTACGGTATCGCCAATACGGATCGGTTTTTCGAACAGAATGATCAGGCCAGAGATGAAGTTGGCGAAGATCTCCTGTAAGCCAAAACCTAACCCTACACCAAGGGCCGCCACCAGCCACTGCAGCTTCGACCACTCAATACCGATCATCGAGAAGCCAACCAGCCCGCCAAACAGCATGATCAAATATTTGGTAATGGTCGTAATCGCATAGCCTGTACCCGGCGTTAAATCCAGATGCTGCAGCAGCGCTAGCTCCAGCAGCGCCGGGAAGTTGCGCACCAGCTGCGTGGTGATAATCAGCACCAGAATGGCAATCAGCACCGCCCCTAAGGTAATCGGCTCCAGACTTTCAACGCCCTGCACCGTGGAGGTCACGTCCCACAGAGAGATGTTCTCCAGGAAGCCAAATGCGGAGTGGATCTCTGACCACAGGAAGATCACCGACAGGAGGGCTATGAGCATCAGGATGGAACGAACCAGGCGCAGGGACTGGGTGCTGATGGCATCCAGATCCAGTTCGACTTCGTCCGCTTCCGTTGTGCCTTCCGTACTGTTGACGTGGTTTGGCTCTTCCTCACCCCGCGCACGCTGGGCGAGGATCTCCGCCCGACGATGCTTGGCTCGGTCAAAGGCCAGACGGCGGCGCTGGATCAGCATCCAGCGGCGGATCACGTGGTACACCACCAGGAGCAGGAACCAGATTGCCACCGAGGTTTCAAGTCGCGCCAGCAGCGCCTTCGAGGTCGCCAGATAACCCACCGCGGCCGCCAGCATCGCAACCAACGGTGCGCTCAGCAGCAGGTTCCAGAGCAGCCGGTTGAACATGTTGTCGCCGCTGCCGGATTTATCGAGATAGAGCGGAATACCCGCGCGTTTCAGGCTGAGCGTAACGATGGCCAGCGCCCCGCATATCAGCATAAAGCAGAGGCGGCCCAGCGAGCCTGAGAATTCCCGGTCGTTGAGATTATCGAACATGATCAGCGCCATAATCAGCGGCACAATCAGCCCGATGCTCATCAGGTAGTAACGCATGGCGCGCGCAACGCGATTACGCGGCCAGCCAAAGTGGGCGATAAACAGGCCATTGGGGCGCGCGAAGGTGGCGCAAATCATGACCACCCACAGCAGCGGCACCGTGGCGGTGACGCCATCGCCAATTGCGACCGCGAGCGGATAGGGCCAGGCTTCCCGCAGACCATACCCCAGCGTCATCCACAGCACCGGCAGCGGGGAGGCGACAAGAATCGACCAGAATACGGTGCGCAACGTTAGCCAGAAGTGATCCTGGGTGACTTTCCCGACCCGGGAGCTGGAACGCTCCAGGAAGCGGGTGAAATGCCTGCGCGAGTAAATGCTGAAGCCCACCAGAATCAACGCCCCGAGCAGCGGGAAAATGGTCTCTTTGCTGGTAAACATCATCACGCTGGCCTGTCCCAGCTGGCTGACGGTGTCCAGCGAAATCAGGCGACGCAGATCCTGAACAATCTCAATCGGCCACGAGAAGGTCATCGGACGCACGTCAGACGTCCAGAAGAGATAACGGTGCGTCGCCTCGTTCACCTCTTTCAGCGCATCTTCCAGCTGGCTATTGGAGACTTTTAGCTTGGTCAGCTCCAGAATCAGCGTATCCCCGCCCTGGAGCAGGGAGTTCAGCAGTTCACGCTGGGTACGCAGCTGGGCTTCCAGAATGCGGTTTTGCTCGCTGGTCAGGGGCTGGCCGTCAGCCTGACGGATCTGGCGGATTTGCGGCTGCTTATTGAGAAGATCTTCAAAGTGCAGTCGCTGAACGCGCAGCTGGGCCATCTCGGTATCCAGCTGCTGCGGCTTCGGCATTTCCGGCAGGCGCGCGACCTGGGCGCGTAACGCTTCGCCCAGCAGGTTTGATGACCCGAGCCACTGGGACTGCTCGCGCAGGGTGTTTAACGCCTGACGCACCTGAAGGGTTTGATTGGTCGCCTGACGCTGCTGGGATGCAACCAGATCCATGCGCTGCGCCTGCTGGTTCAGCGCGGCAGAAAGCTCGCGGTTGACCCTGAATTGTTCGTTGATAGCGGCAGGCAGGTTTTCGCTGTTTTCAGCCAGCAGTTCGGTGCTTTCAAGGGCACGCTCGGCTTCGCGCTGACGCTGGCTGTTAAGCTGATTGCGCAGGGCCTGGAGATACGCATCCAGCTGCTCGCTCTGCTTCTGAGCGAGTTCAGAGCGCATCCGCGACAGCTCCTGACGGTTGTTGGCAGAAAGCTGCGCTAGCTCTAGCTCATCGACAAGGGCCTTCAGGCGAGCCGATTCTGCCTGCAGGCCCAGATTTTGGGCCTGAGCCTGCGGGGTGTTGCCGCTTTGCGTTCCCACGCGACGCTCAACTTCATTAAGCTGGCGGCGGGCGTCGGTTTGCTGTTGCGGAAGCTGGCTGAGCGAGTCGGCAATTTCACGCGCGCGCTCCTGTTCCTGCTGCGCCAGGCGGCTCTTTTCCAGAAGCTGGCTGCTGACCTGCAGGATCTCCTGGTTCAGAGCGTCCGAGGTCATGCCTGCGGGCACGTCGCGCGGTTCGTCACGCAAATTGTTGAGCTGCGCGCGCAGCGTCTGCGAGAGTTTGGGGAAGTTGTCGATAACCTGCTGATACTGCTGAGCGCGCTCAAGAGAGCCTTTCCGCTCCTCAAGCGCGTTCAGGGCAGCCTGGAGCGACTCGACGGTCCCTGGCTGAGCGGGTTTGGCCGCTTTTGCCTGCTCCAGTTCCTGGGTTATCTGTTTGGCGTCGGGGGCTGTCGCTGCGTACGCCCCCATGCTGAGGCACCAGGCCATCAGTAGAACGATAATCGGGCGCACGTCAGCGATCCTTCTGTTATTAGCCTTCGTCTTTTTTGTCGTCAACCAGCGGGCTGGCGTCGTGCTCGGCGTTGATCTCTTCCTGCGACAGCGGCGCTGGTTCTGCATCCGGCGTCACGAAAGTTTCGGTAGAGACCGCCAGCGGCTGGCCCAGTTTGGTGACCGACAGGCTTTCGAGCTGTTCAGCCAGCTTCACTTTGCCCGGCGCAAACAGGTTGATTACGGTAGAGCCCAGCTTGAAGCGACCCATCTCCTGACCTTTCAGCAGGGCCACCGAGCCTTCCGCTTCACCGGCAGGCCAGGTCCAGCGTTTGATCACGCCTTCGCGCGGTGGAGTGATGGTGCCCGCCCAGACGGTTTCGATGCTGCCTACGATGGTCGCACCCACCAGAATCTGCGCCATAGGGCCAAATTCAGTATCGAACAGACAGATGACGCGCTCGTTACGGGCAAACAGGTTCGGCACGTTCTGTGCGGTCAGGTGGTTTACGGAGAACAGATCGCCCGGGACGTAAATCATTTCGCGCAGGATACCGTTACACGGCATATGCACGCGATGGTAGTCGCGCGGTGAAAGATAGGTGGTGGCAAACGTACCGTTACGGAACAGATCCGCCATCAGGTAGTTACCCGCCAGCAGCGCTTCCAGACTGTAGTTATGACCCTTCGCCTGCAGGATTTTGTCGTCTTCGATGTTACCCAACTGGCTGATCACGCCGTCTGCCGGCATCACCAGGACGTTAGGGTCGGTGTTCAGCGGGCGCACTTCGTCACGCAGCGGGCGCACGAAGAACTCGTTGAAGGTGCGGTAGCTGGCGGTATCCGGCTTTTGCGCCTCTTTCATATCGACCTTGTAATATTTTACGAAAAGGTCGATGACCAGTTTGGTCAGCCAGCCCGCGCGTTTGCTTGCGCCCCAGCCCGCCAGGCGAGTGAGCCACAGTTTTGGCAGAATGTATTGAAGCGAAAGTTTAAATGCGTTTAACAAGGTAGCCTCCAGGCCATTGTTTTGTCGTTCCTGATCCGGCTTTGAACAGCCGGAACCTGAAAAAAGGGGACGATTTTAGCGATGCTTAGCTTAGTTGTCAGTTATCAGAATCAGAAAAGTTTTTACGCGTTTTTACGTCTTCCATGCTCTCAAGAATGCGGTGGTAATTCTCGAAGCGGGTTTCCGCGATCTCGCCTTTCTCAACCGCTTCACGGATAGCGCAGCCCGGGTCGTTATCGTGCTTACAGTCGCGGTATTTACAGGCGCCTAAATAATCATGGAATTCGACAAATCCGTTAAAGATTTGTTCCGGCTCAAGGTGCCACAAACCGAACTCACGCACCCCCGGAGAGTCGATCACGTCGCCGCCGTGCGGGAAATGATACAGACGCGAGGCGGTAGTGGTGTGCTGGCCCAGACCCGAGACGTTGGACACATCGTTAGTCAGGATCTCTTGCTGGAGGCCAAGCAGGTTGTTCAGCAGGCTCGATTTACCTACGCCGGACTGGCCCGCAAAAATGCTGATGCGGTCGGTCAGCGCCTCTTCCAGCGGTTTAAGGCCATCTTTGGTGTGGCTGGAGACCATCAGCACGCGGTAACCAATCTTGCGGTAGATATCCATCTGCTCATTCACGAAGGCCATGCCGTCGTCATCCAGCAGATCGATTTTATTCAACACGATAATCGGTTCAACCTGCAGCGTTTCGCAGGCGACGAGGTATCGGTCGATAATGTTGAGAGAAAGCTCGGGTAAAATCGCCGAAACAATGACGATCTGGTTAATATTGGCGGCAATAGGTTTGACCCCGTCGTAGAAATCAGGACGGGTTAACACGGACGTGCGCTCATGGACCGCTTCAACGATACCTTTTACCGTAACGCCTTCCGCCGCCTCTTTACCCGGACGCCAGACGACGCGATCGCCGGTTACCAGTGAACGGATAGTGCGACGGATATTGCAACGGTGAATATCACCGTCGGCGGATTCCACGTCAGCGTGCATACCGAAACGGCTGATGACTACGCCTTCTGTCGCTTCACCAAACAGGTTGTCGTCATAATCCGGCTTCTCCGAAGTGGTTTTAAGACGGCGCTGGTGGTTGGCGTTTACGCGGCGCTGCTGCCCTTTGGAGAGTTTATTTTTACTCAATCGCGCTGGCTCCTGGTCGCCCGTAAGGGGCAAAACCTCTATGATACACTCTAATTAATACTAGTTAACCTGCTACTGCCGGTTATGCGAGAAGGGTGGAAAATAACATGAGCGCGGATGAAAACAACCTGATTTGGATCGATCTCGAAATGACCGGGCTGGATCCCGAGCGCGATCGCATCATTGAAATTGCAACGCTGGTGACGGACGCTAACCTGAATATCCTGGCTGAAGGGCCAACGATTGCGGTGCATCAGTCCGACGACCAGCTGGCTTTGATGGATGAATGGAACGTGCGCACCCACACCGGCAGTGGCCTGGTGGAGCGCGTGAAGGCGAGCACATTCGGCGATCGCGAAGCGGAGCTGGCGACGCTTGAGTTCCTGAAACAGTGGGTTCCGGCAGGCAAATCGCCTATCTGTGGGAATAGTATCGGCCAGGATCGCCGTTTCCTGTTTAAGTACATGCCGGAGCTGGAGTCATATTTCCACTACCGCTATCTGGATGTCAGCACCCTGAAAGAGCTGGCGCGTCGCTGGAAGCCTGAAATCCTCGACGGCTTCAAAAAGCAGGGGACCCACCAGGCTATGGACGATATCCGTGAGTCCGTGGCGGAGCTTTCCTACTACCGCGAAAACTTTATCAAGCTGTGATTTTGCGATCCGGCGCCTTGCGTGGCCGGGTTTTTGTCGTTAAATTGTTCAGCTTGCCGATTAAATAAGCATTTGAACTTAATTTCGAAAAAATCGCTTTAAGGGGGGTTGCAGCTAAAAGGATTTCTCGTATAATGCGCCTCCCGTAACGACAGAGAATTACACGTTACGACAGCAACAAAAGCAGTGCAGATTTGCGGGAATAGCTCAGTTGGTAGAGCACGACCTTGCCAAGGTCGGGGTCGCGAGTTCGAGTCTCGTTTCCCGCTCCAAAATTTGAAAGTGCTTCTAAAGCACGGACCACCCAAGCGGGAATAGCTCAGTTGGTAGAGCACGACCTTGCCAAGGTCGGGGTCGCGAGTTCGAGTCTCGTTTCCCGCTCCAAAATTTGAAAGTGCTTCCAAAGCACGGACCACCCAAGCGGGAATAGCTCAGTTGGTAGAGCACGACCTTGCCAAGGTCGGGGTCGCGAGTTCGAGTCTCGTTTCCCGCTCCAAATTCTTCTTAATCTCTAAAATATCCACAGCGAAAAGCATCGTTGGGGACGTTTTCTATTGTCTCTGAAATACTCTTGTGAACAGAGTTATCCACAGAAACTGTGCTTAACCGAAACAGGGTTAAAGCTTAGCAGGGTGAATAATATCCTTTTAACTCTCTGTATTTATTGAATAAATTTTCATTTCAAAATGTTATTGAGATCACTTGACCTCTTCTCCAGACCAGATGGCGCTTGAGTTTGTAATTTTATTCACAGGCTGTGAATAGTTCAGGCATCCCGCGGAAGCCCTTTTTCAACCACCCTCACCAGACGCTGTTTCTTCGGTAACTGCACCTCGATCGCGCAGGCATTACGCTTCTCTATTTGCTGCGCAATCGCCCATTCTATATGTTCATCAAGAAGTGGGTGCTCACCTCTACGGCTTTCAAGCGCCCGGATATTCGCTTCATCCCACGGGGCATTGCCCAGCGCGACGGCGACATTACGCAGCCAACGCAGATGACCGATACGGCGAATGGCCGAACCTTCCGTCACTTTCAGGAACCAGGCTTCAGTCCAGGCAAATAAATCAATGAGCTGCGGCGCATGCAGCGCCTTACGCGGGCTGAAATCCTCTTCGTCCGTGAGCTGCGAATAGCGGTTCCACGGGCAGATCAATTGGCAGTCGTCGCAGCCGTAGATGCGGTTGCCGATAAGTGGTCGAAATTCCTCTGGAATGGCGCCTTCCAGTTCGATAGTGAGGTAGGAGATGCAGCGGCGCGCATCCACGGTGTAAGGCTCGACGATGGCACCCGTCGGGCAGATGGTCATGCAGGCCACGCAGCGTCCGCAGCCTTCCTCTACCGGGCCGTCTACCGGCAGCGGTAAATCAATCAGCAGTTCACCCAGGAAGAAGAACGATCCGGCGTCGCGGCTAAGGATAAGTGAGTGCTTACCTGTCCAGCCAAGCCCGGCTTTTTCGGCGATCGGGCGCTCAAGAATAGGCGCAGAATCGACAAAGGGTCTAAAATTCAGCGAAACACAGTGCTGCTGAATAGTTTCCCCGAGTTTTTTTAAACGGTTACGCAAGAGCTTATGGTAATCACGTCCCAGGGCGTACCGGCTGACGTAACCCAGAGAGGGATTTTTTAGCGTGCGCGCAAAGGCCGCGTTGGCGGGCAGATAGTTCATGCGCACGCTGATGACGCGTAATGTGCCCGGCAAAAGCTCGTGAGGACGGGCGCGCATCATGCCATGACGCGCCATCCATTCCATTTCGCCGTGGTATTGTTTATCCAGCCAGGCCTGCAGTTTCGGCTCGCTGGCGGAAAGGTCGGTATCGGTAATGCCCACCTTCTGGAAGCCAAGCTCAGCACCCCACTGTTTTATTTTTTGCGCTAATTCATTGAGATCGAGGGGCTGTGACATGACGGACCATACGGTGAATAAAAACCCCGCAAGTATACCACACTCCATCTGGCATGCGGATGACCTCCGGCGCGCCGAAAAAGAGGCCGCAGACAGCCTCGGGATTACCCTTTATGAACTGATGCTGCGCGCAGGTGAGGCGGCGTTTAACGTTGCCCGCAGCGCGTACCCTCAGGCCGCCCACTGGCTGGTTCTGTGCGGTCACGGCAATAACGGCGGCGACGGCTACGTCGTCGCCCGTCTTGCGGTTGCGGCAGGTATCCGCGTGACGTTGCTGGCCCTGGAGAGTGATAAACCGCTGCCGGAAGAGGCCAGCGCGGCGCGGGAGACGTGGCTTAACGCAGGCGGTGTGATTCATGCGCCTGATATTGTCTGGCCGGAAGAGGTGGATCTGATTGTTGATGGTCTGCTGGGTACCGGGCTACGCAGTGCGCCTTGTGAGAACATTGCCGCGCTGATTGAACACGCTAACAGACATTCCGCGCCGGTAGTTGCCCTGGATATTCCCTCAGGCCTAATCGCACAAACCGGCGCGACGCCGGGGGCGGTCATTCAGGCTGCACATACGGTGACCTTCATCGCCCTCAAGCCGGGGCTACTGACCGGTAAAGCGCGGGATGTGGTCGGCATGTTGCACCACCATGCACTGGGGCTGGAGAGCTGGCTGGCCGGGCAGGAAACGCACCTCGCGCGTTTTGATGCGTCGCAGCTTGCGGCGTGGCTCCCGCCGCGCCGGCCGACGTCCCATAAGGGCGATCACGGCAGGCTGGTGATTATTGGCGGCGATCATGGTACAGCAGGTGCGATTCGCATGACCGGCGAAGCGGCTCTGCGCTGCGGTGCCGGATTAGTGCGAGTACTCACTCGCATCGAGAATATTGCGCCGATCGTTACAGCCCGACCGGAGCTGATGGTGCACGAGCTAACGCCCCAGGCGCTTGAAGAGAGCCTTGAATGGGCGGATGTGGTGGTGATTGGCCCGGGTCTTGGGCAGCAGGTATGGGGTAAACAGGCCCTGCAAAAGGTCGAGAATTTTCGTAAACCGATGCTGTGGGATGCCGACGCGCTTAACCTTCTGGCAATAAACCCGGATAAGCGTCACAATCGCATTCTGACGCCACACCCCGGCGAAGCCGCGCGCCTGCTTAACTGCAGCGTGGCAGAAATTGAAAGCGATCGCTTACTTTCTGCTCAGCGTCTGGTAAAACGTTACGGAGGTGTTGCTGTTTTGAAAGGGGCAGGAACCGTTATCGCCAGTGACGAGACGCAGGGCATTATTGATGCCGGAAATGCGGGTATGGCGAGCGGCGGCATGGGCGATGTGCTTTCCGGCATCATTGGCGCATTGCTTGGACAGAAACTTCCCCTTTATGATGCAGCCTGCGCGGGCTGCGTTGCCCACGGTGTCGCGGCGGATAAACTGGCCGCGCGTTACGGTACACGCGGCATGCTGGCCACCGATCTTTTTTGCACGCTGCGGCGTGTTGTTAACCCGGATGTGATTGACGTAGAAAATGACTAATCGAGCGATTCCTTTACCTGATGAACAAGCCACTTTAGAACTCGGCAAGCGCGTGGCGCAGGCCTGTCAGGGGGCAACCGTCATTTATCTGTATGGTGATTTAGGTGCGGGTAAAACCACCTTCAGCCGGGGTTTTTTGCAGGCGTTAGGGCATAACGGGAATGTGAAAAGCCCAACCTACACGCTGGTTGAACCGTACACCCTTGAAAATCTCATGGTGTACCACTTCGATTTATACCGCCTTGCGGATCCTGAGGAGCTGGAATTTATGGGGATCCGTGATTATTTTGCCAACGACGCCATTTGCCTGGTGGAGTGGCCGCAACAAGGTGCGGGTGTGCTGCCTGACCCGGATGTCGAAATTCACTTAGATTACCAGGCACAAGGGCGTGAGGCACGCATCAGTGCTGTTTCCTCATCAGGCAGTTCCTTACTGGCGCGACTGGCCGGTTAAGCGTAGGGATGACGGGATGATAAATCGCGTTAAAGGTTGGTTGTTGGCTGCCACCGTGCTGCTGTGCGCGCAGGCCGGGGCGGCAAACCTCTCAGATATTCAGGTATCAAACGGCGAAAGCCAGGCCCGGATCACGTTCAGCTTTATGGGCGATCCTGAATATGCGTTTTCACAGCCAGACAGCCACAGCGTGGCGCTGGATATCAAACAAACAGGCGTGATCCAGGGGCTGCCGCTGCGGTTCAGCGGTAACAACCTGGTGAAAAGTATCCGTTCGGGAACGCCGCAGGATAGCCAGTCGTTACGTCTGGTGGTCGATTTGACCGAAAAGGGCAAAACGAAGGCGGTGAAGCAGCAAAACGGAGCGAACTATACGGTGGTGTTTACCATCAATGCCGACGCGCCGCCACCGCCGCCGGTCGTAGCGAAGCGCGTGGAAGAACCGGTATATACGCCGCGTCCTTCTGAACCAGCGCGTAATCCCTTTAAATCGCAGAACGATCGCATTACTGCGGCAACCAGCAGCAATACGGTGACACGTCCGGCAGCCAGCGCGCGACGCGCGACGGTCAGCGGTGACAAAGTGATTATCGCCATTGATGCGGGCCACGGCGGGGAAGATCCCGGGGCGATTGGTCCTGGCGGCACGCGAGAGAAAAACGTGACTATCGCTATCGCGCGTAAGCTGCGTTCGCTACTCAATGACGACCCGATGTTTAAAGGCGTGTTGACCCGCGACGGGGATTACTTTATCTCCGTAATGGGGCGCTCGGACGTGGCGCGTAAGCAAAACGCGAACTTCCTGGTCTCTATTCATGCGGACGCCGCACCGAATCGTAGCGCCACCGGCGCCTCGGTTTGGGTGCTGTCGAACCGCCGCGCCAACAGCGAAATGGCCAACTGGCTTGAAGAGCATGAGAAGCAGTCTGAACTGTTAGGCGGCGCGGGCGACGTGCTGGCGAACAGCCAGTCCGATCCGTACCTCAGCCAGGCGGTGCTGGATTTACAGTTCGGTCATTCTCAGCGCGTCGGGTATGATGTCGCCACTAACGTATTGAACCAGCTGCAAAGCGTTGGCGTGCTGCATAAGCGTCGTCCGGAACATGCCAGCCTCGGCGTTCTGCGCTCGCCGGATATCCCGTCCATCCTTGTGGAGACGGGCTTCATCAGCAACAACGGTGAAGAGCGTCTGTTGGGAAGCGACAGCTATCAGCAGCAAATTGCCGAAGCGATTTATAAGGGTTTACGCAACTATTTTGAGGCGCATCCTCTGCAGTCTGCGCCGCAGAGCGGCTCAGCACAGACGGCCAGCGCAGCGCTGCCGGGTGAGATGACCGCGACCAACTAAGGAGCATTCATGCCGATTCAGGTTCTACCGCCGCAGCTCGCGAACCAAATCGCCGCCGGTGAGGTGGTGGAACGCCCTGCGTCGGTGGTGAAGGAGCTGGTGGAAAACAGCCTTGATGCGGGCGCCACCCGCATCGATATTGATATCGAACGCGGTGGTGCGAAGCTTATCCGCATTCGCGACAACGGCTGTGGCATTAAAAAAGAGGAGCTGGCGCTGGCGCTGGCTCGTCACGCCACCAGTAAAATCGCCTCTCTGGACGATCTGGAAGCGATTATTAGCCTCGGTTTTCGCGGCGAAGCGCTGGCCAGTATCAGCTCCGTTTCGCGCTTAACGCTGACCTCTCGTACCGCTGAACAGCAGGAAGCCTGGCAGGCTTACGCCGAAGGGCGCGATATGGATGTGACGGTCAAACCCGCGGCGCACCCTGTCGGCACGACGCTGGAAGTCCTGGATCTATTCTACAACACCCCCGCCCGACGCAAGTTTATGCGTACCGAGAAGACCGAGTTCGGCCATATCGACGAGATTATCCGCCGTATTGCGCTGGCCCGTTTCGATGTCACCATTAATCTCAGCCATAACGGCAAGGTGATGCGCCAGTACCGTGCGGTGGCTGAAGGCGGACAGAAAGAGCGACGTTTAGGGGCTATCTGCGGGACGCCGTTTCTGGAACAGGCTCTGGCCATTGAGTGGCAGCACGGCGATCTCGCTTTACGCGGCTGGGTTGCCGATCCAAACGCGAGCAGTGCTGCGTTCTCTGAAATTCAGTATTGCTACGTGAACGGCCGCATGATGCGCGACCGTCTCATCAATCACGCGATTCGCCAGGCCTGCGAAGACAAACTCGGGGCCGATCAGCAGCCTGCTTTCGTCCTTTATCTGGAAATCGACCCTCATCAGGTGGATGTAAACGTTCATCCTGCCAAACATGAGGTGCGGTTCCACCAGTCGCGTCTGGTTCACGACTTTATTTATCAGGGCGTGGCCGCCGTATTGCAGCAGCAGGCAGCGCCAACGCTGCCGCTGGAAAACGACGCCCCTGCACCGCGTCCGCTGCCGGAAAACCGTGTGGCGGCGGGCCGCAACCATTTTGCTGAGCCTGCCGTCGCGCGTGAACCGGAAGCTCCGCGTTTCTCCCAGGCCGGGAGCGCACCGCGTCCAACGGGCGCGAACTATCCGAACGCCCAGCCGGGCTATCAGAAGCAGCAGGGCGCGTTGTACCGCAAGTTGCTGGAAACGCCAGCCGTGGAGCGTAAAGAGCACATTCCGCCCGCTCAGCCTTCTCTGGACGGGCACAGCCAGAGTTTTGGCCGGGTGCTGACGATTATCGCGCCCGATATTGCACTGCTTGAACGTGACGGCAAACTGATGCTTCTGGCCCTGCCGGTCGCCGAACGCTGGCTCAAGCAGGTGCAACTCACGCCAGGCGAAAATGCAGCCTGCGCGCAGCCGCTCTTAATTCCGGTTCGCCTGAAAATATCCTCTGATGAAACGAGGGTATTACAGCGCGCAGAGCCGCAGCTGGCGCAAATGGGTATTGAAACTGTGCTCGAACCACAACATGTGACAATTCGTGCAGTGCCTTTACCCTTACGCCAACAAAATTTACAAAACTTGATTCCTGAACTGATAGGCTACCTGGCGCAGCAAACATCGTTTGATGCCGCCAACACCGCGCAGTGGATCGCCCGCCATCTGGCAAGCGAACACGCGCCGTGGAGTATGGCGCAGGCCATTAGCGTGCTGGCGGAGGTGGAACGCCTCTGTCCGCATCTGGTGAAAACGCCGCCGGGTGGGTTATTACAACCTGTTGATTTACAAACGGCGATGAACGCCCTGAAACATGATTGACGCAAGTAAGGCGAGCCTGCCTAAGGCAATTTTTTTAATGGGCCCAACGGCCTCCGGCAAAACGGCGCTAGCCATTGAGTTGCGTAAAGTTTTGCCTGTAGAGTTGATTAGCGTCGACTCCGCCCTCATCTACCGGGGGATGGACATCGGCACGGCGAAGCCTGACGCAGAAGAGTTGCGTGCGGCACCGCACCGTTTGCTGGATATTCTCGACCCGGCTCAGGCGTACTCCGCAGCGGATTTCCGCCGGGATGCCTTAGCCGAGATGGCCGAGATAACGGCGGCGGGACGTATACCGCTGTTGGTTGGCGGAACCATGCTCTATTTCAAGGCGTTGCTGGAGGGGTTGTCACCTCTGCCATCCGCGGATCCGGAAGTAAGAGCGAAAATTGAGCAGCAGGCGGCAGAGCAGGGTTGGGACGTTTTGCATCAGCAACTGGCGGAGATTGACCCGGTTGCTGCAGCACGGATCCATCCAAATGATCCGCAAAGGCTTTCCCGGGCACTGGAAGTTTTTTTCATTTCGGGTAAAACTTTAACGGAACTGACGCAAACGTCAGGAGACGCTCTGCCGTATCAGGTGCATCAGTTCGCCATCGCCCCGGCGAGCCGTGAACTGCTCCATCAGCGAATTGAGCAGCGTTTTCATCAGATGTTAGCTTCAGATTTTGAAGCAGAAGTGCGGGCGCTATTTGCCCGTGGAGATTTGCATACGGACATGCCTTCCATTCGTTGTGTGGGATACCGCCAGATGTGGTCGTATCTTGAAGGTGAGATTTCATACGATGAAATGGTTTATAGAGGTGTTTGCGCCACGAGACAGTTAGCGAAGCGCCAGATCACCTGGTTGCGCGGTTGGGAGGGTGTTCACTGGTTAGACAGTGAAAAACCGCAACAGGCGTTAAACGAAGTGATTGAGGTTGTTGGTGATATCGCTCACTGAATGTGTACAATTGAGACGTATCGTGCGCAATTTTTCAGAATCGCAAGGTTCTAAGTACAAAACAAGCATATAAGGAAAAGATAGAATGGCTAAGGGGCAATCTTTACAAGATCCGTTCCTGAACGCATTGCGTCGGGAACGTGTTCCAGTTTCTATTTATTTGGTGAATGGTATTAAGCTGCAAGGTCAGATTGAGTCTTTCGATCAGTTTGTGATTCTGTTGAAAAACACGGTCAGTCAGATGGTCTACAAGCACGCTATTTCTACTGTTGTTCCGTCCCGTCCGGTATCTCATCACAGCAATAACGCTGGCGGCGGCACAGGTAGTAACTACCATCATGGCAGCAACGCGCAGGGTTCTTCAACGCCGGCGCAGGACAGCGACGAGACCGAATAAGGTTTCGCACTGTTATCCACACGGGGAGCCAGGGATCCTGCGTTCCCCGCTGATCTTTTTAGAGAGGTTTACGCTTGTTTGACCGTTATGATGCCGGTGAGCAGGCGGTGCTGGTACACATCTATTTTTCGCAAGACAAAGATATGGAAGACCTCCAGGAGTTTGAATCTCTGGTCTCTTCCGCCGGTGTCGAAGCAATGCAGGTGATTACCGGTAGCCGTAAAGCGCCGCACCCAAAGTATTTTGTTGGTGAAGGTAAAGCAGTCGAAATTGCGGATGCCGTAAAAGCAACCGGCGCGTCAGTCGTGTTGTTTGATCATGCGCTGTCTCCAGCCCAGGAGCGCAACCTGGAAGCCCTTTGCGAATGCCGTGTTATCGATCGCACGGGTTTGATTTTAGATATTTTTGCTCAGCGTGCACGTACCCACGAAGGGAAACTGCAGGTTGAGCTGGCGCAGCTGCGCCATCTGGCAACGCGTCTGGTGCGTGGCTGGACACACCTTGAAAGACAAAAAGGCGGGATTGGTTTGCGCGGCCCGGGTGAAACCCAGCTCGAAACCGACCGTCGTTTGCTGCGTGGCCGAATTACCCAGATCCTTTCACGTCTGGAACGTGTAGAGAAACAGCGCGAACAGGGGCGTCGGGCGCGAACCAAAGCCGATATCCCGACGGTGTCGCTGGTGGGCTATACCAACGCCGGTAAATCCACCCTGTTTAACCAGATAACCGAGGCCCAGGTGTATGCCGCAGACCAGCTGTTTGCGACCCTGGACCCTACGCTGCGCCGTATTGACGTTGCAGACGTGGGTGAAACGGTGCTGGCGGATACCGTAGGGTTTATCCGCCACCTGCCGCATGACCTGGTGGCGGCGTTTAAAGCCACCCTGCAGGAGACGCGACAGGCGACTCTGCTGCTGCACGTGATTGATGCGGCAGACGTGCGCGTGCAGGAGAACATCGACGCGGTGAACGTGGTGCTCGAAGAGATCGATGCCCACGAGATCCCCACGCTGTTGGTCATGAATAAGATCGATATGCTGGACGATTTCGAACCGCGTATCGACAGAGATGAAGAAAACAAACCGATTCGGGTCTGGCTTTCTGCCCAGACCGGTATTGGTGTGCCACTGCTTTTCCAGGCTTTGACAGAACGTCTTTCCGGTGAGGTAGCTCAGCACACGCTGCGACTGCCGCCACAGGAAGGCAGGCTGCGCAGCCGGTTTTATCAGCTTCAGGCGATAGAAAAAGAGTGGATGGAGGATGACGGCAGCGTGGGGATGCAGGTGCGTATGCCGATCGTTGACTGGCGTCGCCTCTGTAAACAAGAACCTGCGCTGGTCGACTATATCGTCTGATCAGAAAGGGGATGCCTGAATAATTCGCCCTTGCATAACAAATATGGAGCATATACATGGCGTGGAATCAGCCCGGTAATAACGGACAAGACCGCGACCCGTGGGGAAGCAGCAAACCTGGCGGCAACTCTGAGGGAAATGGCAATAAAGGTGGTCGCGAGCAGGGGCCGCCGGATCTGGATGATATCTTCCGCAAACTGAGCAAGAAGCTTGGTGGCCTTGGCGGAGGAAAAGGTTCTGGCTCGGGTGGCAATTCCACTCAGAGCTCGCGCCCGCCAATGGGTGGCCGCGTAGTGGGCATCGTGGCCGCTGCGGTAGTCATCATCTGGGCAGCCAGCGGGTTCTACACCATTAAAGAAGCAGAACGCGGCGTAGTCACCCGTTTCGGTAAGTTCAGCCATCTGGTTGAGCCGGGTCTGAACTGGAAGCCGACCTTCATTGATGACGTGACCGCGGTTAACGTGGAATCCGTCCGTGAACTGGCCGCCTCTGGCGTGATGCTGACCTCTGACGAAAACGTGGTGCGCGTTGAGATGAACGTGCAGTATCGCGTGACCGATCCTGAGCGTTATCTGTTTAGCGTGACCAGCGCCGATGACAGCCTGCGTCAGGCTACCGACAGCGCCCTGCGCGGTGTGATCGGTAAATACACCATGGACCGTATTCTGACCGAAGGTCGTACCGTTATTCGTAGCGATACCCAGCGCGAGCTGGAAGAGACCATTCGTCCGTACAACATGGGTATTACCCTGCTGGACGTCAACTTCCAGGCTGCGCGTCCGCCGGAAGAGGTGAAAGCCGCATTTGACGATGCGATTGCTGCCCGTGAAAACGAACAGCAGTACATCCGTGAAGCAGAAGCGTACACCAACGAAGTTCAGCCACGCGCTAACGGTCAGGCGCAGCGTATTCTGGAAGAAGCGCGCGCGTATAAGACCCAGACCATCCTGGAAGCACAGGGTGAAGTGGCTCGCTTCGCGAAGATCCTGCCGGAATATAAAGCGGCACCGGAAATTACCCGTGAGCGTCTCTATATCGAGACCATGGAAAAAGTGCTGAGCCACACCCGTAAAGTGTTGGTTAACGACAATAAAGGCGGAAACCTGATGGTTCTGCCGCTGGATCAGATGCTGAAAGGCGGTTCTGCACCAGCAGCGAAAGGCGACACCAGCGGAGCGAATAACCTGCTGCGTCTGCCGCCAGCCTCAACAGGCAGCGCCAGCACGAACACAACGCCTTCTTCGAACGATGGTGACATTATGGACCAACGCCGTGCTAACGCGCAGCGTAACGACTACCAGCGTCAGGGGGAATAAGGATGCGTAAGTCAGTTATTGCGATCATCGTCATCGTACTGGTCGCGCTTTATACCTCGATCTTTGTGGTGAAAGAAGGCGAGCGTGGGATTAAGTTCCAGTTCAGCAGCGTCGTGCGTGATGGCGACAAACGCCCGGTGATTTACGAACCGGGTCTGCACTTCAAGGTGCCTTTCATTCAGTCCGTGAAAACGCTTGATGCGCGTATCCAGACCATGGATAACCAGGCCGACCGTTTCGTGACCAAAGAGAAGAAAGACCTGATCGTTGATTCCTACATCAAATGGCGCATCAGCGATTTCAGCCGTTACTTCCTGGCAACGGGCGGCGGCGACGTTTCTCAGGCCGAAGTGCTGCTGAAACGTAAGTTCTCTGACCGCCTGCGTTCCGAGATTGGTCGTCTTGATGTGAAAGACATCGTGACCGACTCCCGTGGTCGTCTGACCCTGGAAGTACGCGATGCGCTGAACTCCGGTACAGCGGGCACGGAAGATGAAGTTTCAACGCCAGCAGCAGATGATGCGATTGCCAAAGCGGCTGAACGCGTTCAGGCGGAGACCAACGGTAAAGTGCCGGTGATCAACCCGAACAGTATGGCTGCGCTGGGTATCGAAGTCGTTGACGTGCGTATTAAGCAGATCAACCTGCCGGTGGAAGTGTCCGAGGCGATTTACAACCGTATGCGCGCCGAGCGTGAAGCGGTAGCCCGTCGTCACCGTTCACAGGGCCAGGAAGAGGCTGAGAAGCTGCGTGCCGCAGCGGACTACGAAGTCACCAAGACGCTGGCGGAATCTGAGCGCCAGGGCCGTATCCTGCGCGGTGAAGGCGATGCCGAAGCGGCGAAGCTGTTCGCGGATGCCTTCAGCCAGGATCCTGACTTCTACGCCTTTATCCGTAGCCTGCGCGCTTACGAGAATAGCTTCCAGAGCAACCAGGATGTGATGGTGCTCAGCCCGGACAGCGATTTCTTCCGTTATATGAAGACGCCGACTAACGCAACGCGATAAACTCAGGCCCGTTTGAGTATTCAAACCACCGCTCTCAACGGAGCGGTGGTTTTCTTTTATAGGAATAAAAATGAATTCAACGATCTGGCTCGCACTGGCCCTGGTCCTGGTGCTGGAAGGTCTTGGACCGATGCTTTATCCGCGCGCCTGGCGCCGAATGATCGCCACGATGAGCCAGCTGCCGGATAATATTTTACGTCGTTTTGGCGGCGGTCTTGTGGTTGCGGGCATCGTGATCTACTACATGTTGAGGAAAACGATTGGCTGATCAAAAAGTAGGCGCAATCGGCGTATTTTGAGGTCAAAAAGTGCTGTATATCTGAAAAAGCGATGGTAGAATCCATTTTTAAGCAAACGGTGATTTTGAAAAAAATGGGTAACAACGTCGTCGTACTGGGCACCCAATGGGGTGACGAAGGTAAAGGGAAGATTGTTGATCTTCTGACTGAACGGGCTAAATATGTTGTACGCTACCAGGGCGGTCACAACGCAGGCCATACTCTCGTAATCAACGGTGAAAAAACCGTCCTCCATCTTATTCCATCAGGCATTCTTCGTGATAACGTCACCAGCATCATCGGTAACGGCGTTGTGCTGTCTCCTGCTGCGCTGATGAAAGAGATGAAAGGTCTGGAAGACCGTGGTATCCCTGTTCGTGAGCGTCTGCTGCTCTCTGAAGCCTGCCCGCTGATCCTGGATTATCACGTGGCGCTGGACGTAGCGCGTGAGAAAGCGCGCGGCGCGAAAGCGATCGGCACCACCGGTCGTGGTATCGGCCCGGCTTACGAAGATAAAGTTGCACGTCGCGGTCTGCGCGTGGGCGACCTCTTCGACAAAGCAACCTTCGCTGAAAAACTGAAAGAAGTGATGGAATATCACAACTTCCAGCTGGTGAACTTCTACAAAGCTGACGCTGTTGACTACCAGAAAGTGCTGGATGACGTCATGGCGATCGCTGACATTCTGACCGGTATGGTTGTTGACGTGTCCGATCTGCTGGACCAGGCGCGCAAGCGTGGCGATTTCGTCATGTTCGAAGGTGCGCAGGGTACGCTGCTGGACATCGACCACGGTACCTATCCGTACGTAACGTCCTCTAACACCACTGCAGGTGGTGTGGCGACCGGCTCTGGCCTGGGTCCACGTTATGTGGATTACGTGCTGGGCATCATCAAAGCGTACTCCACTCGCGTGGGTGCGGGTCCATTCCCGACCGAACTGTTTGATGAAACCGGCGAGTTCCTGTGCAAGCAGGGTAACGAGTTTGGCGCGACCACCGGTCGTCGTCGTCGTACCGGCTGGCTGGATGCGGTTGCAGTGCGTCGTGCAGTGCAGATCAACTCCCTGTCTGGCTTCTGCCTGACCAAGCTGGACGTACTGGACGGCCTGAAAGAAGTGAAAATCTGCGTAGGCTACCGTATGCCAGATGGCCGCGAAGTGACCACCACTCCGCTGGCTGCTGACGACTGGGAAGGCATTGAGCCAATCTACGAAACCATGCCGGGCTGGTCTGAGACCACTTTCGGTGTGAAAGAGCGTAGCGGCCTGCCGCAGGCGGCGCTGGATTACATCAAGCGCATTGAAGAACTGACCGAAGTGCCGATCGATATTATTTCTACCGGCCCGGATCGTACTGAAACGATGATCCTGCGCGACCCGTTCGACGCATAATCTTCGTGACTGCTGGCCTGCGGGGAGACCCGTAGGCCGGATAAGCGTAGCGCCATCCGGCGACCGCTCCTGGATCTCCGCTTTTTCGCCCCGTCTGTCAAATAAATTAGCCGCTCACTATCTGGCTGGTTTATCATCATTAATGAATATCTCTGCGGTTTAACCGCGTTTTCCCTTTTTCCTGAGGTTGATGTGCAGTTAACAAGTTTCACCGATTACGGCTTACGTGCGCTGATTTACATGGCGTCGTTACCCGAGGGGAAGATGACCAGTATCTCTGAAGTGACAGAGGTCTACGGCGTATCCCGTAATCATATGGTCAAAATAATCAATCAACTTAGTCGTGCCGGATACGTTGCTGCCGTCCGCGGGAAGAATGGTGGGATCCGTCTCGGTAAACCGGCACAGAGTATTCGTGTTGGCGATGTGGTACGTGAACTGGAGCCGCTGTCTCTGGTGAACTGCAGCAGCGAGTTCTGCCACATCACGCCCGCTTGCCGCCTGAAAAAGGCGCTTTCAAAGGCCGTGCAAAGTTTTCTCATGGAACTGGATAACTACACGCTGGCCGATTTGGTTGAAGAGAATCAACCGCTTTATAAATTATTGCTGGTGGAATGAAGAAAATTTCCACCGGAGCTGACAACGGAGGAACCGACATGTCACATGATCCTTTCCAGGAACGCGAAGCCGAAAAATACGCGAATCCTATTCCCAGCCGCGAGTTCATCATTGAACACTTAACAAAACGCGAAAAACCCGCCAATCGTGAAGAAATTGCCGTTGAATTAAACATTGAAGGTGAAGAGCAAATTGAAGCCCTTCGCCGTCGCCTGCGCGCGATGGAGCGTGACGGGCAGCTGGTCTTTACCCGCCGCCAGTGCTACGCGCTGCCAGAACGCCTCGATCTGCTGAAAGGGACCGTCATTGGTCACCGCGATGGCTTCGGCTTCCTGCGCGTGGAAGGCCGTAAGGACGATCTGTATCTCTCATCTGAACAGATGAAAATGTGCATTCACGGCGACCAGATCCTGGCCCAGCCGCTGGGCGCGGACCGTAAAGGTCGCCGCGAAGCGCGCGTGGTACGCGTTCTGGTGCCAAAAACCAGCCAGATTGTTGGCCGCTACTTTACCGACGCGGGCGTGGGCTTCGTGGTGCCGGACGACAGCCGTCTGAGCTTCGATATTCTGATCCCACCTGAAGAGGTGATGGGCGCCCGCATGGGCTTTGTGGTGGTGGTGGAACTCACCCAGCGCCCAACCCGTCGCACTAAAGCGGTAGGTAAAATCGTCGAAGTACTTGGCGACAATATGGGCACTACCATGGCCGTTGATATGGCGCTGCGTACCCATGAAATTCCGTACATCTGGCCGAAAGCGGTTGAAGAGCAGATCGAAAGCCTGCGCGAAGAAGTTCCGGAAGAGTCCAAAGTGGGCCGCGTGGATCTGCGCTCCCTGCCGCTGGTCACTATCGACGGTGAAGACGCTCGCGACTTCGATGACGCCGTCTATTGCGAGAAAAAACGCGGCGGCGGCTGGCGCCTGTGGGTCGCTATTGCAGACGTAAGCTACTATGTTCGTCCGCACACCCCGCTGGATAACGAAGCCCGCAGCCGCGGTACGTCGGTCTACTTCCCGTCCCAGGTCGTGCCGATGCTGCCGGAAGTGCTGTCTAACGGCCTGTGCTCCCTGAACCCGCAGGTTGACCGCCTCTGTATGGTTTGCGAGATGACCATCTCCACCAAAGGGCGCTTAACCGGCTACAAGTTCTACGAAGCGGTGATGAGCTCGCACGCCCGTCTGACCTATACCAAGGTCTGGCATATGCTGCAGGGCGACCAGGATCTGCGCGAGCAGTACGCGCCGCTGGTCAAACATATCGAAGAGCTGCATAACCTCTACAAAACGCTGGATCAGGCGCGCGAAGAGCGCGGCGGGATCTCGTTTGAAAGTGAAGAAGCGAAATTCATTTTCAACGCCGAACGCCGCATTGAGCGTATCGAGCAGACCCAGCGTAACGATGCGCACAAGCTGATCGAAGAGTGTATGATTCTGGCGAACATCTCGGCGGCACGATTCGTAGAGAAAGCCAAAGAGCCTGCGCTGTTCCGTATTCACGATAAGCCGACCACGGAAGCCATTACGTCGTTCCGCTCCGTGCTGGCTGAACTGGGTCTGGAACTGCCCGGAGGCAACAAGCCAGAACCGCGCGATTACGCCGAGCTGCTTGAATCCATTAGCGACCGTCCTGACGCAGAAATGCTGCAGACGATGCTGCTGCGCTCTATGAAGCAGGCGATTTACGATCCGGAAAACCGCGGCCACTTCGGCCTGGCGCTGCAGTCTTACGCCCACTTTACGTCGCCGATCCGTCGTTATCCTGACCTCTCTCTGCACCGTGCGATCAAGTATCTGCTGGCGCAGGAGCAGGGCCATAAAGGGAACACCACCGAAACCGGCGGCTACCACTATTCGATGGAAGAGATGCTGCAGCTGGGTCAGCACTGCTCCATGGCCGAACGTCGTGCCGATGAAGCCACGCGCGACGTGGCGGACTGGCTGAAGTGTGACTTTATGCTCGATCAGGTCGGTAACGTTTTCAAAGGCGTGATTGCCAGCGTGACCGGCTTTGGTTTCTTCGTTCGTCTGGACGAGCTGTTCATCGACGGTCTGGTGCACGTCTCCAGCCTGGATAACGATTACTACCGCTTCGACCAGGTCGGCCAGCGCCTGATTGGCGAATCTGGCGGCCAGACCTACCGTCTGGGCGACCGTGTAGAAGTGAAGGTCGAAGCCGTGAATATGGACGACCGTAAGATCGACTTCAGCCTGATCTCCAGCGAGCGCGCCCCGCGTAACGTTGGTAAAACCGAGCGTGAAAGGGCGAAAAAAACCGGTAACGGTAAACCGGGCGGCGGTAAACGTCGTCAGGCGGGCAAGAAGGTAAACTTCGAGCCGGACAGCGCGTTCCGCGGCGAGAAGAAACAGAAGCCGAAGGCGGCGAAGAAAGAAGCCCGCTCAGCGAAAAAACCTTCCGCGAAAACGCAGAAAATCGCTGCCGCCACCAAAGCGAAGCGCGCGGCCAAGAAAAAGCAGGCGGAGTAAATTCTCCCCTCAACCTGACCCTCTCCCCAGCGGGGGAGGGGAAATACTTATTACGAGAACCATCAATGAGTGAAATGATTTACGGCATCCACGCGGTGCAGGCCCTTCTCGAGCGCGCACCGGAGCGTTTTCAGGAAGTGTTTATTCTGAAAGGGCGTGAAGATAAGCGTCTGATGCCGCTGATCCACGCGCTGGAAGCGCAGGGCGTGGTGATCCAGCTGGCGAACCGCCAGTTCCTGGATGAGAAAAGCGAAGGTGCGGTTCACCAGGGGATCATTGCCCGCGTGAAGCCGGGTCGTCAGTATCAGGAAAACGATCTGCCGGATCTGATTGCCGGGCTGGAGAATCCGTTCTTCCTGATCCTCGACGGCGTTACCGATCCGCACAACCTCGGCGCGTGCCTGCGCAGTGCGGATGCAGCGGGCGTGCATGCGGTTATCGTGCCGAAAGATCGCTCCGCGCAGCTGAACGCGACGGCGAAGAAGGTGGCCTGCGGCGCGGCGGAAAACGTTCCGCTGATCCGCGTGACTAACCTGGCGCGTACCATGCGTCTGCTGCAGGAAGAGAACGTCTGGATCGTCGGTACCGCCGGTGAAGCGGATCATACTCTATACCAGAGCAAAATGACCGGCCGTCTGGCGCTGGTGATGGGCGCAGAGGGCGAAGGCATGCGTCGTCTCACCCGCGAGCACTGTGACGAGCTGATCAGCATCCCGATGGCGGGCAGCGTGTCGTCCCTGAACGTTTCCGTTGCGACGGGCATCTGCCTGTTTGAAGCGGTGCGTCAGCGGGGAGCATAAACAGCAAGGCCGTCCACAGGACGGCCTTTTGTGTTTTCTCCCTCTTCCCGTGGGAGAGGGCACCAGACGGTGACAACCTCACTCTTCCAGCGACCGCAAATGGTCATCCTTCCTCAGCGTCATCAGCGCGAAAATACTTACTACCGCCGTCGCCATCACGTAATACGCCGGAATATCCAGGTTCCCCGTCTGCTTAATCAGCCCGGTAATAATCAGCCCTGCGCATCCCGAGAAGATCGCGTTCGACAACGAGTAGGCCAGCCCCAGCCCCGTATAGCGCACGCGCGTCGGGAACATCTCAGACAGCATCGCCGGGCCCGGCCCCGCCAGCATGCCCACCAGACCGCCCGCAATCAGTACCACACCAGCCTTCACCGCCAGCGTACTCGACTCCGCCTGCAGGATTTTCAGCAGCGGCAGGGCGAGGATCAGCAGCAGCGCGGTGGCGAGAATCATCACCGTGCGGCGCCCGATCCGGTCGCTCAGGATCCCCGACGGAATGATGGTCAGCGCAAAACCAACGTTCGAAATCACCGCTATCAACAGCGCCTGGTTGAACCCGGTGTGCAGCGCCGACTGAAGATAGGTCGGCATAATCACCAGGTAGGTATACCCCGCCGCAGACCAGACCATCACGCGGCCAATCCCCATTACGATGGCCCGGAGCGTGGCGGCAGTATCCGCCTGAGCGACAGCCGGTTTGTCCTGCTGCTGCACAAAGCTGGGCGTCTCCTCCATGCTGACGCGAAGCCACAGCGCAACGACGCCCATAGGCAGCGCCAGGAAGAACGGAATACGCCAGCCCCACTCATGCAGGGCTTCAGGCGTGAGGAGGGCGGAGAGTAGCGCCACGATGCCTGCGCCCGCTAACAGCCCCAGCGCCACGGTAAAGGACTGCCACGCGCCATAGAGCCCACGCTTGCCGCGCGGGGCGAATTCCGTCATCAGCGAGACCGCACCGCCGTACTCGCCGCCCGCGAACAGCCCCTGCAGGATGCGCAGCAGCGTAATAATGAGCGGCGCGGCAATCCCGATGCAGGCATAGACCGGCACAACGCCGATGGCGGCGGTAGCGAGCGTCATCAATACCAGCACAATGATGAGCGTCGGCTTACGGCCAATCCGGTCGCCGATGCGGCCAAACACCACCGCGCCCAGCGGACGGAAGAAAAAGGCGATGGCGAATGAGGCGTAGGTGAGGATCAGGCTGGTAAGCCCCGCTTCCCCTTCAAGCTGGAAGAAGTTCTTCGCAATGACGGTCGCCAGAAAACCGTAGACCGCAAACTCATACCACTCGATAAAGTTACCAATGGAGCCTGCAATTAATGCTCGCTTGTGCGCATCCGGTTGCATAACGATCCTCACTGAAAAGGGTAAGAATAAATTATTCAACAAAAGCGAGGTCATGAAATAGTTTATTCTTATGTTCTGTGAGCTATTTCACGAATGATATCAGCGGGATCGTGAACGTGTGACTCCCCTCCCATGCAGCGCGAGCGCGGTCTGTCCATACTTATCGTCATTGCCACTGAAGGAGGGAGACAGTATGCACTGGCAGACTCATACCGTTTTCAATCAACCTGCCCCACTTTCTAACAGCAACCTTTTTCTCTCGGACTGCGCCCTGCGTGACGCAGTCTCGCGTGAGGGTGCCGAATGGGATATCGAACTGCTCGCCAGCATCGGGCAGCAGTTAGGCACCGCAGAGTCGCTGGAGTTGGGCAGGCTGGCAAACGTCAACCCGCCCGAGCTGTTACGCTATGACGCCACCGGGGAGCGGCTGGATGACGTCCGCTTTCACCCTGCATGGCACCTGCTGATGCAGGGGCTTTGCGCCAACCGCGTGCATAACCTGGCGTGGGAAGAGGAGGCGCGTAAAGGGTCGTTTGTCGCGCGGGCCGCACGCTTTGTGCTTCATGCGCAGGTGGAGGCGGGCACGCTGTGCCCGGTCACCATGACGTTCGCCGCCACGCCGCTGCTGCAGCAGGCGCTTCCCAAAATATTTCACGACTGGCTGACGCCGCTGCTCAGCGATCGCTACGATCCTCATCTTGCTCCCGGTGCGCAAAAGCGCGGCCTGCTGATCGGCATGGGCATGACGGAAAAGCAGGGCGGCTCGGACGTGCTCAGCAATACCACCAAAGCGGAAAAATGCAGCGACGGCAGCTACAGGCTGGTGGGGCACAAATGGTTTTTCTCCGTCCCGCAAAGCGATGCGCATCTGGTGCTGGCCCAGGCGAAGGGCGGGCTGTCCTGCTTTTTTGTGCCGCGCTTTTTGCCTGACGGACAGCGCAACGCCGTCCGGCTGGAGCGCCTCAAGGACAAGCTCGGAAACCGCTCCAACGCCAGCAGCGAGGTGGAGTTTCTTGACGCCTCCGCCTGGCTACTGGGTGAAGAGGGCGAAGGGGTACGGCAGATCCTCAAAATGGGCGGTCTGACGCGCTTTGACTGCGCGCTGGGCAGCCACGGACTGATGCGTCGGGCGCTCTCGGTGGCGCTGTACCATGCCCATCAGCGTCAGACCTTCGGCAAAAATCTTATCGATCAGCCGCTCATGCGCGAAGTGCTAAGCCGGATGGCGCTGGTGCTGGAGGGGCACACGGCGCTGCTGTTCCGCCTGGCCCGCGCGTGGGATAAACGCGCGGATCCGCAGGAGGCCGCCTGGGCGCGGCTGTTTACCCCGGCGGCGAAATTTAGCGTCTGTAAAGCGGGCATCCCGTTTGTCGCTGAGGCGATGGAGGTGCTGGGTGGGATCGGTTATTGCGAAGAGAGCGAACTTCCCCGCCTGTACCGAGAGATGCCGGTGAACAGCATCTGGGAAGGGTCAGGAAATATCATGTGCCTGGACGTGCTGCGCGTGCTGGCGAAGCAGCCCGGCATTCACGATCTGCTTGCCGACGAGTTTGCGCAGGTGAAAGGGCAGGACAGACACTTCGACCGCAGCTGGCGACAGCTTCAGCAAAAACTGCGTAAACCGCAGGAGGCGCAGGGGCGGGAGATCGCGCAGCAGCTTTTCTTGCTGGGTGCCGGAAGCCAGATGCTGCGGCACGCGTCGCCCCCGGTGGCTCAGGCGTGGTGCCGCATGATGCTGGATACCCGTGGCGGCACGCTGATGAGCGAGCAGATACAAAGTGACCTGCTGCTGCGCGCCACGGGCAGAGTTGGCTAGCCTTTTAGCTGGAACAGGCTCACCAGCTGAGCCAGGTGTGAACCCTTCTCGCGCAGCGTTTGAGCGGTTTGCTCGCTGCGTGAGATGCGATCGGCATTGATATGCGAAGCTTCGCCTATATGGGTCATGGCGAGGTTCACCTGGCCGATACCGGCGGACTGCTCGCGTGAGGCATGGTTAATCTCGGTGACCAGCTGGCTGATGTTATCGATATGAATGATGATGTCATCCATCGCCAGGCGCGTCCGTTCAGACAGCGCATGTCCCTCACTCACTTTTCTGAGCGTATCGCCAATCAGCTGTTCAATCTCCTTCACCGCGTTAGCGCTGCGTCCCGCCAGCGCGCGAACTTCCTGCGCGACTACCGCAAACCCTTTGCCGTGCTCGCCTGCGCGGGCCGCTTCCACTGCCGCATTCAGCGCCAGAATATTGGTCTGGAAAGCGATGGATTCGATCACTCGCGTGATGTCTTCGATGCGTTTTGACGCTTCGCGAATATCGTCCATGGTCGATACCGCGTGGGTGACCGTCTCACCGCCCTGATGGACCGCGAGCGAGGTTTCACCCACCAGCTGCTGCGTTTGCTCCATGTTGGCGGCATTTTGCTGAACGGTGGCGGCCAGCTGCTCCATGCTGGCAGACGTCTCTTCCACGCTGCTGGCCTGCTTGTTGATCTGCTCTGAAATCTCGCCAGTGTCGGCGGCCAGCGCGTTGGTGCCCAAATGGATCTCGCCTGCGGCCTCACGGACCTGCAGGACAATTTTTTGCAGGCCGCCGCCGATGCCGTTGATCGCATCGATCAGCTGGCCAACTTCGTCCTGACGCGTAACCGGCAGGCTGGAACGGAGATCCCCTGCGGCATATTGACGGGCAAGATGGATCACATTGCGCAGCGGTCGAGTCAGCATGCGGCGAATAATGACCACGAACAGGCCAGCAAAAAGGATGGATAAGACCACGCCGGCCAGCAGGAAACGATCGCGCATGGCGTTGACGCTTGAGAGCAGCACCGATTTATCCACTTCGCCCACGATAGTCCAGTTCCAGCCTGGCAGCGGGGTATACGCCATTTTAAGCGTCCGGCCGTCGTCGCTTACGCGCTCCAGCGTGCCGGGTTTGTCACTCAGAAGCTGTTGCTGGGTCGCGCCGTCCCACTTCGGCAGCTGTCCCTCTTCGCTGGTATGGAACAGGTATTGCCCGCGCGTTTTGCCGTTGCTGCGATCCAGCACAAAGAAGTGACCGCTCTCGCCCAGGCGGCGGTTAAGGATTTTCTCGCGCATGACGTTCCAGGAGTGGGTGATGTCCACCCCGACAAAGACGATCGCAATGACCTGTCCTTCGGCGTTTTTAACCGGCTGGTACTGGGTGATGTAGCGTTTGCCAAACAGCAGCGCCAGGCCGCGGTAGACTTCACCTTTGTTGACGGCGGCAAAGGCCGGGCTGGCGTTATCCAGCACGGTTCCCATCGCCCGCTCGCCATTCTCTTTGCGCAGGGAGGTCGCTACGCGAACAAAGTCGTTTCCGCTGCGTACAAACAGCGTCGAAATGGCTCCCGTACGATTCAGGAACTCGTCCGAAAGCGTGTTATTTTCATGCAGCCCGGTGTCTCCGCCTTTCAGAAGCGGAACGCTAAGTCCGTTAATCGTCTGGGGTTGGGAAGTATCAATATTCAGGGGCTGCGGTAAAAAGGTGGTAAACAGCCGGGTATAGCTCTCCACTTCTTCACTCAGGCTGGTGTTAAACATCTGCACCATGTCGACCATGCCGGTGGACTGATTATGCAGGTCTTCGACCGCAAGGGCTTCAAGCTGCTGGCTGGCTTTTTGGCTGAGCAGAAAAGTGAATAGCAGAAACAGCGTGGCGACACTGACGCCCGTCAGCAGCGAGAGTTTCGACCCCAGGCCCGCACGGTGGAAAAAATTGATCATAAATTGCTCATCATTGAAAAGTTATGGTTCTTCAACGGCAGAGCGGGGATTACGTTTACTGTTTTAATGTAACAAAATGTTATTTAATTGTTCTTTATTGGTTTTATATAAGATAAAAAATTTGCAAAAACGAAAAGCCACTAAAAATAAGTGGCTTTTATCGGGAGGGAGTTTACACGTAGAGAATGGCCTGTACCCGCCAGCGGTCGATATGGTTATCTTCCTGCATCTGGATGATGCGATACCATGAAGCACCCTGCTCATCGGCCTTTAATGCCACGACACGTTCAACGTCTTGCGGGCTCCCCGAGATATTATTCACGGAGATCTGGCCAATTTCATTCAGGCCAGTCACACAATCAGCACTGGCGAATTCTGCTGACTGCGCGGTAGTGCTCAGCAGGCCTGCTGAGAGCAACAGTGAGGTCAAAGCAAGAGTTCGTTTCATCGTCAGCTCCATTTCACATATATCCGGTATCCGCCGGGCAATCCTTCGCTAATAAACTCCCTTCCATTGATGCGGGCGTGGAGTTTATTGTGGACAGGAAAATGTCTATGGACGCAAAGCAGTGTAAATCTCGTTCAAAGGAAAACCATTATTTACGGTACAAAATGGCCTGTGAATACCACTGTCCCGTTATGATGGTTTCGTCGATCATAATGATGACGTAATAATCTGCTTTGGCGGCGACGGCCTGTGCTTTTATTGCCGATTCTGCGTCATCCGGAGAACCGCGAACCAGCGCGGAGATGGTGCCCATTCGTTGTAATCCTTCCGTCTGATTACGACGAATCTCCTGTGGATGATCGGCGACTGGTGGAGCGGGTTGCGGCGTTCCCTGCAGCGCGCTACAGCCACTCAGCAGAAACACCAGCAATAAAGCAGCAAACCTGCGCATAACCATATCTCGTTTCCTGATAGCCATAGTGTAGTTGTCTGTGAATTTAGTTTTGGGGGAATGTTCCCGAAGTGTTATCTGGGACGTATATTTCGAATGAAAATGACGCGAAAGCGTAACCCAGTTCTCAACATTATGAATCATAGATTCGCACAGGGTCGACAATGATTGAAATTGAAATACGCCACCTCGGCGACCATGAAATTTTACACGCGATGCCGGCGGGTAAACGTGATAAACCGCTGCCAGTTGTGGTTTTTTATCATGGGTTTACCTCATCGAAGCTGGTTTACAGTTATTTTGCGGTAGCGCTGGCGCAGGCGGGTTTTCGCGTGGTGATGCCAGATGCACCCGACCACGGCGCACGCTTTACGGGTAATGAACAGGCGCGGCTGGGGCAGTTCTGGCAGATTCTGCACGGGAGTCTGACCGAGTTTGCCGGGCTGCGCGATGCGCTTTATGACGCAGGGCTGGTGGCCGACCATCGTCTGGCGGTAGCCGGGGCATCAATGGGCGGTATGACGGCGCTGGGGATTATGACGCATCATCCTGAAGTGAAGTCGGTCGCCTGCCTGATGGGCTCGGGCTACTTTACATCGCTGGCGAAGACCCTTTTTCCCCCTCAGGATTTAACGGAAATGACCGCGACGCTGGCAGAGTGGGAAGTGACCCGGGCATTGCCGCGCGTGGCCGATCGCCCGCTGCTGCTGTGGCACGGTGACGCGGATGATGTGGTCCCGCCCGAGGGAACCTTCCGTCTGCAGCAGGCGTTAATCAATGAAGGGCTGGACGGTAATCTGACCTGCCTGTGGGAACCGGGCGTCCGCCACCGCATTACGCCAACGGCGCTGGACGCCACGGTGGCGTTTTTCTGCCAGCATCTGTAAACGCGAAGGACTTTGACGCCCTTATCTTCCAGCATGTGGAGGATCTCAGGGGGCTCTTTTACCGGGAGTATTCCGGAGCTATTCACAAAAAAAAGCCCCCGGCAGGGGGCAACGTCAACTATGGCTATGTTCTCGTTGTTGGCTTTCCTGGTGCTAGCGTTAAAGCGTTATCGGTAAATATCTGCACTGGCGTGCATATTGCCGTTGCTGCCGGGCTCACGGGTTAACATCACGTGGTAATAGGTTGCGCCCTGCGCATCGGTTTCTTCATTAAGGGCCTGATCGGCTTCACTTTCCGTGGCGAAATTATGATTGATGTAAATGACGCCCAGGCTTTGCACATCATCCATGTTTCTGGCCTGTCGGCTGTCTATCTTGATGGCTGCCATTGCGTTTGCACTGAGCAAAAGCGCCGCCATCATGGCTAATGCGATTTTTTTCATGATATGCGCTCCACGACTACGTGCTGCGAGAGGGGGGGATGCTCCTTCTTTAATTCAGATGACCTCTGATTAAAGTGTAATCACTCATCCGGCGGGGATGCGTGACCATTTCTGATGCAGTTGTTCAAAAAAACAGCGCTTCCGGGTGTGACCAATTTTAAATCACCCACTTAGACCCGCTTCGCGCTTTGTGCGAATTATTTGTGCAATCAGCTTGAGTTTCCAGGGGCGCGCAAGTATTATGACGCGTCAATTTTTCAGCCGACCTTTAACACGTTCCTTGCCTCCCCGGGCCTCGGCTGACCCAGACAGGAGGCTGAATAATCCGTAAGGAGCAATTCGATGCGTCATTACGAAATCGTTTTTATGGTCCATCCTGACCAGAGCGAACAGGTTCCGGGTATGATCGAGCGTTACTCTGCTGCCATCACTGGTGCAGAAGGTACGATCCACCGTCTGGAAGACTGGGGCCGCCGTCAGCTGGCTTACCCGATCAACAAACTGCACAAAGCACACTACGTTCTGATGAACGTTGAAGCGCCGCAGGAAGTGATCGATGAGCTGGAAACTACCTTCCGCTTCAACGATGCCGTTATCCGCAGCATGGTTATGCGTACCAAAAACGCAGTTACCGAAGCATCTCCGATGGTTAAAGCGAAAGACGAGCGCCGTGAGCGTCGCGATGATTTCGCAAACGAAACCGCAGATGATTCTGATGCTGGGGATTCTGAAGAGTAATTTCTGATGACCAACCGTCTGGCGTTGTCCGGCATCGTATGCAGGGCTCCCCTTCGAAAGGTCAGTCCATCAGGAATTCCGCATTGCCAGTTCGTGCTTGAGCATCGTTCTGTGCAAGAGGAAGCCGGGTTTCACCGGCAGGCGTGGTGCCAAATGCCCGTTATTATTAGCGGACACGAAAACCAGGCCATTACTCACAGTTTAACGGTCGGTAGCGCAGTAATCGTTCAGGGGTTCATCTCTTGCCACAAGGCAAAGAACGGCCTGAGCAAAATGGTTCTGCATGCCGAGCAGATTGATTTGATAGATTCTGGAGACTAGCCATATGGCACGTTATTTCCGTCGTCGCAAGTTCTGCCGTTTCACCGCGGAAGGCGTTCAAGAGATCGACTATAAAGATATCGCAACGCTGAAAAACTACATCACCGAAAGCGGTAAGATTGTCCCAAGCCGTATCACCGGTACTCGTGCAAAATACCAGCGTCAGCTGGCTCGCGCTATCAAACGCGCTCGCTACCTGTCCCTGCTGCCGTACACTGATCGTCATCAGTAATCGGGCACGGTCCATTAATACGACTTTAAGAGGATAAGGTAATGCAAGTTATTCTGCTTGATAAAGTAGCAAACCTGGGCAGCCTGGGTGATCAGGTTAACGTTAAAGCGGGTTACGCACGTAACTTCCTGGTTCCACAGGGTAAAGCTGTTCCAGCTACCAAGAAAAACGTAGAGTTTTTCGAAGCACGTCGCGCTGAACTGGAAGCCAAACTGGCTGACGTTCTGGCGGCTGCTAACGCTCGCGCTGAAGCAATCAACGCACTGGGCACCGTTACCATCGCGTCTAAATCAGGCGACGAAGGTAAACTGTTCGGTTCCATCGGTACCCGCGATATCGCTGATGCAGTAACTGCTGCAGGCGTTAAAGTGGCTAAGAGCGAAGTTCGTCTGCCGAACGGCGTTCTGCGTACCACTGGTGAGCACGAAGTTGACTTCCAGGTTCACAGCGAAGTGTTCGCTAAACTGGTAGTTAACGTTGTAGCTGAGTAATTTTTTACTCTGCTCACGTTGAAACGCCGGCCTTGTGCCGGCGTTTTGCTTTTTACAGATCCAGGTCTTAACGCGCCCTGATAAAACTGCCGTCTGGCTGGCGGGTAAACAGCACCTGTTGTCCATTTCCCGTATCAATCGTTAACCCTGTCACCACCCCGCTGGCATTCTGGCGAATCTGTACCATCTGACCATTCTGCAGGTTACTGAGCGGTTTACCCGCACCTTCCACCTTCGCCATGGCATACACGTCGGTTGGCGGCAGATTGTGGTCGCGGAACAGCTGTGCCAGCGTTTTGCCCGGCTCTACGCGATAGGAACGCCACTGTTGCTCAATGCCGGTAGGCTGTTGCGTCTGAGGCTGAGACGGGGCGGCGGCTTGCTCCTGCGGCTGTTCATCCTGAATGGGTTCTGGCTCAACCGGCGCGACCTGACCCGGATCGTTAGACGGGGTCACAAGCTGCGTTTGCATCGGCTGTGCGTCAGGCTGCGGCCGCGTTTGCGACTGAATATCCAGCTGAGCATTGCGGGTGACGGGTGCGGTATCGACATCATCGCCCCCGGAAGGAAGCAGGAAGCCCACGATCACCATCAGCGCGCCAATGATGATCCCTCTGCGATGCAGAGGAGGCAGCGGGTCCATGATGCGAAAATTGTCCGGCGCCTGCCAGATTTTCGCCAGGGTAGGTTTCAGTTCAAATCGCCCGGGCATGGCACTCCTCCTGCTCCGCGTATTTTTTATCCTGTGCCCCGAAGTATAGTTTGCTAACTGCCTGAACGGCGTAGTAAACCCGACATCCGTGACATCAGTTCGGGATTAATCCTGGTTCTCTCTATTGTTTCTGTTTCGTCGCGGTTTGTCACCTTAACTTCAGACAAAGTTTTACCCATAAGGGCATGGCTGATATGCTGCCCGCTACTTTAAATGTGATGGAAGGAAAACCCATGACCACCCCGACTTTTGACACTATCGAAGCGCAGGCAAGTTACGGTATCGGCTTGCAGGTAGGACAGCAGCTGAGCGAATCCGGCCTGGAAGGTCTGTTACCTGAAGCGCTGGTGGCGGGTATCGCTGACGCGCTGGAAGGCAAACAGCCTGCCGTTCCGGTAGACGTTGTGCACCGTGCGCTGCGTGAAATCCACGAACGTGCTGACGCCGTGCGTCGTGCGCGCTTCGAAGAGATGGCAGCCGAAGGTGTGAAATATCTGGAAGAGAACCGTGAGCGTGAAGGCGTGAACAGCACCGAGTCTGGTCTGCAGTTCCGCGTGATCAATCAGGGCGACGGCGCAATCCCGGCGCGTACCGACCACGTTCGCGTGCATTACACCGGTAAACTGATCGACGGTACCGTGTTCGACAGCTCCGTGGCGCGCGGCGAACCGGCTGAGTTCCCGGTCAACGGCGTGATCGCAGGCTGGATCGAAGCTCTGACCCTGATGCCGGTCGGTTCCAAATGGGAGCTGACCATCCCGCATAACCTGGCCTACGGCGAGCGCGGCGCTGGCGCGTCCATTCCGCCATTCAGCACCCTGGTCTTTGAAGTCGAGCTGCTGGAAATTCTGTAATCGACTTTTCTTATTTCCTCTCCCCGGTTGGGGAGAGGAAAATAGTGTTAAAACCTATAGTTACGACGTAATCAATATTTTATCTTGCAAACGAAACTGTTGCGTGTATTTTTGTGAGCTGTTTCGCGCTGTATGAGTGATATGACACTCACTTTCAACATATTATTAACATAATATCTAAATCATAGTATTCATCCCGCCGATTCTTACCTAATATCGATAAACCCTTACAAAGGGACCGTCATTTTTTTGACGTTTTTAAAGGCCAGAAGAGCCTTAACAACACAGACAGGCATAAACAGGAAAATTACATGGTAGATCAGGTCAAAGTCGCCGATACAGAAGAGGCGACGTCTGAACAGTCGCTACGGCGCAATCTCACAAACCGTCATATTCAGCTCATTGCGATTGGGGGTGCCATCGGTACCGGGCTGTTTATGGGGTCAGGCAAAACCATCAGTCTCGCCGGGCCGTCGATCATCTTCGTTTATATGATCATCGGTTTTATGCTCTTCTTCGTGATGCGTGCAATGGGTGAATTGCTGCTCTCGAACCTCGAATACAAATCCTTTAGCGACTTCGCTTCTGACCTGCTCGGGCCATGGGCGGGCTATTTCACCGGCTGGACCTACTGGTTCTGCTGGGTCGTCACCGGTATGGCGGACGTCGTGGCGATTACCGCCTACGCGCAGTTCTGGTTCCCGGGGCTGTCGGACTGGGTCGCCTCGCTGGCGGTGATTGTTCTGCTGCTGAGCCTGAACCTCGCCACCGTTAAAATGTTCGGTGAGATGGAGTTCTGGTTCGCGATGATCAAAATCGTGGCGATTGTCGGGCTTATCGTCGTGGGTCTGGTGATGGTGCTCACCCACTTCCAGTCGCCAACGGGCGTTCAGGCGTCGTTTACCCATCTGTGGAATGACGGCGGGTGGTTCCCGAAAGGCATTAGCGGCTTCTTTGCCGGCTTCCAGATCGCGGTATTTGCGTTCGTGGGCATTGAGCTGGTGGGCACGACGGCAGCGGAGACCAAAGATCCCGAGAAGTCTCTCCCGCGCGCGATTAACTCTATTCCGCTGCGTATCATCATGTTCTACGTCTTCGCGCTGATCATCATTATGTCCGTGACGCCGTGGAGCTCCGTGGTGCCAACCAAGAGCCCGTTCGTTGAGCTGTTCGTGCTGGTAGGTCTGCCTGCTGCCGCGAGCCTGATTAACTTCGTGGTGCTGACCTCTGCTGCCTCGTCTGCCAACAGCGGCGTATTCTCCACCAGTCGTATGCTGTTTGGCCTGGCACAGGAAGGCGTGGCGCCGAGCGCGTTCGCCAAGCTGTCGAAGCGTGCGGTACCGGCAAAAGGGTTGACCTTCTCCTGCATGTGCCTGCTGGGCGGCGTGGTGATGCTCTACGTGAACCCAAGCGTGATTGGCGCGTTCACCATGATTACCACGGTCTCTGCGATCCTATTTATGTTCGTCTGGACCATCATCCTCTGTTCATACCTCGTGTACCGCAAGCAGCGTCCGCACCTGCATGAAAAATCGATCTACAAGATGCCGCTGGGCAAGCTGATGTGCTGGGTATGCATGGCGTTCTTCGTCTTCGTGCTGGTTCTGCTCACGCTGGAAGATGATACCCGTCAGGCACTCATCGTCACGCCGCTGTGGTTTATCGCGCTGGGGCTGGGCTGGGTGTTTATCGGTAAGAAACGTATGGCAGGCGTAAGGTAAAAGCAAAACGGCAACTTCGGTTGCCGTTTTTAGTTTTTCTATTCCCCAGCTAATGCCCGCGGGAACAGAACGTTGTTCTCAAGACTGATGTGTTCCATCAGGTCGTCAATCATCTCGTTAATGCCGTTGTACATCGCTTTCCACGTTGTGCACGCTTCTGGCGGCGGCGTGACGTTGTGGGTGGTGTGTTTGATCACTTCCAGCAGTTCACCCGCGTCATCGTGCTCGCTTTCCATCACGCTGATAGGCCCCATCGCCTGGCTTCCCATTCCCTGCTTAATCATCGGGAAGAGGATCTGCTCTTCTTTCATCATATGGCTGGAAAGCTCTTCGTGCAGCAGGGTCAGGTACTTCGCCAGACCGCGCGGTACGGAGGGTTTGTCGGCATGCACGCGCTCAACTTTGGTCGCCTGAAGGATCAGCTCCGGCAGCTGTTCACGGTGACGGTCATGATAACGCACGATGATATGGTCGATGATTTCCACGAGCGGGGCGGCTCGCCAGTTTTTGTCGACGGGCTGCTCGGCCAGCTGCGCCAGCTCTGCTTCAATCACTTCAACGTCCAGCTCCTTGCGTGAGGCCGCACGCGCCAGGGTTTGCTTACCGCCGCAGCAGTAATCCATATCGTATTTACGAAACAGCGCAGAAGCGCGAGGGATGGAAAGCGCCAGCTCGCCAAGGGGTTGGTCGCGAAAGGCCATAGCAGTTACCTCGTCATTAATAATATAAGATGTATATTAAATACATCTTTATGGCGGCGCTATAACCCTTTAGAGGGACGGGTAAAAATGAGATGCGGATCACAAAAAATTATCTGATTTAACTCTCTGAATGGGCTCAGGAAAGTGGTTTCGAAACTTTTTAAAGGTGGAGAAACAGTAAACAACCCGCCGCGCCTGCCGATATATCCACGTCAGACAAACCTGCATATAACAAAGGCAACGCATGTTTAAACGTATAAAAGTCATTACCCTCCTGATTTCGGTGCTGCTTGTGCTCGGCATCATGCAAGTGATTTCCGCGGGTATCTTTATCAACGCGCTGAATAACGATAAAGACAACTTCACCGTGTCGCAGCTCTCCAGCAAGAACGTGGCGGAGTTTACCGATGCGTGGATCAGCCTGAACCAGGCGCGCGTCACTCTGAACCGCGGCATGCTGCGTCTGCAAAGCAGCATGGCCTCTCAGATTAACGGTGGGCAGCTCAATGAGCTGGTGACCACGGCGAAAAATCTGCTGACTGAAGCGCAGGTTCATTACGATAAATACTATGCCATGCCAAATACGCCGGGCCTTGATGAGAACCTGACTAACCAACTCGAAGAGCAGTACCGCATTTACTCTGCAACGCTGACGCAAATGAACGTTCTGCTGAGCCAGGGCAACCTGGAAGATATGTTCAAGCAGAATGCTGAACAAAAGCAAAACGCGATGCAGACGGTTTATCGTGAATGGCGCGAAGCGCAGGCAACGCTTACCGATAAAGGCATCCAGGACAATGAAAGCGACTACAAGCGCATCCTGTGGATCCTTTCTGCGGTTATGCTGCTGGTGATTGTGGTGATTATTTCCAGCTGGGTAGCCATGCGCCGCGTGCTGCTGCTGCCTCTGGAAGAGGTGATTAACCATATTCGCGCCATTGCGGCGGGGGATTTAACCCAGCCGATTCAGGCTGAAGGTAAGAACGAAATGGCTATCCTGGCGCGCAACGTTCAGGAGATGCAGACCTCGCTGGCGAACACCGTGGGCGTGGTGCGTGAAGGTGCGGATACCATTTACACCGGTGCCGGTGAAATTTCTGCCGGCAGCAACGATCTCTCTTCCCGTACCGAGCAGCAGGCCGCGTCTCTGGAAGAGACGGCAGCCAGCATGGAACAGCTGACGGCAACCGTGAAGCAGAACGCCGATAATGCGCGTCAGGCTTCCCGTCTGGCGCTGGACGCCTCCTCGACGGCGAAGAAGGGCGGCAATGTGGTGGAAGGCGTGGTGCGTACAATGGACGAAATCGCGACCAGCTCCAGCAAAATTGCGCAAATTACTAACGTAATCGACGGTATTGCCTTCCAGACTAACATCCTGGCGCTGAACGCGGCGGTGGAAGCGGCGCGCGCGGGCGAGCAGGGCCGTGGATTTGCGGTAGTGGCGGGGGAAGTACGTACCCTCGCTCAGCGCAGCGCCCAGGCGGCGAAAGAGATCAAAGCGCTGATCGATGATTCCGGTGAACGCGTGAACGCGGGTTCCCAGCTGGTTAACGAAGCCGGGGAGACGATGGCAGAGATCGTTAATGCGGTCACCCGCGTCACCGACATCATGGGTGAAATTGCCTCGGCCTCTGACGAGCAGAGCCGCGGTATTGACCAGGTGGGCCAGGCGGTAGCCGAGATGGACCGCGTGACCCAGCAGAACGCCTCGCTGGTAGAGGAGTCCGCGGCGGCGGCGGCGGCGCTGGAAGATCAGGCCGCACGCCTGAACGAAGCGGTGGCGGTGTTCAAAATCACCCGCAACCAGGCGGTCAAAGCGGCACCGGTGAAAACCTACGTGCCAAAAGCGCAGCCTGCAGCGGCGGCGTCTGAAGGGAACTGGGAAACGTTCTAACCTTCTGAAGCCGGAACGACCTTTGGTTTTTCCGGCTTCGCCCTTACCGCCATCACCACCCCCACCACCAGCAGCGCGATCCCGCAGGCCGTGAATAGCGGCGGCACGCTCTGGCGCATCAGGAAGGTATAAAGCAGTCCGGCCAGGGTTTCGAAGACAATCAGCGGCCCTAAAATCACCGTCGGCAGCTTCTGGCTGGCAATGTTCCAGCACAGCGCGCCCACCCATGAGCACAGCACCGCAATCGCAACCATTAATCCAATAAACACCCACGGTCTTGGCCCGAAGGGCTGGGCGAAGTCTGGCTGTTGATGGCCTAACCAGATGCACGCGCCGGCATAGCCCACCAGTGAGACGGGCAGCGTGACCAGCGCCTGCGCCGTCGCCCACATCATCGGATGCTTGTCCGGGTTCTCCCGCAACCAGCGCGCGTTGCGCAGGGCATACCATGCCCAGCACGCCACGGAAATGAACGCCAGCACAATGCCAGAGCCATAACGCCACAGGTCAACATCCGCCTGCCCGTGACGCAGCTCGGCAATATTGACGCATACCAGCCCCACGGCGGTGCATACCAGCGCCGGCGCCATTTTTGACCACGCCAGTTTGCCATCGCGGTGGCTGTAGAGCAGGTTAGCAAAGACGGGGATGACGACCGGCAGCGTGCCGATAATCATGGTCGATACCGGCGCACCGGTACGCTGAATGGCACTCGCAAGGCAAACGTAGTAGATAAGATTGCCCATCATGGTCAGCGCCAGCGCGGTGCCCCAGTCCTGACGGCTGAGCTGACGCAAGCGCGCGCGACCCAGCCACGCCAGGGGCAGAGCAATCAGCCCGAGCGCCAGATAACGTCCGGTTGACTGCAGTATTGCCGGATACTCGGGCACGATCAGCGGGCCGACAAAAATCAGCCCCCACATCATCCCGGCCAGCAGGGCATACAACACTCCACTAATCATTTTTCCATCCACAGGTATTTACGCTGTATGCAGTGTAGGAGGGGAAAATGCGCGCGTATTGTATGAGATTGCGCATTAGCGCCGGGTGACCTGCTTCTGGTAGCGCACGGGCGTAATGCCGTATCGGCGGGTAAACGCGCGGGTTAAATGGGACTGGTCGGTCAGCCCGGTCGCGGCTGCCACTTCGGCGGCGGGCATGCCGTGGGTGAGGAACGCTTTGGCGCGCCAGAGGCGAATGGCCATCAGCATCTGATGCGGCGTAACGTGAAAATGGGCTTTGAACTGGCGCTGGAAATGGTACGGGCTGAGTGAAACGACGCTGGCCAGCTCGTCCAGCGTCAGGGCGTGCATGTAGTTGTCGTGCAGGTACTCGCGCACACGTTCGAAGCGGTGCGCGCCTTCCTGAATCACCGGCGCGTGATGGGCCAGCGGCTGGAAGGTCTCAATCAGATCCAGCAGTAATCCTTTTTGCGCAAGCGGATCGTCCGTGTGCCACATGCCGTAGATGAGCCTGCCGATTTGCTGCGAGCGCAGCGGGTCATGACGCGTGACATCGCTAAACCACCAGTGCCTGAGGCCGGTCACCTCTTCCAGCAGATCGGGTTCGATATAGACCATCCGGTAGCGCCAGCCGCCTTCGGTGGCGGATTCGCCGGTATGGATCTCGTCCGGATTCATGGTAACGACGGATTTTTCCGCGGCGAGATGCTGGGTACCGCGATAGCGAAAGCGTTCGGCACCGGTTTCAATCGTGCCGATCCCGAAGGCTTCATGGGTGTGAGGCTCAAAGGCGTAGTCAGAAATATGCGCGTGATAAAGCTCCAGGCCCGGCAGCTGCGCCAGATGGCGAAAGCGCGCGCTGTCTCTTTCATCATTAAACTGTTCCGGTACGCCTTGCACGTTGAGCCTCCTCGTGGTCATCTTTTCATTATCAGAGATGACCGGGGTTTATGCACTAAACATCTTTGCCCGGACGGTCTTACGGTAATCCCCCGGTGAAACCGTTGTTTTATGCTTAAACTGGCGATTAAAGTGCGCAATATCCTGATATCCCACCGCATTCGCAATCTCCTGAATGCTCAGATTGGTGGATTGCAGCATTGTCATGGCGGATTCAATTCTGGCGGTTAATAAATACTGCAGAGGGGATATGTCGGTGGCATTTTTAAAGCGGCGATTAAAGTTGCGCAAACTCATGCCAGCCATATCGGCAAGATTTTGCATGGATATATCCGAGGCGCAGTTGGCTTTTATCCAGATTTGAATTTGAACAATATCTTCATCCGGATGGGGTTTGTTTTCTTCACTGTAACACTGGCGATCAAACTGACTCCGAATTTCATGGAAAAAGGTCCGTTGGGTATGTGTGGCTACACGTTTCCCGTATATCGTTTCGATGAAATGGATGGTCAGATCTGAGAGGGCTTTGACGCTGGCGGCACAGTAAATATTATCGGCCTGCGTGAGAAAATGTTTGGTTTGTAATTTTACGTTGGGGTAGTCACGCGAGAACTGTTTGAAGTAGTGCCAGTGGGTGGTGGCGGGTTTCCCGTTGAGCAATCCCGATTCCGCCAGGAAACAGCAGCCCGTTCCGACGGCCGCGATGCGGGTCCCTCGCGCCGCCTGTTCGCTAAGCCATGCCAGGAGTTCAGGCTGTTGTCTGACCACTGCGCGAGGATTGCGCCACAGGGCAGGAAGATAGATAACGTCATAGTGCCTGTCTGCGGTCAGCGTGGTATCGGCGGTAATGCTGAAGCCACTGTGCGTCAGGATGGGCTCGCTGTTTATGCCAATGGTATTCACCTTCAGAATATTCTCCGGGCGACAGAGCCTGAATGAAGACGTCTCCGGTTTGTGCGTGCCTGCGTGGGATGTTGTTTTTTGCTCGGCTAAATAGCTACTGGCTGCGGCTTTCCACATTTCAATCGGAAGACTGAGACCGGAACTTAGCATGCGTTCACATAACACAAATCCTATTTGTGTATTTGTCATTTTTGATTAATACCTGTTTTGACTATTATTTTTGGTAGC
This sequence comes from Enterobacter dykesii, assembly GCF_008364625.2. NCBI lineage: Bacteria > Pseudomonadati > Pseudomonadota > Gammaproteobacteria > Enterobacterales > Enterobacteriaceae > Enterobacter > Enterobacter dykesii. The sequence goes on from NZ_CP126604.1 coordinate 437,955, forward strand.
TCATCGTTGTCCTGGCCAAAAAAGTCAGCATTTTGGCTGGATTTTCATATTAGCTTTTGTTGGTAATTTGTAAACTAATATCTGAAATTATCGCACTTACTTAACAAAATAAATCTACGACCACGAGAGGATCAATTATGGTGAAATTACCCGTAATAACGGCTTTTGGCGGCTATGGTCCAGCTGGTCGTAGTTCTTCACATCATGCATTTCGTCGAATGATTATTGAGTCATTATCGGAAGAGGAAAGGCAGGAGACGTTATTATCGTTAGCCATTCTGATGGGCGTGCTTAAATATGATGAAGGTGGGTATTGCGACATTTCCGGTAAAAGATTTACACCTGCTCAGGCCGCCGCGAGGATAAAAGACGAGGCGCTTGAGGGAACCCTTATCAGAAAAATTACGCGCGACTATTTTGATGTCGATGCTATCGCCAGCCATGCAAAATTGAATATGGTTTCAGGCGAAGAGGGATTCAGTTTTAATATATCTGCCAGACAATTACCTCAACCCTTACCGGCAGGATGGCAGGTTGAGGAATTAGCGGATCAGCGTGTCCGTATCACCGTTCAGGGAGAGATGGACTGTAAAATTGAGGCGTTGCTGCGCACGGAGGTGCAGGCTGCCGGGCTGTTGCCGCAGGGATTCCGCCCGGGCGACCATTACAATTCGCAGTTTCATCCGCGGGCGTTAAAAATGGCGATTGTCGGGGCGTCAGACGCCATCAACGCCCTGGGGATCCCGTGGCGAGAGATACAGGCCAAAATCACGCCGGATCAGCTCGGCGTCTATTCGGGCAATATCATGGGGCAGCTCGACGATTATGGCTTTGGCGGGATGCTGCAGTCGCGCCTGAAAGGCCATCGCGTCAGCGCCAAGCAATGCCCGCTGGGCCTGAACAGCATGTGCGCCGATTTCCTCAATGCCTATGTGCTGGGTAGCGTCGGTCATACCAGCGCCACGCTGGGGGCATGCGCCACGTTTCTGTATAACCTGAATGCGGCAGTCGAAGATATTAAAGCAGGGCGCATTCGCGTAGCCGTCGTTGGCAGCGCCGAAGCGCCGGTCACCTCAGAAGTGATTGAAGGCTTCGATGCCATGGGCGCCCTGGCAACGGAGAGCAAGCTTAAGCACATCGATGAAACGGAAACGGGCGACTGGCGCAACAGCAGCCGCCCGTTTGGCAACAGCTGCGGTTTTGTTATCGCGGAATCCAGCCAGTATGTCGTGTTAATGGACGACGAGCTGGCGCTGCAGCTTGGCGCAGAGATCCACGGTTCGGTGGGGAATGTCTTCATCAACGCTGACGGCTTTAAACGTTCTATTGCGTCGCCAGGGCCGGGGAATTACATCACCATGGCGAAAGCCGTAGCCTCTGCGGTATCGATGGCTGGGATGGAGACGGTGCAAAAGGGATCGTTTATTCAGGCGCACGGCTCAAGCACGCCGAAGAATTGCGTCTCCGAGGCGGATATTTTTGACCGCGTTGCGCAAGCCTTTTCGATTCGCGACTGGCCGGTGACGGCGGTGAAATCGTATCTCGGTCACTCTCTGGGCCCCGCCAGCGGCGACCAGCTCATCAGCTGCCTCGGCGTCTTCCGCTATGGTATTTTGCCGGGAATTAAAAGCGTGTCCCACATCGCGCCGCAGGTGAATAACGCGCGCTTAACCATTCCTCTTGAGGACTGCAAATTAGAGGAAGACCAGGGACAAATCGCCTTTATTAATTCAAAAGGCTTTGGCGGTAATAATGCCACGGGGGTGGTTTACTCGCCAAAGCTGACCCATCAATGGTTGCGCAAACGCTATGGGGACGCGGTGTATGTGGATTATCAGCAGCGTAACCGCCAGGTGCGGCGTCAGGCTAACGCGTACGACGAGGCGGCGTCGCAGGGTGAACTCAATGTCATTTATCTGTTCGGCCAGCAGGGGATAAATGAGGAAGATATTAAGATTGATATGAATGGCATCACCATTCCCGGATTTGAAAAACCGATAACGTACGCGACGGATAAAGAATACCCGGACTTTTAATCGTTATATCTGTTTTTATTATTAATAAATAAAGGTGCCTGTATTTCCTCAGGCGCCTTACCTTTGTGCAGCGCTAAACAGGAGAAAGAAAGTGTCTAATCTCAGTGCAATACTGATTGCCTTTGGCTGGAGCGGTATTGTCGTCGGCATAATGATGGGTGGATTAATGGGTATGTACGCCTTTAAGGGACCCTTTCGCGCCCCTAAAGGGCATGAAAATTATACTGATTTAAATCGCAGAATGTTAAGGCTGGCACATATTGCCTTTATTATGCTGCCATTAATATCCATGCTCTATGGCATGTGTATTGATGACCTCGCCGTGTCTTATATCTATAAATATTATGCCGTTATTTGCATGATGATACTTTCGGTGGGTATTCCGGTTCTCCTGATTGCGTCGTGTTTTTATCTGCCATTTAAATATGTGCAGGTAATACCGTTTAGCTGTGGAATGTATGCGTTAGTCGTAATGGCAATTGGCAGGGTTTCAGCCCTGTAAACTATCACCTACCTGAGAGATAAAAATGAAAACGTTACTGAATACCCGCCAGCTGGGTCGGGACGCTATTGTCGCGACCGTAGATAAGCACGTTTATACAGAAAACCGCGCATTTGCCAACAGGCTTATTGACCGGATTGAATCCCATCCGCTGATGCGCAGCCCTATTTTGGCAAAAATGAACAGCGGTGAAGTTGATATTCAACAGATGCGTGTATTCCACCTGGAGTTTTATCACGCGTTTGCGCAAGTCTTTACCGATGCCGTTATTGAAGCGTTAAGCGCGGCGAAACAGCTGGAAGCGCCGCTGGGCGCTCAGGCGAAAATGGCGGCCCGTTTTCTGCTGCAAATCAACCTGCTGGATGAGCTTGGCTTCCACCCTGGCGAAGACGCCGAAGGCAATTACAACGGTCAGCCCGCGCTGGCGCACTACGTCCAGTTCTTCACGACCATCCAGCAGCTGGGGATGACGGAGCACGAGGTGAAATCCTGGCTGCCGATGTCCAGCTCCCTGGCCTGCCGGGCGACCTTTGAAAACGCCTATGGCGACTATACCCAGCTGGTGGGGTTGCTGGCCGTGGCCGAGACCGTCTTCCACGACTTCGCCACGCCGTGGGCCAAAGGTGTTGATAAAGCAACGGATATTGACGTCACGCAGGGCTATCACAGCATCCATGTAGAAAGCGAAACGGGAGAGTCCATTGAAGATGGTCACTCCGAAGATGCCTGGATCCTGTTCTGCCAGGCGCTGACGGAAGACCGCTATGCCGAGATGGAACAGCGCGTCGATCTCTGGCTGAAGGTATGGAACGACTTCTGTAACGATCTGCTGGCTGGCCGCGCCGGAAAATAATCTTTTCACCCTCACTACATTTGAAAATATAGAGCGAATTATGATGCCGTCTCATCAGTTGTTTAACAGGGGATATCATTCCTTCAACCAGCTTTTGCCCGAACTTGCTGTTCAACAAACTACTCAGACGGCATTTGAATTCGTCCGCAGCGCCAGTGATATTCAGAGCCAAAGCTATGACCAGTTACACCAGCGCGCCGCGTCGCTTGCACACGCATTACTGCAATACGGGCAACGGGGCGACCGGGTAATATTGCTTTATCCGGATGGCGAAGATTTTATTGGCGCTTTTTTTGGATGCCTTTATGCCGGCAGGGTGGCAGTTCCCGTCCCGATGCCCGCAAAATCATCAGGAAGCGCGTGGGAGCGTTTTGCCGGAGTATTACGTAATGCGCAAACGGAATGTATTGTTACGACAGCAAAGGGAGCAGAAACGCTAGGCCAGCTATCACTTCCGTTATCCCCGCTTATTTTTACCTTCGACAAACCAGACACAGCTGCGCTCCCTGCGGGCTATCGTCTGCATCCTCTTGATCGCACGTTCTCCGGGGCATTTCACCCCGTTCCGGTAGCGGAAAACGATCTGGCTTTTTTACAGTACACCTCGGGTTCGACGGGCTCACCGAAGGGCGTGATGGTGACCCATGGCAACCTGTGGGCCAACTCGCATGCCATTCACCGCTTTTTCGGCCATCACAGCGAAAGCCGGGGCACGATCTGGCTGCCGCATTTTCATGATATGGGGCTGATTGGCGGGCTACTGCAGCCCGTGTTTGGCGCATTCCCCTGTCGGGTGATGTCGCCCATGATGTTAATGAAAAATCCCCTTAACTGGCTCAAACATATTTCTGACTATCAGGCGACGACCTCCGGCGGCCCTAATTTCGCCTACGATCTGTGCGTGCGCAAGATTGGCAGAGAGCAAGTTGAGGCATTAGATCTTTCTCGCTGGGATGTGGCTTTTTGCGGCGCAGAGCCGATTCGGCCCGCCACGCTACAGCAGTTTAGCGAACACTTTGCGCCCGCAGGGTTTCGGCCCGGCGCGTTCCTGCCCTGCTACGGCATGGCGGAAACCACGCTCATCGTCACCGGGATGGAGAAAGGACAAGGGCTCCGCGTTTCCGACGAGGCCGGTACGGTGAGCTGCGGGCAGGCTCTGCCGGATACCGAGGTGCGTATCGTCGATCCCGATCGCCATCAGCCGCTTGCTGATGGTGAGAGCGGGGAAATATGGCTGCGTGGTCCGAGCGTTGCCGCAGGATACTGGGACAATGACGCCGCCACACGCGAAACCTTCCAGGCGTCTCTGGCTGGCCATCCGCACCCGTGGCTGCGCAGCGGCGATATGGGTTTTCTCCAGTCCGGCCATTTGTACGTCACCGGACGACTCAAAGAGCTGCTGATTATCAACGGTCAGAACCACTACCCGACGGATATTGAAGAGACGATCCGCCAGGCCGATCCCGCGCTGGCGGAAGCGACGGTTTGCGTGTTTGCCAGTGAAGACGAGCGCCCGGTTGCGCTGCTTGAGCTGATGACGCGCCATAAAAACGATCTCGATATGGCGACGCTGGCACCGTCCGTGACCGCGGCGGTGGCGGAGCGGCACGGCATCACGCTGGATGAACTGCTCCTTGTCGGGCGAAGGGCAATTCCCCGCACCACCAGCGGGAAACTACAGCGCACCCGCGCGAAAGCGATGCACCAGCAGGGAACCCTGGAAGTAGCCTGGCGCAGCTGCCAGGACGCGTCGAAACCTGTTGAACTCGCGGGGGAAACCCCACCCGCGCTGGCGGCGCTGATAGCCGGGATAATCAGCAGCGCGATGAACACGACGATCGGCGAATCCCAGTGGGACGAGGCGTTTACCGGCTTTGGCATGAGCTCTCTGCAGGCGGTGGGCGTGATTGGCGAGCTTGAACAGCGGCTGGGCCGCGAGCTCTCTCCCGCGCTGATTTATGACTACCCCACCATCAATCGGCTGGCGGCCGCGCTGGGGCAACCCGCTGCGGCCCGGCCGGTCAGCTCAGCCGTCGCGGAGAGCGCCATTGCGGTGATTGGCATCGGCGTGGAGCTGCCGGGACATAGCGGCGTGGAGGCGCTGTGGTCGCTGCTGCAGCAGGGCCACAGCACGACCGGCGAGATCCCGGCGCACCGCTGGCGTACCTCGTCCCTTGACGGTTTTAACCGTAAAGGCAGTTTCTTCGACGAGGTCGACGCGTTCGACGCAGGCTACTTCGGCATCTCTCCCCGTGAGGCCGTCTATATCGATCCGCAGCATCGTCTGCTGTTAGAAACCGTTCAACAGGCGCTAACCGATGCCGGCCTTAAGGCGTCCTCCCTGCGCGGTAGCGATACGGCGGTCTTTGTTGGGATCAGCGCCAGCGACTACGCGCTGACCTGCGGCGATAACGTCTCGGCCTACAGCGGCTTAGGCAACGCGCACAGTATTGCGGCCAACCGAATTTCTTATCTTTATGATTTAAAAGGTCCAAGCGTCGCCGTCGACACGGCCTGTTCTTCCTCGCTGGTGGCGATAGAGGGGGCAATGCAGAGCCTGCGGGCCGGACGTTGCGCTCTGGCCATTGCCGGAGGCGTGAATCTGGCGCTGACGCCGCATTTGCAAAAAGTCTTCACCGAAGCCCAGATGCTGGCCCCCGACGGCCGGTGTAAAACCTTCGACGCCCGCGCGGATGGCTACGTTCGTGGCGAAGGCTGCGGCGTCGTGGTGCTTAAGCCGCTTTCGCAGGCGCTGGCGGATGGCGATCGGGTTTATGCCACGCTGGTGGCGAGCGCCGTGAATCAGGACGGCCGCAGCAACGGCATTACCGCGCCAAATGGCCCATCGCAGCAGGCGGTCATCCGGCAGGCGATGGCGGACGCGGGGTTGGACAGCGACAGCATTGACTATATCGAAGCGCACGGTACGGGAACGGCGCTTGGCGATCTGATTGAATATCAGGCGCTGGAAGCGGTGTTTGCGGACCGGAAAAAGACCGCACCTGTCCAGGTGGGTTCGATCAAAACCAACATTGGCCACCTTGAGGCGGCGGCGGGCGTGCTGGGTGTGGTGAAAACGTCTCTGATGCTGCACTTCCGGAAATACGTACCTCACCTCAATTTTCAGCAGAAAAACCCGCATATTGCGGCGATTAGCCGTCATGTTGAGGTGAGCGGCGCGCAGCCTGCCTCATGGCATGCCGATGGCGAAGCACGCTACGCGGGCGTAAGCAGCTTTGGTTTCGGCGGTACCAACGGTCATGTGATTTTGCGCAGCGCGCCAGCGGTGGAAAAACGCCAGGAGCCCGCTGCGCCGCACGGCCTGCTTCTGGTCGGTTCACATGATGAAGGGGCGTTTACCCTTCAGCGGGAGGCGGTCAAAAAAGGGTTATCGACGTGCCAGGAGAGCGATATCGCCACCTGGTGTCGGCTGGTGAACACCCGCTACGACGCGGCCCGCTATCGCGGCGTGGCGTATGGCGCGGATCGCTCCCAGTTGACGGAAAGCCTTGCGCAGCTCACCGCCTGCAAGGCGGGTAAAGCCCAGCCCCAGGTCTGGCTCTTCCCGGGGCAGGGCACCCAGCAAATCGGCATGGGTGCCGAGCTGTATCACCATCTGCCGCACTATCGCACCCAGTTTGACGCGCTGGCGACGACTATTCAGCAGCGCTATCAGATTGATATTACGCAGGCGCTGTTTGCCCGTGACGACAGCTGGCAGCGCTGCGCCAGAACCTGTCAGCTCTCATTATTTGCCTGTAGCTACGCGCTTGCTCAGAGCGTGATGCAGTTCGGCCCGCGTCCGGCTGCCGTAATGGGGCACAGCCTGGGAGAGTACTGCGCGGCGGTTATCGCTGGCTATCTCTCGCTGGACGACGGGCTGGCAATGGTTCATCAGCGCGCGCTGTTGATGTCAGCCCTGACGCAGGAAGGGGCGATGGCTGTCGTCTTCAGCGGCGAAGCCGACGTCCGTCAGATGATTTCCCCCTGGACGGGCGACATTGATATTGCCGCATTCAACACGCCGACATTGACCACCATCGCAGGCAGTCGGGCGGCGATTGACGCCTGCCTTCAGGCCATATCTTCAAAAGGCGGTCACGCCAGAAAAATTAAAACTGCCAGCGCATTTCACTCCTCGATGATGGATCCGATCCTCGGCGCCTGGCGCGAGTGGCTGGTCAACAACGTCACCTTCACCCGCGGGACGATCCCGTTTTACAGCAACCTGAACGGTGAGGCGTGCGACCGCACCGACGCCGACTACTGGACCCGGCAAATTCGCCAGCCCGTGAGTTTCCTTCAGGGCGTGCAAAACGTGCTGGCACAGGGTGAGTTCACCTTTATCGATCTGAGCGCGGACGGTTCGCTGGGCAAATTTGTGACCGCAACTGACCGCCGTCACCGGGTGCTGGCCGCAGGCGACCGGCGACATGAGTACAAATCACTGCTGACGCTGCTGGGTACGCTGTGGCAGCAAGGGCACGACATCAACTGGAGCGGGCTGTACCACGCGACCACGCGGGAGGCGCTAACCCTGCCCGCCATCCAGTTCTGCCGCAAACGTTACTGGCTGGCGGGTGAGACGCCAGCGCAGACCCCATCTGCAAAAGAGGACGCTATGTCAAATCAACACCATTTAGCCGCTGAAATAAAAGCGATTATTGCCGGTTTTCTTGAGGCGGATCCCGCCGCGCTTGACGACTCTCTGCCGTTCCTGGAAATGGGGGCGGACTCGCTGGTGCTGCTGGATGCCATCAATACCATTAAAGACCGCTATGGCGTAGCCATCCCGGTGCGGGCGCTGTTTGAAGAGCTCAATACGCTGGACGCGGTGATCGGTTATGTGGTGGAGCACGCGCAGCCGGCGGCGGCGGCGGCGGCTTCGCTCACCACCCCGGAAACCGCCGGCCTGGCGGCACAGCCTGTCGCGGCACCGCAGGGTACCAGCAGGCCGGTGCCTGATACGGTTCAGGATCTGATTGCCCGCCAGCTGGAGCTCATGTCCCAGCAGCTAAATTTGCTTAACGGCACGGCGCAGGCTCTCCCGATGCCAGCCGCACCCGCGACGCCGGACGTTATCGCGCCTGCGCCCGTCGTGGCCCCGACCGCACCGGTGAAGGCCAGCGCGCACAACAGCTGGTTTAAAAAAGAGACCAAAAAGGTCTCCCTCGGCGCTGAGCGCGACCAGCATCTGGCGCAACTCACCGAACGGTTTGTCGATAAAACGGGCGGGTCAAAACGCAATGCCCAGCAATACCGCGCCGTGCTCGCGGATAACCGGGCCTCTGCGGGCTTTCGTTTATCCACCAAAGAGATGCTTTACCCCTTAGTGGGAGAGCGCTCTCAGGGTTCGCGCATCTGGGATGTCGATGGCAACGAGTATATTGATTTTACGATGGGGTTTGGCGCTAACCTGCTGGGACATGCGCCGGACTGCGTGCAGCAGGCCGTTGCCGACCAGCTGGCGCGGGGCATGCAGATTGGTCCGCAAAGCGCCCTGGCGGGCGAGGTGGCAACGCTTATCAGCGAGCTGACCGGCCAGCAGCGCGTGGCATTTTGTAACTCCGGCTCCGAAGCGGTAATGAGCGCCGTGCGCCTGGCGCGAGCCGTGACCGGGAAAAATAAAGTCGCGCTGTTTAGCGGCTCGTATCATGGCGTGTTTGACGGCATTCTGGGGCGACAGCAGGGGGGAGAAACCCCCGAGCGCGCGACGCCGATTGCCGCAGGCACGCCGCCATCGCTGGTGGACGACCTGCTGGTGCTCAATTACGGCAGCGAAGAGAGCCTGGCGCTTATCGCCCGCTATGCCGCCGAGCTGGCGGTGGTGATCGTCGAACCGGTGCAGAGCCGTTATCCCGATCATCAGCCACGCGAATACCTGCATACCCTGCGTGAGCTGACGACAACCCACAACATTGCGCTGATGTTTGACGAGGTGATCACCGGTTTCCGTCTGGCGGCCGGTGGCGCGCAGGCCTATTACGGCGTTCAGGCGGATATCGCCTCCTACGGAAAGATTGTCGGCGGCGGTATGCCGATCGGCGTGATTGCAGGCTCTGCCCGCTTTATGGACAGTATCGACGGCGGATTCTGGCAGTATGGCGATGACTCCTGGCCGCAGGCTGAACTGATCTTCTTTGCCGGTACGTTCTCCAAGCATCCGCTGACCATGGCGGCAAGCAAAGCCGTGCTGGAGTACATCAAAACGCATCCGGCGCTATATGAAGACATCAACCAAAAAACCGCGCGTCTGGCGATGTCGCTAAATACCTGGTTCTCAGCGACCGGCACGCCGATTGAGATCGTCTCAGCCGGCAGCCTGTTCCGTTTCAAATTCAACGGTAACTACGACATCCTCTTCCACCACCTGATGCTGCGCGGCATTTTCATCTGGGAAGGGCGTAACTGTTTTGTCTCGGTCGCGCACGCGGATGAGGATATCGATCGGTTTATTGCGGCGGTGAAAGAGAGCGTTAACGCCATGCGCGTGGACGGCTTCTTTGGCGAGGCGGGATTGCGCCCCGACACGCGTTATGCCGTTGCAGACAGCCAGCAGCGTTTTCTGCAGCTGGCCGCGCAGGATGAAAGCGGGCTGTTGGCCGGGACGATCGGCGGCGTGATCGAAACGCCGCGCAATGTAGATGGCGACATCATGCGCGCCGCCTGGCAACTGCTGTGCGAGCGCCATGACGCGCTGCGTATGCAGTTCACCGACGCAGGTGACCTTCAGGTTGTCCAGGCGCCCATCGTCGATGTCTGCGAGGAAAACGCTGCGCCTGCCGCCTGTCTCGCTGAATTTGCTGCGCGTCCTTTTGATCTTACCGCCGCGCCGCTGGCTCGCCTGCTGCTGGTCCGCCACGAGGGGAAAACCACGCTCGCCATCTCGGCACATCATACGGTGGCGGACGGCTGGTCGTTTATGGTGATGCTGCGCGAGCTGCTGCATCTTTACGATGCCCTGGCGTCGGGTAAACGTCCTGACCTGGCGGCAGCGGCAAGCTATCTGCAGGCTATCCGCGCGCAGAACATCGTCAGCGAGGCTGAGCTACCTGCGCGTCTTGCGGCGCTTCCAGCGCGCCGGGTAACGCCGGAAGTTCTGAGCGTGCAAGATCCCTCCCTGACGTATCAGGGGCAGCGGCTGGTACAGCGCCTGTCGTATCCGGGCCTGACCGGGCAGCTTCGCAAAGCCTCCGCCGAGCTGCGGGTGACCCGCTTCGCGATGCTGAATGCGCTCTTTACCCTGACGCTTGAGAAGGCGTTCGGCCACTCGCCGGTGCCGGTCGGCGTGCCGGATGCCGGGCGGGACTTCGGGCAGGGGGACGCGCTTGTCGGGCAGTGCGTCAGGCTGTTGCCGCTATGTATCGACAGCGCTACCTGCGCGTCGGTATCCGGGGTCGCCAGGGCAATCCATGACGGTATCCTCGTGCAGCGCGGCGAGCCCGCACTGCCGTCACGCTGCTTCCACGGTCAGGATGCGCCGCTTCCTCTGCTGGCGACCTTTAACGTCGAGCCGCATGCTCCGCTGGCTGAGATGCGTCAGTGGGAGGCCAGCCTGTCGCTGCTCCCGATCGGCGCCGTCGAATTCCCGCTGATGGTTAACATTATCGAGACGAAAGAGGGGCTGTCCGTCGAGCTGGATTACCAGATGCGCTATTTCACCGAGGAACGAGCCCGCGCGCTACTGGAGCACTTCCTGAAGGCGATAACCGTGCTGGCCGAGCAGGGAGAAGAGGCTGTTGAAGCATTATTCTCGTCGTCAGAGGCGCTGGCCGCATCATGAAAAAGCTGACGATTTTCGTCCTCGCGGGCGCCGTGCTGGCGTTCGCCGTTAATCTGCTGATCGATGCCGGACTGTTTTACCGGGTGCAGGAGAGCGGCGGGGAACAGTGCCAAAAAATAACGGGCATTGAGGGCGCGGAGGATATCGCTCCCTTATCTGACGGTGGGGCGATAGCCAGTAGCCTCAACCGACACGGCAGCGCGCCCGGGGCGCTGTATTACCTCAACGGCAGCGACCGGCCGCGGCGATTGGCTGGCGACTATCCGGATGCCTTCTTCCCGCACGGCATCGATGTCTGGCAGCAGGAGGGCGAGACGTGGATCTACGTGGTGAACCACCGCCCGCAGGAGGACAGCATTGATGTGTTTCGCTTTAATCGCGCGCAGATGCGTCTTGAGTATCAGCCCGCCCTGTCGCGCGCTGTCGGCAACAACATCAATGATATCAGCGTCATTGATAAAACCCGCTGGCTGCTGACGCGGGACCACCGCTGGAAGGGCTTCGCGGGACGCCTGGAGGACTATCTGCGGCTGCCGCTGTCCAGCGTCCTGCTGGCAGACGGGGCGGGGCTGCATACCCTGATCGATGGCCTGCATTTTGCGAACGGCATTTACTACAACCGACCGCAGGGGCGTCTGTACGTGGCGGAAACCACCCGCGGCGCGGTGAGCAGCTGGGCGTGGCAACCGAACGAGGCTGCGCCCGTCCTGCTGGGGCGCGTCAGCGGTCTGCATGGCGTCGACAATATTCTGCCGGACGGGCAGGGAATGCTGGTGGCGGCGCACCCGCAGCTTCTGAAGCTGGCCGCCTATCAGAAAGATGCCCAGACGCGTTCACCGTCCATGGTGTGGCGGCTGACAACCGGCCCACAGGGAGAGAGCGCTCAGGCCAGTATGCTCTATCAGAGCCACGGCGAGGCGCTGGCGGCAATCAGCGTCGCCGCGCCGGTGGGTGGAAAGATGATGATGGGCAGCGTCTTTGACGACGGGCTGCTGCTGTGCGGGGAACAATAAGATGCTGAAGAGATGGTTTTCCCGACGCGGTCATTTTCACGGGACGCTTGAGGGACGGGAATTCCCCCTGACGTCCGGCCATACGCTCCTCGAAAGCGCGCTCAACGCCGGCGTTTCCCTGCCGTATAACTGCCAGGTCGGCTCGTGTAAATCCTGTCTTTGCCGGGTGACGAACGGCAAGGTGCGTTCGCTCGTCGACCTGAGCTATTTGCTCAGCCAGGAGGAGATTGCCGCCGGCCACGTGCTGGCATGCCAGTGCCTGCCGGAATCGGATTTAACGCTGGCCGCGGTCTCGACGTCCTGGACGCCAGCGCGAATTACGCAGGCTGTCGCGCTCTCATCAACGGTATGGCGCGTGACGCTGCTGGCGGAGCAGGCGTTGCCCTTTCAGCCAGGACAATACGTTCAAGTCGGTCTCGAAAAGGATAAGGATATCCGGAGCTTCTCCGTCAGCTGGCCGAGCCGGGGGCGAGAGATTGTTCTGGATATCACGCGCCGGGAAGAGGGGCGGCTATCCCCGCTGCTGTGTGATGAACAGGGCGCTGGCCGGAAGGTGTGGCTCTCAGACTGCCGGGGGCAGTTCGGCCAGAAGGATGACGGTAACGGTCCGCTGCTGGCCATCGCCAGCGGATCGGGGCTGGGAGCGACGCTGGGTCTGGTCCGCGCCGCGCTGGCGCGTCATCCCCACCGCGAGGTCATGCTGATCCACGCGGTTCGCAGACGGCAGGACAAATTTGACCTGCAAGAACTGCAGCGTCTGCGTCAGCACTACCCCGGTTTCCACTTTCTGCATGCGTTATCCCGGGAGCGTGAGGTTCAGGAGCGAGAGCTGGCTGGCCGTGTGACCTGCTGGCTTGACGACTGGCGCGCCCTCTATCCCCGCCGGACGGCGGTAGCCGAATGGCGCGTCGTGATTTGCGGTAATCCAGCGCTGGCGCAGGCGTGCCGGCAAAGGCTGCTCGCCGGAGGGGTAATGAGCCACTTGCTTGAAATGGACTGCTTCTCGCCGCCGGTCGGTGCACAAAACAGTCATAACAATAAGGAGCCCGTATGTTGAGTTATCTGAGATTTGCCCTTGTCCCCTGCGTTTTTTTACCGCTCACCGCGCTAACCACTCTGCTCGGCGGCGTGTGGATCGTCGTCTCCATACTCTGCGTGACGCTGAGCTATGTTCTCTTCGATAACGCAACCACGCACGACACCGCCGATCGCCACTACCGGCTTCCGGCGCTGCTGGAAATCATCCCGTATTTACAGCTCCCGGCCGCGCTGCTGGCGTTGTTCACTCTTGTCTGGCAGGCCGCTCCCGGCGATCTGCTCGGGTTTGGCGCATGGCTTTCCGCCCTCACGGGTCACAACATTATGGCGCTGCATAACCTTACCCTACCTGAGCTGCTGCTTGCGGCGGCCTCCACCGGCTATACCATGAGCACCAATACCGTGGTGGCTCATGAGCTTATCCACAAAACCCACAGTCTGATGGCGATGATGGTCGGGCGCTGGCTTCTGGCGCTGGTCGGCGATGCGCAGTTTTCGATTTCGCACGTCTATTCGCATCATCCTAACGTGGCGACCCCGGCGGACGGGGCGACGGCGCGTCGTGGGGAAAATGTGTATCGCTTCTTTATCCGTTCCTCTCTGTCGCAGTATGTTGAATCCTGGCAGGTTGAAGCACAGCGGCTGTCGCTTCAGAACCGGCGCGGCGCCATGCTGGTGAACCGGGTGATAAGTGGGGTGCTGATGAGCCTGCTGATCGTGGCGGCCTGCTTTACGGCGGCGGGCATCAGGGGCGCGCTGGCGTGCCTGGTGACCATGCTGGTGTCTAAATTCCTGTTTGAAACGGTGAATTACATCCAGCACTACGGTCTGGTCCGCCTTCCCGGCACGCGCGTGGAGCCGCGACACAGCTGGGATTGCAATAACCGGGCCTCGTCGGCCGGTCTGTTGAACCTGACGCGCCACTCCGATCATCACACCCATCCCCGCCGTGAATACTGGAATTTGCAGGCGCACAGCTATGCGGTGGGAATAGAGAAAGGGTATGTCGCCCATATTTTTTACGCGCTGATACCGCCACTGTGGTTTAAACGAATGGAAGCAAAACTCGCGTACTGGGACGAACACGTTGCCAGCGACGCAGAGCGTGCCCTGATCCGTCAGTCTGAATCATCCGCGGTTAATTCCACTGTTCCCTGTGTTTCTGGAGAATCCCATGAGTGAGCAATTTGATCGACTGATCGAGCAAGCCTACCAGCAGTATCGTGGACCCGCCTACCTGCGCTCGCCGATGGTTTCATGCGTGAAGGCCGGGATTCGCCTGATGGATTGGGTTGTGCCGGGGGCGACCGCCGACTGGCTGGGCAATCGGTTTTTTACGCCGCGTCGGGTGCCGACGCGTGCAAGCGATAAAGAGATGACGGCGCTGGCGAGCCGCATTGAATCCCTCCCTCTGAGCAATGGTAAACATGCGGTGGTGTACCGCTGGGGCAGCACGGGACCTTCCGTGCTATTAGCCCACGGCTGGGAGTCCAGGGCTTCCCACTTTGGCAGGCTTATCAAAGCGCTGGTCGAAAAAGGCTTTCAGGTCATCGGGTTTGACGCCCCTGCACATGGTAACGCGGCAGGTTGTCAGAGCAGCATCGTCGAGTTCATTGAAATCATTGAACAACTCGCGCAGCAGGATGGCGGTTTTGACGCGATTGTGGCGCACTCGTTTGGCGGGTTATCCGTCATCAATGCGGTAAAGGCGGGATTGCGGACCCGCGCGCTGGTTATCGTAGGTGCGCCGACGCACTTTAGCGGGCTGGTCACGAAATATGCCGCGATCCTGAACCTCCCGGGACGCCAGCAGCAGAGGCTGCGCCGGTATATTGAAGGGTATTTTGGTATTGGTGAGGCGGTCTGGCAGCGCTTTAACGCTTACGAGGGGCTGCAGCAGGTCGATCAGCCCGCCCTTGTTATTCACGACAGCAGTGATGACATCGTATTGCGGGTCGAAGCAGAATGCCTGGTCAACGCCTGGCCTGGCGCGAGGCTGGCAGAGACCCACGGCCAGGGGCATAATCCGCTGCGCCGTCCGGGGGAGGGCATCGACATGGTGATGACGTATCTTGCTCCCTTGCTGACGTCAGGCAATGAGCGTGATAACCCGGTTGCCTGATAGCTGATAATAGCCCTGGATCCGGCTGCCCTTTACGCGTTGGGGGGAAAGCGTCCGGTTCAGCTCCAGGGCGATCCCCTGCTGTTCAGGCGCAATGTGGCACACGCTGGCCGCCTCAAAATCGAGGGCGCGGCCAACGTCAGGATAGAGCGCTTTATAGAGACTCTCTTTCGCGGAAAAGGTCATTAATAGCGCGCTGGCCTCGTCGATCCGGCTGGCGGCAAGGCACTCCCGCTCCTGCGGTGTGGTAAACAGGTGCGCTGTCCGCTGGATCATCTCGGGTGCAAGAAATTCAATGTCGACGCCCGGCGTCAGGCCCGACGCCTCTGGCGCAACAACCGCCAGCGCCCATTCATGAGAATGTGACAGGCTGCCCCGCCAGCCGGAAGGCCACACCGGAGAACGGTCCGGCGCGCTGCCCGGCGTAGCGTCACAGCCGAAGGATCTGAGCACCCGTTGCGCGGCATAGCGTGCCGCAAGATATTCCGCCCTGCGTTTAACCACGGCGCTGTTGAGCGGGCCGGGAAAGGGGATGCCCCATTTATCAAAGAGCCCGTCATGGTAATCACGCGCGGTGAATGAGACCAGGCAGTAGCGCAGGGCGGGGAAAGGGTCGACGCTGCCCATCTCAACGGAGTGAATAAAAGGGGGAGCTGAATCCGTGTTTATCGCAGTAAACATTGCAGGGTATCGGTATCTGTCGGGGGAACAGAATGCCATATAAGTGCGGGCCGGGTAAGGGGAATGACCCGGCCGCAGGAAAAAACGCTCAGGCCGTTACAGAATGGCTTTAATGCTCTGCGCCAGCGGCGTCGTTGCGCGCCCGATCAGTTTGCTCAGCGTGTGGCTATCGTCAAAGAGTCCCCCTTTGGACGCGCCCACATCGGAGTCCGCCAGCATATCTGCCAGCCCGGCAGGCAGGCCGACGCTTTTCAGCGCGGCGGCAAAATCCGCTTCACTGAGATTCTGATAGGTTACCGGCTTCCCGCTCTGTTTGCTGAGTTCAGCCGCCAGTTCGCTCAGCGTCCAGCCGTGGTCGCCCGCCAGTTCATAGACTTTGCCCGCGTGGCCCTCTTCAACAATCACTTTGGCTGCCGCCGCGGCATAGTCTGCACGGGTGGCAGAGGCAATTTTGCCTTCGCCTGCCGCACCAATAAACACACCGTGTTCCAGCGCAGGCGGCGCGCTCGCCAGGTAATTTTCGGTATACCAGCCATTGCGCAGCAAGGCATAAGGAATGCCGGACGCCGCCAGCGCTTTTTCAGTGGCAACGTGTTCAACGTGCAGACCCAGCGGGGAGTTGTCCGCATGCAGCAGGCTGGTGTAGGCGATAAATTTCACGCCTGCCGTTTTGGCGGCGTTAATCACGTTCTGGTGCTGGGTCGCGCGCTGGCCGACTTCGCTGGAAGAGATCAGCAGCAGCTTATCCACGCCGCTCAGCGCGGTGGTGAATGCGGCTTCATCCGTGTAGTCCGCCTGACGAACCACAATTCCCTGCTGGCTTAAGGCCTGCGCTTTCGCCGGGTTACGTACGATGGCCACAATCTGGCTGGCCTGTACGGTTTTCAGCAATTGTTCGATAACGAGATGGCCAAGCTGGCCGGTAGCGCCGGTAATCGCGATCATGATGAATCTCCTTCGTGTTTGTCTGGTGTTGTGGCACACTAGCACCATAGCTAACTTTTAGTAAGTACGTACAAAAAGGTAAGTATGAAAACAACGATACCGACGCTCAGCGAACTCATGCGCGATGGCAATCTTTTCGCGGAACAGTGCCCTTCTCGCGAGGTGCTCAAACACGTGACCAGCCGCTGGGGCGTTCTCATTCTGCTGGCTCTGCGCCATGGAACGCATCGCTTTAGCGATCTGCGCCGTAAAATGGGCGGGGTGAGCGAAAAGATGCTGTCCCAGTCGCTCCAGGCGCTGGAGCAGGACGGGTTTGTCGATCGCGTGTCGTATCCGGTGGTGCCGCCGCACGTAGAGTATAGCCTGACGCCGATGGGGATTGAGGTCAGCGAGAAAGTCGCCGCGCTGGCGGACTGGATTGAGGTGAATACGCCGAAGGTGATGGCGAATCGGGACGATCGCGCGGCGTAAACGCCGGATATGTGCGGCCTGATGCCCTCTCCCACAGGGAGAGGGAACGAACACGAAAAACGGCAACGCATGTTGCCGTTTTGTTTTTACTTACTCAAATCCACCTGATAAATCGCGAATCCGATATCATCCGTCGCGACCTGCTTCATCGGATACTGGGCTTTATCCTTGATAAACGCGGCAGCCTTATCGGACGGCGACGTTTCAATGCGGATATCCAGTTTCGTATCGCTGTGGATCGGCGCGAGACGCCAGTTGTTGTCCACCGCCGGGTGAATTTCGCCCGCCTTCTTCGACTCCGCGCTGATCCACGCCGCCAGCACCGAACGGTTCTCGTCCGGCGAGGCAAAGGCGATGTGGCTATCCCCCGTACCAGCAAACTTACCGCCGTAGGCGCGGTAGTTATTGGTTACGACCAGGAAGGTGGCACTCGGGTCGATCGCCTTGCCGTTGAAGGTCAGGTTTTTGATGCGCTCCGCCTGCGGGTTGATCGCCTGACACTCGCCGTCATATTTCGCCGGCTGGGTGACGTCAATCTGGTAGTTCACGCCGTCGATCACGTCGAAGTTATAGGTACGGAAGCCGTCCCAGTTAATCAGCGACTGCGGCTTACTGCTGTGCGGGTCAATCTGGTTAAACTGTCCGGCAGAGCACTCCAGCCACTCTTTCACCTCCTGGCCCGTCGCTTTTACCACCACCAGCGTGTTCGGGTAGAGGTAGAGATCGGCGGCGTTACGGAAGGTCAGCTGGCCCTTTTCGACTTCAACATAGCTTGCCGGGTCATTCTTACGCCCGCCCACCTTGAATGGCGCAGCCGCTGACAGGACCGGCAGTTTTGCCAGATCCGGATCGCCCTGCACAAAGTGTTCGGCATAGGCTTTCTGCGCCATGTTGACGACCTGAACGGTCGGGTCATCCTGCACCAGCGCCAGGAAGCTGTACATGTTGTCGGCGGATTTGCCGATCGGCTTGCTGACGAATTCGCGCGTGGCGTCGTGATCGTGCTTCAGCACGTCGACCAGTTTTTTATCTTCCGCCGCCAGAGATTTTTTAGCCGCAGCGTCGTAAATCGGGCGCGCTTCGGCTTTTGACTGCGTCACCTTCCAGCTGCCGCCGTCGTTATTCAGCACCAGATCCACCACGCCAAGATGGTCACCCCACATGCCCGGCATCACCGACGGCACGCCGTTGAGCGTCCCTTTCTCAATGTCCGCGCCTTTTATGCTGGCGAAATCTTTGCCCGGGAAGACCGCGTGGGCGTGGCCGAACAGGATCGCGTCGACGCCCGGAACTTCACTCAGATAGTAAACGGAGTTTTCTGCCATGGCCTGATACGGATCGGCGGAGAGGCCCGAGTGGGCGACAACGACCACCAGATCGGCACCTTTTTCGCGCATTTCCGGCACGTATTTGCGCGCGGTTTCGGTGATGTCGTTAACGGTCACTTTACCGTCGAGGTTGGCCTTATCCCACGTCATGATCTGCGGCGGCACAAAGCCGATATAGCCGATTTTCAGCGTCTGTTTTTTACCGTCCTGGTCGACGACGTTTGTCTCTTTAATCAGGTAAGGGGTGAAGAGCGGCTTTTGCGTTTTAACGTCGATGATATTAGCGTTAACGTACGGGAATTTCGCACCGGCGAGGGCATCGTGCAGGTATGTCAGACCGTAGTTGAATTCGTGGTTGCCGAGGTTGCCGACGGTATAGTCCAGGGTGTTCATCGCTTTATAAACAGGATGGATCTCGCCTTTTTTCAGCCCCCGGGTCGCCATGTAGTCCCCAAGAGGGCTGCCCTGAATGAGATCGCCATTGTCGACCAGCACGCTGTTTTTCACTTCGCCACGCGCCGCATCGATCAGGCTTGCCGTGCGTACCAGACCGAATTTTTCCGTCGGGCTATCTTTGTAGTAATCGAAGTCCATCATGTTGCTGTGCAGATCGGTCGTTTCCAGAATACGCAGATCTACCGTCGCCGCCTGCACGCTCGCTGCAATCAGCGTCGCCAGAAGCGTTGCACTAAACTTAATCATCAGAGGAGTCCTTTTTTCGATGCAGACCACAAAAGAGTATGTATCTATAGCGTGTTGCTTACAGAAATGTGAATCCTGACAGAAAAAAGTAACCTGAAACCGGAATTGCTTCACAGATAGCGGAATTGTTCACATTACGATATAACTAAAACAAAGAGTTAACCTCACTGCGTTAACAAAGAGGTGGAAAATGCTAGATAAAATTTGTCAGCTCGCACGGGATGCGGGAGATGCCATCATGCAGGTATATGACGGCAGTAAACCTATGGAGGTGGTCAGCAAGGCCGACGACTCTCCGGTCACGGCGGCGGATATCGCGGCGCATAAGGTGATCCTGACAGGGTTACAGGCCTTAACGCCGGATATCCCCGTTCTGTCAGAAGAAGCGCCGCAAAGCTGGGACGAGCGCCAGCACTGGCAGCGCTACTGGCTGGTCGATCCGCTGGACGGGACAAAAGAGTTCATCAAGCGCAACGGTGAATTCACCGTCAATATCGCCCTGATTGAGAAGGGCAAAGCGGTGCTGGGCGTGGTCTACGCGCCGGTAATGAAGGTGATGTACAGCGCCGCAGAAGGGAAGGCGTGGAAGGAAGAGTGCGGCGTGCGCAAGCAGATTCAGGTGCGCGATGCGCGTCCACCGCTGGTGGTGATTAGCCGCTCGCACAGCGACAGCGAGCTGCAGGAGTATCTGCAGCAGCTGGGTGAACACCAGACCACCTCGATTGGCTCATCGCTAAAATTCTGCCTGGTGGCGGAAGGCCACGCGCAGCTCTACCCTCGCTTTGGGCCAACCAACGTCTGGGATACCGCGGCAGGTCATGCCGTTGCCGCGGCCGCCGGGGCGCATGTTCATGACTGGCAGGGCAAGCCGCTGGACTATACCCCGCGCGAATCCTTCCTCAACCCCGGCTTCCGCGTCTCTATTTACTGAGCCAGCAGCTTATGCAGCAGGTCGACAACCTGCTGCACCTCTTCCTGGGTTAACGCGCCGTCTTTCGCCCACTGAACGCGACCCTCTTTATCCAGCACGATAATCGCGGAGCTCTCTTCCTCCAGCTGCCAGGCCTTACGGGTTACGCCGTTGCTGTCGACGATAAACTGCGACCACGGGTAGAGCTTTTTATTGCTCTCAAGACTGGAGCGCACAAACATTCCGGAACCCGGAATGGCGTCATCGGTATTCACGATCGTAGTCGTCTGGTAGCGGTCGTGCGGGAATTTTGCGGCCTTGATCGCTTCCACCAGGCTGGCATTTTTCTCTTTTGCGGATGTACGACCGGCAATATGTTGTACAACTCTCACTTTGCCCGCGAGCTGCGCGCTATTCCAGGGTTTGTAGCTAAACTTATCATTGTCGAGAATCAATTCTCCCCGGTCAGCAATGCCGACTGGCGGTACACGTTGTCCTTTTTCAATGTTGTGAGCACAAGCCCACAGGGGCAGCAGCAGGCAGGCTGCTGCAAGGATATTACGTAGGGTCATGGCGTTTCCTTATTGTTTGCAGGTGATCCGACCACTTGGTCTTGCGCTTTTAATCATAAGTGCGATCAATGTGGTTTTCCCGCAATCCCGATGCCAGTTTGCGGGCGAACGCACATATCCATGAAAAAACGACGGCTTATACTGCGCCCGGTCACGTTTTGCAAAGATTATTCTGAATAATTGTAATCAAACGGTAAATAAACTTATGCACACTGGGTAACACCGTAGTTCTGGTCTATAGTCATTGGGCATTAAAATTTGCGCTCAGGACAGTCGGGCCGATTGTGGCACCGCAAGAGCGTATGATTCGCAGGAGATACAAGAATGAAAATTTTCCAACGCTACAACCCGCTTCAGGTGGCGAAGTACGTGAAGATCCTGTTCCGTGGACGGTTGTATATCAAGGATGTTGGCGCTTTTGAGTTTGATAAGGGCAAGATCCTTGTCCCAAAAGTGAAGGACAAACAGCACCTGTCTGTTATGTCCGAAGTCAACCGTCAGGTTATGCGTCTGCAGACTGAGATGGCTTAACCAACGTGCTATGCAGTAGTTAAAAAAAACGGCTCCCAATGGGAGCCGTTGATGTATGTGGAGCAGGGAGTTTACGCCGACACCTTCTCTTCCGCGTCCGGCAGCTTTGGCACCAGTACGGTCGGTTTGTTGTCGATGCGCGTCACCAGCAGCTGGTCGATGCGGTAGTTATCAATATCCACCACTTCAAACTTGTAGCCGGAGAACTTCACCGAGTCGGTACGTTTCGGGATCTTACGCAGCATAAACATCATAAAGCCGCCGATGGTCTCGTAGTTACCGGACTGCGGGAACTCGTCGATATCCAGCACGCGCATTACGTCTTCAATCGGTGTGCCGCCATCAATTAGCCATGAATTATCGTCACGCTGAACAATCTGCTCTTCCAGCCCCTGGCCAACCAGGTCGCCCATCAGCGTGGTCATCACGTCGTTCAGGGTGATAATGCCCACCACCAGCGCGTATTCGTTCATGATAACCGCGAAGTCTTCCCCGGCGGTTTTGAAACTTTCCAGCGCTTCTGAGAGCGTCAGGGTGTCCGGCACAATCAGGGTATTGCGGATCTGCACGCCGCTGTTGAGCGCCAGACTCTGGTTTGCCAGCACGCGGTTCAGCAGGTCTTTGGAGTCGACGTAACCGATGATGTGGTCAATATCTTCATTACAGACCAGGAACTTAGAGTGCGGATGCTGCGCCACTTTGTTCTTCAGGCTCTGCTCATCTTCATGTAAATCGAACCAGATAATGCTTTCACGGCCCGTCATGGAAGACGGCACGGTACGGGATTCCAGTTCGAATACGTTCTCAATCAGCTCGTGCTCCTGCTTGCGCAGCACCCCGGCCAGCGCGCCGGCTTCCACCACCGCATAAATGTCGTCAGAGGTGATGTCGTCTTTACGCACCATCGGCAGCTTAAAGATGCGGAAAATGACGTTCGCCAGACCGTTGAAGAACCACACCAGCGGACGAAACACGTACAGACAGAAGCGCATCGGGTTGATGATACGCAAAGCCACAGCTTCTGGCGCAATCATACCGATGCGTTTCGGGGTCAGGTCTGCAAAGAGGATGAACAGGCCGGTTACCAGCGAGAAGGAGAGGATAAAGCTCAGCTGCTCGGCCAGTTCAACGGACATGTACTTAACAAACAGGCTATAAAACGCCGGGGAAAACGCCGCATCACCCACGATACCGCCGAGAATGGCGACCGCGTTGAGGCCAATCTGCACCACGGTGAAGAACATCCCGGGGTTTTCCTGCATTTTCAGGATGCGGGTAGCATTGATGTTGCCTTCATCGGCAAGCAGCTTCAGTTTGATTTTACGGGACGCGGCCAGCGAGATCTCAGATATCGAGAAAAATGCGCTGACGGCAATCAGACAAAGTATTACTAAAATACTGTTTAACATAGTTTATCCGGCTTCTCGCCAGATCCTCAGAAGGGGAATTGATACCATTTGTGTGAAAACACATTGAACATCAGCTCGTAGCGTTGAGCTGATTATTTCAGCGGGTAGTATAGCGTAAAGAGATGTAAATCTGCCAGAGGTCACATTTTGGCATAAAACAGACCGGACAGCGTGGCGCTGTCCGGTACAGGGTGCTATTTCGCGGCGGATAAACGGGCCGTCCCCTCCGCGCGACGTGAGGCGCTTCCTCCCCACACCTGGTCATACTCATATCCCGTTAACTGCTTAATCACCACGCGGGTTCTGGCGTCGCAGTCGCGGTAATCACCACCCAGCTTACGGCGTGCTATCTCCTTCAGGAGCAGCTTGTGCGTCTCACGGGTGAGCTTGAACCTGTAGGTGGTAAAGAAGCTAACCGCCAGCAGGGCTGCCGTCGCGAAGATCATCAGGCCGATAATCGCCCCCAGCGCGCTTTCAGGCTGTGCGCCGTTACCCTTCACAAAGCCGGACTCCTGCAGCACCAGGCCTACGATCATGATGGCAATCGCCACGGTGCTCTTGCGGGTCAGGACCATCACACCGGCAAAAATGCCTTCACGGCGCTGCTGCGTTACCATCTCGTCAATATCCGGAATGAAGCTGTAGATATTCCACGGAATATAGTAGAGGCCAGAGCGGGCGGCACCGAGCAGGATAAAGACCGCTGAGAAGAGCAGCGTCGGCACCTGCGTTTTGGTGAGGTAGACCGTAAGCAGAAACGCCAGCACTATGAAGATACAGCCGTAGGAGAGTCGCAGGGCGGCAGACGGCGTGATGTTCAGCCGGTTCAACAGCAGCATAAATCCATAGGTACCCGGTACTGAGGCAAAGGCGGCAATACTCAGCCAGCCGGAAACCGCCGAGGCGTCCTGGCTCAGGCAATACACGACGTAATAGGTAAAGACCGAGCCGAATACGTCCATCGCCGTGAACGAAAAGATGTAAATAATGATATGCAGGCGAAACGTGCGGATACGGAAGGAGGAAAAGAGATCCAGCACCAGATATTTCAGGTGATTCAGTAGCCCGCCGATGCGCTGGTTGTCCACTTTAAAACTGGCTTCCTGCTGCACATCTTT
This sequence comes from Enterobacter dykesii, assembly GCF_008364625.2. Taxonomy (NCBI): domain Bacteria; kingdom Pseudomonadati; phylum Pseudomonadota; class Gammaproteobacteria; order Enterobacterales; family Enterobacteriaceae; genus Enterobacter; species Enterobacter dykesii. The sequence continues at coordinate 461,969 of NZ_CP126604.1, forward strand.
CGCTTCCCAGGTGGTGTACCAGGTAATAAATACCGCAATGCAGAACACGCAGGAAAATATCAGCCCGGTGAGGGTATAGGTAAACGGATTATCTTTCCCCGTGAAATGCATAATCACGCCGGGAACGGAAACCGCAAGGAAACCGCCCAGCTGGGAGCAGATCATGCGCACGCCGGAGAGGCGGCTTCGCTCTTCATAGCGGTTTGTCATCTCCGCCGCCAGGGTCTCCCAGGGCACCAGCACCATCGCCGATAGCAGCTCAATAGAGAGGTAGGTGCCCAGGTAGTACCAGTAGCCCATGTCCGTCAGCCAAAGCAGGGAATACAAAAACATGAGCGGCGAACTGAGCAATAAAAAGAAGCGGCGACGACCAAATTTACGCCCGAGCCAGGTATTCCCGAAATTATCGGTGATATAGCCCATAATCGGGCTTAATAGCGCATCAATGACGCGGGCAATAGCGAATATAGACCCCGCTTCAATAACAGACAGCCCGCAATAGGTGGTGTAAAAAAAGAGCAGCCAGGTGCCGATAACGGCGAACGCCCCTCCGCCAAACAGATCGGTTACGCCGTAGCCAAGCGCCACGCCGTAACCCACTCTACGTTCAGTAGGTTTGACCATAATAATATCCAGTGTAGGGTAATGATTAACCTGTTTTTCAGGCCGTATTTTTATTCAAATCTGGACGACACATTACGTTCTACTTATTGAGTTCTATCCATTGTCTTAACTGAGATGAGCGATAAATAGCCTCCACAAGGGTGAGTGATTTTCCGGCTTCGCGGATGTCGGTGTAATTCGCATTTCCTGGATGGGAAATAGCATGATAAAAACGGCGGATCGCCTGCTCATGCCCCAGCCCCCAGTAGCTTTTGACCAGGCCGTCAGGGGTGTTATCGCTCGCCAGCCTCAGGCGCTCGCCGGGCGTGATGCGCCAGAGCACGTTGTCGCTGAGCAGCAGCGAGCCCCGTTCGCAGTGGATTTCAAACCAGAGGGGGGAGTCCGCGGTATTGCAGTTGCTGGCATAAAACAGGCCGCGCGCGCCGTTGGCAAAATGCAGCGTGGCCATCGCGCTGTCTTCTCCTTCGGTCACGTTCGCCAGCTCACCGCGGTCCATCACGCCTTTCACCCGCGTCACGCCGCCAGCGAACCACTGCATCAGGTCGAGAGTATGGATGGCCTGGTTGATCAGCAGGCTGCCGCCTTCCGTTGCCAGCCGCCCGCGCCACGGGCTTTCGGTATAGTACGCGCCCGAGCGCGACCACGTTAGCACCGCTTTGATGCTGAGCATTTTTCCCAGCTCGTCGTCCTCCAGCGCCTGGCGAATGCGCAGGCTGGTGGGGTTGAGCCGGTTCTGATAGCACACGCCGAGCAGACCCGGCGCCTGTTCGGCGGCGCGGGTGATGTCCACGAGTTCGCTGCTGTTCATGCCCACCGGTTTTTCGCAGAAAACATGCTTCCCGGCGGCGAGCGCCGCCAGGATCATGCTCTTATGCTCAAAATGCGGCGTGCAGATGTGGACCACGTCGATGGCATCATCCAGCAGCATTTCCCGGTAATCCTGATAAAAGCGACACTGATAGCCCATCGCCAGCTTTAGCCCTTTGACGCTGTCGATATCGACCAGCGCGCGTAGCGCGACGTTGGGCATCTGGCGCAACGCGTTCACATGGCAGCCGTGAATCGCTCCCGCACCGATTACTGCCGTGTTCAGGATCGTCATCGTCGCCTCCCGTTATTCCGTCGCGTTGGCCAGCATCTGGGCCTTCACGCAGAGCTCCGCCGCCTTGAAGGCGTGCGCCTGCGTCATGGCGTTTTCGGTTCGATGCAGGCAGTCGAGGATCATTTCGCCAAAGAACGGGAACCCGACCTGACCGGCAACCGGATAACGGAATTCCCCCTCTTTATTGACGAGATACACCACGTCCTGCTCGCCGCGGGTGAGATCGACATATTTGCGGATTTCGATATAGCCTTCGGTGCCGAGCAGCGTCAGGCGGCCGTCGCCCCACGTAGAAAGCCCGTCCGGCGTAAACCAGTCGCAGCGGAAATAACCGCTGGCGCCGTTTTCGCCCTTAATCATTGCGTCGCCGAAATCTTCAAATGCCGGATACTGCGGATGGTTGAAATTGCGTGCCTGGCCGGCGACCACGCATGCCTCACTGTTGCCCGTGTAGAAGAGAAATTGCTCGATCTGGTGGCTGCCGATATCGCACAGAATGCCGCCGAAAAATCGTCGATCGTAGAACCAGTCCGGGCGACCGGTTCCTTCCCGGTGCGGGCCTGTCCCCAATGTTTGCACGACGCGGCCAATGGCCCCCTGCTGCACCAGCTGTCCGGCAAACACCGCGCTCTCAACGTGCAGGCGTTCGCTGTAGTACACCGCATATTTCCGCCCGGTTTTCTCGACCATCGTTTTGGCATCGGCCAGCTGTTCAAGGGTGGTGAGCGGGGCTTTATCCGTGAAGTAGTCCTTGCCTGCGGCCATGGCTTTCAGCCCCAGCGCGCAGCGTTCGGACGGAATGGCCGCACTGGCCACCAGACGCACCTCGTCGTCGTTGAGTATCACCTCCAGCGACTCCGCCACTTTTGCCTGCGGGTACTGCTGGATAAATTTATCCACTTTGGCCGGATCGGGGTCGTATACCCATTTCAGGGTGGCCCCGGCTTCTATCAGGCCGTTACTCATCCCGTAGATATGGCCGTGGTCGAGCGCGGCGGCGGCAAAAATAAACTCTCCTTCCCTGACAACGGGCTGCGGTTTGCCCACCGGGGCGTAGTTCATTCCGTCATGCTTGTTCATGGTGTCACTCCTTAGTCCAGATCTTTGCCAAGGGGAATTGCGCCCACTTCGCTGAAGTTGGCGACGCTTGCGGATTTTTCATAAAAACGGGGAGCGAGGGCGTTCGTCCCGCCGGTGCGGTAAAACGGGTCATCGCGCTGAATCGGCAGCGAGACCACGCTGCGGGTAATGGCGGATTTATAGATCGCGGTAATCAGCTCCAGCGAGCGTTTGCCCTGCAGGCCATCCACTAACGGCGCGGTGCCGTGCTCAATGGCATAAAGCAGGTCGTTAATTTGCCCGGTATGCAGCGTCCACTCTAGCTTCGGCGTCTCCTGAAAAACGGCGTTGAGCTGCGCTTCTCGCTGCAGATCCCGATCTTCCTGCGGGAAGCCGTTATCGGCGCTGACGCTGGCAAAGGCCTGCCACGGCGCGGAGATACGCGCCTTATCGCCCTGAATGATAATTTTCTGATCTTCGCCGTGATGCACGACCGAGGCGGTAAGCTGCGCGATCGCGCCGCTGGGGTATTTGAAGATTGCGGCGCTGAGGTCTTCGACTTCAGCGTTGTCGTGCGCCACGTTGGTCATCATCGCCACCACCTCGGACGGGAAGCCGAGCATCCACTGAATGGCATCGATGTGGTGAACCGCGTGGTTAAGGGTGCAGCCGCCTCCCTCTTTTTCCCAGGTGCCGCGCCACCACAGGTCGTAGTAGCAATGTCCGCGCCACCAGAACGAATCCACCTGCGCGTGGCAGACTTTTCCTGCGAGGCCGGAATCGAGCGCGGCTTTCAGGCGCCAGAAGGCATCGGTAAAGCGGTTCTGTGCAATGATGGCGAGCGTTTTGCCGCTGGCCTGTTGCGCGGCGATCATCGCGTCGCACTCCTCCAGCGAGGCGGCCATCGGTTTTTCGCACAGCACGTGGCACCCCGCGTTCAGAGCATCAATGCCGATCTCCGCGTGGACGTAGGGCGGCGTGCAGACGTCGACGATGTCGATATCCGGCTCTGAGGCCAGCATCTGCTGGTGGCTGTCATAAACACGTGCTTCCTTCAGGCCGTAGCGCGCTTTTTTCTCGTGGGCTTTTTCCGGGTAGATATCAACCAGCGCGACGATCCGGCAGCGCTGGCCAAACTGCAAATAACCCTGAATATGGTTGTGCGAGATATTCCCTGTTCCCACGATAGCGACATTTAACATCGTTTCTTCTCCGGAGTTACCAAGTGCCAGACGCATCCAGCGTGACGCTGGCTGTCTCTTTTGCCACTGAGGTGCTGATGCGCTGTTGAAGCAGGCGCAGATACTGTTTCTCGTTGAGCGGGAGTTCGACCCAGTCGTCTGTCCAGGTGGAGAGGTGCATAGCGTTGGAGAGCGTCAGCCCGTGGATCCCTTCCAGACCCGGCGCAATGAGCGGCTCGCCGCGCAGGATGGCGGCACAGAAATTGGCGGTAATGACGTGGTGTTCGCTGCATTCCGGAGCGACGGGAAGCGTGACCTCCCAGCACTCAGGTTCACCAAAACCGTTTTGCCAGCGGGCGTTGAAGGCGGTTTCAGATTCACGCAGCCGCCAGTAGCGCAGCTTGCCCTCTTCGACAACGACTTTGCCGCGATCGCCGACGATTTCCAGCCGGTTGGTTCCCGGCGTTTCCGCCACGGTGGTGATAAACACGCCCGTCGCGCCGTTGGCATACTCCGCGTAGGCGGTGACCTCGTCTTCCACTTCGATTTCACGATGTTTACCGAACTGGCAGAACGCGCGCAGGCGGACGGGCATGCCGACCAGCCATTGCCAGAGATCGAGCTGGTGCGGGTCCTGGTTGAGCAGCACGCCGCCGCCTTCCCCTTTCCAGGTAGCGCGCCAGCCGCCGGAGTTGTAGTAGCTCTGCGAGCGATACCAGTTGGTGATGATCCAGTTGGAGCGGCGGATCTCGCCCAGCTCACCGCTGTCGATCAGATTTTTCACCTTCTGGTAGAGCGGGTTCGGGCGCTGGTTGAACATGATGCCGAACACCACATCGCACTCCCGGGCGCAGGCGTTCATCTCCTGTACCTGGGCGGTGTACACGCCCGCCGGTTTTTCACACAGGGTGTGGATGCCGTTGCGCATCGCCAGCATCGACAGGCGCGGATGCTCGTAGTGCGGCGTGGCGACAATCACCGCGTCGATAAGCCCGCTCTGGAGCATCTCCTGCGCGTCGCTGAATAATGGGAGGGTACCGACCAACTGGCGGATAGCAGGATGCTTTTCCGGTGCATTATCACAAACCGCGGCCAGGCAGGCGTCGCTGACCGTACCTGCCAGTAAATAACGCGCGTGGACCGTACCGATATTACCTATTCCAATAATGCCAAAACGTACCTTCTCCATGTCACACCTTAATTTCAGTTGAAATGAGTGATGACCGGAAAATAGGAAAGGGGAGCGGTAGCGACAATGTGTTTTTGTGAGAATACTCGCAAGGTGATTAAGTAATTTCCAGGTGTTCTGAAATTTGGTTTTAAAATCAAAGGACTGTTTCTGCAAATATTTGCAAAAACTGAATGAGAGCGAGGTCACACTATGCCGGGCAGGTTAAAAATGGAGGAAATTGCAGCCCTGACGGGCTATTCCGTCAGCACGGTTTCGCGGGTATTAAGCGGCAAGTCTTACACCAGCGATAAAGCCAGGGAGGCGATCGTTCGCACCGCGCGGGAGCTCGGTGTGCTGGAGTCTATGGCGAGCGGAAGACTGTTAATTAACGGTATCGCTGTTTTTGCACCGGAAAGAACCTTTCAGGGGCGCGGAGATATATTTTATCTGGAAGTAACGAAAGGGATTGCTGAAGCCTGCTCGCGGCATAATGTGTGGGTCACGTGCTGTGGTTTAGAAGAACAGCATGCCGATGTAAAAGTCTTTATGGAAAAGGCCAGTCATAAGAATATCAACGCGATAATTATTATTGGCACTGATGATTCCACCATATTTAAACTGGCGAGCACGCTGAATAAGCCCTGCGTGTTAATTAATTCCGTTGACCGGGATCGGATGCTGGATGCCGTGTCACCCGATCACCGGGCAATCGGCTTCACCGCCATGCAGTATCTTTTCGAGCAGGGGCATCGCCGGGTGCTCACGCTCACCTGTCTGCGGCGGGATACGCTGTACGCGCGTCTGGACGGCATCAAAGAGGCGTATCGCCATTTTCACGTGACCTTTGATCCTCAGCGCGATTTGCTCGTGACGGAATGGTTTACGGCAGACGAGGCCGAGCGGGCGCTGGATGCGTGGCTGATGACGCATGACAGCTCCCAGTGGCCAGAGGTAATTTTCCCGAACAGTACCAGCATGACGGAAGGAGTGATCAGGGCGTTAACGCGCCACGGGCTGCGCGTTCCGGAAGACATTTCGCTGATTACCACCGATTTTGCATGGAATTTAGCGCACCGTCTGGAAAAGCCGGTTACGGGCGTCACTGTGCCCTGCCGCGAGCTGGGGATTGAGGCCGTACATCTGCTGCAAACGCGGCTTAACCGACCGCAGGCGGCGGTCTTTAACCTGCTGCTGCAGGGCAAAGTAATGGATTACGGTTCGGTCAGCAATGCCACGCGCCACGCGGCACGCGTGGCGCTGGATCAATAATTACGCCAGCTGCGGCGGCAGGCAGACGCCGATGCCTCCGATACCGCAGTAGCCGTACGGGTTTTTATGCAGATACTGCTGGTGATCGTCCTCGGCATAGTAGAACGGTTTCGCCGTCGCGATTTCCGTGGTCACCGCGCGCGTATCGCCCGCTTCACGCATGGCCTGCTGGAAACGCTCGAGGCTGGCGCGCGCGGCGGCATCCTGCTCGGGCGTGAGCGGATAGATAGCCGAGCGGTACTGGGTGCCGTGGTCGTTGCCCTGACGCATGCCCTGCGCCGGGTCGTGATTCTCCCAGAAGACCTGCAGGAGCTGCTCGTAGCTGATGACTGCAGGGTCGTAGACCACGCGTACTGCTTCCGCATGCCCGGTTTCGCCGGAGCAAACTTCGCGATAGGTAGGATTCGGCGTGTAACCGCCCGTGTAGCCAGCCGCCGTGCTGTAAACGCCGGGCAGCTGCCAGAAGAGGCGCTCAACGCCCCAGAAACAGCCCATGGCGAACAGGGCGATTTCCATTCCCTCCGGCACGTTGGTCATGGAATGGTTATTGACGGCGTGTAAGGTCGCCACAGGCATAGGGGTGTTGCGTCCCGGTAATGCATCAGTTTGTGAAACCAGATGCTTTTTGTCGAATAAACTCACGATGGGGCCTCCCGGGGTGCGATGTTTCGGTTAAGGTTGTCACGAAGCGTTTAATTGAACACAATAAATGCGCTGAATGAGTCTAGATTTAATCATAAGAAATATTTGGGTGTTACACCCGTTTTCAACCCGTGATTTGGGTTTTTGGCTAACAGGCCGTATTTTGCCGCGGAGCGGCACTTCATTTGCTTCCAGGGTGGAAACAGGGATATTCAGGAGAAAACGTGACAAAAATCCGCCAGTTATGTTTAGTCAGTGTGTTGCTGACAAGCGGGATTGCCAGCGCGGCGAATGTCCGTTTGCAGGTTGAGGGGTTATCCGGGGCGCTACAAAAAAACGTGCGTGCGCAGTTGTCGACCATCCAGAGTGATGAGGTGACGCCGGACCGGCGTTTTCGCGCGCGCGTGGATGACGCCATCCGTGAAGGGCTGAAAGCGCTGGGGTATTACGAACCCACCATTGATTTTGATCTCCGTCCGCCTCCAGAGAAGGGGCGCCAGGTCCTTATTGCCCGCGTTTCGCCGGGTGAACCGGTACTGATTGGCGGCACCAACGTCATTCTGCGCGGCGGGGCGCGTACAGACCGGGATTACCTTGACCTGCTCGGCACGCGGCCGAAAATCGGTACCGTGCTTAACCACGGTGACTACGATCATTTCAAAAAAGAGCTGACGAGCGTTGCCCTGCGTAAGGGCTATTTCGACAGCCAGTTCAACAAAAGCCAGCTGGGCATTGCGCTGGATCGACATCAGGCCTTCTGGGATATCGACTACGACAGCGGAGAACGCTACCGCTTTGGCGACGTGACGTTTGAAGGTTCGCAAATCCGTGAAGAGTACCTGCAAAACCTCGTGCCGTTCAAAAAGGGGGATTACTACCAGTCCAGGGACCTGGCGGAACTGAACCGTCGTCTTTCCGCTACCGGCTGGTTTAACTCCGTGGTTGTCGCACCGGAATTTGATAAGTCTCGCAAAACGAAGGTGTTGCCGCTGCATGGCGTTGTCTCGCCGCGCACCGAGAACACCATTGAGACCGGTGTTGGCTACTCGACAGACGTCGGCCCGCGCGTGAAGGCCACCTGGAAAAAGCCGTGGATGAACTCCTACGGCCACAGCCTGACTACCAGCGCGAGTATCTCAGCTCCGGAACAGCAGCTGGATTTCAGCTACAAAATGCCGCTGCTGAAAAACCCGCTTGAGCAGTACTACCTGGTTCAGGGGGGCTTTAAGCGCACCGACCTGAACGATACCGAATCCGATTCCACCACGCTTGCCGTATCGCGTTTCTGGGATCTCTCCAGCGGCTGGCAGCGCGCCATTAACCTGCGCTGGAGCTTCGACCACTTTACCCAGGCTAACGTCACCAACACTACCATGCTGCTCTATCCGGGCGTGATGATCAGCCGTACCCGCTCCCGCGGTGGTCTGATGCCAACGTGGGGGGATTCCCAGCGTTACTCCATTGATTACTCCAACACCATGTGGGGTTCTGATGTGGACTTCACCGTCGTGCAGGCGCAAAACGTCTGGATCCGCACGCTTTACGACAAACATCGCTTTGTGATGCGCGGCAATCTCGGCTGGATTGAAACGGGAGACTTCGAGCGCGTACCGCCGGATCTGCGCTTCTTCGCCGGGGGCGACCGCAGTATTCGCGGATATAAATACAAATCGATCTCGCCTGAAAATGACAAAGGCCAGCTGACCGGTGCCTCGAAACTGGCCACCGGCTCGCTGGAGTACCAGTATAACGTCAGCGGAAAATGGTGGGGGGCGATGTTTGTGGATGGCGGTGAAGCCGTAAACGACATCCGCCGCAGCGATTTCAAAACCGGCGCGGGCGTGGGCGTACGCTGGCAGTCACCGGTCGGGCCGATCAAGCTCGATTTCGCCGTTCCGGTGGGTGACAAAGACGAACATGGTTTACAGTTTTACATCGGTCTGGGGCCTGAATTATGAGTTTATGGAAGAAGATAAGCCTCGGGGTGCTGATTTTTATCGTGCTGTTGCTCGGGACGGTAGCGTTTCTGGTAGGGACCACCACCGGCCTGCATCTGCTGTTTAACGCTGCGAACCGCTGGGTGCCGGGGCTGGAGATTGGTCAGGTAACGGGCGGCTGGCGCGACCTGCGTCTGAAGAACATCCGCTATGAGCAACCGGGCGTGGCGGTGAACGCCGGGGAATTCCACCTGGCGGTCAAGCTGGGCTGCCTGCGGGACAGCAAACTCTGCGTCAACGATCTGTCGCTTAAAGACGTCAACGTAGCGATAGATTCAAAAAAAATGCCGAAGTCTGCGCCTGTCGAGGAAGAGGACAGCGGCCCGCTGAATCTCTCCACGCCGTACCCGATCGCGCTTTATCGGGTGGCGCTCGATAACGTTAATATCAAAATCGACGACACCACCGTGTCCGTGATGGATTTCACCTCCGGCCTGCGCTGGCAGGAGAAAAACCTCACCCTGACGCCCACGTCGCTGCAGGGTTTACTGATCGCGCTGCCGAAGGTGGCCGACGTGGCGCAGGAAGAGATCGTCGAGCCGAAGATTCAGAACCCGCAGCCGGAAGAGAAGCCGCTGGGCGAAACGCTGAAAGATCTTTTCTCGAAGCCCGTTCTGCCGGAAATGACCGACGTTCATCTGCCGCTGAACCTCAACATCGAGGAGTTCAAAGGCGAGCAGCTGCGCCTGACCGGCGATACCGATCTGACGGTCTACACAATGCTGCTGAAAGTCAGCAGCATTGACGGCAACATGAAGCTCGACGCGCTGGATATTGACACCAGCCAGGGCTCGGTGAATGCGTCAGGGAATGCGCTGCTGCGCGATAACTGGCCGGTGGATATCACGCTTAACAGTGCCCTCAACATCGATCCGCTGAAAGGCGAAAAGGTGAAGATCAAAGTGGGCGGGGCGCTACGCGATAAGCTGGATGTCGGGGTGAATCTCTCCGGCCCGGTGGACATGGTCCTGCGCGCGCAAACGCAGCTGGCGGAAGCCGGGCTGCCGCTCAATATTGAAATTGTCAGCAAGCAGCTTTACTGGCCGTTCACCGGCGAAAAGCAGTTCCAGGCCGATGACCTGAAGCTGAAGCTGAGCGGCAAGATGACCGACTACGCGCTCTCGTTCCGCACCGCGGTGAAGGGACAGGGCGTGCCGCCCGCGAATATCACGCTGGATGCGAAGGGCAACGAACAGCAGGTCAACCTCGACAAGCTGACCGTCGCGGCGCTGGAAGGCAAAACCGAGCTGACCGCGCTGCTCGACTGGCAGCAGGCGATCAGCTGGCGCGGCGAGCTGAAGCTGACGGGCATTAACACCGCCAAAGAGGTGCCGGACTGGCCGTCGAAACTGGATGGCCTGATCAAAACCCGCGGCAGCCTGTACGGCGGTACGTGGCAGATGGACGTGCCGGAAATCAAGCTCACCGGGAACGTGAAGCAGAACAAGGTTAACGTTGAAGGTTCGCTGAAAGGCAACAGCTATCTGCAGTGGGTTATCCCGGGGCTGCACGTGGCGCTGGGCCGCAACACGGCGGATATCAAAGGCGAGCTGGGGGTGAAAGATCTGAATCTGGACGCCACCATCGACGCGCCGAATCTGGACAACGCCCTGCCGGGTCTGGGTGGCACTGCGAAAGGTCTCGTGAAAGTGCGCGGAACCGTGGATGCGCCGCAGCTGCTGGCGGATATCACCGCCAATAACCTGCGCTGGCAGGAGCTGAGCGTTGCCCGCGTCCGCGTGGAAGGGGATGTGAAATCCACCGATCAGATCGGCGGTAACCTGAACCTGCGCGTGGAGCGCATTTCTCAGCCGGACGTGAACATCAGCCTGGTCACCCTGGACGCCAAAGGGAACGAGAAGCAGCACGACCTACAGCTGCGCGTACAGGGCGAGCCGGTCTCCGGTCAGCTTCACCTCACCGGCAGCTTCGACCGCAAAGCAGAACGCTGGAAAGGTCTGCTTGATAACACCCGTTTCAATACGCCGGTCGGGCCGCTGGTGCTCTCGCGCGCTATTGCCCTGGACTACCGCAATGCCGAGCAGAAGATCAGCATTGGGCCACACTGCTGGACCAACCCGAATGCGGAGCTGTGCGTGCCGCAGACCATCGATGCGGGCGCGGAAGGGCGTGCGCAGATCAACCTCAACCGCTTCGATCTGGCGATGCTGAAGCCATTTATGCCGGACACGACTCAGGCCAGCGGCGTCTTTAGCGGAAAAGCCGATGTGGCCTGGGACACCACCAAAGAGGGGCTGCCGCAGGGCAGCGTCACGCTGTCCGGGCGTAACGTGAAGGTGACGCAGGAGGTCAATAACGCGTCGCTGCCGGTGGCGTTCGACACCCTGAACCTGAGTGCCGATCTGCATAACAATCGCGCACAGCTGGGGTGGACAATCCGCCTCACAAACAACGGCCAGCTGGACGGGCAGGTCCAGATTACCGATCCGCAGGGGCGGCGTAATCTGGGCGGCAACGTCAACATCCGTAACTTCAACCTGGCGATGGTGAACCCGATTTTCGCGCGCGGGGAAAAAGCCGAGGGGATGCTGAACGCTAACCTGCGCCTGGCCGGCAACGCGCAAAGCCCGCAGCTGTTCGGTCAGATGCGGCTCAGCGGCGTGGATATCGACGGCAACTTCATGCCGTTTGACATGCAGCCCAGCCAGATCGCGATGAACTTCAACGGCATGAGCTCGACGCTGAGCGGCTCGGTATTGACGCAGCAGGGGCAAATCAACCTCAGCGGCGACGCGGACTGGAGCCAGCTCGATAACTGGCGCGCCCGTATCGCCGCGAAGGGCAGTAAGGTGCGTATCACTGTACCGCCGATGGTGCGCCTGGACGTTTCGCCTGATGTGGTCTTTGAAGCCACGCCAAGCCTCTTCACGCTTGACGGACGCGTCGACGTGCCGTGGGCGCGCATCGTGGTTCACGACGTGCCGGAAAGCGCGGTCGGCGTTTCAAGTGATGAAGTGATGCTCAATGAAAATCTGAAACCTGTCGAGCAGAAGAGCGCGGGCATACCGATTAACAGTAACCTCATCGTGCACGTGGGGAATAACGTGCGGTTGAATGCGTTTGGGCTGAAGGCGAGGCTCACGGGCGACCTGAAAGTGGCGCAGGATAAACAAGGGCTTGGCCTGAACGGGCAGATCAATATTCCTGAAGGGCGTTTCCACGCCTATGGTCAGGACCTCATCGTCCGTAAAGGCGAGCTGCTTTTCTCCGGTCCACCGGATCAGCCTCTGCTGAACATCGAAGCGATTCGTAACCCGGAAGCGACGGAAAACAACGTTATTGCTGGCGTACGCGTCACCGGCTCCGCCGACGAGCCGAAGGCGGAGATCTTCTCTGACCCGGCGATGCCGCAGCAGGAAGCCCTCTCTTACCTGCTGCGTGGACAAGGTCTGGACAGCGGTCAGAGCGACAGTGCGGCGATGACCTCGATGTTAGTGGGTCTGGGGGTTGCACAAAGTGGGCAGGTTGTGGGTAAAATCGGCGAGACGTTCGGCGTAAGCAATCTGGCGCTGGACACCCAGGGCGTGGGTGACTCCTCGCAGGTGGTGGTCAGCGGGTATGTACTGCCGGGTCTGCAGGTAAAATATGGTGTGGGGATCTTTGACTCACTGGCAACTCTCACGTTACGCTATCGCCTGATGCCTAAGCTATATCTGGAAGCAGTGTCCGGCGTAGACCAGGCACTTGATCTGCTCTATCAGTTTGAGTTTTAGCAATGCGAATATTTGTCTACGGCAGTTTACGAACCAAGCAAGGCAACAGTCACTGGATGACCAATGCCTTGCTGCTGGGGAATTACAATATCGAGAACTACCAGTTGTACAGCCTGGGCCACTATCCAGGCGCGGTTCCGGGCGAAGGAACAGTACAGGGTGAAGTCTATCGTATTGATAACGCGACGCTTGCCGAACTTGATGCCTTGCGCACCAGGGGCGGTGAATACGCACGCCAGTTGATCCAGACGCCGTACGGAAGCGCGTGGATGTATGTCTACCAGCGTCCGGTCGAAGGGTTAACGCGGATTGTAAGCGGTAACTGGTTAGACAGAGACCAGTACTGAAAAAAACAACGCCACCGTGAGGTGGCGTTGTTTTTTTACGCTTTCAATTCTCTTCTGTATCCCTGCGTCGGGTTAAAAACAGAGGAACGAACAGCATGATGTATGGGGCAATAAGCCATAAAAAACACAAGGCGCGTGAACGGCCATAGTAGTTTATGCACCGCGTATTGCTTGATATGACGGGCAGGAAAAACAGTAAAAACAGCAGAATCGCATAATCGCTTCGATAAGGGATCCATAAGTAAAACAAAAACCAGGCAAGCTGGAATGTCAGGATGCAGAGATACTGCCATTTGCTGTCTTTGCCGTAACAGTCAAACGCCTTTATGTAGCCCATCTTTATGCTTTGAAGAAAGAAACTTAGCATGTATAACGCTCACGATCGCGACGGTCAGGAGTTTATGTGTTTTTTAAAGGCACAAAAAAGCCCCGACTCGCGGGGCTTTTTTTGATCGGCAGTAAGAATTACTTCTTAGCAGCGCGTTCGAAAGAGGCGATGATTTCTGCTTTCGCCGCTTCTGCGTTGTCCCAGCCGTCAACTTTAACCCACTTGCCTTTTTCGAGGTCTTTGTAGTGCTCGAAGAAGTGAGTGATCTGCGCTTTCAGCAGCTCTGGCAGGTCGTTCACATCTTTGATGTGATCGTATTCTTTGCTCAGCTTGGTGTGCGGTACCGCAACCAGCTTCGCATCTTCACCGGATTCGTCGGTCATTTTCAGCACGCCAACTGGACGGCAGCGAATGACGGAGCCTGGCTCCAGTGGGTATGGCGTTGGGACCAGCACGTCAACCGGGTCACCGTCCAGAGACAGGGTGTGGTTGATGTAACCGTAGTTGCACGGATAGAACATCGCGGTAGACATGAAACGGTCTACGAACAGGGCGCCGCTCTCTTTGTCCACTTCGTATTTGATCGGATCTGCGTTAGCCGGGATTTCGATAACTACGTAGATGTCTTCTGGCAGTTCTTTACCCGCTGGGACGTTGAGTAAGCTCATGTCGGTGTCCTTTAAAATGGATGGTAAACAAGTGGCAGGTATTATAGCCAACTCGCGCTGAATGTCTCCGCCTGTTTTCGCTTTCTCTCCCCGCTTTCTCCACTTTTCAGACCGATTCCATGACAGAAAAATCCATAAACTCAGCCACATTTTTCATGGTGAAATGAAAGCGATTACAAACTTGTGATTAACGTTTTATTCACTTTTCTGAAGTGTGATGTAACGCAATTCGTTACATATTTCATGGGCTATAGTCATTTCGCAGAACATCTTTTAACCAACAATAAACACCCCTACGAGGACGCTCATATGTGGAAGCGCTTACTTCTTGTCACAGCAGTTTCGGCAGCCATGTCGTCTATGGCGATGGCCGCTCCCTTAACCGTAGGTTTTTCGCAGGTCGGCTCTGAATCTGGCTGGCGAGCGGCAGAAACCAACGTTGCGAAAAGCGAGGCTCAGAAACGCGGCATTACCCTGAAAATCGCCGATGGTCAGCAAAAACAAGAGAATCAGATCAAAGCCGTGCGCTCCTTTATCGCCCAGGGCGTGGATGCCATCTTTATTGCACCCGTCGTGGCGACCGGCTGGGAACCCGTCCTGAAGGAAGCGAAAGACGCTGAGATCCCGGTCTTCCTGCTCGACCGTTCCATCGACGTCAAAGACAAATCCCTCTATATGACCACCGTGACCGCCAATAACGTGCTTGAAGGGCAATTGATTGGCGACTGGCTGGTGAAACAGGTCGACGGCAAGCCGTGTAACGTCGTTGAACTGCAGGGCACCGTCGGCGCGAGCGTGGCCATCGACCGTAAAAAAGGCTTTGCTGAGGCCATTGCTAAAGCGCCAAACATCAAGATTATCCGCTCTCAGTCCGGCGACTTTACGCGCAGTAAAGGTAAAGAGGTCATGGAGAGCTTTATTAAGGCTGAAAACAACGGCAAGAACATCTGCATGGTTTACGCCCACAACGATGACATGGTGATCGGTGCGATTCAGGCGATTAAAGAAGCGGGCCTGAAGCCGGGCAAAGATATTCTCACCGGTTCTATCGACGGCGTGCCGGACATCTACAAAGCGATGATCGACGGCGAAGCCAACGCCAGCGTGGAGCTGACGCCAAACATGGCGGGCCCGGCATTCGACGCGCTGGAGAAATTCAAGAAAGACGGCACGATGCCTGAGAAGGTGACGGTCACCAAGTCCACGCTCTACCTGCCTGACACGGCGAAAGAAGAGTTAGAGAAGAAGAAAAATATGGGCTACTGATCCTGTGAAATTGCCGGGTGGCGCTGCGCTTACCCGGCCTACGAGAACGTGCCGGGGACGTAAATATGAAAACTGAACAACACCAGGAAATCCTCCGCACAGAGGGCTTAAGCAAATTCTTCCCCGGCGTAAAGGCGCTGGATAACGTTGATTTCAGCCTGCGGCGCGGTGAGATCATGGCGCTGCTGGGCGAGAACGGCGCGGGAAAATCGACGCTGATTAAATCCCTCACCGGCGTTTATCACGCCGATCGCGGCACCATCTGGCTGGAAGGCAACGCCATTTCGCCAAAAAATACCGCCCATGCCCAGCAGCTGGGGATCGGGACTGTGTACCAGGAAGTGAACCTGCTGCCGAATATGTCGGTGGCGGATAACCTGTTTATTGGCCGTGAGCCACGCCGTTTTGGCCTGCTGCGCCGCAAAGAGATGGAGGCGAGGGCGACAAAGCTGATGGAATCGTACGGCTTCTCCCTCGACGTCCGCGAGCCGCTGAACCGCTTTTCCGTGGCGATGCAGCAGATCGTCGCCATCTGTCGCGCGATCGATCTCTCTGCAAAAGTGCTGATCCTCGACGAACCCACCGCCAGCCTCGATACCCAGGAAGTGGAGATGCTCTTTACCCTGATGCGCCAGCTGCGCGATCAGGGTGTCAGCCTGATCTTCGTTACCCACTTCCTCGATCAGGTATATGAGGTAAGCGATCGCATCACGGTGCTGCGCAACGGCAGCTTTGTCGGCTGCCGCGAAACCCGCGAGCTGCCGCAGATCGAACTGGTGAAAATGATGCTGGGGCGCGAGCTGGAAACCAACGCCCTTCAGCGCGCAGGGCGTACGCTGCTGAGCGAGAAACCGGTCGCCGCGTTCAGCGATTACGGCAAGAAAGGCGTGATCTCGCCGTTTAACCTTGAGGTACGGCCAGGCGAAATTGTCGGGCTGGCGGGCCTGTTAGGCTCCGGACGAACCGAAACCGCCGAGGTGATCTTCGGGATCAAACCGGCGGACAGCGGCAGCGCGCTGATCAAGGGTAAACCGCAAACCCTGCGATCGCCGCATCAGGCCTCCTGTCTCGGCGTCGGCTTCTGCCCGGAGGATCGGAAAACGGACGGTATTATTGCTGCGGCCTCGGTGCGGGAAAATATCATCCTGGCGCTGCAGGCCCAGCGCGGCTGGCTGCGTCCGATCCCCCGTAAAGAGCAGAACGCCATCGCCGAGCGCTTTATCCGTCAGTTGGGTATTCGTACCCCGAGCGCGGAACAGCCGATCGAGTTCCTCTCCGGCGGTAACCAGCAGAAGGTGCTGCTGTCACGCTGGCTGCTGACCAAACCCCAATTCCTGATCCTCGACGAACCGACCCGCGGCATTGACGTGGGGGCGCACGCCGAAATTATCCGGCTTATCGAAACTCTGTGCGCGGACGGTCTGGCGCTGCTGGTTATTTCGTCCGAGCTGGAGGAGCTGGTGGGCTATGCCGATCGCGTCATCATCATGCGCGATCGCAAACAGGTGGCAGAGATCCCGCTGGATAAGCTGTCCGTTCCGGCGATCATGAATGCCATCGCGGCATAAGGAGTAAATCGTGATGCCCCGTTCGCTTTCGCAAACCGGTGAGACAAAGCGCCGCTTCAGCTGGCCGACCGGCACGCCGCAAATCGCAGCGCTGCTGGTGGTTCTGCTGGTTGATAGCCTGGTCGCGCCGCATTTCTTCCAGATTATCGTGCAGGATGGGCGCTTGTTTGGCAGCCCGATTGACATTCTAAACCGTGCCGCGCCCGTGGCGCTGCTGGCCATCGGGATGACGCTGGTCATCGCCACCGGCGGGATTGACCTCTCCGTCGGCGCGGTGATGGCTATCGCCGGGGCCACGGCAGCCTCCATGACCGTGTCCGGACACAGCCTGCCGGTGGTCCTGCTTGCAGCCTTAGGCACCGGCGTGCTGGCCGGATTATGGAACGGCATTCTGGTGGCGGTGCTGAAAATTCAGCCCTTTGTCGCCACCCTTATCTTAATGGTGGCCGGGCGCGGCGTGGCGCAGCTGATTACCTCCGGACAGATTGTCACCTTTAACTCCCCGAGCCTGGCGTGGCTCGGAAGCGGCAACCTTCTGTTCTTCCCGACGCCGGTGATTATTGCCCTGGCCACGCTCGTTGTCTTCTGGCTTTTCACCCGCAAAACGGCGCTGGGCATGTTCATTGAAGCCGTCGGGATCAACATCCGCGCCGCGCGTAACGCCGGGGTCAACACCCGGCTGATGGTGATGCTGACCTACGTGCTGAGCGGCGTCTGCGCCGCCATCGCCGGGGTCATCGTCGCGGCGGATATTCGCGGGGCCGACGCCAACAACGCGGGGCTCTGGCTGGAGCTGGACGCAATCCTCGCGGTGGTGATCGGCGGCGGGTCGCTGATGGGCGGGCGCTTTAACCTGCTGCTTTCGGTGATTGGCGCGCTGATCATTCAGGGCATGAACACCGGGATCCTGCTCTCGGGGTTTCAGCCGGAACTCAACCAGGTGGTGAAAGCGGTGGTCGTGCTCTGCGTGCTGATCGTCCAGTCGCCGCGCTTTGTCAGCATCATTAAGGGGATCCGTGGCCATGATAAAACGTAATTTACCGTTGATGATCACGCTGGGCGTGTTTGTGCTGGGGTATCTCTACTGCCTCACCCAATTCCCGGGTTTTGCCTCGACGCGCGTGATTTGCAATATCCTGACCGATAACGCCTTTTTAGGCATCATCGCCGTCGGAATGACCTTTGTGATCCTCTCCGGCGGGATCGATCTCTCCGTTGGCTCGGTGATCGCGTTCACGGGCGTGTTCCTCGCGAAGGCGATCGGCTTCTGGGGGATCTCTCCGCTGGTGGCGTTTCCGCTGGTGCTGGCGATGGGCTGCGCGTTTGGCGCCTTTATGGGGCTGCTTATCGACGCGTTAAAAATCCCGGCGTTTATCATTACCCTCGCGGGAATGTTTTTCCTCCGTGGGGTGAGCTACCTGGTGTCGGAAGAGTCGATTCCGATTAACCATCCGGTGTACGACACGCTCTCCAGCCTGGCGTGGAAAATTCCCGGCGGCGGCCGCCTGAGCGCGATGGGGCTGCTGATGCTGGGCGTGGTGGTAATTGGCATCTTCCTCGCCCATCGTACCCGGTTTGGCAATCAGGTGTACGCCATCGGCGGTAACGCTACGTCGGCAAACCTGATGGGGATCTCCACCCGCAGCACCACCATCCGCATCTATATGCTCTCGACCGGCCTGGCGACGCTGGCGGGTATCGTCTTCTCGGTGTATACCCAGGCGGGCTATGCCCTTGCAGGCGTGGGCGTTGAGCTGGATGCGATAGCTTCTGTGGTCATCGGCGGCACGCTGCTCAGCGGCGGGGTCGGTACGGTGCTGGGGACGCTGTTCGGCGTGGCTATCCAGGGGCTAATACAAACCTATATCAACTTTGACGGCACGCTCAGCTCCTGGTGGACGAAGATCGCCATCGGCATTCTGCTGTTTATTTTTATTGCACTGCAGCGTGGGCTGACGGTGCTCTGGGAGAACCGTCAAAGCTCGCCTGTTACCCGCGTAAACACATCGGTAACAGAGCGATAACACGCTGAATTTGCTTAAAGTCTAAACATTTTCCGGTAGCGGCCGATACTCTTTTTTTATGCCCAGAAATATCTCGCTACCGGAAATAATATCATGCTGAAAACGCTATCGATTCGTACCGGCTTGCTCTCTTTACTGGCCGTTATGACCCTTCTGCTGCTGATTGTCAGCGGCATTGGCATTTATGCCCTCACACAGAGTTCTTCTTCACTGCAGCGCATTAATCACCTTCAGGGTGAGCAGATGGTGCAGCTTAATTCAGGCTATACGCTGATCCTGCGCGCGCGCAATGAGGCGGGCCAGGCCGTCCGCATGATGGAAATCGGCATGCTGGACGATGCGGCCAACGCGGTAAAAAACATCAATCAGGAAGTTGCCCTGGCTCAGAAAACGCTGAAAGGCGTGATCGACGGCGGCGTGGCTGACGAGCAGGGGCAACAGCTGCTCGATAAAGTGGCGGCCAGCCTGGCGACGTATAGCCAGCAGGGGATCAACCCGATGCTGAAAACCCTGAATGACCAGAGCGCGGACGAGTATTACGATCTGCTGGAGAAGACGCTGATTCCGGTGGCGAAGCAGTTTGATAACGATATGCAGGCGTTTCAGAAATGGAGCGAAGCGCGTGGTCAGGCGGAAGTGAGTGCCGTGCAGGCGAGTAAAACCCGCGTACTGATCCTGATTATCGTCGCCGCGCTGCTGACGGCGGGCATTATCGTGCTCGCGTGGCTGGTGCTGCGCCATATGCTGCTCAAGCCGCTCTCGGCATCGATCGCTCAGCTGGAGAACGTGGCAGCGGGAGATTTAACCCATACGCTGAATGCGCCCGCGAGCCAGGAGTTTAACCGCCTCAACGCGGTGATAGAGCAGATGCGACAGTCGCTGATGAGCTCGGTTATGCGAGTACGCGATGCCAGCTCGCAAATTGACACCGGCAGCCGCGAGCTGACCCTGGGAAACCGCGATCTTGCCGAGCGTACGGAATCCACCGCCACGTCGCTGGAGCAGACGGCGGCCAGCATGGAACAGATCACCGCGACGGTGAAGCTCAACGCCGATAACGCCGAGCAGGCGCACCAGCTGGCGAAGTCGGTGTCCGACACGGCCGATCACGGCAGCGAAATGGTCTGCTACGTGATTGAAAAAATGCGCGATATCTCGGGCAGCTCGGCGCGCATCGCCGACATCCTGAGCGTGATCGACGGTATTGCCTTCCAGACCAATATTCTGGCGCTTAACGCCTCCGTGGAAGCGGCGCGCGCGGGCGAGCAGGGGCGCGGGTTTGCCGTCGTCGCGGGCGAAGTGCGAAACCTTGCCAGCCGCAGCGCCGACGCGGCGAAAGAGATCCGATCGCTTATCAGCGATTCGCAGACCCACGTTAACGAGGGCAGCGAGCTGGCCCAGCAGGCCGGCGAAACGATGGACGAGATCGCAACCGAAGTGCTGCGCATGACGAAACTGATGCGCGAAATTGCGACCGCGTCCCAGGAGCAGAGCCGCGGTATTGAGCAGGTAAATATTGCGGTGAATCAGATGGACGAAACCGCGCAGCAGAATGCGGCGCTTGTGCAGCAATCCTCCGCCGCGACCCGCTCCCTTGAAGAGCAGTCGCGTCAGCTGATGGAAGCCATGTCATCATTCAAAGTGACGACTCAGGCCGCTGCATAATATTACTCAGCCCCGGTACGTTCTGTGCCGGGGTTTTATTTTTTTCGGAATTAACTGCCGCAATATTATCGTGAATTTCACCCACTAATATTTCCAGCGAACGGGTTAAGGCTAACGCTTTTTCCGTCGGTTCAAGATATAAACCTTTGCGGAAAAATAACGGTTCATCAAAGAGTTGATTAAAACGCTTTAAGGCCAGGCTCACCGCCGGACGTGACATCTCCAGACGCAAAGAGGCTTTTGCCATGCTGCCGCAGCGGACGATTTCAATAAATACAGGGATAAGATTTAAATCAATGCCGGTATTAGCACGGGAATAATTATTCATTGCGATTCTGCTCCACGAAATATCTGTCAAACTGTTATGGAAATAATGCAGGAGCAGTGGTGAATATTAAAGCATGTTTTTTATAAACACTTATACGGTAAAATATATAAATGACCAGGAGAGCCAGAACGGCTCCCCTGTAGAGAGGCATTACGCGTCCGGGTACTCACGGATAAAACGTTCAACGTCTTCAACCATGTGGTTGTTGCCGACGAAGAATGAACGGCGCTGGTGAAGGCTTTCCGGCACAATATCCAGAATACGCTCTTTACCGTCGCTCGCCTTGCCGCCCGCCTGTTCGGCGAGGAACGCCATCGGGTTGCACTCGTACAGCAGGCGCAGCTTCCCGTCCGGGTGGCTGGCGGTGCTTGGGTAGAGGTAGATACCGCCTTTCAGCAGGTTACGGTGGAAATCCGCGACCAGAGAGCCAATATAGCGGGACGTGTACGGGCGCTGGGTCGCTTTATCTTCTTCCTGGCAGAATTTAATGTACTTCTTCACGCCGTTCGGGAAGCGGATGTAGTTGCCTTCGTTGATGGAGTAGGTATTGCCCTTCTCCGGGAAGCGCATGCGTTCCTGGCTCAGGCAGAAAACGCCGAGTGAAGGATCGTACGTAAAGGCGTGAACCCCGCAGCCGGTGGTGTACACCAGCATGGTGGAGGAGCCATAAACGACGTAACCGGCAGCAACCTGGTTAATGCCCGGCTGCAGGAAATCTTCTTCGGTCACCGGCGTGCCAACTGGCGTGACGCGGCGGTAGATGGAGAAAATGGTACCGACAGAAACGTTAACGTCGATGTTTGAGGAACCGTCGAGCGGATCCATCAGAACAACGTATTTAGCGTGTTCACACCCTTCGAAAACAACAATTTCATCTTCTTCTTCGGAGGCGATACCCGCAACGATGTCGCGCGCGCGCAGTGCAGCTTTCAATTTTTCATTTGCGAACAGATCGAGCTTCTGTTGAACCTCGCCCTGAACGTTCTCGGCACCGCTGGCACCCAGGATATCGACCAGACCGGCCTTGTTGATATCGCGGTGGATGATCTTAGCGCCCAGCTTTATTGCCGACAGCAAAGCAGTGAGTTCACCGGTAGCATGAGAGAACTCGTGCTGCTTTTCGACAATAAATTCACCTAACGTTTTCATAACACTTTCCCTGCATCTTTGTGAGTAGAGCGATTGTATGTTCACTAAAACGACTAAAGCCCAACAATCTTAACAAACATTCAAATATTAGCGCAGAGGTGAATCGCGCCAGCAACATACGGATTTACCTGAAATGCGTTTCACAGCCGCTAACATGTGAGTAAAATGTGCGCCACATTGAAGAAGGATAGTGACGTATGCGCATTCATATATTGGGGATTTGTGGCACTTTCATGGGCGGACTGGCAATGCTGGCGCGCTCACTGGGCCATGAAGTAACAGGTTCGGACGCCAATGTGTATCCGCCGATGAGCACGCTTCTGGAGAAGCAGGGCATCTCGCTGATTCAGGGCTACGAGGCCAGCCAGCTGGATCCTGAACCGGATCTGGTGATCATTGGCAACGCCATGACCCGTGGTAACCCATGCGTTGAAGCGGTGCTGGAACGCAATATTCCGTTTATGTCTGGCCCACAGTGGCTGCATGATTTTGTGCTGCGCGACCGCTGGGTGGTTGCCGTTGCCGGTACCCACGGCAAAACCACCACCGCCGGAATGGCGACCTGGATCCTCGAAGCCTGCGGCTATAAGCCTGGCTTTGTCATTGGCGGCGTTCCGGGCAACTTCGACGTTTCTGCCCGTCTGGGTGACAGCCCGTTCTTTGTGATCGAAGCCGACGAATACGACTGTGCATTCTTCGACAAGCGTTCCAAGTTTGTGCATTACTGCCCGCGCACGCTGATCCTCAACAACCTGGAGTTCGATCATGCGGATATCTTTGACGACCTGAAAGCGATCCAGAAACAGTTCCACCACCTGGTGCGCATTGTTCCGGGCCAGGGGCGCATCATCCTGCCGGAGAACGACATCAACCTGAAGCAGACGATGGCGATGGGCTGCTGGAGCGAGCAGGAGCAGGTGGGCGAGCAGGGCCACTGGCAGGCGAAGAAACTCAACGCCGATGCCTCCGAGTGGGAAGTGCTGCTCGACGGTGAAAAAGTGGGTGAGGTGAAGTGGGGCCTGGTGGGCGAGCACAACATGCACAACGGCCTGATGGCTATTGCTGCGGCGCGTCACGTGGGCGTTTTGCCTGCGGATGCGGCCAATGCGCTGGGCTCGTTTATCAACGCCCGTCGCCGTCTGGAACTGCGCGGTGAAGCCCACGGCGTTACCGTATATGACGATTTCGCGCACCACCCAACGGCCATTCTGGCAACGCTTGCCGCCCTGCGCGGCAAGGTCGGCGGAACAGCCCGCATCCTGGCCGTGCTGGAACCGCGCTCGAACACCATGAAGATGGGCATCTGCAAAGATGACCTCGCGCCGTCGTTAGGACGTGCCGATGAGGTCTTCCTGCTGCAGCCGCAGCATATTCCTTGGCAGGTGGCCGAAGTGGCCGATGCCTGCATTCAGCCCGCGCACTGGAGCGCGGATGTGGATGCGCTCGCGGATATGGTGGTGAAAGCCGCTCAGCCTGGCGACCACATTCTGGTGATGAGCAACGGCGGTTTTGGTGGGATCCATCAGAAGCTGCTGGACGGTCTGGCGAAGAAAGCGGACGTGGCCGCGGAGTAAAAAAAGCCCGGTGACGCTTGCGCTTACCGGGCCTACGTTCTTTCCTCCCTCGCCCTTCCGGGGAGAGGGGAACGGATTACTCGTCGTTCTCAGACAGCTCGCGCAGATACTGGAAAATCAGGCGCGCGGACTTCGGCGGCTTATTCCCTTCTTTCTCTTTCTTCGCGTTGCGGATCAAGGAACGCAGCTGCTGGCGGTCGGCATCCGGCCACAGGTTCAGCACTTCCGGTACGGCATCATCACCCTGTTCAATCAGACGATCGCGGATCTGCTCCAGCTTGTGGAAAAACGCAACCTGCTGGTTGTGGCGGTTTTTCAGCTTGTCCAGCGCCTGGCGGATCGGATCGACGTCGCGCTGACGCAGCATTTTCCCGATAAGCTGAAGCTGGCGACGACGGCCTTCTTTTTTGATTTTCTGTGCCAGTTCAATGGCATCACGCAGATCCTGGTCGAGCGGGATCTTATCCAGCGCGTTTTTACCCAGTTCTACCATTTCCGCGCCAAGCTGTTTTAACTCTTCGGCGTCACGTTTAATTTCACTTTTACTGACCCAGATGATCTCATCATCTTCGTCTTCGATGTCATCACCGGGAACGTCGTCGAGCCAGTCTTCGGGCTGCTTAGTCATGTCAGGCTCCTTAAAAAAAGAGGCTAATGTTACCAGTTAAGACGCGCACTGAAAAACGGTTCTCTGTTAGACTTCAGTTAACTCTCTCTTACAGTATGGCATTTGCGATGAAAGTAACCTCACAAGTTGAAGCGCAGCGTAAGATTCTGGAAGAAGCCGTCTCCACCGCGCTGATGCTTGCTTCAGAAAAATCAGATGGCGCCGAAGTGGCGGTCAGCAAAACCACCGGCATTAGCGTGAGCACCCGCTATGGTGAAGTGGAGAATGTAGAATTCAACAGCGATGGCGCGCTTGGGATCACGGTGTATCACCAGAATCGCAAAGGCAGCGCGTCATCCACCGATCTCAGCCCGGATGCCATTGCCCGTACGGTGCAGGCGGCGCTGGATATCGCCCGTTATACCTCTCCGGATCCTTACGCAGGCGTGGCGGATAAAGACCTGCTGGCGTTTGACGCACCGGACCTCGATCTTTTCCACCCGGCGGAGGTTTCCCCGGACGAAGCCATTGAACTGGCCGCGCGCGCCGAGCAGGCTTCCCTGCAGGCCGACAAGCGCATCACCAATACCGAAGGCGGCAGCTTCAACAGCCATTACGGGATCAAAGTCTTCGGCAACAGCCACGGCATGCTGCAGGGCTACTGCTCCACCCGTCATTCGCTCTCCAGCTGCGTGATTGCCGAAGAGAACGGCGACATGGAGCGTGACTACGCCTACACCATTGGGCGCGCGCTGGGGGACTTGCAGTCTCCTGAATGGGTGGGTAAAGAGTGTGCCGAACGCACGCTGTCTCGCCTGTCGCCGCGTAAGCTCTCCACCATGAAGGCCCCGGTCATTTTTGCCAACGAAGTGGCGACCGGCCTGTTTGGACATCTGGTGGGCGCTATCGCGGGGGGCTCCGTTTACCGTAAATCGACCTTCCTGCTCGACTCGCTGGGCAAGCAGATCCTGCCGGAATGGCTCACCATCGAAGAGCATCCGCACCTGCTGAAAGGGCTGGCCTCCACGCCGTTCGACAGCGAAGGCGTGCGCACCGAGCGTCGTGACATCGTTAAAGACGGTATTCTGACCCAGTGGCT
The DNA here is from genome assembly GCF_008364625.2 of Enterobacter dykesii. Classification (NCBI taxonomy): domain Bacteria; kingdom Pseudomonadati; phylum Pseudomonadota; class Gammaproteobacteria; order Enterobacterales; family Enterobacteriaceae; genus Enterobacter; species Enterobacter dykesii. The sequence goes on from NZ_CP126604.1 coordinate 487,371, forward strand.
GCTGACCAACTACTCCGCGCGCAAGCTGGGGCTGAAAAGCACCGGACACGCTGGCGGCATCCACAACTGGCGCATTGCCGGACAGGGCCTGAACTTTGAGCAGATGCTGAAAGAGATGGGCACCGGTCTGGTGGTCACCGAGCTGATGGGCCAGGGCGTAAGCGGCATCACCGGAGACTACTCGCGCGGCGCGGCGGGCTTCTGGGTGGAAAACGGCGAAATCCAGTATCCGGTGAGCGAAATTACTATCGCTGGCAACCTGAAGGACATGTGGCGCAATATCGTTACGGTCGGTAACGATATTGAAACACGCAGCAATATACAGTGTGGTTCTGTACTTCTGCCGGAAATGAAAATCGCCGGTCAGTAATACCCGTAAAGGCGTTTTAATAATAAAAAAGGAAGTGAGCAATGCGTAAACATCTGTTAGCGATCGTCGCGGCTTCAACGCTGGTTCTTGGCTCTTCTGCGTTTGCTGCCGATCTTGAAGACGACATGGGCATCCTCGGTCAAAACCTGAAGGTGGTGCAGAAAACGGACAATGCGGCTGAAATGAAAGACGCGCTGACCAAAATGCGTGAAGCGGCGCTGGACGCGCAAAAAGCGACGCCTCCGAAGCTGGAAAGCAAAGCGGCAGACAGCGCAGAGATGAAAGACTACCGCCACGGCTTTGACGTGCTGGTCGGCCAGATCGACGGCGCGCTGAAGCTGGCTAACGAAGGCAAAGTGAAGGAAGCCCAGGCGGCGGCCGAGCAGTTTGTGACGACCCGTAACACGTATCACAAGAAATACCGTTAACCGATCGCGCATCTGACAAACAACCAGCGGGGGCCAGTGGCCCCCGTTTTTTTTGCGCGGTAATAAGTAAACCCTATCGCCATCACATTTTTGCGTCACCATGCCTGAACGTTTCGTTTCCCCGGCGCGCGTTTTGCCGCTGGAATACGTGATATTCATCACGCAAATACCGTGATTAATTCAGATTCACCGCATTTATGTGGCACAGATCACTGCTGCGGCTCGCCTTTCCACTTCGAAGTGGAAAACAACTCGCTACAAACAATTCCCCCCCAACGTTAGTTTTATTCCAGAGCCATTAACGGGGTAAGACCAGTGATTAACGGAGCGGTAATGAACGACGTTGGGGAACAGGCGGAGCAAACAGAACAGCTCGCGAACACCATGCTGCAGCAGGTTTATGCCCTGCTGGCCCGGAACAACATCATCCCCAATGCGGTACAGGAGCAGATGCTCACCTCCCACGTGCGCGCAATGGCGCACCGGTCCGTGACCGGCGAGCCGCTGCCGGAGGTTGAAGCAGAGCTGTTTGACGAAATTTCACCGGATTCAATGCGGCTCGCCCGTGAAGTGGTCGCGCAGTTTGGCAATCTTCCTGATGAAGAGGCCTGGCTGCTCTCCGTTCACTTTGAAGTCGCGAAAGACAACGTTTAAGGAGCAACACATGGAACAGATTACAGTCGTGATTGGCGATCGCCTGGGTAAAGGTCAGAAAGTGGCTGCCGGTGTGGAAAAAGCAGGTGGACGCGCGGTGGTCGTGCCGGGCATGGCGGCGGATATGAAGCTGGGCGACGTGATGAAAGCGGAAAATGCCACCTTCGGCATCTCCTTCTGCGGCAGCGGCGGCGCGGGCGCTATCACCGCCCAGACCAAATATGGCTACAAGGCCAAATACGGCATGCGTTCGGTGGAAGAGGGCGTGACCGCCATCAACGAAGGCTGCAACGTGCTGGGCTTCGGCTTTATGGATAAAGAAGAGCTGGGCGAGCGTCTGGTGCAGGCGTGGCAGAAGAAATACGGCGCATAAGCATGAAAGAACAGTTCACAACCACGGTGAGAGTAAAGGGAAAAGGCGACGCCAAAGCGCGCGCCTTTGCCGACGCGCTCAACCACGTTCAGGCCGCGGTGATGAAAGCCTCACCGCATATCTTACTGCGTATTGAGCCACAGGATGTGCAGGTCGTTCAGGCGCAAGAAGCGGTGCGAAAAGAAGCGTTTCTGTTCTTCTTTCTGCGCCGGGAAAGACGCACCTACAGCGTGGAGCTGGATGTGACCGTCAACGTGACCGCTATCAATCTTGACCAGGTGGATTTCGTCACGCAACGCTGATTATTCATAAAAGGGCAGACTGATGTTCTTAATTATATTAATAAAATCGCTCATCATTGGCGGCCTGGTTGGCGTCGGTGTCGGAGCCGGGGCTGCACGCATGTTTCATGCGCCTACCACTCAGGGTATGGGCGCGTTTCGTACGTTGGGGGAACTGAACTCCTGTGAAGGGGATCCGGCGTCCCACTTCTCCTTTGGGTTAGGTTTCTTCTTTAACGCTTGGGCCTCTTCCGTGGCCGCAGGTGCCTTCACACAGGACGTTGACCACCGCATCATCCCGAACTGGGGTGCTGCTGCACTGATGATCAAAAACCGTAACGTCGGCGAAACGCTGCACGACCCGCGCAAAATGGCGATTGCCTGCGGGGTGATTGGCATGCTCGTCGTCACCTTCCTGAACCTGACCGCCTCCTCCGTTCCGGCAGCGCTCCAGGTCACCGCGGTGAAGGTGCTGGTACCGGCGGCAAACCTGCTGGTAAACACCGTGATGCCGGTAATCTTCTGGCTGGCGGCCATCGACGCGGGTAAAAAATCGGGCTTCTGGGCCACCATCTTTGGCGGCGCGGCGCAGCTGATTATGGGGAACGCCGTACCGGGGCTGGTGCTGGGGATCCTGATCGGGAAAGGCGTCGAAGAGAGCGGCTGGAACCACGTCACCAAAGTGATGATGGCGGCGATCGTCCTGCTCTTCGTGCTGAGCGGCTTCTTCCGCGGCTTCGACATGAAGATGATCGAATCCTTCCATCTGACCGTGCCGAACTGGCTCGACATGATCCACAACTCGCTCAGCGGTAAATAACAGGAGCCTCTAAATGGAACAGAATAAAGGTTTTTGGTATGCCGACTGGTCGTTCCCGATCTTCGTTGGCCTGCTCTCCTCCGGCGTTTTCGCCGGGACGCACATGTACTACCTCTACGGCATCGGCGCGTTTAACGAAGTGGCCTTCGTAGCGATGCTGAAAGCGGGGATCGATACCGGCGTTTACGGCGCGGTGGCGGCGTTCGGCGCGAGCTTCCTGTTCGCCCGCATTATCGAAGGGTCGCTGGTGGGTATTCTCGACATCGGCGGCGCGATCCAGACCGGCGTGGGCCTCGGCGTTCCGGCGCTGCTGCTGGGCGCGGGCATCATGTTCCCGGTGACCAACTTCATTGCCGCGCTGATTACCGGTCTGGTGATTGGCCTGGCGATCGGCTACGTCATCATCCTGGCGCGTAAGTTCACCATTAACCAGAGCAACTCCACCTACGGTGCAGACGTGATGATGGGCGCGGGTAACGCCTCCGGCCGCTTCCTCGGGCCGTTGATTATCCTCAGCGCCATGACCGCCTCCATTCCTATCGGCGTCGGTTCCCTGCTGGGTGCGCTGGTGTTCTACATCTGGCAGAAGCCGATCACCGGTGGCGCCATTCTCGGCGCAATGCTGTTGGGCTGGCTGTTCCCGGTCGCCCTTTAATACCCGCGGGCGCTCAGGCGCCCGCCTTATCAGGAGATCCTCATGTTTGATTTACTCCTGCGCCGTGCGCGCCTTGCCGACGATACCCTGACCGATATCGCCATTCAGGACGGGAAGATCGCGGCGCTGGGCGACATTGACGCCCCCGCGCATAAAACGGTTGAGCTGAACGGCGACGTGTTCGTCAGCGCAGGCTGGATTGACTCCCACGTTCACTGCTACCCGAACTCCCCGATTTACCACGACGAGCCGGACAGCGTGGGTATTGCCACCGGCGTCACTTCCGTGGTGGACGCGGGCAGTACCGGTGCCGACGACGTGGACGATTTCTACGAAATCACCCGTAAAGCCTCCACCGAGGTGTTTGCCCTGCTGAACATCTCCCGCGTGGGGCTGATTGCCCAAAACGAACTGGCCAACATGGCGAATATTGACGCCGACGCGGTGAAGCAGGCGGTGAAGCGCCACCCTGATTTTATCGTCGGCCTGAAGGCGCGCATGAGCAGCAGCGTGGTCGGTGAAAACGGCATTACGCCGCTGGAGCGGGCGAAAGCCATTCAGAAAGAGAACGGCGACCTGCCGCTGATGGTGCACATCGGCAACAACCCGCCGAACCTCGACGAAATTGCCGAGCTGCTGAGCTCCGGCGATATCATCACCCACTGCTATAACGGCAAACCCAACCGCATTCTGACGCCCTCCGGCGAGCTGCGCGCCTCCATCACCTCCGCCCTGAAGCGCGGCGTGCGTCTGGACGTCGGCCACGGTACGGCGAGCTTCAGCTTTGAGGTGGCGAAACGCGCCATCGCGATGGGCATTCTGCCGCACACCATCAGCTCGGATATCTACTGCCGCAACCGCATTAACGGCCCGGTGGGCTCGCTGGCAAGCGTGATGTCGAAATTCCTCGCCATCGGCATGTCTTTGCCGCAGGTGATTGACTGCGTGACCGCCAACGCCGCCGACGGCCTGCGCCTTGCGCGCAAGGGCCGCATCCAGCCGGGTCTCGACGCGGATTTAACGCTGTTCACGATTAAACGCCAGCCGACGGTGCTGACGGATGCCGAAAACGACAGCCTGCAGGCTGAACACATTCTGGTGCCGCTTGCCGCGATCCGCGCGGGCAAGGGCTACATGACCGAACAAGGGAGCACGGAACATGCCTTCGATTTATGAGAAGTACAACTTAAAGCAGGTGATCAACACCTCTGGCCGCATGACGGCGCTCGGTGTCTCCACCCCGCGCCCGGAAGTGGTGCAGGCGGCGATGGACGGCATGAATCACTATTTCGAGATGAAGGATCTGGTCAACAAAACCGGGGAATACATCGCGAAGCTGCTGGATGTTGAAGGCGCGACGGTGGTCTCCTGCGCGTCGGCGGGTATAGCCCAGTCCGTGGCGGCGGTGCTGGTGAAAGACAGCGACTGGCTGCTGGAAAACCTGCACGTGACCCCGATTGAGAACAACGAAATCGTCCTGCCGAAAGGCCACAACGTGAACTTTGGCGCGCCGGTGGGCACCATGGTGGCGCTGGGCGGCGGCAAGCTGGTGGAAGCGGGCTACGCCAACGAATGCTCCGCCGATCAGCTGGCGGCGGCGATCGGCCCGCGCACAGCGGCGATCCTCTACATCAAATCTCACCACTGCGTGCAGAAAAGCATGCTCAGCGTCGAGCAGGCGGCAGTCGTCGCGCGCAAGCACGATCTCCCGCTGATCGTTGATGCGGCGGCGGAAGAAGATTTGCACGCGTATTACCGGTCCGGTGCCGATCTGGTGATCTACAGCGGCGCGAAGGCGATCGAAGGGCCAACCAGCGGGCTGGTGATCGGCAAAACCCAGTACGTTGAGTGGGTGAAGCGCCAGACGGCGGGCATTGGCCGCGCGATGAAGGTGGGTAAAGAGGGGATCCTCGGCCTGACCTGCGCCATCGAACATTATCTGACGGCAACCAAAGAGAGCGGGGCCGAGATGGTGGCGAAGATGACGCCGTTTATCGAGGCGCTCAACACCCTGAACGGCGTGACCGCGCGCGTGATCTGGGACAGCGCCGGACGCGATATTGCCCGCACCGAGATTAAGTTCGACGAAGCCACCACCGGCGTCGGCACGGGCGATCTGGTGGCGAAGCTCAAGCAGGGCGAATACGCCATTTACTTCCGTGGCTACAAGGCCAACGAAGGGATTATCGAGGCGGACGTGCGCAGCGTGAATGCTGACCAGCTGAACATCGTCTACCGCCGCATTAGCGAAGTATTAGGACAGGAGAAAAAAGCATGAAACTGACCCCCAACTTTTACCGTGACCGCGTCTGCCTGAACGTGCTGGCAGGATCGAAAGCCAACGCCAGCGCCATTTACGAGGCGGCGGAAGGTCACGTGCTGGTGGGCGTGCTCTCCAAAAATTACCCGGACGTGGCGAGCGCCGTTGCCGATATGCGTGAATATGCCGCGCTGATTGATAACGCGCTCTCCGTGGGCCTGGGTGCGGGCGACCCGAACCAGTCGGCAATGGTGAGCGAGATCTCCCGTCACGTGCAGCCACAGCACGTCAACCAGGTGTTCACCGGCGTGGCCACCAGCCGCGCGCTGCTGGGGCAGAATGAATCGGTGGTCAACGGTCTGGTCTCTCCGACCGGCACCGTGGGGATGGTTAAAATCTCCACCGGCCCGCTGAGCAGCGCAGCGCCGGACGGCATTGTACCGGTTGAAACCGCGATTGCCCTGCTGAAGGATTTCGGCGGCAGCTCCATCAAATACTTCCCGATGGGCGGCCTGAAGTGCCGTGACGAGTACAAAGCGGTGGCGGAAGCCTGCGCCCGTCACGACTTCTGGCTGGAGCCGACCGGAGGTATCGATCTGGAAAACTATGAGGAGATCCTGCAGATCGCCCTCGACGCGGGCGTGAGTAAAATCATCCCGCATATCTACAGCTCGATTATCGACAATGCCAGCGGCGATACGCGCCCGGAAGACGTGCGTACGCTGCTGGACATGACGAAGAAGCTGGTGAAGTAGAACAAAACCTTACCGCACACCTGAAGGAGCCACCATGCACACCCGTACCCTGCTTGTCGCTTCACTCTCATTGTTCGCCACCGCCGCTATCGCCCAGCCGCAGTACGCCTGGGTGGGCACCTACAACCCCAACGGTGAAGGGCTGTACCGCTTCACCGTTGACCCGCAAAGCGGCGCGCTGGCGAATAAAACGCTGGTGAGCAGGCTGCCGAACGCCGCGCAGCTGGCCGTCTCACGCGATGGCAAAACGCTCTATCTGGCAAGCGAAGTGGAGCAGGGCGTGGTGCAGGCGCTGCGGGTGGGGGATAACGGCGCGCTGAGCGAGCTGAATCAGGTCGCCTCCGGCGGCGCGGGACCGGTTTACCTGTCGCTGACGCCGAACGGTCAGCATCTGCTGGTGGCGAACTACGTCAGCGGATCTATCGCAGTGCTGCCCGTTAAGGCAGACGGCAGCTTGGGTGAGGCTACGGACACTCATCAGGATCAAGGCGAGCCGGGCGCGGCGAAGCCGGAAGCTGCCGTCGAGGGCAGTTTCGCGATCAGCGATCATAACGGCCCCCACGCGCACATGATCGCCGCCGATCCGAGCGGGAAATACGTATTTTCCACCGATCTGGGGCTGGATCGCCTCTACCAGTACCGTTTTGACGATCGAACAGGAAAGCTGACGCCGAACGATCCGCCGTTTATCAGCGCCTCCTCAAAAGGCGCCGGGCCGCGCCACTTTGTCTTTACGCCGAAGGGCAATGCCCTGTGGCTGATTAACGAAGAGGCGTCTACGCTCACCTATTATACCGTGAACGCCAACGGTACCCTGAAAGAGGGCAAAACGCTTTCAGCCCTGCCGGAAGGTTACAAAGGCACCAGCTTTGCTGCCGGGGTCGCATTAAGCGCCGACGGTAAACAGCTGTATGTGGCTAACCGTTTGCATAACAGCATTGGGCACTTTACCGTAACAGCGGAGGGTACGCTGATGCATCAGGACGACGTGTGGACGCGCGGCGACTACCCGCGCACCCTGACGCTCGATAAGCAGGGACGCTGGCTGTACGTCATGAACCAGCGCAGCGACAACATTACCCGTTTCCGCGTGGCGCAGGACGGAAAATTGAGCTTCGAGCCGGACTATACCCCGGTCGGCAGCCCATCCCAGATGGTCATTTCACCTTAAGCTGTAAGAGGACAACGACGTGCGATTCCCGAACCAACGTTTAGCGCAACTTTTCGATCTGTTGCAAAACGAGACGCTGCCGCAGGACGAGCTGGCGCAGCGGCTGTCGGTCTCCACGCGAACCGTCCGTGCAGATATCACCGCCCTGAACGCGCTGCTGGCAAGCCACGGCGCGCAGTTTATATTGAGCCGGGGCAACGGCTATCAGCTTAAAATTGATGATGCCCAGCGCTACCAGCAGCTGCAGGCCTCCCACCCGCGCGCGCTGCGTATTCCCCGGACCGGGCCGGAGCGCGTGCATTATCTGGTGGTGCGTTTTCTGACCTCGGCATTTTCTCTTAAGCTCGAGGATCTGGCGGACGAGTGGTTCGTCAGCCGCGCCACGCTGCAAAGCGACATGGCCGAAGTCCGCGAGTGGTTCCACCGCTATAACCTGACGCTGGAAACGCGTCCTCGCCACGGCATGAAGCTGTTTGGCAGCGAGATGTCGACCCGCGCCTGCCTGACCGATCTGCTCTGGGAGCTGGCGCAGCAGGACAGCCTGAACCCGCTGGTGACCGACGTGGCGCTGAATGCAGGCGTGGCGGAGCAGATGGTGCCGGTGCTGCACGACGCCTTGACGCGTCATCACATCCGCCTGACCGACGAAGGCGAGCTGTTCCTGCGCCTGTACTGCGCGGTGTCGGTGCGGCGCATCAGCGAGGGCTATCCGCTGCCGGAATTCCACGCAGAAGACGTGGAAGAGAACGTGCGCGAGGCGGCGAAGGATATCGCCGTCACTATTCAGCACCTGGCGGGCAAAGCGCTTTCACCTTCAGAGGAGAGCTGGCTGTGCGTGCACATTGCGGCGCGGCAGATCCAGGAGATCGCGCCCAGCGCGATTAATGCCGATGACGACGAAGCGCTGGTCAACTACATCCTGCGCTACATCAACACCCACTATAACTACAACCTGCTTAGCGACGTGCAGCTGCACGCGGACCTGCTCACGCACATCAAAACCATGATCACCCGCGTGCGGTATCAAATCATGATCCCCAATCCGCTGCTGGATAACATCAAGCAGCACTACCCGATGGCGTGGGATATGACCCTTGCGGCGGTGTCGAGCTGGGGAAAATACACGCCGTATGCGATCAGCGAAAACGAGATTGGTTTCCTGGTGCTGCATATCGGCGTCGGGCTGGAGCGCCATTACAACATCGGCTACCAGCGCCAGCCGCGGGTGCTGCTGGTATGCGACGCCGGGAATGCCATGGTCCGCATGATCGAGGCGGTGCTCCAGCGCAAGTACCCGCAGATTGAGGTGGTCCGCACGCTCACCCTGCGCGAGTACGAGCTGGCGGAAACGATTGGCGAAGACTTTGTGATCGCCACCGCCCGCGTCAGCGAAAAGTCCAAACCGGTGGTGACGATCGCCCCATTCCCGACCGACTATCAGTTAGAGCAGATCGGCAAGCTGGTGCTGGTGGACCGCACCCGCCCGTGGATGCTGGATAAATACTTCGACGCGGCCCATTTCCGCATTATCGACAAGCCGATCGATCAGCAGACGCTGTTCCGCGAGCTGTGTGAACAGCTTGAGGCCGAAGGCTTTGTTGGCGCGGAGTTCCTGGATTCGGTTGTTGAGCGTGAAGCCATCGTCAGCACCATGCTCGGCGACGGTATTGCGCTCCCGCACTCCCTCGGCCTTTTAGCGCAGAAAACCGTGGTCTATACCGTGCTCGCCCCGCACGGCGTTCAGTGGGGAGACGAAACCGCGCACGTCATCTTCCTGCTCGCCATCAGCAAAAGCGAGTACGAAGAGGCGATGGCGATTTACGATATCTTCGTCACTTTCCTTCGTGAACGGGCGATGTCGCGGCTCTGTAGCTGCAGTGACTTTGCCGAATTTAAGGCGGTGGCAATGGAGAGTTTGAGCCGGTTTTGAGGTATGGGCGGACGGATAACATCCGCCTTTGATCATCGCAGATGATGCACAACCTGGTTACTGCTGCCGCGCCAGATCAGCGCCGGGTCTTTTAAATCCTGTACGAATTTGCCATCGACCAGGACGTTGATCAGATCCACCACTTCCATTTGCTGCGCGTTCAGCTCATCCAGCCTGTAGCCTGTCCAGACCCAGATATCTTTTCCCGCACACTCTGCACGAATGCGCTTCACCAGTTTCAGGATCTCCGGCACGTTTTGCGGGTGTAGGGGGTCGCCGCCGGAGAGCGAGATCCCCTGGCGTTTGATGCGCGTGTCGTTAAGGTCGTTGACGATCCGGTCTTCCATTTCGGCGGTGAACGGCATGCCGGAATTCAGGCGCCATGTGCTTTTGTTGTAACAGCCGGGGCATTCGTGAACGCAGCCAGAGACGAACAGGGTGCAGCGGGTGCCGGGGCCGTTGACGATGTCGACGGGGTAGTATTGGTGATAATTCATAGCGTTAACCTGATGCCCTCACCCCGGCCCTCTCCCACGGGGAGAGGGAGAAAACCGGAGTCAGGCTTAGCAATGTGCTCGATCGGTTCCCTCTCCCTTGAGGGAGAGGGGTAGGGTGAGGGGGAGAACCCTGCGCAGAACTTACCCGATCTGCCCATTCCCCAAATGCTTCACGCGACGCTTCACCTCTTCCTGCTTGCCGGCGTTAAACGGACGCGCGTCCGGGCTGCCGAGATAGCCGCACACGCGACGGGTCACGGAGACGCGAGCCGCATCGTGGTTGCCGCATTTCGGGCAGGTAAAGCCTTTGCTCGTACACTCAAACTCACCGGTAAAGCCGCACTCGTAGCACTCGTCGATTGGCGTGTTGGTCCCGTAATACGGCACGTGCTGATAGCTGTAATCCCACACGTCTTCCAGCGCCTTCAGGTTGTGCTGAATGTTCGGGTACTCGCCGTAGCAGATGAAGCCGCCGCTGGCGATCGGTGGATACGCCGCTTCGAAGTCGATCTTGTCGTACGGATTCACCTTTTTCTCCACGTCGAGGTGGAAGCTGTTGGTGTAATACCCTTTGTCGGTCACGCCTTCCACGATCCCGAACTCGGCGGTGTCCAGACGGCAGAAGCGGTCGCACAGGTTCTCGCTCGGCGTGCTGTAGAGGCTAAAGCCGTAGCCGGTCTCCTCTTTCCACTGGTCAACCGCGTCGCGCAGGCGCTGAACGATGGCGATGCCTTTTTCGCGCAGGGCCTCGCTGTCGTACATATGCGTATCGCCAGCCAATGCGTTAATGGTTTCGTGAATACCGATATAGCCCAGCGAAATGGACGCGCGACCGTTTTTGAAGATCTCAGACACGTCATCGTCCGCTTTCAGACGCACGCCGCAGGCCCCTTCCATATAGAGGATCGGCGCGACGCGGGCTTTGACCCCTTCCAGGCGCGCGATGCGGGTCATCAGCGCCTTACGCGCCAGCTGCAGGCGCTCGTCCAGCAGCGTCCAGAATTCAGCTTCATTACCTTTCGCCTCCAGCGCGATGCGCGGCAGGTTGAGGCTGATCACGCCCAGGTTGTTACGCCCGTCGTGGATCTGCTCGCCGTTTTCATCTTCGTACACGCCGAGGAAGCTGCGGCAGCCCATTGGCGTTTTAAACGAACCGGTGACTTTGACGACCTGATCGTAGTTCAGGATGTCCGGATACATGCGCTTGCTTGCGCATTCCAGCGCCAGCTGTTTAATGTCGTAGTTCGGATCGCCAAACTTGTGGTTCAGGCCGTCGCGGATAGCGAATACCAGTTTCGGGAACACCGCCGTTTTGCGGTTCTTGCCGAGGCCGGAAATGCGGTTGCGCAGGATGGACTGCTGGATCAGGCGAGATTCCCAGCTGGTGCCCAGACCAAACCCGAAGGTCACAAACGGCGTCTGGCCGTTGGCGGTGTGCAGCGTGTTCACCTCATACTCCAGCGACTGGAAGGCGTCGTAGCACTCTTTCTCGGTGCGGGAGTGCGCGTAGCCGTCGGCGTCCGGGATCTGCCACTCTTCGGCCGTTTTACGATGCTTGTTGAAGCTTGCCGTCACGAACGGGGCCAGCACTTCATCAATGCGGTTAATCGTGGTGCCGCCATAAATATGGCTGGCGACCTGGGCGATAATCTGCGCGGTGACCGCGGTGGCCGTGGAGATTGATTTTGGCGGTTCAATCTCGGCGTTACCCATTTTAAAACCGTGGGTCAGCATGCCCTTCAGGTCGATTAGCATGCAGTTGAACATCGGGAAGAACGGCGAATAGTCGAGATCGTGGTAGTGAATTTCACCGCGCTCGTGCGCCGAGACCACGTCGCGCGGCAGCAGATGCTGACGGGCATAGTGTTTGGCGACGATACCGGCCAGCAGGTCGCGCTGGGTCGGGATCACTTTACTGTCTTTGTTGGCGTTTTCATTGAGCAGGGCGGAGTTGGTCTGCTCCACCAGGCCACGGATCTCCTGGTTCAGACGACCGCGCTTCTCACGCTGCACGTCACGATCGTGACGGTACTCAATGTAGGCGCGCGCCAGCTGCTTGTAAGGCCCCGCCATCAGCTGGTTCTCAACCGCGGTCTGGATCTCACTGATATCGACCTGGCTGCGTTCGTTCATCTGGCTGCTAACGACTTCTGCGACGGTGGCGCAGTAATCTGCGTCATCGACTCCCGCTGCTTTAGCTGCACGCAGAATGGCTTCCTGGATGCGCTCTGATTTAAACGGCACTTTACAGCCATCACGTTTCATCACATGCGGTGTCATGATCACTCCATTTTTTGAAAACAGGTTATCCACAGAGGTGGAGAAGTAATAACCGGGCATATTCCCCGCCGGGCCAAAGACTTCCCGCGTTCCCAGCTTGTGTTATCCACAATTCCGGCCAGCGTAAGCGCCGTCTTGTTGTTGGAATAGTAGACGATAAATACAAGATGTTGGGTCGGCGTGCATTTTAAGTGCTACATATAGTGATTTGCATCAAACATGTTTGCGATTTATTTGATGCAGAACAAAGTAAAAAGACGAGAGTACAAACGGCGGGCGCTTCAGCGATTGTAAAGGCGCGAGAGAAAAATCTGATTATTTACTCAACAAAAACAGTAAAGTAAGCCGGGTGCTGAGCCGCACCCGGCAGAGAGAGTTACTGCTGCAACCACCAGACCGCTTCAAACGGACGGAGCAACGTAATTTGCGGTGCCGGATAGTTACTCATTAGCACCTGCGACTTAGCGCTGAGGGCGTCTGCCTGCCATTCCTGAGGCGTATTACTCAGGTTCGCCGCCACCATCAGCGTCTGCCCCTGCCACTGACGACGGTAGCACCAAAGAGAAGGATGTTCCGGCAGGAGATCCTCATAATCCCCCCACGTCAGCACCGGCAGAGTTTTGCGCAGGCTAATCAGCGACTGGTAGGTATAGAACACCGAATCCGGGTCGTCCAGCGCCGCGCGGGCGTTCACCGTCTCGTAGTTATCGCAGACGCCAATCCACGGCTCGCCCTCGGTAAAGCCCGCATTGTGCGACGCGTCCCACTGCATTGGGGTGCGGCCATTATCGCGGGACTTACTCGCCAGAATCGTCAGCAATTCATCCGGTTCGCGGCCGTTGGCGCGCAGTTCGGCGAACATGTTCAGGCTCTCCACGTCGCGGTAATCGGTGATGCGGCTGAAGTGCGGGTTGGTCATCCCCAGCTCTTCGCCCTGATAGATATACGGCGTGCCCTGCATGCCGTGCAGCACCATGCCGAGCATCTTTGCGGCCTGAACGCGGTATTCTCCTTCGTCACCGAAGCGCGACACGATGCGCGGCTGATCGTGATTACACCAGAACAGCGCGTTCCAGGCTTTGTTGTGCATCCCCTGCTGCCAGTGGCGGAAGAGGGTTTTTAGCGCCACGAAGTCCGGCTTCGCCTTCGTCCACTTTACGCCGCCGGGGTAGTCCACCTTCAGATGATGGAAGTTAAAGGTCATCGACAGCTCGCTTCCGTCGAGCGACGCGTACTGCTGGCAGTTCTCCAGCGAGGTCGAGGACATCTCGCCCACCGTCATCAGGTTGCGCGGGGTGAAGATGTCCCGGCTCATCTCCTGCAGATATTCGTGAACGCGCGGCCCGTCTGTGTAATAGCGGCGACCGTCTCCGGTGTTGTCGTCCGGGAAATCCTGAACTTTCGAAATCAGGTTAATCACGTCGAGACGCAAGCCGTCCACGCCGCGATCGGCCCAGAACTCGCACACTTTTTTCAGCTCGGCGCGCACTTCAGGGTTTTCCCAGTTGAGGTCAGCCTGCTCCGGGGCGAACAGGTGCAGGTAATACTGCTCGCTCTCGGCGTGCCAGCGCCAGGCGTTACCGCCGAACTTGGAGCGCCAGTTGTTGGGAAGCTGCTCCGGCGTACCGTCGCGCCAGATGTAGAACTGGCGGTACGGGCTCTCTTTGTTCAGCGACTCGCGGAACCAGGCGTGCTGCGTGGAGGTGTGGTTAAACACCATGTCCAGCACGATGCGGATGCCGCGCTCGTGGGCCCTGGAAACCAGCTCGTCGAAATCATCCAGCGTGCCGTACGCCGGGTCGATGGCGGTGTAATTCGCCACGTCGTAGCCGTTATCCACCTGCGGTGAGATATAAAACGGCGTCAGCCAGATGGCGTCGATGCCGAGGGTTTTCAGGTAGTCCAGACGCTGCGTCACGCCGCGCAGATCGCCGGTGCCGCTGCCGGTGGTATCCTGGAAACTCTTTGGGTAAATCTGATAGATGACGCCGTTCTGCCACCAGTGAGGAAGGGTATTCATAATGCGTTCCTGCAAATGCGAAGGGGCGCAACTGCGCCCCGAAAGAAGAAGTTAAACAATCTGCAGCGAGCCCTGACGGAACTTACGCTGGTAAACCACGGTGGTGAGCGCCATAGGGACGATAATCGCGATGGCCATCGCCAGGGCAAACACCTGCCAGTAAGCCGGCTGGATGGAGAGAATGCCCGGCAGGCCGCCGACGCCAATCCCGTTCGCCATCACGCCGTTCAGACCACACACCAGGCCCGCCAGACCGGAACCGATCATCGCGCAGAGCATCGGGAAACGGTATTTCAGGTTGATACCGTACATCGCCGGTTCGGTGACGCCGAGGTAGGCGGAGATGGCCGCCGGAACGGAGATCTCGCGTTCGTTGTGCTTGCGGCTGACGATGATGATGCCGGTCACCGCGGACGCCTGAGCAATGTTAGACAGGGCGATAATCGGCCAGACCGGCGTGCCGCCGAGGCTCTGGATCATCTGCATATCAATGGCCAGCGTGGTCTGATGCACGCCGGTGATCACCAGCGGGGCGTACAGGAAGCCAAACAGCGCGGCACCGATTGGGGCGAAGCTGCCGGTCATCAGGTGACGCACCGCGAAGGCTACGCCGTCGCCAATCATGCGGCCAAACGGACCGATAAAGGCATGCGCCAGGAACACCGCCAGAATCAGCGAGCAGACCGGCACCACCACCAGATAGAGGTAATCCGGCACGATGCGCTTCAGTCGCGTTTCAATAAAGCCCAGCGCCAGCCCCGCCAGCAGGGCCGGAATGACCTGCGCCTGATAGCCCACTTTGGCGATGGTAAACAGGCCGAAGTTCCACACCTCAGGCACTTGCTGACCAAGTAAGTAAGCGTTCATTAACTGTGGAGAGACCAGCGTGACGCCCAGCACGATACCGAGAATCGGCGTGCCGCCCATCTTGCGCACCGCGGACCAGCAAATCCCGACCGGCAGATAGAAGAAGATCGCCTCGCCAATCAGCCACAGGAAATCGTAAACGGTTTTCAGCGCCGGATACATCTGCGCCAGCGTTTTGCCGTCGCTCATCGGCACATCGCCGATGACGTTACGGAAGCCTAAGATTAAGCCCCCGCTGATCAGCGCGGGCAGCAGCGGGAAGAAAATTTCCGCGAAGTGGGAAATCAGCTGCTCGTGCCACTTCATATTCTGGCGCGCGGCCTTCTTCGCCTGCTCTTTATCGGCGGAGGAGTGCCCGGTTGTCGCCAGCAGAGCCTGATAGTAATCGCCCACTTCGGTACCAATAACGACCTGGAACTGCCCGGCGTTGGTGAAGCAGCCTTTGACCATGGAAAGTTCTTCAATGGCTTTCGGGTTGGCTTTGGCCGGATCGTTCAGCACGAAGCGCAGGCGGGTAATGCAATGGCTGACGGTAGCGATGTTTTCGCGGCCGCCGACCAGGACGATCAGCCGATCGATATCTGCTTGTTTGACTTTACTCATCATGAAACCTCATGACAGATGGTGAGGGGGTGTAATGACCTGAGCGCAAGCCTACTCCTTCAGCGTGACGGCGAAAATGGGAACGTTCCCGAAATCAGGCGAAGATCACAATAATCTGTTTTAGAGGGGTTACGAAAGGTGAGCGGGAATGACGATCTGACGGGGCTCTGAACGCCCGTTTATCTGCTCGATCAGCTGCGCGGCGGCCTGTCTGCCGGACTCGGCGTAGCCCGGATCGACGGTGATGATCTCCGGGTGCAGGAACTTCATCAGCGGCGTGCTGCCGACGCTCGCCACCTGCAGGTTATCGATGCGCTGCTCCTGTAGATATTTGCTGGCACCCAGCGCCAGGGTATCCGTGGCGCACACCAGCGCCGTGGTCTGCGGCGTCAGTACGCTGGCGACCTGCTCGTAGCCCTGCTTCATGCCCAGCCCCGGCAGGGAGGCCACGGCGGAGAGATTGTGCTGTTTGCAAAAGGCCAGATACGCCTCGTGGCGGCGCTTGCCGGTGGTAACGTCCGCGTGCGGCACGCCCAGATAGCTGATGTGGCGATGGCCTTGCTCGTACAGACGCTGCATCAGGGTCACGATTGCCCCTTCATCGTCGTAGCAGACGGAGGCAAACCCGTGTGCATCGCGTGCCAGCAGAACCAGCGAAGGCTGCCAGGGTTTCAGCATCTCGTCCTTAATGCCGGTAAAACCGAACAGCACCACGCCATCAATGTTGCGCCGCTGGAGCATCCCCAGATGCTCTTCAACCAGCTGCACAGAGAACTGGCTCTCCATCATGATCGGATCATACCCCTGCTCGTAGAAGGCGGGCAGCATGGTCTGCACGGCGAGGTTTTCAGACAGAGAGTCCAGACGCGAGACAATGATGGCGACGACTTTGTCACTCTGCCCGCGCATGGCGCGCGCGGAGCGGGAAGGGGAAAAACCGTGCTGATTCATGACCGCCTCAACGCGCTCGCGGGTGCGTTCGCTGACGCCGCTTTCGTTGTTCAGCACGCGCGAGACGGTCGATTTCCCCACGCCGCTTAAACGCGCGATGTCTTTAATCGTAAGGCGGTTCTGCATGCTGTATTCCCTGTAACAACGACGATGTAGTGAATTGAGCCTAATGCTATAGCGCGATTTCGCTATGGGCAAAGTCTGGTTTACGTTCGGTTTATTTGCAGGGGGGTATAATACCGCCCGAATAGCCATATAGGGTACGCTTAAATCCTTATACTGCGCGGCGACACCCTACTTTTTACTTACCGGAGGCTTCATGGATCCCGATCCCACACCTCTCCTGAACGGGAGAATGCGTTCTTTCCGGTAAGCCAGCTTTTGCTGTCTCACCGGCGTGAGGCAGCAACGTCTTAAACGTTCCTGCTTGAAAAATAAAGTGCCTCTCAGGTACGGCTTTGCCACGCCTGAAGGAATTGCTGCGTCCGCCCTGGCGGATGCGGAGGAATGATTATGTTTAAAAATATCACCCGGCAGCTGCAGGCGCTGCTGAGCCGCCACCTGCCACAACGTCTTGTTCAGCGCGACCCGCTGCCCAATGCCAAAAACATGGCGGGGGCGGCGATCCCCGCGTCCCTGACCGAACGCTGCCTGAACGTGGCGGCGATGGATGAAAACGAAGTCTGGCGCGCGTTCGGCGGACACCCGGAAGGGCTAAACGCTACCGAAGTGGAAAAAATCCGCGCCGTGCACGGCGATAACCAGATCCCGGCGCAAAAGCCGTCTCCGTGGTGGGTGCACCTGTGGCTCTGCTACCGCAACCCGTTCAACCTGCTGCTGACCGTGCTCGGCCTCATCTCTTACGCGACGGAAGATCTGTTTGCCGCAGGCGTCATTGCCCTGATGGTCGGTATCTCCACGCTGCTGAACTTCATTCAGGAAGCCCGCTCCACCAAAGCGGCGGATGCCCTGAAGGCGATGGTCAGCAACACCGCGACCGTCTCCCGCGTGATTAACGATCTCGGCGAAAACGCCTGGGTGGAGCTGCCTATCGACCAGCTGGTGCCGGGCGATCTGGTCAAGCTGGCGGCGGGGGACATGATTCCGGCGGATTTACGCATCATCCAGGCACGCGATCTTTTCGTTGCGCAGGCCTCGCTGACCGGGGAATCCCTGCCCGTTGAAAAGGTAGCGCGCAGCCGCGACCCGCAGCAGATGAACCCGCTCGAGTGCGACACCCTGTGCTTTATGGGCACCACGGTGGTCAGCGGCACCGCGCAGGCGATTGTTACCGCCACCGGGGGCAACACCTGGTTTGGACAGCTTGCCGGGCGCGTCAGCGAGCAGGAGAGCGAGCCGAACGCCTTCCAGAGAGGCATTGGCCGCGTCAGCATGCTGCTGATCCGCTTTATGATGGTGATGACGCCGATCGTGCTGCTGATCAACGGCTACACCAAAGGCGACTGGTGGGAAGCGGCCCTGTTCGCGCTCTCCGTGGCCGTTGGCCTGACGCCGGAAATGCTGCCGATGATCGTCACCTCCACGCTGGCGCGCGGGGCGGTGAAGCTCTCTAAACAGAAAGTGATCGTCAAACACCTCGACGCCATTCAGAACTTTGGCGCGATGGACATCCTCTGCACCGATAAAACCGGCACCCTGACGCAGGACAAAATCGTGCTGGAGAACCACACCGATATCTCCGGCAAAACCAGCGAGCGCGTCCTGCACAGCGCGTGGCTGAACAGCCATTACCAGACCGGGCTGAAAAACCTGCTCGACGTCGCGGTGCTGGAAGGGGTGGACGAGGAATCCGCCCGCACGCTCTCCGGCCGCTGGCAGAAGGTAGATGAGATCCCGTTCGACTTTGAGCGCCGCCGTATGTCTGTGGTGGTGAGCGAGCAGACGGACGTGCACCAGCTGATCTGCAAAGGGGCGCTGCAGGAGATCCTCAACGTGTCGACGCAGGTTCGCTATAACGGCGACATCGTGCCGCTGGACGACACCATGCTGCGCCGCATCAAGCGCGTCACCGACAACCTGAACCGTCAGGGGCTGCGCGTCGTGGCGGTCGCGAGCAAGTCCCTGCCCGCGCGCGAGGGTGACTATCAGCGTATCGACGAATCCGATCTGATCCTCGAGGGTTACATCGCCTTCCTCGATCCGCCGAAAGAGACCACCGCACCGGCGCTGAAGGCGCTGAAGGCGAGCGGTATTACCGTGAAAATCCTTACCGGCGACAGCGAGCTGGTGGCGGCGAAAGTGTGCCATGAAGTGGGGCTGGACGCGGGCGACGTGGTGGTGGGGAGCGATATTGAACATCTCTCTGATGACGAGCTGGCGAAGCTTGTCCAGCGTACCACGCTGTTTGCCCGCCTGACGCCGATGCACAAAGAGCGCATCGTCACCCTGCTTAAGCGCGAAGGGCACGTGGTGGGCTTTATGGGCGACGGCATCAACGACGCGCCCGCGCTGCGTGCGGCGGATATCGGTATCTCCGTCGATGGCGCGGTGGATATCGCCCGCGAGGCGGCGGATATTATCCTGCTGGAAAAGAGCCTGATGGTGCTGGAGGAGGGCGTGATCGAAGGGCGCCGCACCTTCGCCAACATGCTCAAGTACATCAAAATGACCGCCAGCTCCAACTTCGGTAACGTCTTCAGCGTGCTGGTGGCGAGCGCGTTTCTGCCGTTCCTGCCGATGCTGCCGCTGCACCTGCTGATCCAGAACCTGATGTACGACGTGTCTCAGGTGGCGATCCCGTTTGATAACGTAGACGACGAGCAGATCCAGAAGCCGCAGCACTGGAACCCGGCGGATTTAGGGCGCTTTATGCTGTTCTTTGGCCCGATCAGCTCCATCTTCGATATCCTGACCTTCTGCCTGATGTGGTTTGTGTTCCACGCCAACACCCCGGAACACCAGACGCTGTTCCAGTCCGGCTGGTTCGTGGTAGGTCTGCTGTCGCAGACGCTGATTGTGCATATGATCCGCACCCGCCGCATTCCGTTCATCCAGAGCCGCGCCGCGTGGCCGCTGATTGTGATGACGGGGATTGTGATGGCATTGGGCATCGCGCTGCCGTTCTCCCCGCTGGCGAGCTACCTGCAGCTGCAGGCGCTGCCGCTGAGCTACTTCCCGTGGCTGGTGGCGATCCTCGCGGGCTATATGGTGCTGACCCAGATGGTGAAAGGATTCTATGCGCGTCGGTACGGGTGGCAGTAACGGCAGCGCCGCCGGGCAGCTAGCTTTCCTCCCAAATTCAACAACCTGTGATCTCCGTCGGCGCATTCGCTTGACGACAAATTGAGCGCATGTTAACAGAATGTTTTGCCTTTATTTGGCCCGTCAGATAAGGAACATTCATGTTACGGTACAGTCTCTTAACCGCCGGGCTGATGCTCGGCGCCTCTGCCTTTGCCGCCCCGGCAGGCGATCTCCCCCTGATGCCCTGGCCTGCGAAGGTTGAACGCCCGACGACCCAGGGCGCGCTGGTGCTCAGCAACAACGTATCCATTAGCGTCAGCGGGGACGATCTCGGTGACGCCGTCAACCGCCTGCGCCAGCGCATTGCCCTGCAAACCGGCTGGACGCTGCAGCCGCAGGCTGAAAAGCCAGACAAACCGACTATCCGCATTGCCATCGCTAAAAAGGTAAAACCGCAGCCGCTGCCGGACAGCGATGAAAGCTATAGGCTCACGGTAGACGCCAACGGCGTCGATATCTCCGCTAACACCCGCTTCGGCGCGCTGCGCGCCATGGAAACGCTGCTCCAGCTGATGCAGAACGGCGCGGAAAACACCTCGCTGCCGTGGGTCACCATTGAAGATTCGCCGCGCTTCCCGTGGCGTGGGCTGCTGCTCGACTCGGCGCGTCACTTTATCCCGCTGTCGGATATCAAACGTCAGATCGACGGCATGGCCGCGGCGAAGCTCAACGTCCTGCACTGGCACCTGACCGACGACCAGGGCTGGCGTTTCAGCTCGAAGCGCTATCCTAAGCTGACGCAGCTTGCCAGCGACGGGCTGTTCTACACGCCTGAACAGATGCGTGAGGTGGTGCGCTACGCCGCCGAGCGCGGTATCCGCGTGGTGCCGGAGATCGACATGCCGGGCCACGCCTCGGCGATTGCCGTAGCCTATCCGGAGCTGATGAGCGCCCCGGGGCCATACGCAATGGAGCGCCACTGGGGCGTGCTGAAGCCGGTGCTGGATCCCACAAAAGAGGCAACCTACGCCTTTGCTGACGCGATGGTTAGCGAACTGGCGGCGATCTTCCCCGATCCGTATCTGCATATCGGCGGTGACGAGGTGGATGACACCCAGTGGAAAGCGAACCCGGCCATTCAACAGTTTATGCGCGACAACAGGCTGGCGGACAGCCACGCGCTGCAGGCGTACTTCAACCGTAAACTGGAGACGATCCTTGAGAAGCATCACCGGCAGATGGTCGGCTGGGACGAGATCTACCATCCCGACCTGCCGAAAAGCATTCTGATCCAGTCCTGGCAGGGCCAGGACGCGCTGGGGCAGGTGGCGCAGAACGGCTACAAGGGCATTCTCTCCACCGGTTTCTATCTCGACCAGCCCCAGTCCACCGCCTATCACTACCGCAACGAAATTGTCCCGCAGGGTCTGAACGGCGTGGATGTGATTGCAGACACCGACAGCGTCCAGAGCTGGGCCTTTTCCATGCCGCGCCTGAAGGGCAAGCCGGTGGAGGGGAGCTTCACGCTGGTGAAAGGGGACGCAGGCTGGCGCGGATTTATTGATTTTGCCGGGAAATCGCGCCGCGCGGTGCAGGATATTGAATGGCGTGACGACAACCAGGTGACCTTCACCGTCGACACCTGGATGGGCGAGACGCGCCCGGTGGTCTCCGTCGATAACGACAAGCTCACCGGCTATTTCCTGGTGGGGAATACGCGTTACCCAATCAGCGGCACGCGTCTGGACGCGGTGCCGAAAGGCATTCCGCCCGTCGTGCCGGACGTGGCGAATCAGGCCAACCTGCTCGGCGGTGAAGCCGCGCTGTGGGCGGAAAACGTGGTGGCGCCGGTGCTGGATATCCGCCTGTGGCCGCGCACCTTTGCGGTGGCGGAGCGGCTGTGGTCCGCGCAGGACGTCAACGATGTCGACAACATGTACACCCGCCTGCAGGCGATGGACAGCTGGTCGACGGTGTCGGTCGGGCTGCAGCAGCATACCCAGCAGCAGGTGCAGTTCACGCGCCTTGCCGGTAATGCCGACACGCTGCCGCTGCAGATCCTCGCGCAGGCGGTAGAGCCCGCGCAGTATTACACCCGCCAGCACCTGAAGTTCCAGGCCGGAAACTACCATCAGTTCGAACCGCTCAACCGCTTCGCCGATGCGCTGAACGCCGAAAGCGCCACCGTGCGCCAGATGAACAAATGGGCGGACCGCCTGGTGAGCGATGCGGAAGACGCGGAAAGCGCCGACGCGCTGCGCCACGTTTTCAATCGGTGGCAGAACAACACCAGCGACGCGCTGGCGCTAAGCGAAAACAGCTATCAGCTGAAGGGGATGAAGCCAGTGATTCAGGAGGTGGATAAGCTGGCCTCCATTGGCCTGAGGCTGACGGATCTGGTGGCGCGCCAGGGCACGCTGGATGATAAAGAGATAGCCTCGATTCAGAGCGAGCTGGATAACGCGGCGAAGGTTCAGGACGAGGTGGTGATTGCGGCGGTCTATCCGCTGGAGACGCTGCTCAGGGCGACGAGGAATCAGTAGCAAGCAACAAAAAAGGCAGCCCGGGCTGCCTTTTTTATCGCCAAAGCGAATTAGCGACGTACCGCAATCGCTTCGATTTCAATTTTCACGTCTTTTGGCAGACGGGCCACTTCCACGCAGGAGCGCGCCGGGAAGGTGGCGTTGTGCTCGGTGAAGAACGCTTCGTAAGTGGCGTTAACGGTCGCGAAATCGTTCAGATCCTTCACGAAAACGGTGGTTTTCACGATATCGCCCACTTTCAGACCGGCAGATTCAACGATAGCCTGCACGTTTTCCAGCGACTGACGCGCCTGTGCCGCGACGTCTTCCGGCACCGCGCCGGTTTTTGGGTTCACCGGGATCTGACCGGAAGTGATGATCATGCTACCCAGATCAACGCCCTGAACGTAAGGGCCGATAGCCGCTGGTGCATTTTCCGTCGCGAGTACTTTGCTCATGTTTTCTCCAGAATTACAGCGTTAAGAATGTTCCCGGCCATTATAACAGCCGGGATTTCATTACCAACCTCAATTAGTTGGCCAGCACCACATAATGAGAAAACTCTTTTTCACAGTATTTGCATTTGAGCGCGATGTCATCGGCGCGTTTTTTCACTGCAAAACTGGAAGAAACCGGCTCAGCGTGACTGATGCAGTTGCTGTTCGGGCAGACCAGCACGCTTTCGATGCGATCCGGCAGGCTCGGGCGGGATTTACCGACAACTTCATACTCGTCGATGCGGTTGACGGTGGCGTCCGGCGCGTACAGCGACAGCTGGTTGACCTGCTCGTCGGTCAGGAAGGTGTTCTCGATTTTAATCAGGTCCTTGCGGCCCATCTCGCCCGACGGCAGGTTCAGGCCGATGGTGATGCGCTGGTCGGTTTCGGTCAGTTTGAACAGCGTCAGCAGCTTAAAGCCCACCTGCGCAGGGATGTGGTCAATCACGGTGCCGCGCTTGATGGCTTCAACCTGGAGTTTGTTATCGTGTGTCATGGTCGTTTCCCCTTACAGTGCCAATTCGCGATTCAGAACCAGTGCCAGTAACGCCTGGCGGGCGAAGATGCCGTTTCCGGCCTGCTGGAAGTACCAGGCGTGCGGCGTCTTGTCCACGTCTGTGGTGATCTCATCGATGCGCGGAAGCGGGTGCAGCACCTTCATGTTGTCGCGCGCGCCCTCAAGGTCGCTGGCGCGCAGCACGAACTGCGCCTTCACGTTGGCGTACTCGGACGGATCCAGACGCTCTTTCTGCACGCGGGTCATGTACAGAATATCCACGTGGCTCATCACCTCTTCGATGCTGGCGTGCAGGCTCCACTGAATGCCTTTCTCATCCAGCATGTCGAGAATGTATTGTGGCATCGCCAGCGCGTCAGGCGCGATGAAGAAGAAGCGGTTGCCGTTAAATTTCGCCAGCGCCTGGGTCAGGGAGTGGACGGTGCGGCCATACTTCAGGTCGCCAACCATGGCGATGTTCAGGTTCTCGAGCTTGCCCTGCGTCTCCTGAATGGTGAACAGATCCAGCAGGGTCTGCGTCGGATGCTGGTTGGCACCGTCACCGGCGTTCAGCACCGGAATGCCGCCGGAGAACTCGGTCGCCAGGCGCGCCGCGCCCTCCTGCGGATGACGCATCACAATCGCGTCGACGTAGGTGCTGATTACTGAAATGGTATCCGCCAGGGTTTCGCCTTTTTTACCCAGCGACGTGTTGCTGCTGTCCGAGAAGCCCACCACGCTCGCGCCCAGGCGGTGCATGGAGGTCTCAAAGGAGAGACGGGTGCGGGTCGAGGCTTCAAAGAAGCAGCTCGCAATCACCTTGTGCTTCAGCAGCTCCGGTTGCGGATTGGCCTTCAGTTTTGCCGCGGTTTCCAGAACCAGTTCCAGCTCTTCGCGGCTGAGGTCGTTTATGGAAATGATGTGTTTTTGATAAAGCGGATTCATGTTTATCTCCTGACGCCGGGCAAAAAAAAGCCCCTCAAATGAGGGGCTCTGGGAATAGATTTAGCAACGGGAAGAAAAACGGCAGGCCAGCGTCTGATTTCAGACGCGGTAAGACGTTATGTCGTACACGCTTGACCATGCTTCCTCCCGGCAAATTGTCGGGCATTATACGCAGCTCGCTTTTGGGATCAAGCGATTTAATGCACGCTTTACTCAATGCAAACGGTTCTTTATGAATATTAATGCGTTCTGAGTAAATAATTAATTTGCTTATGCACCAGCGCGGTGCGCTTCACGACCCGGGGAGCGACCCAGACGATACTGCTGCCAGCCACCACGCCTAAAATTTCCGGTAGCTGGTGATAATCCAGAATACGCGCCACCGCGCGGCCATATCCGGCGACGGTGTGCACAAGGATAAACTCGCTATTGTGCTCGACGCTGACCACCATTTCGGACACGGTACGCGCGGCGTCGGGGGCAGGGCGCAGCTGGGGATTCAGCGAATAAATCTTTAGCCCTTTGGCATTTCGAATTTTTATGACGCCGAGCAATTTAAGCAGACGTGAAACGGTGGACTGGCTGATGGTCTCAAAACCACGCTCCTGCAAATCCCGGCGGATCTCCTCCTGAGAGAGATAGCTCTTTTCTGCGATCAGGCGCTGGCAGACCGTCAGCTGTAGTTGCTCTTTGGGAGAGTACTCTTCGTAATCCATCATAGTTCCCATATCAGTTCCTGTAATAACCGGTGGCACGGCACCGATCCGTAGGCCGGATAAGCGCAGCGCCATCCGGCAAATCACAACAAGGCACCCAGACTTAACGCCACCATAATCACCACCGTTAAAATGCCCAGCAGCGGCGCCACCCATTTCAGATAACGCACGTAGGGCACGCGGGCGATAGCCAGCCCGCCCATCACGACGGCAGAAGTGGGCGTGAGGAGGTTAACGATGCCGGAGGCCGACTGGTAAGCCGTCACCACCAGGTCGCGGTTGACGTTAGCGAAATCGGCAAGCGGCGCCATGATCGGCATCGTCAGAACGGCCAGGCCGGATGAAGAAGGCACAAGAAACGACAGCACGACCTCCAGCCAGTACATCACGTTGATAAACGCTACCGTGGACAACCCGCTGACCAGCCCTTCCGCGCTGTGCAAAATGGTGTGGGTAATCATCCCCTTATCCATGATGACTACGATACCGCGCGCGATGCCGATAATCAGCGCGACGCCCAGCAAATCTCGCGCGCCGTTGATAAACGTCGACGTCAGCTCCTCTTCGCTCATGCGGGCAATCAGGCCGACGATAATCGCGCTGGCGAGAAACACCGCGGAGATCTCCGCCATCCACCAGCCCAGCACCGCCACGCCGTAGATCATCACCGCGAAGGCGAGGGCAAAAATCACCAGGATGATTTTGCGCACCGGGGTGAATTCCAGCGACTGTTCGCCCTTGTCGCCGAGGAAATGGGCGCGGTTCTCTTCCTGTTTGTCTGCGACGATCGACAGCGACGGATCCTGGCGCACCTTACGGGCGTAGCGCATCACCCACGCCACGCAGATGACCCAGCCGATGACCAGCAGCGCCACGCGCAGGGCGATGCCGTTAGTGAAAGGGATCCCGGCAGCGTTGGCGGCGATCACCGTGGCAAACGGGTTAATGGTAGAGCCGAGCGTGCCGATCCCCGCCCCGAGCAGCACGGTAGAGGCGGCGACAACCGGATCGAACCGGGCGGCCAGCATCACCGGCACCAGCAGGGTGTAGAACGGCAGCGACTCTTCGGCCATGCCGTAAATCGTGCCGCCCGCGGCAAACAGCGCCATCAGGATCGGGATCATCCACTCCTCGCGCCCGCGCAGCCGGGTGGTAACGCGCTCGATCCCGGCGTCAATCGCCCCGGTTTTGGTGACGATCCCGAGAAAACCGCCGATGATCAGGATAAACAGCGCGACGTCGATCGCCCCGGCCTGGCCGGAGACCGGATCGTACAGCCCGGCGATGGGCGCCATCAGGACGGAAACCAGCCCCTGCGGATGTGCCGCCACGTGCGCGTACGTTCCGGCAATCGGGACTTCTTTACCGAGGGTTTCGTTCATCGCCATCTGGTACTGACCGGCGGGGACGACCCAGCTCAGCGCCGCCACAACGGCAATCAGGAAAAAGAGAATGGTGTAAGCGGAGGGAAACTTAAACTTGCCCATGATGTTCTCCTTAAACCCGGCGCACCCCGCGGCGCGCCGGGCGGTGATTAGTCGCCGAGTGTCGCCACCATGACCGCTTTAATGGTGTGCATGCGGTTCTCTGCTTCGTCGAAAACGATGGAGTTCGGTGATTCGAAGACCTCTTCCGTCACCTCCAGCCCCTTCAGGCCGTACGCCATCTCTATCTCGCGGCCCACTTTGGTGTGCTCGTTGTGGAACGCCGGCAGGCAGTGCATGAACTTGACGTTCGGGTTGCCGGTGGCCTTCATGACGTCTGCATTAATCTGATACGGCTTCATCAGGCTGACGCGCTCGGCCCAGGCTTCCTTCGGCTCGCCCATGGAGACCCACACGTCGGTGTAGAGGAAATCGGTCCCCTGCACGCCTTCTTCCACGTCGTCGGTGAGCGTGATACGCGCGCCCGTCTCTTTGGCGATGGCGCGGCACTGTTCAACCAGCCCGGCTTCCGGCCAGAAGGATTTCGGCGCGACGAGGCGGATATCCATCCCCATCTTGGCCGCGCCGACCATCAGCGAGTTGCCCATGTTGTTGCGCGCGTCGCCGAGATAGGCAAAGCTCAGCTCCGGCAGGGTTTTGCCCGGCGCGTGCTCCAGCATGGTCATCAGGTCGGCGAGGATTTGCGTGGGGTGGAACTCGTCGGTCAGGCCGTTCCACACCGGCACGCCCGCGTACTCGCCCAGCTCTTCGACGATGGCCTGGCCGTAGCCGCGGTATTCGATGCCGTCATACATGCGGCCCAGCACGCGGGCGGTGTCCTTCATCGACTCTTTATGGCCGATCTGCGAGCCGCTTGGGCCGAGGTAGGTGACCTGCGCGCCTTGGTCGAACGCGCCCACTTCAAAGGCGCAGCGGGTGCGGGTGGAGGTTTTTTCAAAAATCAGGGCGATGTTTTTCCCGACCAGGGTTTGCTTTTCGCGCCCGGCTTTTTTAGCCGCCTTCAGCTCGATGGCGAGGTCGATCAGGTACTGGATCTCCGCCGGGGTGTAGTCCAGCAGTTTCAGGAAGTTGCGGTTTTTCAGGTTGATGGTCATGGGTAAATCCTTTTTAAATTTGAATTAGTTACGAATCAACGTGCCTTTCTCGCCCGCGAGGATCTCCGCGCCGTCGGCCAGCGCGCCGATCCCGGCCATGCCGTTGCAGGCTTCAACAAACTCGCGGCAGGCGGCCACTTTCGGCCCCATCGAGCCGGCGTCGAACTGCATGCCTCTGAGCAGCTCCGGCGTCACCTGCGCCAGCGGGCGCTGGGTCGATTTGCCCCAGTCGAGATACACCGCGTCGGCATCGGTCAGGATCAGCAGGGCGTCGGCCTCTATCTGGCGCGCCAGCAGGGCGGCGGAGAGGTCTTTGTCGATCACCGCCTCAATGCCGCGATAGCCATTGGCATTCTCAACCACCGGCACGCCGCCGCCGCCGTTGCAGATCACCAGGTGGTCGCGCTGGATCAGCGCCGTGATGGCGTCGCTCTCGACGATGCGCTTCGGCTGCGGTGACGGCACCACGCGGCGGAAGTAGCTGCCGTCGGCCTTAAACACCCAGCCTTTTTCCGCGGCCAGCGCTTTTGCCTGGGCTTCGCTGTAGACCGGGCCGATGTATTTGGTGGGGTTGCTGAAGGCCGGGTCGGCGACGTCCACTTCTACCTGCGTGAGCAGGACGCTCACCTCGCGCTGCGGAAGATTGTTTTTCAGCGCCTGCTGGAGCATGTAGCCGATCATTCCCTGGCTTTCGGCACCGAGAACGTCCAGCGGGTAGGGCGTGACTTTGTCATAGGCGCTGTTCTGCAGCGCCAGCAGCCCGACCTGCGGCCCGTTGCCGTGCACCAGCACCACACGCCACTGTTCTGTTAATCCGGCGATGGTGCGCGCGGCCTGCTCGATGTTCTGGCGCTGGATCTCCGCTTCCAGTGGCTCGCCGCGCTTGAGCAGCGCGTTGCCGCCGAGGGCCACAACCAGAGTGGGTTTTCGTTCCATGATGGCTCCTTTAAATTCCGTCGCGTTCCAGCGGGCAGCTCATGCAGCGCGCGCCGCCGCGCCCGCGTCCGAGTTCGTCGCCAGGAATGGGCAGCACGGTGATGCCTGCTTTGTCGTACTTCTCGTTGGTCCAGACGTTGCGCTCGTAGCCAATCACCACGCCGGGGCGGATGGTCAGCACGTTGTTGGCGTCGTTCCACTGCTCGCGTTCGGCTTCAAAGGCGTCGCCGCCGGTGGTGATCAGGCGCACCTGGCTAATGCCGAGCGCTTTCTCGATAGCGTGCAGCAGGTCGGTCTCCTGGGTGCGAAGCAGGCCGCCGCGTCCGTCCGGGGTGAGCGTCCAGCACTGGGCGTCCTTGCGCACCACTTCCGGGTAGACGGAGAAAGTGTCCACGTCGATGTGGGTCATGACGGTGTCGAGGTGCATGCAGGAGCGGTGTTTTGGCAGCTCAACGGCGATCACGCGCTCGGCCTGACAGTGCTTAAACAGGCTGTTGGCGAGAAACTCCACGCCCTGCGGCGTCGTGCGCTCGGACATGCCGATCAGTACCGCGCCGCGGCCAATGACTAATACATCACCGCCTTCTAAGGTGGCGTGGTCGTAATTAATATTTTCGTCGCCGAAATACTTAATAAAATCGCCGTCGGCAAACGCCGGGTGCCAGCGATATATTGCCCTCAGGTTATTGGTTTCACGCTGACGGGCCGGTTTCGCCATTGGGTTAATAGAGACGCCGTTATAAATCCAGCACGAGGTATCGCGGGTAAATAAATGGTTTGGCAGCGGCTTCATAATAAAATCATTCGCCGTGTGGGTATCCACCACCATATTTTTAATGGCCGCCGGAATTTCGCCGTAGGTTAATCCGCCGCTTAACCTGCGCGCCAGTTCGCGGTGCGGCATATCCGCCAGCCAGCCGCGCACGTCGCCGGCAAAGGTGGGGCCGAGGCGGTAGTCAGAGATTTGGGTATCCAGAAGCCAGGCTTTCGCTTCTGCAATATCAAGGGTTTGTGTCAGAAGGTCGGTCAACAGCAGGACTTCCACACCCTGCTCGCGTAGCGTGTTGGCGAAGATGTCATGCTCCTCACCTGCCCGCTCAACCGAGAGCACGTCATCGAAAAGCAGCTCCTGACAGTTTGATGGCGTTAAACGTTTCAGACTTAAATTTGGGCGGTGCAGCATAACGCTACGCAATTGACCAATTTCAGAACCGACGTAATGCTTTTCCATAATTATTCCTTTAACTGTTTTTCAGAATAAAAAGGGCATGCGCCATGTGATGTGTTTAATTTCATGGCGGCTAAGCTCAATTGATTTCGTGATTCATACTAGGCAGTTAAATAATCCGTATTGTGATATTGCTCACGCGAAACTGGATATTAAACGGTTTGTTTTCATTTGCATGATTCGCATCAGATAATGATTAATTTCATATTATTGAGAGGTGAATAGCTAAGCAGGATCAGGTGGCATTATTTGAGGTTGTTATTATTTTGTAGATTTTAATCTTTTGAAATGTGTTGTTATGTGGTTGATTTTAAATGATAAATATTATACATAAGAATGGCTATGCAATTAACGTAATTAACTATTTTTGACTTAAGGAAAATCAATAAATAATTATGGTTTTTTAGAGCAATTTATCAAAACAGTAAAGTGTGAGACGGCAACGGGTTTTGTTAATTAGAGAGCATGATCAAGAGGTTAGAACAGTCGGATGATAAGCGCTGATCGAGGTTATGCATAACCTCTGCATAAATGCCTGGGCAGGATTAACAGTGGGTTAACACCTTTCCCGATAAACAT
The DNA here is from genome assembly GCF_008364625.2 of Enterobacter dykesii. Taxonomy (NCBI): domain Bacteria; kingdom Pseudomonadati; phylum Pseudomonadota; class Gammaproteobacteria; order Enterobacterales; family Enterobacteriaceae; genus Enterobacter; species Enterobacter dykesii. The sequence goes on from NZ_CP126604.1 coordinate 517,948, forward strand.
GCGCTCGCGCAAACCTCCTCGAAAAAGGGCTGGTATGGCAGTCTTAACTCTCGTATAACTGATAAAAATGAAACGTTGTTTTACATAGAGGGATTTCACATGATTATCGGCAACATCCACCATCTGCAGTCCTGGCTGCCTGACGCGCTGCGTCAGGCCATTGAGCACGTTAAAGCCCACGTCACCGACGCCACGCCGCTCGGGAAACACGACATCAACGGCAACAGCCTGTTTTATCTGGTCTCGGAAGACATGACCCAGCCGTTCGCCGAGCGCCGCGCCGAGTACCACGCGCGCTATCTGGATATTCAGATCGTAATGAAGGGCCAGGAAGGGATGACCTTCAGCACCCTGCCGCACGGCACGCCGGACACCGACTGGCTGGCGGACAAAGACATCGCGTTCCTGCCTGAAGGCGAGCAGGAGAAAACCGTGGTGTTGAGCGAGGGGGATTTTGTGGTGTTCTGGCCGGGTGAAGTGCATAAGCCGCTGTGTGCGGTGGGGGCGCCGGCGCAGGTGCGTAAGGTTGTGGTGAAGATGCTGATCGGCTAAGCGGGTTTACTCCCTCTCCCTGTGGGAGAGGGCAGGGGTGAGGGCACCAGACCGCACCCACGCAATATGTGATCCAGCTTAAAATTCCCGCACTCCCTCTTCATCTCTCATTTACCTGCGCTTTTCCTGCGTCATAGTATGATCGTTAATTTAATGAACGCTGTTCTATAATGTAGAACAAAATGATTCAGCAAGGAGATCTCATGCCGCAGTCCGCGTTGTTCACGGGAATCATTCCCCCTGTCTCCACCATCTTTACCGCCGACGGCCAGCTCGATAAGCCGGGCACCGCCGCGCTGATCGACGATCTCATCAAGGCAGGCGTTGACGGCCTGTTCTTCCTGGGCAGCGGCGGCGAGTTCTCCCAGCTTAGCGCCGAAGAGCGCAAAACCATTGCCCGCTTTGCTATCGATCACGTCGATCGTCGCGTGCCGGTCCTGATCGGCACCGGCGGCACCAACGCCCGGGAAACCATTGAACTGAGCCAGCACGCGCAGCAGGCGGGCGCGGACGGTATCGTGGTGATTAACCCCTACTACTGGAAAGTGTCGGAAGCGAACCTGATCCGCTATTTCGAGCAGGTGGCCGACAGCGTCACGCTGCCGGTGATGCTCTATAACTTCCCGGCGTTGACCGGGCAGGACTTGACTCCGGCGCTGGTCAAAACCCTGGCCGACTCGCGCAGCAACATTATCGGCATCAAAGACACCATCGACTCCGTCGCCCACCTGCGCAGCATGATCCATACCGTCAAAGCCGCTCATCCGCACTTCACGGTGCTCTGCGGCTACGACGATCACCTCTTTAATACCCTGCTGCTCGGCGGCGACGGGGCGATCTCGGCGAGCGGGAACTTTGCCCCACAGGTGTCGGTGAATCTTCTGAAAGCCTGGCGGGATAAAGACGTGGCGAAAGCGGCTGAGTATCATCAGACCCTGCTGCAAATACCGCAGATGTATCAGCTGGATACGCCGTTTGTGAACGTCATTAAAGAGGCGATTGTGCTCTGCGGCCGCCCGATTTCCACGCACGTGCTGCCGCCCGCCTCACCGCTGGACGAGCCGCGCAAGGCGCAGCTGAAAACCCTGCTGCAACAGCTCAAGCTCTGCTGAGCCGGACGATAACCATGACCATCGAGAACATTTTCACCCCGCAGGACGACGCGTTTTATGCGGTGATCACCCACGCGGCGGGGCCGCAGGGCGCGCTGCCGCTGACCCCGCAGATGCTGATGGAATCTCCTAGCGGCAACCTGTTCGGCATGACGCAGAACGCCGGGATGGGCTGGGACGCCAACAAGCTGACCGGCAAAGAGGTGCTGATTATCGGCACCCAAGGCGGCATCCGCGCCGGAGACGGACGCCCGGTCGCGCTCGGCTACCACACCGGCCACTGGGAGATCGGCATGCAGATGCAGGCGGCGGCGAAGGAGATCACCCGCAACGGCGGGATCCCGTTTGCGGCCTTCGTCAGCGATCCGTGCGACGGGCGCTCGCAGGGGACGCACGGCATGTTCGACTCCCTGCCGTACCGCAACGACGCGGCGATCGTGTTTCGCCGCCTGATCCGCTCCCTGCCGACGCGTCGGGCGGTGATCGGCGTGGCAACCTGCGATAAAGGGCTGCCCGCCACCATGATTGCGCTGGCTTCCATGCACGACCTGCCGACCATTCTGGTGCCGGGCGGGGCGACGCTGCCGCCAACCGTGGGGGAAGACGCGGGCAAGGTGCAGACCATCGGCGCTCGCTTCGCCAACCATGAACTCTCCCTGCAGGAGGCCGCCGAACTGGGCTGTCGCGCCTGCGCCTCGCCGGGCGGCGGGTGTCAGTTCCTCGGCACGGCGGGCACCTCGCAGGTGGTCGCGGAAGCGCTGGGCCTGGCGCTGCCGCACTCCGCGCTGGCTCCGTCCGGACAGGCGGTGTGGCTGGAGATCGCCCGCCAGTCGGCGCGCGCGGTGAGCGAGCTGGATAACCGCGGCATCACCACGCGCGATATCCTCACCGACAAAGCCATCGAAAACGCGATGGTGATCCACGCGGCGTTCGGCGGCTCCACCAATTTACTGCTGCACATTCCTGCCATCGCCCACGCGGCGGGCTGCACGATCCCGGACGTTGAACACTGGACGCGCGTTAACCGCAGGGTGCCGCGCCTGGTGAGCGTGCTGCCCAACGGCCCCGACTATCACCCGACCGTGCGTGCCTTCCTCGCGGGTGGCGTGCCGGAGGTGATGCTCCACCTGCGCGATCTCGGTCTGCTGCATCTGGACGCCATGACCGTAACCGGCCAGACGGTGGGCGAGAACCTCGACTGGTGGCAGGCATCCGAGCGTCGGGCACGTTTCCGCCAGTGCCTGCGCGAGCAGGACGGCGTGGATCCGGATGACGTGATCCTGCCGCCGGAGAAGGCAAAAGCGAAAGGGCTGACCTCGACGGTCTGCTTCCCGACGGGCAACATCGCGCCGGAAGGATCGGTGATCAAGGCCACGGCGATCGATCCGTCGGTGGTGGGCGAAGATGGCGTGTACCGCCACACCGGCCGGGCGCGGGTGTTTGTCTCGGAGGCGCAGGCAATCAAGGCCATCAAGCGGGAAGAGATTGCGCAGGGCGATATCATGGTGGTTATCGGCGGCGGGCCGTCCGGCACCGGCATGGAAGAGACCTATCAGCTCACCTCCGCGCTGAAGCATATCTCGTGGGGCAAGACGGTGTCGCTCATCACCGATGCGCGCTTCTCAGGCGTGTCTACGGGCGCCTGCTTCGGCCACGTGTCGCCGGAGGCTCTGGCGGGCGGGCCGATTGGCAAGCTGCGCGATAACGACATCATCGAGATTGCCGTGGATCGTCTGACGTTAACTGGCAGCGTGAACTTTATCGGCACGGCGGACAACCCGCTGACGCCGGAAGAGGGCGCGCGCGAACTGGCAGTCAGGCAGACGCACCCGGATCTGCACGCCCATGACTTTTTGCCGGACGATACCCGGCTGTGGGCGGCACTGCAGTCGGTGAGCGGCGGCACCTGGAAAGGCTGTATTTATGACACCGATAAAATTATTGAGGTAATTAACGCCGGTAAAAAAGCGCTCGGCATTTAATTATTTTCTGAGATAAAACCGTCTGCGGGAAATATTCCGTGGACGGCTTTGTCATTTCTGTTATTTAGCAATATAAACAATGATTTGAGATATATCGTTGGCGTCACAAAAGCAAAATAACGTAATTCAGAAATAAGATATGACCATTGCTGGTTAATTGAACAGCTCATTACACTCCATTAACACGATGTTGTAATTCAGCACACTACATAAGGGTGTAATTCTGATGACGCAATTAACCATGAAAGACAAAATTGGCTACGGGCTCGGTGACACCGCCTGCGGCTTCGTCTGGCAGGCCACGATGTTCCTGCTGGCCTACTTCTACACCGACGTCTTCGGCCTGTCGGCGGGCATTATGGGTACGCTGTTTTTGGTCTCCCGCGTGCTCGACGCCGTCACCGACCCGCTGATGGGGCTGCTGGTGGACCGCACCCGAACGCGGCACGGCCAGTTCCGCCCGTTCCTGCTGTGGGGCGCCATCCCGTTTGGCATCGTCTGCGTGCTGACCTTCTACACGCCGGACTTCTCCGCGCAGGGCAAGATCATCTACGCCTGCGTGACCTACATTCTCCTGACCCTGGTCTACACCTTCGTTAACGTCCCGTACTGCGCCATGCCGGGCGTCATCACCGCCGACCCGAAAGAGCGGCACGCCCTTCAGTCCTGGCGCTTCTTCCTGGCGGCGGCGGGCTCGCTCGCCATCAGCGGCATCGCGCTGCCGCTGGTGAGCATCATCGGTAAAGGGAACGAGCAGTTGGGCTATTTCGGCGCCATGTGCGTGCTGGGCCTGAGCGGCGTGGTGCTGCTCTACGTCTGCTTCTTTACCACCAAAGAGCGCTATACCTTTGAGGTGCAGCCGGGCTCGTCGGTGGCGAAAGATCTTAAGCTGCTGCTGGGCAACACCCAGTGGCGGATCATGTGCGCGTTCAAGATGATGGCGACCTGCTCCAACGTGGTGCGCGGCGGGGCGACGCTCTACTTCGTGAAATACGTGATGGATCACCCGGAGATGGCGACCCAGTTTTTACTTTACGGCAGCCTCGCTACCATGTTCGGCTCGCTCTGCTCTTCCCGCCTGCTGGGGCGCTTCGACCGCGTTACCGCCTTCAAGTGGATCATCGTCGCCTACTCGCTGATCAGCCTGCTGATTTTCGTCACCCCGGCCGAGCACATCGCCCTGATTTTCGCCCTCAACATTCTGTTCCTGTTCGTCTTCAACACCACCACGCCGCTGCAGTGGCTGATGGCCTCTGACGTGGTGGACTACGAGGAGAGCCGCAGCGGTCGCCGCCTCGACGGGCTGGTGTTCTCCACCTATTTGTTCAGCCTGAAGATTGGCCTGGCGATTGGCGGGGCGGTAGTGGGCTGGATCCTGGCGTACGTGAACTACTCCGCCAGCAGCAGCGTGCAGCCGGTGGAGGTGCTCACCACCATCAAAATTCTGTTCTGCGTGGTGCCGGTGGTGCTCTACGCGGGCATGTTCATCATGCTGTCGTTCTACAAGCTCACCGACGCCCGCGTGGAGGCCATCAGCCAGCAGCTGATCAAGCACCGCGCATCGCAGGGCGAGGCCGTTCCCGACGCCGCGACAGCCGCATCCCATTAACCGGAGGCACTATGCAAATCACTAACCCGATACTCACCGGCTTCAACCCGGACCCGTCCCTGTGCCGCCAGGGCGAGGACTACTACATCGCCACTTCGACCTTCGAGTGGTTCCCGGGCGTGCGCATCTACCACTCCCGCGACCTGAAAAACTGGTCGCTGGTCAGCACGCCGCTGGACCGCGTGTCGATGCTGGACATGAAGGGCAACCCGGACTCCGGCGGCATCTGGGCGCCGTGCCTGAGCTACGCCGACGGCAGGTTCTGGCTGCTCTACACCGACGTGAAGATTGTCGATTCGCCGTGGAAAAACGGCCGCAACTTCCTCGTCACCGCGCCGTCCATTGAGGGGCCGTGGAGCGAGCCGATCCCGATGGGCAACGGCGGGTTTGACCCGTCCCTGTTTCACGACGACGATGGCCGCAAATACTATATCTACCGCCCGTGGGGGCCGCGCCACCACAGCAATCCGCACAACACCATCGTGATGCAGGAGTTTGACCCGCAGACCGGCACCCTCTCGCCCGAGCGCAAAACGCTGTTTACCGGCACGCCGCTCTGCTACACCGAAGGCGCGCACCTGTATCGCCACGCGGGATGGTATTACCTGATGGTCGCCGAGGGCGGCACCAGCTACGAGCACGCCGTCGTGGTGCTGCGTTCCAAAAATATCGACGGGCCGTACGAGCTGCACCCGGACGTGACGATGATGACCAGCTGGCACCTGCCGGAGAACCCGCTGCAGAAGAGCGGCCACGGCTCGCTGCTGCAGATCCACACCGGGGAATGGTACATGGCCTACCTCACCAGCCGCCCGCTGCGCCTGCCCGGCGTGCCGCTGCTGGCCTCCTGCGGGCGCGGCTACTGTCCGCTGGGGCGCGAGACCGGCATCGCCCGCATTGAATGGCGCGACGGCTGGCCGTACGTGGAAGGCGGCAAGCACGCGCAGCTGATCGTGAAAGGCCCACAGGTGGCCGAGCATCCTGCATCCATTCCGGGCAACTGGCGGGAGGATTTTGACTCCAGTTCGCTCGACCCGGAACTGCAGACCCTGCGCATCCCGTTCGACGACACCCTCGGCTCGCTCACCGCGCGGCCGGGCTATTTACGGCTCTACGGCAACGACTCGCTCAACTCGACCTTCACCCAGTCAACGGTGGCGCGCCGCTGGCAGCACTTCGCCTTCCGGGCCGAGACGCGGATGCAGTTTTCGCCGGTCCACTTCCAGCAGAGCGCGGGGCTGACCTGCTACTACAACAGTAAAAACTGGAGCTACTGCTTTGTGGACTACGAGGAGGGGCAGGGCAGAACGATTAAGGTTATCCAGCTCGACCACAACGTGCCGTCATGGCCGCTGCACGAGCAGCCGATTCCGGTGCCGGAGAGCGCGGAGAGCGTCTGGCTGCGGGTGGACGTGGATACGCTGGTCTACCGCTACAGCTACTCGTTCGACGGCGAGACGTGGCACGCCGTGCCGGTCACCTATGAGGCGTGGAAGCTGTCGGACGACTACATCGGCGGGCGCGGCTTCTTTACCGGCGCGTTTGTGGGGCTGCACTGCGAGGATATCAGCGGCGACGGCTGCCACGCGGACTTCGACTACTTCACCTACGAGCCGATCTAACGGCTCAGGCCGGGTAGCCCAGCGCGCGTGATAGCTCGAGCCCGGCCTGCTGAAGCTGCTCGCGGAAATTAGCCAGCTCGGCGTCGTCCACGCGGGAGGTCAGCGTCGACAGGCTCAGGGCGGCGATGACGCGGGATTCATGGTTCCACACCGGCACCGCCACGCAGCGCACGCCCTGCTCGTTCTCTTCGCGGTCGATGGCGTAACCCTGCTCGCGGGTCTGCGTCAGGGCGGTCATTAACGCTTCGCGTGAGGCAAGGGTAGCGGGCGTAAAGGTCGTGTACTGATAACCCTCCAGCAGGGCGTTCAGCTCGGCCTCGCCCAGCCAGGCAATCAACACCTTGCCGATGGCGGTGGCGTGAACCGGCAGGCGGCGGCCGATGCGCGAATAGGCGATGGCCGCCAGCTTGCCTTCAATCTTCTCAATATAAACCCCTTCACGCCCGTCCAGGATCCCCAGATGGGTCGTCTGCCCGGTCCGCTGGGACAGCTCCGTCAGCCAGCCTTTCGCCTTCTGGCGAATATCGATGGAGCCCACGACGAAATGACCTCGCTCGACCAGCTTCATGCCGAGGCGATATTTGCCGTTCTCCGGGTTCTGATCGATATAGCCGTGAAGCTGCAGGGTTTTCAGCAGCGAGTGGAGGGTGCTCTTGCTCAGCCCCATCAGTTTGCTGATGTCGGTGATCTTAAGCTCGGTGGCCTGCTCGTTGAACAGGTCGAGGATCTGCAACGCACGTTCAACAGACTGAATAATCGGCATAATGCTGGCATGTCCACGCTGGAATTAAGGCGAAAACGTACCTTTTTCGGGGTGAAAAATCAATGAAATGGAGCCGGTGTTCTCCCTCTCCCCGTGGGAGAGGGCACCAGACCGCAGAGGAGTCAATCACTCCCCAAGCGTCGCCACCATCACCGCCTTAATCGTATGCATCCGGTTTTCCGCCTGGTCAAACACGATGCTCGCCGGCGACTCAAACACCTCGTCCGTCACTTCCATCCCGCCGTGCAGGTCGAACTCCTTCGCCATCTGCTTGCCGAGCGTGGTCTGGTCGTCATGGAACGCCGGCAGACAGTGCAGGAACTTCACGTCCGGGTTGCCGGTAAGCGCCATCATCTGCGCGTTCACCTGATACCCGCGCAGCAGCGCAATCCGCTCCGCCCACTTCTCTTTGGCTTCGCCCATCGACACCCACACGTCGGTATAGATAAAGTCCGCACCCTTCACGCCCGCCGCCACGTCTTCCGTCAGCGTGATTTTCCCGCCGTGCTTCTCCGCCAGCGCAGCGCACTCCGCCACCAGGCTCTCTTCCGGCCAGCAGGCTTTCGGGGCCACCAGGCGCAGGTCCAGCCCGGTCAGCGCCGCCGCTTCCAGCATCGAGTTGCCCATGTTGTTGCGCGCGTCGCCCGCGTAGACCAGCGTCATCTCGTTAAACGCCTTGCCCGGCAGGTGCTCCTGCATGGTCAGCAGGTCCGCCAGCAGCTGCGTCGGGTGGAACTCGTTGGTCAGCCCGTTCCACACCGGCACGCCCGCATATTGCGCCAGCGTTTCGACCACTTCCTGGCCGTGGCCGCGATACTGAATGCCGTCGTACATCCGCCCGAGCACCCGCGCGGTGTCCTTAATTGACTCTTTATGCCCAATCTGGCTGCCGCTCGGCCCTAAATAGGTAACGCGCGCGCCCTGGTCAAATGCGGCAACTTCGAAAGAGCAACGTGTACGGGTCGAGTCTTTTTCGAAGATGAGCGCGATGTTTTTACCGGTAAGCTTTTGTACTTCCTTGCCCTTTTTTTTATCGGCTTTGAGCTGTGCGGCAAGGGTCAGCAGAGAGGTGAACTGTGCAGGGGTAAAGTCGAGCAATTTCAGAAAGTGTTTCTTGTACAGATCAGACATTTTATCCTCACATGGCGAATGCCACTTATTGAATTAAAATTCACTTTATATGTGTAATTATTCATTTGCAACCCCGTTTCACAATTCTTTCCAACAAAGGTGGAGGCAAACCCGTCCGTGTGTGAAAATAGAAGTATCTGCCGCACTTTAAAGAGGATTGAGCCATGGCAAACCCGGAACACCTGGAAGAGCAACGCGAAGAGACGCGTCTGATTATTGAAGAACTGCTGGAAGACGGTAGCGATCCGGACGCGCTGTACACCATCGAGCACCATTTCTCTGCGGATGATTTCGACGCGCTGGAAAAACTGGCGGTAGAAGCCTTCAAGCTGGGCTACGAAGTGACCGAGCCGGAAGAGCTGGAAGTGGAAGAGGGCGACACCGTCATCTGCTGCGACATCCTGAGCGAAGGCGCGCTGAAGGCGGAGCTGATCGACGCGCAGGTCGAACAGCTGATGAACCTGGCCGAGAAGTTTGAAGTGGAATACGACGGCTGGGGAACCTACTTCGAAGATCCGAACGGTGAAGACGGCGAAGAAGGCGACGACGAAGATTACGTCGACGAAGACGACGATGGCGTGCGTCACTAAGCGTTTCAGGCGGTGGCGCGCGCCACCGCTTTTTCAAGGCAGAACCATGGATTACCCGCAGATACTCGCCCCCGTACTCAACTTCCTCCAGTGCCCGACCCCGCAAGCATGGATTGATAAAGCCCGCGACCCGGTGAACCTGTCGCTGCTGCTCACCGACCACATGGTATGCGAGCTCAAGGCCGCCCAGACCGCGCTGCTGCTGGTGCGTAAATACGTCGCCGACGAAAGCGGTGCCGACGCGCTGCTCGACTGGCTCAAGCCCTACGAACAGTTCACCTTCCGCGACGGCCCGGAGCCGGACTTCATCGCCCTGCACAGGCAGATTGGCAAAAGCGTGATGCCCAAAACCGACGATCCGTGGGGCCAGGCGCTTATCGACAGCATGGTGCTGCTGATTAAAGAGGAGCTGCACCACTTCTGGCAGGTGCGCGAGGCGATGCTGGCCCGCAACATTCCGTACGTCAAAATCACCGCCAGCCGCTACGCCAAAGGGATGCTGAAAGAAGTGCGCACCCACGAACCGCAGACGCTGATCGACAAGCTCATCTGCGGCGCCTACATCGAAGCCCGCTCCTGCGAACGCTTCGCCGCGCTGGCCCCGTTCCTCGACGACGACCTGCAGAAGTTCTATCTTTCGCTGCTGCGCTCGGAAGCGCGCCATTATCAGGACTACCTGACGCTTGCCCGGCAGGTGAGCGACGACGATATCTCACCGCGCATAAAGCTTTTTGGCGAAATTGAAGCCACACTTATCTCGACACCGGACCACGAGTTTCGCTTCCACAGCGGCGTGCCGGTGTAAACCGGCACAACTCAAGGATAAGGATGCGAGATGAATAAAACGTGGACCCGTACCGTGATGGTTGTTGTGGTGGCCGCCGCCGTGGCGTTCTGGGTGTTTTTCGACAGGCAGCGCGCGCCGGAACGGCAGATGGATTCCGCCCTTAACGCGATGCCCGCCTGGCAGGTGATTAAGGAGCAGGAGCCCGCGCTGCATCAGCGCATCCTCGACCAGATGGCCGCCCTGCAAAAAGCGGGCGAGCCGGAGCAGCAGATTATCGACACCATTCAGCCGCAGATCCTGCATTTGCAGATGACGCGCCTGCAAAACGCCCCGGACGCCAACGTGGTGAACTACATGACCATCAACATGGAGCAGACCGCCGCCATCCAGAAGGTGAGCAACGACGCCTGCTTCCGCTTCCTCTACCCGATGGTGAAGGGCGGCATCAACCCGATGCGCATGCTGGATAAAGATTTGATGGCGCGGCGCATGCAGGCCGACGCCGACATGATGCGCGCGGCCTACGGCAAAAATCGCCACACCGTGACCCCGGCCGAGCGCGAGGCGGCAGTCGAAGACGTGCGGCCGATTATGAAGGTGCTTGCCGATAAGTACGGCGAGGACATCCAGTTGCTGCAGATGCCGGAAAAGGCGGCGGGCAAAGAGAAGCTCTCCTGCGATATGGTGCAGGAGATGTGGGCGAAGGTGCTGGCGCTGCCGGAGCAGAAGGCGGCGGGTGTGATTCGGCTGGCGGTGTCTGAGCTGGAGTGACAAAGGGCGCTGGTTTTTTGGGCACTTAGCGCGGGTTTAGCGCGTCGTCGCTTGCATGGCGGCGCGCGACAGGTATAATCCACAACGTTTCCGCATCCCCTTCAGTGCCGAAGTGGCGAAATCGGTAGACGCAGTTGATTCAAAATCAACCGTAGAAATACGTGCCGGTTCGAGTCCGGCCTTCGGCACCATTAGTACTTCCAAGATCATCCGAGAAAGTCCATTAAACCCTTTAAGATCAACGCTTGCAGCGATTTTTACGTCCTGAGTTGTCCGTGATAGTCCGTAGAAATCCGGATATCATTGGGGGCATCTTAACTTCGATAAGAAATGTGCCCTCAGATGAAGCTCAACGCCAGACAGGTCGAGACTGCAAACCCAGAACATAAAACATACAAAATGTCGTATGGAAGGGGTTTCTATCTAAAGGTTTTGGCCAAAGGTCATTAAATAATGGCACATGAAATACAGACGTCCCTCAGAAAAAAGTGGATCATCTCACTTTTGGTGTTTGGTCTATTTTGACGCTTGCGCATGCAAGAACAAAGCGTAATGAAGCTAAAACTGATAGTCTAGGGCATTGACCCAAAAGCAGAATAGAAAGAAGCTGAGGTCGAGAATTTTTGGGCATGGATTTTTCGAAGCTATCACTCGTGAATGGTATGCCGGTAACAAGCGATGATGTGAAGATGTTTAAATACCTATATTCGGGCTATCCAGTTTGCGGCGATTTTACCGCTTTCGCAGAGGGGAGTGGTACTAAATATTCTTTTGGAGCAGATGAGTATGTTATTGGAAAATGAATTAATTATATTAAAATTCATCTGATTTATTTTTTATTTATTGTATTGTTGGGTTACAAAAAACATCGACATGACTGATAGTATGAGAAACTGCAGAATCCGGAGTTTGTTGCAATATAAAAATATTGTGACGGAATGAATACTAAAATCAATTATGCATAGTAGTAAAGTGAATGGAAGATATTCACCATTCAAAAGTTATTGATTGCTAATCCTCAAAAAATAATGAATGAACGGCATGGATATTTATCTAAAACTTCACTATCTTGGTTGAAATAAATAAAGTCCAAGTGGAGAATATTTATTATAATCAATGGGTTATTGATGAAATGGGTGTCATGGTAATGAGAGTATAAAAATGATAACTTGAAATTAAGTTTATTGTTTATTATTTGGATTTTATTTAGTTGGAGGTTTTTTGAGTCCGCCTTCACTCTAATCGAGGTGATAATTAACCTCTTTAACTGGGCTTTATATTTTATATCTACTCGAATAATCATGGATTATTATTTACAATGCATCATTAATATTTATTGTTTTGGTATTGAGTAAGGTTAATTCTTAATTAATAATAACTATCCAGTTGATAGCAGTAATAATAAAATAATCTGACTGGCATATATAAATTAACTGAAATTGATGGCGGTTCAGTATGTATAAATATTTAGATATTAGTAATGAATTACTATAGTGCATATAAATTTTTAACCTTGATTATTTTCCAGTGTAACACTTTCTTAATCAATCCGGAAATAAAAAGTAAAATAATCATGGCAAGATGACATCTTGAAACGTATATGTAAATTATACTATGATATTTTCAATGATCTTTTATGGTGAGAAGGCGTAAATCTACGCCTTCATTACAGAAATTTTTTCTTTTATTGTGCTGAAATTGGTATTATCTCATTTCATATTGCTCGTTTTGTTTCTATATTAATAATATTATTTTCAATAAAGTCGATAGCTACTGCTTTAATAACAGGTACTGATACACCATTCCCCATTTGCTTGTAGACTGCATTATCATCTTCAAGCAATAGATAGGACTCAGGATAACCTTGTATTCTAGCGCATTCTCTTGGCGTAATCCTTCGTAGTATATTATTATGATATATACCTAATCGATTACTATCAGAAGCCGTCAAAGTAATACTAATACTATCTGGATCTAAGAATTTGAAAACTTCAAAAGACATATTCCCACAAACCGGATTATATAAACCATCTTTTATCGATAAATAACCTTTTTGGATTAATGACTTTGTCACTTCATCAAAATCAATAGAAGAGTAAAAAGTCATTATTTGCTCTTTAGAAAGGCTCTTACCATCCTTGTGTGTCCCGAATATTTTTTTACGCCGGTTGGATATTAAAAGATTCATGAAATTAATTTCCTCAGGCGTACATTCACCTTTTATACCTAATTCCCATGAATGAAGTGATTTTCCACCTCTATAATCAATGAGGCGATATCCATGGATCTCATTAAGGTCCGGATGAGCCTTTCTAATCATGTTTTGGAATTTTTGGCTACATACGTATTTTTCATCGACGATCGGATCTAATATATCTTTGATATATTTTATGTTGTTAAATTCTTTGACTTTATTTTTAAAATCATGCGAATCTACAGCACCGAGATTAGTTCTTAATGACATTTTAGGTTGAGTATTAAGCACACCAAAAATGTAAATGCGAACTCTATTTTGTGGTACTGAAAAAGAACTACTATTGAGCAAAAGATAGTCAACGCCATATCCTAGTTCTTTTAACGTGTTTTCAATGACTTTATATGTATTACCTTTGTCATGACTAATTAAACCGCGCACGTTTTCTAATAAAAAAAACTTTGGTTTTTTTTCTTTTAATATTCTTGCAACATCAAAAAATAAAGTTCCTCTAGTATCTTCAAAACCTTTTCTCTGCCCAGCGTGAGAAAAGGCCTGGCAAGGAAAACCAGCCAGAAGAAAATCGAAATCTGGTAATGTACTGGCATCAACTTTGGTTATGTCACCATATGGATTTTCACCAAAATTTAATTGATAAGAGAGGCAGGCTTTTTTGTCAATCTCGCAGCTATAGACACATTCGTGTTTTATAGAAAGCTGATTCATGGCTTGTTCGAAGCCCAAGCGTATTCCGCCAGTTCCAGAAAAAAGGTCAATAAATTTAATCACTTAACACCTCTCTAACCCAATTGCATAGCAGTGATAATTCTTCATTAGAGAATGCAACAGTACAATCGCTATACTCACAAATTACGGAGACAGCAGATCTTCGCTGAAAATTCCCTGCACCATCAATTATATAGGCAATATGATATCCATTATTATGCATGTCTACCATTCTATTATGAGCGCTGGCTGCCTTACGTTCAATGGTGCTGTTGGTTGTAACTTGGAAGCTTATTTCAATTCCAATAATTTTGCTATCTTTTTTTATAACAATATCAAACGGACTTCTTATTTCACCAGAGTTTGTATGGAGAAGTATTTTTCCGTTACTTATTACAGAGTAATCTGAACCTAGGTTTTCTGAGATAAATGATTTAACGTATTTTTGTAACAGTTGTCCGCTGGTGTTAGCCTTTGCTCCCCCAGTAATTTTACTTACATAAATGTAACGCTGTTTGATATATTCATCTAAAACTTCTTTCACTCCCACTCGTGCAGCCATATCACATGCGCAAAGGTTAGCATGTTCAGCAGAGGAGCTAAATGCTCCGTACATCAAAATCATTATCATATCTTTATATATCGAAGTTAACGCATGTGGTGTTTGAAGACTTTCACCATCTAATTTAAGTTTAGTGTTATTTAGTCCCTTTACAGGTAGAGCCTCAAATCGATATTCAATTTCTTGAGTATCTAATGTAATAAACATTTTAAATTCATTTGATTCAGTATTTTTTTCGAAAATCGAGGCAAACTCACGTCCTAAGCGTTGAATAGGTTCTCCGCCATAATCCAGGATAACACAAAGATGTTTAAGAAAAAGATTAGCAGGCATGCCACTTGATTCAATAAGTGTGAACAATGTTTGTGGGTTGTTATCTTTATAAAGGGATAGTATAGATATGAAATCGTCTTGGCTCGCTAATAGTTGTGGAATTATACTTGTGCTAGATTGTTCATCTACAATGCTTTGTGGCCACCAATTTACTGCGTGCTGTCTTAATTCTTCAATGGTACGTTGATACATTTTCATTCTCCTTTTCTTCTTATTTTAACATTGTATAATAAAAAAATCATCTTTGTTTTAATTGTTAGGGTTAAGCATAACTTTTGTAAATAGCAAAAAATTATTTTTAATGTCAAATGTTTTTTATGGCTATAGTATTGAATGAAAGAAATAATTATTTTCTGAATCACCCTCTCATTTTTAATAAATTAATGGATAAGGTTGCTTTTGTTTTTATATTTAGTAGTATGATGGGTAATATAAATAAAACCTAACGAAAAAGGTTTTATGAAAGGGGAAGTAACTAGAGATTCGCGATATGAAGGTGCTGCAACACCCCCATACCGCTAACCACAACCAACTATAAGGGAGTTGAAAATGGCTGCGACGAATTTTAAGCCAGAGTTTACTGTTTGCAAAACAGAATCAGACGCTTTCACCGGCATGATTGAAAACCGCGAGCTGGTACGCAAAAACAGCGCCCGCCGTCTTCACGGCAACCAGCCCAACGCGGCGCCCGTCCACCCTCGCGCGGAAACGCCGCAGGATAGTGCCGCCTGCTGCGAACTGTATGCGCGCATAGACATGAAATACCTTCTTCTGGGCGGAGACTGGTTAACCCGCGCGGGCTTTATCAACGGCATGCCGGTTAAAATACGCGCTATGAAAGACTGCATTGTGATTACCCCACAGCATACAAGAGAATTATGGGGATGCCTGGAAGGTATGAGCGTGGTGAATATAAATAAGCAGAAAGTCGCCCAGTGGTTAAAAACGTTTCCGGGAGCGCTGAATGATACGGGAGATATACCTATGGTGAAGCGCGGAAATGGTCTGGCAGAATAATAATATCTAAAATCTCCCTTCATTTATCCTGTAAAAGGATAAGTTAATACGGACGTGAATATACATGTCCGTATTTTTTCTTCTTTAAATGAATTATCTAACTCCGCTGGTGCACCCAATAAATCGGATGTAACATTCTCCGCAAAGCGACAGGGAGGATTGCTATGCAGATTTGTCGGATGGATTACAACGATGTCTCAGCCGATGGAAGAAGGCTGAAACTACACGTTTATGGTGTTGGGACATTTCCCGTTTTTTCAGGGATTGAACCTGTAACCAATATTGCTGAGTGCGCCTTTATCAGGAATGCTGCATTACCAGTGGGTACGTACTGGATTGTTGATGCACCGGAAGGCAGTATTGCTAATCGGGTTGAGCGGTTTGTAAAAGACTTCAAGAACGGGACCGATCATTCTGAATGGTTCGGCTTGTTTAATGCTTCGACCATGGCTGATAACGTATTTGTGAATGGGGTCGACAGAGGTTCATTTAGACTTCATCCGTTGAGGCCCAATGGTGAGGGAGAGTCGTGGGGATGCATAACGTTCTATAATATCCCTGATTTTCAACTGGTCAGACAATCTTTGCTTGCACGTAAGAAGATTCGTGTTCCTGGTGGTAAAGGGTTGATGGCATATGGACGTATTGATGTGACAGGAAGGGCTGATTATGCTTCATGCAAAGTTAAAAAATAATTTCCTGATTGGTCTGGCATGCCTCATTGCTTCCTTCTTTATCGTCCTGTTTCCTCTGGGAGGCTTGCTCGATTACTTATCTCAAGCCAGCAATGATTTTTTAAATCGCACCGGTTTGGGGTTTGCTGATGGTGAAGCAGACCCATCATTCCTGTGGGTGTTGGGTGGGATGATGGTCGTCGTTACCGCGCTACTGATGATCATCATCCGAAAGATATGCAACCTGAGGCAAGGATGAGACATTTTATGGACATTTTCTATGACAATCCTTTTAAGCGTCCTCAAGTGGTGTGCGCTCACGGTTGCCACCGTTTTTATCCTCGGATGGTTGTTTGTATGGCTTGTGGCATCTGATTCTGATGAGCCGACCGTTTATACGGAAAACGATTTTTTCCACTACCGGATACTGACAGACAAGGATATTAAGAACGCCCCAAAAGTAACGGACGACTATTATTTTGAGGCGCATTCGGGCGATGGTTACGAACCTTCAAACAGTATCATTTTTAAAGGCGCTACCAGTGCTGAGCCGTTGCGCGCTTATCTCGAAACGTTAGGGTATGTGAAGGAAAAGCGTAGCCTGGAAGTGAAGGAGGTCTGGTCGAAACCCGAACGGTTAAACGCAGATTTTTTCTATCTGTACTTTAATACCGCTACGGGTGACATTGAACTGACCAAAGTGATAGGTAACGGGCATGTCATCCCATGCCCGTAGTAAGAAAAATTCACTCGTGCTTTATCTGCTCTTTCACAGCCTTAACCAATACTGCATGGAGTTCGCCAACGGTTAAATCGCGTATCACAGGTTCGGGAATGCCCCGTAGCCTGCGAATCAAGCGGCAGATACCAAAGTAATCTATGCCCTCGGTGCTAAAAAGAAACTCGTTTTCAGCGAGGGAAAAAGTTTTCTCATAGCCATCTTCTTCAGTGACAAGCGTAACGCCAAACGCTGCCTCGCAGTCTTCAATCAGGGCATCGCCATCCATGCCGCATATATCAAGATCGTCTTCGATTAGGGTGTTCTCAACAATAACGTATACGTTTATTAATAGACCGAGTTAACGCCTGGGCCTTATTGTTGAAGGTACAAAGAAAATCAAAACAATCCACGCAAACATCCCAATGATTTTTAGCGGCCAGGGTTCGAATACATAAAAGCACACAAGTGCGCCTATAACTAGTAGTGGTCCTCCTAATAATTCCAGTATTCCTTCTAAGATAGATAACTTATGAGGCAATACACTATTCAGTAAAACACAAGTAAGGTGTGTGCCTCCTAAAATAATGATTATAGCTAGAGTGCATTCTTTCCAGTTATCAGAAATACCTAAGCAAATGAGGCACAGTGCAATCACAAAAACACACAGTAACGTATTCAGCATGGAAATAATAAACTTGCTCATATCATTTTACGCCGCGCATTAAACATATAAAGAATCCATGAATATAGCATTCTTGGAAGAATGATAAACGACATTGGCTAATAATGGATTTAATACTTTATTGCGCCTCGTTTATTTCCGTAATAATCGAGTTAGCGGCTTCGTACTCTTCCCACGCACTCCACCGCTATTTCTACCTTAGCTAAACACCGGCACCCCCAGCCCAACCTTCACCTCCCTCAACGTCGCCTGCGTCACCCCCTGCGCCCGTTCCGTCCCGCGCTTCAGCATCGCCATCAGCTCCCCTTTATCCCGCATATACATCGCCCTGCGCTCCCGCATCGGCGCAATCAGCTCCTGCAGGCACGCCTCCAGCTCGTTCTTACACACCCGATCCCCCAGACCGCCCGCCTGATAGTGCGCCTTCATCGCCGCCACTTTCTCCTTGTCCGGATGAAACGCGTCGAGGTACGTAAACACCACGTTCCCCTCAATCTGCCCCGGGTCGCTCACCTTCAGGTGGTTCGGGTCGGTGTACATGGCGCTCACCGCACGGTGGATCGTCTCTTCGCTGGCCGAAAGGTGCAGCGTGTTACCGAGCGATTTCGACATCTTGGCGCTGCCGTCGATGCCGGGCAGGCGGCTGGTGTCGCTCAGCATCGCCTTGCAGTTGCGCAGCACCGGGGCGGGCAGCAGGTTGTTCATCTTGTGCACAATCTCGTTGGTCTGCTCAATCATCGGCAGCTGGTCGTCGCCGACGGGCACGCACTCGGCCTTGAACGCGGTGATGTCTGCCGCCTGGCTGATGGGGTAGGCCATAAACCCGACCGGCAGCGAGCGGGCGAAGCCCTTCTGTGCAATCTCGTTTTTCACCGTCGGGTTACGCTCCACGCGGGCGACGGTGACGATGTTCATATACAGCATCGTCAGCTCGGCGAGGGCGGGCAGGGCGGACTGCAGGCAGATCGTGGTCAGGTTCGGGTCGATGCCGGCGGCGAGGTAGTCAGCCAGCACTTCGGGGATGTTGTCGCGGATCTTCTGCGGGTTGCTACCGTTGTCGGTCAGCCCCTGCAGGTCGGCAATCAGCACAAACTGGTTGTGCGTCTGCTGCAGAGCAACGCGCTGGCGCAGCGATCCGACGAAGTGGCCAAGATGCAGCGGGCCGGTTGGGCGATCGCCAGTGAGGATGGTGGGTGCGTTCATAAAGACTCCTTAAAGTGCAGTTGCCGAAAGGGGTCTTAGAAATGTGAAAGCCGCCTTTCGGCGGCTATCTGAAAATGGGGAAAACAACTCCGTGCCGCCTTTAAGAAGGCAGCCACCAGCGGTTTACGGTGAGCACGGCGTGGTTTATGTTCATGCTTTTACCGTACCACGTCCGGCGCGAAAAACAAAAGGGCACGTCATGCTGCAATCTCTCAACCACCTGACCCTCGCGGTTAGCGACCTGCAAAAAAGCGTCACCTTCTGGCACGAGCTGCTGGGGCTGACCCTGCACGCCCGCTGGAATACCGGGGCCTATCTCACCTGCGGCGATCTGTGGGTCTGCCTGTCGTACGACGAGGCGCGCCAGTACGTGCCGCCGCAGGAGAGCGACTATACCCATTACGCGTTTACCGTCGCGGAAGAAGATTTTGAACCGTTCTCGCAAAGGCTGGAGCAGGCGGGCGTCACCGTCTGGAAGCAGAACAAAAGCGAGGGGGCGTCGTTCTATTTTCTCGACCCGGACGGGCACAAGCTGGAGCTGCACGTGGGCAGCCTCGCCGCGCGGCTGGCGGCGTGTCGCGAGAAGCCCTACGCGGGCATGGTGTTTACCTCAGACGAGGCTTGAGGCGCGTACCTTCAGCCTGCCCGCCAGCGTCACGTGCGTGGCGGCATCTTCCTGATTGCACAGGTACTCCACCGCCAGCCGTCCCAGCTCGCTGTAGGGCAGTTGGATACTGGTCAGCGGCGGGGTGAGCTGTTCGGAAATCTTCTGGTCGTCGTAGCCCGCCAGCAGCATGTCTTGCGGGATGCGCACGCCGTTCACCGCCAGCGCCTGATAGCAGCCTATCGCCAGCCAGTCGCTGGCGCAGAAGATGGCGTCCGGGCGCTCGGCCAGTTCCAGCAGCGAAGCCGTCGCGGTAAAGGACTCGCTGAACTGCCAGTTGGTCTGCCGCACCAGGCCATCGTCGCACGCGAGTCCGGCCTGCTGCAGCGCCGCCTGGTAGCCCGCCAGACGCTGGCGCGAGGCCTCCATCCAGCTCTCGCCGGTGATGTGGGCGATGCGCGTGGCCCCGCAGGCGATGAGGTGTTTAGTGACCTGGAAAGCGTTGGCGTAGTCATCCGGGATAAACGACGGCAGCAGCGGCGAGCCGGGGTCGCGCTGGTTGAGCAACACAAGCGGGATGCGGGTGCAGTCCTGGAAGGCCGTCATGTCCACCAGCGTGGTGACCGGAGACGCGAGAATAATCCCGATGCAGTTGCGCTTCTCCAGCTGGCGAATGATGTTTAGCGCCAGCTCGATGTCGTCGCCGTAGTCGTAGACGGTGAGCAGGGTCTCGTTGCGCCACGCCGCTTCCCGCGCCTGGCTGATGGCGTCGATAAACGGGTCGAAGCTCTGCATGGAGCTCACCAGCAGGGCGATCTCTTCCTGGTTGCGCGGGGCGTGAACGGCGGGGAGGCGGTCGTAGCCGAGCTCGGTGGCGACGCTAATCACCCGCTGGCGGGTGTCGTCGCTGAGCTTGATGTTGCGGGACTGGTTAAGCACCAGCGATACCGTCGCCTGCGACACCCCTGCCGCCCGCGCAATATCGTTCATCGTCACTTTCGTTTTTCGCTTCATCCTTCCTCTCCCTTTCGCGACTTCGCATCATACCCTAACCGCACGCTTTAGCGCCGTCGATCACGTTTCTCATTCATCGAAGCGTGAACTTTGTGAGGGGCATCGCTTTTCTCAACGCCGTGATTTGCGCATTTATCCTGCAACTAATATTTATTAGCTAAATATTATCAGTGAGAGGACGCGTAATGAAAGAGCGGTGGAGCAGGGAGCAGGCACAGGCGTGGTACGAGCAAAAGGGCTGGCTGTGCGGGTTTAACTATCTGCCGTCGACGGCGGTGAACTGGACCGATATCTGGCAGGAAGAGACCTTCGATGCCGAAACCATCGAGCGCGAGCTGGGCTGGGCGGCGGAGGCGGGCTATAACACCCTGCGCATCAACCTGCCGTTTATCGTCTGGGAGCACGACCGCGACGGGCTGATGGCGCGCATCGACCGCTTTTTGACGATGGCCGACGGTCATGGCTTCAGCACCATGCTGACCCTGATGGACGACTGCGGCTTCTCCGGCGACGAGCCGTACCTCGGCCCGCAAAAGCCGCCCGTGCCGGGCAAGCACAACAGCCAGGCGGCGGCGAGCCCGGGGCGCGACAGGGTGTGCGATCCCGACTGCTGGGCAGACATTGAGCGCTATATCCGCGACGTTGTCCGCCAGTTCCGCGAGGATAAGCGCGTGCTGCTGTGGGATCTCTATAACGAGCCGGGCAATCGCGGCATTTTCGCCTCCGGCACGCAGGAGGTGCAGTACGACGCGAAGCTGGAGACCTGCGCCCACGCGCTGATGAAGCTCGCATTCCAGTGGGTGCGTGAAGAAGACCCTACCCAGCCGCTCACCGTCTGCGCGTGGCGTCTGCCGCCGGAGGAGGAGGGCGAGACGTTCTTCCAGCATCCTCTGGACCAGACCGCGCTGGCGCTCTCGGACGTGGTGAGCTTCCACGCCTACACCCACACCGGCCGCATGACGGCGATTATCCAGCAGCTGCAAAAGCTCGGTCGCCCGCTATTCTGCACCGAATGGCTGGCGCGCCACGTGGGCAGCACCATCGAAGAGCAGCTTCCGCTGATGTACGCGGCGAAGGTCGCGCCGTACCAGTGGGGGCTGGTGCGCGGCAAAACCCAGACGTGGCTGCCGTGGCCGGTGGTGATGAAGGAGTCCACGGACTACTGCCGCCTCTGGTTCCACGACGTGTTCGAGGAGAACGGCATTCCGTTCTCGCGCCGTGAAATCGCATTAATGCAGCAGCTGCGCAAGATCGCCCCGTAAGTTAAGGGCTAATAATATCGACCCGGTGGACCACCGCCGGGCAACCAGGCAGGCATATAACAATGGCAACGACAATGAAAATACCGTCTCGCGAGCTGTGGTCCTATTTTGGCTATGGTCTAGGTCAGTGTTTTAGCTTTGGTTTAGTGGGTTCGTTTATTAACTATTTTTACACCGACGTGCTGGGGATCTCGGCGCTGGCGGCGAGCACCATCTTCCTGATTGCCCGCGCCTGGGATGCGGTTCACGATCCGCTTTTTGCCAGCATTATGGACACCATTAACAGCCGGTTCGGCAAGTTTCGCCACTTTTTGCTGATCGCCCCGCTGCTGATCACCGGCGTCACGCTGCTGTCGTTCTATAAAATCGAAGCGGACATGACCACCAAAATCCTCTACGCCGGGGTGACCTACATCCTGTGGGGGACGCTGTACGCCATCTCCGATATCCCGTTCTGGTCGATGTCGTCGGTGATGACCAACGACTCCGGGCAGCGCACCCGCGCGGTAACGGCGGCGATGCTCGGGGTGAACGCGGGGATCGCCTGCGCCAACATCTTCTTCCCGAAGCTGGCGGCCTACTTTGCCCAGTACAGCAATGACAAAGGCTACTTTATGGCGGCGCTGGTGATGATGCTGGTGGGCCTGCCGCTGATGCTCAACGGCTTTATGCAGATCAAAGAGCGCGTGCCGCCGAGCCCGGAAAAGGTGACCATTCGCGACACCTTCCACAATCTGCGCCAGAACAAGCCGCTGTTTATCGTCCTGCTGTCGTTCTTCTTCTGCGTGTTCCACAACGTGGCGGGCGGTCTCTATATCTATTTCTTTATCAACAACCTGGGCGACGGCAGCCTGCAGATGGCGATTGGCGTGATGGGGATCGTGGCGGCGGTGCTGTGCCTGGTCGCCCCGATGCTGACGCGGCAGATGCAGAAGCGGAAGCTGTTTATGATCCTCTGCGGGCTGGACGTGGCGGTGCGCGTGGTGATGTGGTTTGTCGGGTATCAGCAGGTGACGATGCTGTTTATTCTGCTCGGCCTGAGCACGCTGTTCGTGATGATGACCAACATCCTCACCTCGTCGATGATTGCCGACACCATCGAGTACGCTGAGTACCACACCCACAAGCGCTGCGCGGCGATCACCTTCTCCGGGCAGACCTTTACCGGCAAGATGTCGGTGGCGGTGGGCGGCGGGTTAATCGGCGTGTTTCTGACGATGATCGGCTACGTGCCGCAGGCGCAAATCCAGAGCGAGAGCGTCCTGTCGGGGCTGTTCTTCGGGATTTGTCTGCTGCCAGCGATAGGGTCGCTGATCCGAATGGGCTTTATGTCGCGCTTTACCTTTACCGAGGAGAAGCACGCGGAGATTTGTCGGCTGCTGGCGGCGCGCAGGTTGATTAGGGAAGGGGAGCGGGGTAGCGAAGAGCAGGGCCTTCGTCCTATGCAGGTAAATTAATGCTGCCAGACACCGGCCTGGCAGGTGTCTGGTCTCTTATATTACGATGCGTGTGGCGGTTTAATCTCCTTCAGGAGATCCAGAATGCTATTACTGCTTGTCGATTTTACTTTTTGATAAAATACAGGTTCGGAGATCGGTGAATCCCATTGATGGATCTGTTCTTTTTTGAATGGGATACATTTCATGGCTGTTCGCTTCAGCGCTTTAATACGGAGATCATAAGCCTCGAAATCATCCGCCGTTGTTTTCAGACTTGCCGATCTCGCTGCGTTAATCTGGTCTGGGCATATGAGTTGTATATTACCCAGTGAAAAGATATTTACCCCAGTGATAAAAAATCTTGACGGGATATCTTTATAGTAACGGGTGTTCCACGTTGCTCCGTCAAACATGGCGTGTGGATGCGTCTGTGTCTCGATGTAATACTGGTGAGTACGCCAGTCACTGATGCCTGAAAGATTGAGGGTCATGTTGATAATCAAGTTCGGAGTGGGTCTAAAGAAAATCGTCATCAGAAACACCAGGGCCGGAATGACAATCACTATTGTCGTTATCATCTGGATGATGTTTTTCTGTTCA
Organism: Enterobacter dykesii; assembly: GCF_008364625.2. Classification (NCBI taxonomy): domain Bacteria; kingdom Pseudomonadati; phylum Pseudomonadota; class Gammaproteobacteria; order Enterobacterales; family Enterobacteriaceae; genus Enterobacter; species Enterobacter dykesii. The sequence goes on from NZ_CP126604.1 coordinate 541,898, forward strand.
CTTACGAGGATCATCCCAGGGAAAATGCCGACCACGGCCAGGACCACTGACAGTCCGGTGAAAATGGCTAATTGCGCGAGCATGCTCGTTTCACTGTTAAAATCAAGCTGGTTGGTCACGAACAGAAGAGGGAGGACTTGAACACACGCAGGAATGAGCAATAACGCAGGTAACCCGAACTTAATCGGCCATGTTTTAAGGTATTTCTTTTCCAGCGTGTCATCAATTTTAACATACGCAGGGGTGAAAATTTGCCATCTCGACATACTCCATGTCGTTAACAGAAGCAGACCGATTGCCACTATTGTAACGCCAGGTCCGTTCCAGTTAAGAAAATAATAAACACTCATGCTACTGATAAACACGATGCAAATCATGATGCTATTTATCAGACTCACATTCGCGAGTCGTGAGGGTAAACCTTCATAATGCTTTAAGGATTGTTCATTCGATAAGAAGATTAAATACAGTAAGAAAGACGAAATAAATATAACGATACTGAAGCCGAACAGGGAAAGCAGAGTGAAACCAAATATAATGCCGAGGGCGCTAGTCACGCTCAGCGCATCATAAAGTATATCCAGCCGATCAATGTTAGCGAGATAGAACCATATGACGCTAAATGTACACCCTGTCACGAAAGTGGACGAGGTTATAATGGCAATGAAAAATTTACGGTTAATGATTTTTAGAAAATCGGCCTTCATCCTGGATGCCCCCTTTGTTTAGGGGCATCATAAGACGTGATAAGCCTTAATTTCCAGCCCCCAAAATATGTGATAAAAATCGAGGGCGTTTCCTTTCTGCGCTGTACAGAACAGTGACGATCGCTTAACCGGTGGACTCACCCACAAGCTCAATCCGGTTTCCGTCCGGATCTGCAATGACCGCTTCATAAAATCCATCTCCGGTCATGCGCGGTGCGCCGAGTAACGTACCCGCTGAGCGAGCCTGCTCCGCCATGCTGTCCACCGTTGCTTTGCTGCCCACATTTATGGCGATATGCGCCCAGCCGATAAACTCCGGGTGGGCAGGAGCATCCGGCAGATCCGGCAGCGTCATCAGCTCGATGGTCGGCCCGTTATCCAGCGTAATAAAGTGTGATTCGAAACCGGGACGATTTTTACTGACGTAGCGTTCGTTACTGCGGCCACCAAACACCGTTTCCCAGAACTGAACCTGCGCGTTCAGGCTGCGGGTCCAGAGTGCGACATGGGCAATATTCATAAGCTCTCTCATTATTTGTCTGTGAGGACTTTCACCGGTAAAACAGGCTACACTCTGGTTTTGAGCGCTACAAGCTGAGGACATAACAATGCACTACACACTGAAAGAAAGCGACAAGGAAAAAGCGGAAGGGTCAAACGGCGCGGGCGCTCTGCAGCAAAAACTGCTGGAGTCCCGTTCGATTGTGATCTCCGGTGAGATCAACCAGGAGCTGGCGCAGAAGGTCATCACCCAGATGATCCTGCTGCAAAGCGTCAGTAACGATCCGATCAAGCTGTACATCAACAGCCAGGGCGGCCACGTGGAAGCGGGCGATACCATCCACGACTTCATCAAGTTCATCCGCCCGGAAGTGCACGTCATCGGCACCGGCTGGGTGGCGAGCGCCGGGATCACCATCTTCCTGGCGGCGAAAAAAGAGCACCGCTACTCGCTGCCAAATACCCGCTTTATGATCCACCAGCCGCTGGGCGGCGTGCGCGGTCAGGCAACGGATATTGAGATCGAGGCGCGCGAGATCATCCGCATGCTGGATCGCGTGAACAAGCTGATCGCCGACGCGACCGGCCAGCCGCTGGAAAAAGTGAAAAAAGACACCGATCGCAACTTCTGGATGTCTCCGGCAGAAGCGCTGGACTACGGCATCGTGGGCAAACTGATTACCCATTATGACGAGCTGAAGCTGGATTAAGTTTTCGCGGCGTGTTTGAGTCGGGTGGCGGCTTCGCCTTACCCGACCTACACGCCCTCGTTTGACCCATGACAAGTTCCCCCTCCGCCTTCTTGCCTATAATCGCGCCTGTTTCCCCTCTCACTGGTGCTACCCATGGCGTATCAACTGAACCTGAACTGGCCGGAATTTCTTGAGAAATACTGGCAAAAACAACCCGTAGTGCTGAAAAATGCCTTCCCGAACTTTGTCGACCCGATTACCCCGGACGAGCTGGCAGGGCTGGCGATGGAGCCGGAAGTCGATAGCCGTCTGGTGAGCCATTTCAACGGCAAATGGCAGGCCAGCAACGGGCCGTTTGAGCACTTTGACGATCTGGGCGAAACCGGCTGGTCGCTGCTGGCGCAGGCGGTGAACCACTGGCATATGCCCGCGGCGGAGCTGGTGCGTCCGTTCCGCGTTCTGCCGGACTGGCGTCTGGATGACCTGATGATCTCCTTCTCCGTGCCGGGCGGCGGCGTGGGTCCGCATATCGACCAGTACGACGTGTTTATCATTCAGGGGATGGGCAGCCGCCGTTGGCGCGTGGGTGACAAGCTGCCGATGCGTCAGTTCTGCCCGCATCCGGCGCTGCTGCATGTCGATCCGTTTGATCCGATCATCGACGAAGATCTGGCCCCGGGCGATATCCTCTATATCCCGCCTGGATTCCCGCACGACGGCTTTACCCATGAGACGGCGCTCAACTACTCCGTCGGTTTCCGCGGGCCGAACGGTCGCGATCTGATCAGCAGCTTCGCCGATTACGCGCTGGAAAACGATCTAGGCGGCGAGCACTACAGCGATCCGGATCTGACCTGTCGCGAACACCCGGGCCGCGTGGAGCAGTACGAGCTCGATCGCATTCGTCAGATGATGATCGACATGATCGGCAAGCCTGATGATTTCACGAAGTGGTTCGGCAGCTTTGTTTCGACGCCGCGCCACGAGCTGGATATCGCCGCCGCCGAGCCGCCGTACGCGCCGGAAGAGGTGCTGGACGCGCTGCAGGGCGGCGAAACGTTGTCTCGCCTGAGCGGCCTGCGCGTGCTGAACGTTAACGGCAGCTTCTTCATCAACAGCGAACAGCTGGAGACGATAGACGCGAAGGCGGCGGATGCGCTGTGCCGCTACACCGAACTCGGCCAGGCTGAGCTGGGCGATGCGCTGAATAACCCGGCGTTTGTTGAGGAGCTCACCGGGCTGATTAACCAGGGGTACTGGTACTTCGACGAGTAGTGGAGGGCGGCGTTGAGTGAGGCTCAACGCCGCCTCGTTTAGACCAGCATATTACACGCCTTCCAGTAGTTCAGAAGTCGTTCGTCATCGCGCTCTTTTTCAGCTTTTATTTTCATCGCCTGCGCCAGATTTGCTCGCGACACTTCATGGCCTTTCTGGACGATGTCTAATACCGCTTCACCAAGAGCCAGTGAAATTTCTGTCCGATTATTGCGAATCGTCATAAATACCTCCTCGTTGGTTGCGTTAATTTAATTATGAAAGAGAAATAACCATCCGGTAATAATTCATCTCATTCTTAATTTTTTATTTCTCTCATTTTCAACGGGTACGAAAATGAAAAGGGGATATTTTCTTCCTTATGGGCAGTAATAATCTTTCGACTTATACGGGTGCATAATCCCGTTAAGCCCAGAGATTGCCGCCATCCCCTGTGAATGGTACTGTTTGACCTGTCCTTTTCCCCATGCAGGCGTGGCATTATGCTCCAGAGTGAAAATACATCAGCGAAACGCCTGTTTTTTGTTGAGGATTTTCAGCTATTCGGCGAGCGCTATGGCATCGACTATCGTTTTCCCCAGCTAAAAGATGCAGTCGCCACCCGCAGTCCCGTTCTCCAGGGGGACGTGGAAGAGATGACGCTCTCCTCGGGCGTTTCCCTGACCCACTCCGACGTTCGCGTGTTACAACCTTACGAAACGACCTCTCGCCACAGCAGCCCGCTCTATATGCTGGTCGTGCTGGAAGGGTGCGTCACGCTAACGCTCCGCGGTAACGAGTATGTCGTGCGGTCGGGTATGGCCTTCAGCGCCTGCCTCAGTGAAGAGCAGATTATGAGCGCGCGGCACGATGCGGACAGTACCCTGAAGACGCTCTCGTTTGGCGTGTACCCCAATGACGCCAGGCATGAAAGCCTGCTGGAAACATTGCTGCTGGAGTGGCAAAGCCGGAATGCGCCTGCCGTTGTCTGGCACGTTCCCGGATTCGTGCTCTCCGGCATTCAGCATGCACAGCAGCAGGGCGTATGCGCGTTATCACGCAGACTGCTGCTAGAGGGGCTGATGTATCAACTGCTTGGCCATGGCCTGAATCAGTACCAGCAACACCGTCCCTGTCGACCGGAGCATGCGCGTCTGGAACGCGTACGGTGCATGCTGGAACAGTCGCCTGAACAGAATCACTCCCTTGCCGAGCTAGCCGCCCTCGCGGCAATGAGCCAAAGCAGCCTGCGCAGCAAGTTCCGCCAGCGCTATGGCTGCACGCTGTTTGATTATCTCCGCGACTGTCGTCTCGCGCTGGCCCGGCGCTATCTGCTGGAAGGCTATAGCGTACAGCAGGCGGCGTGGATGTGCGGCTACCAGCATGCCACAAATTTCTCTACCGCATATCGTCGCCGCTACGGTATTTCGCCCGGTGAGGTACGTAAAACGCAGTAATGCACTTTTCCCTTTCCTGCTAACGCTTCCCGTGCGGTTTGTCATCGCGCATAGGTAACCTGGCGGCACGCATAGCCGTTTGCTCTCTCAAAAAGGTAATAATTCTTATTAACAATAAGAATTATCTCTGGAGAGAGTTATGTTTGCTAAAACGCGTCTGGCACTGCTGGTGGGATGGGTTACCGGAAGTGTCATTTTTCCTGCGCTGGCGCAGGATGCCCAAAAAACGGATACAGTGGTGGTGACGTCGCAAATGCAGTCTGCGGCCACTAAGCTTGAAACCCCTGATATCGAAACCCCGCAGTCGGTATCTATCGTCACGCGCGAGCAGTTCGAGGAGCAGGGCGCAACCAGCGTGCGTCAGGCGGTGAGCTACACGCCGGGGGTCTACAGTAATCAGATCGGTGCCTCAAACCGCTTCGACTATATCGTGCTGCGCGGCTTCTCCGACGGCAGCCTGGATAACATCTATCTCGATGGCCTGAAGATGATGGGAGACACCAACTCCCACAGCTCGCTGGTGATCGATCCTTGGTTCCTTGAGAGCGTAGAAGTTGTGCGCGGCCCGGCCTCCGTGCTGTACGGGCGCTCATCGCCGGGTGGGATTGTGGCTCTTACGTCCCGTAAACCGTCGTTCGATCCGGGCGGGGAGATCAAGCTGTTCGCCGGGAACAATAACCAGCGCGGGGCGATGTTCGACGTCACCGGTGCGGTTGACGATAACGACCGCGTGGCGGTGCGCCTCAGCGGGATGACCCGCTACGCCGATTCCCAATTCGATCCGCTGAAGGAAGAGCGTTACGCGCTGATGCCGAGCCTGACCTGGCGCATCACTGACAATACCCGTCTGGAACTGATGGCCTATCTGCACCGCGATCCGGAAGGCGGCAGCCACTCGGGCCTGCCGTATGAAGGGACTGTCGTACCGCACTACGGCAAGAAAATCTCCAACACCTTCTTTGAAGGCGAGGATGATTATGACAAATACGATCGTCGTGAAAACATGGTGGGCTACAACATTGAGCACATGTTTGACAGCGGCTGGTCGGTGCGTCAGAAGCTGCGCTATGCGCATACCAAAGTGGAATTGAACCAGGTTTATGCCGCAGGCTGGCTGAATGAAACCGAGCTTAACCGCGGCTATTCGGGATCCGACGAGAAGATGAATGCCATCACGCTGGATAACCAGATCGACGGCAGCTTTGACACCTGGGCGGTGAACCACCGCGTGCTGATCGGGATGGATTACCAGGATCGCACGAATAACGTGACGGGTTATTACGGCGGATTTCCGCCGATCGACGCCTTCAATCCGGTCTATGGCGCGAAGCCGGATTATATTACGCAGTACAGCCAGGAAAAGCACAAGCTGCGCCAGACGGGGTATTACCTGCAGGATCAGATGTCCCTGGATCGCTGGCGTCTGACGCTAGGCGGGCGTTACGACCGGGTCAGCGTGTCGAATATCGACAGCTTTAACCATACCCGCAGCGATCTGGATAAGCACAACGTCAGCAGTCGCGCGGCGCTGCTGTATCTGTTTGATAACGGCGTGGCACCCTACGTGAGCTACTCAACCGCCTTTACGCCGACCAGCTTTGCAGACGAGCAGGGCAATATCCTGGAGCCGATGAAGGGCAAGCAGTGGGAAGCCGGGGTGAAATATGAGCCTGAGGGGATGAACAGCCAGTTCAGCGCCTCGGTGTTCCGTATCAATCAGAAGAACATCGCCACCAAGGAGGAGCCAACCGATCCGTACCGTTCGATCGGCGAAATTGAGTCCGAAGGGGTTGAGCTGGAAGCGATTGGACAGTTGACGGACAGCCTGCGCATGCAGGCCGCGTATACCTATACCGACATTCGCTATAAGAAAAGTAGCCCGGAAGAGCAGGGAAAACGCGCGGTTTATGCCCCGCGTAACATGGCCAGCGCCTGGTTGAGCTACGACGTCAAAACGGGTCCGCTTGACGGCCTGACCGTGGGTTCGGGCGTACGCTATGTGAACGGCGTCACCAGCGATCGTCAGAACACCCATACGCTGCCGTCGTATACGCTGATTGATATGGTGGTGGGGTACGACCTGTCAAAGATTGGGCTGATGGGGGTCAGCGCGCAGCTGAACGTCAACAACCTGACGGACAAGCGGTACGTGGCGGCGTGTAACTCGCTTTCCTACTGCTACTTTGGCGCAGAACGCAGCATCTTGGGCAGCGTTTCGTGGAAGTTCTGAGCCGTTAGCCAGCGCCCGGTGGCGCTTCGCTTACCGGGCCTACGGGCGATAAGATGTAGGCCGGGTAAGGCGAAGCCGCCACCCGGCAAAAAACCGCACTACTCCTCCATCGCAATCACAATCGCTTCACCCATCTTCTTCAGCGCCTCGCGGTTTTTGTCCGTCGGCGGCAGCGCCACGTTGATCCGCAGGCAGTTGCGGTACTTCCCGGAGGCGGAAAACAGCGACCCGGCCGCGGCCTGAATCTTCAGCCGACACAGCTGCTTGCTGACGCAAACCATATCCACGTTTTCCGGCAGCTCAATCCACAGCAGGAAGCTGCCCTGCGGGCGCGTGACGCAAATCTCTGCCGGAAAATACTGCCGCACCCAGCAGGTATAGGTTTCCATATTCTGCTGATAAATCTGACGCATACGGCGCACGTGGCGATGGTAATGGCCGTCGCGAATAAACGCCGCCACCGCCATCTGCGTGCCCGGCACGTTAAACCCGCCGGCGGCGTATTTCATGTGCATCACCCGGTCGTAGTAGCGTCCTGGCACAATCCAGCCGACGCGCAGGCCCGGCGCCACGGTTTTGGTAAACGAGCTGCAGAGGATCACGCGTCCGTCGATATCCATCGAATGAATGGTGCGCGGGCGCGGATACTCCGCCGCCAGCTCGCCGTAAATATCATCCTCAACAATCACGATATCGTGCCGCTGGGCGAGGGCCAGCACCTGCTTTTTCCGCGCTTCCGGCATGATAAACCCGAGCGGGTTATTGCAGTTGGGCACCAGGATAACGGCCTTGATCGGCCACTGCTCCAGCGCCAGCTCTAACGCCTCGATGCTGATCCCGGTCTCGGGATCGGTAGGAATTTCAATCGCCTTGATGTCAAACCCGCGCAGCATCTGCATGGTGCCGTGAAACGACGGCGACTCCACCGCCACGATATCTCCCGGCTTGCACACCGAGAGCAGGGCAATCGACAGCGCGCCATGGCAGCCGTTGGTGATGACAATCTCGTTCGCTGCCACGGTCGAGCCGCCGTCCAGCATCAGGCGGGCGATCTGCTCGCGCAGCTCCAGGCGGCCGTCGAGCACGTCATAGCTCAGCATTTCGCCAGGGTTATGCTGCGCGATGCGGCTCATCTCGCGCCACAGGGGCTTCAGGCTCGGCTGGTTAATATCCGGCGAACCGCCGCCAAAGGAGATCATCTCTTTGTCGGCACGAGCGTCCAGCAGCATCATCACCTCATCCCACTGGGTAACGTCCACGGGGCGCTGCACCGGGCGCGTCATGGCCGGAACCGGCGGCTGGGCCTTGCGCTGTGAGACAAAATAGCCGGAGCGTGGCTGAGGGGTGATCAGCTGGAGATTTTCAAGGATCTGATAGGCCTGCTGTATGGTGCTGATGCTCACGCCGTGCTCCTGGCTCAGCGTGCGCACCGACGGCAGACGTTCGCCGCTGCGATACAGCCCTTGTTCAATGCGTTCTGCCAGAAGGTTGGCCAGATGTTGATAGCGCGTCATGCTGTATCCTTTGTTTTCACCATACAGATTGTAAAACCAGTACAGATTGCCGTAAAAATTGGCATGCAGATACTGTTTTAGCGGATCTGTATGTTAAACAAAAGGTGTTTTTGAGTCTGTATTGCACAGGTCGATTTCCAGGATGATAACCCCACTGGTACAGCGAGGAGAGCATCATGGAATTCTACGAAAATCGTTCAAAACGTCCGTTTGTCGTGTTTGTCTGGATCGGCAAAACGATCTGCAACTGGTATCGCATCAACCGCACCCGCCGCATCCTGAGCCGGATGAGCGACGAGCAGCTCAAGGACGTTGGGTTGTCGCGGAATGATGTATGAGCCACGTCATCGCCGGGCGAGCGCAGCGCACCCGGCGATGTTCAGCGCAACAGCGCAAGCGTCTGCCGCTTCGGCCTTTGCAGCAATTCCACCGCCTCTTCATACGACCGCACGTTGTTATAGCCCATCACCAGCCCGTAGCGTTTGCCCGACCCGCGATACCACTCCGAAAGCGCATTGACCTGCAGCTGCTGTTCCTGCCAGCAGCGGGCGATCTCCCGGTCACCGCTGCCTTTGGTCAGGAACGCCACGATATGCATCCCGCCGTCGTTTTGCTCGGTGAAAAACAGATCGCCATACACCTCGCGCAGGGCGGCAATCATCCAGTCGCGGCGGGTCTGATACAGCGCGCGCATCTTTTTCAGGTGACGGAAAAAATGCCCTTCGTTGAGAAACGCGGTGAGGATCTTTTGCGTCAGCACCGGCTGGCCGCTGGTGGTAATGTCCGCGCAGTCGGTAAAGGCCCCGACGCTGCTGGCGGGCATCACCACGTAGCCCATGCGCAGCGACGGCATGATGGTTTTACTGAAGGTGCCCATAAAAATCACCCGGTCGTGCTGGTCCAGGCTTTTCAGCGACGGCAGCACCTTGCGGGTGTAGTGAAACTCCCCGTCGTAATCGTCTTCGATAATCCACGCCTCGTTCTGGCTGGCCCAGTCGAGCAGCTGCTGCTTGCGCGGCAGCGAGAGGGTGACCGCCAGCGGGCTCTGGTGCGACGGGGTGACGATGGCAAAACGCGCATCGCGATGGTGACGGAGCAGGTATTCCGTGTCGATACCGCAGCGATCGACCGGTACCGTGTGCAGGCGCGGCACGATCCGCTTGAGCAACTGCTGGCCCATAAAATAGCCCGGATCTTCAAACACCACCTTGTCGCTGCGGCTGGCAAGCGTGTCGAGGATCAACCGCAGGCTGCCGCTGTAGCCGCTGGTGATCAGCACCTGCTCGGCGCTGCAGGAGAGCCCGCGCGAGATGTTGAGATAGCTGGCGATGGCCTGGCGCAGCGGATACCAGCCCAGCACCGGCGGGTTGAGCATCTCCTCCTGACGCATGGCGCGCGTCGCCTGACCTGCCAGCAGCAGCCATTTTTTATACGGAAAGCTGTCGAGGGCGGGGATGCCGGGGCGCAGAAACCCAGCTCGTTCCCGCTGGCTGATGAGCGATGCCGGGAGCGTGCCGGTGGGCTGTTCCGCGGAGACGTTCTGCGCGGGCAGCAGAAGATCCGGATTCACCCGCGTGCCGCGCGCGCCCTGGCTCACCAGATACCCTTCCCCCGTCAGAATGGCATACGCCGTTTCGACGGTTTTACGCGCCACCTTCAGCTCTTCCGCCAGCACGCGGATAGCGGGCACCCTGTCGCCCGGCTTCAGCACGCCGCGCGTGATGTTGTCGCGATAGCGGGAATAAATCTCGTGATAGCCCGGCTTCATGTCCTACCTCGTTTCACGCTTTTTGTGTCTTTTTACTATGTCATGAACGGCGTAGATTTGCCGCATCGCATGACATATGCCGCACAAAAAAGAGGAAAGACAATGAGCACTCGCGTTAACCACCATAAAGTCACACCCGTCCTCGCCAACGCGCTGTCCGCCCTGAGCATGGAGGTGGCAAAAACCTCCATCGACCCGGCGCTGAAGCACCTGATCGACATTCGCGTGTCGCAGCTGAACGGCTGCACCTTCTGTCTGGATATGCACTCGAAAGAGGCCAAAATCGCCGGCGAGCGCGAGCTGCGCCTGTACCATCTGGCGGCCTGGCGTGAGTCCCCCCTGTTCAGCGCCCGCGAGAAAGCCGCGCTGGCCTTCACCGAAGCGCTGACCCAGATTGGCGTTCACGGGGTTAGCGACGCGCTGTACCGCAGCGTGGCGGAACACTTCTCGGACGTGGAGATTTCAGAGCTGAACTTCGCTATCGTGGCGATCAACGCCTGGAACCGTCTGGGGATCACCTCCCGCATGGCGCCGGGCTCGCTGGACGCGGCTTATGGGCTAAACAAGGCTAACCTGGAATAATCCCGCGCTCGCGGATCGTTGCCACCAGCGCCCGTAGCCCTGGCGGAACGTGGCGATGGCCAGGGTAGTACAGGCGCAGTCCGGCAAAGGGCTGCGCCCAGTCGTTCAGGACGCTCACCAGTTCTCCACGCTCAAGCTCATCCCGGATATACAGTTCCGGCAAAAATCCCACCCCTAATCCCGCTTTTACCGCACGGATCGAGGCAAACAGATCGGACGTCGCAAAGCGCGGCGGCACGGCAAGGGCATACGTTTCACCCCGACGCGCCAGCTCCCAGCGGTAGATCCCACCGTGGGCCATGCGCATGCCGATCCCCTGATGCTGCAGCAGATCGTCCGGCGTTTGCGGAATACCGTGACGGGCAAAATAGTCCGGCGTGGCGGTGACCAGCTGGCGGATCTCCCCGGTCAGAGGCACGGCGATCATGTCCTGCGGCACGGACTCCTCAAGACGGATCCCCGCGTCGTAGCCTTCCGCGACGATGTCGATCATCCGCGCTTCGCTGACCGTCTCTACGCGCATCTTGGGATAGCGGATCATAAAGTCGATCAGCAGCTGGTCCAGAAACAGGGTACCGATATGGTTCGGCACGTTCAGACGCAGCGTGCCGGCGGGTTCCCCGGTGTCGCTGTGGATCTCTTCGCTGGCGAGACGGATCTCCTGCAGGGCCGGGCCGATACGCGCCACGTAGCGCTGTCCGGCGTCGGTGAGCGCCACGCTGCGGGTGGTGCGGTTAAAGAGTCGGGTATCAAGGCGGCTCTCCAGCCCGGCGATGGCGTTGCTTACCGCCGTGGCGGACATGCCCAGCTCCTGCGCCGCGCCGCGAAAGCTGCCGCGCCGCACGACGGCCATCACCACTTCCAGCTCTGTCAGACCTGAACGATGCATAGATTATCCTGAAAATCGAAACAACCCTTGCAGCATAGCGTGGATTATCGCAACGGAGAAGCCGTGACAGACTGTGCTCACATAGCCTGAGGAGGTTTATATGCACACCATCGAACAGATCTTTATTAACGGCGAATTTGTTACCCCGCACGGCACCGAGTGGTTTGATTTGTACAACCCGGCGACGGCGCAGGTCATCGGCCAGGTTCGTCTGGCGGATGAGGTTGACGCGGAGCGCGCTATTGCGGCGGCGAAAGCGGCGTTTCCGGCGTGGTCGCAGACCACAAAGCCGGAACGCATCGCGGCGCTAAAACGTATGCACACCGCCATAGCCGCACGCCACGACGATCTGCTTGAAGCGATCGTTGAAGAGTACGGCGCGCCCGCCTCGCGCTCGGCGTGGATGGCCAGCTATCCGGCGGAGGTGATTGCTCAGGCCATTGAGGCGCTGGAGGCGTTTGAATTCGTCATCCCCGCAGGCGCAGCGACGGTGCAGATGACGTCGCTTGGCGTGGCTGGACTTATCACGCCGTGGAACAGCGACGCGGGGTTTATCTGCGGCAAGCTGGCGGCCGCGCTGGCGGCGGGCTGTACGGCAGTTATCAAGCCGAGCGAAATGAGCGCCCTGCAAACACACATCATCACCGAAGCGCTGCGCGATGCAGCGCTGCCGCCGGGCGTGTTTAACATCGTCACCGGGCGCGGCGAAACCGTCGGTGAAACCATCAGCCGCCATCCGGATGTGGCAAAAATCTCGTTTACCGGCTCGACGAATACCGGCAAGGCGATCCTGCGCAACGCGGCGGAGAGCTTTAAGCGCGTTACCCTGGAGTTAGGCGGTAAATCGCCGACGATCGTGCTGGATGATGTGGATCTGGCGCAGGCGATCCCTCTGGTGATTCAGGCCGGATTTATGAACAGCGGGCAGGCGTGCGTGGCCGGAACGCGCATTCTGGTGCCGCAGGCGCGCAAGGCGGAGATCGAAACCGCGCTGGCGCAGGCCGTGGCGGTGGTGAAATCCGGCGATCCGCGCGATAGCGCGACGGACGTCGGCCCGATGGTCAGCGAGAAGCAGTGGCAGCGGGTGCAGGGCTATATCCGTAAAGGTCTCGAAGAGGGGGCGCGCCTGCTGGCGGGCGGCGAAGGGCGGCCGGAAGGCACGCAGGACGGCTGGTTTGTGCGCCCTACGCTGTTTGCCGATGTGAACAACCGGATGACGGTCGCCCGTGACGAGATTTTCGGCCCGGTGCTGTGCGTGATCCCTTATCGTGACGAGGCGGAGGCGATCGCCATTGCCAACGACACCGACTACGGCCTGAGCGCGATGGTGCTGGGCGGCGATGCGGACCGCGCGCGACGCGTGGCGCAGCAGATTGTTTCCGGTCGCGTGCTGGTGAACACGCTTGCCCATGAACCGAAAGCGCCGTTCGGCGGGTTCAAGCACTCCGGCGTGGGGCGCGAGATGGGCGAGTGGGGGATTCGGGCGTTTATGGAGCCGAGGTCGATTGTGGGCTAAAACTTCGCTCTTTACCGAAGCATTGTGCTTATCCATCCTGCATTCTCTCCTCAACATTACTACGGAGAGACCATCATGATTGCAGTCATTTTCGAAGCCAAAGCCGCGCCTGCCCATCAGGCGCGCTATCTGCAGCTCGCTGCCGAACTCAAACCTTTGCTGGCGGACATCGACGGCTTTATTGATATCGAACGGTTCCAGAGCCTGACGACCGACGGCAAAATCCTGTCGCTTTCCTGGTGGCGGGATGAAGAGGCCGTCCGCCGCTGGAAGCAGAACGTTTTCCATCAGGCAGCGCAGGCCGAAGGGCGGGAGTCGATTTTCGCGTACTACCGTATTCGGGTGGCGCAGCTGGTGCGGGAGTACAGTTCCGAAACCGGAGGGCTCGCGGATGTATGATGATAAGCTGGCCGCAGAGATCACCGAACCCTGGGCGACACATGTTAAAAACGAGCCTACCTCCTGAGAACGGCGCGGCGCTGGAACAGGCCATTGCCGCGGTAGCTGCCGCAATGGCCGATCCGTCGCGCGTAAAGATGCTGTGCGCGCTGATGGACGGGCGGGCGTGGACCGCCACCGAGCTGAGCGCGGCGGCAGACGTTGCGCCGTCGACCGCCAGTGGTCATCTCGCCCGGCTGGTGGAGGGGCAACTGATCGCCTGTCTTTCGCAGGGACGGCACCGCTATTATCGTCTGGCGGGGCACGACGTGGCGGAGCTGGTGGAGCAGATGATGGGGCTTTCCTGGAGCCGCATCACCCCGCCGGAAACTACCGCGCCGAAAGCCATGCGCGAGGCCCGAACCTGCTACGACCATCTTGCCGGAAGGCCTGCTGCGCCTGCCTGGACTGGAGCGAACGGCGGTTTCACCTTGGCGGTGAGGCGGGCGCGGCGCTGCTCGACCATCTTGAAAATAAAGGCTGGATCCAGCGGGTGGCGGGATACAGGGAGGTGGTGGTGACGGCTTCAGGTAGGGCTGCTGTTAAGAGACTTTTTAGCCGTTAAATTCGCTGCGGGCTGAAGCCCTCACTCCGCCCCTCTCCCACGGGAAGAGGGAGACGTCGTTTCGCAATTCCTGCTCTTTCGCCTCTCGTTTCTTGATAGTTACCCTGATAACTATTATCTTGCCTGCGTGTGACGAGAGGTTTCCCTATGAGCGAAGAAGAGCTGTTTAGCCGCAGGCCAATGGGCATGCGGATGGCGATGATCGTGCGCCAGTGGCGTGCGGTGATCGACGACGCCATTCTCGATACCGGGTTAACCCAGTCGAGCTGGACGGTGATGATGCAGCTTCATCAGCTCGGGGATAACGTCTCGATGAGTGAGCTGGCGGAGGTGCAGGGCATCGAACTGCCGCCGTTGATGCGCACCCTGACACAGCTGGAAAAGCAGGGATACCTGCTGCGCGCCGTATCGCCTTATGACAAGCGCATCCGGCTTCTGACGCTGACGCCTGAGGGAAAAGCCATATTAAAACGGCTCACTCAGGTGATTGAGACCTATCAGGCGCGCGTATCGCAAAACATCGCGCCCGAACATATCGACATTTTCAGCGCCACCCTGAATCAATTCGCCTGCAATTTGCGGACAATCCGCGAAGAAGATAACAAGACCGAAAAATAATGACCCCTGAACAAAAGTTTGCCCGCTGGGTAAGGGTGAGTATTGCCTCTTTCCTGCTGATGTTTGTCTACTTTATCGTCGCGGATATCTGGATCCCGCTGACGCCGGACTCCACCGTGATGCGCGTGGTGACGCCGGTTTCTCCGCGCGTCTCCGGCTACGTGGCGGCGGTACATGTCCACAACAACAGCCAGGTGAAGAAAGGCGATCTGCTGTTTGAGCTCGACGACACGCCGTTTCGCAATAAGGTGGAAGCGGCGCAAATCGCGCTCGAGCAGGCACGCCTCTCCAATGAACAGCTGGACGCGCAGATCGCCGCCGCGCAGGCCAGCCTGAAAACCGCCGTGCTGACCGCGCGTAACGACAAAGTGACCTTTGACCGCTACCAGAAGCTGAGCACGCTGCAGAACGTCTCGCAGGCCGATCTGGATAAGGTGCGCACGACCTGGCAGAGCAGCGAACAGTCCGTCAGCTCAATTCAGGCCAACATCCAGAACCTGCGCATCCAGCGCGGCGAGCGGGACGAGCACCGCAACGTGACGCTGCAAAAATACCGCAACGCGCTGGATGACGCGGAACTCAACCTTGGCTGGACGAAGGTTTACGCCCAGGCGGACGGCACGGTCAGCAACCTGCAGTTGAGCCCCGGCTTCTACGCTTCTTCCGGTTCCGCCGCGCTGGCGCTGGTGAACAACCAGACCGATATCGTGGCCGATTTTCGAGAAAAAAGCCTGCGCCATACCCATCAGGGCACCGATGCGGCCGTGGTGTTTGACGCCTTCCCGGGGCACGTTTTCCGCGCCCACGTGACCAGCAGCGACGCGGGGATACTGGCGGGTCAGGAGGCCGTTAACGGTCAACTGTCCGAGCCGGAAACCTCCAACCGCTGGGTGCGTGACGCCCAGCGCATGCGCATTCACGTGACGCTGGATGAGCCGCTGCCGAAGCATCTGCCGACCGGCGCGCGCGCTACCGTGCAGCTCTACAACAGCGAAGGGCCGTTTGCGCGCTTCTTCTCGGGGATGCAGATCCACCTGGTGAGCCTGCTTCACTATGTCTATTAGCACCCTGGCGCGGGTGTTTACCCCGCACGGCAACATCGTCTATACGGCAAACGACTTTCGCCAGACCCTGCGCATCGTCTTTGCCGGGATGATTGCGCTGAGCATCTCCAGCTTTTACAACACCAGCTACGGCGTGTTTTTTGTGGTCTATCCGATCATGCTGCTGTCGCTGGTACCGGTGTTTAACCGCCACGTGGCGAAGCAGTTTATCTTCAGCGCCGCGTTAAACTGTGTCGAAATGATCTTCATCATCGGCTATCTGTCGCAATGGCCGGTCATCATGACGCTGGTGGTGTTTGCCCTGTACGTGATGCGCTTTCGCTTTATGAGCAAAGGGCCGCTGTTCCTGTTTGGCTCAATGGGCGTGGTGTGCCAGAGCGTGATGCTCAACTTTATGAGCTACCCCACGACCAACTGGCACACGCTGCTGTTTTCCAACATCGAAGCGAGCGTGATGGCGGTGTGCCTGAGCGCGCTGATGAACTATCTCCTGCCGGACGTGGAGCCCCGCAGGCCGCCGCCGCTGATCGAGAAAGACGATGCCCGGGTGCGCCACGAGTCGCTGCTCTCCGGCACCGTCGCGACGCTGATATTCGTGGTGTTTCAGATTAGCGACCTAAGCGATTCGCTTTCGGCGCTAATGGCGGGGATTTTGATCCTGTTCCCCATGCACTATCGCGGTTCGGTGATGAGCTCGATCTGGCGCGTGGTCGGCGTGGTGCTGGGCTGTCTCTACATTCTGGTGGTGCAGCTGATCCTCTACGATCACAGCAGCCATATGCTGCTGATGATGCCGCTGATCGGCCTCGGGCTGGCGTTTGGCGCACGACTCCACGTGATGGAAAAGGTGGGGGCGGGCGTAGGGTTCTCCAGCATCACCACCATCGGCATTATGTTCGGGCAGAACATGCACCCGGACACTGACCTGGTGTTCAGCGATCTCTATCGCATCACCTCCGTCACCTTTTCGCTGGTGGCGACGCTGACGATGGTCTTTCTGGTGCACCTGATCCTCAACCGCTTCGAGGCGACGCGCTACGTCATCGCGCCGCCCAGGGCGGATTAATGCCCCAGCACGGCAGGCAGCTGCGAGAGTAAAAACAGAATCAGGCCAATCGTTCCGCCCACCAGCGTGCCGTTGACGCGGATGAACTGCAGATCTTTACCGATATTCAGCTCAATCTGGCGGGACATGTCTTTGGCATCCCA
Source organism: Enterobacter dykesii (assembly GCF_008364625.2). Taxonomy (NCBI): domain Bacteria; kingdom Pseudomonadati; phylum Pseudomonadota; class Gammaproteobacteria; order Enterobacterales; family Enterobacteriaceae; genus Enterobacter; species Enterobacter dykesii. The sequence goes on from NZ_CP126604.1 coordinate 558,902, forward strand.
GCTTTTGACCGTGTCGCTGATGTGGCGGGTCAGGAACGCGGCGAAATCCGGCGCGAGGCGGTGCGCGGCCTGCTCCAGATGCTCGTTCAGCGAGGCCCGCAGGCTGGCGTCGTTAGACAGCGTTTCGCCAAACCACAGCCCGGCGTTGGCGATGCGCTGCTTCACGCGAGAATCTTCACTCTGCATATCCGCCTTCAGCCACTGGCGCAGGTCGGCCCACATCTCGCCCAGATAGCGGTTAAACGCCTCATCGTTTTTCAGGTAGTGCTTGATGTTGTCGGCTTTCGCCGCCATCTCCGGATCGTTTTTCAGGTTGTCGATAAGCTTCAGCGTGGCGCGGTCAAACGCCTGGCGGATCTGGTGCGTGCGGTCGTGGCTGATATCGTCCAGCAGCGCGTTCACCGCGTTCGACACCATCTCCGCGCTTTGATCGCCCAGCCACTCGGTGGGCAGCACCATCGCCTTGCGCGGATGCTCGGTCTTCAGCCAGTGGACAATCTGATCGGCAATAAAGTCCCTCGTGCTTTCCCGTTGAATCAGGGTAATCAGACGATTGATGATCGCATCCAGCAGCACCTGGTGGCGGTTGTTTTTGGTCATGCTCTCCAGCATCACGGCGCTGGTTTCGGTGAAGTCGACCTTGTCGATGGCCTTATGCACTGCCCGTTTGAGCAGGCGCTGAATGCGTCCGTCGTCGGTGAGTTCGAGAAAACCGCTCATTACCTGCATCAAGTGCAGCCCGACGCGCTGGGCGTTGTCCGGTTTGCTGAACCAGGCGCCGATCATCTGCGCAGGTTCATAGCGGCGGATCAAATCGACCAGCGACTGGGTATCCAGAAACTTCTCCTGCACAAACTGGCCGAGATTGTCGCCGATCCGGTCTTTATTGCGCGGGATAATCGCCGTATGGCGCGAGATAAACGGAATGGGCACCCGGCGGAAAAGCGCAACCACGGCAAACCAGTCTGCCAGCGCGCCGACCATCGCCGCCTCGGCAATGGCCTTTACGCCGCGCACCCAGAAGGTCTGCGGCAGGAACAGGGTGGTGATAAAGGCCGCGGCGGCAACCAGCAGCAGCGACAGCGCCAGCATCTTAGCGCGTTTGAGTTCAGCTATTTTTTCCATGGGTTAAGGATAGAGGCAAGCGGGGGGAAAGTGCAAAAACCGACACAGCACCCACCCGCCAAACCCCATCAGCACCACTCCCGCCGTGCGCTCAATCAGCCAGAGCGAACGGCTGAGCTTCTGTTGAACCACGGGCAGCCCCAACAGCGACACCAGCGCTAAATCCCACGCCAGCACCACCATCACCATCCAGATGCCGCAGGTCGCCTGCTCAAGCAGCGTGACGTCCGGCCCCAGCAAGGCCGTCATCAGCGCCAGATAGAACAGCGCGTTCTTCGGGTTTAACAGCGCCGAACCGAGCCCCAGCAGGATCTGCTTGCGCAGCGAAGGGCAGCGCTGGTGGGTTTCATTCAGCGCCAGCGCCTGCTGGCGGCTGCGAATCAGATGTGAGCCGATCCACAGCAGATACAGCGCCCCGCAAAGATCGATAAGCGTAAACAGCCACGTAAACTGGCGCAGCGCGCTCCAGCCGATAATCACCAGTAAGATATACAGCCCGTTGCCCGCGGCGATGCCGACGCACAATCCGGCGCTACCCCGCAGTCGGTAGCGCGCGGCGTAGCCCACCAGCAGGAAGAAATCCGGGCCCGGGCTTAACAGGGCGACAAAATGCGCCAGCGCCAGCGCGAGAAAAGCGGAAGGGAATAACAGTTCCATAGCAACCTCGGTTAATAATCCGAGGTCAGACTACAGCGCTGCAGAGCCTATTTATTGTCAGATATTGATCGGCCGGTGGCGTACTGGCGCGGCGTGGCGGCGGTATAGCTGACGAAGGTCTTATGAAAATGGCTCTGGTCGGCAAAGCCGCTCTGGTAGCCAACGTCGGCAATATCATCCCCGGCGCGCAGCCGCGCTTTGGCGAACTCCACGCGGGAGATGTTGAGAAAGCTGCCCGGCGTCAGGCCGGTGTCCTGCCGGAAGGTGCGAATCAGCGTCTCCTTGCGCAGCGAGAAGCGTTGAGCAAGCTCGTCGAGGGAAGGCGGGCAGGTGAGATCGGAAAGAAACGCCTGCTGAATCTTCTGGCTGGTTGCGCGAAGCGCGTCAGCGTTATCCGCGGCGCGGGGAAGGGCAGAAAGCAGCGTCTCCAGTGATGCCTGAGAAAGGGTCTCAACAACGTCCAGGTAATGGGCAAACAGGGTTGGGCTACGAATAACCTGTAGCGCCAGCGGAAGCCCGGTGTCGATGTAGAGCATATGGTAGCTGCGCGGTTGCCCGGCGACGGGGTTACAGCTGTGCGGCTCACAGGCCGGGATCACGATGAGGTCCCCAGGGTTAAGGATGTACTCTCTGTCATGACACACGCAGCAGGTTTGGCCCTCCATAATCGCGCCGATGGAAAGCTGAGGGTGACTGTGGCGTTTGTACGCCTGCGTACTCTGCCAGGTACTGCGCAGCTCAAGGCCTGAGGCGCGGTGAAATGTCTGACGGACGTGTCGGGTATCGGTCATGGGCGCTCCTTCTGAAGGTTTTTTATACCACGTCAGCGAACCGTCCGGCAGCGCTTCATTAAGAACCTTCCGGATATACCCAACTTTACGCCCACGGCCAGTCATGTTGACTACCCTTAATACCCTAAGCGGTAAAACAAGGAGATTCGACATGGCTTATCAGACAGTAAATCCTGCCACTAACCAGCTCATCAAAGAATACCCCTCACATACCGACGCGGATATCGAAGCGGCGCTCAGGGCGGCCGATGCGCTTTACCATTCGGAATGGGCGAAAGGCGACATCAGCCAGCGCCTGCCGGTGCTCCATAAGCTTGCCGATCTGATCGACGAGCGCACCGAGGATCTGGCTAAAATCGCCAGCCGGGAGATGGGGAAACTCATCGAACAGAGCCGCGGCGAGGTGAAGCTGTGCGCACAAATAGCCCGCTACTACGCCGATAACGCGAAGCGGTTCCTGGCCCCGGTGAAGTACGACTCGGAGCTTGGGGAAGCGTGGGTTGAGCATCACCCCATCGGCGTGCTGATGGCCGTCGAGCCGTGGAACTTCCCGTATTACCAGCTGATGCGCGTTCTGGCGCCGAACCTGGCGGCGGGTAACCCTGTCATCGCCAAGCATGCCAGCATCGTGCCTCACTGCGCCGAGACCTTCGCGCATCTGGTGCGCGAGGCGGGCGCGCCGGAAGGGGCGTGGACCAACCTGTTTATCTCGTCCGAGCAGGTGGCGAACATCATTGCCGACGATCGCGTGCAGGGCGCCGCATTAACCGGCTCCGAAAAGGCGGGCAGCGTGGTGGCCGCGCAGGCGGCGAAGCACATCAAGAAATCTACGCTGGAGCTGGGCGGTAACGACGTCTTCGTGGTGCTGGATGACGCAGACCTTGAGAAGGCCGTGAAAATTGGCGTTAACGCGCGGCTCAACAACGCCGGGCAGGTCTGCACCGCGGCGAAGCGCTTTATCCTGCATGAAAAGATTGCGGATGCCTTCCTGAGCAAATTCACCGAGGCATTTAAGCAGGTGAAGATTGGCGATCCGCTGGACGAAAGCACCACGCTGGGGCCTATGTCGTCTAAAGATGCTCTGGAAACGCTAACCAAACAGGTTAACGAGGCGGTGAAAAACGGTGCCACGCTGCACTATGGCGGCAAACCGGTTCAGCGCGACGGGAGCTTCTTCGAACCGACGATCCTGACGAATATCTCGCGCGATAACCCGGCGTACTTCGAGGAGTTCTTCGGCCCTGTGGCGCAGATGTACGTGGTGAAAAGCGACGACGAGGCGGTCGCGCTGGCGAACGACTCCCACTACGGCCTGGGCGGCGCGGTATTTAGTCAGAATATCGAGCGCGCGAAGAAAATGGCGTCACGGATTGAAACCGGGATGGTGTACATCAACTGGCTTACCGATACCGCGCCAGAGCTGCCGTTCGGCGGCGTGAAGCGGTCCGGCTACGGGCGCGAGCTGTCGGATCTGGGGATCAAAGAGTTTGTGAACCAGAAGCTGGTGGTGGTACACAAGTAATACCCGAGACAAAAAAACCTGCCATCTGGCAGGTTTTTTTGTTTGTTCGTCGGCTTAGAAGCTCACGCCGCCGCCCACGTATGCGCCGTCGATCAGCGTGTGGTTTGGACGACCGTCTTTGCCGTCAACGCTCACGTGGCGGTAACCCACTTTCAGCGTAACCGGTTTGATTGGGGTCCAGCTTACGCCGCCATTAGCTTCCACGTAGTTTTTCACGCTGTTGTTCAGGCCGTCTGGCGCAACGTAACCTTCACCGAAGACGTTGATGCTGTCGGTCAGTGCCACGTTCACGCCGCCGCCGATTGGGAACGCCACGCCGTTATCGCCTTTTTTCGGGCCGATGTAGATCGCTTTCGCACCTGCATTCAGCATGACCGGGCCCACTTCCAGGTTGTAGCCTGCGCCTACGCCGCCGGTCTGGGTGCCGTCATCGGTGTTTTTAAGCCAGTTACCTTCGGTGTAAAGACCGGAGGTCGATTTACCCATTTCCACATTCAGGTTGGTAAAGTTTTTACCCTGCTCAATGCTGCCACCCATCGCCAGTGCGGAGCCAGAGACAGCGGTCAGAGCGGAAAGGATGAGTACGTTAAGCTTTTTCATGAGTTTTTCCTCGTCATTAAATTAATCTGAGGGCACCTTAACAAGTGATGTTTATGACTGCAAATGTGATGCGTGTCGTGGTTTTATGCTGATTTTGTTAGTTATTTTGTTTTTATCTGTTGCTGAATTGTTTGTTTGGCGAACCGTCAATAGCAATTAAATTCGCGTTTAGTAAAAGTTTAAAGAGTTTGCTAAACGAGGTTTGAACGAGGGGAAAAAAGCCCTTTGAGATGAATTAATTAAGTTTCTAATAATTTCCAAAAATGTTTCAGTTGTCATAGATAAAGACGTAAGTTTACATTTCTGAAGAGGGATATACGTGCCGCTGCGTTGGTCAGAGTCCCTTCCATGTCATTTTTCTGACACGTTTATTCTTTACATTGTTGGCTTCACTAACTGGATGCTAACAATATGAAAAGAAAAATTATTCCTGTGCTAATCGGCTGTGCGCTCTCTTTCTCTGGCCTGGCGGCGCAGCCTACTGCTGAGCGCTATGTCGTCAGCTTCCCAGAAGGTTCCCACGTGAGCTATAGCGGCGCGTTTGCCAGCGCCTTTCCGAACGGACTCCCCGTGGGCATTGGCTCCGGCCTGCTGTTTACCGGCAAGCAGGGCGACGCCCTGACCTTTGCGACCGTGACCGATCGCGGTCCAAACGCTGATGCGCCAAAAATGGGTAAAAACGAAGCTAAAATATTTGTCACGCCAGATTTCGCGCCGCTGCTGATGACCATCCGCGTTCAGAACGGCAAAGCGGAGGCTGTTGATGCCCGCCCGCTGCATGATGATAAAGGCGAGATTAACGGTCTGCCGCTGCAAAGCGGCGTGATTGGTTCCACCAATGAAGTGGCGTTCAGCGACACCCTCAAGATCCTGAAGGGTGACAACCGTGGCCTGGACACAGAAGGCATCACCCCGGACGGCAAAGGCGGCTACTGGCTGTGCGACGAGTATGGCCCGTTCATGATTAACGTCGACAGCAAAGGGAAGATCCTGGCGATCCACGGGCCGCAGGCCGCGGAGGGGGAGAAATCCATCGCGGGCGGTCTGCCAAACATTATCAAATGGCGCCAGGCGAATCGGGGCTTTGAAGGCCTGACCCGCATGCCGGACGGGCGGATTATCGCCGCCGTGCAAAGCACGCTGGATATCGACGGTAAGAGCAAAAAGCAGGCGCTGTTTACCCGTCTGGTGAGCTTCGACCCGGCGACCGGCAAAACGGCGATGTACGGTTACCCCATCGACAGCGCGGCCTACAGCAAAAACAGCGACGCCAAAATCGGCGACATCGTGGCGCTCGATGACCAGCACATCCTGCTGATTGAGCAGGGAAGCGATAAAAACGACGGCATGCGTAACCTGATTTACAAGGTGGACCTCAGCAAGGCGAGCGACCTGACCGCCTTCGACAAGCCGGGCGAATACCCGGAGTTTGATGATGAGAAAACCCTGGCGCAGCGGGGCATAACGCTTGCTGCAAAAACGCAGGTTGTCGACCTGCGCGCGCTGGGCTGGCAGCAGGAGAAGGCCGAAGGGCTGGCGCTGATCGACAGCAAAACGCTTGCGGTGGCGAATGATAACGACTTTGGCGTGAAGGTGGCGATGCAAAACCCGGTCGAGGGCAAGAAGCTCAAAGATTATCGGGTGAACGCGGAAGGCAAGCTGACGCTGGATGATAAGCCGGTGGAAACCACGCTCAGCGTGAAGCCGCTGAAGAAGCCGGAGTCGGACAGCGAGCTGTGGATTGTGACGCTGCCGGAGGCGGTGAAATAATACCAGGGCTTACCCCTCACCCTAGCCCTCTCCCCATAGGGGAGAGGGGATGTTCGGTGCGGTTATTTCTTCAGCCCCGCAAACGCCGCCCGTATTTCTTCTTCCGGCAGCTGTATGCCGATAAACACCATCACGCTGTGCGGCGCTTCATCGCCCCACGGTCTATCCCAGTCTGCGCTGTACAGGCGCTGCACGCCCTGGAACAGCAGGCGGTTCGGCTCGCCGTCAATCCACAGCATCCCTTTGTAGCGCAGCAGCTTGTCGGCAAACGACAGCAGAAGGTTCTCCATGACGCGGGACACGTCGCTGATGTCCACCGGGTAGTCCAGCTCCACCACTATCGACGCCACGTCGTTTTGCTTGTCTCCCATAAAGTGGAAGCGCGGTTTCGCGGTAACGGTCTCCTCCAGCATAAAGCCGTTGGTGTTGAACAGCTGGGACAGATCGATGTCGCCATGCGTCACCGTGTAAACCGGCGCGCGGGAGTTGATGCGCGTCAGGCGCTCGCGCAGTTTTTCGCTTTCGCCCGCCACGTCGGTTTTGGTCAGCAGAATGCGGTCAGCGTAGCCCACCTGAGACTGGGCGATGGTGAACTGGTTCATCTGTTCGTCGGCGTGGACCGCATCCACCAGGGCAATCACGCCGTCCAGCAGGTAGCGCTGGCAGAGGATCTCGTGAGAGAAAAAGGTCTGAATAATCGGGCCGGGGTCGGCCATGCCGGTGCACTCGATCACCAGACGGTCGAAGTCGATCTCGCCACGGTCGCGGCTGTCGAGCAGGTCCAGCAGGGCGTCTTCTAATTCGTTAGAGCGGGTGCAGCAGATGCAGCCGTTGGTCAGGGTTTTGATCTGGGTGGCGCGATCGCCGATCAGCTGATCGTCTACGGAGACCTCGCCGAACTCGTTTTCGATGACGGCGATTTTGAAGCCGTGCTGTTCATTCAGGATGTGGCGCAGCAGGGTGGTTTTACCGGCGCCGAGGAAACCGGTCAGCAGGGTAACGGCAATCGGGGTCATGGTCTCTCCTTTAGCAGCAGCGGACGCCGCCTTCTCCACTTCCGCCGTAGCGCGCTTCCTGCCGCTCGCGGAAGAATTCGGTGTAAGTCATGTACGGCTTATCCGGATGGTTGGTCTTCATATGCTCAACGTAGTTGTCATAGTCCGGAATGCCAATCAGCATTTTCGCCGCCTGACCGAGGTATTTTTTGGCTTCGCCTAAGTTACCAAACATAAGGTGTCCTGATAAGAAAAAGCCCGGTGGCGCTACGCTTACCGGGCCTACGGTTACAGGCTGGATTAATGGTGTGAAGAGGTCTTCACGCCGCCTTCCGGCACCGGCACGTACGGGGTTTCTTTATCCGTACGGCCGTCGGCGTTGCGCACGTTCAGCCAGGTTTTGATGCCGTAGAAGATGATGCTGTACACCACCACCAGGAACAGAATGCTCAGACCCGCGTTGGTGTAGTTGTTCACCACGATATGGTTCATGTTGGCAATCTGCTGCGCGGTAAGATCCGCGCCGCCTGCGGCAATCTTCTCTTTGTACTGGTTAGCCATGAAGAAGAAGCCTTCCAGCTGCGGGTTGGCGCTGAACAGCTTCAGGCCAAGGGCCCAGGTGGTGCAGAGCAGCAGCCACAGCGCAGGAACAACGGTTACCCAGATGTATTTGGTGCGCTTCATCTTCACGAGGACCACGGTACCGAGCACCAGAGCAACGGCTGCGAGCATCTGGTTAGAGATACCGAACAGCGGCCACAGGCTCTTCACGCCGCCGAGCGGGTCGACAACGCCCTGATACAGCAGGTAGCCCCACAGGCCTACGCAGCCCGCCGTACCCAGAATGCCCGCTACCAGAGAGTCGGTTTTCTTCAGGAACGGCACGAAGTTACCGAGCAGGTCCTGCAGCATGAAGCGGCCCGCACGGGTACCGGCGTCCAGCGCGGTCAGGATGAACAGCGCTTCGAACAGAATACCGAAGTGGTACCAGAAGCCCATGTCCGCCCACGGCAGCACCTTGTGGAATACGTGTGCGATACCCACGGCCAGCGTCGGTGCACCACCGGCGCGGTTCAGCACGGACGGTTCGCCGATGTCCTTCGCCGTCTGCATAATCTGCTCTGGCGAAATCACAAAGCCCCAGGAGCTAACGGTCGCCGCCGCGTGTGCGCTGGCGTCCTTCAGCTGCGCCATAATCAGCGCCGCGTTGTCGCCGCCCATCTCGTGCAGGTTTGGCATGGTAATGCCGAGGCCCGCAGGCGGGGTGTTCATCGCGAAGTAGAGACCCGGTTCGATGATAGACGCCGCAACCAGCGCCATGATCGCCACGAAGGACTCCATCAGCATCGCGCCGTAGCCGATCAGACGCGCGTCTTTCTCGTTCGCCAGCAGCTTAGGCGTGGTACCGGAGGCAATCAGGGCGTGGAAGCCGGAGACCGCACCACAGGCGATGGTGATGAACAGGAACGGGAACAGGGCGCCTTTCCACAGCGGGCCGGTACCGTCGATGTACTGGGTTACCGCAGGCATTTTCAGATCCGGGTTAATGACCAGGATGCCGATCGCCAGACCGACGATAACGCCGATTTTCAGGAAGGTCGCGAGATAGTCACGCGGGGCCAGAATCAGCCAGACCGGCAGCAGCGCGGAGATAAACGCATAGCCAATCAGCGCGAAGGTAATGGTGGTGTCCTTGAAGGTCAGCGCCGGGCCCCAGTACGGGTCGTGCGCAATCACGCCGCCGAAGTAGATAGAGGCCACCAGCAGCACGATACCAATCACCGACACTTCACCTACGCGTCCCGGTCTCAGGAAGCGCATGTAGATACCCATGAACAGCGCAATCGGCACCGTTGAGCAGACGGTGAAGACACCCCACGGGCTTTCCGCCAGCGCTTTCACCACGATCAGGGCCAGCACCGCGAGGATGATGATCATAATCAGGAAGCAGCCGAACAGGGCGATAGTCCCCGGCACGCGGCCCATCTCTTCTTTGACCATCTCACCCAGAGACGCGCCGTTACGGCGAGAAGAGATAAACAGCACCATAAAGTCCTGCACCGCACCCGCCAGCACCACGCCTGCGAGCAGCCAGAGCGTACCCGGCAGGTAGCCCATCTGCGCGGCCAGTACCGGGCCGACCAGCGGGCCTGCGCCGGCGATAGCGGCAAAGTGGTGGCCAAACAGCACGTAGCGGTTGGTTGGCACGTAGTTCAGCCCGTCATTGTTAATGACCGCCGGGGTGGCGCGCGTCGGGTCGAGCTTCATGACCTTCTGCGCGATGTACAAGCTGTAGTAGCGATAAGCCACAAGGTAGACGGAAACGGACGCAACCACGATCCACAGGGCGCTTACGTGTTCGCCCCGGCGTAATGCGACAACCGCCAGACAAAAAGCGCCGAGGATCCCGAGTAAGGCCCAGGGCACGTGCTTCAGTAGTTTTTTAGTATCCATAGTAAGACCTGGTTTTTTATGTAAAGAAAAAAGGGTCAGGGTTCGTTGTGAGGAGGTATTGATTAATGCTGGAGCGATCGTGCCAGATCCTCGCGCGTGTAAAGGACGGTAAATGAATGAGTGGTTGAAAGTGCCGGGTGAGCGGTCAAAGGGGGCGACGAGCGGTTCCGGCTCGCCGCCAGGGGGCGAAATTATGTGATTGAGATCACTTGATTATTCGGGTTACGCTCCACGGCCAGATAGCTCTCCAGCGTTCCGATCAGTTTTTCCTTTAGCCATTTCGGTTCCAGAATCTGAATATGGGGAAGCCAGTAGAACAGCAGCGGCAGGATCTGGTTCTCGTGTGCCGCCTGGCAGCGCAGCGTGACGCCGCCCAGCTGCTCCTCCAGCAGCTCCTGTTCCGGCAGAAGATCGCGGCGCAGGAAGTAATGTGAAATATTATCTTTAATGAATATTTTCACCGCGAAAGTATCTTCGGACACCCAGGGATCAAGGCTTTTCTCCAGCAGCTTAAGGACATTTTCTTCGGGTGTGAAGGTCGTTTTCTGAATATCAAACCAGCTAATCTGGCTCAATGAGAAGGATTTCAGGCGGCTATTTTCGGTGGCTTGTAAATACCATATATTTTTTTTGTTAATGAGTTTATAGGGGTTAATCAGACGGGTTTTACCCTTATAAACGATCTGACAAACATTATGGTTTTTAATCGATTTCTCGATTTTCGTTAAATGACGGCGAATATCGCGTTCTAGCGTGTGTTCGGCTTCATTGCCAAGAATAAGAATATGGTTTTCGTCAACGCGCGTTTCAAGCTTCTGCCAGAATTCCGTATTTCTTTCAGGGAAAAAGCTGTCAGCATTCAGGAAGTTAGCAAGGGTATGATGTAAGCCTTGTCCGCCGGGCGATTGTGCGGAATGGATCAGCCGATATAGCCCGTTACCGGTATGTTCAACAATGGGAGAGAGGGCATTTAAATCCCGGTAGACGGTACGCTCGGTAATTTTAAATTTTTCCATTAGCGCACTGCGGTTTACCACACCGTTTAAATGTAGCTCAACCAGAATATCGACCAGACGTTCAGCCGAGCGGCTCCGCGTCGTTTTTGCCATAAGGTCATCCTGTATATTTAGGTATGCGCTGAATGATGCGGATGCACTGACAAAGGGTGCCAGTATTCAGTCACAGAAAATTTCTCTTATGGTTATATAACGGCGTGATTTAGCGGAAACCTTAGGAGTTTTTGTAGAAAGCGGCGCTGGCCGGAAAAAAGGCCAGCGCGAGGGGGGATCACACGGCGGCTTCTGCCTCCAGCATGACCGGGTGGAAACGGCGCCTGAAGTAGATCAGGCCGTGGCCCGCATCACTCAGGATGATGTTCTTAACTTCAACAAGGTAGACAAGATGCGTGCCGATGGTTTGCACCTGGCTAATCTCACCTTCCAGGCTGGCGAGCGCGCCTTTTAGCACCGGCTGCGCCAGCGGGCCTTTCTGCCAGCAGGAGAGGGCAAAGCGTTCTTCCATCGTCATACCGGTCATCCCGGCGAAATGGCGAGCCATGATCTCCTGCTCGTGGTTCAGCACGTTGACGCACAGCCTGCCGTTGCCCTGAAAGACCGGGTTCATGGCGCTGTTGGCGTTGATGCACACCATGACCGACGGCGGGGTGTCCGTCACCGAGCAGACGGCGGTGGCGGTGATACCGCAGCGGCCCGCCTCGCCCTCGGTGGTGACCACATTAACCGCAGCCGACAGGCTGCTCATCGCGTCGCGAAAACGCAGGCGTTGTTCATCTGAATGCATTGCAACCTCCCGCTGCGCTATTTCAGCAGCTTGTCGAGCATGTTGATATCGCTGTTGTTGTGCAGGTGCGGCACCGTCCAGCCGTGCTGGTCGTATTCGGACATGCAGCGGTCGACCATCGCCATCATTTTGTCCATGTTACCGGAGCTCTGCGCCTGGCGCAGACACTGCAGGCGGATCTCATCCTGGCTGCCGGAGTAGTTGATTTCGTACAGCTCGTGACGGCCGCCAAACTCGCTGCCGATGGCATCCCACATCAGCTTCAAAATCTTGATGCGTTCGACGTGATCCATGCCGTTGGAGCCGCGCACGTATTTCGCCAGATACTGGTCGATCTGCGGGTTGTTCAGATCCCGGGCGCTGGACGGCAGGTAGATCAGACCGGAGGTGACGTTACGCTCGATGATGTTCTTGATCTTGGCGTAGGCCATCGGCGCCATCACGCGGTAGGTTTGCAGCGCGGCGTGATCCGGCAGATACGCGCCGTTGACCCACGGGGTGGCTTCGGAACACATGGAGTCGCTCAGCGCCCAGAACATGTTACGCCAGGCCACCACTTCGCCGAGATCCGCCTGTACGCCGCGGAACTCCAGGGTGCCGGTGCACTCCAGGGATTTCTTCAGCAGGGCGGTGATGAAGTCGAGCTTCACCGCCAGGCGCACGCAGGCCTGCAGCGGGTACATACGGGCGAAACCGCCCTCCATCGTCCAGCGACGGCAGCGGTCGAAATCGCGGTAGATCAGCACGTTTTCCCACGGGATCAGCACGTGATCCATTACCAGGATCGCGTCGTTCTCGTCGAAGCGGCTGGAGAGCGGGTAGTCGTAAGGTGATCCGGTTGCGCCAGCCACCATCTCGTAAGAGGCGCGGGAGATCAGCTTCACGCCTTCGGCATCCATCGGCGCGACGAACATCAGCGCGAAGTCCGGGTTTTCGCCCATCACCTGCGCGGAGCCGAAGCCGATCATGTTGTAGTGGGTCAGGGCGGAGTTGGTGGCTACCACTTTCGCGCCGCTGACGATAATCCCGGCGTCGGTCTCTTTCTCCAGCTTGATGTAGACGTCTTTCACCTCGTCTGCCGGCTTGTGACGGTCGATCGGCGGGTTAACGATGGCGTGGTTAAAGTACAGGCCGGTTTCCTGAATGCGCGTGTACCAGTTACGGGCGTTCTGTTCGAACTGGCCGTAGAAGGCCGGGTTGGCGCCGAGCGCGCAGCCGAACGCGGCTTTGTAGTCCGGCGTGCGGCCCATCCAGCCGTAGCTCAGGCGCGACCACTCGGCGATGGCGTCGCGCTGCTGGCGCAGGTCGTCGGCACTTTTCGCCACGCGGAAAAACTTGTGGGTATAGCCGCCGCTGCCGGTGTCGGTGCCCCAGCAGAGCGCGTCCTGCATGTCAGGCTTGTGCAGCGCGTCGTACATCTGCGCGATGGAGGCCGCCGCGTTGCGAAACGCCGGATGGGTGGTGACGTCTTTGACGCGCTCGCCGTAGATATAAATCTCACGACCGTCCTGCAGGCTTTTTAAATACTCTTCGCCGGTTAACGGACGTTTGGCATCAGCGCGGAACTCTTCAGGCTTCATAGGGACCTCGTATCGGAATAGGGTTGTTAAATTTATGTTTTGTTTTTGTTGTTTAATTGAAGCCTGAGAGGGGCGTAACGTGAAGGGACGATTGGGACAACGGCGGGTACTTTTCGCGAGAGATCGCAGAGTGTGATTTCCCTCACCCTAACCCTCTCCCAAAGGGAGAGGGTACGGTTACTCCCTCTCCCTTTGGGAGAGGGCCGGGGTGAGGGGAACAGGCGATACCGGTACTTTCTGCGCCCGATACGCGCTCGGCGAACACCCCACTAAGCGGTTAAAAAACCGGGCAAAGTAGGCCGGATCCTTAAACCCCAGCTGCCAGGCAATGTCGCTGACCGCGCTGTCGGAGAAGAGCAGCAAGCGTCTGGCCTCCCGCAGCTGGCGGTCGAAGATCAGCCGCTTCGGCGGGCGGTTGGCGAAGCGGCGGCAGATATCGGTCAGGCGGGATTCGGTCAGGTGCAGCTCGCTGGCATATTCCGGCACCGTCCAGTGCTGGTGGTAGTGGACATCTATCAGCTGGGTAAAGCGCTGGAACAGCTTCAGCTCGCCGCGCATGCCGCCCGAAGCATGGTCGTCGAGCTTCGCGTTGCGCAGCAGCAGGGTAAACACCGCCTGCGCCAGCAGGACCAGAGTGTGCTCGCGCCCGGGCAGCTGTTCCGTGGATTCCCGGGCAATCAGCTGCCAGTAGTGCTTCAGCGCCGCCAGCTCGTCCGGCCTGTCGGAAAGCGAAAGGCAGATCCCCGGCAGGCCAAACGCTTCCCGCGTGCCGGGGTAGAGCACCTCCAGCAGCGGCCAGATCAGGTCCTCGCGCACCGTCAGCACGTGACCATCGCTGTCGGATTCGGTAATAAACGCGTGCGGCACCGACGGCGGCGTGAGGACGAACAGCGGGGCCTGCACCGAGTAGCGGTGATCGTCGAGCTGGAGCTCAATCTGCCCGGTATCAAGAAAGTGCATCTGAAAATACTGGTCGTGACGGTGCGCCTGCATGTCGCGGCCAAAAAAGGCCGCCATGCGCGCGAACGACTGGTAGTGCACATCGTCGGTGCCCAGACTTTCGTCGTACTCCTTGCTGATATCAATGTTGGCGATAGGGCTCTGGCACATGATCGTTCCTCTGTTGATCCCGCTGCGTCATCGGGATGCGCGTCAGCACCAGCGCGCCGACCACCAGCAGCCCGGCCACAAACCACAGCCCGGAGCTGAAGCTGCCGGTCGCGTCGCGCAGGATCCCAATCAGCAGCGGGCTGACGGCGGAGCCGACGTTGCCGATGGCGTTGATCACCGCCAGCGCCACCGCGCGGGACTGCAGGCTAATCACCCGATCCGGCGTGGTCCAGAATATCGCCATGGCGGTGAAGGATCCGGTTGAGGCCATAATGATGCCAAGCAGCTGGATCAGGCTGTGATCGGTGGCCGAGGCCAGCATCCATCCCGCCGCGGCGAACAGGTACGGCAGGATGGTGTGCTTTTTTCGCTCTTTCAGCCTGTCGGAGCGTCGGCTCCACCAGATCATCCCGAGAATGGTGCAAAACTGCGGGATCGCCGCCAGCAGGCCGATGACGATATTGCTGCTCCCCGTGTTGAAGCTCTGCAGGATCTGCGGCGTCCAGATGTTGATGGCGCTGAGCGTATTGGTCAGGCAGAAGTAGGCCAGCGTGTAGAGCAGCACCGCCGGGGTCAGCACTTCGCGCAGCGTCGAACGCGGCGTGACGGATTGGGCAATGGCGACCTCCTGCTCGCGGGCGATCATCGTTTTCAGCGCCTGCTTTTCGTCGTCGTCGAGCCAGGTGGCCTGATCCGGCGTGTCGTTGAGGTAAAACCAGGTCACCACGCCGAGCACCACCGACGGCAGACCTTCCAGCAGGAACAGCCACTGCCAGCCCTTCAGGTTCCACAGCCCGTCCATCGCCAGAATGTAGCCGGAGAGGATCGAGCCGAGCATCATGGTCACCGGCATGGCGATCATAAACAGCGCGTTGGCGCGGGCGCGGTGATACGCCGGGAACCACCAGGTGAGGTAGACCAGGATCCCCGGCAGGAAACCGGCTTCGGCAATGCCCACCAGCATGCGCAGAACGTAGAGGGTTTCAGGGCTGGTGGCGAACATGGTGCAGGTGGAGGCGATGCCCCACACCACCATGATCCCGGCGATCCAGCGGCGTGCGCCGATCTTCGCCAGCATGATGTTGCTCGGGATGCCGCACAGTACGTAGGTGACGTAAAACAGCGTCGCGGCCAGGCCAAACATGGTCGACGTAAGGCCCAGATCTTTGCCCATCGTCAGCCCGGCAAAGCCGATGTTGATGCGATCGAGAAACGAAAAGACAAACAGGATAAAGAGAAAGACGATCAGGCGTCGGAACAGCTTGTTAATGGCGCGATGTTCAATAGCTTTATTATCATGGGTTTGCAGGGTAGAGGTCGTCATGGTGCGCTCCAGATCTTACGTTTAGTAGACGGATTTATTGTTATTAACTGACGTAACCGGTTGTTCGATAAAGCGTGCCGCCAGCGCTTCGGCGCCGCGGGCGAGCAGGGTGGTGTCGACGCCGACGGCGACAAACAGCGCGCCAAGCTCGAGGTAGCGTTTTGCCAGCGGCTCGTTCGCCATCAGGATGCCGGGCGCTTTACCAGCGGCGCGTATCTGCGCGATCGCCTGCTCGATGGCGGCCTGTACCTCCGGATGCTGCGGATTGCCGGCAAAGCCCATGTCGGCGCTCAGATCCGCCGGGCCGATAAACACGCCGTCAACGCCTTCCACGTCGAGGATCTGCGGCAGGTTTTTCAGCGCCTCGCGGGTTTCGATCTGCACCAGCACGCACATGGCGTCGTTGGCCAGCTGCAGGTAATCCGGAATGCGGTTCCAGCGCGACGCGCGCGCCAGGGCGCTGCCGACGCCGCGAATGCCCGCGGGCGGGTAGCGGGTGGAACGTACCGCCAGCCGCGCTTCGTCGGCGTTTTGCACCATCGGCACCAGCAGGGTTTGCGCGCCCACGTCCAGCAGCTGTTTTATCTGCACCGGATCGTTCCACGACGGGCGCACCACCGGCTGGCTGGGATAAGGCGCGATGGCCTGTAATTGGGTTAACACGGTTTGCACATTATTCGGCGCGTGCTCGCCGTCGATCAGCAGCCAGTCGAAGCCTGCTCCGGCCAGCAGCTCGGCGCTGTAGCTGCTGGTGAGCCCCAGCCATAAACCGATTTGCGGACGGCCCGCCTTCAGCGCCGCTTTGAATGCGTTTTGCATGGTTGCCTCCTTACACAAAGCGGCAGCTGATGGAGCCCATGTTGCCGTAGTCAACGTGGAAGGTGTCGCCTCTGCTGGCGGGCACCGGGCGGGTAAAGGAGCCGCCGAGAATAATCTGGCCGGGCTCAAGCTGCACGTCGTACGGTGCCAGCTTGTTCGCCAGCCACGCCACGCCGTTCGCCGGGTGGTTAAGCACGCCTGCGGCAACGCCGGTCTCTTCGATCACGCCGTTGCGGTAGAGCAGGGCGGAGATCCAGCGCAGATCCAGCTCGTCGGGCTTAATCGGGCGACCGCCGAGGATCACCCCCGCGTTGGCAGCGTTATCGGAAATGGTATCGAACACCTTGCGCGGGCGCTGGGTCTCCGGGTCAACGTTGTGGCAGCGGGCGTCGATCAGCTCCAGCGCGGGGATCACGTAGTCCGTAGCGTTGTAGACGTCGAAGATCGTGCAGTTCGGGCCGCGCAGCGGTTTTGCCAGCACGAAGGCCAGCTCCACTTCGATGCGCGGAACGATGAAGCGATCGACGGGAATATCGCTGCCGTCGTGGAAGAACATGTCGTCCAGCAGCGCGCCGTAGTCCGGCTCGCTAATCTGCGAGCTGGCCTGCATCGCTTTGGAGGTCAGGCCGATCTTGTGGCCCTTCAGCACGCGGCCTTCGGCAATCTTCAGGCTGACCCATTCGCGCTGGACGGCGTAGGCGTCGTCGATGGTGATCGTCGGGTAGTCAAGGGAGATCTGGCGGATCTGCTCCCGGGATTGTTCCGCCTGATGCAGACGATGGGCGATCAGGGTATGGGTATGTTTGTCGAGCATGGCGATATCCTGTTTTATATTTTTCTCCCTCTCCCCCTGGGAGAAGGGACGGGATTACTTAAACAGCGCGTGCACGTTGTTTTGTTTGTAATTGAGCGTCGGATGCAGCTCGTCCAGCTCGAACGACAGCGCCAGATAGCGGCTAGCCATCAGCTCCGCAAAATGCGTTTTGATCAGCGCAAACAGCATTTCACCGACCTCTTCCCGGCTCTCCAGGCTGCGCCCGGAACCAATCTTCAGCGTCATATGCACAAAGGCGTAATCGTGCCTGCCGTCGGCCATCTGCCAGGTGTCCAGCCAGTGGGCGCGGCTGCGAATGCCGCCGATGGGGAATATGCCCGTGGCGGCGAGCGCCTCGTTCACTTTGGCAAACAGCCCCGGCAGGTCGGCCTGCTCGCGGATGTTGTCGGTACATTCAGCAATAAAGTGCGGCATGGTGGCTCCTTACGCGGGCAGGGGGAAAACGGCGTTAACCTGGCCGGTGCCGGAGCTGGCGAACAGCTCGGTGAGGAACTCCACCTTGCCGTCGTACTGGTCCCAGCCGAGCATCCCCAGCAGCATCACCGTGTCGTGCATGTTGCCCTCGCCGTAACAGTAGTCGGCGTACTCCGGCAGCATGCTGCAAAACTCTTTGAACTGCCCCTCGCGCCACAGCTTCACCACGCGCTCGTCCATCTGACGGTCGAACTCGCGGGTGTAGCTGTTCATCCCTTCCTCCGCGCGCTGGTCGTCGATAAAGCGGTGCGACAGCGAGCCGCTGGCGAGCACCGCCACGGTGCCGTCGTATTTCTCAATGGCGCTGACGATGGCCTCGCCCAGCCTGCGGCTGTCGGCGAAGTCGTGAACCGTGCAGAACGCCGAAATAGAGACCACCTTGAAGTGCTTATCCGCGTTCATGTAGCGCATCGGCACCAGCGTGCCGTACTCCAGCTTCAGGCTCGGGATGTTGTGCGCTTTGGCGCGTACGCCAAGCTTCACCGCCTCGTCGGCGATGAGCTGGCCGAGTTCCGGATTGCCGTCGTAGTCGTAGGTCATGTCGCGGATAAAGTGCGGCAGCTCGTTGCTGGTGTAGACGCCCGAAAAATGGTCCGCACAGTTGATGTGGTAGGCGCTGTTCACCAGCCAGTGGGTGTCGAAGACGATAATGGTATCGACGCCCAGCTCCCGGCAGCGCTTGCTAATCTCTTTATGCCCGTCGATGGCGCCCTGGCGGCAGCCGTGGTTTTTGCCCGGCAGCTCGGAGAGATACATTGACGGAACGTGGGTGATTTTTGCCGCTAACGCTAATTTACCCATGGTCAGATCCCCCACTTTGGAATCGGATGGTCGCCCATGGAGATGCAGACGTTCTTCATCTCCGCGAACACCTCGAAGCTATACTCGCCGCCCTCGCGGCCGGTGCCGGAGGCCTTCACGCCGCCAAACGGCTGGCGCAGGTCGCGCACGTTCTGGGTGTTCACAAACACCATGCCCGCTTCGATATTGCGCGCCAGGCGCAGTACCTTGCTGACGTCCTGGGTCCAGATGTATGACGCCAGGCCGTACTCCACGTCGTTCGCCAGGCGCAGGCCTTCCGCTTCGTCCTTAAACGGCAGCAGGCAGGCCACCGGCCCGAAGATCTCCTCCTGCGCCACGCGCATGCGGTTGTCGACGTCCGCCAGCACGGTCGGGCGCAGGAAGTTGCCGCCCTTCAGATGCGCAGGCAGGTCGGTCGGTTTGTCCGGGCCGCCCGCCAGCAGGGTCGCGCCCTCTTCAATGCCGAGGCGGATGTAGCCGGAGACTTTTTCCCAGTGCTGTTGGCTGATGAGCGCGCCAATCTGGGTGGTCGGATCGGTCGGGTCGCCCACGCGCAGGCGGTTGGCGCGCTCGGCAAAGCGCTTCACGAATTCCGGGTAGATGCTCTGCTGGATAAAGATGCGCGAGCCGGCGGTGCAGCGCTCGCCGTTGATGGAGAAGATGGTGAACAGGGCGGCGTCCAGCGCGCGCTCGATGTCGGCATCTTCAAAAATCAGCACCGGGGATTTGCCGCCCAGCTCCATGGAGTACTTCTTCAGCCCGGCGTTTTTCATGATGTTGCGCCCGGTGGCGGTGCCGCCGGTGAAGGAGACGGCGCGCACGTCGTGATGGCGCACCAGCGCGTCGCCCGCCGTTGCGCCGTAGCCCTGCACCACGTTGAGCACGCCCGCCGGAATACCCGCCTCCAGCGCCAGCTCGCCCAGACGGTCGGCGGTCAGCGGGGAGAGTTCAGACATCTTCAACACTGCGGTGTTTCCGAGTGCCAGGCACGGCGCAACCTTCCAGGTAGCGGTCATAAACGGCACGTTCCACGGCGACACCAGCGCGCAGACGCCCACCGGCTGCACCAGGGTATAGTTGAGCATCTTGTCGTCAACCGGATAGGTCTTGCCGTTCATCTGCTGGCACACCTCGGCGAAGAACTCGAAGTTGTGCGAGGCGCGCGGAATGAGCACGTTTTTGGTCTGGTGGATCGGCAGCCCGGTATCGGCGGTTTCCATCGCGGCGATCTCCGGGACGTTCTGGTCGATCAGATCCCCCAGACGGCGCATCAGGCGCGCGCGCTCCTTCATCGGCAGGTTAGCCCACTTTGGAAACGCCTCTTTGGCGGCGGCGACGGCCTGGTGAACTTCAGCTTCACCGCCGGAGGCGACTTCCGCTAATACCTCGCCGGAGGCCGGGTTGGTGGTGTGGAAGTACTCGCTTCCGGCGACGTTTTTACCGTTTATCCAGTGGTTAATCTTTTTCATTTTGCAGTCTCCTCGCTGACAATTCGGTTCACCAGGCGTCCCACACCTTCCACTTCCACCACCACCTCATCGCCCGGCACCACGTCGGACAGCCCCTTCGGCGTGCCGGTGGCGATCATGTCGCCCGGCTGCAGGGTCATAAAATCGCTCAGGTACGCAATCAGGTACGGGATGCTGAAGATCAGATCCGCCGTGGTCCCTTCCTGGCGCAGCTCGCCGTTGACGAAGGTGCGCAGGGTGAGGTTGTGCGGGTCGGGAATCGCCGCTTTCGGCACGATGTGGGGGGAAATGGGCGTCAGCCCGTCGCGGCTTTTCACCCTCAGGTTCGGGCGGTAGTAGTTTTCCAGGTAGTCGCGGATGGCGTAGTCGTTGCAGACCGTATAGCCCGCAACATAGTCCATCGCCTCGGCTTCGCTGACCTTGCGGGCGGTTTTACCGATGACCACCACCAGCTCCGCTTCGTAGTGCATGTATTCGATATTGTTCGGGCGCACCGACGTCTGGCCGTCGCCGTTGAAGGTGTTTGGCGCTTTGATAAATACCAGCGGCTCGGTCGGCGGCTTGAAGTCCAGCTCGCTGGCGTGGTCGGCATAGTTCAGACCGAGGGCAAACAGCGTGGCGTGCGGCGGCGTGCTGTGCGCAATAGTGACGCTACGCTCATCCACCACCGGGTTTTCCAGCGGCGGAAAGCCTTCTGCCAGAATGCGCACGCGATCGCCCGGGCGGATCTCAACGCGGCTTTGCGGGGTGCCGAGCAGGATCGCATCGCCGGGATTGAGGGTGGCGAACTCGCTCAGGGTGCTCAGCAGTTCGGCGGCGTTACGCTGAAGATCGGCCGTGCTCCAGTGGTCCGCTTCGCGGCCGTTGATCTCGGTGATGATCGTCAGGCTATCCACGTTATCAACGGCGACCAGCTCGCCGAGCGGGCAAAATCCGTCCCGGCATTTGGCCTTGATGGCCGGGCGGTAGAAGCTCTCTTCCGGCAGGCTCACCTCGTTGGCGAGCGCGTACCCTGCAATGTACGCCGCGGCGTCCTCCGCGCGCACCCTGCTGGCGGTTTTGCCCACCACCAGCGCCACCGTCGCGCCGCTCAGCACCGTTTCCCCGTGCGGGAAGGGAATCGGCTCGCCCGCGCGAATCACCGTGTTATGCGGTTTGATAAACCACACCGCCGTTTTCGGCGGCGTGTTGTAGGGCGCTTTTTCAAAGGCCTCACGCCAGGCTTCGCGCTGGCTTTGATGGTTGAGGGCGACGGCAAAAACGGTACCTTTCATTCATATACTCCTCACCCCGGTGGTCCGGGTTGTGATTTCATTAATATGTTAATGATCTGGTTTTATGCTTTTGCTGTTTATTTCGCAATCAGAAGTGAAAGATTTGTGATGGGAATAACAATAAATTTACATTTCGTGTTTTGTTTATATTTAAATCAAAGGCTTAATAAAATTGATGGGTTTCTGTTAGACTTTTTGACGGAAAACGTGTTGTTTATAAAAACATCTTTTAGTGATTGTTTACTTGTTAATGATGTTAAGGGGAAAGGCTATGCATGATTCATTAACCATCGCGCTGCTGCAGGCGCGGGAAGCGGCGATGTCGTACTTCCGCCCGATCGTGAAGCGCCATAACCTGACCGAGCAGCAGTGGCGCATTGTGCGCGTGCTGGCTGAACATCCGTCGATGGATTTTCACGATCTGGCGTTTCGCACCTGCATCCTGCGCCCGAGCCTGACGGGCATTCTGACGCGGATGGAGCGCGACGGCCTGGTGCTGCGCTTAAAGCCGGTGAACGACCAGCGCAAGCTGTACGTGTCGCTGACCAAAGAGGGGAATGCGCTGTATGAACACGCCCAGGCGCAGGTCGAAGAGGCGTATCAGCAGATCGAGGCGGAATACACGCCGGAGAAGATGAAACAGCTGACGGCGCTGCTGGAAGAGTTTATTGAACTCGGAAACCGGCATAACGCAGCGCGGGAAGAAGAGTAAAAACCACAAATTCCAGGATGATTTTCGTAAAGTTTTCACTTTCCAGGCCGAAAATTCTGTATCTGTCTGAGGAAAGAGAAAACATGTTAAACCGTATCAAGATTGTCACCAGCTTAATGCTGGTTTTAGCGATATTTGGCCTTTTACAACTCACGTCCGGTGGTCTTTTCTTTAATGCCCTTAAGAATGACAAAGAGAATTTCACCGTCCTGCAAACCATTCGCCAGCAACAATCCACGCTGAACGCCAGCTGGGTCGCGTTGCTGCAAACCCGTAATACCCTGAACCGTGCGGGTATCCGCTACATGATGGATCAGAGCAATATCGGCAGCGGCGCGACCGTTAACGATTTGATGCAAATCGCGTCTACGTCTCTGAAACAGGCGGAAAAAAACTGGGCTGCCTACGAAGCCCTGCCGCGCGATCCGCGTCAAAGCGATGCGGATGCCATGGAGATCAAGCGTAACTATGATATTTACCACGGCGCGCTGGCGGAGCTGATTCAGCTGCTGGGCGCGGGCAAAATCAACGCCTTCTTCGACCAGCCGACCCAGAGCTATCAGGACGGTTTTGAGAAGCAGTACGTGAGCTACCTGCAGCAGAACGACAAGCTGTATCAGACGGCGGTCGAAGACAGCAACAGCTCCTACAGCCAGGCTATCTGGGTGCTAATTAGCGTTCTGATTGCCGTGCTGGTGGTGATCGTGGCCGTCTGGCTCAACATCAAGCAGACGCTGATCTCTCCGCTGAATCGTCTGATCGACAACATTCGCCATATCGCCAGCGGCGACCTGGTGAAGCGTATTGAAGTTCAGGGCACCAACGAGATGGGTGAACTGGCCGACTCGCTGCGCCATATGCAGGGTGAGCTGGTGCGTACCGTTGGCGACGTGCGTAACGGCGCGAACGCTATCTACAGCGGCGCGAGCGAAATTGCGATGGGCAATAACGACCTCTCTTCCCGTACTGAACAGCAGGCCGCTTCCCTGGAAGAGACCGCTGCCAGCATGGAGCAGCTGACGGCGACCGTTAAGCAGAACGCCGAGAACGCCCGTCAGGCGAGCCATCTTGCGCTCAGCGCCTCTGAAACCGCGCAGAAAGGCGGCAAAGTGGTGGATAACGTGGTGCAGACTATGCGCGATATCGCGGGTAGTTCGCAGAAAATTGCCGACATTATCAGCGTGATCGACGGCATTGCCTTCCAGACCAACATTCTGGCACTGAACGCGGCGGTAGAAGCGGCGCGTGCGGGCGAGCAGGGTCGTGGTTTTGCGGTGGTGGCAGGTGAAGTGCGTAACCTGGCCCAGCGCAGCGCCCAGGCGGCTCGCGAGATTAAGAGCCTGATTGAAGACTCCGTGGGCCGCGTGGAAGTGGGCTCAACGCTGGTAGAAAGCGCCGGTGAAACCATGGGTGAAATCGTGAACGCGGTGACCCGCGTAACGGACATCATGGGTGAAATCGCCTCTGCGTCTGACGAGCAGAGCCGCGGTATCGACCAGGTGGGTCTGGCGGTCGCTGAGATGGATCGCGTGACCCAGCAGAACGCCTCGCTAGTTGAGGAATCTGCCGCAGCGGCCGCCGCACTGGAAGAGCAGGCGAGCCGTCTGACTCAGGCCGTGGCGGTGTTCCGCATTCAGCAGGAGCAGATGAAAGCGCGCGAGTTCGCTGCGGCTAAAGCGGTTTCCACGCCGGTGATGGCGCGTAAAACCGCGACGGCCGATTCAGGCGATAACTGGGAAACGTTCTAATCCTGCGCGTTGTGCCGGGTGGCGGCTACGCCACTCGGCAATATTACAGAGGCAGGCGCATGGCGCAGCGCGTTTCATACGCTAAGCCGTGCGCTGCTTCTTCTTCCCGTTTTTCACGCAGTTCAGGCGTGAGTTCAGTTACGTATTCAAACCCCAGCTTTGCATAGAACGGCGCGTTCCACGGTACGTCCCGGAACGTCGTCAACGTTAGCGACGCCAGCCCCAGCGTGCGGGCATGGTCAGCCGCACGGGCGATGAGCTGCCGGCCAATCCCCTTTCCCTGCCAGTCCAGATCAACCGAAAGTTCGACAATAAACAGCGACGAAGAGTGCGCTTCGGCAAGGATAAACCCGACGGGCTGATCGTTCGCCAGCGCCAGCCAGCTTAGCCCACGTTCGGCATACTCAAGGTGCTGCTCAGCGGAAATGACCTCGCCGTCGGCAAGCCAGGCGAGATCCGGACTTTCACGAAAGCGCTCGCCCGCCGCGCGTTCAATGGCGGGTAGGGCAGTAACGTCGCCGGGACGCGTGGGACGGACGGTGAGGTTAGGGTCGACCATTAGCCTGCGCGACTCACAATTTTGATTTCAACCATGCCGATCCCGAGCTCGCGCGGTGAGTGCCCAAGGATATTCCCCTCGTTCGTGGACTGCGGGTCCGGCGGCACGATCACCAGGGTATTGCTGCGCGAAGGATTCTCAAAATGCAGCGTCTGCGTGCTCACGTCGTTCCCGAGCGTCAGCGTCTGCTCCAGATCGCCCACGCGCACGGGGACGGGCTTGTTAGCGTTGGGGCCATACGCTCTGGCGGTGATCACCAGGTCGAACTGTTCCGGCAGGGGATGGGCGTACTCAATTTTTACCTCGTTGCCCAGCTGCGCGTTGGACCAGCGCCCCCACGACTCCGGACGCGAGATGCCGCTAAACTGCTTCACTTCCTCGGGCGCGCCGGCCACGTTAAAGATAAAGCTATCCGCTTTGTAGCGAATATCGTTATCGCTGATTTTCAGCATGTCGATGTTGTGCTGATAGCGCGCGGTATCAATCACCGTATCGTTGAACGCGGTTTTGCCTTTCCACTGCGCCTTATCCACGTGCTGCACGGTTTGCTCCCCGCCGAGCTGGCCCTGAGAGACGCACCAGTCGGTAGAAAGCGCCAGCGGCTGCGACCAGAGCTGGCCCATTTTGTAGCACCGGTCGACCCAGACGAAATTATCGCGTGGGGCAAAATCGGCCAGCTGATAGCGCAGCGGCGCGGAATATTCGCTTTCCGGCAGCGGCTCGACCCGCCCCTCCGACACGCGTACCAGCAGCGGCAGACGGAAGCTGCTGCCCGAGAAGGCAATCGTGTTTTTATCCCGATCGACGGTGAAGTCCTTCATCTCTTTCGGGAAGTTCCACAGGCGGATAATGTCTGGCTTCCAGGCGAGAATTTTATCCTTCATGTTGAGGAACACTTCCGACAGGGATTGCCCCGACAGCGTGCTGCGGCCAAGGCCAATAAAGTTGTCGCCGCCCAGAATGTCCAGCACGGTTGCGCCGTTATCCATGGAGTTGCGTTTGGTGGCAATTAGCTCCTGCTGCGGCTGGTCGCCGCGCAGGACGAAGAACAGGTTGCTGCGATCCTGCTTGTTGAGCCGATCCCAGGCGCTGTTTTTCATCGCCAGATGGTCAGACGAAACGACTATGACGGTGTTTTTAAACCAGGGCGAGGCTTTGATTTTCTCGACCAGCGCGGCAATGTGCTCCTGGCTGCAGGTCACGGCGCTGAAAGACTTGTTGCTTTTGCCGTCCACGTCATAGCTTTTGCGTTTACAGCTGCGCGAGACGAACCCGTCCGGATGGTGGGTATCCACCGTCAGCGCAAAAAGGGAGAAACGCTTGCCCGTGCGGGAAAGCTCCTCGAATTTCTTCCAGGTTTCGTCGAGTACCGTATCGTCATAGAAGCCCCAGTCGTTACGGTAGCTCGGATCGGCAACCGTCGTTTTTAACTCTTCTGAGCCATACAGGTGGTCAAAACCGTGGGATTTCAGGAACACGTCTTTTCCGGCAAAGCGCAGGTTTGCCCCCTGCACGAAATAGTTTTCGTAGCCGGAGTTTTTCAGGATATCGCCGAGGCAAATATTCTGCGGGAAGAACGTCGACATCGAGGCTGAGGCGTTACCTTCAAAAGGCGCGAACAGCGGGATACCGCACTGGGAGGCAACCATCCCGGCAATCGTGTAATCCGTACCGGGCAGCTGCATGGTGTGGCTGAAATCGAGCCCTTCGTTTTTCAGCGCGCCCAGGTCTGGCGTCAGGTTCGGGAAGGCATCGTTATCAAAGTACGTGCGCTCCAGGCTTTCACCGTAGATGTAGACCAGATTGAGCTTCGGGTTGGCGATTGTTTTCGACGGTTCTTTGTAGTAAGCCGCGAAATCCGGATCGCCATCGCGCGACTGGGATTTCACCAGCTCGGCGATCTGATGGAACGCCGGGCTGGCGTCGACGGAGGCCAGCGCCAGGAATAACGCCAGCAGGCTGTAGCCATGATGGTGCGGAAGATGGCGACGTCGACGCAGCACCCAGGCCAGCGCGCCAAAAATCGTCACCAGCGCGGCGATAAGGCCGAGCCCCGGAAGAATGTATTTGCCCACACCCGCGCCCGTCAGGCTGTTCGTCAGCGTGTAGAGCACCGCATCGTTAATACCGTCACCGGTAAAGTAGTCGCTGGCGTATAAGGTAATGTTTAAAATAATAAAAATGCCGAGCACCACCAGCGTGGCGATAAACCACCAGGTGTGACGGCCGGCTTTCCAGGCGTAAACGCCGACAGAAGCCAGAAAAAGGATAAGAGACATGAATTCTGACAACAGCATATCCTCATGACGCCAGGTGCTTCGCTGGCTAACTGTTTATTTTTTGGGTCATACAATGTAATTGCGATGTCGTTAAGCTGCAATTTTAGTGTCACGAAAGTGTGCTGTTGTTAGGATTTGGTTTATAAAATCGTTTTTATGAAGATGGACACATCCTGACAAACGGACGCTGAGACGGTGGCAGGTGGGAAAAAGGCTCGTTTAGCGCCGCGCTGCAAGACTATCGCATTAAACGCGGCGTGTTGTGGCAGAAAATGGGGTGGCTCAGGAGAGGAAATTAACGCCTTGTTTCAGCACCAGATCGCAGGCTTTGGTTTTCACCTGTTTTGCCAGAGAAGAGTTGCCGAGGGTGCTCAGATTCAGCTGCTGGCCGTTTTGCGCGTTAAGCAGGCCCTGAATGCCGTCCATATAGTTGGTGTCCGCTTTCTGCTCCTGGGTATCCAGACCCAGTTTACCCAGCACCTGATTTTTCACGTTTTGCGCGTCGGTCACTGAGGCCAGCTTTTGCTTCGCGCAATATTCCAGAATCCCCGCCGCGTTGTTCATCGTGCCCGCGCTAAGGCTCTGAGAGCTGTTGCCCAGCAGGCTGGTGAGGGAAGAGGCGGAGAGTCCACCCTGAGAGCTGCTGCTCTCTTTGGTCAGCTCATTTGCTGCGCTTGACAGGGACTCCTGCCAGGACGCCGCTTGCGCTATGCCGGTCACCAGCAGCGCGCCTAAAAAGGTGCTGATTAGAATCTGTTTTTTCATCATGGCTCTCTCAAAAAGGTCCGTTTTGGGCCGAAGGGGTTCCAGTATATACCTATGCCCTGGCGGCGATTCCTGGAACTGTCTTAATACTCTTTGCCGGTAACGCGGCTGCGGTAACTTTCCCAGTCGAAGATGACATAGAGACTGTTACCGAGCTTCATGCGGTCCATGACGCGTTCACCCAATAAGCGGGTCATCTCGTCGATATTGTGGTTCGTCAGCATGCCGGTGGGGCGTTTGGACGAGGAGCGGCGATCGACAATCTGGTTGATGATCACTTTTTCATAGCGGGATTCTGTCTGAACGCCAATCTCGTCGATGACCAGTAAATCGACATTGCTCAGATCGTTAAGCAGCTGTTCTTCGCTGGTTTCGCGGTTGCTGAAGGTGTCTTTCATCGCGGACATGATATCGGCCACGGTGATGATAAGAACCGATTTACCCCGCAGAAGCAGCTCGTTGCAGATAGCGGCTGCAAGGTGGTTTTTTCCGGTGCCCGGCTTGCCGCTAAAGATGAAGCTGGCGATATTGCCGTCGAATTCATCCACGTACTGACGGGCGGCGGCAAGGGCGTTCATCTGCCCGTTGGTCTCGATTTTATAATTATCGAACGAGCAGTTCTGGTGCAGGGGACGGATACCGGAACGGTTAAAGGTGCGCTGCATTTTCATCGCCCGGTTTTCCCGGGCGAGCGCGGCTGCGCGAATCTCACCTTGCTCTTTTTGCCACGCCAGCAGCTCTTCACCCGTGGTAAAGGCGGGCTTCACGTTGGCAGGCATCATTTTTTGCAGACGTTTCATCAGGTCGCCGACGTTCTTCATTTCGCACCTCGGAATCCGCTGGGGATCTGTTTATCCGGTTCTGAAAACGCGTTGATATCGCGTTTGGGCTGGCCGTTGTTGCCGGCGCGGGTAATTTGAAGATGGCGCGCGAGCTTTTGCTGCCACTGAATATGGGTGAAGACTTTACCTTCCGCCTGCCACCAGGCGGTAAACGCGGCGAGCTCTTCCGCGGTGGCCGGTTGGGTTAACGCAATGCCCCACAGCGCGGCCTGCCGCTGAAAATCCGCATCCGGCTGCCAGCCCGCGTACAGGGCAAATTTTCCCATCGGAACGGTCACCGGGACGTTAACCGGTTCTTCAAAGAACTGGTTGTCCAGCGTGATATCGCTCGCCGGGCGCGACAGTTGCGCTTCAATCTCCAGAAGCTGTGCCAGGCGTTCCGGCGTGATAGCGTAGAACGCCGGCGCGTTGTCGGCAAAAACCGCAACCGTGCCGCCTTCGGCATGGGTCAACACACCGCGTGGGTCGCGCATAAAGGCATCAATGCCAGCAATGCTGGTGGTCAGAATTCTGGAGGACATAACGCTTACTCTACTGATTACTACGGGCGTGATATGGGCTTATGGTAGCACAGAGAGAGGAAAGGGAAGGAGGGGATTTCCCCGGTGGCGCTGCGCTTACCGGGGCTACAGTCGTAGGCCTGATAAGCACAGCGCCATCAGATATTTATCACGCGATGATATTCAGGGTCACGTCGATGTTGCCGCGGGTCGCGTTAGAGTATGGGCAAACAATGTGCGCCGCATCGACCAGCTTTTTGGCTTCCGCGGGATCCATACCCTCAACGTGGATGTTCAGTTTTGCCTCGATACCAAAACCGGTTGGCAACGGACCAATACCCACTTCGCCTTCAATAAAGGCATCTTTTGGCAGGGTGAATTTGTCGCGTGCGGCCACGAACTTCATCGCGCCCAGGAAGCAGGCAGAGTAGCCCGCAGCAAACAGCTGCTCAGGGTTCGTTACTTCTCCGCCCATGCCGCCCATCTCTTTTGGCACGCCCAGTTTTACGTCCAGTACACCATCGGAAGAGGTCGCGCGGCCATCACGGCCACCGGTTGCTTTTGCTTTGGCGGTATAAACTACTTTTTCTAAAGACATGGCAGGTTCCTCATCTTGCTTTAATGTGTGCTATTAAATAGCGTACGATATATATGGATAATAATAACACGTAAAGTATAGCTTTACGCGCGGTGTAGCTGTTGTCGCAAAAGTTCGAGCTGCTGTTTGAGCGCCAGCAAGGTGTCGGTATCACACTGCGCTGCGCAACCCACCGCATGGGGAATACCCAATGCCTGCTGCTGCAGTTCACGTCCCGCTTCACTCAGGGTGACGGCGACCTGACGTTCGTCTTTGCGCGAGCGGTGACGGTTGATTAACCCGCCGCTTTCCAGCCGTTTTAACAGCGGCGTCAGGGTCGCAGAGTCCAGAAACAGGCGTTCGCCGATGTCCGACACCGTGACGTCATCCTGCTCCCACAGCACCAGCATCACCAGGTATTGCGGGTAAGTCAGGTTCAGCGGTGCCAGCAGTTGCCGGTACAGCTTATTAAGCGCCAGATTTGCCGAATAGAGGGCAAAGCAGAGCTGGTTATCCAGCTTGAGCACAGCGGTTGCGTCGTTCGTTTTCGCGTTCATGAGATGAATATAGATAGTGTGCGATTTAATTGCAAGCAATTTTATGGGCAGGTGTAGCGGAGCGCCACCTGAACGGCCATTTTGCGGTAGTGCTGGCGCTGAGCCTGTTCATCCGCCCCGTCTTCAAACAGCAGCGTAAAGGTGTAACTGTTGGCTACGTAGTGAAAGCTGAAGCTGCTTATCAGGCGGTGAAGATCGCGGGCGTCAACCGTCTGGCTGAAGAGCTGTTTTTCTTTGCCCCGGTGCAGGATGCCCTCCAGCAGGTCGAGCGCGCTACGGTTGACCTGGCGAAGATAGCTCGATTGCTGCATAAAGCGGCCGCGCTGCATGTTTTCCATGCAGATAATCCGGATGTAGTCCGGGTGGTCGGCATGATAGTCAAAGGTGGCTTCAACCAGGTTCACCAGCGCTTCGACGGGGGGCATTCCCGCCAGGCTTAGCGCTTTTTCACTGGCGCGAATCTGGGTGTAAACATGTTCCAGAACCAGGAGATAGAGATTCTCTTTATTCTTGAAATGGTAAACCACCATGCGTTTGGTGGTACCCGCTTTTTCCGCGATCTGCTCCATGCGGGCACCGTTCAATCCATACTCGGCAAAAAGCGCGATGGCGCTCTGAAAAATTTTCTCTTTCAGGCTGGATTCTTCGCTGTGCTCGGGGTGTTCGCTGCCAGGGTTAGCCACATCCTTTCCTTATTTTCACCAAACGGACCAGAAGGATTATCTCCATGGCAGCGAAATAACACAAATATCAAACGCGTGGGCGTTTGCGATACAGCCACAGTCCAGGGATCGACAGCCCAATAGAAAGCGCTCCGACGATGGACGACGCCTTAAGAAAGTTGCTCAGAAGGAGGATCATCTGCGGCTCGGTGTAGCCAAAATGACTGATTTTCACCGCAGAAATCATCGCTGTATACGCAGATATGCCCGGGAACATCGGGATCACTGCGGCGACGGTGAACACCTTGGGATGCGCCAGATACCAGCGCGACCACTGGATGCCTATACTGCCGACCAGCATGGAGGCCATAAATGTTGACCATTCGATGTTAAAACCCGCGGTCATCATCACCATTCGCGAACCATGACCAATCGCGCCCAGCAGCGCACACCACCGCAGAGCACGTTGCGGAACGTTAAATACCATCGCAAAGCCGACGGCAGGAATGGCGGCCAGAAGCATGTCCTGTGCCAGCGCCAGCAGAAAATCTATCACGCCCATCCGCGTAACCCCCAGAGCGTCATGGCCATCACTACGCCGATGCAGGTCGCCAGCGTCAGCAGGCTGGCAATAGCCCAGCGTGCCAGACCGGTATTGATGTGCCCTTTAAACATGTCAGCAACGGCGTTGATCAACGGAAAGCCCGGAACCAGCAGAAGCACGCTCGCGGCCATGGCAATCGTCGGGGTAGTGGCAAACTGCGGCAGGCGCAGCAGCAGGCCGGAAACCGTGGTGGCGACAAACGCGGTAATGCAGAAGTTAATTTGCGGATGCAGCTGTCTGTGCGTCAGCAGCTGGCGAACATACATAGCAATACTGCTGGCGAAAAAGGTGACGATCGCGCCGTCCCAGCCGCCTTTATTAAGCTTACAAAAGCAGGCGCACGACAGCCCTACCATCACCACGACAAGCCAGCGCGGATAACGTAATGGCTTAATTTGGCTGAACCGTTTTTCAATCTCCCGAAGATCGAGAAGCTTATGTTCAGCAAGGATGACGATGTGCTGCACTTCGGTCACTACGTGCATGTTAATGCCGCGGTCGTGGTTTTTGCGGGTGGAAGTCAGGCACTGACCGTCTTTGATCGTGGTCAGCACGATGGCGTTGGATGAAATAGCGCTTTCAACGCTATCCATACCCAGCGCCAGTCCCAGCCGGGTGGAAAGCTCCTCAACCAGCGCGCTTTCCGCGCCGTGCTGGAGCAGAAAAAGACCGCACTGAATACATAGCCGCGTGATAGCACGCTGCGTTGACCGATCTGCCTGCATGTATTGTCCTGAAGAAGGTGGAAAGTTGCCGGTTGGCCCATAGCGATTACTTTTAGCACAAAGTGCAGTGCCTCTTGCTGTGGGCCAGATCAAGGTTTATGCAAACAGTTGCTGCCCTTAAGTGCAGAAGGGGTTGGGATTAATTCATCATTTTAGTGAATTATTAATATTAAAGGATAAGTAATATATATTTAGTTATTCTAATTTTATATTGTAGTTATTTTAATGACACTGCAATTAAATTTAATTTCGCTTTGTGAGATATTACTGCTGTTTAGGCATTTCTTAAACTACGAATACATCTCATCTTCTGCTTGTATTAACCTGCTTTACACTCAGGGACGAAAATACTCATACGTTGATGCGTTTTAACGTTACTCATCAAATGAAGAATGGACACGGAGGGTCTATGTTGTCTTTGCACGGTAAGCATAGCGTTATCATTAGCCGGATACCGGTCATGCAAAACGGGTTAGGGGGCGTGATGACTCGCCATTTCCCCGACTTTGAATTGACCTATTGCAGCTCATTGCAGGAGTTAACACTGCTCCAGCTACGCCGCGCTGACGTCATCATTGCCGATATTACAGGCGAATACTGGAATCCTCGGGGCGCACTCGAAGAGTATTTCAGTTTATTGAATCAATACCGGAACATTCACTGGATCTTTTTAGTTTCGCGGCCACTTAACCCCGTTGCCGTTGAGTTACTTGTGCGCCCGGAAAGTACGTTGCTTTCTGATATGGAACCCATTGAAGGGCTGGTTAACGCGATTCGGGCAGGTAGCGAACGCGCAGAGCGGGTAAGCCAGACGTTGTTAACCATGGAACCTCAACGTCCGGAGGACGAAGACGAACAGGTTATCGCGCTCACGTACTCCGAACGCAAAGTATTGCGGCTGTTAGGTAAAGGATGGGGGATTAACCAAATCGCCACATTGCTTAAGAAGAGCAATAAAACTATCAGTGCGCAGAAAAACAGTGCGATGCGACGGCTGTCATTACGCAGTAATGCCGATATGTACGCCTGGATAAACAGTACACAGGGAATGCGAGAGCTGAGTTTGATGTCAGCCTATGGAGAGTTCGAGGAATGGAAAAAACCGATTCAACAAGACATATCGCCATCGTCGAAAATTGCACGATGAGTGCTGTTGGGCTACAGCATCTTTTTGCGATGCCCGGCCTGAATCATTATCAGCTGCATCTGTTTAGTGAATTTGACAGCTTTAAGAAAGCACTTCAGCACATCAATTTTTTCTCGCTGATCTATTCATATTCCGATGCGCGAGAAGAGCGTCGTAGCTGCCTGGCGCACCTGCGGGATTTTGCGTTTACGCATGGCCATATCCAGCGCATTATCCTGGTCGCTGATGAGATGGAAGCAAGATTAATTAGTCATCTTTCCCCGTCACGCCTTCACGGTGTGGTCAGCAAATCGCTGACGCTTGAGCGCCTGCAGAATGAACTCATGGTATTGCTGAGTGAAACCCTGCGCATCAATGACAATATGATGAATCACTGGTACCGGAGTCAAAGCAGAATGTTAAGCCCAACGGAACGGGCAATATTGCGTTATATGTCTTGCGGCTATTCCATTCCTCAAATCGCGGCACAGCTTGAACGCAATATTAAGACCATCCGGGCGCATAAGTTTAATGCGATGGTGAAGTTGGGGGTAAACTCTGACGTAGGGCTACTCGATGCGGCGGATATTATAACCCACCTTTCGGCAAGAGAACCGCGAAGTTCGGCACTCAGCAAGCCGACCTTTTTATAACCTGCCTGTTGCGCGCCAGACAGGATCTGGCGCATCAATCAGATGCAAACATCAACCCATTTTGCGGACGTCAGCTCTGCCATTCTGTCAGGTGAGATACGAACGGCACTATGAATTGCGCCTGCGGCGGGCAGGACTTCGGCGTACTGCTTTAATGAAATATCGCAGTAAACCGCGAGCGGGTTTTCCAGGCCGAACGGGCACACGCCGCCAACGGGGTGACCGGTGATGGTCACCACCTCATCACTGCTGAGCATGCGCGCTTTTGCACCAAATGTGTCTTTCAGCTTTTTGTTATCCAGGCGCGCATCGCCTTTCGCTACCACCAGAATCACCTCATTTTTCACCTTTAATGACAAGGTTTTGGCGATTTGTCCCGGTTCAACACGATGGGCGGCAGCAGCCAACGCAACGGTAGCGGTACTCTGGCTAAGTTCAATGACGTCTATATCCGGCGCGTTGTCGGCAAAAAACTGCTGTACAGACTGCAAACTCATTGTTTCCTCCTGACAAATATCCTGCGTAATCTGTCATAAGAATTTATGCTCTGTAAATATCTCTTCAGTAACAAATATCCCGAACGGCTGATTTCTGGATCCTCTTCACAATCACGGAAACCGGTTACAGTAACCGGTTGCAGAGCGTGATGCGTCGATTAATACTGAGTACGTAACGTCCCCTGTATCCAATAATAAGAGCAAATTATGAAACCATTCCGTCTGAGCAGTACCACTGGTCCACAAGCCAGCAAGGTTGTGAAGGTGATTTATGGAACAACGTGCGGCGCAAATGTGCCCGTAACAAACGTCTGACAGGAGATCTGCCATGTCTGCCAACCATGCTGCGTTTAACCTGATATTCCGTTTTGTTGAAAATTACGTGAGCCCGATTGCCGGGCGGATCTCTTCCCAGCGTCATGTCATGGCCATTCGTGATGGGTTCATCTCCGCGATGCCATTTATGATTGTGGGTTCATTTTTGTTAGTGTTCGCATACCCGCCGTTTTCGCCGGATACCACCTGGGGTTTCGCCCGGGCCTGGCTGGATATGGCGAAGCAGTTTGAAGGCCAGATCCTGACGCCGTTTGATATGACAATGGGCATTATGTCCATTTATATTTGTGCGGCCATTGCCTATAACCTTGGCAAACACTATGTCAAATCGCACCAGATAGACCCGTTTATGTGCGCCATGCTGTCGCTGATGGCGTTTCTGCTGGTCGCGGCGCCGAAAACCAAAGGCACGCTGCCAGTCGACAGCCTGGGTGGGA
This sequence comes from Enterobacter dykesii, assembly GCF_008364625.2. Lineage (NCBI taxonomy): Bacteria > Pseudomonadati > Pseudomonadota > Gammaproteobacteria > Enterobacterales > Enterobacteriaceae > Enterobacter > Enterobacter dykesii. The sequence continues at coordinate 593,881 of NZ_CP126604.1, forward strand.
CGGGCATTTTTACCGCGATTCTGGTGGCGATCTACTGCGTTGAGATGATGCGTTTCCTCAAGGCGCATAACATCGGTATTCGCCTGCCGGACCAGGTTCCTCCGATGATCAAAAACTCTTTTGATCTGCTGATTCCTGTGCTGGTGGTGGTGTTGACGCTCTATCCTCTGAGCCTGCTCATTCAGTCTCAGTTCGGCATGCTGATCCCGCAGGCCATTATGTCGGTCTTTAAACCTTTGGTTTCCGCAGCGGATTCCCTGCCTGCGATCCTGCTGGCCGTGTTGATTGGCCATCTGCTGTGGTTCGCCGGGATCCACGGAGCCGCCATCGTCTCCGGGATGCTGCAGATGTTCTGGCTGACTAACCTGGGCGCGAATCAGACCGCGCTGGCCGCCAGCCAGCCTCTGCCGCATATTTTTATGGAGGCGTTCTGGACGTTCTTTATCGTTATTGGCGGGTCGGGAGCCACGATGGGGCTGGTGATTTGCTATCTGCGTAGCCGTTCAGCGCATTTACGCTCTATCGGGCGTTTGAGCGTGGTACCCAGCTTCTTTAACATCAATGAGCCTGTCATTTTCGGTACGCCAATCGTGATGAACCCGGTGTTCTTTATTCCGTTCCTGCTGGCACCGATGGTAAATGCAGTGCTCGCCTGGGCGGCGATGACGTTTGATCTGATTGGCCGCGTCATCTCAGTGGTCCCGTGGACGGCACCGGCGCCGATAGGCGCAGCCTGGGCTCTGGGATGGGATTTCCGTGCGGCTATTCTGGTTGTGGTTCTGGCCTGCGTATCGGCAATCATCTACTTCCCGTTCTTCAAAGTGTACGAGAAACAGCTGCTGGAGCAGGAAGCGGAAGAAGCGCAGCGTAACGCGGAAGAGGACAATCAGCAGGTGGCATAGTTAAAAAACAAAACGGCAACTCAGGTTGCCGTTTTTAGGGTTTGTTCCTTCTCCCTATGAGAGGGTGAGGGCATCAGGCCGTGGCCGATTATTTCAGCGTGCAATCCCCGCACTGCTTAACGTCCGGCAGGCGGTAGCGCTGGCAGCAGGTGCGGCGAACCAGAAGCCCATCACGGAGCACGACGGTACGGAATAACGGGTTGTCGCGGCCATCGGAAAGCTGTTTTGCAAAGAAACAGGACTGACGCAGGGCATCAACGTTCTCATCACCAAGCAGAGGCTTCATTTCCGTTAAATACCAGTGGATTAAATAGCCCGTATTGCTCCAGATAAGCTTCGCGTTAATCTCTCCCGTCGCTTCAAGCGCTTCCACCACCGGGATCAGAGCCTGAGTGATAAGCCGCTCCATACGTTCCTGAGCCGTCAGGTGTTCAGCGTTCTGGTCTTCGTGCAGATCAATCCAGAAACAGGCTGCGCGCCCGGTTTCGTGAAACTCGACGTGGAAATTATCCGGCGAGAGTTCTAGCATGCTCTTCTGGGTTAACAGCGCCAGCATGAGGGGAGGTACCATCAACCCGATATACCACTGCGCCCAGAGAGAGAGCAGTGGTTTATTTTCCCGCGTAAGAGTGGGCTGATTGCGATAGATATGGTCGGAATAGGTGGCCAGCAGCGACTGCAGTTTTGTCGGTTGACGCCACTCTGAGAGCGTCATGGCGTGCTTCGGGTGCGCTTCATCAAGGCGGATAAAGTCCAGCAGGTGGGCGCGCGTCTCCGCAATCTTATCCCGTATGGCATCCGCAAGCGAAGCATTCCCGCTGGTGAGGGGCGCTCGCCAGAGGAGGGGTTCGACGATGTGTGCGGTATGCGTAGCCATAGTATAGATAGAAATCTAAATGATAATGATTGCCAATCCTAACTATTGCTCATACCAATGGCAAGACTTTTGTCCGGGCGACACCGCCGTGATGTTTATGCCGTCTGCAGCTCTTCACTCAACAGAATGTTATTGCGCCCCATATGCTTTGCTTCGTAGAGGGCTTTGTCCGCTTTTTCCAGCGCGCCTTCCACGTCTTCATCCTCGAAAATAGCAATACCAATGCTGATGGTAACGTTTGTCGCGACACTCTCGTTAAACAGATGCGGGATTTTCAAATCATAGACTTTCTGACGGATCCGCTCGGCCGTCTGGCGGGCATGTTCGAGAGAAATATTGGTCAGCAGCACCATAAACTCTTCCCCGCCAAAACGCGCCACAATATCGCGAGAACGCACGGCGTCGCGGATTGCCGCAGAGACGCGCTTCAGCGCCTGGTCGCCCATCATATGGCCATAATGATCGTTATAGGCTTTAAAGTGGTCGATATCCATCAGCAGAACAAAATGCTCGCCATTTTCTACCGTCGGCAGGTTCTCCAGACGGCTTTGCAGACCGCGACGATTATAGAGCCCGGTAAGCGGGTCCATCATGCTGAGATCGGTAAGAGTTTCTCGCTCTTCCAACAGGCGAGAGAGCAATTCCTGAGCGAAACGATCGTTACGCGTTTGCAAAATGTTATGAATAGCAATTGCCACCACAGGAAGTGCGAAAGAATAGGTCATTCTCAGCCATATATCGTGATCGCCTAGCCACAGGCAGACAATAAAAGTGGGCAATGAGTGCAGCGTAAATGCTTTGATATTACTGGCGAATGCCAGCGTTCCGATAAAAAGTACCGTTAATAGAGCGATTAACAAATACGTCGCGTGGTCGTGGGTAATTAAGGCGAATTTAGACTCAATTTGCCAGGCCCACAAAATACCGAAGATCCCTGAAACAACGGGAATATTGATCTTCCGCGCGCGCTTTCTCCAGTGCCAGACGAACAGGCCGGTGCTGATGGAGAAAATAGCAATAAGTGGGGCAGATAACAGGCGTACAGAATTGAGCGGATTTGTTACCGAGAACACTGCCGAAGTTGCGTTCAGAAATAAAAATAAACGTAACGACAATTGATATTTTCTGTGAACCAAAGACCGCCAGGATTGTGATGTCATAGTCGTGCGTTTTTATTAAAATTTAATTAAAACAAATAAGTAGGTGCTGTTTCGCAATAAAACATGCAAAAAACTCAAAGAGTAATTATCAGAAAATCTTTAGATGTTGTTAACAGGTGTGCAATTTATCACCTTAGGCAATTCCTGTCATTACGGGAAAGGTAAAGGTCGATGGATTTTGATTCATTCAGCTGACAAATGATAATCTGTGTCATATGATATTGGTTATCATTATCGTTGTGAGAGGGCAGATCATGTTGAACAGGGCGCTTGGCAGTGGTTGGGGGGTATTGCTACCGGGAGCCATTCTCGGCGGGTTGATGTTTGCCGATCTCTCCCTTGATACCTGGAAAGCGCTCATTGTGTCAGGCCTGTTAGTCACGTCAGGCATGATCTGGCATAAGCAGCTGCGCCACTTTGTTTTACTGCCATCATGCGTAGCACTGGTCAGCGGAATTCTGGTGATACTGATGAGTTTGAAATAACAGGGAAAAACAAGAGGAACTTCAGAAGGGATGTAAGATAATTGGTGCGAGGGGGGGGACTCGAACCCCCACATCCTAAGGACACTAACACCTGAAGCTAGCGCGTCTACCAATTCCGCCACCTTCGCACAGTCATCTTACTATTTTTGATATCGCCTCGTTGGTGCGAGGGGGGGGACTCGAACCCCCACATCCGTAAGGACACTAACACCTGAAGCTAGCGCGTCTACCAATTCCGCCACCTTCGCCCAGTGCGAGCAATATCATTGTGATTTATGGTGCGAGGGGGGGGACTCGAACCCCCACATCCGTAAGGACACTAACACCTGAAGCTAGCGCGTCTACCAATTCCGCCACCTTCGCATACCATCGATACTGTAAAAGTATCGTAACCACGGAGGCGCATTCTAGATGTTTTCAGCTTTACGTCAACAGAAAAGTGCGCGCTACGCCTTGATTGCTGCAAAAATGGCCGATGCAGGCGCCATGCGGAGCCGGATGGCGCTTGCGCTTATCCGGCCTGCAGGAATGGCGATTACTTTTTGGCCTGGCGCGTCATGACGGTACGGTAGACCTTAAAGCGGCCGGTCTGGGCGATCACTTCGTGGAAGCCGAAGGTTTCGTCCAGCACTTTCGGATACGCCAGGAAGGCGTTCGCGACAATACGCAGCTCACCGCCGCTGTTCAGGTGACGGACTGCGCCACGGATCAGCGTTTGTGCCGCTTCCAGGCTGGTTTCCATACCGTCGTGGAACGGCGGGTTAGAGATGATCATGTCGAAGCGACCGGTGATGTCGGAGAAGACGTTGCTGGCAATCACCTCGCCTTCAATCCCGTTTGCGGCAAGCGTTGCGCGGCTGGCTTCAACCGCCGGGGCGCTCACGTCACACAGGGTTAAGCGCACTTTGGGGGAATGGCTGGCAAGCACGGTAGAGAGCACGCCCGCGCCGCAGCCCACGTCCAGCACTTTGCCTTTGGTGTGCGGCGTCAGGGTGGAGAGCAGCAGCTTGCTGCCCGTATCCAGCGCGTCGCGGCTGAACACGCCCGGCAGGGTTTTGATGGTCAGGCCGTCAAGCTGGTACTCGTCCCAGTATGCCTGTGCATCAAACGTTGTCTGTTTTTCCAGACGGCCATGGTACAGACCACAGCGGCGTGCACTGTCGACTTTATTCAGCGGCGCGTAGCCTTCCAGCATCTGTTCAGCGCTACGCACGCCGCTGCGGTTCTCACCCACCACGAAAATATCGCAGCCGACCGGCAGCAGGGAGAGCAGGTTCATCAGCTGGAACTGGGCTTCCGGTTTATTCTTCGGCCAGTAGTAAATCAGCGTGTCGCAGTCAGCGATATCGCTCTGCTCCGCCACCAGGCTAAAGCGCGCGCGCTCGCCCATCTGGCGGCTCAGCACCTGCCAGTGATGGTAGTATTGGGTGTGGGCACGGCTTTCAGCACAGTCGAAACGCGCGGGCAGGTCATCCTGCATATCTCCGGCAAACAGAATACGGCTTTCTTCGAAATCATCACTGTGACGCAGCAAGACTTCACTTGCCGGGGTAAATGCAGACATGAATTGTTCCTCAATAAACTCAGGCGGGGATTATAGTAGGTAGATGGCGCACTTTCGACACATTTGCTATATTTGCGCGCCTGAGAGACAGGAGTTTTCCCTATGACATCCCGACGAGACTGGCAGTTGCAGCAGCTGGGCATTACCCAGTGGGCTTTGCGTCGCCCGACGGCGTTGCAGGGCGAAATCGCCATTTCCATCCCTGCACACGTACGCCTGGTGATGGTGGCGGAAGAACTGCCTGCCCTGAATGAACCCCTGATCGATGATGTCCTTCGCAGCCTGAAGATGACGGCCGACCAGGTTTTACAGCTGACGCCAGAGCGTGTCGCGATGCTGCCTCCTGATAGCCGCTGTAACAGCTGGCGTATCGGAGAGACAAACGAGATCCCCCTCCAGGGGAGCCAGATCTGCACGCCAGCGCTGGACGAACTGAAAGCCAACCCAAAAGCGCGCAGCGCGCTATGGCAACAAATCTGCGAATATGAACACGATTTCTTCCCTCACGACGCCTGACCTGACCACAGCGTTTGCGATTGAAACACGCGCCCACGCCTTTCCGTGGAGCGAAAAAACCTTCGCCAGCAATCAGGGCGAACGGTATCTGAACTTCCGTCTGGACGTTGACGGCACCATGGCCGCCTTCGCGATCACGCAGGTTGTTCTTGATGAAGCGACGCTGTTTAATATTGCGGTTGATCCTGCGTTCCAGCGCCGTGGGCTGGGAAGAGAACTGCTCGAGCATCTCATTCGTGAGCTCGAAACCCGTGACGTTTTCACCCTGTGGCTGGAGGTGCGCGCGTCTAATGTCGCCGCCATCGCGCTCTATGAAAGCTTAGGCTTTAACGAGGCGACAATCCGCCGTAACTACTACCCCACCGCAGAGGGACGTGAAGACGCCATCATAATGGCTCTGCCGATTGGATAATAAAAAATAAGGTTGTAACGATGAAATGGGACTGGATTTTCTTTGATGCCGACGAAACGCTGTTTACGTTCGATTCGTTCGGCGGCCTGCAGCGGATGTTTCTCGACTATAGCGTGACCTTCACCGCTGAAGATTTTCAGGACTATCAGGCGGTCAACAAGCCGCTGTGGGTGGATTACCAGAACGGTGCCATCACCGCGTTACAACTTCAGCACCAGCGCTTTGACGTCTGGGCGGAACGCTTAAAGGTCAGTCCGGGGACGCTGAACGATGCGTTCCTGAACGCGATGGCCGATATCTGCGCGCCGCTGCCGGGCGCGGTTTCCCTGCTGAATGCGTTGAAAGGCAAGGTGAAACTGGGGATCATCACCAACGGTTTTACCGCCCTGCAGCAGATCCGCCTCGAGCGCACCGGCCTGCGCGATCATTTCGACGCGCTGGTGATCTCGGAAGAGGTGGGTGTACCTAAACCGGATCCGCGTATTTTCGACTACGCGCTGGCGCAGGCGGGAAATCCCGACCGCGATCGCGTCCTGATGGTGGGTGATACGGCAGAGTCAGATATCCTGGGCGGCATGAAGTCAGGCCTGTCGACCGTCTGGCTCAACGCGCATGGCCGCGTGAAGCCTGAAGGCATCGAGCCGACCTGGACCGTGACGTCGTTGAACGAACTGGAGCAACTCCTGTGTAAACAATGATTGCCTGCCCCCCATTGATGGGTAAAATAGCCGCAATTTTGTATTCCATGATGCGTGGCGTGCTGCCGCGCTTATAAAAGAAGATTTAATTATGACGTTGTCTCCTTATCTGCAAGAGGTGGCCAAGCGCCGCACTTTTGCCATTATCTCTCACCCGGATGCCGGTAAAACGACCATCACTGAGAAGGTGTTGCTGTTCGGACAGGCGATCCAGACTGCGGGTACCGTTAAAGGCCGTGGCTCCAGCCAGCACGCAAAATCTGACTGGATGGAGATGGAAAAGCAGCGTGGTATTTCGATTACCACCTCCGTGATGCAGTTCCCGTATCACGACTGCCTGGTGAACCTGCTGGACACCCCGGGCCACGAAGACTTCTCCGAAGATACCTACCGTACCCTGACGGCGGTGGACTGCTGTCTGATGGTGATCGACGCCGCGAAAGGTGTAGAAGACAGGACCCGTAAGCTGATGGAAGTCACCCGTCTGCGCGATACGCCGATCCTCACCTTTATGAACAAACTCGACCGTGACATCCGCGATCCGATGGAGCTGATGGATGAAGTGGAAAACGAGCTGAAGATCGCCTGTGCGCCCATCACCTGGCCCATTGGCTGCGGCAAGCTGTTCAAAGGGGTGTATCACCTCTATAAAGACGAAACCTACCTGTATCAGACCGGTAAAGGCCACACCATTCAGGAAGTGCGCATTGTTAAAGGTCTGGACAACCCGGATCTGGACGCGGCGGTCGGGGAAGAGCTGGCCGCGCAGCTGCGCGACGAGTTGGAACTGGTCAAGGGCGCATCTCACGAATTCGACAAAGAGCTGTTCCTGAGCGGCGAAATCACACCGGTCTTCTTCGGTACCGCACTGGGTAACTTCGGCGTTGACCACATGCTCGACGGTCTGGTGGAGTGGGCGCCGCAGCCGATGCCGCGCAAAACCGACACCCGTGAAGTGGAAGCTAAAGAAGAGAAGTTCACCGGCTTCGTGTTTAAGATTCAGGCCAACATGGACCCGAAACACCGCGACCGCGTGGCCTTTATGCGCGTGGTGTCCGGTAAGTATGAAAAGGGCATGAAGCTGCGCCAGGTGCGTATCGGGAAAGACGTTGTCATCTCCGACGCGCTGACCTTTATGGCGGGTGACCGTTCGCACGTTGAAGAAGCCTATCCGGGCGACATCATCGGTCTGCACAACCACGGCACCATCCAGATCGGCGACACCTTCACACAGGGTGAAATGATGAAGTTCACCGGTATTCCGAACTTCGCGCCGGAACTGTTCCGCCGCATTCGCCTGCGCGATCCGCTTAAGCAGAAACAGTTGCTGAAAGGCTTGGTCCAGCTCTCCGAAGAGGGCGCCGTGCAGGTCTTCCGCCCGATTGCTAACAACGATCTGATCGTTGGTGCGGTCGGTGTGCTGCAGTTTGACGTGGTTGTCGCGCGTCTGAAGAGCGAGTACAACGTGGAAGCGATTTACGAGTCCGTGAACGTCGCGACCGCGCGCTGGGTTGAGTGTTCTGACGTGAAGAAATTCGAAGAATTTAAGCGTAAGAACGAAATTCAGCTGGCGCTGGATGGCGGCGATAACCTGACCTATATCGCGCCAACGATGGTGAACCTGAACCTGACGCAGGAACGTTACCCTGACGTTCAGTTCCGTAAAACCCGCGAGCACTAATCCCCTCTCAGAGCACGGCTCCCGCCGTGCTCTTCTTTAATTCCTGTCTTATTAATCCCTTGCGGAATGTTCTTAATTCAACGCAATTTCACGCTATTCGCGCGTTTTTTACCCAATTCTGAAAGCGGCTCTGTGAGAGTGATCTATATTTAACTCAGTGTTTAACACCGGGCGTGGATAAATTAACTGTTCAATGCATGACTTTAGGTTATCCATTTTGCCCGCGTGTTTATTCGCAATATATATAACTACTAAGGAAGTATGTAGCCCGAATAACGGGTCAACACAGGAATAGATCGATGAATATGACAAGACTGAAGATTTCGAAAACTCTGCTGGCTGTAACTCTGGGTAGCGTTCTGGTGAGCGGTTCCGCTCTGGCGGAAAGCAGCACCATGGATAAAGCACAGTCCACGGCCGATACCGCAGGGCAAAAAATCGATAGCTCTATGAATAAAGTCGGCAACTTCATGGACGACAGCTCAATCACAGCAAAAGTGAAAGCCGCACTGGTGGATGATGAAGCCATCAAAAGTACCGATATTTCCGTTAAGACCGACAAGAAAGTGGTCACGCTGAGCGGCTTCGTAGAAAGCCAGTCTCAGGCCGAACAGGCGGTGAAAGTCGCGAAAGGCGTTGAAGGCGTTGCGTCCGTCAGCGATAAGCTGCACGTACGTGACGGTAAAAACGCGTCGGTGAAAGGTTATGCCGGTGATGCAGCCACAACCAGCGAAATCAAAGCTAAACTTTTAGCAGATGACATCGTGCCGTCCCGTAAGGTGAAAGTGGAAACCACCGATGGTGTGGTTCAGCTTTCCGGTACGGTAGATTCGCAGGCGCAAAGTGAACGCGCCGAGTCCATCGCGAAAGCGATTGACGGTGTGAAAAGCGTTAAAAACGATCTGAAAACGAAGTAAATCTTGACCATTCGCCCGTTTGGCTAACACCTGCGGGCGATATAAGAACGACTCTGGAAAAACGCCGGTGAGTGACCTGAGCGCTCACGTTTAGCGGCCGACATTAACTATGGTAAAGGAGAAGCTTATGTTTCGTTGGGGCATTATATTTCTGGTTATCGCGTTAATTGCCGCCGCATTGGGCTTTGGTGGACTGGCAGGTACAGCGGCATGGGCAGCTAAAATTGTCTTCGTTGTGGGTATTATTCTGTTCCTGGTCAGCCTGTTTACGGGGCGTCGACGTCCATAGCAAACGCAATATTTCTTAAACAAAATAAAGCCAGTCACTGTGACTGGCTTTTTCTTATTTGCGTAACAGGGCGGGTGCGTTACTGTGGTGTTATAAAATAATCAAAAACAGGAAAGCAGAGGTGGGGCAACGAATTCCCGTTACGCTCGGCAATATTGCGCCGCTGACGTTAAAACCGTTCCGCGCAGGTCAACTCGCGCTGGTCTGCGAAGGTGGAGGACAGCGCGGCATTTTCACCGCCGGCGTGCTGGACGAATTTATGCGCGCGCAGTTCAACCCGTTTGACCTTTACTTCGGCACCTCTGCCGGGGCGCAGAACCTCTCTGCTTATGTTTGTAATCAACCTGGCTATGCGCGAAGGGTAATCATGCGCTACACCACGGCAAAAGAATTTTTTAATCCGGTGCGCTTTGTGCGCGGCGGCAACCTGATCGATCTTGACTGGCTGCTGGAGTCGACCTCCAGCCAGATGCCGCTGGCCATGGATATCGCTGCCCGTCTGTTTGATAGCGGCAAAGAGTTCTGGATGTGCGCCAGCCGGGGCGATGACTATTCGGCGGGCTATTTTTCTCCTCAGAAGGAGAACTGGCTGGACATCATCCGCGCCTCCAGCGCGATCCCCGGCTTTTATCGTACCGGTGCCCTGCTGGACGGCATTAGCTACCTGGACGGTGGGATCAGTGACGCGGTGCCGGTGCAGGAAGCCGCCCGGCGCGGGGCGAAAACCATTGTGGTGATCCGTACCGTGCCGTCGCAAATGTATTACACGCCGCAGTGGTTTAAACGGATGGAGCGCTGGCTGGGCGACAGCAGCCTACAGCCGCTGGTGAACATCGCGAAGCAGCATGAAACCACCTACGGCGCGATGCAGCGCTTCATTGAAAAACCGCCGGGTAAGCTGCGTATTTTTGAAATCTATCCGCCTAAGCCGCTGCTGAGCATGGCTCTGGGCAGCCGCGTCCCTGCGCTGCGCATGGATTACAAAACGGGGCGGCTGTGCGGGCGCTATTTCCTGGCGACGGTGGGGAAAATGCTGGCGGAGCAACCGCCGCTTCATCGCCATAAACGCATTATTTTGCCGCCTGCGATTGTCGCCAATGACGCTCTGACGACGCCGCTGGTGGATATTCCGCAGGCGAATGACGCTTTACTGGATAACGAGGATCTGGCGTGACGTACCGCTTTGTCGATACCCATTGTCACTTTGATTTCCCGCCTTTTACGGGAGATGAAGAGCAAAGCATTGCGAAAGCTGCCGAGGCAGGCGTTCAGGCCATCATTGTGCCGGCAGTGGAAGCGGCCTATTTTTCCCGGGTGCTGGATCTTTCCGCGCGGCACCCCGCGCTCTATGCCGCGCTTGGCCTGCATCCGATCGTGATTGAGCGGCATCTTGATGAGCACATTGAGAGGCTTGATGAGGTCGTGCAGACCGCAGGAGACAAACTTGTCGCCATCGGTGAGATCGGCCTCGATCTTTACCGTGAGGATCCGCAGTTTGAGCGCCAGCAGACGATCCTCGACGCGCAGCTCAGGCTGGCGAAGCGCCACGATCTACCGGTGATCCTCCACTCAAGACGCACGCACGATAAGCTGGCGATGCACCTGAAACGCATCGATCTGCCGCGCAGGGGCGTAGTGCACGGTTTCTCCGGCAGCCTGCAGCAGGCGCAGCGTTTTATTGAGCTGGGCTATAAAATCGGCGTCGGTGGCACCATTACCTATACGCGTGCCAGTAAAACTCGGGACGTAATGGCACATCTGCCGCTGTCGGCGCTTCTGCTGGAAACCGACGCGCCGGATATGCCGCTGAATGGTTTTCAGGGCCAGCCGAATCGCCCGGAACAGGCGGCGCGCGTGTTTACCACCCTGTGTGAACTGCGACAGGAGCCTGAAGAGGTGATTGCCGGTGCGCTGCTTGAAAACACCCGTTCGGTATTTGGCATCACGCTATAGGTAAAGCGCCGGACGAATCACCGTTATCTTCTGTTTTTCCAGCGCCCGCGCCAGGGGTTCAACGTCCTCGGGCGTGGCGCTGCGCCACGACGCCGCCTCACCGTAAACGCCATGCGCATGAAACGCGTTGATGCGCACCGGAACATTCCCAAGCCCGTGGATAAAGGTCGTTAGCGGTTTGAGGTGTTCCAGATAATCACACTGCTCCGGAATCACCAGCAGGCGGAGCTCCGTCAAACGGTGACGATCTGCCAGCCAGCGAATGCTCTGCTTGATCTGCGGGTTTTCGCGCCCGGTCAGGAAGCGGTGATGCGCGTTCCCCCACGCCTTCAGATCCAGCATCGCGCCATCCAGTACCGGCAGCAGCTTTTGCCAGCCGGTTTCGCTTAACAGACCGTTGCTGTCTACCAGGCAGGTGAGGTGGCGCAGGGCGGGATCGGCTTTGATCGCGGTGAACAGGGCAATCAAAAACGGCAATTGCGTTGTGGCTTCACCGCCGCTCACGGTGATCCCTTCGATAAACGGGGCGGATTTGCGGACCTGGGTGAGGATCTCTTCCACGCTGAAGCGGTGCGCCATAGGCGTTGCCTGCTGCTGGCACAATTGCAGACAGGTGTCGCACTGCTGGCAGTCACTCTCCTGCCACCAGACGCGTCCGGCCTGAATAGTCAGCGCGTCGTGCGGGCAGTGGGGCACGCAGTCCCCGCAGTCGTTGCAGCGGCCGATCGTCCACGGGTTGTGGCAGGTTTTACAGCGCAGGTTGCAGCCCTGCAGAAACAGGGCCAGGCGGCTGCCCGGCCCGTCCACGCAGGAAAAAGGAATAACCTGACTAACTAAAGCGCATCTGCTGTTCATGGCTTATCACGCGCGGCTGACGTTCCAGAATACGGGTATTGCGTGCGGCCTCTTCGCCCAGCCACGTGGTATTGGTGCGCGATCCGGCTTCCCGGTATTTCTCCAGATCCGATAGTCGCACCATATAACCGGTCACGCGGACCAGATCGTTACCCGCTACGTTGGCGGTAAATTCACGCATACCCGCCCTGAACGCGCCCAGGCAAAGCTGAACTACCGCCTGCGGGTTACGTTTTACCGTCTCATCCAGCGTCAGGATATCGCTTATCCCGGAAGAGTAGTGTTTGTGGTGAGGAGCTACCGCCAGCAAATGGCTGATGGGATCCGGCTCGTCGCCGTAGGGCAGACGCGCGCCCGGCGTGGTGCCCGAGTCGGAACTGATCCCCGACTGCGCATGGAGCATCGCGCGCTGCTTCCAGCCGTACTTTACCGGCGTGTTTTCGACAAACGCCGCAAGCTGTTCGCTGATGCGATAGCCCAGCGCGTTGGCCTGTGCATCCTTTCCGTAGCGTCCCGCTATTCCTGCTTTCTCACAGAGCGCGTTTACCGCTTCCGCCAGGCCGTACATGCCAAACATGGGCACAAACCGATCCGCATCAATCAGCCCCTCTTTTACCAGGAAGCTATTCTCAAAGAAGCCAGATTGCTCGTACAGGAAACCGCAGCGCGCATCGATGATGGCCATTTGCTGCTGGCAGTAGTGCGGGAGCGTGCGGGTGAAGAAGTCGTCAATGGATGCGCTGCGTTCAGCAATGGCTTTGAGGTTAAGGCGCACCAGGGTGCTGCCGCCGCCTGCAAGCGGCAGAGAGTTGTAACAGCTCACCACGCCGTAACGGCCTTTTGTGAAAATTTTATCATTCACTGGGCCATTAGAAATATGCGGTTTGCTGCATTCGCATATGTTTTTTGCCACCTCAAGCAGCAGGTCGTCCGGGGTGATCTCGGGATCGTAGATAAAGGTCAGGTTCGGTGCAACCTGCTTCAGCTCTGCATCGGCACGCAGAATGGCACGGGTAATGGGGCCGTCAGCAGGCCCGATGTTTGCGTGCATAAACGCATCCGGCAGCGTACGGTCGAGATAGCGCCAGAAACGTTTTACTCGGCTATCGATCTCTTCTTGTGTTAGAATTCTAACATATGGAGTTAATATCGCATCAAGCTGACCGAGATAGACCGGCATCGATGTGACGGAAGGAACATGATGGTAGAGGATGGTTAACAGCGAGAGGGCGTCGTCGAGATCTTTCGCGCCTTCCAGCTCCAGCCACGCTGAACCGTTAGCGAGAAATTTTGCGTAATCCGGCAGAACGTAACGGGGTTTGTAAGGCGCATGGCCTTCGAACATGTCGCAGATAAAACCTTCGTCCAGTGCGGCTCGTGCAGCCTCAGAAGGTGCCGGATAAGGCAGGTTGTTCTCCGCTTCCAGCGCCAGAAAATGACGTTTTTGTTCCGGGGTTAACGCCGGGCTTGTCACAATCTGCTGGCAACGTTGCTGCAGGGCGTCGGGGCTGGAGTGAGGCATATTCGCTTCCTTGAGTGTTCTGCGGATGATGACCGGATTGTAGAAAGCCAGCCTGTCGTGGCTTTTGATCCGACAGGGGGTATCGCTGCTTTAGTCGGCAATTTACGCGCTAAAGTTTGAAGAAGATCTCATTACAGTAATGCAAATTTGTACGCAGTTTTCATTAACTGTGATGAATGTCGAAGTGTGGATGCGGGTGAATGTTAGAATACTCACAGACCCGCAAGGTAAAATTTATACGGCACTGCCGTTGGAGAATGTTATGACCGATTTAACTGCAAGCAGCCTGCGCGCGTTGAAACTGATGGACCTGACCACCCTGAACGATGACGACACCAATGAGAAAGTCATCGCCCTGTGCCATCAGGCGAAAACGCCGGTGGGTAATACCGCAGCCGTTTGTATCTACCCGCGCTTTATCCCTATTGCCCGTAAGTCGCTGAAAGAGCAGGGTACGCCGGACGTGCGCATTGCAACCGTAACTAATTTCCCGCACGGCAACGACGATATCGAGATCGCGCTGGCTGAAACCCGCGCGGCGATTGCTTACGGCGCAGACGAAGTTGACGTGGTATTCCCGTACCGCGCGCTGATCGCCGGCAACGAGCAGGTCGGTTTTGACCTGGTGAAAGCCTGTAAAGACGCGTGTGCGGCGGCAAACGTGCTGCTGAAAGTGATCATCGAAACCGGCGAGCTGAAAGAAGAAGCGCTGATTCGTAAAGCATCTGAAATCTCCATCAAAGCCGGTGCGGATTTCATTAAAACCTCTACCGGTAAAGTGCCGGTGAATGCGACCCCGGAAAGCGCGCGCATCATGATGGAAGTGATCCGCGACATGGGCGTATCCAAAACCGTTGGTTTCAAACCCGCGGGCGGCGTGCGTACCGCCGAAGACGCGCAGCAGTTCCTGGCGATTGCCGATGAGCTGTTTGGCGCCGACTGGGCGGACTCCCGTCACTACCGCTTCGGCGCGTCCAGCCTGCTGGCTAGCCTGCTGAAAGCGCTGGGTCACGGCGACGGTAAGAGCGCAAGCAGCTACTAAGATTTGAATTGCCGGGTGAGCGTAGCGACCCCGGCCTACTTCGGGAGGTTACCGTGTTTCTCGCACAAGAAATTATTCGTAAAAAACGTGATGGTCATGCATTAAGCGACGAAGAGATCCGCTTCTTTATCAACGGCATTCGTGATAACACCGTCTCTGAAGGGCAGATTGCGGCTCTGGCGATGACCATTTTCTTCCACGATATGTCGATGCCTGAGCGCGTGTCGCTGACCATGGCGATGCGAGATTCAGGAACCGTTCTGGACTGGAAAAGCCTTAACCTTAACGGCCCGATTGTGGATAAACACTCCACCGGCGGCGTGGGCGATGTGACGTCTCTGATGCTCGGCCCGATGGTGGCAGCCTGCGGCGGTTATATCCCGATGATCTCCGGGCGCGGCCTGGGCCACACCGGCGGTACGCTCGACAAACTGGAAGCCATTCCGGGCTTCGATATCTTCCCGGACGACAACCGCTTCCGCGACATTATTAAAGACGTTGGTGTGGCGATTATCGGCCAGACCAGCTCTCTTGCTCCGGCAGACAAGCGTTTCTACGCGACCCGCGACATCACCGCAACCGTTGACTCCATCCCGCTGATCACCGCCTCTATCCTGGCGAAGAAACTGGCAGAAGGGCTGGACGCGCTGGTGATGGACGTGAAGGTGGGCAGCGGCGCGTTTATGCCGACGTATGAACTCTCAGAGGCACTGGCCGAAGCGATCGTGGGCGTATCCAACGGTGCGGGCGTGCGCACCACCGCGCTGCTCACCGACATGAACCAGGTGCTGGCATCCAGCGCCGGTAACGCCGTCGAAGTGCGTGAAGCCGTCCAGTTCCTGACCGGTGAATACCGCAACCCGCGTCTGTTCGACGTCACCATGGCGCTGTGCGTTGAGATGTTAATCTCCGGCAAGCTGGCCAAAGACGACGCAGAAGCCCGCGCGAAACTGCAGGCGGTGCTGGACAACGGCAAAGCGGCGGACATTTTCGGCCGCATGGTTGCAGCCCAGAAAGGCCCGACCGATTTCGTCGAAAACTACGCGAAATACCTGCCAACCGCGACGCTCAGCAAAGCGGTGTATGCCGATAGCGAAGGGTTTGTCTCTGCAATGGACACCCGTGCGCTGGGTATGGCGGTGGTCTCGATGGGCGGCGGCCGTCGTCAGGCATCGGACACCATTGATTACAGCGTCGGCTTTACCGATATGGCCCGTCTGGGCGACAGCGTTGACGGTCAACGTCCGCTGGCAGTGATCCACGCGAAAGACGAAGCCAGCTGGCAGGAAGCGGCTAAAGCGGTGAAAGCGGCTATTACGCTTGACGATAAAGCGCCGGAAACCACACCGACTGTCTATCGCCGTATCACCGAATAGCGGTATACTGATCTGATCGATAATTTTTGAAGCACTACGTACGGAGAACAATTATGAAACGTGCATTTATTATGGTGCTGGACTCATTCGGCATCGGCGCAACCGAAGATGCAGAACGTTTTGGTGACGTGGGTTCCGATACCATGGGCCATATCGCGGAAGCCTGTGCAAAAGGCGAAGCGGACAACGGTCGTAAAGGCCCTCTGACTCTACCTAACCTGACCCGCCTCGGGCTGGTGAAAGCGCATGAAGGTTCTACCGGCAAAATCGCAGCCGGTATGGACGGTAACGCGGAAGTCGTGGGAGCCTACGCCTGGGCTCACGAGCTCTCCTCCGGTAAAGACACCCCGTCTGGCCACTGGGAAATCGCCGGTGTGCCGGTGCTGTTCGACTGGGGTTACTTCTCCGACCACGAGAACAGCTTCCCGCAGGAGCTGCTCGATAAGCTGGTGAAGCGTGCCAACCTGCCGGGCTACCTCGGTAACTGCCACTCTTCCGGTACCGTGATTCTGGATCAGCTCGGCGAAGAGCACATGAAAACCGGCAAGCCGATTTTCTATACCTCTGCTGACTCCGTGTTCCAGATTGCCTGCCACGAAGAGACGTTTGGCCTGGACAAACTCTACGAGCTGTGCGAAATCGCCCGTGAAGAGCTGACCGAAGGCGGCTACAACATTGGTCGCGTGATCGCGCGTCCATTTATCGGCGACAAAGCGGGTAACTTCCAGCGTACCGGTAACCGTCACGACCTGGCCGTTGAGCCACCGGCGCCAACCGTGCTGCAGAAGCTGGTTGAAGAGAAAGACGGTCACGTGGTGTCCGTGGGTAAAATCGCGGATATCTACGCCAACTGCGGCATCACTAAAAAAGTGAAAGCCACCGGTCTGGATGCGCTGTTCGATGCCACCATCAAAGAGATGAAAGAAGCGGGCGACAAGACCATTGTCTTCACCAACTTCGTGGACTTCGACTCCTCCTGGGGCCACCGTCGCGACGTCGCAGGCTATGCGGCTGGTCTTGAGCTGTTCGACCGCCGTCTGCCGGAGCTGATGGAGCTGGTGGGCGAAGATGACATTCTGATCCTGACCGCGGACCACGGCTGTGACCCAACCTGGACCGGTACCGACCACACCCGTGAGCACATTCCGGTGCTGGTGTACGGCCCGAAAGTGAAGCCGGGCTCGCTCGGTCACCGTGAAACCTTCGCGGACATCGGCCAGACCCTGGCGAAATACTTTGGTACGTCTGACATGGAATATGGCAAGGCCATGTTCTGAATCATGTTGGGTGAGGTCTGATGCCCTCACCCCTGCCCTCTCCCACAGGAAGAGGGTGAAAAGAATAAACAATGTAAAAGGAACTGAAGATGGCAACTCCTCACATTAACGCAGAAATGGGTGATTTCGCTGACGTCGTATTGATGCCGGGCGACCCGCTGCGCGCGAAGCACATTGCAGAAACCTTCCTGGAAGACGTGCGTGAAGTGAACAACGTTCGCGGCATGCTGGGCTTCACCGGTACCTATAAAGGCCGCAAAATTTCCGTTATGGGCCACGGTATGGGTATCCCATCCTGCTCTATCTATACTAAAGAGCTGATCACCGACTTCGGCGTGAAGAAAATCATCCGCGTGGGCTCCTGCGGCGCGGTGCGTATGGACGTTAAGCTGCGCGACATCGTTATCGGTATGGGGGCCTGCACCGATTCCAAAGTTAACCGCATGCGTTTCAAAGACCATGACTTCGCGGCGATTGCTGACTTCGGCATGGTGCGTGACGCGGTTGACGCGGCAAAAGCGCTGGGCGTTGAAGCGCGCGTGGGTAACATCTTCTCTGCTGACCTGTTCTATGCTCCGGACGGCGGCGAGATGTTCGACGTGATGGAAAAATACGGCATCCTGGGCGTGGAAATGGAAGCGGCGGGTATTTACGGCGTGGCGGCTGAGTTTGGTGCGAAAGCGCTGACCATCTGCACCGTGTCTGACCACATCCGTACTCACGAGCAGACCACCGCTGCCGAGCGTCAGACCACGTTCAACGACATGATCAAAATCGCGCTGGAATCTGTTCTGCTGGGCGATAAAGAGTAATTCTGTCTCTTCCCTCCCTCTCCCTGTGGGAGAGGGCATCAGACCGCACCTAGCGCACGGCCTGTGCAATCCACGCCGACAGCTCCCGCAGCTCATTTTCCTGCTCCGGGAAATCTCCGATCAACGCGTCGCATTCCTGCTGCAGCATATCCGCCCTGTACAAACAGCCCTGCAAGCGTGCCGCCAGCGCCTCTAACGGTGCCGGGTTCAGGCTATCGGTAAACACCTGCGTGCGGGTGATATGGCCTTTCTCCACGTCAAAATGCAGCTCCACGCCGCCCCAGGTAAAACGCTCGTCCAGCAGATGGGAAAACGCAGGAGCCTGACCGAAGTTCCACTCCCAGCTGCTCTGGCGGGCAAAGGTTTCGGCGAAGTTGGGCAGGTCCGGGGTTTTGTCAGGGGAGATGACTTCTGCTTCCACGCGCTCGCCGTAATGTTCAAAGAACGCGTCACGGATGGCATCGCAAATCTGCTCGTGCGTAATTCCCGGCAGCAGTTCCACCAGATTTGCCACGCGACCGCGTACGGAGGTAATTCCTTTGGCCTGGAGCTTTTTCTTATCCGGATTCAGGTAGTTCGCCAGACGGCTCAGGTCAGCGTTCAGCAACAGGGTGCCGTGGTGGAAGCCGCGATCCATCGTTTCGCGATAGGCGGAGCCGGAGACCTTCCGGTCGCCCTCGGGGGTTTTCACCACCAGATCGTTTCGCCCGGACGCTTCCGCCGTCACGCCGAGTGAATTGAGCGCGTTGAGGACGATGGACGTTGAGATGGTTTTATCGTATTCCGGTTTGCCCGCCATAAAGGTAAAGCAGGTATTGCCCAGATCGTGAAACACCGCGCCGCCGCCGCTGCTGCGGCGCGCGAGACGGACGTTGTCCTCTTCCATGCGCCGCGTATTGCACTCTTTCCACGGGTTTTGCGCGCGGCCGATGACCACCGTATCGGCGTTACGCCAGAGAAACAGTACGCGCTGGGTGGCGGGCATCTGGCGGAAGATGCACTCTTCTACCGCGAGATTAAACCAGGGATCGTAAGAGTCAGAGATGAGCAGGCGTAACGTCGTCATGGCAAAGTTCCTTTTCCGAATCGTTCGCCTACTTTATCACTAATCTTTCTTCTCGCTCTCTTCGTCTTCGGGGACGGATTTGCTGGCGGTCAGCAGGAACGGGGATTGCTGCCAGCGCGAGCGCTTGCCGCGAAGCAGGGTGCGCGCCAGCACAACGCCGATGGCGAGCGAAAGCAGCAGCATCAGGCGCAGAATATTGGTGGTATTATCGACCTGTTTGGCTTCAGTAGGCAGGGTGTGGGTATCGAGGGTCAGGCGCAGATAGCCCAGCGGGCCATTCTTCCCCTGAATTGGTTCGACAATCTGCTGGTTAAAGTAGCCCCCGGCTTTTTTCCCGTCCAGCGCCAGCCTGTCGCGCACGTCGACGTGCTCGCCCGCGCGGGCAATCAGGTTGCCTTGCTCATCATAGACGCCGGCGTCAAGAATGCGGCTGTTCTCCGTGAGCAGGCGCAACACCTGGCCTATCCGCTTATCGTCCGGCGTTTCGGTACGCATGGACGGCGCGACGTTGAGCGTCACCTGGCGTGCCAGCGTGCGGGCCAGCTCTTCAAACTGCGGGTTGCGTTGCCGTTGATGGTTCTGGCTAAACCACGATGCCCCTTGCATCAGCACTACTAATAGTGCGAGACAGGAAAGGACAATCACGGCGCGATGGAGCCGGAATTTCAGTTTTGCGCGAGCCATATTCCACCTGCTGAAAATTTACGGCTTAATGTTGCCAGAAGTGATGGTTACAGGGTAGCCTCATGCGTTATTTTCCCTCTGCAACCTTCCGGCGCGAACGAAATTACAGGAGCTTTAATGCCGAACATTACCTGGTGTGACCTGCCAACGGATGTCTCTTTATGGCCAGGATTGCCGCTCTCTTTAAGTGGCGATGAGGTGATGCCTCTGGATTACCACGCCGGTCGTAGCGGCTGGCTCCTCTACGGACGCGGTCTGGACAAGCAACGCCTGACCCAGTATCAAAGCAAGCTGGGTGCGGCAATGGTCATCGTCGCCGCCTGGTGCGTGGAAGACTACCAGGTTATTCGCCTGGCGGGTTCCCTGACGCAGCGCGCAACGCGTCTGGCGCATGACGCGGGGCTGGACGTCGCGCCGCTGGGCAAAATTCCGCACCTGAAAACTCCGGGCCTGTTGGTAATGGACATGGACTCTACCGCCATTCAGATCGAGTGTATTGACGAGATTGCGAAGCTGGCGGGCAGCGGCGAGCTGGTGGCGGAAGTTACCGAGCGTGCGATGCGCGGCGAGCTGGACTTCACCGCCAGCCTGAGACAGCGCGTGGCGACCCTGAAAGGGGCCGATGCCAACATTCTGCGCCAGGTGCGCGACGTGCTGCCGCTGATGCCAGGGCTGACGCAGCTGGTGCTGAAGCTACAGTCCCTCGGCTGGAAAGTAGCGATCGCCTCCGGTGGGTTCACCTTCTTCGCGGATTATCTGCGGGAAAAACTGCATCTGACCACCGTGGTGGCCAACGAACTGGAGATCATGGACGGCAAGCTGACCGGACAGGTGATCGGCGATATCGTGGATGCCCAGTACAAAGCCAATACGCTGACGCGTCTCGCGGAAAAATATGAAATTCCGGTTGTCCAGACCGTCGCTATCGGGGATGGCGCGAACGACCTGCCGATGATCAAAGCCGCCGGGCTGGGTATTGCCTACCATGCCAAGCCAAAAGTGAATGAAAAGACGGAAGTCACTATCCGTCACGCTGACCTGATGGGGGTGTTCTGCATTCTCTCCGGCAGCCTTAATCAGAAATAACGAGGTAAACCGTGGCGAAAGCTCCAAAACGCGCATTTGTCTGTAATGAATGTGGTGCGGATTATCCGCGCTGGCAGGGGCAATGCAGCGCCTGTCATGCCTGGAACACCATCACCGAAGTGCGTGGTGTGGCGGCTTCGCCGAGCGTGGCCCGCAATGAACGCCTGAGCGGCTATGCCGGTAACGCGGGCGTGGCAAAGGTGCAAAAACTTTCGGACATCAGCCTCGAAGAGCTGCCGCGCTTCTCCACCGGGTTCAAAGAGTTTGACCGCGTGCTCGGCGGCGGCGTGGTGCCGGGAAGCGCGATCCTGATCGGCGGTAACCCGGGCGCGGGTAAATCGACCCTGCTGCTGCAAACGCTCTGCAAGCTCGCCGAACAGATGAAAACCCTGTACGTCACGGGCGAAGAGTCTCTGCAGCAGGTGGCGATGCGCGCTCACCGCCTCGGCCTGCCGACCGGCAACCTGAACATGCTCTCCGAAACCAGCATCGAGCAGATCTGCATGATTGCCGAAGAAGAGCAGCCGAAGCTGATGGTGATCGACTCCATTCAGGTGATGCACATGGCGGACATTCAGTCTTCGCCGGGCAGCGTCGCGCAGGTGCGTGAAACCGCGGCGTACCTGACGCGCTTTGCCAAAACGCGCGGCGTGGCGATTGTAATGGTCGGCCACGTGACCAAAGACGGCTCGCTGGCCGGGCCGAAGGTGCTTGAACACTGTATCGACTGCTCTGTGATGCTCGACGGCGACGCGGACTCCCGTTTCCGTACCCTGCGCAGCCATAAGAACCGCTTTGGTGCGGTGAACGAACTGGGCGTGTTTGCCATGACCGAACAGGGGCTGCGCGAAGTCAGCAACCCGTCGGCCATCTTCCTGAGCCGCGGCGATGAGATCACCTCCGGCAGCTCGGTGATGGTGCTATGGGAAGGGACGCGCCCGCTGCTTGTCGAAATTCAGGCGCTGGTGGACGTGTCGATGATGGGCAACCCGCGGCGCGTGGCGGTCGGTCTGGAACAGAACCGTCTGGCGATCCTGCTGGCGGTGCTGCACCGTCACGGCGGGCTGCAGATGGCGGATCAGGACGTCTTCGTTAACGTGGTCGGCGGCGTCAAAGTCACGGAGACCAGCGCAGACCTGGCGCTGCTGCTGGCGATGGTCTCCAGCCTGCGCGACAGACCGCTGCCGCAGGATCTGGTGGTCTTCGGCGAAGTGGGCCTCGCCGGGGAAATCCGTCCGGTACCCAGCGGCCAGGAGCGTATCTCCGAGGCGGCAAAACACGGTTTCCGCCGGGCGATCGTTCCCGCCGCCAACGTGCCGAAAAAGATCCCGGAAGGGATGCAGGTATTTGGCGTGAAAAAACTCGCTGATGCGTTAAATGTCTTTGACGACTTATAATTACGTAAATTTGATTTTGCAGGAGGCACCGTAATTTATGTCATCATTTGACTACATCAAGACCGCAATCCGCCAGAAGGGCTGCACGCTGCAGCAGGTGGCGGACGCCAGCGGCATGACCAAAGGCTACCTGAGCCAGCTGCTGAACGCCAAAATCAAAAGCCCCAGCGCGCAGAAGCTGGAAGCGCTGCACCGCTTTCTGGGGCTGGAGTTCCCGCGTATGCAAAAGAACATCGGCGTGGTGTTCGGCAAGTTTTACCCGCTGCATACCGGGCATATCTATCTGATCCAGCGCGCCTGTAGCCAGGTTGACGAGCTGCACATCATCATGGGCTACGACGAAACCCGCGATCGTCAGCTGTTTGAAGACAGCGCCATGTCGCAGCAGCCGACCGTGCCGGACCGCCTGCGCTGGCTGCTCCAGACCTTTAAGTACCAGAAAAATATTCGTATTCATGCCTTTAACGAAGAGGGTATGGAGCCGTATCCGCACGGCTGGGACGTGTGGAGCAACGGCATCAAAGCGTTTATGGAAGAGAAGGGCATTGCGCCTAACTGGATCTACACCTCTGAAGAGTCCGACGCGCCGCAGTTCCGCGAGCATCTGGGCATCGAGACGGTGCTGATCGACCCGAAACGCACCTTTATGAACATCAGCGGGGCGCAGATCCGCGAAAACCCGTTCCGCTACTGGGATTACATTCCGACCGAAGTGAAGCCGTTCTTCGTGCGTACCGTCGCCATCCTGGGCGGCGAGTCGAGCGGTAAATCAACGCTGGTCAACAAGCTGGCGAACATCTTCAACACCACCAGCGCGTGGGAGTACGGCCGCGATTACGTCTTCTCGCACCTTGGCGGCGACGAGATGGCGCTGCAGTATTCCGACTACGATAAAATCGCGCTCGGTCATGCCCAGTACATTGATTTTGCGGTCAAATACGCCAATAAAGTGGCGTTTATCGATACCGATTTCGTCACTACACAGGCGTTCTGCAAAAAGTACGAAGGGCGCGAGCACCCGTTCGTGCAGGCGCTGATTGACGAATACCGCTTTGACCTGGTGATCCTGCTGGAAAACAACACCCCGTGGGTGGCCGACGGCATGCGAAGCCTCGGCAGCTCCGTGGACAGGCGGGAATTCCAGTCCATGCTGGTGGAGATGCTCAACGAAAACAACGTTGAGTTTGTGCATGTGGAAGAGTCGGACTACGACTCCCGCTTCCTGCGCTGCGTCGAGCTGGTGAAGGAGATGATGGGGGAGCAGGGGTAAGCGTTAACCGCCCTCTCCCTGTGGGAGAGGGCATCAAACCACTCAGAACTCAATCACCACTTTCCCACGCATATGTCCCTCCAGCACTTTACGGTGCGCCTCGGTAATGCTTTCCACGCTCAGCCCGTGCAGCGTTTCGCTGAGCGAACTTTCCACCACGCCGTTATCCACCAGCTTTGCCACCTCATTGAGGATCTCACCCTGACGCGCCATATCCGCGGTCTGGTACATGCTGCGGGTGTACATAAATTCCCAGTGCAGGGCGGCGGATTTGGACTTCAGCTTGTCCTGGTTCAGCGGACGTTCATTCTCAACGATGGAACAGATATGCCCCTGAGGCGCAATCAGGTCGCTGACCGCATCCCAGTGCCCGTCGGTGTCGTTGAGGATGAAGATGTAATCCACAAAGGTGAGCCCGTGCTTCGCCAGCTCGCCTTTCAGGTCGCGGTAGTTGACGACAATATCAGCCCCGCGATCGCGACACCACCGGGCGGAATCTTCTCGCGAAGCGGTTGCGACGATCTTCACCTTGCTGTTGTGCTTCGCAAAGGGGATCGCCAGCGATCCCACGCCGCCCGCACCGCCGATGATCAGCAGCGTTTTGTCCGCCCCGGCATCCTGAATGTTCAGGCGTTCAAACAGACCTTCCCACGCGGTGAGCGCGGTCAACGGCAGTGCAGCGGCAGCCGCCCAGCCGAGGCTGGCAGGCTTGTGCCCGACAATGCGTGCATCAATCAGCTGGTGCGTGGTGTTGCTGCCCGGGCGAGTGATGTCGCCCGCGTACCAGACCTCGTCACCCGGCTTAAATCCGGTCACGCCAGCCCCCACCGCTTTGACGATCCCGCTTGCATCCCAGCCGAGCACTCGCGGATCTTTCAGCCCGCTTTTGGCAATGCCCGCGTGGACTTTGGTATCGACTGGGTTAACGGAGACGGCCTTCACCTCCACCAGCAGATCGTGCTCGCCGGGCTGCGGCATCGGCGGGGTGATTTCAATGAAGGTGGACGGATTTTCTGGGTTAACGGCGATAGCTTTCACAGACATGGTGTGCTCCTCAATGACATGCGTTTTGTTGAGGCTAGTCTATAAAGTGGCCAGCTGCGTGATAAGATGGACAATCAAGAACTCAGCGTTCGTACAGGATGAACAATCATGTTTAAACAGCTGCAGGATATGGCGCTGTTCGCGCTGGTGGCCGAGATGGGCAGCTTTACCGCGGCGGCGCAGAAGGCCGAACTGCCGAAATCCAGCGTTAGCCAGCGAATTAGCCAGCTGGAGCAGCTGGTGGGTATCCGCCTGCTAAACCGCACCACGCGCAGGATAAGCCTCACGTTTGCGGGCGAGCACTATCTGGTGCACTGTCGCGAGATGCTGGCGGCCAGCGAGCGGGCGGAGTACGCCATTCAGCGGCTGCGCGAAAACCCCAGCGGGCGGCTGCGGATCACCTGTCCGGCGGGAATTGGGGCGACGCTGCTGGCGCACATGAATGCCGAGTTTCAGCTTCGCTATCCTGACGTGTCACTGGATGTGTCGATCTCTGATGACGTGGTGGATCTGGTCGAGGCCGGTTTTGACGTGGCGCTGCGTACCGGCAAGCCGCAGGATTCCTCCCTGATTGGCCGGATGATCGGGCACTGCCCGCGTTACATGCTGGCGTCGCCGGACTATCTGGCGCGTCGGGAGCCGCTGACGCATCCCCGTCAGCTGGTGGAGCACCGCTGCATTACGCACCGGGCGTGGTCGGAGTGGCTTCTGCGAAGCGAGAGCGAGGATTACCGCTACCTGCCGGATAACGCGCACATGACCGATAATCTGGTCTACGCCCGCGAGTGTGCGATTGCCGGTGCGGGGATCACGCTCTTACCCGCATTTCTGCTGGAAGATAAAATTGAAAAAGGTGCGCTGGTTCAGGTGCTGCCGGAGTGGAATGTTGAAGGAAACGATCTGTGGCTGGCGTATCCAAGCCGCAAGCTGAATTCACCTGCACTGATGAGCTATATCGAGTTTGCGATGCAGTTTGGTGAGGTGAAGCGGTATTACGTGGGTGGGTGATTTTGTGCGGCCTGATGCGCTTACCCTGGCGGTACAAACATAAAAAACGGCAACCGAAGTTGCCGTTTTGCTTTTATTTCGCGATACGCTTGTACTTAATACGCTTCGGCTCCAGCGCGTCGGCGCCCAGCGTGCGTTTCTTGTACTCTTCGTATTCGGTGAAGTTACCTTCGAAGAACTCCACTTTCCCTTCGTCCTGGTAGTCCAGGATGTGGGTCGCGATACGGTCCAGGAACCAGCGGTCGTGCGAGATAACCATCGCACAGCCCGGGAACTCCAGCAGGGCGTTTTCCAGCGCGCGCAGGGTTTCGATATCCAGGTCGTTGGTTGGTTCATCGAGCAGCAGAACGTTACCGCCCACCTGCAGCAGCTTCGCCAGGTGCAGACGACCGCGCTCACCGCCGGACAGCTCGCCCACGCGTTTGCCCTGGTCGGTGCCTTTGAAGTTAAAGCGGCCAACATAGGCGCGGCTTGGCATCTCGGTGTTGCCGATACGCATGATATCCAGACCGCCGGAGACTTCTTCCCACACGGTTTTGCTGTTATCCATCGCGTCACGGAACTGGTCAACGGAGGCCAGCTTCACGGTTTCACCCAGGGTGATAGAGCCGCTGTCAGGCTGTTCCTGACCGGACATCATGCGGAACAGGGTCGATTTACCCGCGCCGTTCGGACCGATGATCCCGACGATAGCGCCTTTCGGTACGGAGAAGGTCAGGTCGTCGATCAGCAGGCGGTCACCGTAGGACTTACGCAGGTTGGTCACTTCAACCACTTTATCCCCCAGACGTGCTCCAGGTGGAATAAACAGTTCGTTGGTTTCGTTACGTTTCTGGTATTCGGTGTTGTTCAGCTCTTCGAAGCGTGCCAGACGGGCTTTGCCTTTAGACTGACGGCCTTTCGCGCCCTGACGAACCCACTCCAGCTCTTTCTCGATAGACTTACGACGCGCCGCTTCCTGAGAAGCTTCCTGCGCCAGACGCTGATCTTTCTGCTCCAGCCAGGAAGAGTAGTTGCCTTCCCACGGAATACCTTCACCGCGGTCCAGCTCCAGGATCCAGCCAGCGACGTTGTCGAGGAAGTAACGGTCGTGGGTAATCGCCACAACGGTGCCTTCGAAGTCGTGCAGGAAGCGCTCCAGCCACGCCACGGATTCTGCATCCAGGTGGTTAGTCGGTTCGTCGAGCAGCAGCATGTCTGGTTTTTCCAGCAGCAGGCGGCACAGCGCCACGCGACGGCGTTCACCGCCGGAGAGGTTCGCGATTTTCGCATCCCAGTCCGGCAGACGCAGGGCATCAGCCGCGCGCTCCAGCTGCACGTTCAGATTGTGACCGTCGTGCGCCTGGATGATCTCTTCATACTTGCCCTGTTGCGCGGCCAGCTTGTCGAAGTCCGCATCCGGCTCAGCGTATTTGGCATACACTTCGTCCAGACCTTTCAGCGCGTTAACCACTTCGGATACCGCTTCTTCAACGGATTCGCGAACGGTGTGTTCCGGGTTCAGCTGAGGTTCCTGCGGCAGGTAACCAATCTTGATGCCAGGCTGCGGACGGGCTTCACCTTCGATGTCTGTATCAATGCCGGCCATGATGCGCAGCAGGGTGGACTTACCGGCACCGTTGAGACCCAGAACACCGATTTTTGCGCCCGGGAAGAAGCTCAGCGAGATATTTTTAAGAATATGACGTTTCGGCGGGACAACTTTGCCGACACGATGCATGGTATAAACGAATTGAGCCACGTTGGACTTCGCCTCTTTTATCGTAATGAGAAGGAATTTCAGCCTCGAAGTGTAGCCTTTTTCACGCCCTAATCCCAGCCAGGAACGTCGGGAGTGTTAAAACGCGCAAGAAAGGTAAAAAAGTGTCCATGACGTGGCGCGTTGAAGGATGCCTGGTTAGCATAAGTTAATTAGACTTTGACGTGGCAAGACGCTGCAATTGACGAAAAAACAATGAGGAAGAGCTTGTGGAAAAAGCCAAACGGGTGGTCTGGCGTCTGCTGGCTGCCAGCGTATGCGTAATGGCGGTAAGCCAGGCGGTGCATGCCGATTCACTGGATGAACAACGTAACCGCTACGCCCAGATTAAACAGGCGTGGGACAACAAGCAGATGGATACCGTGCAGGCGCTGATGCCGACGCTAAAGGATTATCCGCTGTATCCGTATCTGGAGTATCGCCAGATCACGGACGACCTGATGAACCAGCCTACCGTCACCGTGAATAACTTCATTCAGGCGAACCCGACCCTGCCGCCAGCCCGAAATCTCCAGTCTCGTTTTGTGAATGAGCTGGCGCGTCGCGAAGACTGGCGCGGCCTGCTGGCGTTTAGCCCTGAAAAGCCGAACGCCACCGAAGCCCAGTGTAACTATTACTACGCAAAATGGGCGACCGGCCAGCAGGAAGAGGCCTGGGCCGGAGCGAAAGAGCTCTGGCTGACCGGAAAAAACCAGCCGAATGCCTGTGATTCCCTGTTTAGCGCGTGGCGTGCTTCCGGCAAGCAGGATCCGCTGTCCTACCTTGAGCGCATCCGTCTGGCGATGAAAGCCGGTAACACGCGTCTGGTGACCACGCTGGCGGGGCAGATGCCGTCTGATTACCAGACGATCTCCACGGCGGTTATCGGGCTTGCAAACGATCCGAACAGCGTGCTGAGCTTTGCCCGCAGTACGGGCGCGACCGATTTTACCCGCCAGATGGCGGCGGTGGCCTTTGCCAGCGTGGCGCGTGACGATGTGGAAAACGCGCGGCTGATGATCCCGCAGCTGGTGCAGGCGCAGCAGCTTAATGAGGAGCAAACCCAGGAGCTGCGCGACATTGTGGCGTGGCGACTGATGGGCACCGATGTGACCGATGAACAGGCGCGCTGGCGTGACGATGCCATTATGCGTTCGAACTCCACGTCGCTGGTGGAACGTCGCGTGCGCATGGCGCTGGGCACCGGCGATCGTCGTGGGCTGAATACCTGGCTCGCGCGGTTGCCGATGGAGGCCAAAGAGAAGGACGAATGGCGCTACTGGCAGGCCGATCTGCTGATGGAGCGCGGTCGTGATGATGAGGCCAAAGAGATCCTCCATTCGCTGATGCAGCAGCGCGGGTTTTACCCGATGGCTGCCGCGCAGCGTCTGGGGGAGGAATACACCTTCCGTATAGATAAAGCGCCTGCCAACGCGAACCCGGCGCTGACGCAGGGGCCAGAAATGGCGCGCGTGCGCGAGCTGATGTACTGGAATATGGATAACACCGCGCGCAGCGAGTGGGCGAATCTGGTGACCAGCCGCACCACCGACGAAAAAGCCCAGCTTGCCCGCTATGCGTTTGATAATCACTGGTGGGATCTCAGCGTGCAGGCGACAATTGCAGGCAAGCTTTGGGATCATCTGGAAGAGCGTTTCCCGCTGGCGTACAAAGATCTGTTTGAACGCTATACCAGCGGCAAAGATATCCCGCAAAGCTACGCGATGGCGATTGCCCGTCAGGAGAGCGCGTGGAACCCGAAAGTCCGCTCCCCGGTGGGCGCCAGCGGCCTGATGCAGATTATGCCGGGCACGGCGACGCACACGGTGAAGATGTTTAATATTCCGGGGTACAGCAGCCCGTCGCAGCTTCTCGATCCGGATACCAACATCAACATCGGTACCAGCTATCTCCAGTACGTGTATCAGCAGTTCGGCAATAACCGCATCTTCTCTTCGGCGGCGTATAACGCGGGTCCTGGGCGCGTGCGCACCTGGCTCGGCAACAGCGCCGGACGCATCGACGCCGTGGCGTTTGTGGAGAGCATCCCGTTCTCGGAAACGCGCGGCTACGTGAAGAACGTGCTGGCCTATGACGCCTACTATCGCTACTTCATGGGGCAGAAAGATACCCTGATGAGCGATGCCGAGTGGCAGAGACGTTACTGATCGGCGCGGGTTG
Organism: Enterobacter dykesii; assembly: GCF_008364625.2. Lineage (NCBI taxonomy): Bacteria > Pseudomonadati > Pseudomonadota > Gammaproteobacteria > Enterobacterales > Enterobacteriaceae > Enterobacter > Enterobacter dykesii. Next base: position 623,693 of record NZ_CP126604.1, read on the forward strand.
TGTTATGCTGTACTCGCTAAAGAGTACAAGAGGCAGCATAACATGACCCAGCATTCCCCGTATTCCTCGGCAATGGCCGAACAACGTCATCAGGAGTGGCTTCGTTTTGTGGAGCTGCTTCGCCAGTCTTACGAGCAGGATCTGCATTTACCCCTGATGCAGCTGATGCTCACGCCGGACGAGCGTGAGGCGCTGGGCACCCGCGTGCGGATCATTGAAGAGTTGCTGCGCGGAGAGATGAGCCAGCGCGAGCTGAAAAATGAGCTCGGCGCGGGTATTGCAACGATCACCCGCGGCTCAAACAGCCTGAAGTCGGCCCCAGTTGAGCTGCGTCAGTGGCTCGAGTCAGTCTTATTAAGCGATCAACGATAAATCGCGTTATGGAACGGGCTTAACGCCAGGATCACCGCCTGATGATAAACGCCTGAACGCGTCAGCGCGCCTGCGGTAAAGACGCCAATCGCCCCTTCTTTACGGCCAATCTCATCAATGCCGGTGTACTGCGACATCACTGGCCCGAGCGCTTCACCCGCACGGACTTTTTCCAGAATGATCTCCGGCAGCGGCAGGGTGGCCGAACGCGCTTCACCGCGCTGCTCGCGGCTTTCGATGACAACCCAGCTAAAGGTTGCGCCTTCGTCGATGCCTGCTTCAATCGCTACCCAAAAGTCAGCATCCGGTGCGGCAGCCTTCGCGTTTGCCACGCGATTTCGTGCGCCAGCGCGCGTTTCCTCGCTGCCAAACGGCTGTTCAGGTACGCCGCTCTCGACGCCGATAGCCTCAATATGGCAGGATCCTTCGCCGAAAATCTCTTCAAAAGCCTTTAGAATTGCCTGAATTTTGGCAGGATTGGTGGTAGCAGAGACAACATGGTGCATAATTAAGCTCGATTCTAAAAAAACTCATCGCAGTATAACGGAAAAAAAGCATGTTACAGGTATACCTTGTTCGCCACGGTGAAACGCAGTGGAACGCCGAGCGACGTATTCAAGGCCAGTCAGACAGCCCTCTGACAGAGAAGGGTGTGCAGCAAGCGTGGCAGGTGGCAGAGCGTGCCAGAACGCTGGGCATTACCCACGTGATTACCAGCGATTTAGGTCGCACGCAGCAGACGGCGCGCATCATTGCAGATGCCTGCGGCTGCGATGTGATGCTTGAGCCGCGCCTGCGCGAGCTGGATATGGGCGTGCTGGAAAAACGCCATATCGATACGCTGACGGAAGCGGAGGAGGGCTGGCGCCGCACGCTGGTGAACGGTACCGAAGATGGCCGTATTCCTGAAGGCGAATCCATGCAGGAGCTTAGCGTACGCATGCACGCCGCGCTGGCGGAATGCCTGAAGCTTCCGGCTGGCAGCCGTCCGCTGCTGGTGAGTCACGGGATTGCGTTGGGTTGCCTGGTGAGCACCATTCTGGGGCTACCGGCTTACGCTGAGCGCCGTTTGCGTCTGCGCAACTGCTCGATTTCCCGGATTGATTATCAGGAAAGCGCGTGGCTGGCGTCGGGCTGGGTAGTGGAGATGGCAGGGGACATTTCGCATCTTGATGCCCCTGCGCTTGACGAACTGCAGCGTTAACGACGGATCGGAATCAAGAATTCCATACGCAGATTGATTGGACCTTCTTCCGGTTTGGCATCCTGCGCCGGATAGTAGCGCTCAATGTCCTGACCTTTACGGCGATTCAGATTCAGCATCGGCATGCAGGTTCCGTAAACGGTCAGGATAAACTCCTGAACCCCCGTTCCCAGCCCTTCATACGCGAACATCACGTATTCGCCACCTTCCAGCACGACAGGCTTTGATCCCTGAATGTAGCCATTGGCCATATCGGGCGTCAGCGCGGTGGTGTAGAACACCTCCTGCTCGTCGTCTTTTTCCTGGCTTGGGTGCGTTTCGTTGAGGCCGTACAGGATCGGCGGGATCGTCGGTGCGTGGCTCAGGAAATCGCGCCAGAACTGGACGCGCATCTGATGACGGAACTCTGAAATCTGCTCCAGGGAGCACGAATAGCTCTGCGTCGTGCCGATCAGATGGGTTTCCGGCAGTGTAACAATTTCATACTTCGGCATCGCGAATTCGCCCAGACGCAGCGGCGGACGCATGCCAAACGAGCTCCAGTCAGGCGAGCGGCGATAAAGCGCTGGCGTCAACGAGAACTGTTTTTTAAAGGCGCGGGTGAAGGTCTGCTGGGAATCGAAACGATATTGCAGGGCAATATCCAGAATCGGCCGCGCGGTCAGGCGCAGTGCCACAGCAGATTTTGATAAACGACGTGCGCGAATATAGGCCCCGATAGCATGACCGGTGACATCCTTGAACATCCTTTGCAAATGCCACTTGGAATAGCCTGCTTTAGCCGCCACATTATCCAGTGACAAAGGCTGGTCGAGATGACCTTCCAGCCAGGTGAGCAGGTCGCGAATAATTCCAGCCTGATCCATATACTATCCTCATCCTTAAAACAGCAGGTGCCTGATAACAGGTTAGCGGATAATAGCATTTTTTGATGTTTTAGCATTCAGTGTTTTTTTTGCGCATTCATGCTTTTTAGAGCACATTACAGGCAGATATATTCTAATCCTGTGATCTTGCTACATTTTTGTCTAAAGTGTTGAATAATTGCTCAGTGTAATTTTAAAGAATGGTAACAATATGAAATACAAGACTTTGATCTTCACCGCGTTGATGCTGATGGTTGGGCGTGTGGCGCAGGCAGAACAGATTGGCTCCGTCGATACCGTGTTCAAAATGTTCGGTCCGGACCACAAAATCGTGGTGGAGGCGTTTGACGATCCGGACGTGAAAAACGTCACCTGCTACGTCAGCCGCGCGAAAACGGGCGGTATCAAAGGCGGGCTGGGACTGGCGGAAGATACCTCCGATGCGGCGATTTCTTGCCAGCAGGTGGGGCCGGTTGAGTTGAGCGATAAAATTAAAAACGGCAAAGCGCAGGGCGACGTGGTATTCCAGAAGCGGACCTCGCTGGTGTTCAAAAAACTGCAGGTGGTGCGTTTCTATGATGCCAAACGCAACACCCTGGCGTACCTTGCCTACTCTGACAAAGTGGTGGAAGGCTCGCCGAAAAACGCGATCAGCGCGGTGCCGATTATGCCGTGGCGGGAATAAAAAAAACGGCGCAAATGCGCCGTTTTTTAATGCGTTAACTGCGGGATTACTCCTGCAGATCGCCGCAGAAACGGTACCCTTCGCCGTGGATCGTGGCGATGATTTCCGGCGTATCTGGCGTAGATTCGAAATGCTTACGAATACGGCGAATGGTCACGTCTACAGTACGGTCGTGCGGTTTCAGCTCACGGCCGGTCATTTTCTTCAGCAGCTCTGCACGGGACTGAATTTTGCCCGGGTTTTCGCAGAAGTGCAGCATCGCGCGGAATTCACTGCGCGGCAGTTTATACTGCTCACCGTTCGGGCTGATCAGCGAACGGCTATTGATATCAAGTTCCCAGCCGTTGAATTTGTAGCTGTCTACGCTACGACGCTCTTCGCTGACCGTACCCAGGTTCATGGTGCGGGACAGCAGGTTGCGTGCACGAATGGTTAACTCGCGAGGGTTGAACGGCTTGGTGATGTAGTCATCCGCACCGATTTCCAGGCCAAGAATTTTATCAACTTCGTTATCACGGCCCGTCAGGAACATTAACGCGACGTTCGCCTGCTCGCGCAGTTCGCGCGCCAGAAGAAGACCGTTTTTGCCCGGCAGGTTAATATCCATGATCACCAGGTTGATATCATTTTCAGAAAGGATCTGATGCATCTCTGCGCCATCGGTCGCTTCAAAGACATCGTAGCCTTCTGCTTCGAAAATGCTCTTTAACGTGTTGCGTGTTACCAACTCGTCTTCAACGATAAGAATGTGCGGGGTCTGCATGTTTGCTACCTAAATTGCCAACTAAATCGAAACAGGAAGTACAAAAGTCCCTGACCTGCCTGATGCATGTCGCAAATTAACATGATCGGCTTAACGTGACTAAAGTACGTAATTGCGTTCTTGATGCACTTTCCATCAACGTCAACAACATCATTAGCTTGGTCTTGGGTACTTTCCCTTTGGACCCGACAGTGTCAAAAACGGCTGTCATCCTAACCATTTTAACAGCAACATAACAGGCTAAGTGACACCAGACACCCAATAAAACTACGCTTCGTTGACATATATCAAGTTCAATTGTAGCACGTTAACAGTTTGATGAAATCATCGTAGCGGAATGCTAGCCTTTGTCACAATTTTTCAATAAACCAACTAGTTGCGGACATTGATTTATAAACGAAGCGAATCCAATCAGAATAGGGTATTCATGACGCCATTATCATTATAAAACATAGGGATAATAGTGTTCTGTTAACATTCTAACTGATTGTTCAGACAAGGAATAGTTTAGCGTTTTTAATTTGTTATGAAACGCTATTTCGGTGATTTGTGTTGCAATTTTGTAAATTCGCGATGCGTAATATGTTGAAGTGCATCACATTTTTGCCCGCTAACTGATTAAAAAGAGAGCATAAATGCATCTGTCGATTGTACTGGTCGCCCCAGCCAGAGCCGAAAATATAGGCGCTGCCGCGCGCGCCATGAAGACCATGGGATTTACCGATTTACGTATCGTGGACAGCACCGCGCACCTGGAGCCTGCGGCACGTTGGGTAGCGCACGGTTCGGGCGATATCCTCGATAATATAACCACTTACGCGACGCTTGCTGAGGCGCTGCACGACATCTCGTTTACCGTTGCGACCACCGCGCGCAGCCGTGCGAAGTTCCATTACTATGCCACCCCAGCGGAGCTGGTGCCGATGCTGAGCGAGAAAAGCCAGTGGCTGGAGAAGGCCGCGCTGGTGTTTGGTCGTGAAGATTCCGGATTAACCAACGAAGAGCTGGAGCTGGCGGACGTTCTTACCGGTGCGCCGATGGTCGCCGATTATCCTTCTCTCAATTTAGGCCAGGCGGTCATGGTCTACTGCTATCAATTAGCATCCTTAATACAAATTCCGCAGCCGTCTGTTACAGGCACCGATGAAAACCAACTGGCTGCACTTCGCGGGCGCGTAGAAAACCTGCTCATGCAGCTGGGTGTGGCTGACGATCAAAAAATGGTCGACTGGCTGCAGCAGCGTTTGGGGCGTCTTGAGCAGCGGGACACCGCCATGCTGCACCGTTTGCTGCACGATATTGAAAAAAAATTGGCCGAGTAAAATACTGCCATAAGTTTTTACTATGGCGAATAAGTCTGTCTGGATGGGTTGCATCTGGGGGAATCGGATGAAAATAATTCTGCACGCAGCGGGACGTGAGAGTCTTCCGAATTGTGATCAAATTAAAAATTCGTTGACTTAAGGTGCCCGATCCTTTAACCCTAAAAGAATACAGGACAGACAGATAATAATGACAGAGTACACAACATCCATGAAACGCATCAGCATCACCACCATTACTACAACCATCATCATTACCACAGGTAACGATGCGGGCTGACGCGTACAGGAAAAACAAAAAAAGCCCGCACCTGAACAGTGCGGGCTTTTTTTTCGGCTAAAGGAAACGAGGTAGAACCATGCGAGTGTTGAAGTTCGGCGGTACATCAGTGGCAAATGCAGAACGTTTTCTGCGTGTTGCCGATATCCTGGAAAGCAACGCCAGGCAGGGGCAGGTTGCTACCGTGCTCTCTGCCCCGGCAAAAATCACGAACCATCTGGTGGCGATGATTGAAAAAACCATCGGTGGCCAGGATGCACTCCCGAACATCAGCGACGCAGAGCGTATCTTCGCTGACTTACTGCAAGGGCTGGCAGAGGCGCTGCCTGGCTTCCCGCACGCTCAGCTGAAGTCCTTCGTTGAGCAGGAATTCGCGCAAATCAAACACGTCCTGCACGGCATCAGCCTTCTCGGCCAGTGCCCGGACAGCGTCAACGCAGCGCTGATCTGCCGTGGCGAAAAACTCTCTATCGCCATCATGGCCGGCGTGCTGGAAGCGCGCGGTCATAGCGTGACCGTGATCGATCCCGTTGAAAAACTGCTGGCGGTGGGCCACTACCTCGAATCCACCGTTGATATCGCCGAATCAACCCGCCGTATCGCCGCCAGCAAAATTCCGTCTGACCATATGATCCTGATGGCAGGCTTCACCGCCGGTAACGAAAAGGGTGAGCTGGTGGTGCTGGGCCGTAACGGCTCTGACTACTCCGCCGCCGTTCTGGCCGCCTGTTTACGCGCTGACTGTTGTGAAATCTGGACTGACGTCGACGGCGTCTATACCTGCGACCCGCGCCAGGTACCTGACGCCAGGCTGCTGAAGTCGATGTCGTACCAGGAAGCGATGGAGCTTTCCTACTTCGGCGCCAAAGTGCTTCACCCGCGTACCATCTCTCCGATTGCCCAGTTCCAGATCCCTTGCCTGATTAAAAACACCGGTAACCCGCAGGCGCCGGGTACGCTGATTGGCGCGAGTACCGATGAAGATGGTCTGCCGGTGAAAGGTATCTCCAACCTCAACAACATGGCGATGTTCAGCGTCTCCGGTCCGGGGATGAAGGGGATGGTCGGCATGGCGGCGCGCGTCTTTGCCGCTATGTCCCGCAACGGTATCTCAGTGGTGCTGATCACCCAGTCCTCTTCCGAATACAGCATCAGCTTCTGCGTGCCGCAGGCCGACTGCCTGCGCGCCCGCCGCGCGCTGGAGGAAGAGTTCTATCTGGAGCTGAAAGAAGAGCTGCTGGAGCCGCTCGCCATTCAGGAACGCCTGGCGATTATCTCCGTGGTCGGCGACGGTATGCGCACGCTGCGCGGTATCTCCGCCAAGTTCTTTGCCGCGCTGGCGCGCGCCAATATCAACATCGTGGCGATTGCCCAGGGCTCGTCAGAGCGTTCAATTTCTGTTGTCGTGGACAACGATGACGCTACCACCGGCGTACGCGTGGTTCACCAGATGTTGTTCAACACCGATCAGGTTATCGAGCTGTTCCTGATTGGCGTCGGCGGGGTGGGCGGCGCGCTGCTGGAGCAGGTGAAGCGTCAGCAGGAGTGGCTGAAGAAGAAACATATCGATCTGCGCGTCTGCGGAATTGCCAACTCCAGAGCGCTGCTGACTAACGTTCACGGACTGAACCTGGAAAACTGGCAGGCTGAGTTGAAAGAGGCAAAAGAGCCGTTCAACCTGGGCCGCCTGATCCGTCTGGTGAAAGAGTACCACCTGCTCAACCCGGTGATTGTCGACTGTACCTCGAACCAGGCGGTGGCCGACCAGTACGCCGACTTCCTGCGCGAAGGGTTCCACGTGGTGACGCCGAACAAAAAAGCCAACACTTCGTCGATGGATTACTATCACCAGCTGCGTCTGGCGGCGAGCAAGTCGCGCCGCAAGTTCCTGTACGACACCAACGTGGGCGCGGGCCTGCCGGTTATCGAGAACCTGCAGAACCTGCTGAACGCGGGCGATGAACTGCAGCGCTTCTCCGGCATTCTCTCCGGCTCGCTGTCGTTTATCTTCGGCAAGCTGGATGAAGGGATGAGCCTGTCGGACGCGACCCGCGCCGCGCGCGAGCTGGGCTATACCGAGCCGGATCCGCGTGACGATCTCTCCGGTATGGACGTGGCGCGTAAACTATTGATTCTGGCACGTGAAACGGGGCGTGAGCTTGAGCTTTCCGATATCGTGATTGAACCGGTCCTGCCGGCAGAATTTGACAGCAGCGGTGATGTCGCTGCCTTCATGGCAAATTTGCCGCAGCTTGACGATGCTTTTGCCGCGCGCGTTGCGAAAGCCCGTGATGAAGGTAAGGTATTGCGCTATGTTGGCAACATTGAAGAAGATGGCGTGTGCAGGGTGAAGATTGCCGAAGTGGATGGCAACGACCCGCTGTACAAAGTTAAAAACGGCGAAAATGCCCTCGCGTTTTACAGCCACTATTATCAGCCATTGCCGCTGGTGCTTCGCGGCTATGGCGCAGGGAACGATGTTACGGCGGCGGGTGTGTTTGCCGATCTGCTGCGTACCCTGTCATGGAAGTTAGGAGTTTAACATGGTCAAAGTTTATGCCCCGGCTTCCAGCGCGAATATGAGCGTCGGATTTGACGTGCTGGGCGCGGCGGTGACGCCGGTGGATGGTTCGCTGCTGGGCGATACTGTTACGGTGGAAGCGGCAGACAGCTTCAGCCTGAATAACGTGGGCCGCTTCGCCAGCAAACTGCCGTCCGACCCGCGCGAGAATATCGTCTATCAGTGCTGGGAACGCTTTTGTCAGGAGATCGGCAAAAACGTGCCGGTTGCCATGACGCTGGAAAAAAGTATGCCGATTGGCTCGGGTCTGGGTTCCAGCGCCTGTTCGGTGGTCGCCGCGCTGGTAGCAATGAACGAGCACTGCGGCAAGCCGCTGAACAACAACCGTCTGCTGGGCTTAATGGGCGAGCTGGAAGGGCGTATCTCCGGCAGCATTCACTATGACAACGTGGCGCCGTGCTTCCTCGGCGGCATGCAGCTGATGATTGAAGAAAATGGCATCATCAGCCAGCAGGTGCCAGGGTTTGATGAGTGGCTGTGGGTGCTGGCCTATCCGGGCATTAAGGTCTCTACCGCGGAAGCGCGTGCGATCCTGCCCGCGCAGTATCGTCGCCAGGACTGCATCGCCCACGGGCGTCATTTGGCGGGCTTTATACACGCCTGCTACACCCGTCAGCCGCAGCTGGCGGCGAAGCTGATGAAGGACGTCATTGCCGAGCCGTACCGCACGAAGCTGCTGCCCGGCTTTAATGAGGCGCGACAGGCGTCCATGGATATCGGCGCGCAGGCGTGCGGCATCTCCGGCTCCGGCCCGACGCTGTTCGCCCTGTGCGACAAGCCTGACACCGCGCAGCGCGTGGCGGACTGGCTCTCTAAACACTACCTGCAAAATCAGGAAGGCTTTGTTCATATTTGCCGTCTGGACACGGCTGGCGCACGAGTACTGGGATAATTAATGAAACTCTATAACCTTAAAGATCATAACGAGCAGGTCAGCTTCGCGCAGGCGGTAACTCAGGGGCTGGGCAAAAACCAGGGGCTGTTTTTCCCGCATGACCTGCCGGAATTCCAGCTGACCGAGATTGATGAGCTGCTGAAGCAGGAATTTGTCACCCGCAGCACCAAAATTCTGTCTGCGTTTATTGGCGACGAAATTCCGCAGGAGCTGCTGGAAGAGCGCGTGCGTGCGGCGTTCGCTTTCCCGGCGCCGGTGAAGCAGGTTGAGCCTGACGTTGGCTGCCTGGAGCTGTTCCACGGCCCGACACTGGCGTTTAAAGACTTCGGCGGCCGCTTTATGGCGCAGATGCTGACCCACATCAGCGGCGATAAACCGGTGACCATCCTGACCGCGACCTCCGGGGACACCGGTGCGGCGGTGGCGCACGCGTTCTACGGCCTGAAAAACGTCCGCGTGGTGATCCTCTATCCGAAAGGCAAAATCAGCCCGCTGCAGGAAAAACTGTTCTGTACGCTCGGCGGCAACATTGAAACCGTGGCGATCGACGGCGATTTCGATGCCTGCCAGGCGCTGGTCAAGCAGGCCTTCGACGACGAAGAGCTGAAGGTGGCTCTGGGTCTGAACTCTGCCAACTCAATCAACATCAGCCGTCTGCTGGCGCAGATCTGCTACTACTTCGAAGCGGTGGCGCAACTGCCGCAGGAAGCGCGCAACCAGCTAGTGATCTCCGTGCCAAGCGGTAACTTCGGTGACCTGACGGCGGGCCTGCTGGCGAAATCCCTGGGTCTGCCGGTGAAACGCTTTATCGCGGCGACCAACGCCAATGACACCGTGCCGCGCTTCCTGAAAGACGGGAAATGGGCGCCGAACGCCACGCAGGCGACGCTCTCCAACGCGATGGATGTGTCACAGCCGAACAACTGGCCGCGCGTGGAAGAGCTGTTCCGCCGTAAGATCTGGCGTCTGGGTGACCTGGGCTACGCCGCGGTGACGGATGAAACCACCAAAGCGACCATGCGCGAGCTGAAGGCGGTGGGGTATACCTCTGAACCGCACGCGGCGATTGCCTACCGCGCGCTGCGCGACCAGCTTAACCCGGGTGAATATGGCCTGTTCCTGGGCACCGCGCATCCGGCGAAGTTCAAAGAGAGCGTGGAAGATATTTTGGGCGAAACGCTGCCGCTGCCAAAAGAGCTGGCCGAGCGTGCCGACCTGCCGCTGCTGTCACATGAGCTACCCGCAGATTTTGCCGCGCTGCGTAAGCTGATGATGACCCGCGCGTGATTGTGTTGCCCGGTGGCGGCGACGCCGCCACCGGACTTTTTTTATGGAGAAATTAAGGAGGAAAATAGCAGGGAAAAAGCAGAAATTCCCAATAAATGCGGTCACTTAGCGTTTAGGATTGCAGAGAATAACATCCCCCGTTCCCCTCGCGTACTCTCCTTACATCGGCCTACGTTGGGCAAAGATAATAAGGAGTCACCGATGTCTACACTGAAACCTGCACTCATCGCGCTTTCTCTGATGCTGGTCGCTCCCATGGCGGTTCAGGCATCTGAAATTACCCTCGTACCTGCGGTAAAACTGCAGATTGGCGACCGGGATAACAACGGGCACTACTGGGACGGCGGCCGCTGGCGCGACCACGACTGGTGGAAGGCGCATTATGACTGGCGTGATAACCACTGGCGTCCACATGACGAGCATCGTAAACACGACGATCGTCACGATGACCATCACCACGATGACCACCGCGACGATCGCGGCCCGGACTGGAAACACCATTAATGCAAAACCCCGCCAGCTGGCGGGGTTTGTTTTTACTGCTCGTGGCGCTTAAACACCAGCTCGCCTTTCCCCGACGACGCCTCGTCAAAGAAATAGCCTTCGCTGTTAAATTTGGTCAACTGCTCCGGCTTTGTCAGGCGATTCTGGATGATGTAGCGGCTCATCAGGCCGCGCGCTTTCTTGGCGTAGAAGCTGATCACTTTAAACTTACCGTTCTTCTCGTCGAGGAATACCGGCTTGATGATTTCGGCATCCAGCTTTTTCGGCTTCACCGACTTGTAGTATTCATCGGATGCCAGGTTAATCACCACGTTATCGCCCTGGGCATGCAGCGCCGCGTTCAGTTTGTCGGTAATGATATCGCCCCAGAAATGGTACAGATCTTTGCCTTTGGCATTTTCCAGGCGAATCCCCATCTCCAGACGATACGGCTGCATCAGATCCAGCGGGCGCAGTACGCCGTAAAGACCCGACAGCATGCGCAGATGCTGCTGGGCAAAATCGAAATCGGCTTCGCTAAAATCTTCCGCCTGCAGGCCGGTATAGACATCACCTTTAAACGCCAGAATCGCCTGGCGAGCGTTCGCCGGGGTGAAATCCGGGTGCCACTCGTGAAAGCGGGTCGCGTTAAGATCGGCCAGCTTGTCGCTGATGCTCATCAGCGAGGCGATTTGCGGCGCAGAGAGCTTACGCGCTTCGCGGATCAGCTGTTGCGAGTAGTCCAGCAGTTCAGGCTGGGTATAGCGCTCGGTGGCGAGCGGGCTCTGGTAGTCGAGCGTTTTTGCAGGTGAAATCAGAATCAGCATATCCAGTCCTTGCAGGAAATTTAGAGCGACTTTAGCAAAAAATCGCCCTGAATTGATCGATAGCTGTTATTGCCGCGGCAAATCATCCCACGTGCCGGGGGCAAGCTGCGCCTTAACGTCGGGATAGCGGGCGGGATCAAATACCGGCGGAACGCCCAGTTTGCGCTGACGAAGGTAGTCTCTGGCAATCAGCGTAACCACGGGCGAGAGCAGCAGGATAGCGGTGAGGTTCGTGATCGCCATCAGCGCCATAATGATATCGGCCAGCTGCCAGACCAGCGGCATACTGAGGAAGGAGCCAGCGACGATCATCAGTATGACCGCGAGCCGCAGGGCTCCGATTGCGGTACGGGAGTCGAGCTTCAGGAAAATAAGGTTATTTTCGGCGTAGAGGTAATTCACCACAATCGAACTGAAGGCAAACAACATCAGGACGAGCGAGACAAATCCTGCTCCCCAACCGCCGGTCAGGTTCACCAGCGCCTGCTGGAGAAGCTGTATCCCGGCGGTACCAGAAGAATGCGGGACGGGGCCTGCCAGCAGCAAAATCATGGCGCTGGCGGAGCAGATGATAATGGTATCGGTAAAGACGCCAATCATCTGCACAATGCCTTGTGCGGCCGGGTGCGGCGGCCAGGAAGAGGCGGCAGCGGCCGCGTTGGGGGTTGACCCCATTCCGGCTTCATTGGAGAACATGCCCCGCTGAAAACCCGCCATCAGCGCCTGGCTAAAGGTGTAGCCCAGCGCCCCGGAGGTCACCTCGCGCCAGCCAAAAGCGCTTTTGACGATGGTCGCAATCACGCCCGGCACCTGGTCGATATGCAGTGCGGCGACGAACAGGCTCGCGGCAACCCAGAGCAGCGCCATAACGGGAACCAGCCACTGCATCAGGCGGGCAACGCCCCTGAGACCGGCTGAAATGGTGAGCAAAACGACGAGGGCTAAAGCAATACCGGCGACCCACTCCGGGCAGGAGAAGGCATAGAGCAGGGCATTGGCGACAGAATTTGCCTGGACGGTATTAAAAATAAGGCCGTACGCGAGCAGTAAAAAAAGCGAGAACAGAACGCCCATCCAGCGCATCCCTAAGCCACGCGCCATGTACCAGGCAGGACCGCCGCGAAACTGGCCGTTTTTATCTTTCTCTTTATACAGCTGGGCGAGCGAACTTTCGGCAAAGGAGGTGGCCATCCCGAGTAGCGCCGTCACCCACATCCAGAAGACCGCGCCAGGCCCACCGGCGCTGATGGCCAGCGCAACGCCCGCCAGATTTCCGCTGCCGAGGCGTGCCGCCAGGCTGGTACAGAGTGCCTGGAACGACGTTAATCCGCCCGGCTGGGGCGTAACGCTGTTTTTCAGACTTCTGCCAAACTTGCGGATATAACGAAACTGGATAAACCCACTGCGTAGAGTAAACCAAATCCCTGCTCCCATAAGCAGGTAAATCATTATCGAACCCCAGAGGACTTCGTTAATAAAGAAAAAGAAATCAGGCATTAACGTCCCTCTTGTTGATGCCAATGTGAATATGTAAGCGCTACCACTGATTGGGCATGCTGTTGCTTAGCAGCCTGTTAATCTTCCGAGTTTACCATACTCTACCTAAGCGCACTGTCTGCGGTTGCGCTACCCCTCCGTCGTGTTATCATCAGGGCAGACCGGTTACATCCCCCTAACAAGTAAACCTGTCATTTTTCCGCTGCAGGCATGCTGTCGGTAGCGTGAATTATCCAGGGCACGTTAAAAGAGAAACACTATCATGACGGATAAATTGACCTCCCTTCGTCAGTTCACCACTGTCGTAGCTGACACCGGAGATATCGCGGCAATGAAGCTGTACCAGCCGCAGGATGCCACAACTAACCCTTCTCTGATCCTTAACGCCGCACAGATCCCTGAGTATCGCAAACTGATTGACGACGCAGTGACCTGGGCGAAAGCACAGAGCAACGACCGCGCGCAGCAGGTTGTGGATGCCACCGACAAACTGGCAGTGAACATCGGTCTGGAAATCCTGAAGCTGGTTCCTGGCCGTATCTCTACCGAAGTGGACGCACGTCTCTCCTACGACACCGAAGCGTCTATCGCGAAAGCGAAACGTCTGATCAAAATGTACAACGACGCTGGCATCAGCAACGACCGTATCCTGATCAAACTGGCTTCTACCTGGCAGGGTATCCGCGCGGCAGAGCAGCTGGAAAAAGACGGTATCAACTGTAACCTGACCCTGCTGTTCTCCTTCGCGCAGGCGCGTGCATGTGCAGAAGCAGGCGTATACCTGATTTCTCCGTTCGTGGGCCGTATTCTGGACTGGTACAAAGCCAACACCGATAAGAAAGAGTACGCGCCGGCTGAAGATCCAGGCGTGGTTTCTGTTACTGAAATCTACGAATACTACAAACAGCACGGCTATGAGACCGTGGTTATGGGCGCAAGCTTCCGTAACGTCGGTGAAATCATCGAGCTGGCTGGCTGTGACCGCCTGACCATCGCCCCTGCGCTGCTGAAAGAGCTGGCAGAAAGCGAAGGTACCATCGAGCGTAAGCTGTCTTACACCGGTGAAGTGAAAGCACGCCCAGAGCGCATCACTGAATCCGAGTTCCTGTGGCAGCACAACCAGGATCCAATGGCTGTAGACAAACTGGCGGACGGTATCCGTAAGTTTGCTGTTGACCAGGGCAAACTGGAAAAAATGATCGGCGACCTGCTGTAATCATTCTGCGTGACCGGGTTCCCGGTCACGCGACTGCTTTCGTACCCTGTCTGAATCTCCTCTCTGCGTGTATCATTCCCTTTAATCAGTACTTTTTGAATGGAATGGATATGAATACCTTACGCATCGGCTTAGTGTCGATTTCTGACCGCGCCTCCAGCGGTGTTTACCAGGATAAAGGCATCCCCGCTCTGGAAGAGTGGCTTGGCAGCGCGCTGACCACCCCCTTTGACATTCAGACGCGCCTGATCCCTGACGAACAGCCGATCATCGAGCAGACGCTCTGCGAGCTGGTGGATGAGATGAGCTGCCACCTTGTTCTGACGACGGGCGGAACCGGCCCCGCGCGCCGCGACGTGACGCCGGACGCAACGCTGGCGATTGCCGATCGTGAAATGCCGGGCTTCGGTGAACAGATGCGCCAGATCAGCCTGCACTTTGTCCCGACCGCCATTTTGTCGCGGCAGGTTGGCGTGATCCGCAAACAGGCGTTAATACTTAATCTGCCGGGCCAGCCGAAATCAATTAAAGAGACGCTGGAAGGGCTGAAGGCGGAAGATGGCAGCGTCCTCGTTCACGGCATCTTTGCAAGTGTACCGTATTGTATACAGCTTCTTGACGGTCCGTATGTGGAAACCGATGAGAAAGTGGTAGCAGCTTTTCGTCCGAAAAACGCTCGTCGCGAAACAATCTCCTGAAATTAACCAATATGTGACATTAGCTGAAGCAGCGATAGCGTGGTAAAGCTTTTACGGTATAGTAATTTTTTCTTTACGATTGCTGTAAAAATAAATCCACAACACACGCATAATGGTTTGCTATGTCACATAACACCCGACCTCTGAATCGACAGGACTACAAAACTCTCACGCTCGCGGCCTTAGGCGGCGCGCTGGAGTTTTACGACTTTATCATCTTCGTCTTCTTCGCCGCCGTGGTGGGAGAGCTCTTCTTCCCGGCTGATATCCCGGAATGGCTGCGTCAGGTGCAAACCTTCGGCATTTTTGCCGCCGGGTATCTGGCGCGTCCGCTGGGCGGCATCATCATGGCCCACTTTGGCGATCTGGTCGGGCGCAAGAAGATGTTTACCCTTAGCATCCTGCTGATGGCCGTGCCGACGCTGGCTATTGGTCTGCTACCCACCTATGCCTCGATGGGCATTCTTGCTCCGTTGCTGCTGTTGCTGATGCGCGTTCTTCAGGGCGCGGCGATTGGCGGTGAAGTGCCGGGCGCGTGGGTGTTTGTCGCGGAGCATGTTCCGGCGCGCCGCATTGGTATCGCCTGCGGAACCTTAACGGCGGGACTGACGGTCGGGATCCTGCTCGGCTCGGTGGTCGCAACCATTGTGAATACCAGCATGACGCAGCAGGCCGTACACGACTGGGGCTGGCGTATTCCGTTCCTGCTGGGCGGGGCGTTTGGTCTGGTGGCGATGTACCTGCGCCGCTGGCTGCAGGAGACGCCAATTTTCCTCGAGATGCAGCAGCGCAAAGCGCTGGCGCAGGAGCTGCCGGTGAAGGCGGTCGTGGTTCGCCATAAAAAAGCGGTGGTGGTGTCGATGCTGCTCACCTGGCTGCTCTCGGCGGGCATTGTGGTGGTGATATTGATGTCCCCGGTGTGGCTGCAAAAGCAGTACGGCTTCGCCCCTGCCGTGACGCTACAGGCGAACAGTATCGCGACAATCATGCTCTGCTTTGGCTGTCTTGCCGCCGGGTTGGCGGCTGATCGTTTCGGCGCCAGCGTTACCTTTATCGTCGGCAGCCTGCTACTGGCCGCATCAAGCTGGGCGTTTTATCATCTGGCAGGCAGCCATCCTGAACAGCTGTTCCTGCTGTACGGCACGGTAGGGCTGTGCGTGGGCGTTGTCGGGGCCGTACCGTACGTGATGGTCCGCGCGTTCCCGCCGGAGGTACGCTTCACCGGGATCTCATTTTCCTACAACGTGTCGTATGCCATTTTCGGCGGGCTGACACCGATTGCGGTGACGGTGCTGATGGGCGTGTCGCCGATGGCGCCAGCCTGGTACGTACTCGCGCTTTCGTTGATAGGGTTGGGATTAGGGATTTGGCTGGGGCAGATGAAGGGATGTCGTGCCCGCGATGCGGACACGACAGAGGGATCAGTGTTTTTCACCAATCGGTAGAATGGTGCGGTCAAACTGCTCGTTCAGCACTTCACCCATTGCGAGGTAGATAGCGCTTGCGCCGCAAACCAGACCAATCCAGCCTGCAACATGAACGATGCCTTCGTTATCCACCAGGTGACCGATCGCCAGCAGGGCGAACAGCACGGTCAGGCTCAGGAAAACGAACTGCAGCATGCGGTTACCTTTCAGGGTACCGAAGAACATGAACAGGGTGAAGACGCCCCACAGGCCCAGGTAAACGCCCAGGAAGTGGGCGTTTGCCGCGTCTGCCATGCCCATTTTAGGCAGCAGCAGAATGGCAACCAGGGTCAGCCAGAAAGAACCGTAAGAGGTGAAGGCGGTTAAGCCGAAGGTATTGCCTTTCTTATATTCCAGCAGGCCCGCGAAGATTTGCGCGATACCGCCGTAAAAAATGCCCATCGCCAGGATGATGCCATCCATCGGGAACATCCCGATATTGTGCAGGTTCAGCAGGATAGTGGTCATGCCAAAACCCATCAGGCCCAGCGGAGCCGGATTAGCCAACTTAGTGTTGCCCATAAGTCCTCAAAAAAATCATCATTAATATGGTGAAATGGTTAAACCCGCGTCAATACTCCCTGACGGGGCGCGGCATCATAATGGGCGCTATCGATGGCGTCTATGATCTCATCAGGGTGAAATTAAAATTTTTTTTATGCTTGCCCCTTGATGGATGCCGTCGCGACCCCATCTTGTAGTCAACCGCAGTGTGTGGACCTGAAAAAAATCAAATCTGGGTAGTTGAAAAAGCACGTTCTGCCCTTATTACAGGTACACAACCACATGTTGACTGAATTTTTAGTGGAGACGTTTAGATGGGTAAAATTATTGGTATCGACCTGGGTACTACCAACTCTTGTGTAGCGATTATGGATGGCACTACTGCACGCGTGCTGGAGAACGCCGAGGGCGATCGCACCACGCCTTCTATCATTGCTTATACCCAGGATGGTGAAACTCTGGTTGGTCAGCCGGCTAAACGTCAGGCAGTGACAAACCCGCAAAACACCCTGTTTGCGATTAAACGCCTGATCGGCCGCCGCTTCCAGGACGAAGAAGTTCAGCGTGACGTTTCCATCATGCCTTACAAAATCATCGCGGCAGATAACGGCGATGCATGGCTTGATGTGAAAGGCACCAAAACTGCACCACCGCAGATTTCTGCTGAAGTGCTGAAAAAAATGAAGAAAACCGCTGAAGATTACCTGGGTGAGCCGGTAACTGAAGCTGTTATCACCGTTCCTGCATACTTCAACGATGCTCAGCGTCAGGCAACCAAAGATGCTGGTCGTATCGCAGGTCTGGAAGTAAAACGTATCATCAACGAACCAACCGCTGCTGCACTGGCTTACGGTCTGGATAAAGAAGTTGGCAACCGTACTATCGCGGTTTACGACCTGGGTGGTGGTACCTTCGATATCTCTATTATCGAAATCGACGAAGTTGACGGCGAAAAAACCTTTGAAGTTCTGGCAACCAACGGTGATACCCACCTGGGTGGTGAAGACTTCGATACCCGTCTGATCAACTACCTCGTTGACGAGTTCAAGAAAGATCAGGGCATTGACCTGCGTAACGACCCGCTGGCCATGCAGCGCCTGAAAGAAGCCGCTGAGAAAGCGAAGATCGAGCTGTCTTCCGCTCAGCAGACCGACGTGAACCTGCCGTACATTACTGCAGACGCGACCGGTCCTAAACACATGAACATCAAAGTGACCCGTGCGAAACTGGAAAGCCTGGTAGAAGACCTGGTGAACCGTTCAATCGAGCCGCTGAAAGTTGCCCTGCAGGACGCTGGCCTGTCCGTATCCGATATCCAGGACGTTATCCTGGTGGGTGGTCAGACGCGTATGCCAATGGTTCAGAAGAAAGTGGCTGAGTTCTTTGGTAAAGAGCCACGTAAAGACGTTAACCCGGACGAAGCGGTTGCAATCGGTGCTGCGGTTCAGGGTGGCGTACTGACCGGTGAAGTTAAAGACGTACTGCTGCTGGACGTTACCCCGCTGTCTCTGGGTATCGAAACCATGGGCGGTGTGATGACTGCGCTCATCAACAAAAACACCACCATCCCAACGAAACACAGCCAGGTGTTCTCTACCGCTGAAGACAACCAGTCTGCGGTAACCATCCATGTGATTCAGGGTGAGCGTAAGCGTGCGGCGGATAACAAATCTCTGGGTCAGTTCAACCTGGACGGTATTAACCCGGCACCGCGCGGCATGCCGCAGATCGAAGTCACCTTCGACATCGATGCTGACGGTATCCTGCACGTGTCTGCGAAAGACAAAAACAGCGGTAAAGAGCAGAAGATCACCATCAAGGCATCTTCTGGCCTGAACGAAGCGGAAATCGAAAAAATGGTTCGCGATGCCGAAGCTAACGCGGAATCCGACCGTAAGTTCGAAGAGCTGGTTCAGACCCGTAACCAGGGTGACCATCTGCTGCACAGCACCCGTAAGCAGGTTGAAGAAGCAGGCGATAAACTGCCAGCGGAAGACAAGACTGCTATCGAAGCTGCACTGAGTGCGCTGGAATCCTCACTGAAAGGTGAAGACAAAGCGGACATCGAAGCGAAGATGCAGGAACTGGCGCAGGCTTCTCAGAAGCTGATGGAAATCGCTCAGCAGCAGCACGCTCAACAGCAGGCGGGCGCTGACGCTTCAGCGAACAACGCGAAAGACGACGACGTTGTCGACGCTGAGTTCGAAGAAGTCAAAGATAAAAAATAATCGCCCTGATGCAGGGTAATTAATCGGCACGGGCGTAGGAGAACTCTCCACGCCCGTGCTCGCATGTTAAGGGGCTTAAAAAAACCAATGGCAAAGCAAGACTATTACGAGATTTTAGGCGTTCCGAAAACTGCGGAAGAGCGTGAAATCAAAAAGGCGTACAAGCGCCTGGCCATGAAATTCCACCCGGACCGTAACCAGGGTGACAAAGAGGCTGAAGCCAAATTTAAAGAGATCAAAGAAGCCTACGAAGTCCTGACCGATGCACAAAAACGTGCGGCCTATGACCAGTACGGTCACGCAGCCTTTGAACAGGGCGGCATGGGCGGCGGTGGATTCGGTGGCGGCGGCTTTGGCGGCGGCGCTGACTTCAGCGATATCTTTGGCGATGTATTTGGCGACATCTTCGGCGGCGGCCGTGGTCGTCAGCGCGCGGCGCGCGGCGCGGACCTGCGCTACAACATGGAGCTGACGCTGGAAGAGGCCGTTCGCGGTGTCACCAAAGAGATCCGTATTCCGACGCTGGAAGAGTGTGACGTTTGCCACGGCAGCGGCGCGAAAGCGGGCACACAGCCTCAGACCTGTCCAACCTGTCACGGCTCTGGTCAGGTACAGATGCGTCAGGGCTTCTTCGCGGTACAGCAGGCCTGTCCTCACTGTCACGGTCGCGGCACGCTGATTAAAGATCCGTGCACCAAATGCCACGGCCACGGTCGCGTTGAGAAAACCAAAACTCTGTCCGTTAAGATCCCGGCTGGCGTCGATACGGGCGACCGCATCCGTCTGGCGGGTGAGGGCGAAGCAGGCGAGCACGGCGCACCGGCGGGCGATCTGTACGTTCAGGTGCAGGTGAAACAGCACGCCATCTTCGAGCGTGAAGGTAATAATCTGTACTGCGAAGTGCCGATCAACTTCGCGATGGCGGCACTCGGTGGTGAAATCGAAGTGCCTACGCTGGACGGTCGCGTGAACCTGAAAGTACCGGGCGAAACCCAGACCGGCAAGCTGTTCCGCATGCGCGGGAAAGGCGTCAAATCCGTTCGCGGTGGCGCCCAGGGCGACCTGCTGTGCCGCGTCGTCGTCGAAACGCCGGTTGGCCTGAACGACAAGCAGAAACAGCTGCTGAAAGAACTGCAGGAGAGCTTTGGCGGCCCAACGGGTGAGAAAAACAGCCCGCGTTCCAAAAGCTTCTTCGATGGCGTCAAAAAATTCTTCGATGATTTGACCCGCTAATTCGTTAGCTGGTTTTCATCTTCTCAAAGCCCGGAAGCGATTCCGGGCTTTTTTATTTGCGCGTATAGCTCGGTTAAACTGAATCTATACTCAATATTAATCTGTTTTTGCCGAGTTATCTCGCTTGGTATTATGGTTTTATCGAGGTATTGTTGTAAAAGAGAGAGCTTAAATGAAATTACTACACCGTTTCTTTAGCAGTGAGGCGTCCGGTGGCGTGATCCTGATTATTGCCGCAGCGGCCGCGATGGTGCTGGCTAACCTTGGCATCACGCAGGATCTCTACCATGCATTTCTGGAAACGCCCGTTGAGCTGAAGGTCGGGGCGCTGGAAATTAACAAGAACATGCTGCTGTGGATCAACGATGCGCTAATGGCGGTGTTCTTCCTGCTGGTGGGGCTTGAGGTTAAGCGCGAGCTGGTTCTGGGCTCGCTTGCCAGCCGCCAGCGCGCGGCGTTTCCTGTGATCGCAGCCATCGGCGGAATGGTCGTTCCGGCGTTGCTCTTCCTTGCGTTCACCTGGCAGGATCCTGTTGCGCGTGACGGCTGGGCGATCCCGGCCGCGACGGATATCGCCTTTGCACTCGGTGTCTTAGCATTGCTCGGTAGCCGCGTGCCGGTGGCCCTGAAAATCTTCCTGATGGCGCTGGCGATCATCGATGACCTGGGTGCCATTGTGATTATCGCGCTGTTCTACACCAGCGATCTGTCGATCCTGTCCCTGAGCGTCGCCGCCGGGGCGATTGCGGTGCTGGCGCTGCTGAACATCTTCAATGTTCGCCGCATCGGTATCTATATCCTGGTGGGGATGGTGCTGTGGACGGCGGTGCTGAAATCCGGCGTGCACGCAACGCTGGCAGGCGTGATTGTGGGCTTCTTCGTGCCGCTTAAGCCGCAGGACGGCAAGTCACCTGCCAAACAGCTGGAGCATGTGCTACACCCGTGGGTTGCCTTTATGATCCTGCCGCTGTTTGCGTTTGCCAACGCGGGCGTTTCCCTCGGCGGCGTGACCCTGGACGGGCTGACGTCCGTGCTGCCGCTGGGCATTATTGCCGGGCTGTTTATCGGTAAGCCGTTGGGTATTAGCCTCTTCTGCTGGCTGGCGACGAAGCTGAAGCTGGCGTCATTGCCGCACGGCACAACCTTTGGTCAAATTATGGCCGTCGGCGTGCTGTGTGGAATCGGCTTTACGATGTCGATCTTTATCTCGACGCTGGCCTTTGGTGCGCATGCGCCTGAGCTTATCGTCTGGGCTAAACTCGGCATTCTCATCGGGTCATTACTGGCCGCGGTAATCGGTTATACCTTGTTGAAGGTGAAGCTGTCCGGACAGGCCGTCCGGGCATAACGGAACACCGGGAGGAGGCGTTCCTCCTCCCGATACACACTCAGGGAGAGAAGATGCGATGTCTCATTTAAATTACAACCATCTGTACTACTTCTGGCACGTCTACAAACAGGGCTCGGTAGTGGGGGCGGCAGAGGCGCTCTACCTGACGCCGCAAACCATCACCGGGCAAATCAAGGCCCTGGAAGAGCGTCTGCAGGGCAAGCTGTTCAAGCGTAAGGGACGTGGGATTGAACCCAGCGAACTGGGTGAGCTGGTTTTCCGCTATGCGGACAAAATGTTCACCCTGAGCCAGGAGATGCTGGATATCGTCAACTACCGCAAAGAGTCGAACCTGCTCTTTGACGTGGGCGTGGCGGATGCGCTGTCCAAGCGGCTGGTGAGCGGCGTGCTGGATGCGGCGGTAGTCGAAGACGAGCAAATCCACCTGCGCTGCTTTGAATCAACCCACGAGATGCTGCTGGAACAGCTGAGCCAGCACAAGCTGGACATGATTATCTCGGACTGCCCGATTGACTCCACCCAGCAGGAAGGGCTGTTCTCGGTGAAGATTGGCGAATGCGGCGTGAGCTTCTGGTGCATTAACCCGCCGCCGGAGAAACCGTTCCCCGCGTGCCTTGAAGAGCGCCGCCTGCTGGTACCGGGAAGGCGTTCCATGCTCGGACGCAAGCTGCTGAACTGGTTTAACTCGCAGGGGCTAAAGGTAGAAATCCTCGGTGAGTTCGACGATGCGGCGCTGATGAAAGCTTTTGGCGAAGCGCATAATGCGATCTTCGTTGCGCCGACGCTGTATGCGCACGATCTCTATTCGGACGACAAGATTACGGAGATAGGCAGAGTGGATAACGTGATGGAGGAGTACCACGCCATATTTGCCGAAAGAATGATTCAGCACCCGGCGGTGCAGCGAATCTGCAATCGTGACTACTCGGCGCTGTTTACGCCACCGGCAATCTGAAGGCATAAAAAAACCCGCGTTAAGCGGGTTCTTTAAACAAGCAACAACAAGTAGCGATTAAGCCAGTTTGTTGATCTGCGCGGTCAGGTTTGCTTTATGACGCGCTGCTTTGTTTTTGTGGATCAGACCTTTAGCAGCCTGACGATCCACGATTGGTTGCATTTCGTTAAATGCGTTCTGCGCTGCAGCTTTGTCGCCTGCTTCGATTGCTGCGTATACTTTCTTGATGAAAGTACGCATCATAGAGCGACGGCTTGCGTTGTGCTTACGAGCCTTTTCAGACTGAACGGCACGTTTCTTAGCTGATTTGATATTAGCCAAGTCCAACTCCCAAATATGTTCTATGTGGACAATTCAAAGGCCGAGGAATATGCCCTCTTTGCCTTCTTTTGTCAATGGATTTGTGCAAATAAGCGCCGTTAATTAGCGACGCTACGTTACGTAGTGATGGCGCAGGATTCTACCAGCTTGTCTTCCCTGAATACAGCCTTTCGGCATAAAAATCGCAGTTCAGGAGCAGATTTTTTCGCTGCGAAAGGTCAGCCTGATGAAATCATTACGGCTTTCTGTTTTGCGCGAACAATCGCCGGTTAACCTTAACCGCTGTACAAGGTATACTTTGGCGATTTTCACTGTTTTGAGCCAGACATGAAGCTGATACGCGGCATACATAATCTCAGCAGCGCGCCACACGGGTGCGTGCTGACTATTGGTAATTTCGACGGCGTGCATCGTGGTCATCAGGCGCTGTTGCAGGGATTGCGTAAAGAAGGGGAGGCCCGTGGCCTGCCCGTTGTAGTGATGATTTTCGAGCCGCAGCCGCTGGAGCTGTTCGCGGGCGATAAATCTCCCGCCCGACTCACTCGCCTGCGCGAGAAGTTGCGCTATCTGGCGGAGTCCGGCGTGGACTATGTATTGTGTTTACGTTTCGATCGTCGCTTTGCCGCGCTGACAGCACAAAACTTCGTCAGCGACCTGCTGGTTAAGCGTCTTGGCGTACAGTTTCTCGCCGTGGGTGATGATTTCCGCTTTGGCGCTGGTCGTCAGGGCGATTTCTTGCTATTACAGAAGGCTGGTCTGGAGTACGGATTTGACGTCACCAGCGCGATGACCTTCTGCGAAGGCGGCGTGCGCGTCAGCAGCACGGCGGTGCGTCAGGCGCTGGCTAATGATGACCTGGACACGGCTGAAACCCTGCTGGGGCATCCGTTCACTATCTCAGGCCGCGTGGTCCATGGCGATGCGCTGGGCCGCACGATAGGCTTCCCGACGGCGAATATACCGCTGCGTCGTCAGGTTTCCCCGGTTAAAGGGGTGTATGCGGTGGAAGTAGCAGGACTGGGCGATAAGCCGTTATACGGCGTCGCCAACATTGGCACGCGTCCGACCGTCGCCGGTGTGCGTCAACAGTTAGAAGTGCACCTGCTGGACGTTGTAATGGACCTCTATGGTCGCCATATAGATGTGATACTGCGGAAAAAAATACGCAACGAGCAGCGATTTGGTTCGCTGGATGAACTAAAAGCGCAAATTGCGCGAGATGAATTGACGGCCCGCGAGTTTTTTGGGCTTTGAACCCGGCTTAACTGCCTACGTGATAAATACGGAACCGAGAATCTGATGAGTGACTATAAATCAACCCTGAATTTGCCGGAAACAGGGTTCCCGATGCGCGGCGATCTCGCCAAGCGCGAACCGGGAATGCTGGCGCGTTGGACCGATGATGACCTGTACGGCATCATTCGTGCAGCCAAAAAAGGCAAAAAAACCTTCATTCTGCATGATGGCCCCCCATATGCGAATGGCAGCATTCATATTGGTCACTCGGTTAACAAGATTCTGAAAGACATTATCGTGAAGTCCAAAGGCCTCACGGGATATGACTCGCCTTACGTTCCGGGTTGGGACTGCCACGGTCTGCCAATCGAGCTGAAAGTGGAGCAAGAGTTTGGCAAACCGGGTGAGAAGTTCACCGCCGCCGAGTTCCGTGCGAAGTGCCGCGAATACGCAGCCACGCAGGTTGACGGTCAGCGCGCTGACTTCATCCGTCTGGGCGTGCTGGGCGACTGGTCGCACCCGTACCTGACCATGGACTTCAAAACCGAAGCCAACATCATCCGCGCGCTGGGTAAAATCATCGGTAACGGCCACCTGCACAAAGGCGCTAAGCCGGTGCACTGGTGCGTGGACTGCCGTTCTGCGCTGGCAGAAGCGGAAGTTGAGTATTACGACAAAACCTCTCCATCTATCGACGTGGCGTTCAACGCTGTCGATCAGGATGCGGTGAAGGCTAAATTTGGCGTCTCCTCGGTAAATGGCCCGATCTCTCTGGTGATCTGGACTACCACACCGTGGACCCTGCCAGCGAACCGTGCGATCTCCCTGTCCGGTGAGTTCGAATACGCGCTGGTGCAGATTGACGGTCAGGCGGTTATCCTGGCGAAAGATCTGGTTGAGAGCGTGCTGAAGCGCGCGCATATCAGCGACTACACCGTGCTGGGTACCGTGAAAGGTGATGCGCTGGAGCTGATGCGCTTCAAACACCCGTTCCTGGACTTCGATGTTCCGGCGATCCTGGGCGACCACGTGACGCTGGAAGCGGGTACCGGTGCGGTGCATACCGCCGGCGGCCACGGTCCTGACGACTACAACATCAGCCTGAAGTACGGTCTGGAAATCGCTAACCCGGTTGGCCCGGACGGATCTTATCTGCCTGGCACCTATCCGGCGCTGGACGGTATCAACGTCTTCAAAGCGAACGACATCATCGTCGACATGCTGCGCACCAGCGGCGCGCTGCTGCACGTTGAAAAAATGCAGCACAGCTATCCGTGCTGCTGGCGTCATAAAACGCCGATCATCTTCCGTGCGACCCCGCAGTGGTTCGTCAGCATGGATCAGAAAGGCCTGCGCGAGCAGTCTCTGAAAGAGATCAAAGGCGTGCAGTGGATCCCTGACTGGGGCCAGGCGCGTATTGAATCCATGGTGGCTAACCGTCCTGACTGGTGTATCTCCCGTCAGCGTA
The DNA here is from genome assembly GCF_008364625.2 of Enterobacter dykesii. Taxonomy (NCBI): domain Bacteria; kingdom Pseudomonadati; phylum Pseudomonadota; class Gammaproteobacteria; order Enterobacterales; family Enterobacteriaceae; genus Enterobacter; species Enterobacter dykesii. Next base: position 649,431 of record NZ_CP126604.1, read on the forward strand.
CCTGGGGTGTGCCGATGTCTCTGTTCGTGCATAAAGAGACGCAGGAGCTGCACCCGAACACCCTGGAACTGATGGAAGAAGTGGCGAAGCGCGTCGAAGTTGACGGTATTCAGGCGTGGTGGGATCTCGACTCCCGCGACATCCTGGGCGCTGACGCAGACAACTACGAGAAAGTGCCGGATACCCTGGACGTGTGGTTCGACTCCGGGTCTACCCACTCCTCCGTGGTTGACGTGCGTCCGGAATTTGCCGGTCACGCTGCCGATATGTATCTGGAAGGGTCTGACCAACACCGCGGCTGGTTCATGTCATCTCTGATGATCTCCACCGCCATGAAGGGTAAAGCGCCTTACCGTCAGGTACTGACTCACGGCTTCACCGTGGATGGTCAGGGCCGTAAGATGTCCAAATCTATCGGTAACACCGTTTCTCCGCAGGATGTGATGAACAAGCTGGGCGCAGACATTCTGCGTCTGTGGGTGGCCTCTACCGATTACACCGGCGAAATGGCGGTGTCCGACGAGATCCTGAAGCGTGCTGCCGACAGCTATCGTCGTATCCGTAACACCGCGCGCTTCCTGCTGGCGAACCTGAACGGGTTCGATCCGGCAAAAGACATGGTGAAACCGGAAGAGATGGTGGTGCTGGATCGCTGGGCGGTAGGCTGCGCGAAAGCGGCGCAGGAAGATATCCTGAAAGCCTATGAGTCTTACGACTTCCACGAAGTGGTGCAGCGCCTGATGCGCTTCTGCTCCATCGAGATGGGCTCGTTCTACCTCGACATCATCAAAGACCGCCAGTACACCGCGAAAGCGGACAGCGTGGCGCGTCGTAGCTGCCAGACCGCGCTGTTCCACATCGCAGAAGCGCTGGTGCGCTGGATGGCGCCGATCATGTCCTTCACCGCGGATGAAATCTGGGGCTACCTGCCGGGCGACCGTGAGAAGTATGTGTTCACGGGCGAGTGGTACGAAGGTCTGTTCGATCTCTCCAGCACCGAAGCGATGAACGATGCCTTCTGGGACGAGCTGCTGAAAGTGCGTGGCGAAGTGAACAAGGTTATCGAGCAGGCGCGTGCAGACAAGAAAGTCGGCGGCTCTCTGGAAGCGGCAGTTACGCTGTATGCAGAACCGGAGCTGGCAGCGAAGCTGACGGCGCTGGGCGATGAATTACGATTTGTCCTGTTGACCTCCGGTGCGAAAGTTGCGGATTATGCCGATGCTTCTGCTGATGCTCAGCAGAGCGAACTGCTCAAAGGGCTGAAAGTCGCGCTGAGCAAAGCCGACGGTGATAAATGCCCGCGTTGCTGGCATTACACCACCGATGTTGGCCTGGTGGCGGAACACGCAGACATCTGCGGACGCTGTGTAAGCAACGTCGCCGGTGACGGCGAAAAACGTAAGTTTGCCTGATGAGTAAAACTCTCTGTTCAACAGGACTGCGCTGGCTGTGGCTGGTTGTGGTGGTGCTGATTATCGATCTGGGCAGCAAGTTCCTGATCCTCCAGAACTTTGCTCTGGGGGAGACGGTTCCGCTGTTCCCGTCGCTTAACCTGCACTACGCGCGTAACTACGGCGCAGCGTTTAGTTTCCTTGCCGACAGCGGTGGCTGGCAGCGCTGGTTCTTTGCGGGTATCGCTCTCGGTATCTGCGTGATCCTCGCGGTGCTGATGTACCGCTCGAAGGCGACGCAAAAGCTGAATAACATAGCTTACGCGCTGATCATTGGCGGCGCGCTGGGCAACCTGTTTGACCGCCTGTGGCACGGCTTTGTGGTCGATATGATCGACTTCTACGTCGGCGACTGGCACTTCGCGACCTTTAACCTCGCTGATAGCGCAATTTGCATCGGTGCGGCGTTAATCGTGCTGGAAGGCTTCTTGCCTAAACCGGCTGCGAAAGAGCAGGCGTAATACACTCGCCCGGTGGTGAAATGCCACCGGGCAAAACAAGCGAGCAATTTGCATGTCTAAATCCGTACAGAGCAACAGCGCGGTTCTCGTTCACTTCACGCTGAAGCTGGATGACGGCTCCACGGCCGAATCCACCCGCAATAACGGCAAACCAGCCCTGTTTCGCCTTGGCGATACCTCCCTGTCTGAAGGTCTTGAGCAGCAGCTTCTGGGCCTGAAAGAGGGTGAGAAAAAAGCCTTTTCGCTGGAGCCGGATGCCGCGTTTGGCGTGCCGAGTCCGGACCTGATCCAGTATTTCTCGCGCCGCGAGTTTATGGACGCGGGTGAACCGGAGATCGGCGCGATTATGCTCTTTACCGCTATGGACGGCAGCGAAATGCCTGGCGTGATCCGCGAAATCAACGGCGACTCTATTACCGTTGACTTCAACCATCCGCTTGCCGGGCGTACCGTTCATTTTGATGTTGAAGTGCTGGAAATCGATCCTGCACTGGAGGCCTGAAATGCAGATCCTGTTGGCTAACCCGCGCGGCTTCTGCGCCGGTGTAGACCGCGCTATCAGCATTGTTGAAAACGCGCTGGAGATTTACGGCGCGCCGATTTATGTGCGTCACGAAGTGGTGCATAACCGCTATGTGGTCGACAGCCTGCGCGAGCGCGGCGCCATCTTCATTGAGCAGATCAGTGAAGTGCCGGACGGCGCGATCCTGATTTTCTCCGCGCACGGGGTCTCCCAGGCGGTTCGTAACGAAGCGAAAAGCCGCGATCTGACCGTATTCGATGCCACCTGTCCGCTGGTGACAAAAGTGCATATGGAAGTGGCGCGCGCCAGCCGCCGCGGTGAAGAGTCTATTCTGATTGGCCATGCCGGTCATCCGGAAGTCGAAGGCACCATGGGCCAGTACAGCAACCCGGAAGGGGGAATGTATCTGGTTGAGTCGCCTGAAGATGTCTTTACGCTGAACGTGAAAAATGAAGCCCGTCTGTCGTTTATGACCCAGACGACGCTCTCCGTAGACGATACCTCAGACGTGATTGACGCGCTGCGCCAGCGCTTCCCGAAAATCGTCGGTCCGCGTAAGGATGATATCTGCTACGCGACCACTAACCGTCAGGAAGCGGTGCGCGCACTGGCTGAACAGGCGGATGTGGTGCTGGTAGTAGGCTCCAAAAACTCCTCTAACTCTAACCGTCTGGCCGAACTGGCGCAGCGTATGGGGAAAGCGGCGTTTCTGATCGACGACGCAACGGACATTCAGGAAGCGTGGGTCAAAAATGCGGCCTGTGTTGGCGTGACCGCCGGCGCTTCCGCGCCGGACATCCTGGTGCAGAACGTGATTACCCGCCTGCAGGAGCTGGGCGGCGGCGAAGCGGTGCCGCTGGAAGGACGTGAAGAGAACATCGTTTTCGAAGTCCCGAAAGAACTGCGCATCGACGCCCGCGAAGTCGAATAGTCCTTTTTCTGATGAAAGGCCAGCACCTCCTGTGCTGGCCTTTTTTTTACCCGTTACTTTATCGTGACGACAAAATCATGTCTTTTACTGATATTTAAGTCGGTTTCACGTTAAATTCTAATTATCGGTGTTTTCAGTTGGCAGTGCTTCTCAAGGCTGGTTAATCTGAAAACGGTTTACATCATTTTAACGTAAGAGAATAACTATGCATGATGCACAGATCCGTGTCGCCATTGCGGGCGCGGGTGGACGTATGGGCCGTCAACTGATTCAGGCGGCACTTCAGATGGATGGCGTCGCGCTTGGCGCGGCACTGGAGCGTGAAGGTTCGTCGCTTCTGGGAACCGATGCCGGTGAGCTGGCGGGCGCAGGCCGCACGGGCGTTACCGTGCAAAGCAGCCTGGAGGCGGTAAAAGATGACTTCGATGTCTTCATCGATTTTACCCGCCCGGAAGGGACGCTAACGCATCTGGCGTTTTGTCGTCAGCACGGCAAGGGAATGGTGATCGGCACCACCGGTTTTGACGATGCGGGCAAGCAGGCTATCCAGGATGCATCAAAAGAGATTGCGATTGTCTTCGCGGCGAACTTCAGCGTCGGCGTTAACGTCATGCTTAAGCTGCTGGAGAAGGCCGCGAAGGTGATGGGCAACTATACCGATATCGAGATCGTAGAAGCTCACCATCGTTACAAAGTTGATGCGCCATCAGGTACGGCGCTGGCGATGGGCGAAGCGATTGCTCATGCACTCGATAAAGATTTAAAAGAATGCGCGGTCTATGCCCGCGAAGGTTACACCGGCGAACGCGTGCCGGGCACCATTGGCTTTGCAACCGTGCGCGCGGGTGACATCGTCGGCGAACACACGGCGATGTTCGCCGATATTGGCGAACGTGTCGAAATTACGCATAAAGCCTCCAGCCGAATGACGTTCGCCAACGGCGCCGTACGTTCCGCTTTGTGGCTTAAAAACAAGAAAGACGGCCTTTTTGATATGCGAGATGTGCTTGATCTCAACAATTTGTAAGCATTATTACCCATCGTGATGTGGTTATTGCAGTCGTAATTGTTTGATTGCATAGGGCAATATTTTATTGCCCTTTTATTTTATCTGTTTCATGGTGGATTTTACTTTAAAGCCATAAATATCTATCTGTTGTTGCATTTTAACGTTACTGGAATGTAAATTTTGACCATTTGGTCCACTTTATTCTGCTCCAATGCGTTATTTTTTATTAAACCAGGCGCGCAAGCGTTTTCCACGGTGATTTACCTGATCTTTTTGTCGCTTAAGCCGCATTCCACTCGTCAGGCTTGCAAAAGAATAAGCAAAATATCCGTTTTAAGTTGACTTTTACCCATCAAATCTCCAGAATGCCGCCGTTTGCCAAAAATCCGCTGGCAACACATTTGCATTGATTCATGACACGGTTATGAATTAATATGCAGATAAAGTGAGTGAATATTCTCTGGAGGGTGTTTTGATTAAGTCAGCGCTATTGGTTCTGGAAGACGGAACCCAGTTTATCGGTCGGGCCATAGGGGCAACGGGTTCGGCGGTTGGGGAAGTCGTTTTCAATACTTCAATGACCGGTTATCAAGAAATCCTCACTGATCCTTCCTATTCTCGCCAAATCGTTACTCTTACTTATCCTCATATCGGCAATGTCGGCACCAATGCGGCTGACGAAGAATCCTCTCAGGTACATGCGCAAGGCCTGGTCATCCGCGACCTGCCGCTGATTGCCAGCAATTTCCGCAATACCGAAGACCTCTCTTCTTACCTGAAGCGCCATAACATTGTGGCGATTGCCGATATCGATACCCGTAAGTTAACGCGTCTGCTGCGCGAGAAGGGTGCACAGAACGGCTGCATCATCGCGGGGGATAACCTCGATGCGACGCTGGCGCTGGAAAAAGCGAAAGCCTTCCCGGGCCTGAACGGCATGGACCTGGCGAAAGAAGTGACTACCGCTGAAGCCTACAGCTGGACTCAGGGTAGCTGGACGCTGGAAGGCGACCTGCCGGAAGCGAAAAAAGAGAGCGAGCTGCCGTTCCACGTGGTGGCCTACGATTTCGGCGCCAAGCGCAACATCCTGCGCATGCTGGTTGACCGCGGCTGCCGCCTGACGGTGGTTCCGGCACAAACGTCTGCCGAAGACGTGCTGAAGATGAATCCGGACGGTATTTTCCTGTCCAACGGCCCTGGCGACCCGGCGCCGTGCGATTACGCCATCGCCGCCATCAAGTCCTTCCTGGAAACCGACATCCCGGTATTCGGCATCTGCCTCGGCCATCAGCTGCTGGCGCTGGCGAGCGGTGCGAACACCGTTAAGATGAAGTTCGGCCACCACGGTGGTAACCACCCGGTGAAAGACATCGATAACAACACGGTGATGATCACTGCGCAGAACCACGGCTTTGCCGTCGATGAAGCGTCTATGCCGGCTAACCTGCGCGTGACCCATAAGTCGCTGTTCGATGGCACCCTGCAGGGAATTCATCGCACCGATAAGCCAGCATTCAGCTTCCAGGGCCACCCGGAAGCCAGCCCGGGCCCACACGACGCCGCGCCGCTGTTCGATCACTTCATCGAACTTATCGAGCAATACCGTAAGACCGCTAAATAATCAGGAGCCGAGAAGACAATGCCAAAACGTACAGACATAAAAAGCATCCTGATCCTTGGCGCTGGCCCGATCGTCATCGGCCAGGCCTGCGAATTCGACTACTCCGGCGCGCAGGCGTGTAAAGCCCTGCGCGAAGAGGGTTACCGCGTTATCCTGGTGAACTCCAACCCGGCGACCATCATGACCGACCCGGAAATGGCTGATGCGACCTACATCGAGCCTATTCACTGGGAAGTGGTGCGTAAAATCATCGAGAAAGAGCGTCCGGACGCGGTGCTGCCAACCATGGGCGGCCAGACGGCGCTGAACTGTGCGCTGGAGCTGGAGCGTCAGGGCGTGCTGGAAGAGTTCGGCGTGACCATGATCGGTGCGACCGCCGACGCGATTGATAAAGCAGAAGACCGTCGCCGCTTCGACGTGGCGATGAAGAAAATCGGCCTCGACACCGCGCGTTCCGGTATCGCGCACAACATGGAAGAAGCGCTGGCCGTCGCGGCTGACGTGGGCTATCCGTGCATCATCCGTCCATCGTTCACCATGGGCGGCACCGGCGGCGGTATCGCCTATAACCGCGAAGAGTTCGAAGAGATTTGCGAACGCGGTCTGGATCTCTCCCCAACCAAAGAGCTGCTGATTGATGAATCGCTGATTGGCTGGAAAGAGTACGAGATGGAAGTGGTGCGTGATAAAAACGACAACTGCATCATCGTCTGCTCCATCGAAAACTTCGATGCGATGGGTATCCACACCGGTGACTCCATCACCGTTGCGCCAGCCCAGACCCTGACCGACAAAGAGTATCAAATCATGCGTAACGCCTCGATGGCGGTGCTGCGTGAAATCGGCGTGGAAACCGGCGGCTCTAACGTGCAGTTCTCCGTTAACCCGAAAACAGGCCGTCTGATTGTTATCGAAATGAACCCGCGCGTGTCCCGCTCCTCCGCGCTGGCTTCTAAAGCGACCGGCTTCCCGATTGCCAAAGTGGCGGCCAAGCTGGCGGTGGGTTACACCCTCGACGAGCTGATGAACGACATCACCGGTGGCCGCACCCCAGCGTCCTTCGAGCCGTCAATCGACTACGTTGTGACCAAAATTCCACGCTTCAACTTCGAGAAATTCGCAGGCGCGAACGACCGTCTGACCACCCAGATGAAATCTGTCGGTGAAGTCATGGCGATTGGCCGCACGCAGCAGGAATCCCTGCAGAAAGCGCTGCGCGGTCTGGAAGTGGGCGCGACCGGCTTTGACCCGAAAGTGAGCCTGGACGACCCGGAAGCGCTGACCAAAATCCGCCGCGAGCTGAAAGACGCGGGCGCAGAGCGTATCTGGTATATCGCCGATGCCTTCCGTGCGGGCCTGTCCGTCGACGGCGTGTTCAACCTGACCAACATCGACCGCTGGTTCCTGGTGCAGATTGAAGAGCTGGTGCGTCTGGAAGAGCAGGTTGCTGAACTGGGCATCAACGGCCTGGACGCTGACTTCCTGCGCGTGCTGAAGCGTAAAGGCTTCGCCGATGCGCGTCTGGCTAAGCTGGCGGGCGTGCGCGAAGCGGAAATCCGCAAGCTGCGCGATCAGTACGACCTGCACCCTGTCTACAAGCGCGTGGACACCTGTGCGGCGGAATTCTCGACCGACACCGCCTACATGTACTCCACCTATGAAGACGAGTGCGAAGCGAACCCGTCCGTCGACCGCGACAAGATTATGGTGCTGGGCGGCGGTCCAAACCGTATCGGCCAGGGCATCGAGTTCGACTACTGCTGCGTACACGCCTCGCTGGCGCTGCGCGAAGACGGTTACGAGACCATCATGGTCAACTGTAACCCGGAAACCGTCTCTACCGACTATGACACCTCTGACCGCCTCTACTTCGAGCCGGTTACCCTGGAAGACGTGCTGGAAATCGTGCGCATCGAGAAGCCAAAAGGCGTTATCGTGCAGTACGGCGGCCAGACCCCGCTGAAGCTGGCGCGCGCGCTGGAAGCAGCAGGCGTGCCGGTAATCGGCACCAGCCCGGACGCGATTGACCGTGCGGAAGACCGCGAGCGTTTCCAGCAGGCGGTTGACCGTCTGAAGCTGAAACAGCCGGCGAACGCCACCGTCACCGCCATTGAAATGGCCGTTGAGAAGGCAAAAGAGATTGGCTATCCGCTGGTGGTGCGTCCTTCGTACGTGCTGGGCGGCCGCGCGATGGAAATCGTGTATGACGAAGCCGACCTGCGTCGCTACTTCCAGACCGCGGTGAGCGTCTCCAACGATGCGCCAGTGCTGCTCGACCGCTTCCTCGACGACGCGGTGGAAGTGGACGTTGACGCCATCTGCGACGGCGAAATGGTGCTGATTGGCGGCATCATGGAGCACATCGAGCAGGCGGGCGTGCACTCCGGCGACTCCGCCTGTTCTCTGCCAGCCTACACGCTGAGCCAGGAGATTCAGGACGTGATGCGCCAGCAGGTGCAGAAGCTGGCCTTCGAGCTGCAGGTTCGCGGTCTGATGAACGTCCAGTTCGCGGTTAAAGACAACGAAGTCTATCTGATTGAAGTGAACCCGCGTGCGGCACGTACCGTACCGTTCGTCTCCAAAGCCACCGGCGTACCGCTGGCGAAAGTGGCGGCGCGCGTGATGGCGGGCCAGACGCTGGCGCAGCAGGGCGTGACCAAAGAGATCATTCCACCGTACTACTCGGTGAAAGAAGTGGTGCTGCCGTTCAACAAATTCCCGGGCGTTGACCCGCTGTTAGGGCCAGAAATGCGCTCTACCGGGGAAGTGATGGGCGTGGGCCGCACCTTCGCGGAAGCGTTCGCGAAGGCGCAGCTGGGCAGTAGCTCCACCATGAGAAAATCAGGCCGTGCGCTGCTCTCCGTTCGTGAAGGCGACAAAGAGCGCGTGGTTGACCTGGCCGCCAAGCTGCTGAAACAGGGCTTCGAGCTGGACGCGACCCACGGTACCGCGATTGTGCTGGGCGAAGCCGGCATCAACCCGCGTCTGGTGAACAAGGTGCATGAAGGGCGTCCGCACATTCAGGACCGTATCAAGAATGGCGAATACACCTACATCATCAACACCACCGCAGGCCGCCAGGCGATTGAAGACTCCAAGCTGATTCGCCGCAGCGCGCTGCAGTACAAAGTGCACTACGACACCACCCTGAACGGCGGTTTCGCAACGGCCATGGCGCTGAACGCGGATGCCACCGAGAAGGTGATTTCAGTTCAGGAAATGCACGCGCAGATTAGCAAGTAAGTAAAAATGCCCGGTGCCGTTCGGTTGCCGGGCATTCTCCCATCTTCAGAACCTTCTGGTTTTTCATCCGCATTCAGTCAGTTAGCCTAAAATGGTTAGGTCGATAACGAAATTCAACTGAGAGCAGGGGAAAACACCATGCAAAATAAATTACTGATCGCTTCCGTTCTGGCTGCCACGACAATGTTCACCGTTGCGGGCTGTTCGTCTAATCAGGCCGTAAAAACCCCCGATGGCAAAACCATTGTCACCGACGGCAAACCGCAGGTTGATGACGATACCGGTCTGGTGTCGTACAAAAACGCCGAAACCGGTCAAACCGAGCAGATTAACCGTGACCAGGTGAAATCTATGGGTGAGCTGGATAACTAATTCAGAATTCTGACGTAAGCCCGTCAATAATATTCACTATTAGCCTGTTGAATTACTGACTACACTCTTTTGTTAAAAGAAAGCAGTAACAACAGGCTAATCAATGATTCTGATAATTTATGCCCATCCTTATCCGCAGCATTCGCATGCGAATAAGCGGATGCTTGAGCAGGTAAGGACGCTTGATAACGTAGAGATACGTTCCCTCTATCAACTCTATCCCGATTTTAATATCGATATCGCCGCCGAACAGGAGGCGCTCTCCCGTGCCGATCTGATTATCTGGCAGCATCCGATGCAGTGGTACAGCACGCCCCCGCTACTGAAGCTGTGGATTGATAAAGTCTTCTCCCACGGCTGGGCGTATGGCCACAACGGCAATGCGCTAAAAGGAAAAAGCCTGATGTGGGCGGTCACCACCGGCGGTGGGGAAAGCCATTTTGATATCGGTTCCTTCCCGGGTTTTGACGTCCTGGCGCAGCCGCTGCAGGCGACTACGCTCTATTGCGGTCTGAACTGGCTCCCGCCGTTTGCGATGCACTGCACGTTTGTTTGCGATGATGAAACGCTGCAGGCGCAGGCTCGCCATTATAAACAACGCTTACTTGAGTGGCAGGAGGCGCACCATGGATAGCCATACGCTGATACAGGCGCTGATTTACCTCGGCGCGGCGGCGCTGATTGTGCCCGTTGCGGTACGCCTGGGGCTGGGCTCGGTGCTCGGCTACCTGATTGCGGGCTGCGTCATTGGGCCGTGGGGCTTTCGACTGGTCACGGATGCCGAGGCGATTCTCCATTTCGCTGAAATCGGCGTGGTGCTGATGCTGTTTGTGATTGGCCTGGAGCTCGACCCGCAGCGGCTGTGGAAGCTTCGCGCCTCGGTATTTGGCGGCGGGGCGCTGCAGATGGTGGCCTGCGGCCTGCTGCTGGGAGGGTTCTGCATCCTGTTGGGCATGGACTGGAAAGTGGCAGAGCTCATCGGCATGACGCTGGCGCTCTCCTCGACGGCGATTGCCATGCAGGCGATGAACGAGCGAAATCTGACGGTTTCACAGATGGGACGCAGCGCGTTCTCGGTGCTGCTGTTCCAGGACATTGCCGCTATCCCGCTGGTGGCGATGATCCCGCTGCTGGCGGCCAGCGGTTCCTCTACCACGCTGGGCGCTTTTGCGCTGTCGGCGCTGAAGGTGGCCGGCGCGCTGGCGCTGGTGGTGCTGCTTGGCCGCTACGTGACCCGCCCGCTGCTGCGGTTTGTCGCCCGTTCTGGCCTGCGCGAAGTGTTCAGCGCCGTGGCGCTGTTCCTGGTGTTTGGCTTCGGTCTGCTGCTGGAGGAGGCCGGGCTGTCGATGGCGATGGGGGCGTTCCTCGCAGGCGTTCTGCTGGCGAGCTCTGAGTACCGTCACGCGCTGGAAAGCGATATCGAGCCGTTCAAAGGATTGCTGCTGGGACTGTTTTTCATCGGCGTCGGGATGTCCGTCGATTTCGGCACGCTGGTGACGCATCCGCTGCGGATCGTCATCCTGCTCGTCGGCTTCCTGGTCATTAAAATGGTGACGCTGTGGCTGATTGCTCGCCCGTTGAACGTGCCGGGCAGGCAGCGCCGCTGGTTCGCCGTGCTGCTGGGGCAGGGGAGTGAATTTGCGTTCGTGGTCTTTGGCGCCGCGCAGATGGCAAACGTGCTCGATCCCGAGTGGGCGAAGGCGCTGACGCTGGCGGTGGCACTGTCGATGGCGGCGACGCCCGTGCTGCTGGTGGTGCTGACGCGCCTGGAAAAATCGGGCAGCGAGCAGGAGCGCGAGGCCGACGAGATCGACGAGGAGCAGCCGCGCGTCATCATCGCCGGATTTGGCCGCTACGGGCAGATCGTGGGGCGTTTACTGCTGTCGAGCGGGGTGAAAATGGTCATCCTCGATCACGACCCCGATCATGTCGATACCCTGCGTAAATTTGATATGAAGGTGTTCTACGGGGATGCGACCCGCGTCGATCTGCTGGAATCCGCCGGGGCGGCAAAAGCCGAGGTGTTGATTAACGCCATTGACGATCCGGAAACCAGCATGCAGATGGTGGAGCTGGTAAAAGAGCATTTCCCGGCGCTGACCATTATTTCCCGAGCGCGCGATGTGGACCACTACATCCGGCTGCGGCAGGCGGGCGTAGAGGCGCCGGAGCGTGAAACCTTCGAAGGCGCGCTGAAGTCTGGCCGCTTGGCGCTGGAAAACCTGGGGCTCGGCGCGTATGAGGCACGCGAACGCGCGGACCTGTTCCGCCGCTTTAATACCGAGATGGTTGAAGAGATGGCGGCGATGGCCGGCAGTACGGCCACCGAGCGTGCGGCGGTGTTCAAACGCACCAGCGCGATGCTGACGGAAATCATTAACGAGGACCGTAACCACCTGTCGCTGATCCAGCGCCATGGCTGGCAGGGCACGGAAGAGGGCAAGCATACCGGCGATCCGGCTGACGAGCCCGAGAGTAAACCTTCCGCGTGAAGTGGAGTTGCCAGCAATAATAAAAAATTTCTTTATCTTTACCCTGCCGCCAGTCGACGAAAGATTAAGCTTTCCGTATAGTGGCGGCAATTTTTTGCATCCGGGAAATTTTCAATGATCAGTCTGATTGCAGCGCTGGCGGTGGACCGCGTTATCGGTATGGAAAATGCCATGCCGTGGAACCTGCCTGCCGATCTCGCATGGTTTAAACGTACTACGTTAAACAAGCCGGTAGTGATGGGCCGCCTGACCTGGGAGTCGATTGGTCGTCCATTGCCGGGTCGTAAGAATATCGTTATCAGCAGCCAGCCGGGCACTGACGATCGCGTCGAATGGGTAAAATCAGTAGACGAGGCGATTGCTGCATGCGGCAATGCCGAAGAGATCATGGTGATTGGCGGTGGGCGCGTGTACGAGCAGTTCCTGCCAAAAGCGCAGAAGCTGTATCTGACCCACATTGATGCAGAAGTGGAAGGGGATACCCATTTCCCGGACTACGATCCGGACGAGTGGGAATCGGTATTCAGCGAATTCCACGACGCGGATGCACAGAACTCCCACAGCTACTGCTTCGAGATTCTGGAACGTCGTTAAGTGATTTTCCCTCTCCCGGCCGGGAGAGGGAATAGCGTATCAGGAGGCAACGGCCTCACTTTCTCCTAAGTTCAGCTGTCGGTTGGACGGCTGCACAAAGTAAGCTTTATCTTCCCAGCGTAAGCAGGTTAACTCTCCGCCCCAGCAGCATCCGGTATCCAGACCGTAAATCCCTTCCGGTGTGCCTTTTCCTTCCAGTGCAGCCCAGTGACCAAATACCACGCTGTACTCGCTGGTCACCGGTCCCGGAATGGCAAACCATGGTTTCAGCGGAGCGGGCGCGCTTTCCGGCGTCTCTTTGGAATACATGTCCAGCTGTCCGTTCGGGAAGCAGAAGCGCATGCGGGTGAACGCGTTGGTGATAAAGCGCAGACGGGCCAGACCGCTGAGATCCTCGCTCCAGTGGTTCGGCATATCGCCGTACATGGCATCAAGGAAGAAAGGATACGAGTCGCTCGCCAGCACCGCCTCGACGTCACGCGCGCAGGTTTTCGCCGTCTCAAGATCCCACTGCGGGGTGATCCCGGCATGCGCCATGACCAGCTTTTTCTCTTCGTCGATCTGCAGCAGGGGCTGACGGCGCAGCCAGTTAATCAGCTCGTCCGCGTCCGGCGCATCCAGCAGTGGGGTGAGGCGATCTTTAGATTTGTTGCGGCTGATCCCGGCGAAAACTGCCAGCAGATGCAGATCGTGATTGCCCAGCACCATGCGCACGCTATCGCCGAGTGATTTAACGAAGCGCAGAACCTCAAGGGAGCCGGGGCCACGCGCGACTAAATCGCCCGTCAGCCAGAGCGTGTCCTGTCCTGGCGTAAAGTCGACCTGTTTTAATAATGCGATCAGTTCATCGTAGCAACCGTGAACGTCGCCAATCAGATATGTAGACATTAGATTAATGAATGAGTGTGGTTACGGCGAGACGGAACACAGGAATGGCAACGCGGAAATCATTGCCATCGACGTCGACCATTTCATAATGGCCTTGCATGGTACCCATCGGCGTTTCAATCACCGCGCCGCTGGTGTACTGGTACTCTTCGCCAGGGGCGATGTGGGGCTGTTCACCAACCACACCTTCGCCCTGAACTTCGATTTCGCGGCCATTGCCGTTAGTGATAAGCCAGTAGCGCCCGCGCAGCTGCACGGGCATCCGCCCCAGATTGCGAATGGTCACGGTGTAAGCGAAAACAAAACGTTCTTCGTCGGGTGAGGACTGTGATTCAACATAGACGCTTTGTACATGGACACATACGCGGGGCGAATCAATCATGGCTTAACTCTCCTTCGGCGGCGCATTATCGCTGATGTAATTAGCCAGCTTGCAGTACTGCTCTACGGAAATGTTCTCCGCACGCATTGCCGGGTCGATCCCCAGCTCGGCTAACACCTCAACGGTAAACGAATTGCTCAGGCTGTTACGGATCGTTTTACGGCGCTGGTTAAAGGCTTCTGTGGTAATGCGGCTCAGCACGCGCAGATCTTTAACCGGATACGGTTTCGTCTTGTGCGGCACAAGGCGCACAACCGCTGAATCCACTTTCGGTGGTGGTGTGAACGCTGACGGCGGTACTTCGAGTACCGGGATCACGTTGCAGTAATACTGTGCCATCACGCTTAAACGACCATACGCTTTACTGTTCGGGCCTGCAACCAGACGGTTAACAACCTCTTTTTGCAACATGAAGTGCATGTCGGCAATGGCATCAGTATAGCTAAAGAGGTGGAACATGAGCGGCGTGGAGATGTTGTACGGCAGGTTGCCAAAGACGCGCAGCGGCTGGCCCATTTTTTCCGACAGTTCGCCAAAGTTCATTGTCATGGCGTCCTGCTGATAGATGGTCAGCTTCGGCCCGAGGAACGGGTGCGTTTGCAGGCGTGCGGCCAGATCGCGGTCCAGTTCGATGACGGTCAGCTCGTCGAGGCGTTCGCCTACCGGCTCGGTCAGCGCGGCAAGGCCCGGGCCGATTTCGACCATCGCCTGACCTTTTTGCGGATTAATAGCCGAGACAATGCTTTCGATCACGAACTGATCGTTAAGGAAGTTTTGCCCGAAACGTTTACGGGCTAAGTGGCCCTGATGGACTCGATTAGTCATTGAGTATTAACAATCATTTTGATGGCGAGATTAAGCGCCGTAATAAAACTGCCGACATCCGCTTTCCCCTGGCCTGCCAGATCCAGCGCAGTACCGTGGTCAACGGACGTTCGAATAAAGGGTAAACCGAGGGTGATATTCACCCCGCGGCCAAAGCCCTGGTATTTTAGCACGGGCAGGCCCTGATCGTGGTACATCGCGAGCACGGCGTCGGCATTATCCAGGTATTTCGGCTGGAAAAGGGTATCTGCAGGCAGCGGCCCGCTGAGGTTCATCCCCTTCGCCCGCATTTCGTTGAGTACCGGAATGATGGTGTCGATCTCTTCGGTGCCCATGTGCCCGCCTTCACCGGCGTGCGGATTCAGGCCGCAGACCAGCACGTGCGGCTGCGGGATCCCAAACTTTGTCTGCAGATCGTGATGCAAAATCCCGATGATCTCGCGCAGGAGTTCCGGGGTAATCGCATCAGGAATGGCTTTGATCGGCAGATGGGTAGTCACCAGCGCAACGCGCATTTCCTCCGTCGCCAGCATCATCACTACTTTCGGGCTGTGCGAGCGCTCTTCGAAGAACTCCGTATGCCCGGTAAAGGGTATACCCGCTTCGTTGATGACGCCTTTGTGGACGGGGCCGGTGATCAGGGCGGCAAATTCGCCCTTCAGGCAACCGTCGCAGGCGCGCGCCAGGGTTTCAACGACATAGTGGCCGTTTTCCGTGCTGAGCTGGCCCGGAATAACCGGCGTACGAAGGGGAACAGAAAGAAGGGTGAGCGTACCGGCTTGCTGCGGTGCAGGCTGTTGGCCTTCAACGTAAGGGATGAGCGTTAAAGGCAGACCGAGCAGCGTTGCCCGGTCTTGTAACAGTGTTGCATCGGCGCAGACAACCAGTTCTACCGGCCAGCTGCGCTGGGCGAGCTGGACAACGAGGTCAGGCCCAATCCCGGCGGGTTCGCCGGGCGTGATAACAACACGATGCTGTTTCATTAGTTGCTCAGAACTTTCACGTAAGCGCTGGCGCGTTGTTCCTGCATCCAGGTTGCTGCTTCTTCAGAGAACTTACGGTTAAACAGCATACGGTAGGCTCTGTCTTTCTGTGCCGCATCCGTTTTATCAACGTTACGGGTGTCCATCAGCTCGATCAGATGCCAGCCAAACGAAGAGTGGACCGGCGCGCTGATCTGGCCTTTGTTCAGCTTCATCAACGCGTCACGGAAGGCAGGATCGTAGATATCCGCAGCCGCCCAGCCCAGATCGCCGCCCTGGTTAGCAGAGCCTGGATCCTGAGAGAACTCTTTTGCTGCCTTCGCAAATGTGGTTTTGCCGCTCTTAATGTCTGCTGCGATCTGTTCCAGCTTCGCCCGCGCCTGATCGTCAGTCATGATCGGTGACGGTTTCAGAAGAATGTGGCGAGCGTGAACTTCGGTGACGGAGATATTTTGGCTCTGGCCGCGCAGATCGTTCACCTTCAGAATGTGGAAGCCCACGCCTGAACGGATAGGACCGACGATATCCCCTTTCTTCGCCGTGCTTAGCGCCTGGGCAAAGATAGATGGCAGCTCCTGAATGCGTCCCCAGCCCATCTGGCCGCCTTTCAGCGCCTGTTGGTCAGCGGAGTAGGTGATTGCCAGCTTGCCAAAGTCGCCGCCGTTACGCGCCTGTTCAACAATCGAACGCGCCTGGCTTTCGGCTTCCGCAGCCTGATCGGACGTTGGGTTCTCTGGCAGTGGGATCAGAATGTGGCTCAGGTTCAGCTCTGTGCTCGCATCGTTCTGGTTGCCCACCTGTTTTGCCAGCGCGTCCACTTCCTGAGGCAGGATCGTGACGCGGCGACGCACTTCATTGTTACGCACTTCCGAAATCAGCATCTCTTTACGGATCTGGTTACGGTAGGTGGCGTAGCTAATGCCGTCATAGGCCAGGCGGCTGCGCATCTGGTCTAAAGACATATTGTTCTGCTTCGCAATGTTAGCGATCGCCTGATCGAGCTGCTCGTCAGTGATCTTCACACCCATTTTCTGCCCCATCTGCAGAACGATCTGATCCATGATCAGACGCTCCAGGATCTGGTGGCGCAGCGTGGCGTCATCCGGAAGCTGTTGACCGGCTTCACCCGAATTGAGCTTCACCGATTTCATCAGACCGTCAACGTCACTTTCAAGCACGACGCCGTTGTTAACCACAGCAGCGACTTTATCAACAACCTGGGGGGCGGCGAAGCTGGTATTCGCAACCATAGCGACACCGAGCAGCAGCGTTTTCCAGTTCTTCATACTTTTTCCATTTCAATTAACCGCAAAGCGGATTACGTTGCAAATCAAGCACATTACAAGGCGCTACTGTACGGCAGAATATTCGAGCGCAGCATTTTCTGCGTACCCAGACCGTAGTTGGAACTCAGGCCGCGTAACTCGAAGTTAAAGCCAATCACGTTATCGTATTTGCTCTGATTGTTTTCCCAGCCGTTAAGCTTACGTTCGTAACCGAGACGCAGCGCGTAACAGCAGGAGTTATATTGCAGACCTACCATCTGGTCAGCAGCTTTATTGGCGTTGGTGTCAAAGTAGTACGCGCCTACGATTGACCAGCGGTCGGCGATTGGCCAGCTCGCTGCGCCACCCACCTGCGAAATACCATCTTTATACTGCTCGGCAGTACCATAGTTCGGTAGCGTCGCCTGAATATATTCCGGGCTGGCATAACGATAGGTCAACTGCAGCATACGATCTTCATCCCGGCGATACTCAATCGCCGCCGTACTGTTGGCGATATTGTCCAGACGGGTGTCATATTGCACGCCACCGCGAAGACCCCAACGATCGGTCATACGCCAGTAGGTATCACCAGCCCAAATCAGCGAACCTGTCTTGTTATCTTTCTCCCACTTAATATTGTCATCGCCCGTGCGAGACTCGGTGAAATAGTAGATTTGACCAACAGAAACGTTAAAACGTTCAACGGCAGCGTCATCATAAACGCGCGATGTGACCCCGGTCGTTAACTGGTTCGCTGACGCGATGCGGTCAAGACCACCGTAGGTACGGTCGCGGAATAGGCCGCTGTAGTCAGACTGCAGTAAAGAGGAGTCGTAGTTATTGATGTTGCTCTGGTCGCGATAAGGCACGTACAGATACTGCATACGTGGCTCCAGCGTCTGGGTATAGCCATCCGCCAGAAGTGCCATATTGCGTTCGAAGATCAGCTTTCCGTCCATCTTGAACTGCGGAAGCGTACGGTTTACGGATTCCTCAAGATGGGCGTTGTTGCTGGTATTGTAATCATCAATATTTTTTTGCTGATAGTGTGTCGCCATCAGCTTGGCTTCCGTGTTCAGGCTTGCCCAGTCATTCGACCATGGCAAGTTAATGACGGGCTCCAGGTGAACTCGGGTGGCTTCCGGCATATTGGAATTGGTGTTTACAAAATGCACCGCCTGACCATAAATACGGGTGTCGAACGGACCCACGTCATTCTGGTACCAGTTAACGTCCAGCTGAGGCTCGGCGCCATAGGTACTTGCCGTTTGGTTGGAGAATACCTGGAACTGTTTGTTGGTTACCGTCGCATCGAAGTTCTGAACCGCGTAACCCACGCTGAAGATCTGCGTGGCATAACCGTCGGTACTCGAACCGTATTTGGATGAGAAATCATTGAAGTAGTTCGGGTCACTGACTTTGGTGTAGTTGACGTTGAAACGCCAGACCTTGTCCATCACCCCGGAATGCTGCCAGAAATACATCCAGCGGTGCTTATCGCCTTCGGTTGGATGCTCGTCCTGGAAGACTTTATCCGACGGCAGATAATCCAGCTCCATCAGACCCGCACCGGCGTGGGTCAGATAGCGGAACTCGTTCTCCCACATAATGTTGCCGCGCTTGTGGATATAGTGCGGCGTGATCGTCGCATCCATGTTTGGCGCGATGTTCCAGTAATACGGCAGTTCGAACTCAAAGTAGTTCGACGTACTGTATTTGGCATTCGGGATCAGGAAACCGGAGCGACGTTTGTCACCGACGGGAAGCTGCAGATAAGGGCTGTAGAATATGGGAACAGGGCCCAGCTTAAAGCGGGCGTTCCAGATCTCTGCGACCTGTTCTTCGCGGTCATGGATAACCTCGCTCCCGACCACGCTCCAGGTATTGGAACCCGGCAGACATGACGTGAACGTACCGTTTTCCAGGATCGTATAGCGGTTTTCACCGCGCTGTTTCATGAGGTCTGCGTCACCGCGCCCCTGGCGACCCACCATCTGGTAATCACCTTTCCAGACGTTAGTATCTTTAGTATTCAGGTTTGACCAGGCTTTCGGACCTTTCAGGATGACCTGATTGTCGTCATAGTGCACATTACCCAGCGCATCCACCGTTCGTACCGGCTCGGCCGCACCTTCCGGCTGCTTCTGGTGCAACTGCACTTCGTCTGCCTGCAGGCGGCTATTGCCCTGGTTAATATCGACATTGCCCGTAAACGTGGCATTGTCAGGGTAAGTCCCTTTCGAACTGTCGGCAGTAATGGTTACCGGCAAGCTATTTGTATCGCCACTCACCAGTGGGCGATTATAACTTGGAACGCCAAGCATACACTGCGAGGCGAGATCGGCTGCCAGCCCCTGTTGACTGTACAGGGCGGAGCCAATCATTGTGGCCAGGAGGGTGGGGATACGTTTTTTCATACGTTGTATTTTATTGTTCCGTCATCAGTGGCTACGGCTTACAAACGCTCAGAGACTATCTTACTCATCTGCGCAGTACCAGCGTTAATCCTGCCCGTTTGCGTGCCAGAGTGTTAGGCTCGCTATCGAATGACGAGTATGATAAAGCAAATTATAGGCGATGTCCTTCAATTGACCGTGACTTGAACACAGTGATGATGACGTTGCGTCGGCCAGGAATATGACTATCCGGGGAGTATATGCAGTATTGGGGTAAAATAATCGGCGTTGCGTTCGCCATCATCATGGGTGCCGGGTTCTGGGGGATTGTGCTTGGGCTTATTATCGGCCATATGTTTGATAAGGCGCGCAGCCGCAAAATGGCCTGGTTTGCCAACCAGCGCGAGCGTCAGTCACTCTTTTTCTCCACCACCTTTGAGGTCATGGGGCACTTAACCAAATCCAAAGGGCGTGTCACAGAAGCCGATATTCAGATTGCCAGTGTTTTTATGGATCGCATGAACCTGCACGGCGACTCCCGTCTGGCAGCGCAAAATGCGTTTCGCATCGGCAAGTCGGATAATTATCCGCTTCGCGAAAAAATGCGTCAGTTCCGCAGCATCTGCTTTGGACGTTTTGATTTAATTCGGATGTTTCTGGAAATTCAAATCCAGGCGGCCTTCGCCGACGGCTCGCTTCACCCTAATGAACGTGACGTGCTGTACGTCATTGCGGAAGAACTGGGCATCTCCCGTATGCAATTCGACCAGTTCCTGCGCATGATGCAGGGCGGGGCGCAGTTTGGCGGCGGCTATCACCAGCAGTCGTCCGGCGGTGCCTGGCAGCAGGCGCAGCGTGGTCCGACGCTGGAGGACGCCTGCAACGTGCTTGGCGTTAAGCCCTCTGACGATCAGACCACGATTAAACGTGCCTATCGTAAGCTCATGAGCGAACACCATCCGGACAAACTGGTTGCGAAAGGCTTACCGCCAGAAATGATGGAGATGGCGAAGCAAAAAGCGCAGGAAATCCAGAAGGCGTACGAGCTCATTAAAGAGAAGAAAGGTTTCAAATAAAAAAAAGCCCGACGATGTCGGGCTTTTTTTTAGAAGTCCACCGGGGCTTTAAACGTCATCGCGTTACTGAAGGCAGGATGGGTGATGGTGAGCGTCTGAGCGTGCAGCTGCAGACGTGGCGCCAGGGCCAGCGCTTCAGGCGGCGCGTAAAAGCGGTCGCCCAGAATGGGATGACCCAGGGCGAGCATATGCACGCGCAGCTGGTGCGAACGTCCGGTAATCGGCTTAAGCAGGACGCGTGCGGTATTATCCGGCGCGTACTCCAGCACTTCGTACTCGGTCTGCGCGGCCTTGCCGGTTTCGTAACACACCTTCTGCTTAGGCCGGTTCGGCCAGTCGCAGATCAGCGGTAAATCCACCAACCCTTCCGCCTGCGCGGGGTGACCCCAGACGCGGGCGACATACTGCTTTTTCGGCTCGCGCTCGCGGAACTGGCGCTTTAACTCGCGTTCCGCCGCTTTGTTCAGCGCTACCACAATCA
The DNA here is from genome assembly GCF_008364625.2 of Enterobacter dykesii. Taxonomy (NCBI): domain Bacteria; kingdom Pseudomonadati; phylum Pseudomonadota; class Gammaproteobacteria; order Enterobacterales; family Enterobacteriaceae; genus Enterobacter; species Enterobacter dykesii. Next base: position 670,427 of record NZ_CP126604.1, read on the forward strand.
CGCCGCTGGTGGCCATATCCAGGCGATGGACTGACTCCGCCTGCGGATAATCGCGCTGAATGCGCGTCATCACGCTGTCTTTGTGCTCGTCCAGACGCCCCGGCACGGACAACAGGCCGCTGGGCTTGTTGACTACCATAATGTGTTCATCCTGATACAGAATGACCAGCCAGGGATCCTGCGGCGGATTGTAAGGCTCCATCACCATCTTGCGCTCCGTTTACTGATGCGTCACAACGATAAGACGCAGGGCATCCAGACGCCAGCCAGCCTGATTCAGGCTTTCCAGCACCTGCTGACGGTTGCTTTCAATCGCCGCCAGCTCGTCGTCACGGATGTTCGGGTTGACGGCTTTTAACGCTTCCAGACGGGATAGCTCCGCAGACAGTTTGTCGTCTGCTTCGCTGCGCGCGGCGTCAATCAGCGCTCTGGCCGCTTTTTCAATCTGGGTTTCGCCCAGCTGCAGAATAGCGTGCACATCCTGCTGTACCGCGTTCACCAGCTTGCTGCCCGTATGGCGGTTTACCGCGCTCAGCTGTCGGTTGAAACTCTCGAATTCAACCTGTCCCGCCAGGTTAGTGCCGTTTTTGTCCAGCAGCAGGCGGACGGGCGTTGGCGGCAGGAAGCGGGTGAGCTGCAGCTGTTTCGGCGCCTGCGCTTCCACAACGTAGATCAGCTCCACCAGCAGGGTGCCCACCGGCAGCGCCTTGTTTTTCAGCAGGGAGATGGTGCTGCTGCCGGTATCGCCGGAGAGGATCAGGTCCAGGCCGTTACGGATCAGCGGGTGTTCCCAGGTGATGAACTGGGCGTCTTCGCGGGACAGCGCCACATCGCGCTCAAAGGTGATGGTGCAGCCATCTTCCGGCAGGCCGGGGAAATCTGGCACCAGCATGTGATCGGACGGGGTCAGGACAATCAGGTTCTCGCCGCGGTCGTCCTGGTTGATGCCGACGATATCGAACAGGTTCATGGAGAAGCTGATGAGACTGGTGTCATCATCCTGCTCTTCAATGCTCTCAGCCAGCGCCTGCGCTTTTTCACCGCCATTGGAATGGATCTCCAGCAGGCGATCGCGACCCTGCTCCAGCTGCGCTTTCAGCGCGTCGTGCTTCTCACGGCAGGACTTGATCAGCTCATCAAACCCTTCCGTGTTTTCCGGCGCGGCCAGGTAACCGATCAGATCGCCATGCACCTGGTCATAAATGGTGCGGCCCGTCGGACAGGTGTGCTCAAACGCGTCCAGACCTTCGTGGAACCAGCGTACCAGCACGGACTGCGCGGTTTTTTCCAGATACGGCACGTGGATCTGAATATCATGCGCCTGACCGATACGATCCAGACGGCCGATACGCTGCTCCAGCAGATCCGGGTTGAACGGCAGATCGAACATCACCAGGTTGCTGGCGAACTGGAAGTTACGGCCTTCAGAGCCGATTTCCGAGCACAGCAGAACCTGTGCGCCGCTGTCCTCTTCCCCGAACCACGCCGCGGCGCGGTCGCGTTCGACGATGGACATGCCTTCGTGGAACACGGCGGCGCGAATGCCTTCACGCTCGCGCAGAACCTGCTCCAGCTGCAGCGCGGTGGCCGCTTTAGCGCAGATCACCAGCACTTTCTGGGAGCGGTGAGCGGTCAGGTAGCCCATCAGCCACTCCACGCGCGGGTCGAAGTTCCACCAGGTGCCGGTATCGCCTTCAAATTCCTGGTAGATTTGTTCCGGATAAAGCATGTCGCGGGCGCGCTCTTCCTGGGTTTTGCGCGCACCCATAATGCCGGAGACTTTAATCGCCGTCTGATACTGCGTCGGCAGCGGCAGTTTAATCGTATGCAGCTCGCGTTTCGGGAAGCCTTTTACGCCGTTACGGGTGTTACGGAACAGCACGCGGCTGGTGCCGTGGCGATCCATCAGCATGTCGATCAGCTCTTTACGGGCGGATTCCGCGTTGTCGCTGTCGCTGTTCGCGGCCTGCAAAAGCGGCTCGATATCCTGCTCGCCAATAAGATCGCTCAGGGTGTTAAGTTCGTCATCAGAAAGACGCTTGCCCGCCAGCAGCATGGCGACGGCATCGGCGACCGGGCGGTAGTTACTTTGCTCTTCCACGAACTGCGCAAAGTCGTGGAAACGGTTTGGATCGAGCAGGCGCAGACGGGCGAAGTGGCTTTCCAGACCCAGCTGCTCCGGCGTTGCGGTCAGCAGCAGGACGCCAGGCACGCGCTCGGCAAGCTGCTCGATAGCCATGTATTCGCGGCTCGGCGCGTCTTCGCTCCAGACCAGGTGGTGCGCTTCGTCAACAACCATAATGTCCCACTCGGCATCGCACAGGTGCTCAAGACGCTGCTTGCTGCGGCGCACGAAGTCCAGGGAGCAAATGACCAGCTGTTCGGTTTCAAACGGGTTGTCGGCATCGTGCTGCGCTTCGGCATAGCGTTCATCGTCGAACAGAGAGAAGCGCAGGTTAAAGCGGCGCAGCATTTCAACCAGCCACTGGTGTTGCAGGGTTTCTGGCACCACAATCAGCACGCGTTCGGCAGCGCCGGAAAGCAGCTGTTGATGCAGGATCATGCCCGCTTCGATGGTTTTACCCAGGCCCACTTCATCTGCCAGCAGCACGCGCGGCGCGTGACGACGGCCCACGTCGTGGGCGATGTTCAGCTGGTGGGGGATCAGGCTGGTGCGCTGGCCGCGCAGGCCGCTCCACGGCATGCGGTACTGTTCACTCTGGAACTTACGCGCGCGATAGCGCAGGGAGAAGCGATCCATACGGTCGATTTGCCCGGCAAACAGGCGGTCCTGCGGCTTACTGAACACCAGCTTGCTGTCGAGCAGCACTTCACGCAGGACGACATTGGCTTCATCCGTATCAAGACGAGTACCAATGTAGGCGAGCAGTCCATTCTCTTCTTTTACGTCTTCAATCTTGAGCTGCCAGCCGTCATGGCTGGTCACGGTGTCACCCGGATTAAACATCACGCGGGTTACAGGGGAGTCATTGCGAGCGTACAGACGGTTTTCACCGGTGGCAGGGAAGAGGAGGGTAACCATACGCGTATCGATTGCTACGACGGTTCCTAATCCAAGTTCGCTTTCTGTATCGCTGATCCAGCGTTGACCAAGTGTAAAAGGCATAGTTGTTCGGCTCTAATCTTTAATTGCAGGCAATAGTTCGGCTACCGTCAAAAAAGACGGTCATCGAAAAATGGGTCCGGGAATGGAAAGGGCGCTATGGTACTGGATGGCAGCCATTTCGTCACGCGTCAAAATAGGCCAAGTTGCCCTGTCACTAGTGTAGCAAAATCATCGTCGATGAAGGGCAAAATTCCGTCGGCAACCGGCTGAAGCTGACGCGTCAGATAGTGTTCGTAATCCAGAGGAGAATGCTGATAATCCACGGGTTCCGGGCCGCTAGTGGTCCAGACGTATTTGATGGTTCCCCGGTTTTGATACTGCGGCGCGCGGCCACGGCGGACGTTTTCTTCATCCGCGAGACGTGCGGCGCGTACGTGCGGAGGAACGTTACGCTGGTACTCCGCCAGCGGGCGGCGCAGGCGCTTGCGGTATACCAGTTGCGCGTCAAGTTCGCCCGCCATCAGGCTGGCTATCGTCTCGCGCACGTAGTCCTGATACGGCTCATTGCGAAACACGCGCAGATAGAGCGTCTGCTGGAACTGCTGCGCCAGCGGCGTCCAGTCGGTACGCACCGTTTCCAGCCCTTTAAAAACCATCCGCTGCGCGTCGCCTTCCTGAATCAGCCCCGCGTAACGCTTCTTGCTGCCCTGATCGGTACCGCGAATGGTGGGCATTAAAAAACGGGCGAAATGGGTTTCAAATTCCAGCTCCAGCGCGCTGGTTAACCGCTCTTTCTGCAAATGTTCCTGCCACCAGTCGTTCACGAAGGCGACCAGCGATTTGCCGATTTGTGCGGCATCGTCTTCAGAGTACGGGCCCTTAAGCCACACAAATGTGGAGTCCGTGTCGCCGTAGATGACGTCATAGCCCCGGGACTCAATCAGCGCTTTGGTCTGGCGCATAATCTCGTGCCCACGCATGGTGATCGAGGAGGCCAGACGCGGGTCAAAGAAGCGGCAGGCGCTGGTGCCCAGCACGCCGTAAAAGGCATTCATGATGATTTTCAGCGCCTGTGATAGCGGCTTGTTGCCGTGGCGCTTGGCCTCGTCGCGCCCGTGCCAGATGTTTCCCACGATTTCAGGCAGACAGTTTTTTTCGCGCGAGAAGCGTGCGCCGAGGAAACCTTCCGTGCTGTGCACATCATCCGGCTGGGCCATGCCCTCAACCAGCCCGACGGGATCGATCAGGAAGGTTCGGATAATCGACGGGTAGAGGCTTTTGTAGTCCAGCACCAGAACGGAGTCATACAATCCTGGCCGGGAGTCCATCACATACCCGCCGGGACTTGCCTGCGGCGGCACGTCCCCGAGGTTGGGGGCGACGTATCCTGCCCGGTGCATCCGCGGAAAATAGAGGTGGCTAAAGGCCGCTACGGAGCCGCCGTGTCTGTCGACGGCCAGGCCGTTTACCGTCGCGCGCTCCAGCAGGAACGGCATAATCTCGGTTTTGTGGAAGATCTGCGTGACCAGCTCGCAGTCTTTCAGGTTATAGGTGGCGAGCGCGGGTTTGTCTTCGTTAAAGCGCCGGTCGATCTCGTCCATTCTGTCCCAGGGGTTGTCGATGGATTTGCCTTCGCCAAGCAGTTCCTGTGCGACCGCTTCGAGGGAGAATGAAGAGAAGTTCCAGAAGGCGGACTTAAGCGCCTCGATGCCGTCGATGATCAGGCGACCGTTAGCCTGCGCGAAGAAGACACCGTTCTTAAAACCGTGTTCGCGCCATTCCAGCTCGCTGTTTCCGCGCCCCAGCATCAGCGGGATGCGGTAGCGCTCGGCGTGTTTTTGCAGCACGCGCAGGTCAAACTGCACCACGTTCCAGCCGATCAGAACGTCGGGATCATAGTCTGCAAACCACTGGTTAAGCTTCTCCAGCAGCTGCGGGCGGCTGTTGACGTACTCAAGCCGGAAATCCAGCGTGGACGCATCGCCATTCGGCGGCCCGAGCATATAGACAACCCGATCGCCGCAGCCTTCCAGACCTATGCAGTACAGTTCGCCGTGGCGGGTGGTTTCGATATCCAGGGAGACCCACTTCAGCGGCGGGCGGTAGTGCGGATTCGGCTTCAGGCGCGCGTTAACGAGGCTGCCGCTATGATCGGTGCCGTCGACCCAGACGGGGGCGGTAATAAACCGCTCCATCAGAAAGCGTTCCGGTGGGCGAATATCCGCCTCGTAGAGCGTAACGCCCGCCTCGCGGAGCAGCTTTTCATAGCGCATCAGCTGACGATGGGCGCGACAGTAGAGGCCGTAAACCGGCTGACGGTGGAAATCTTTCAGCTCAAGCGGAGTGATGCGCCAGCCGTTTTCGCCGCGCAGTAGCTGTTTCACTTTTTCGACGTGCGCTTCAGGAATAAAAGCCACGGATTCCTGCGGGGGAAGCGTAACGTGCAGCGGACCGTTGTCCGTCGCCAGCCAGAACGCGACCTCGGTGCCCTGAGGGGTATCCCGCCAGTGTCGGGTCAGTAAAAAGCCTTCTTGCGCCTGCGCCACACCGTTATCCCAGAAAACAAAACCAGGCCTGATTATAGCCTGGTTAAGAATTTAATGCTGGGTTTATATACAGTTTACTGCCCGTAATAGGCCTTCGCGCCGTGCTTGCGCAGGTAATGCTTATCCAGCAGGGTTTGCTGCATATCCGGCAGCTGCGGCGCCAGCTGGCGACAGAAGATCCCCATATAGGCGACTTCTTCGAGCACGATCGCATTATGTACCGCGTCTTCCGCGTTTTTACCCCAGGCAAACGGGCCGTGGGAGTGCACCAGCACGCCGGGCATTTGCGCGGCGTCGATCCCTTGCTTTTCGAAGGTTTCGACAATCACGTTCCCCGTTTCCCACTCGTACTCCCCGTTAATCTCCGCGTCGGTCATCAGACGCGTGCAGGGAATGGTACCGTAGAAGTAGTCCGCGTGGGTGGTGCCGGTCGCCGGGATGGACTGGCCCGCCTGCGCCCAGATGGTGGCGTGGCGCGAATGGGTATGCACGATGCCGCCGATGGTCGGGAATGACCGGTACAGCAGGCGATGAGTCGGCGTATCGGAGGACGGTTTTTTCTTACCTTCAACCACTTCGCCAGTCTCGAGGCTGACAACGACCATATCGTCTGCGGTCATCACCGTGTAATCCACGCCGGAAGGCTTAATCACGAACACGCCTTTTTCGCGGTCAACGGCGCTGACGTTGCCCCAGGTCAGGGTGACCAGATTATGTTTCGGCAGCGCCAGGTTGGCTTCGAGCACCTGACGTTTGAGATCGTCTAACATTGTTGTCTCCCTGCCCGGTGAGCGTAGCGTCACCGGGCATTCCGTACTTAGCGTTTTGAACCGTAATAGACTTCGTTCCAGCGCAGCGCGTCTTTGAAGGCGGGCAGGCGGGTATCGTTATCAATCACGGTCAGCTCGATGTCGTGCAGCTCGGCGAACTGACGCATGTCACTCAGATCCAGCGCGTGGCTGAACACCGTGTGGTGCGCGCCGCCGGCCAGGATCCAAGCCTCAGAGGCGGTTGGCAGGTCAGGCTGTGCTTTCCACAGGGCGTTGGCGACCGGCAGTTTCGGCAGAGAATGTGGGGTTTCAACCGCATCGACGCAGTTCACCAGCAGGCGGAAACGATCGCCGAGGTCGATCAGGCTGGCGTTGATGGCCGGGCCAGTACGAGTGTTGAAGATCAGACGCGCCGGATCGGCTTTACCGCCGATGCCGAGATACTGCACGTCGAGGATCGGTTTCTCTTCGACGGCGATTGTCGGACACACTTCCAGCATGTGGGAGCCGAGCACCAGGTCGTTGCCGTTTTCGAAGTGATAGGTGTAGTCCTCCATAAAGGAGGTGCCGCCCTGCAGACCGGTCGACATCACCTTCATGATGCGAAGCAGAGCGGCAGTTTTCCAGTCGCCTTCGCCCGCAAAGCCGTAGCCCTGCTGCATCAGACGTTGTACCGCCAGACCCGGCAGCTGTTTCAGACCGTGGAGGTCTTCAAAGGTGGTGGTAAAAGCGTGGAAGCCGCCCTGTTCCAGGAAGCGCTTCATGCCCAGCTCGATGCGCGCTGCGTCCAGTACGTTCTGACGCTTGTCGCCGTTGATTTGTGCCGCAGGCGTCAGGCGGTAGCTGCTTTCGTACTCGTCCACCAGCGCGCTCACGTCGCCGTCGCTGATTTCATTGACCACCTGCACCAGGTCGCCCACGGCCCAGGTATTCACGGAGAAGCCGAACTTGATCTGCGCGGCAACTTTATCGCCATCGGTGACCGCCACTTCACGCATGTTGTCGCCGAAACGCACCACTTTCAGATGGCGGGTATCCTGTTTGGATACCGCCTGACGCATCCAGGAGCCGATACGCTGTTGCGCCTTGCCATCCTGCCAGTGGCCGGTGACCACCGCGTGCTGCTGACGCATACGCGCGCCGATGAAGCCGAACTCGCGGCCGCCGTGCGCGGTCTGGTTCAGGTTCATAAAGTCCATGTCGATACTGTCCCACGGCAGGGAGGCGTTGAACTGGGTATGGAACTGCAGCAGCGGTTTGTTGAGGATAGACAGGCCGTTGATCCACATTTTGGCCGGAGAGAAGGTGTGCAGCCACACCACCAGACCGGCGCATTTATCGTCGTAGTTGGCGTCGCGGCAGATGTGAGTGATTTCGTCCGGCGTGGTGCCCAGCGGTTTCAGCACCAGTTTGCACGGCAGTTTAGCTTCTGCGTTCAGCGCGTTAACAACGTGCTCCGCGTGTTTCGTCACCTGCTGCAGCGCTTCCGGTCCGTACAGATGCTGGCTGCCAATCACAAACCACACTTCATAGTTATTAAAAATGGTCATCATTGTGTCCTTAATGGGTCAGGGTTGCCGTAGTGTCCGCGGTGCTTTTGGCCGGGGCGGCGACAGGGAGATAGTGAAGTTCGGCGCTTTTTGCCCATTGCTGGTAGCGCTGATAAAGCTGTTCAAAGCGTTGTGCCTGCTGGGCGCGCGGCTGGAGCGTGTTTTCGACGGCGCTCGCCATATGCTGCTGCGCGGTCGGGATGTCCGCATGAACGCCCGCGGCCACGGCGGCGAAAATCGCCGCGCCCAGCGCGCAGCACTGATCGGAGGCCACAATCTGCAGCGGACGGTTCAGCACGTCGCAGCAGGCCTGCATGATCACCGGGTTTTTACGGGCGATACCGCCCAGCGCCATCACGTTGTTGACGTCGATACCCTGCCCGGTGAAGCACTCCATAATGGCGCGGGCACCGAAGGCCGTTGCGGCAATCAGGCCGCCGAACAGCGCAGGGGCGTCGGTAGCCAGGTTGAGATCCGCGATCACCCCTTTCAGGCGCTGGTTGGCAAACGGCGTGCGGCGGCCATTAAACCAGTCCAGCACCACCGGGAGGTGATCGAGAGACGGATTTTTTGCCCAGGCTTCGGTGAGCTGCGGCAGAAGCTGCTTTTTGCTGTCGGCTATCTGGGTTTTCAGTTCAGGATGTGCCGCCGCCAGCTGGTCCAGCGGCCAGCCCAGCACGCGACCAAACCAGGCGTAGATATCGCCAAACGCGGACTGACCCGCTTCAAGACCGATGAAGTCCGGCACCACGCTGCCGTCAACCTGGCCGCAGATGCCTTTCACCGCGCGGTCGCCGACGGTGGCTTTATCCGCCGTCAGGATGTCGCAGGTTGAGGTCCCGATGACTTTGACCAGCGTGTTTGGCTGTGCGCCCGCGCCCACGGCGCCCATATGGCAGTCAAAGGCACCGCCTGAGATCGCCACGTTCTGCGGCAGACCGAGGCGCGTCGCCCACTCTTCGCAGAGGGTGCCGACGGGAATATCGGCGGTAAAGGTGTCGGTAAACAGCGGGTATGTCAGGCTCTTGTTGAGGATCGGGTCGAGCTCATCGAAGAACGCGGCCGGAGGCAGACCGCCCCAGCTTTCGTGCCACAGGGATTTATGCCCGGCGCTGCAGCGGCCGCGGCGGATATCCTGCGGGCGGGTGGTGCCGGAGAGCAGGGCAGGCACCCAGTCGCACAGCTCAACCCATGACGCCGCAGCCTGCGCAACGGCTGCGTCGGCACGTGTGACGTGAAGGATCTTGGCCCAGAACCATTCGCTGGAATAAATCCCGCCGATGTAGCGGGAGTAGTCTGTCTTGCCCGGCTGGTGGCACAGGCGCGTAATGGCTTCGGCCTCTTCCACGGCGGTGTGGTCTTTCCACAGCACGAACATGGCGTTCGGGTTGTCGGCAAACTCCGGGCGCAGCGCCAGCACGCGGCCTTCGGCATCCACAGGGGCAGGCGTGGAGCCGGTGCTGTCGACGCCAATCCCGACAATCTCAGCCCGCTGGGCGTCAGTCAGTTCAGCCAGGACGGTTTTGATCGCCGCTTCCATCGACTCGATATAGTCACGCGGGTGGTGGCGGAACTGGTTGTTCGGCGCATCACAGTAGCGCCCCTCTTGCCAGCGCGGGTACCACTCAACGCTGGTTGCTATCTCCTGGCCGGACGTACAGTCCACTGCCAGCGCGCGAACCGAATCGCTGCCAAAATCGAGGCCAATCGCAATTGCCATGGTGTTGCTCCATCGAAAAAACAGGTATGGAAGAACATTAGAGACTGGGGAAAAAAGTCGTCAGGCAGGATCCGCTAATCTTATGGACTAAATTGCTGTTACAACGGAAAGTGTGACGCCGTGCAAATATTCAATGTGGACATTTCTGCCGCACTTATAGACACTTTTGTTACTGGTTATCCGCCTGCTCTGGCGGACAAATCAGGGGGAAAGGCTGAAACATGGCGGACGTAAAAGCGGCGTGATGCTTTTTGGATCTTTTCGCGGGCCATTTTAAAGCTGCTTTTAGTGATATGGACAATTGGTTTCCTTCAGGACCCTTGGGAGAACTGAATCTATGGCCGAAACGCAAAACGATCCCCTGCTGCCGGGATACTCGTTTAACGCGCACCTTGTGGCGGGACTGACCCCTATCGAGGCTGAGGGATACCTCGACTTTTACGTCGACCGACCGCTCGGCATGAAAGGGTATATCCTCAATCTGACCGTGCGAGGGGAAGGGATCATCAAGAACGGTGACCAGCAGTTTGTCTGCCGCCCCGGCGATATCCTGCTGTTCCCGCCGGGGGAGATCCACCACTATGGCCGTCATCCGGATGCCAAAGAGTGGTATCACCAGTGGGTCTATTTCCGTCCGCGCGCCTACTGGCAGGAGTGGCTTTCCTGGCCAGCTATTTTTGCGCACACCGGTTTTTATCGCCCGGATGAGGTTCATCTGGCGCAGTTTCGCGAGCTTTTTGCGCAGATTATCGAGGCGGGACAGGCCGGTGGGCGCTACGCCGAACTGCTGGCGATTAACCTGCTTGAACAGCTGCTGCTGCGACGGATGGAGGCGATTAACGAATCGCTTAACCCCCCGCTGGATAACCGCGTGCGCGACGCCTGCCAGTACATCAGCGACCACCTGGCCGATAGCCAGTTTGATATCGCCAGCGTTGCTCAGCACGTCTGCCTGTCGCCGTCGCGGCTGTCGCATCTGTTCCGCCAGCAGCTTGGCGTCAGCGTATTGAGCTGGCGCGAGGATCAGCGCATCAGCCAGGCAAAGCTGCTGCTCAGTACCACCCGGATGCCGATTGCCACCGTCGGGCGCAACGTGGGCTTTGAGGATCAGCTCTATTTCTCCCGGGTATTTAAAAAATGTACCGGGGCCAGCCCGAGCGAATTCCGCGCGGGATGTGAATAAACGGTAAAAAAAGATAAACAAACAGGTGAATGCAGAAAGCAACCTGTAAACTATTCAGACAATTGTTGCCTTGACGCGGTGCGGGGCGCTAAGCAGAATCGCTGATTCGTTTTCTGACCGGAATAGTTATGCAGGCATTGCTGGAACACTTTATTACCCAGTCCGTTATGTACTCGCTCATCGCCGTGGCGCTGGTGGCGTTTCTGGAATCGTTGGCGCTGGTTGGGCTGATCCTACCCGGCACCGTGATGATGGCCGGGCTTGGGGCGCTGATTGGCAGCGGCGAGGTTAATTTCTGGCAGGCGTGGCTGGCCGGGATTATCGGCTGCCTGCTCGGCGACTGGATCTCCTTCTGGCTGGGCTGGCGCTTTAAGAAGCCGCTGCACCGCTGGTCGTTCATGAAAAAGAACAAAGCCTTGCTGGATAAGACCGAGCATGCGCTGCATCAGCACAGCATGTTTACCATCCTCGTCGGCCGCTTTGTCGGGCCAACGCGTCCGCTGGTGCCGATGGTGGCGGGGATGCTGGATCTGCCCGTCGCGAAATTCGTGGTGCCGAACATTATCGGCTGCGTTTTCTGGCCTCCGTTCTACTTCCTGCCGGGGATCCTCGCGGGCGCAGCCATCGATATTCCTGACGGGATGCAAAGCGGCGAGTTTAAATGGCTGCTGCTGGGAACGGCCGTGCTGCTGTGGCTGGCGGCATGGCTCTGCTGGCGGCTGTGGCGCAGCGCGAAAGCCAGTGTCGATCGCCTGACGCGCTACCTTCCGCGTACTCGTCTGCTCTGGCTGGCGCCGCTGACGCTGGGCGTGGCAGTGGTAGCCCTTGTCGCGCTGATTCGTCATCCGCTGATGCCGGTGTACGGTGAGATTTTATTGAAAGTGGTGAGCCGTTAACGTGTTTGCCCTCTCCCGGTGGGAGAGGGCCAGGGTGAGGGCATCAGACCGCACGAATACCCAACAGTGAAGATGCCCCTGCCTTACCGCTCAGCAGTTCTTCTGTTTTTCCATCCCACAAAATACGCCCTTCGGCAATCACCACCGATCGCGGTGCGATGCGGGCAGCATCCTCAATACTGTGCGAAACCATCAGCATCGTCAGCCGCTGGCGCTGGCAGACGTCCTGCACCAGAGCGAGCATCTCCTGGCGCAGCGCGGGATCGAGCGCCGAGAACGGCTCATCCAGCAGCAGGATCGGCTGCTCGCGAACCAGGCATCGCGCCAGCGCCACGCGCTGACGCTGGCCGCCAGAAAGCTCGCCCGGCAGCCTGTCGATGAACTCGCTGATCCCCATCTGGGCGGCAATGATCTCCAGCTTCTGGCGCTGGGCATCGTTCAGCCTGAGTCCCGGATGCATTCCCAGCGCGATGTTTTGCCGCACCGTCAGGTGGGTAAACAGGTTGTTTTCCTGAAACAGCATCGAGACAGGACGTTTTGCGGGAGGTGCGTGGGTATAATCTTGATTTTCAATGACTATCGAGCCGCTTGCCGGCTGCAGAAAACCCGCAATCAGATTAAGCAGCGTGCTTTTTCCCGCGCCGCTTGGGCCAAGTACGGCGATCATCTCCCCCTGACGCGCGGAGAGCGTGAAGCGCATCGGCAGATGCTGATAAAGCCAGGTTACATCAGTCAGTTTTAACATCACGCCCCGGAAGTTTTTCGATAACGGTAAATAAGGCAAAGCACAGCAGCAGCAGTAACAGCGCGGTGACCGCGCCGTCCTGGCTGCGGTAAGAGCCGATTTGCTGATAGAGCCAGTATGGCAGCGTGCGGAAATCGTCATTGCCGAACAGCGCCACGACGCCAAAGTCTCCAATAGAGAGCACGCAGGCAAACGCCAGCGCCTGCGCCAGTGGACGTTTCAGCGCGCGCAGTTCGACCACCTTCAGCCGCTGCCAGCCCTGCATGCCCAGCGACTGGCACAGCAAACCGTAGCGGCTGTTGACGTCGCGCATCGGGTTTTCCAGCACTTTGAGCGCGTAAGGGATGGCCATTAAGGCGTTGGTAAAAATCACAATGCCGTCGGCGCTTTCCGGCAGGCCGACGGTGCTGTTGAACAGTAAAAAGAAGCCCGTCGCCAGCACGATGCCCGGCATTGCCAGAATCAGCATGCCCGTCAGCTCCAGCGCCTGTCCGGCCTTTTGGGCCTGCCGGGCATAGAGTTCACGGCTGCTCCACAGCAGCATCATGGTTAGCATGACGCACAGTAACCCTGCTGCGAGGGCGATACGCAGCGAGGTCCATGTCGCCTGCCAGAGGACGGGCTGTTGCAGGACGGACATGAGATTAAGGTTCAGTCCGTCAACGATAACGGCCATCAGCGGCGGCAGCAGAAGCAGGAGCGCCAGCGCGATCAGGATAAAATCGGTAACGCGGCTGTGCAGGCTGTCCTGCGGATCGCGCCAGCCGGTAATTTGATTACTGCCAGCGGGAATGGCTTTACTCAGCCGCTGGCTCAACAGCACCAGCGCCAGACAGCACGCCATCTGCACCATCGCCAGCAGCGCGGCGCGACCGGGATCGTAGTCGTAACTTAAGGCCTGGTAAATCGCCAGCTCAATAGTGATGGCCTGCGGCCCGCCGCCGAGCGACAGCACGGTGGCAAAGCTGGCAAAGCAGAGCATGAAGATTAACGCCGCGACGGGCGGGATCTGGCGGCGCAGCCACGGCCATTCGACAAAGCGGAAGAATGACCAGCCGCGCATGCCGAGCTGAGCCGCAATCTGACGCTGTTCGCCGGGAATGTTTTCCAGCGCCTGCAAGAAGAGGCGCGTTGCCATTGGCATATTGAAAAACACGTGCGCGAGCAGAATGCCCTGCAGTCCGTAAGGAGAGAATGACCATTCCAGACCAAGCTCGCCGAACAGCGAAGCCAGCCAGCCCTGACGACCGTAAACGCTGAGGATCCCAAATACCGCCACCAGCACGGGCAGGATCAGCGTCATGGCGCACAGGCGCAGCAGTGCCAGCCTGCCGGGAAAACGCCGCCGGTACAGGGCGCGCGCCAGGAAAATAGCCGGGAACACCGACAGCAGGGCTGAAAGCGACGCCTGCCAGAAGGAGAACCGGATAACGTGCCAGAGGTAGCTGTCGTGCCAGAGAGCGAGCAGGTCGCTCTCTGGCGCGTTGAACCACAGCGCAAGAAAAGCCCCCAGGCTGACCACCACCATCACTGTGGCGGCGAGCAGCCCGGGCAGTAACCAGCCGGGAATCAACGGCTGACGGCGCGTTGCCATTCACTTACCCATGCTGCACGCTGCGCGGCGACCTGCTGCGGCGTAAATTCCAGCGAGGTGTTTGGTTTGGTCAGCTGCTCGAAACCTGCGGGCAGGGTAACGTTCGTGACCGGATACATCCAGTTGCCTGCGGGAATCGCATTCTGGAACCCCGGTGAAACCATAAACTTCAGAAACTTCTCGGCCAGCTCCGGCTGCTTGCTGGCGGCGGTACGCGCGGCGACTTCCACCTGCAGATAGTGCCCTTCCGCAAAATCTGCGGCTGCATAGTTGTCTTTCTTCTCGGCGATAATATGGTAGGCCGGAGAGGTGGTGTAGCTCAGCACCAGGTCGCTTTCACCTTTGAGGAACAGGCCATAGGCTTCGCTCCAGCCCTTGGTGACAGTGACGGTTTTAGCGGCCAGCTTCTGCCACGCCTCCTGCGCTTTATCCCCGTAAACCTTTTGCATCCACAGCAGCAGGCCCAGGCCTGGCGTGCTGGTGCGCGGATCTTCATAAATCACGCGCCATTTCTGGTCACTCTCAACCAGCTCTTTCAGGCTCTTCGGCGGGTTTTTCAGCTTATTTTTGTCGTAAACAAAAGCAAAGTAGCCATAGTCGAACGGCACAAAGGTGTCGTTTTTCCAGCCGCCCGGCACGTTAACGGCATCTGCCGCGACGCCGCTTTTAGCAAACAGTTTGGTCTGCGAGGCGGCTTCCAGCAGGTTGTTATCCAGCCCGAGCACCACGTCGGCCTTGCTGTTTTTCCCTTCCATGCGCAGACGGTTGAGTAGCGATACGCCATCTTCCAGCGCCACGAACTTCAGTTCGCAGTTACAGTCCGCTTCAAAGGCTTTTTTAACCACCGGGCCAGGGCCCCAGTCGGCAGAGAAGGAGTCGTAGGTGTAGACCGTCAGGACGGGCTTCGCAAAAGCAGGCAGCGCAAACAGCGCCAGCAGGGGGAGAACTTTTTTTAACACTTTGCACCTCAAGGTTGAGTGGCAAAGGATTTTGAGCGACAGCCTCAAATCCCTTCGCCGGCGTTATCCGGATCAGGTTCGACGGGTATTATCTCAGCGCACATCTGTGATGCAGCACCCCGTTGAGAACGGCGCTATTGTAATGATTTGGTGAATATTACGAAAGCGTTATGGCTCCGGCGGCGCAAACCAGGCGGATTTAAAATCAAACCAGCCCAGGGTGTTCATCCGCAGGCCGCGCATGCTGCGCTGGCCCTGGATCATCAGCCAGTGGTGGATCAAGGGTACGATCGCCTGCTCGGCCAGAAGCTGCTGGCACCAGGCTGCAAGATTCATTTCGCCCGCGCGCCACAGGGCGGCATCCTGCTGCCAGTCACGGTCGATGCAGTGCTGGATCAGCGGGACTTCATACAGGTGTGAAAATAATGAAAAATCGAGCGGCAGGGTAAAGTTGGCGCTGTTGAGCCAGATATCACTGGCGATCTCCCCCTGATGCCATTCGTCATAGTCCACTTCCCTGACCTCTAACCTGACCCCCTCGGCTGCCAGCAGTCGGGTCATGATTCTGGCGATAAAACGATGCTCCACGTGTTCGCGGTAGTAGGTCAGGGTGATGGACTCCAGCCCAGCGGGTTTGTCGCAGTGCACCGGGCGGGCGTGGTGCCAGCGCGGAAGCAGGCCGTACGCCGGGAACCAGTATGTCTGGTACTGCTCTTCCGCATGGTAAATCAGATTAGAAGGGGACAAAACGTGGCTAACCCACCTGCGGACGGCCTGGTTTGCCCCACGGTGGGTGCGGCGGTCAAAGAGAAGATAGTAGCATCCCTCCTCCAGGCGACTCTCCACGGCTTTTTCTCCCGTGGTGGGGCCTTCCAGCGTTAGGCCGGCGCTCAGCTCTTCATTGAGATCCGGTAATACCCAGACGTTCACCTCGTCGATGAGCGCCCGATAGCCAAAGTATTCATCGAACGCGCGGATTTTCAGCTGGTTGCTGTTATTGCGGGAGACGGAGTAGGGCCCGGTGCCAATTGGCAGGCTGGCAAAATTGTTCAATGTTTCCCACTCGCCGGGCAAAATCATCGACGGCACGTAGCCCAGCAGCCAGGGAAGCCACTTATCCTGCTGCGACAGCTCGATATCCAGCGTCCAGGCCGTGGGCGAGTGGACGCGGGAGATATGCGAGTAGAGCGGGAGCTTGCGGACGCGTTCCAGAGAGGCGATGACGTCGAGCATTTCCAGCTCGCGGCCGTGGTGAAAGTGGATGCCGGGGCGTAAAAAGAAGCGCCAGTGGCGGGGTGAAAGCTGCTGCCAGTGGTGCGCGATATCCGCTTCCAGTTCCCCGTTTTCCTCATTTATGCGCGTCAGGCCGCTGAAGATTTGCCGGGCCATGTGGGTTTCTGAGCGGCGTAAGGCCGTGCCGGGCAATAGATTTTTCATCGGACGGTAGTAGAGCACCCGCAGAATGTGTCGGCCCTGACGAAAGCTGCGCCCGAGATGGGAAACCAGCATCTGGCGCACGGCGGCCTTGTCGCCCACCAGCTGTACCAGCTGATCGATGCGGTCCTGTTCGAGCAGATCTTCCGCGCGCTGCTGCTGCAGCGCCAGCCCGGTATAGAGGAAGGTCAGCCGCGAGCGTTTGCCGCGTCCTGCCTCCGCTTCCCAGCTTAACCAGCCCTGCTGCTGCATGGTGTTGAGCAGCGTGCGCATATGGCGGCGGGAACAGCTAAGCAGGTCAGCCAGCTCGTTGAGCGTGGTCTCCTGCGATTGCCCCTCGCAGCACTGCCAGAGGCGGATAAACTGTTGTTGCAGACGACCGGAAGGCATAAAAGGGGAACTCCTGACAAAAAACCAGCAATTTATTTATCCCTATATTAGGCCAATAATTCTCCCCGATGAAGCGAGGAGGTAAATTATGAAGAGGTCTACCGCACGTCAGTTTTATCAGCAGTACTTTTCAGCGACAAAAGGAGCGTCCTGGCTGGCCCGCCGGTGTGCAGAGCAACGGCTGAAAACGTTAGAAGAACTGATGCAGTGGGACGTTACAGCCCCGACCTCTTCCCGCTAACTCGCCTCGATCATGTGTGACTGAGTATTGGTGCTTATCACCCGCCAGCAAAATGTTTTTGCTGGCTTTTTTCGTTTACTATTCACCCAATTTCGATTCGCTTTCACAAGGACTTGCGCATGCTGTGGTTGATGACGATGGGGCGACGCCTGAACGGCGTGTATGCCGCTTTTATGCTGGTGGCCTTTATGATGGGCGTGGCGGGGGCGCTTCAGGCCCCGACGCTGAGCCTGTTTCTTAGCCGCGAGGTGGGGGCGCAGCCGTTTTGGGTCGGCCTGTTTTATACCGTCAACGCCATTGCCGGGATCCTGGTCAGCCTCGCGCTGGCGAAACGATCGGACAGCCAGGGCGATCGCCGCAGGCTGATCCTCTTTTGCTGCGCCATGGCCGTGGGCAACGCGCTGCTCTTTGCCTTCAACCGTCACTATCTGACGCTCATTACCTGCGGCGTGCTGCTGGCGTCGCTGGCGAATACCGCCATGCCGCAGCTGTTCGCGCTGGCCCGTGAATATGCGGATAACTCGGCGCGTGAAGTGGTGATGTTCAGCTCGGTGATGCGCGCCCAGCTTTCGCTGGCGTGGGTCATTGGCCCGCCGCTGGCCTTCATGCTGGCGTTGAACTACGGCTTTACCACCATGTTTTTCATCGCCGCCGGGATTTTTGTCATCAGCCTGGCGCTGATAGCCTTCGCGCTGCCGTCCGTGGCGCGCGTCGAACAGGCGACGGATAAACCTGTCACCGAGGTGAGCGGCTGGCAGGACAAAAACGTCCGCATGCTGTTTATTGCCTCCACGCTGATGTGGACCTGCAACACCATGTACATCATCGATATGCCGCTGTGGATCAGCAGCGATCTGGGCCTGCCGGACAAGCTTGCGGGGATCTTAATGGGAACTGCCGCCGGGCTGGAAATTCCGGCAATGATTCTGGCGGGTTACTACGTTAAGCGGTTTGGAAAGCGCAGGATGATGATCGTCGCCGTGGCGGCCGGGGTGCTGTTCTACGCGGGGCTGATCCTTTTCCATTCGCGGGAAGCGTTGCTGGCGCTGCAGCTGTTTAACGCCGTGTTTATTGGGATTGTTGCCGGGATCGGCATGCTCTGGTTTCAGGATCTTATGCCCGGCCGTGCCGGCTCGGCGACCACGCTTTTTACCAACAGCATTTCAACCGGGGTGATTCTGGCGGGCGTGATTCAGGGGGCGCTGGCGCAAAGCTATGGGCATGCATCCGTGTACTGGACGATCGCAGCGATCTCGGTCATCACGCTGGTATTGACGTGCCGGGTTAAAGACGTTTGATACTGGAAGCCGAAAAGCAATAAGAGGGCTGGAATGCAAAAATGTGCTGGAATCAGTGGCCCGCGCTTAGCGGGCCACTGCCTTTAGCCCATAAACGCAGGCTGTTTGTTCTCATACGCTGAGATAGCGTCTTCGTGCTGGAGAGTTAAACCAATGCTGTCCAGACCGTTCAGCATGCAGTGACGGCGGAAGGCATCAATGCTGAAGCTGTAGGTCTTATCCCCGGCTTTCACCACTTCTGCTTCCAGATCCACTTCAAACGAAATGCCCGGATTCGCCTTAACCAGCGCGAACAACTCATCGACCTGTTCATCGCTCAGCGTGACGGGCAGCAGCTGGTTGTTGAAGCTGTTACCGTAAAAAATATCCGCGAAGCTTGGGGCAATGACCACTTTAAAACCGTAGTCGGTGAGCGCCCACGGCGCGTGTTCACGGGATGAGCCGCAGCCAAAGTTTTCGCGTGCCAGCAAAATGGAGGCGCCTTTATATTCCGGGAAGTTCAGAACGAATTCCGGATTAGGCACTTCTCCCTTATCGTCCAGGAAACGCCAGTCGTTAAACAGATGTGCGCCGAAACCGGTGCGCGTCACTTTCTGCAGAAACTGTTTTGGAATAATAGCGTCAGTATCGACGTTAGCGGCGTCCAGCGGGACAACACGGCCCGTATGTTGGGTAAATTTCTCTGCCATGATTGTCTCCTTATTTCAGGCTGCGAATATCGGCGAAATGGCCGGTGACTGCCGCAGCGGCGGCCATTGCCGGGCTGACCAGATGGGTGCGCCCACCGCGGCCCTGACGGCCTTCAAAGTTACGATTGCTGGTAGAGGCGCAGCGCTCACCCGGATTCAGGCGATCGTTGTTCATGGCCAGACACATGGAGCAACCGGGCAGGCGCCACTCGAAGCCCGCTTCGATAAAGATCTTATCCAGACCTTCGGCTTCCGCCTGGGCTTTCACCGGGCCGGAGCCAGGAACCACCAGCGCCTGAACGCCAGGCGCCACTTTGCGGCCTTTGGCAATCTCGGCTGCGGCACGCAAATCTTCGATACGGGAGTTGGTGCAGGAACCGATAAAGACTTTATCAATGGTCACGTCGGTCAACGGCACGCCAGGCTTCAGACCCATGTAGGCCAGCGCTTTTTCCGCACTGGCGCGCTCGACCGGGTCGGCGAAGGAGGCCGGATCGGGAATCGCGTCATTGACGGAAATTACCTGGCCCGGGTTGGTGCCCCATGTCACCTGCGGCGCAATCTCTTCTGCCTGCAGCGTGACGACGGTGTCAAACGTCGCCCCATCGTCGGTTTTCAGGGTTTTCCAGTACGCTACCGCGTCGTCAAAATCCTGACCTTTCGGTGCGTGCAGACGACCCTTCACGTAGTTGAAGGTGGTTTCGTCCGGCGCGACCAGACCGGCTTTGGCACCCATCTCAATGGCCATGTTGCACAGGGTCATGCGCCCCTCCATGCTCAACGCCTGGATGGCTTCACCGCAGAATTCAACAACGTGACCGGTGCCGCCTGCGCTGCCGGTTTTACCGATAATCGCCAGCACGATATCTTTCGCGGTAATGCCAGGTGCAGCTTTACCCTTCACTTCAATCTTCATCGTTTTGGCGCGGCCCTGTTTCAGGGTCTGCGTCGCCAGCACATGCTCCACCTCGGAAGTGCCAATCCCGAACGCCAGAGCGCCAAACGCGCCGTGGGTTGCGGTATGGGAGTCGCCGCAGACGATGGTCATGCCCGGCAGGGTGATCCCTTGCTCAGGCCCCATCACGTGGACGATACCCTGATACGGATGGTTCAGATCGTACAGCTCAACGCCAAATTCGTTGCAGTTCTTAATCAGCTCCTGCATCTGGATACGCGCCATCTCACCCGAGGCATTAATGTCTTTGGTCTGGGTGGAAACGTTGTGATCCATCGTCGCGAAGGTTTTACCCGGCTGACGTACCGGGCGCTTGTGCGCGCGCAGGCCGTCAAATGCCTGAGGAGAGGTCACTTCGTGTACCAGATGACGGTCAATGTACAGCAGCGGGGTTTCGTTCGGTGCCTCGTAAACAACGTGCGCATCAAACAACTTTTCATATAACGTCTTAGCCATGATTACACCCCTTCAGCGACATAGCGGGCAATGATGTCGCCCATTTCATCGGTACTGACTGCCGCCGTGCCGCGTGCTAAATCACCGGTACGGACGCCTTCTTCTAACGCCCGGTTAATGGCGTTTTCAATTGCGGTTGCTGCCTCGCCTGCATCCAGGCTGTAGCGCAGCAGCAGGGCCAGGGAGAGGATCTGCGCAATCGGGTTGGCAATGTTTTTGCCCGCGATATCTGGCGCTGAACCGCCTGCCGGTTCGTACAGGCCAAAGCCTTCTTCGTTCAGGCTTGCGGAGGGCAGCATGCCCATCGAGCCGGTGATCATCGCGCATTCGTCAGAGAGAATATCGCCGAACAGGTTGGAGCACAGCAGCACGTCAAACTGGGACGGATCCTTAATCAGCTGCATGGTCGCGTTGTCGATGTACATGTGCGACAGCGCGACGTCCGGGTACTGCTTAGCGACTTCACTGACGATCTCGCGCCACAAAATGGAAGACTGCAGCACGTTCGCTTTATCAATGGAGGTTACTTTATGGCGGCGTTTGCGCGCCGACTCGAACGCGATGTGGGCGATACGTTCGATTTCGAAACGGTGATACACCTCGGTGTCGAACGCTTTCTCGTGTTGCCCGCTGCCTTCGCGTCCTTTAGGCTGACCGAAATAGATCCCGCCGGTCAGTTCACGCACGCAGAGAATGTCGAAACCGTTGGCGGCGATATCCGCACGCAGCGGGCAGAACTCTTCCAGACCCTGATACAGCTTCGCCGGACGCAGGTTGCTGAACAGCTTGAAATGTTTACGCAGCGGCAGCAGCGCGCCGCGCTCTGGCTGCTCTGCCGGCGGCAGGTGTTCCCACTTCGGGCCACCGACGGAACCAAACAGCACAGCATCGGCATTTTCGCAGCCTTCCACGGTCGCTTTCGGCAGTGGCGTACCGTGGTTATCAATCGCAATACCGCCCACATCGTAGTGGCTGGTGGTGATTTTCATCGCAAAACGCGCGCGAACGGCTTCCAGTACTTTCAGCGCCTGTGCCATCACTTCCGGACCAATACCGTCGCCCGGCAACACAGCAATATGGTAATTCTTCGACATTACACGGTTTCCTTGTTGTTCTCTTTATTCTGAGCTTTGCGTTGCAACTCTTTTTCGACTTCGGCGGCGCGCCAGATGTTGTTCAGAACATGCACCATCGCTTTCGCGGAAGATTCAACGATGTCGGTCGCCAGGCCCACGCCATGGAAGCGACGGCCGTTGTAATTGACCACGATATCCACCTGACCCAGTGCATCTTTGCCGTGGCCCTTGGCCGTCAGGTCATATTTCACCAGCTCAACGTCGTACTCGGTGACGCGGTTAATCGCCTGGTAGATGGCATCAACAGGGCCATTACCGTTAGCGGCCTCTGCTTTAATTTCATCGCCGCAGGCCAGTTTGACCGAGGCGGTGGCGATGTCGCTGGAGCCGGACTGCACGTTGAAGTAATCCAGACGGAAATGCTCCGGCTCTTCCTGCTGCTTGTTAATAAAGGCCAGTGCTTCCAGGTCATAGTCGAACACCTGGCCTTTTTTGTCGGCCAGCTTCAGGAACGCGTCGTACAGCTGATCCATGTTGTAATCGCTGTCCTTATAACCCATCTCTTCCATACGGTGTTTAACCGCGGCGCGACCGGAACGGGAGGTCAGGTTCAACTGCACCTGATTCAGTCCGATGGATTCCGGGGTCATGATTTCGTAGTTTTCACGATTCTTCAGGACGCCATCCTGGTGAATACCGGAGGAGTGCGCGAAGGCGCCGGTGCCGACAATCGCTTTGTTAGCCGGAATAGGCATGTTGCAAATCTGGCTGACGGTCTGGCTGGTGCGCCAGATTTCGTTGTGATTGATGCGGGTGTGCACGTCCATAATGTCTTTGCGCACTTTGATCGCCATGATCGCTTCTTCCAGCGAACAGTTGCCCGCGCGTTCGCCGATACCGTTCATCGCGCCTTCTACCTGACGTGCGCCAGCGTGGACGGCGGCAATCGCATTACCCACGGCCAGACCCAAATCATCGTGGGTGTGGACGGAGATAATTGATTTATCAATATTCGGCACGCGGTCATACAGGCCGGTGATGATGTTGGAGAACTCAAACGGCATGGTGTAGCCGACGGTGTCCGGGATGTTGATGGTTTTCGCGCCCGCGTTGATGGCGGCTTCTACAACGCGCGCCAGGTCTTCGATTGGCGTACGGCCCGCATCTTCACAGGAGAACTCAACGTCATCGGTATAGTTGCGTGCGCGCTTAACCATGTAGACCGCGCGCTCAATCACCTCATCCAGCGTGCTGCGCAGCTTGGTTGCGATGTGCATAGGCGAGGTGGCAATAAAGGTGTGGATACGGAACGCTTCGGCGACCTTCAGCGACTCGGCAGCGACGTCGATATCTTTCTCTACGCAGCGCGCCAGGGCACATACGCGGCTGTTTTTAATGGTGCGCGCAATGGTCTGTACGGATTCGAAATCACCCGGAGACGAGACCGGGAAACCGACCTCCATCACGTCGACACCCATACGTTCGAGAGCCAGCGCGATCTGCAGTTTCTCTTTTACACTCAGGCTTGCCTGTAATGCCTGTTCACCGTCACGTAAAGTAGTATCGAAAATAATGACTTGCTGGCTCATGGGTTAGGTCCTTGTCAGTCTTAGGGCGCCTTGCTACGAGCATAAAAAAACCCGCGCAGTGGCGCGGGTTTCTAGTCTTACTGGTGACGATTCAACGCTGAATTTCGCCCGCCAGTCTACCGCGCACAGTGGATGCGTTTAGTAGTAGTAGACCGGTGAAACGAATGGTGCGTGTCATGAATCGTGCTCCGTTAAATTCAATATGCTTTTAGTGGTACTGGATACGGCTGTTCATGTCAACCCCTGAGGATGAAAACGGGCCCGACAGACGAGATCAACAGGATATTCACTTTAGCTAATTGTGCTGGTTTTTGCTTTTTTGACCCGTCTAATTGTCTAATTTTGGACTTAATAAAAAATTGCAGAAACAAAAAAATATAATTGTTCAAACAAGCGTGAAACGGGGTGAAGAGAATTCTTTGTGCTTAAAGCGTTTTGAGATCATTAAGTTATAAATGCAGTGAATCTATTCCAGAATGCTGAAAAGCGGACGGGGGTAACAGGTTGTTAACTAACTGTTGGACGATAGCGATAATTGTTTAATAATACTTACGTCATCATTAACCTGATGGCAATTGTATATTTGTTTAGTTTATGGTTTCATTTGGCTCCTAAAGTCAAACATATCATTTTTGTTCATTAACTTTCGTTAATATAGAGTCTTTATATATTCCGAATTTTAAATCATTCTCTTTCGCTGATCGTATTTGCATGATAAATCATATTTTTCGAGATTATTACCGTACGTTGGCAAAGGGGTGTAGCGTGACAGTGGAGTCAGAAGTGCCAGAAAATAATATTAAACAACCTCAAGCTACTGATGGGATTAAACCGCAGTTACGCACGGTGGATCTGAATCTTCTGACGGTGTTTGATGCTGTCATGCAGGAACAGAATATCACCCGCGCTGCTCAAACCTTGGGGATGTCACAACCTGCCGTAAGTAATGCCGTTGCCAGGCTTAAGCTTATGTTTAACGACGAATTATTTGTTCGATACGGGAGAGGGATTCAGCCTACAGCGCGCGCATACCAGCTGTTTGGCTCTATTCGCCAGGCGTTGCAACTGGTTCAAAATGAGCTGCCGGGGTCGGGCTTTGAACCCTTAAGCAGCGAGCGCGTATTCCATCTTTGTGTCTGTAGTCCATTAGATAATTATTTAACGTCGATTATCTATAATAAAGTTGAAGAGATCGCACCAAATATCCATCTTGCTTTTAAATCATCCCTGAATCAAAACACGGAACATCAGTTACGCTATCAGGAGATAGAGTTCGTTCTGGGGTATGAAGAGTTCCGTCGTCCGGAATTTTCCTGCGTGCCGCTGTTTAAGGATGAAATGGTTCTGGTCGCCAGTAAAAAACACCCGCGCATGAATTCTCCGCTGCGAGAAAACGATGTTTATAACGAGCAGCATGCCGTTGTTGCGCTCGACAGATATGCTTCTTTTAGCCTGCCGTGGTATGACACTGCGGATAAACAGGCGAGCGTGGCTTATCAGGGGATGGCTATGGTCAGCGTATTAAACGTTGTCTCCCAAACGCATCTGGTGGCGATTGCACCGCGCTGGCTGGCAGAAGAGTTTTCTGAATCTTTAAATCTGCAAATTTTGCCTCTGCCGCTTAAGCTAAATAGCCGAACCTGTTATCTTTCCTGGCATGAAGCAGCGGGCCGGGATAAAGGACATCAGTGGATGGAAGAGTTGCTGGTTGGCATCTGCCGCCGGTAAACGCATCAGGATAAATCGCATCGATTTATGTGATTTATCCTGATTTTTTTTAGATAACTGATATTTTATTCTATTGTGCTTTTTTTCGGGTTGCTCTCTGGCGCGCAAAAATAGATGATTTTCTGCATTGTCGCGCTTTTCAGCGATGATTTATCACCCCATCCTCTATTCTCAGAGGAATTAACCATATCTTCTCTTAACGGCTGCTTTTTCTGCTTTACCCACCGTTTATCTCCCCAGGTTTGCTAATTGCCTGCCTCATAACGAGCGGTTAAGGTAAAGAACACTCTGCAAAATATAAGATTGGTTTATCCCAATCGTAAGACGGTGCGGAAATGAATTCGGCAGTCCGTCTATAACAAAATGCCTGGAGGCAAAGCATGGAGATGTTGTCTGGCGCGGAAATGGTCGTTCGGTCGCTGATCGATCAGGGCGTAAAGCAAGTGTTCGGCTACCCTGGCGGTGCGGTCCTCGATATTTATGATGCGCTGCATACGGTTGGGGGCATTGACCATGTTCTGGTACGTCACGAGCAGGCGGCGGTACACATGGCTGACGGCCTGGCACGTGCGACGGGTGAAGTGGGCGTGGTATTAGTCACGTCCGGCCCCGGCGCGACAAACGCCATTACCGGCATTGCGACGGCCTATATGGACTCTATCCCGCTGGTGATCCTCTCCGGGCAGGTGGCAACCTCGCTGATAGGCTACGATGCGTTTCAGGAGTGCGACATGGTCGGGATTTCGCGTCCCGTTGTGAAGCATAGCTTCCTGGTCAAGCAAACAGAAGACATTCCAGGCATACTGAAAAAAGCCTTCTGGCTGGCGGCGAGCGGACGCCCGGGACCGGTGGTGGTCGATCTGCCTAAAGATATCCTCAACCCGGCAAACAAGCTGCCTTATGTCTGGCCGGAAGCGGTCAGCATGCGCTCTTATAACCCCACAACGCAGGGGCATAAAGGTCAGATCAAGCGAGCGTTGCAAACGCTTCTGGCCGCCAAAAAACCGGTGGTCTATGTCGGTGGCGGGGCGATCAACTCTGCCTGTGAAGCCCAGCTTCGTGAACTGATTGAAAAGCTTAATCTTCCCGTTGCGTCGTCGCTGATGGGGCTGGGGGCGTTCCCTGCAACCCATCGTCAGGCGCTGGGGATGCTGGGTATGCACGGTACCTATGAAGCCAACATGACAATGCATCATTCCGATGTGATCTTTGCCGTCGGCGTGCGGTTTGACGATCGCACCACCAACAACTTGGCGAAGTATTGTCCGAACGCCACCGTGCTGCACATTGATATCGATCCAACGTCAATTTCAAAAACGGTGTCGGCTGATGTGCCGATCGTCGGTGATGCCCGGCAGGTTCTGGAGCAAATGCTGGATCTGCTGGCCCAGGAGAGTGCAACCCAGCCGCTGGATGAGATCCGCGACTGGTGGCAGCAGATTGAGCAGTGGCGCGCGCGTCAGTGCCTGAAATATGACACGCAAAGTGAAAACATTAAGCCGCAGGCGGTCATTGAAGCGGTGTGGCGACTGACGAAAGGTGAGGCGTACGTGACCTCAGACGTGGGGCAGCATCAGATGTTCGCCGCCCTGTATTACCCGTTTGATAAACCGCGACACTGGATCAACTCCGGTGGGTTAGGAACCATGGGCTTTGGTCTGCCTGCCGCGCTGGGCGTGAAGCTGGCGCTACCGAATGAAACCGTCGTCTGCGTGACGGGGGACGGCAGTATTCAGATGAACATTCAGGAGCTGTCTACCGCGCTGCAATATGAACTGCCGGTACTGGTGCTGAACCTGAATAACGGCTATCTCGGTATGGTCAAGCAGTGGCAGGATATGATCTACTCTGGCCGCCACTCCCAGTCCTACATGAAATCGCTGCCGGACTTTGTTCGTCTTGCTGAAGCTTACGGTCATGTAGGCATGCGGGTGACCGATCCGGCTGAGCTGGAAACGAAGCTCGCACAAGCGCTCGAGCACGTTAAAAACAACCGCCTCGTCTTTATGGATGTGATTGTTGATGGAACCGAGCACGTTTATCCGATGCATATTCGTGGTGGTGGTATGGATGAAATGTGGTTAAGCAAAACGGAGAGAACCTGATATGCGCCGGATATTATCTGTTTTACTGGAAAACGAGTCTGGCGCACTGTCGCGCGTCATTGGCCTTTTTGCGCAGCGCGGCTATAACATTGAAAGCCTGACCGTTGCCCCGACGGAAGACCCGACGCTGTCGCGCATGACGATCCAAACCGTCGGTGATGCCAAAGTGCTTGAGCAGATTGAGAAACAACTGCATAAGCTGGTCGACGTACTGCGCGTGAGCGAGTTGGGGCAGGGGGCCTACGTTGAACGTGAGGTCATGCTGGTGAAAATCCAGGCCAGTGGCTACGGGCGTGATGAAGTCAAACGCAATGCTGATATTTTCCGCGGACAAATTATCGACGTCACGCCTTCTCTTTATACGGTTCAGCTGGTTGGGACAAGCGACAAGCTGGATGCTTTCCTGGCGTCCGTGCGGGATGTCGCAAAAATTGTCGAGGTCGCGAGATCGGGTGTCGTGGGCCTGTCACGCGGTGAGAAAATCATGCGTTAGTTGTCAAAAAGGTTCGCCTCTTTCTGCCCGGTCACCAAAGCCGGGCTTTTTTTTGCGTAATCAGCCGACAACGCAGATAAAAGCGGTTGCCGCGAAGGCTTTTCTGCGTTTAGATGTTAAAAGATTTAACCATAACCTTGACAGGGCCATGGACTCTTTTCTTTTTTTAAGGGGCAATTGTGAAACTGGATGAAATCGCCCGGCTAGCCGGCGTGTCACGAACAACGGCCAGCTATGTGATTAACGGTAAAGCAAAGCAGTACCGTGTCAGCGACAAGACCGTTGAAAAAGTTATGGCGGTGGTTCGTGAGCATAACTACCATCCGAATGCTGTCGCAGCCGGCCTGCGTGCCGGGCGTACCCGCTCTATTGGTCTGGTGATCCCAGACCTGGAAAACACCAGCTATACCCGTATCGCCAACTATCTTGAACGTCAGGCGCGCCAGCGCGGCTATCAATTGCTGATTGCCTGCTCGGAAGACCAGCCCGACAACGAGATGCGCTGCATTGAGCATCTGCTCCAGCGCCAGGTGGATGCCATCATCGTATCGACCTCCTTGCCGCCAGAGCATCCGTTCTACCAGCGCTGGGCGAACGACTCGTTCCCAATCGTTGCGCTGGATCGCGCTCTCGATCGCGAGCATTTCACCAGCGTCGTGGGTGCGGATCAGGAAGATGCAGAAATGCTGGCCGCGGAGCTGAGAACGTTCCCCGCTGAAACAGTGCTGTATCTTGGCGCGTTGCCCGAGCTTTCCGTGAGCTTCCTGCGTGAGCAGGGATTCAGAACTGCCTGGAAAGACGATCCGCGCGAGGTTCACTACCTCTATGCCAACAGCTACGAACGTGAAGCCGCAGCGCAGCTGTTTGAGAAATGGCTGGAAACGCACCCGATGCCTCAGGCGCTGTTCACCACGTCATTTGCGCTGTTGCAGGGTGTCATGGATGTAACATTACGTCGTGAAGGTAAACTGCCCTCCGATCTGGCGATTGCCACGTTCGGGGATAACGAGCTGCTCGACTTCCTCCAGTGTCCGGTGCTGGCGGTAGCACAGCGTCACCGCGATGTGGCTGAACGCGTGCTGGAGATTGTGCTGGCAAGCCTGGATGAGCCGCGCAAACCGAAGCCGGGCCTGACGCGTATCAAACGTAATCTCTATCATCGCGGAATTTTAAGCCGCCAAAAATGAAATGACCGGGGCGGAGAAGTCTGCCCCATTTTGCTGCGATAAATCGTGCGGATAATTCCCGGAGAGAAATTAGGATAATTCTTGTGAGATCATAATCGCCTATTTTTCTTAATTCATTTTGTCTTTTAAATTGTCCTTTAAAGAACATCTCAGCGATTTTAAACAGCTATCTTTGTATTGTTTTGTTACAAACCCTATTCGGCCGATGAATAATCAGACGTTTTTCCTCCTCCTGTGCCAGCTTACGTGGCAACCGCCGCGCTTACCGGGTGCCAGAGTGAATCTGGCGCTGTTATCCCCTGAGAATCTGTCATAAAATGCTGCCCGCGTCGCAAACTGACACTTTATATTTATCTGCGATGATATTGAGTGAGCTTTAACGCTAGTGTGCATATTCGGTTTTTTTCTTACAAATATTCATAACGTTAATTTTGCCTCGCCAGTTGTGCAGTTATTAACCAGGACTGTTTATCTCTGTAAATAGAGGGCTTCCAAGTCCTTATAGGGAGAGTCCTGGCTTGACAAGCTTTTCCCTCGCTCCGTAAACTCCTTTAGGTGGGAATTTGTGGGTTAAAGTGGAGAGGAGGGGTGAGACTGGCATGTTCCGTGGAGCAACGTTAGTCAATCTCGACAGCAAAGGGCGATTATCGGTACCAACCCGATACCGCGACCAGCTGATTGAGAACGCTGCGGGTCAAATGGTTTGCACCATTGACATTAACTCCCCCTGCCTGCTGCTTTACCCCTTGCCTGAATGGGAAATTATTGAGCAAAAGCTGTCGCGACTGTCGAGCATGAACCCGCAGGAACGCCGCGTGCAGCGGCTGTTATTGGGACATGCCAGTGAATGTCAGATGGATAACGCAGGGCGATTACTGATTGCGCCTGTGTTGCGGCAACATGCCGGTCTGACCAAAGAAGTGATGCTGGTCGGGCAGTTCAACAAGTTTGAACTGTGGGATGAAACGACCTGGTATCAACAGGTCAAGGAAGATATCGACGCTGAGCAGTCTGATTCCGCGACATTATCGGAACGACTGCAGGACTTGTCTCTATAAATATGATGGAAAATTATAAACATAAAACGGTGTTACTGGACGAGGCCGTAAACGGTCTGAATATTCGTCCGGATGGCATCTACATTGATGGCACGTTTGGTCGCGGTGGTCACTCGCGTTTGATTCTCTCCCAGCTTGGAGAGGAAGGACGTCTGCTGGCAATCGATCGCGATCCGCAGGCTATTGCCGTTGCACAGACCATCAATGACCCACGCTTTTCCATCGTGCATGGACCTTTCTCTGCGCTCGCGGATTATGTTGCCGAGCGCGGCCTGACGGGCAAGATCGACGGGATTCTTCTCGATCTTGGCGTCTCTTCACCCCAACTTGATGATGCTGAACGTGGTTTCTCCTTTATGCGTGATGGTCCGCTGGACATGCGTATGGACCCGACGCGCGGTCAGTCTGCCGCTGAGTGGTTACAGACCGCTGACGAAGCCGATATTGCATGGGTCATCAAAACGTTTGGCGAGGAGCGCTTTGGCAAACGTATTGCGCGCGCCATCGTTGAGCGCAATCGTATTGAGCCCATGACCCGCACCAAAGAGTTGGCCGAAGTGATCGCGGCGGCGACGCCGGTGAAGGATAAGCACAAACATCCCGCGACCCGTACCTTCCAGGCGGTTCGCATCTGGGTAAACAGTGAACTGGAGGAAATAGAGCTGGCGCTAAAAAGCTCGCTCGACGTGCTGGCCCCGGGTGGGCGGTTATCCATCATCAGCTTCCATTCGCTGGAAGACCGTATTGTGAAACGCTTTATGCGTGAACAAAGCCGCGGTCCACAGGTGCCAGCGGGGCTGCCGATGACGGAAGAACAACTCAGGAAGCTGGGTGGCCGTCAGTTGCGAGCATTAGGCAAGTTGATGCCGGGCGAAGAAGAAGTGGCAGAGAATCCACGCGCCCGTAGTTCAGTGCTGCGTGTTGCAGAGAGGACGAACGCATGATCGGCAGAGTGACAGAGACCCTAAGCAAAGTTAAGGATTCGTTAGGAAGCAACGAGCGCCATGCCTTGCCTGGCGTGATCGGCGACGATCTTTTGCGGTTTGGGAAACTGCCACTCTGTCTGTTCATTTGCATCATTGTCACGGCAGTTACGGTGGTGACCACCGCCCACCATACACGTTTATTGACTGCGCAACGCGAGCAGATGGTACTGGAACGCGATGCGCTGGATATTGAATGGCGAAATCTGATCCTTGAAGAAAACGCGCTCGGCGATCACAGCCGGGTTGAACGGATCGCAACGGAAAAGCTGCAACTGCAGCATGTTGATCCTTCGCAGGAAAATATCGTAGTACAAAAATAAGGGAAAACGCGACGCATGAAAGCAGCGGCAAAAACGCTAAAACCAAAACGTCAGGAAGAACAGGCCAACTTTATCAGTTGGCGTTTTGCGTTGCTTTGCGGCTGCATTTTACTCGCTCTGGGTTTTCTGCTTGGACGCGTGGCCTGGCTACAAATCATCGCTCCTGACATGCTGGTACGCCAGGGTGACATGCGTTCCCTGCGCGTTCAGGAAGTGTCGACATCCCGCGGGATGATCACCGACCGCTCGGGTCGTCCGCTGGCGGTGAGCGTGCCGGTGAAGGCGATCTGGGCCGATCCGAAAGAACTGCATGATGCAGGCGGGATCACGCTTGATAACCGCTGGAAGGCGCTTGCGGATGCGTTGAAGATGCCGCTGGACCAGTTAGCTTCACGCGTGAATACCAACCCGAGAGGGCGATTTATCTATCTGGCGCGTCAGGTGAACCCTGACATGGCGGACTACATCAAAAAATTAAAGCTGCCGGGCATCCACCTGCGTGAAGAATCCCGTCGTTACTATCCCTCCGGCGAAGTGACTGCTCACCTCATTGGCTTTACTAACGTCGATAGCCAGGGGATTGAGGGCGTTGAAAAAAGCTTTGATAAATGGCTCACCGGCCAGCCCGGCGAGCGCATTGTGCGTAAAGACCGCTATGGTCGCGTAATCGAGGATATCTCCTCTACGGACAGCCAGGCCGCACACAACCTGGCGCTGAGTATTGATGAGCGGTTACAGGCGCTGGTTTACCGCGAGCTGAACAATGCCGTGGCTTTTAACAAAGCGGAATCGGGCAGTGCCGTGTTAGTCGACGTCAACACGGGTGAAGTGCTGGCGATGGCCAATAGCCCTTCATACAACCCTAACAATCTCACCGGTACGCAGAAGGATGTTATGCGTAACCGTACCATCACCGACGTATTCGAACCGGGTTCGACCGTTAAGCCGATGGTGGTCATGACTGCACTTCAGCGCGGTATCGTCAATGAAAACACCGTACTGAATACCATTCCATACCGAATTAACGGCCACGAAATCAAAGACGTGGCGCGCTACAGCGAATTGACCCTGACCGGGGTGTTACAGAAGTCGAGTAACGTCGGTGTTTCAAAGCTGGCGTTAGCGATGCCGTCCTCAGCGTTAGTAGAGACTTACTCACGTTTTGGGCTTGGAAAGGCGACCAATTTGGGGTTGGTCGGAGAACGCAGTGGCTTATATCCTCAAAAACAACGGTGGTCTGACATAGAGAGGGCCACCTTCTCTTTCGGCTACGGGCTAATGGTGACACCGTTACAGTTAGCGCGAGTCTACGCAACGATCGGCAGCTACGGCGTTTATCGTCCGCTGTCGATTACCAAAGTTGATCCACCGGTTCCCGGCGAGCGTATCTTCCCGGAATCAACCGTCCGTACTGTTGTTCATATGATGGAAAGCGTGGCGCTGCCCGGTGGCGGCGGCGTGAAGGCGGCAATCAAAGGTTATCGCATCGCCATCAAGACCGGTACGGCGAAAAAAGTAGGGCCGGACGGCCGCTATATCAACAAATACATTGCCTATACCGCAGGCGTTGCGCCTGCAAGCAATCCGCGTTTTGCGCTGGTGGTCGTGATAAACGATCCACAGGCGGGTAAATACTACGGCGGCGCCGTCTCCGCGCCTGTGTTCGGGGCTATCATGGGCGGCGTGTTACGCACCATGAACATTGAACCGGATGCGCTGGCGACGGGCGAAAAAAGTGAATTTGTAATTAATCAAGGCGAGGGTACAGGTGGCAGATCGTAATTTGCGCGACCTTCTCGCTCCGTGGGTGCCAAATGCACCGGAGCGAGCACTGCGAGAGATGGTACTGGACAGCCGCGTGGCTGCTTCTGGCGATCTTTTTGTGGCGGTGGTCGGTCATCAGGCGGACGGGCGTCGTTATATCCCGCAGGCGATTGCGCAAGGTGTGGCTGCCATTATTGCTGAGGCCAAAGATGAGGCAACCGACGGTGAGATCCGTGAAATGCACGGAGTGCCGGTTATCTATCTCAGCCAGTTAAACGAGCGTCTTTCCGCGCTGGCGGGACGTTTTTATCACGAACCTTCCGACCAGCTGCGCCTGGTTGGCGTCACGGGTACGAACGGTAAAACCACTACCACGCAGCTGATGGCGCAGTGGGCCCAGCTGCTGGGTGAAACCGGGGCGGTGATGGGTACCGTAGGTAACGGCCTGCTGGGCAAAGTGAGCCCGACGGAAAACACCACCGGCTCGGCGGTAGACGTACAGCATGTGCTTGCCGGTCTGGCAGGGCAGGGGGCAACCTTTGCTGCGATGGAAGTCTCTTCGCACGGTCTGGTTCAGCACCGCGTAGCGGCGCTGAAATTTGCTGCTTCCGTATTTACCAACCTGAGCCGCGATCATCTTGATTATCACGGTGATATGGAGCATTACGAAGCCGCGAAATGGCTGCTGTTCTCTACTCACCATTACGGACAAGCCATCATCAACGCCGACGACGAAGTGGGCCGCCGCTGGCTGGCGAAGCTGCCGGATGCGGTTGCGGTGTCGATGGAAGACCATATCAATCCGAACTGCCACGGCCGCTGGCTGAAGGCGGTTGAGGTGAATTATCACGACAGCGGGGCGACAATCCGCTTTGCCTCTTCCTGGGGTGAAGGTGAGATTGAAAGCCGCCTGATGGGCGCCTTTAACGTCAGCAACCTGCTGCTGGCGCTGGCAACGCTGCTGGCGCTGGGTTATCCGATGGCTGAACTGCTGAAAACCTCAGCGCGTCTGCAGCCGGTTTGCGGCCGCATGGAAGTGTTCAGCGCGCCGGGCAAACCGACCGTTGTGGTTGATTATGCCCACACGCCGGATGCGCTGGAAAAAGCGCTGGAAGCGGCGCGCCTGCACTGCGCCGGTAAGCTCTGGTGCGTGTTTGGCTGCGGCGGCGATCGCGATAAAGGCAAACGCCCGCTGATGGGGGCTATTGCTGAGCAGTTCGCAGATATTCCGGTTGTGACCGATGACAACCCGCGTACCGAAGAGCCGCGCGCCATCATTAATGACATTCTGGCGGGCATGCTGGACGCTGGACGCGCTCGCGTGGTGGAAGGCCGTGCGGAAGCCGTGACCAACACCATCATGCAGGCGCAGGAAAATGATGTTGTCCTGTTAGCGGGCAAAGGGCATGAAGATTATCAGATCGTTGGCAATCGCCGTCTGGACTACTCGGACCGCGTAACGGCAGCACGTCTGCTGGGAGTAGTGGCATGATTAGCATCACGTTAAGCCAGGCCGCTGCCATCCTGCAGGGCGACCTGCACGGGCAAGACCTGACCATTGATGCCGTAACGACGGACACCCGCAAAATCACCGCAGGCTGTCTGTTTGTGGCGCTGAAAGGCGAGCGTTTTGATGCGCATGATTTTGCAGAACAGGCCAAAGAGAACGGCGCTGGTGCGCTGCTCGTCAGTCGCAAGCTCGATATCGATCTGCCACAAATTGTGGTGAAAGATACGCGTCTCGCGTTCGGTGAGCTGGCCGCCTGGGTTCGTCAGCAGGTCCCTACTCGCGTTGTCGCCTTGACCGGTTCGTCAGGCAAGACGTCGGTGAAAGAGATGACGGCGTCGATCCTCAGCCAGTGCGGGAATACGCTTTATACCGCGGGCAACCTCAATAATGACATCGGCGTGCCGATGACATTACTCCGCCTGACCAAAGAACATGAATTTGCAGTGATCGAGTTAGGGGCGAATCACCAGGGCGAAATCGCCTGGACCGTGAGCCTGACTCGCCCGGAAGCCGCGCTGGTGAATAACCTCGCTGCGGCGCATCTGGAAGGCTTTGGCTCGCTGGAAGGCGTAGCGAAAGCCAAAGGTGAGATTTACACCGGTCTGCCGGATGACGGTATCGCCATCCTGAACGCCGACAACAACGACTGGCTGAACTGGCAAAGCATCATTGGTTCGCGTAAAACCTGGCGCTTCTCGCCGAATGCGGCCAACAGTGATTTTACCGCGACCAATATCCACGTGACGTCGCACGGCACGGAGTTCACCCTCACGACCCCAACGGGTGACGTTGATGTGCTGCTGCCGCTGCCGGGTCGCCATAATATCGCCAATGCGCTTGCGGCGGCGGCGCTGTCGACGGCGGTGGGCGCGTCGCATGAGGCGATTAAAACCGGGCTGGCGAACCTGAAAGCCGTGCCGGGGCGTCTGTTCCCGATTCAGCTTTCGGAAAACAAGCTGCTGCTGGATGACTCCTACAACGCGAATGTTGGCTCGATGACGGCGGCGGTGCAGGTGTTATCTGAAATGCCGGGCTATCGCATCATGGTGGTGGGCGATATGGCAGAGCTGGGCGACGAAAGCGAAGCCTGCCATACCCAGGTCGGTGAAGCGGCGAAAGCGGCAGGGCTGGACTGCGTGCTGAGCGCAGGAAAACTGAGCCAGGCGATTAGCCATGCCAGCGGCGTAGGCGAGCATTTTGCTGATAAAGCCGCGTTGATAGCGCGCCTTAAGGCGTTGATTACAGAAAAACAAATTGTGACTGTGTTAGTGAAAGGTTCACGTAGTGCCGCCATGGAAGAGGTTGTGCACGCATTACAGGAGAACGGGACATGTTAGTTTGGCTGGCCGAACATTTGGTCAAATATTATTCAGGCTTTAACGTCTTTTCGTATCTGACGTTTCGCGCCATCGTCAGCCTGCTGACTGCGCTGTTCATCTCGTTGTGGATGGGCCCGCGCATGATTGCCCGTCTGCAAAAACTCTCTTTCGGCCAGGTTGTGCGTAACGACGGTCCGGAATCGCACTTCAGCAAGCGCGGCACGCCGACCATGGGCGGGATCATGATCCTGACCGCCATCGTCGTTTCCGTGCTGCTGTGGGCGTATCCTTCCAACCCGTACGTCTGGTGCGTTCTGACGGTACTGGTGGGTTACGGGATCATCGGTTTTGTGGATGATTACCGCAAAGTCGTCCGCAAAGATACCAAAGGCCTGATCGCGCGCTGGAAATATTTCTGGATGTCGGTGATCGCGCTGGGCGTTGCCTTTGCGCTGTATCTGGCAGGCAAAGACACGCCTGCCACCGAGCTGGTCGTGCCGTTCTTTAAAGACGTGATGCCACAGCTGGGGCTGTTCTACATCCTGCTGGCCTACTTTGTGATTGTCGGTACCGGCAACGCCGTTAACCTGACCGACGGTCTGGATGGTCTGGCGATTATGCCAACCGTCTTTGTGGCCGCCGGTTTTGCTCTGGTGGCGTGGGCGACCGGTAACATGAACTTTGCGAACTACCTGCACATCCCTTATTTACGCCACGCGGGTGAGCTGGTGATCGTCTGTACGGCGATTGTCGGCGCGGGGCTGGGATTCCTGTGGTTCAACACCTATCCGGCGCAGGTCTTTATGGGTGACGTCGGTTCTCTGGCTTTGGGCGGTGCGCTCGGCATTATCGCCGTACTGCTGCGTCAGGAGTTCCTGCTGGTGATCATGGGCGGCGTGTTTGTGGTTGAAACCCTGTCGGTGATTTTGCAGGTCGGTTCCTTCAAGCTGCGCGGTCAGCGCATCTTCCGTATGGCGCCGATTCACCACCACTATGAACTGAAAGGCTGGCCGGAGCCGCGCGTGATTGTGCGCTTCTGGATTATTTCGCTGATGCTGGTGCTGATTGGCCTGGCAACGCTGAAGGTACGTTAATCATGGCAGATTACCAGGGCAAAAAAGTCGTTATCATCGGGCTGGGCCTCACGGGGCTCTCCTGCGTGGACTTTTTCCTCGCACGCGGCGTGACGCCACGCGTGATGGATACGCGTGTCTCTCCGCCGGGTCTGGACAAACTGCCGGAGCAGGTTGAACGCCACCTTGGTGGTCTGAATGATGACTGGCTGCTGGCAGCCGATCTGATTGTCGCAAGCCCGGGTATGGCGCTGGCGCACCCTTCGCTGAGCGCTGCCGCGGATGCGGGCGTTGAAATTGTCGGCGATATCGAGCTGTTCTGCCGCGAAGCGCAGGCGCCCGTTATCGCCATTACCGGCTCTAACGGTAAAAGCACCGTCACCACCCTGGTGGGTGAAATGGCGAAAGCGGCGGGAATGAACGTCGGCGTTGGCGGTAACATTGGTTTACCGGCGCTGATGCTGCTGGACAAAGGCTGCGAGCTGTATGTTCTCGAACTTTCCAGCTTCCAACTGGAAACCACCTCCAGCCTGCATGCTGCGGCTGCGACAATCCTTAACGTGACCGAAGATCATATGGACAGGTATCCATTTGGTCTGCAGCAGTACCGTGCCGCCAAGCTCCGCGTTTATGAAAATGCCAAAGTCTGCGTTGTTAACGCCGATGACGCGCTGACCATGCCGGTGCGTGGCGCAGACGATCGCTGTATTAGCTTCGGTATCACGATGGGGGATTACCACCTGAACCGTCAGCTGGGCGAAACCTGGCTGCGCGTGAAGGGTGAGAAAGTGCTGAACGTGAAAGAGATGAAGCTCTCTGGTCAGCACAACTATACCAATGCCCTGGCGGCGCTGGCGCTGGCGGATGCGGTAGGGCTGCCGCGCTCCTCCAGCCTGAAGGCGTTAACCACGTTTTCTGGTCTGGCGCACCGTTTCCAGCTGGCGCTGGAGCACAACGGCGTGCGCTGGATCAACGACTCCAAAGCGACCAACGTCGGAAGCACCGAGGCCGCGCTCAACGGTCTGCACGTTGACGGCACCCTGCACTTACTGCTGGGCGGAGACGGTAAATCAGCGGATTTCTCCTCCCTGAAGCCTTATCTCGCCGGAGATAACATCCGCCTGTACTGCTTCGGCCGTGACGGCAGCGAGCTGGCTGAACTGCGCCCTGAGGTTGCCGAGCAAACCGAAACCATGGAACAGGCGATGCGGTTGATTGCTCCTCGCGTGAAGCCAGGCGATATGGTGCTGCTCTCTCCGGCCTGTGCCAGCCTCGATCAATTCAAGAATTTCGAACAGCGTGGTGATGTCTTTACCCGCCTGGCGAAGGAGTTAGGCTAATGCGTTTATCTCTCCCTCGCCTGAAAATGCCGCGCATGCCAGGATTTGGGATCCTGGCATGGTTGTTTGCGGCGCTCAAAGGCTGGGTGATGGGCTCTCGTCAAAAAGATAACGACAGCCTTGTCATGTACGATCGCACGCTGTTCTGGCTCACGATGGGGCTGGCGGCGGTCGGCTTCATTATGGTGACGTCAGCCTCAATGCCTGTCGGGCAGCGTCTGGCGAACGATCCTTTCCTGTTTGCCAAGCGTGATGGTCTTTACATTATCCTGGCGTTCTGCCTGGCGCTGGTGACCTTGCGTCTGCCGATGGAGTTCTGGCAGCGGCACAGTACGGCGATGCTGATCGCCTCGATTATTATGCTGCTGATCGTACTGGTGGTGGGGAGCTCTGTTAACGGGGCATCACGCTGGATCGCCTTTGGCCCGCTGCGCATTCAGCCTGCGGAATTTACCAAGCTCTCCCTGTTCTGCTACCTGGCTAACTACCTGGTGCGTAAGGTAGATGAAGTGCGTAACAACCTGCGCGGCTTCTTAAAACCGATGGGCGTCATTCTGGTGCTGGCGGTATTACTGCTGGCGCAGCCTGACCTCGGTACCGTGGTGGTACTGTTTGTGACCACCCTGGCCATGCTGTTCCTGGCGGGCGCGAAGCTGTGGCAGTTCATCGCTATTATCGGGATGGGGATTTCGGCGGTTGTGCTGCTGATCCTCGCCGAGCCTTACCGTATT
Organism: Enterobacter dykesii; assembly: GCF_008364625.2. Lineage (NCBI taxonomy): Bacteria > Pseudomonadati > Pseudomonadota > Gammaproteobacteria > Enterobacterales > Enterobacteriaceae > Enterobacter > Enterobacter dykesii. The sequence goes on from NZ_CP126604.1 coordinate 709,199, forward strand.
CGCCGTGTGACCTCGTTCTGGAACCCGTGGGAAGATCCCTTCGGCAGCGGCTATCAGCTGACGCAGTCGCTGATGGCCTTTGGTCGCGGTGAAGTCTGGGGGCAGGGGCTGGGTAACTCGGTACAGAAACTGGAGTATTTACCGGAAGCGCATACTGACTTCATCTTCTCCATTATTGCGGAAGAACTGGGTTATATCGGTGTGGTATTAGCGCTTTTAATGGTATTCTTCGTCGCTTTCCGCGCCATGTCCATCGGCCGGAAAGCGCTGGAGATCGATCACCGCTTCTCAGGATTCTTAGCCTGTTCTATTGGTATCTGGTTTAGCTTCCAGGCATTGGTTAACGTCGGGGCCGCAGCGGGTATGCTGCCGACCAAAGGTCTGACGTTGCCGTTGATCAGTTATGGTGGTTCGAGTCTGTTGATTATGTCGACGGCCATCATGTTTTTGTTGCGCATAGATTATGAGACGCGTCTGGAAAAAGCCCAGGCGTTTACACGAGGTTCACGATGAATCAACCGAAGCGGTTAATGGTGATGGCAGGCGGTACCGGCGGACACGTGTTCCCGGGACTGGCGGTTGCGCACCATTTAATGGATCAGGGCTGGCAGGTACGCTGGCTGGGAACCGCAGACCGCATGGAAGCCGACCTGGTGCCGAAGCACGGTATCGAGATCGACTTTATTCGTATTTCCGGCCTTCGGGGCAAAGGCCTCAAGGCAATGCTGCTGGCTCCGGTGCGTATTTTTAACGCCTGGCGTCAGGCACGCACCATCATGAAGCGCTTTAAGCCAGATGTGGTGCTGGGCATGGGTGGCTATGTTTCTGGTCCTGGCGGGCTGGCGGCGTGGTCGTTAGGCATTCCCGTTGTGCTGCATGAACAGAACGGTATTGCCGGTCTGACCAACAAGTGGCTGGCGAAAATCGCTACCAAAGTCATGCAGGCGTTTCCCGGTGCGTTCCCGAAAGCGGACGTGGTGGGGAACCCGGTGCGTGTGGATGTGCTGGCGCTCCCGCTGCCGGATGCTCGCCTGACGGGCCGTGAAGGGCCGGTTCGTGTACTGGTCGTCGGCGGTTCTCAGGGCGCACGCATTTTAAACCAGACGATGCCGCAGGTTGCCGCAAAGCTGGGGGATACCGTGACGATCTGGCACCAGAGCGGAAAAGGCGCTCAGCAGACCGTTGAGCAAGCTTACGCAGACGAAGGCCAGCCACAGCATAAAGTTACAGAGTTTATCGACGACATGGCGGCAGCCTATGCCTGGGCCGATGTCGTGGTCTGTCGTTCAGGCGCGCTGACGGTGAGCGAAATCGCAGCCGCGGGTCTGCCTGCCCTGTTTGTGCCGTTCCAGCACAAAGACAGACAGCAGTACTGGAATGCGCTGCCGCTTGAGAAAGCCGGTGCCGCGAAGATTTTTGAACAGCCACAATTCACCGCCGACGCGGTCGCCACCACCCTGGCGGGCTGGAACAGAGACGCACTGCTGGAGATGGCGCAACGCGCGCGCGCGGCCGCTATCCCTGATGCGACGGAACGGGTGGCAAAAGAAGTGAGCCTGGCAGCCCAGGCTTAACCCTCGCAGCGCGTGTTGCGCTGCACGAATTTTAAGTAGTCGATGGCGTTTAGAGAATGAATACACAACAACTGGCAAAACTGCGTTCAATCGTGCCCGAGATGCGTCGCGTCCGGCACATTCACTTTGTTGGCATCGGTGGTGCTGGCATGGGCGGTATTGCCGAAGTGTTAGCTAACGAAGGCTATCAGATCAGCGGGTCTGACCTGGCGCCAAACCCTGTTACGCAGCAGCTGGCGTCGCTTGGGGCGACTATCTATTTCAACCATCGTCCGGAAAACGTGCGCGATGCGAGCGTGGTGGTGGTCTCAAGCGCCATCTCCTCTGATAACCCGGAAATCGTTGCCGCGCACGAAGCGCGCATTCCGGTGATCCGCCGTGCAGAAATGCTGGCGGAACTGATGCGTTTCCGTCACGGCATCGCCATTGCCGGGACCCACGGTAAAACGACGACCACGGCGATGGTTTCCAGTATTTATGCGGAAGCGGGTCTCGACCCGACGTTCGTCAACGGCGGTCTGGTCAAAGCCGCGGGCGTACACGCGCGTCTGGGCCACAGCCGTTACCTGATTGCTGAAGCGGATGAGAGCGACGCATCGTTCCTGCACCTGCAGCCGATGGTGGCGATTGTCACTAACATCGAAGCTGACCATATGGATACCTACCAGGGTGACTTCGAGAACTTAAAGCAGACCTTCATCAACTTCCTGCACAACCTGCCGTTCTACGGGCGCGCGGTGATGTGCGTAGACGATCCGGTGATCCGCGAGCTGCTGCCGCGCGTGGGTCGTCAAATCACCACTTACGGCTTCAGCGAAGACGCTGACGTCCGCGTGGAAGAGTATAAACAGATTGGTGCGCAGGGGCATTTCACTCTGGCGCGTCAGGACAAAGAGCTGCTGCACGTCACGCTGAATGCGCCGGGGCGCCATAACGCCCTCAATGCCGCAGCGGCCGTGGCCGTCGCGACGGAAGAAGGCATTGATGATGATGCGATTCTGCGCGCGCTGGAAAGCTTCCAGGGCACCGGTCGTCGCTTCGACTTCCTCGGTGAATTCCCGCTGGACGCCGTGAACGGTAAAACCGGCACAGCGATGCTGGTGGACGACTACGGCCACCATCCGACCGAAGTGGACGCCACCATTAAAGCCGCGCGTGCAGGCTGGCCTGACAAAAATCTGGTGATGATCTTCCAGCCGCACCGCTTCACGCGTACTCGCGATCTGTATGACGATTTCGCCAGCGTCCTGTCACAGGTAGACACTCTGTTAATGCTAGATGTCTACGCCGCAGGCGAGACGCCGATTCCTGGCGCAGACAGTCGTTCTTTATGTCGCACCATCCGTGGGCGCGGGAAAGTTGACCCTATTCTGGTTTCTGACCCTGCACAGGTGGCGGAAATTCTGGCACCGGTCCTGACAGGTAACGATCTGATTCTGATTCAGGGCGCGGGAAATATCGGCAAAATCGCCCGTACCTTAGCTGAAATCAAACTGAAGCCGCAAACCCAGGAGGATGAGCATCATGGCTGATAAGATTGCTGTCCTGTCTGGCGGTACCTCCGCCGAGCGCGAGGTTTCCCTGAATTCCGGCGCGGCTGTGCTGGCGGGCCTGCGTGAAGGTGGCGTCAATGCGCACTTGGTCGACCCAAAAGAGGTCGACGTGACGCAATTAAAAGCCATGGGCTTCGATAAAGTCTTTATCGCTTTGCATGGTCGTGGCGGTGAAGACGGCACCCTGCAGGGGCTTCTGGATTTGATCGGCATGCCGTACACCGGCAGCGGCGTGATGGCCTCCGCTATATCTATGGATAAACTGCGCAGCAAGCTGCTGTGGCAGGGCGCGGGATTACCCGTTGCGCCATGGGTTGCGCTGACGCGTCGCGAATTTGAATTGGGCCTGCCGGATAGCGTTAATGCACGCATTGCTGAACTGGGCTTACCGGTTATTGTAAAGCCCAGCCGGGAAGGCTCCAGCGTGGGAATGTCCAAAGTCGACAAAGCTGAAGATCTTTCGTCCGCTTTAGCACTGGCATTTCAACATGATGAAGAAGTTCTGATTGAAAAATGGCTCAGCGGGCCGGAATTTACCGTGGCGATGCTTGGCGAAGAAATTTTACCGTCAATCCGTATCCAACCGGCCGGAACCTTCTATGATTATGAGGCGAAGTATCTCTCTGATGAGACGCAATATTTCTGCCCTTGTGGTCTTGAATCTGAGCGTGAAGCAGATTTACAGTCCCTGGTGCTTAAAGCCTGGCATGTTCTGGGTTGCCGTGGCTGGGGACGCATCGACGTAATGCAGGACAGTGACGGACAATTTTATCTGCTGGAAGCGAATACCTCTCCGGGAATGACCAGCCACAGCCTTGTGCCGATGGCCGCGCGTCAGGCGGGGATGAGTTTCTCGCAGTTAGTCGTACGCATTCTGGACCAGGCGGGCTGATATGTCTCAGGCTGCATTGAACACGCGCAACCGCGATGACGAGGACGAATACACCTCTTCACGCCGCAGTAATGGAACGCGTCTTGCAGGCATCATTTTCCTGCTCGGGGTGCTGTGCACCGTGTTTATCAGCGGCTGGATGGTCCTGGGCTGGATGGAAGATGCGCAGCGGTTGCCGCTCTCTAAGCTGGTGGTCACCGGTGAGCGTCACTACACGCGTAACGACGATATTCGCCAGTCAATTCTGGCGCTGGGCTCGCCTGGCACCTTTATGACGCAGGACGTCAATATTATCCAGAGTCAGATAGAACGTCTGCCATGGATAAAACAGGCGAGCGTAAGAAAGCAATGGCCTGATGAATTGAAGATTCATCTGGTTGAATATGTGCCCATTGCGCGTTGGAATGATCAGCACATGGTTGACGTCGACGGAAATTCCTTCAGCGTCCCGGCCGATCGTGTCAACAAGCAAAATTTGCCGATGTTGTATGGCCCTGAAGGCAGCGAAAACGAAGTGTTACAAGGTTTTCGTGAAATGGGTCAGGTGCTGGCGAAGGACAGATTTACGTTAAAAGATGCAGCCATGACGGCGCGCCGTTCCTGGCAGCTGACGTTAACGAACGGCATTAAGCTCAACCTGGGGCGCGGGGACACCATGAAGCGTCTGGCGCGTTTTGTCGAACTTTACCCGGTTTTACAGCAGCAGGCACAGACTGACGGCAAACGGATAAGCTACGTTGATTTGCGCTATGACTCAGGCGCAGCAGTCGGTTGGGTACCGGCTCCGGTCGAGGAACCTAATCAGCAACAGAATCAGGCACAGGTACAGGCAGAACAACAATGATCAAGGCGACGGACAGAAAACTGGTAGTTGGACTGGAGATTGGCACCGCGAAGGTTGCCGCTTTAGTAGGGGAAGTTCTGCCCGACGGTATGGTCAATATCATTGGCGTAGGCAGTTGCCCGTCCCGTGGTATGGATAAAGGTGGGGTAAACGATCTTGAATCGGTGGTCAAATGCGTTCAGCGCGCCATCGATCAGGCTGAACTGATGGCAGATTGCCAGATTTCTTCTGTCTATCTGGCCCTTTCTGGCAAGCACATTAGTTGCCAGAACGAAATCGGTATGGTGCCGATTTCCGAAGAAGAAGTGACGCAGGAAGACGTTGAAAACGTCGTGCACACCGCGAAATCCGTGCGTGTCCGCGACGAGCATCGCGTGCTGCATGTCATTCCGCAGGAATATGCGATTGACTACCAGGAAGGGATCAAGAACCCGGTCGGTCTTTCTGGCGTACGTATGCAGGCAAAAGTGCACCTGATCACATGTCACAACGATATGGCGAAGAACATTGTAAAAGCCGTTGAACGTTGTGGCCTGAAAGTTGACCAACTTATTTTCGCCGGTCTGGCGGCAAGTTATTCCGTACTGACCGAAGATGAACGTGAACTGGGTGTCTGTGTGGTCGATATTGGTGGTGGTACAATGGATATCGCCGTCTATACCGGCGGTGCGTTGCGCCACACGAAAGTGATCCCTTATGCCGGGAACGTTGTGACCAGCGATATTGCTTACGCTTTTGGTACGCCGCCGAGCGATGCAGAAGCGATTAAAGTGCGCCATGGCTGTGCGCTGGGGTCTATCGTTGGCAAAGATGAGAGCGTTGAAGTGCCGAGCGTCGGTGGTCGTCCACCGCGTAGCCTGCAGCGCCAGACGTTGGCAGAGGTGATTGAGCCGCGCTATACCGAGCTGCTCAACCTGGTCAACGAAGAGATTTTACAGTTACAGGAACAGCTTCGTCAGCAGGGCGTTAAGCATCATCTTGCGGCGGGGATTGTATTAACCGGCGGTGCAGCGCAAATTGAAGGTCTTGCGGCCTGTGCTCAGCGGGTGTTCCATACGCAGGTGCGTATTGGTGCGCCGCTGAATATCACCGGTTTAACGGATTATGCTCAGGAGCCGTATTATTCAACGGCTGTGGGCCTGCTTCACTACGGGAAGGAATCTCATCTCAGTGGTGAAGCAGAAGTGGAAAAACGCGTCTCAGTGGGGTCGTGGGTCAAACGACTGAACAACTGGTTGCGAAAAGAGTTTTAATTTTTTTAAGAGACCGGAGAGAATTAGCGGTCTCGGGCGACAGGCACAACGGAGAGAGAAATTATGTTTGAACCTATGGAACTGACCAACGACGCGGTGATTAAAGTCATCGGCGTCGGTGGCGGCGGCGGTAACGCCGTAGAGCATATGGTGCGTGAACGCATTGAAGGTGTTGAATTCTTCGCAGTTAACACCGATGCGCAGGCACTGCGTAAGACGGCTGTAGGCCAGACTATCCAGATCGGCGGTGGTATCACCAAAGGGCTGGGAGCAGGGGCTAACCCGGAAGTCGGTCGCAATGCGGCTGAAGAAGATCGTGAAGCGCTGCGCGCTGCGCTGGAAGGTGCGGACATGGTCTTCATCGCAGCAGGTATGGGTGGCGGTACGGGTACCGGTGCAGCACCTGTTGTGGCTGAAGTAGCTAAAGATTTAGGTATCCTGACCGTTGCTGTCGTGACCAAGCCTTTCAACTTTGAAGGCAAGAAGCGTATGGCGTTCGCGGAGCAGGGTATCACCGAGCTGTCCAAGCATGTGGACTCGCTGATCACCATCCCGAACGACAAACTGTTGAAAGTTCTGGGTCGCGGTATTTCCCTGCTGGACGCATTCGGTGCAGCAAACGACGTGCTGAAAGGCGCGGTCCAGGGTATCGCTGAACTGATTACCCGTCCTGGCCTGATGAACGTTGACTTTGCAGACGTTCGCACCGTGATGTCCGAAATGGGTTACGCGATGATGGGCTCTGGCGTGGCGAGCGGTGAAGACCGTGCTGAAGAAGCGGCTGAAATGGCTATCTCTTCTCCACTGCTGGAAGATATCGATCTGTCTGGTGCGCGCGGCGTGCTGGTCAACATTACCGCTGGCTTTGACCTGCGTCTGGATGAGTTCGAAACCGTGGGTAACACCATCCGTGCGTTCGCCTCTGACAACGCTACCGTGGTAATCGGTACTTCCCTTGACCCTGAAATGAACGACGAGCTGCGTGTGACCGTTGTTGCGACCGGTATCGGTATGGACAAGCGTCCTGAGATCACCTTAGTGACTAACAAGCAGACTCAGCAACCGGTAATGGATCGTTACCAGCAGCACGGTATGTCTCCTCTGACTCAGGAGCAGAAACCGGCCGCGAAAGTGGTGAACGACCCAACGCCGCAAACGGCGAAAGAGCCAGATTATCTGGATATCCCGGCGTTCCTGCGTAAGCAAGCTGACTAAGAATTGGCTGGAATTTGGGGATTTGCGCTCTTTGTGCTAAACTGGCCCACCGTTAGTGATATACACTCTCGGTTGGATAGTTAATTTGGCGAGATTATACGATGATCAAACAAAGGACACTTAAACGTATCGTTCAGGCGACGGGTGTCGGTTTACATACCGGCAAGAAAGTCACGCTGACGTTACGCCCTGCGCCGGCCAATACCGGGGTCATCTATCGTCGCACCGACTTGAATCCACCGGTAGATTTTCCGGCCGATGCCAAATCTGTGCGTGATACTATGCTCTGTACTTGTCTGGTGAACGAGCATGACGTGCGGATTTCTACCGTTGAGCACCTGAACGCCGCCCTGGCGGGGCTGGGTATCGACAACATTATTGTTGAAGTCGATGCGCCAGAAATCCCGATTATGGATGGCAGTGCTGCACCGTTCGTCTATCTATTGCTGGATGCCGGCATCGAAGAACTGAACTGCGCGAAGAAATTTGTACGCATCAAAGAGACCGTTCGCGTCGAAGATGGCGACAAATGGGCTGAATTCAAACCGTACAATGGTTTCTCGTTGGACTTTACCATCGACTTTAACCATCCAGCGATTGATTCCAGCACCCAACGCTATGCGATGAACTTCTCTGCCGATGCGTTTATGCGCCAGATCAGCCGAGCCCGTACGTTTGGCTTCATGCGTGATATCGAATATCTGCAGTCCCGCGGCCTGTGCCTGGGCGGCAGCTTCGATTGTGCCATCGTTGTTGACGATTATCGCGTACTGAACGAAGACGGCCTGCGTTTCGAAGATGAATTCGTTCGTCACAAAATGCTGGATGCTATCGGCGACCTGTTCATGTGTGGTCACAACATCATTGGTGCATTTACCGCGTTTAAATCCGGTCATGCACTGAACAACAAACTGTTGCAGGCCGTCCTGGCAAAACAGGAAGCCTGGGAATATGTGACCTTCGAAGACGAAGCTGAACTGCCGCTGGCTTTCAAAGCACCAAGCATGGTTCTGGCGTAACGGGTCATCCCGTTTCGTAAAAAACTCGACTGGTTAACCTGGTACTCTCTCCGACCAGGAAGACCAGTCGTTTTTATTTTTACCCTTCTTCGTTTGCCCCAGCGTTATCTCTCGTTTGTCTTACGCAGAAAATGTGCGCGTTAGCTGCATTCTTGACCGTTTTTCCCCGCGGCGGCACCTCATTCCTGCTGATGTATATTGGCTTTAGTGGTACTATCTGGGCGCTAAAAAGAATAACTGAACTCAGCCTCTGCGAGGCTGGCTTATTGGGTGGAGCAGGTGAGCGGAATACTGACGCGCTGGCGACAATTTGGCAGACGTTACTTCTGGCCGCATCTCTTATTAGGGATGGTCGCGGCGAGTTTCGGCTTGCCTGCGCTCAGCAACAGTGCCGAAGCGGCGACGCCCGCAAAAACCTCCACCACTAAACACGATTTCAACACGCGGGTTAACTTCACTAACCTCGCGTGGCTTGAAGCCAGTCGCCGCCCAAACTTCACCGTCGATTACTGGCACCAGCACGCTATCCGCACCGTTATCCGCCATCTGTCCTTTGCGATGGCACCGCAGGCCATGCCTGTTGCGGAAGAGGCCCTGCCGGTTCAGGCTCAGCATCTTGCCCTGCTGGACACGCTCAACGCGCTGCTCACGCAGGACAGCCAGCCGCCGGTTATGGTTCGTCAGACAGCGCAGCGTGCGTTTGTCTCGCCTGTTTCATTCTCTGTTTCAACCTGGATTAGCCAGGCTCACGGCATTCGTGCCGGGCCGCAACGCCTCAGCTAAATTAACTTTTTCAATACCTTAATTTATCTGCCCATAATGGGGCGTTTGAGAATTTATTATGCTAATCAAATTGTTAACTAAAGTTTTTGGTAGTCGTAACGATCGTACCCTGCGCCGTATGCGCAAAGCTGTTGCCGTCATCAACGGTATGGAACCGGCGATGGAGAAGCTCTCTGATGACGAGCTGAAAGCGAAAACGGCGGAATTCCGTGCGCGTCTGGAAAAAGGCGAAACCTTAGAAAGCCTGATCCCGGAAGCGTTTGCTGTCGTGCGCGAAGCGAGTAAGCGCGTATTCGGCATGCGTCACTTCGACGTTCAGCTGCTGGGTGGTATGGTGCTCAACGAGCGCTGCATCGCGGAAATGCGTACCGGTGAAGGTAAAACCCTGACCGCAACGCTGCCGGCTTACCTGAACGCGCTGACCGGTAAAGGCGTTCACGTCGTTACCGTCAACGACTATCTGGCGCAGCGTGACGCCGAAAACAACCGTCCACTGTTCGAATTCCTCGGTATGACCGTCGGCATCAACATGTCCGGCCTGCCTGCGCCAGCCAAGCGCGAAGCGTATAACGCGGACATCACCTACGGCACCAACAACGAATACGGCTTCGACTACCTGCGTGACAACATGGCGTTCAGCCCGGAAGAGCGCGTCCAGCGTAAGCTGCACTATGCGCTGGTGGATGAGGTTGACTCCATCCTGATCGATGAAGCGCGTACTCCGCTGATCATCTCCGGCCCGGCTGAAGACAGCTCCGAGATGTACCGTAAAGTGGACAAAATCATTCCACACCTGCTGCGCCAGGAGAAAGAGGACTCGGATACCTTCCAGGGTGAAGGTCACTTCTCCGTTGATGAAAAAGCGCGCCAGGTGAACCTGACCGAACGCGGTCTGGTGAAAATTGAAGAGCTGCTGGTCGCTGAAGGCATCATGGAAGAGGGCGAGTCCCTGTACTCCCCGAGCAACATCATGCTGATGCACCACGTGACCGCTGCACTGCGCGCCCACGCGCTGTTCACCCGCGACGTCGATTACATCGTTAAAGACGGCGAAGTGATCATCGTCGATGAACACACCGGCCGTACCATGCAGGGACGTCGCTGGTCTGACGGTCTGCACCAGGCTGTGGAAGCCAAAGAAGGTGTGGATATTCAGAATGAAAACCAGACGCTGGCGTCTATTACCTTCCAGAACTACTTCCGTCTGTACGAGAAGCTGGCGGGGATGACCGGTACTGCTGATACCGAAGCGTTTGAATTCAGCTCCATCTACAAGCTGGATACCGTGGTCGTTCCAACCAACCGTCCAATGATCCGTAAGGATATGCCGGACCTGGTGTACATGACCGAAGCGGAAAAAATTCAGGCAATCATCGAAGATATTCGCGACCGCACTGCCAACGGCCAGCCGGTTCTGGTGGGGACCATCTCCATCGAGAAATCCGAAGTGGTTTCTCACGAGCTGACGAAAGCGGGTATCAAACACAACGTTCTGAACGCCAAATTCCACGCTAAAGAAGCGGACATTGTTGCGCAGGCGGGTTATCCGGCGGCGGTGACCATCGCCACCAACATGGCAGGTCGTGGTACCGATATTATGCTGGGCGGTAGCTGGCAGGCTGAAGTGGCTGAGCTGGAAAACCCAACGCCAGAACAGATTGCGCAGATCAAAGCCGACTGGCAGGTTCGTCATGACGCCGTTTTGGCTTCCGGCGGTCTGCACATCATCGGTACCGAGCGTCATGAATCCCGTCGTATCGATAACCAGCTGCGTGGCCGTGCGGGTCGTCAGGGCGATGCCGGTTCATCCCGCTTCTACCTGTCTATGGAAGATGCGCTGATGCGTATTTTCGCCTCCGACCGCGTGTCCGGCATGATGCGTAAGCTGGGGATGAAACCAGGCGAAGCCATTGAGCACCCGTGGGTGACCAAAGCGATCGCTAACGCACAGCGTAAAGTGGAAAGCCGCAACTTTGATATTCGTAAGCAGCTGCTGGAATATGATGATGTGGCTAACGATCAGCGTCGTGCGATCTACACCCAGCGCAACGAACTGCTGGACGTGTCCGACGTAAGCGAAACCATCAACAGCATTCGTGAAGATGTGTTTAAAGCCACCATCGACGCGCATATTCCACCGCAGTCTCTGGAAGAGATGTGGGATATCGAAGGCCTGCAGGAACGTCTGAAAAATGACTTTGACCTCGATCTGCCAATCAAAGAGTGGCTGGATAAAGAGCCTGAGCTGCACGAAGAGACCCTTCGCGAACGTATCTTTGAAACCGCGCTGGACGTCTACAAGCGTAAGGAAGAGGTTGTTGGCGCTGAAATGATGCGTCACTTCGAAAAAGGCGTGATGCTGCAAACCCTGGACTCCCTGTGGAAAGAGCACCTGGCGGCGATGGACTACCTGCGTCAGGGTATTCACCTGCGTGGCTATGCGCAGAAAGATCCGAAGCAGGAATACAAGCGTGAATCCTTCTCCATGTTTGCATCTATGCTGGAGTCACTGAAATATGAAGTGATTAGCACCCTGAGCAAGGTTCAGGTGCGTATGCCGGAAGAGGTGGAAGCGATGGAGCAGCAGCGTCGTGAAGAAGCCGAGCGTCTGGCACAAATGCAGCAGCTGAGTCATCAGACCGACGACAGCGAAGCCGCAGCGGCGATCGCCGCACAGACCGGCGATCGTAAAGTGGGGCGTAACGATCCGTGCCCGTGTGGTTCCGGTAAAAAGTACAAGGCGTGCCACGGCCGTCTGAGCTAAGTTCATAAAAAAACAAAAAGGCGCAGATTTCTGCGCCTTTTTTATGGAAGTGACAATATGAAAATACTGCAAATTGCCGTCGGGATTATTCGCAACCCGCAAAACCAAATCTTTATCACCCAGCGCGCTGCCGACGCCCATATGGCGAACAAGTGGGAGTTTCCGGGCGGTAAAATCGAGTCAGGTGAAACGCCGGAAGAGGCGCTGGTTCGGGAACTTCAGGAAGAGGTGGGGATCACGCCGCTTGGCGCAACGCTATTTGATAAGCTTGAATACCAGTTTCCGGACAGGCACATCACGCTGTGGTTTTGGCTGGTGGAAAACTGGGAGGGTGAACCCTGGGGAAAAGAGGGACAGCCGGGTAGCTGGGTGGAACTTCAGGCAAGTGATGCCGAAAAATTCCCGCCAGCTAATGAGCCCGTGATCCTGCGGTTAGTCGCACAACCGTAGGCCTGCCAGACGAAGCGCCAGCAGGCTTTACAGATTACTGCTGGGTTTCACTCCAGTCGTCGCTGTCCGAGAGATCGCCTTTGCTCGGAATGCGTTTCTCTTCCGCCGCCCATTCGCCCAGGTCAATGAGCTGACAGCGCTTGCAGCAGAATGGGCGGAACGGACTCACTTCGCCCCAGACAACGGTTTTGCCACAGGTTGGGCAGCTTACGGTAGTGACATCAGACATCAGCACTCCTTAACAACAGGCCAGTTCAAAATCGAGACGTTCCGGCACGGTGCCATTTTCACTGTCCAGCGGCATAAAGCGAATCGCAAAGCGGCTCTTATGCCCGGAAATCTGCGGGTAAAGCTGTTCTCCAAGCGATAAATTCAGGCGCAGAAGATCGGCATCATCACCGTTATCCTGGAAGAAACCATTCAGGCTGGTTTGCTTGCGGAACGGCGCAGAGTTACGGATCAGATCGAGGATCAGCGACAGCGTCTGGTGCATTGGCTCCAGGCTCGCCAGCCAGCTGTTCACCTGTGCGTCACGCTGCGCCTGTGGCATATGTAGCCACATATGCAGGGTCGGCAGGTCGAAGCTGCAGCAGCCGCCAGGAATGCTCAGACGCTGGCGCACCAGGCCAATCAGGCGGTCTTCACGCAAAAACTGCCCGACGCGCGGCGCGGCCATCAGGACGGCACTGCTGCTTTTCAACTGCTGGCGGAGCGCGTCGATACGGCTCTGATCTACGCCGGGGACCTCTGTCCATGCCTGTAATTTACGCTGCTGGCGCTCCAGCTCTTTGAGTAATTCTGTGCGGACATCGCCGCGTTCAATCACATCCAGCAGATCGCCTACGTTGCGGAAGAAGTGCAACGCCGTGGCATGATCGTTAACAGGCAGATGTTGTGAAAGTTGTTGAATAAGAAATTCGATGCGCAGCCAGGTGCGCATTTTTTCGTTGAGCGGATGCTCAAAAAGGATGTGTGTCGACATTATGGTTTTTCCTGTGCAACGGCCTGCGCGGCGAACGTCAGATACTGCGCGTGCAGACGGGCAACATCCGATGCAATGGCATCTGGTGCGCCGTTATTATCAATAACATCATCCGCCACGGCAAGGCGCTGAGCGCGCGTAGCCTGAGCGGCAAGAATTTGTTCAGCATGCTCCCGCGAGACGCGATCGCGCGTCATGGTTCGCTGGATTTGCATTTCGGGTGCGACATCAATCACCAGCACACGATCGGCTTTCTTCTGCAGCTGATTTTCAACCAGTAGCGGAACCACCCACAGGACATAGGGCGAGCGGGCTGCGGCTATCTGACGCTGAGTTTCCTGGTGGATGATGGGGTGGAGCAGGGCATTAAGCCAGTCTTTTTCCGCAGAATCAGAAAAAATACATTCGCGAAGCTGACGGCGATTCAGTGTGCCATCGGCAGTGATGACTGCCTGACCAAAATGTTCTGCGATGGCCTTTAGCGCGGGTGTATTGGGCTCTACCACCTGGCGGGCAATGATATCGGCATCAATAATCGTGATACCCAAACGAGAGAACGCGTCCGCAACGGTACTTTTGCCACTACCGATGCCGCCGGTTAATGCGACGATATACCCCATTAATTCAAATCCTGGGAATTATTCATTATTAAAATCAGTTGGTTAAAACTATTTGGTGCGCTGGCAACTGTTTGGCTCTGTTTACCGGCTTTTTACCAGGTAAATTTATAGGATTGTAGCGTAAAAAAAGAGAATTTCGCAGTCTTGCGGAGCAGGTATTAGTGCGTATGATAACGTCACTGGAGTTGTGCTTTTAACATATTTGCCTCTAACCCCAGGAATCCGCACATGCGTATCGAAGAAGATCTGAAGTTAGGTTTCAAAGACGTTCTTATCCGCCCTAAACGCTCTACACTGAAAAGTCGCTCAGACGTTGAACTCGAACGTCAATTCACCTTTAAGCATTCCGGTCAGACCTGGTCTGGCGTGCCGATCATCGCTGCCAACATGGATACTGTGGGAACCTTTGAGATGGCAACCGCCCTGGCACAGTTCGACATTCTCACCGCCGTGCACAAACATTACAGCCCTGAAGAGTGGAATGCGTTTGTTGCGTCCGCCTCTGCTGACGTGGTGAAGCATGTGATGGTTTCTACCGGCACCTCCGATGCGGATTTCGAGAAGACCAAACAGATCCTGAACGCTAACCCGGCTCTCAACTTCGTTTGTATTGACGTGGCGAACGGTTACTCCGAGCACTTCGTGCAGTTCGTCAGCAAGGCGCGTGAAGCCTGGCCGACGAAAACCATCATCGCGGGCAACGTGGTGACCGGTGAAATGTGTGAAGAGCTGATCCTTTCCGGTGCAGATATCGTGAAAGTGGGTATTGGCCCGGGCTCCGTGTGCACGACCCGCGTCAAAACCGGCGTCGGTTATCCGCAGCTTTCCGCAGTCATTGAATGCGCCGATGCGGCGCACGGTCTGGGCGGCCAGATCATCAGCGATGGCGGCTGTACCATGCCGGGTGATGTTGCGAAAGCCTTCGGCGGCGGCGCCGACTTCGTGATGCTCGGCGGTATGCTGGCAGGCCACGAAGAGAGCGGTGGTACCGTTGTTGAAGAGAACGGCGAGAAATTTATGCTGTTCTACGGCATGAGTTCTGAATCCGCGATGACCCGTCACGTCGGTGGCGTGGCAAAATACCGTGCGGCAGAAGGCAAAACCGTGAAGCTACCTCTGCGCGGCCCGGTTGAATACACCGCGCGCGATATCCTCGGCGGCCTGCGCTCGGCCTGCACCTACGTTGGGGCATCCCGCCTGAAAGAACTGACGAAACGTACAACGTTTATTCGCGTTCAGGAGCAGGAAAACCGCGTATTCAATAGCCTTTAATGGCTTCTGCTGGCGCATCCCCGTGCGCCAGCACTGTTTAGCACTACCCCGCGCTCATCGCATCCCCCAGATGGAAAATCGGCAGGTACATTGCCACCACCAGCGTGCCGATGATGACCCCTGTCACAATCAGAAGCACCGGCTCGAGAAGTGCCGCCAGATTATCTGCCCGTTGAAAGGTCTGTTCCGTGTGATGCCGGGCGAGGTTTGCCAGCATGATGTCCAGCGCACCTGACATTTCACCGGTTCGTAAAAGCTGAATGCACAGCGGGGTAAAGATGGCCGCTTTCTGAAAGGATGACCAGACGGGGAGACCTTTTTCAATGTCCTCCCGAACGCTGTGGAGTATCCCCCGCCAGTAACAACTTTCAACGGTCTCCTCTGCGCTCTCCAGGCCCTGTAAAAAGGGGATACCGGCCTGTTGCGTGAGTGACAGCACGGTAAAGATGTGTCCCAGTTTTTGTCCTTTTGCCAGCGCGCCCATCACGGGCATGTGCATCAGCATGCGCTGCCAGCGAGGGTTCTGTCGCAGTGCCCAGGCGGCGGCTAAGGGCATTAATAACGCGACGAACAACGCGAGGGCATAGGACTGGATAAATGCGGCCATCCCCATGACCATTTGCGTCAGCATCGGGAGCGGCGTGTTAAACGTTTTGTAGATCGCGGCAAACTCGGGCAAGACCAGAATGACCATCGCCAGCACCACGAGTACGGCGATCGTCAGGACGATCGCCGGGTAGCGCAGGGCCTTTTTCACCTTCTCTCTAAGCTGCTGCTGCGCTTTTTGCTGCCGCGCGAGCTGGCGGCAGCACTCCTCCAGTTTCCCTGTGAGCTCACCGGTTTTCACCATTGAGACATGCAGCGGGCTAAACACCTCTGGCCACTTTTTTAGCGACTCAGAAAAGGGGGATCCCTCACTGAGCTCATCGGCAATGCTTTGCAGCAGCGCCTGCCACGGTTTTAACGGATGTTGCTCTGCCAGCATCTGCAGGCTGTGGGACAACGTCAGCCCCGCCTGCAAAAGCGTGGCGAGCTGGCGAAACATCTCGCAGCAGTGATGCGGCCGCCAGCGGTGCCGCTGAGCGCATCGGGTCAGCGCCAGAGGATGGAGATCGCTACGCATCAGCCTGGTGAAGGCGGCAGTGCGGTCTGTGGCCCAGAGTGTTCCGCTTTGGAATTCACCTTCTTTGGTGAGCGCTCGCCAGCGCCAGAGCTGATTAGCAGCCATCCGGCATTCCCAGCACGCGCACCAGCTCTTCGATCGTGGTCAGCCCTTGCTCGACGGCCATGCAGCCGTGCTCAAAAAGAGAAATCATTCCCGCCTGCCGGGCACTCGCCTCTATCACTTCGATTCCCGCCCCGCTGGCAATGGCCTGACGCAGAGCATTGTCGATCGCCAGTACTTCAAAAATGGCCACACGGCCATAAAAACCGTGATAACAGCGATCGCAGCCGGTGGGCTGCCAGCGTGGAAGCGGTCTGGACCATACGGCGCGCGGTAATTGAGCATGCTCGCTGGCTTCCCGGCGACAGTGCGGACACAAACGCCGGACCAGCCGCTGGGCAATCACCATCGACAGCGCGGAAGATATCATCCAGCGCGCGACGCCCATCTGCTCGAGGCGAATCAGGGTTTCCGTCGTCGAGTTGGTGTGCAGCGTTGACAGCACCAGATGACCGGTCTGGGCGGCATTAATGGCAATTTCTGCCGTTTCACCGTCACGGATTTCGCCGACCATAATGATGTCTGGATCCTGACGCAGCAGTGCCCTCAGCACGCTCTGGAATGTTAAACCCGCCCGGGGATTAATCTGCGTCTGGTTTAATCCCGCCAGAGGGATCTCAATGGGATCCTCCACGCTACAGATGTTGACGTCAGGGGTATTACGCGCCTGCAGCGCGCTATACAGCGTCACGGTTTTGCCGCTGCCGGTAGGGCCGGTGACCAGAATCAGCCCCTGCGGCTGGTGGAGAACCTCATTGAAACAGGCCAGTTGTTCTGCGCTCATACCAAGCGCTTTCGGCTCAAGAGCCTGCTGAACCTGATGCAGCAGACGCAGCACAATTTTCTCGCCACCGCTGCAGGGAAGCGTCGCGATCCGAAACGAGACCGGCGCGTTTGCCAGCTCAATCGTAAACTGACCGTCCTGAGGTAAACGACGTTCTGCAATATCCAGGTTACCCAGCACTTTTAAACGTGCGCTGAACAGGCTGGCCAGCGAGGCGGAAAGCGGAGGCTGGGGGCAAAGCACCCCGTCGATGCGTAAACGGATCTGGCACGCGTGCTCCATCGGTTCGATATGAATGTCGGAGGCGCGCTGGTTGATTGCCTGCTGCAGCGTGTGGTTGAGGATATCCACCGTCGAGTGTGTTTGCGAAACAACGGGCAGATGCGATTGTGACGTTAGCTGCCGGTGTTTTTCCATGCGCTCAGCGCTCCAGCACTCAATATCAATCCGTTTCTGGGTCGCGAAGCGCAGCGCCTCCATGAGTTCAGCCGCGGGGCTGCCCACGACGGCGATGCTAACCATGTCACTGTCGCTGGTGAGCAGCAGAGCGTGATGGCGCTGACAAAGCGCCACGAGTTGATCGGTATTCATTATCCGCTCCTCAGTTATTGTCGAAGCGAAAAACATCTTCGCAGGCCTGTTTCAGGGCGCTGTCCGCGCTGATGTTGCAGTCGCGCGTCCAGCCCGTCATACCGTTGCCGTCGTTCCACTGCGGCGTCATGACCACTTCCAGCCCGCTAAGACTCTCCTGTCCTGTTAAGGTCACGGTCCCTTTCGCCACGCTCATTCCTGAAACGTAGCGTGTCGTGGTGGGGGAAGGGATACCGTTACTGCCAGCGTCGCAGCTCTCCACGCCACCGTGATCCAGCGCGCAAAGCTCAATGGCCGTACGGTAGGGAACAAAGGTTTGCAGCATATCGGTCAGCGCCGCCTTGCGCAGGTAATTTTGATAGGCGGGAACGCCGATGGCGCTCAGAATCGCAATGATGCCAATGACTACCATCAGCTCAATGAGTGTGAAGCCTTGTTGTCTGTTCATATCTGCTCCTTGTGCAAAGTTGCGCTACTTTGTCAGCGGGAAAGTGCAGAAACGAGGGACAAAAAAAGGAACGGGAAGGGGGCTTCAGAGAATTTATTCAGTGTTGCAGGGAAGAACAGCGGATCTGCGAGCGGGGCTGAAATTCCCCTCTCTGGGTTAAGAGGGGAGAATGCGTTATTTGAAGCGCATTGAGAGGTCGAGGGCGCGAACGTGTTTGGTCAGCGCGCCGACGGAGATGTAATCCACGCCGGTTTCGGCGAATTCGCGGATCGTTTCGAAAGTGACGTTCCCGGACACTTCAAGCTGGGCCCGGCCGTTAGTCAGTTTTACCGCCTCGCGCATCTGCTCTGTTTCGAAGTTATCGAGCATGATGATATCGGCCCCGGCCTTAATCGCCTGCTCCAGCTCTTCCAGGCTTTCGACCTCTACTTCGACAGGCACGTCCGGGTGCAGCCAGAAGGCTTTCTCCACCGCCTGACGCACGGAGCCAGAGGCAATAATGTGGTTCTCTTTAATCAGGAAGGCGTCGGATAAGCCCAGACGATGGTTTGCGCCACCGCCGCACAGCACCGCATACTTCAGCGCGGTGCGCAGGCCCGGCAGCGTTTTGCGGGTATCCAGCAGCTGGGTGCGGGTACCGGCCAGCAGGTCAACGTAGCGACGCACTTCGCTGGCGACGCCGGAGAGCGTTTGTACAAAATTGAGCGCGGTACGTTCGCCGGTCAGCAAGACGCGGGAAGGACCGTCCAGTTCGAACAGCGGCTGGTTTGCCGTAATTGCATCGCCGTCTTCAACGTGCCAGATAATCTGCACATCATCACCCGCCAGCTGGGTAAAGACCTCTTCAACCCAACGCTTGCCGCAAAAAACGCCCTCTTCACGGGTGATAATGACCGCGTGCGAGCGCGTCTCTTTTGGCAACAATTGTGCGGTAATATCCTTATCCGCGTTAACGTCACCGCCCAGATCTTCTTTCAAAGCATGGGAGACGCTTGCCGGAATATCCATATTAATACGTTCCAGAAGCGCTTCACGTCGGTGGTCGGGGTTGTAGCGGCGAGGCGGCATGATAAAACTCCAAATTGGTAACGAATCATAATATTGAAACATGCTACTCTGAACCGAGTCATTGCACCATACAGAAGGAGTTCCAGCATGTTGTTAGAAAACGGATGGCTGGTGGATGCGCGGCGTGTGCCCTCGCCGCACCACGATTGCCGCCCGGAGGATGAAAAGCCCACACTGCTGGTGGTTCATAATATTAGTCTCCCGCCGGGTGAATTTGGCGGCCCGTGGATCGATGCGCTATTCACGGGAACGATTGATCCCGATGCTCATCCCTTTTTTGCTGAGATTGCACATCTGCGCGTATCGGCTCACTGCCTTATTCGTCGCGATGGTGAAGTGGTTCAGTATGTTCCCTTCGATAAGCGCGCCTGGCACGCCGGGGTGTCGATGTATCACGGGCGCGAACGGTGCAATGATTTTTCTATCGGGATTGAGCTGGAAGGCACGGATACGACGCCCTACACCGATTCACAGTATCAACAGCTGGCGGCTGTGACCCGCACGCTTATCGGACTCTACCCGGCTATCGCCGACAATATCACGGGACACAGTGATATCGCCCCGGAGAGAAAAACCGATCCCGGCCCGGCCTTTGACTGGTCCCGGTTTCGCGCCATGCTCACCGCGTCGTCAGAATAAGGAGATACCATGACGTTGTTTACCATGCTGCTGGTTATCATCGCTGAACGCCTGTTCAAGCTCGGCGAGCACTGGCATCTGGATCACCGGCTGGAGGTGTTATTCCGCCGTATCAAACATTTTTCCATGCTGCGCACGCTGCTGATGATGGCAGGGGTGATGGTCATTACGTTCCTGCTCCTGCGCTCGCTGTACGGACTCTTTTTCAACGTGCCGCTGCTGGTGGTGTGGATCCTGCTCGGCGTGCTGTGCATAGGCGCAGGCAAGGTGCGTTTGCACTATCACGCCTACCTGAAAGCCGCCTCCCGTGACGATGCTCATGCGCGCGGTGCCATGGCGAGCGAGCTGACGATGATCCACGGCGTGCCGCCGGACTGCGACGAGCGCGAATTCCTGCGCGAGCTGCAAAACGCGCTGCTGTGGATTAACTTCCGCTACTACCTTGCTCCGCTGTTCTGGTTCGTGGTGGGCGGTCCGTGGGGGCCGGTGCTGCTGATGGGGTATGCGTTTCTGCGCGCCTGGCAGACCTGGCTTGCCCGTT
Source organism: Enterobacter dykesii (assembly GCF_008364625.2). NCBI lineage: Bacteria > Pseudomonadati > Pseudomonadota > Gammaproteobacteria > Enterobacterales > Enterobacteriaceae > Enterobacter > Enterobacter dykesii. The sequence continues at coordinate 729,716 of NZ_CP126604.1, forward strand.
ATCTGACGCCGCATGAACGTTTGCTGTCCGGCATCGATGCCATCCTGCACGTGCTCGACTGGCTCCCCGTGCGTCTGGTGGGCGTAGTGTACGCGTTAATTGGACACGGTGAAAAAGCGCTGCCCGCGTGGTTTGCATCGCTTGCCGACCGCCATACGTCTCAGTACCAGGTGTTAACGCGTCTGGCGCAGTTCTCGCTGGCGCGCGAGCCGCATACAGACAAGATTGAAACGCCGAAAGCCGCTGTCTCCATGGCGAAGAAAACGTCGTTTGTGGTGGTGGTGATCGTGGCGCTGCTGACTATCTACGGCACGCTGGTGTAGGCCAGCGCGCCGCAAAGGCTAAAGCGTATCCGCGGGCGGGATGCCGAAATCAGGCATCCCGCTTTCATTCCAGCGGACAAGCTTCAGTCGGGTATGGCGATTCGGATCGTACAGCGGGTCGCCCTCAATTTCGGTGTAATTCCGCGCGTGATACACCAGCACATCTTCCCCTTCCGGCGTTTGCGTAAAGCTGTTGTGGCCCGGGCCGTACTGGCGATTTTCATAGCTGGTAACGAATACCGGACGCGGGGATTTGTGCCAGTTTGCCGGGTTTTGCGGATCGGCGTTCAGGTCTATCCACAGTAGACCCATGCAGTAGTTCTCGTCGGTAGCGCTGGCGGAATAGCTGATAAAAAGCTTATCGCCGTGAACCAACACCGCCGGGCCTTCGTTGACCCAAAACCCGCGACGCTCCCAGTCATACTCCGGCTTGCTGAGCATCACCGGCTCGCCTTTCAGCGTCCACGGGTTCTCCATTTCACACAGATAAAGATTGGAGTTACCGGTGATGTCCGGCGCTTTTTGCGCCCACAGATACCAGCGTTTCCCCTGATGAACAAAGGTGGTAGCGTCCAGAGCGAAGGTATCGAAAGGCGTTTTGATTTGCCCTTTCTTCACCCACGTGCCGGTGAGCGGATCGCCGTCGGCACATTCAATGGCGAACATGCGGTGCTGGAACATTCCGAGCCCGTCGAGCGCCTGGGTGTGCGTCGCAGCAAAATAGATGTACCACTTCCCGTCGATGTGGTGCAGTTCCGGCGCCCAGATAAGCTGGCTCATCGGCCCGGTCTCGGGTTTGCGCCAGACCACCACTTCTTCGGCATGACGTAAACCTTCCAGCGACGCTGCGCGGCGGATCGCCAGCCTGTCGTACTCCGGCACGGAGGCGATAAAATAGTACTGCCCCTCGTGGCGTAAAATGTACGGATCGGCGCGTTGTTCAATAAACGGGTTTGGCCAGGTTTGCATTTGGCTTTCCTTATTTTGTCTCAGCGACTTTGAGTTCCTGATAATCATTCAGCTCGCGGTAGTTATTGCGACGCTTTTCCAGATCGGACTGGATCTGCTTCATGGTTTCGCGATCCACTTTCAGCAGGCGCACCACGCCCGCGGTAACTAAGTACCCAATGCCGGGAATGACGGTAAAGAGCAGCACGATCCCGTTAATGGCGTCCGCGCTCTGCGCTTTTGCGCCCGCGTCATAACCGTACCAGGAGAGCAGGAAGCCGACCATCGCCCCGGCAATCGCCAGCCCCAGCTTCAGGAAGAAGATGTTGCCGGAGAAGCTGATCCCCGTGATGCGCTTACCGGTCTTCCACTCGCCGTAGTCGTCCACGTCGGCCATCAGCGACCAGTGCAGAGGAGACGGGATCTGGTGCAGGATGTTCAGCAGGACGTAGAGCACCACGATGGTGACGGTGGCTTTCGGGTCGAAGAAATAAAAGGCGGTTGAGAAAATCGCCAGAACGATATTGGTCCAGAAGAAGACCTTGAGCTTGCACCAGCGGTCGGTCAGCACTTTTGCCAGCACGCTGCCGAGCATCATGCCGACCACGCCCAGGCTGATAAACAGCGTGGCGAAATGGGTGCTCTGGCCCATCACCCAGGTGACGTAATACATGGTGGCCGCCATGCGGATAAAGCCCGGGCAGACGTTGCAGAGCGTCAGGAGCAGAATGCGTACCCACTGGTCGTTCTTCCACACGTCTTTCAGATCGTTTTTCAGCTCGTCGTTGGTCTGTACCGCCGGACGCACGCGCTCGCGCACGGTGGCGAAGCAGAACAGGAACATGCAGGTGCCAATCAGCGCCAGAACGGTCATCGCCATCTGGTAGCCTTTGGCTTTGTTATCCCCGCCAAACCAGTCGGCCATCGGCAGCAGCGTTAATGAGAGCAGCAGCGTGGCGATACCGACCAGCACGAAGCGATACGACTGGCAGGCCACGCGTTCTTTTGGATCGTTGGTGATCACCCCGCCCAGCGAGCAGTAGGGAATGTTGATGGCCGTATAGGTCAAAGAGAGCAGGAAGTAGGTGACAAACGCATAGATAACTTTGCTGTTATAGCTCCACTCCGGCGTGGTGAACATCAGGATGCTAAACAGCGCGTAGGGGAAGGCGATCCACAGCAGCCATGGACGAAACCGGCCATATTTACTGCGGGTACGGTCAGCAATCGCGCCCATGATCGGGTCCGTTACGGCGTCAATCACGCGTACGGAAAGCAGCAGCACGCCGACCAGCGCAGGGGCGAGGCCAAAAATATCCGTATAAAAATAGTTAACAAACAGCATGATGGCGCCGAAGATGATGTTGCATCCCGCGTCGCCCATCCCATAGCCGATCTTTTCTTTTACTGACAGTGTGTTGTTATCCATCGACAGCTCTCCGGTTTACGGTATGGAGAGAATTATTTGCTGGCAAAGGAATATATGCGTTGCAGTATCAGGGCGGTGATATGGATAAATGCGCTGTGGGCGTGAAAGTGTGAGGGAGGTAACAACGCGCGGCACCCGCAAAAGCAGGCGCCGCGGAGAGAGGCTTAGTGTGCCTTCATGGCATTACGGCTTTTCTGACTGAAAAGATAGCCCACGCCAAGGATCGCAATCCAGACCGGGATCAGGTAGACGGAAATCGCCATTCCCGGCGTGATCAGCATGATCACCAGTACGGCCGCCATGAACACCAGGCACACCCAGTTGCCCAGCGGATAGAGCAGGGCAGGGAAGCGCGTGGTGACGCCCTGCTGCTGTTTTGCGCGGCGGAACTTCATGTGCGCCAGGCTGATCATCGCCCAGTTGATGACCAGGGCAGAGACCACCAGTGCCATCAGCAGGCCAAATGCCGATTCCGGTGCCATGTAGTTAATGAGTACGCACAGCGCGGTCACGACCGCCGAAACCAGAATGGTGTTTACCGGCACGCCGCGTTTATCGACGTTGAGCAGCGCTTTTGGCGCGTTCCCCTGCTGGGCCAGGCCGAACAGCATACGGCTGTTGCAGTATACGCAGCTGTTGTAAACAGAGAGCGCGGCGGTCAGCACCACGATGTTCAGGGCGTTCGCGACAAAGGTGTCGCCCAGCTCGTGGAAGATCAGCACAAACGGGCTGGTGTCGGCGGTCACGCGCGTCCACGGCAGCAGGGAGAGCAGCACGGCCAGCGAGCCCACATAGAAGATCAGAATGCGATAGATAACCTGGTTAGTGGCTTTTGGAATGCTTTGCTCCGGATTGTCGGCTTCAGCGGCGGTGATGCCTACCAGCTCCAGGCCGCCGAAGGAGAACATAATGATGGCCATCATCATCACCAGACCGGTCATACCGTGAGGCAGGAAGCCACCCTGTTCCCAGAGGTTGCGCACGGTTGCCTGCGGGCCGCCGTGGCCGCTGAACAGCAGCCAGCCGCCAAAGATAATCATCGCCACTACGGCAATCACCTTAATAATGGCAAACCAGAACTCCATTTCCCCGAATACTTTTACGTTGGTCAGGTTAATGGCGTTAATAATGACGAAGAAAGCCGCTGCGGAGGCCCAGGTTGGGATCTCGGGATACCAGAACTGAATGTATTTCCCGACCGCGGTAAGCTCGGCCATGGCAACCAGAACGTACAGCACCCAGTAGTTCCAGCCCGAGGCGAAACCGGCAAAGCTGCCCCAGTATTTATAGGCAAAGTGGCTGAAGGAGCCTGCGACCGGCTCTTCAACGACCATTTCACCCAGCTGGCGCATAATCAGAAAGGCAATAAAGCCGGCAATCGCGTAACCCAAAATAATGCCGGGACCGGCTGACTGGATAACGGATGCGCTGCCCAGAAACAGGCCGGTACCAATCGCACCGCCCAGTGCGATGAGCTGTATATGGCGGTTTTTAAGCCCGCGCTTTAGCTGATCGCCGTGCTGTTGAGCTTCCATTTGAAACCTCGTGTGTGGTTGTTATGTTCACGCTGTGCGTGTGTAATTATGAAAATCCATATTCTGTATTTATTTCTTTACGGTTAACGAGACCGAAAAAAGCGGGAATGACTTCCGTAAGCGCAAGAATAGTGGTAAGTGCCTGCGAATGCACCTGCTTTATAAAGGGGTGATGACGACTTGAATAAAAAGAAAGCATTTGTAAATCGGCCCGCTCATTCTTCCTCACCCAACCTATAGAATAGAAATGCGCCGTAAGTGGGCGAATTTTCATTATTTGCCTTGTTGAATCGCTTCAGATTGCAAAAACCCTCGTTTCATTATGGTTAAAACTCCCTCTTTGGGAGTAATCAACTCATTTGTGCAAAGTTACATTTCTGAAACGTTATTTCTGTAAGGTTGTTAAAATGTGCAGGGTTTACTGATTTCAATCAAAACCAATATGGACAGAAGGTGAATACTTTGTTACTTTAGCGATACGAAATAGAAATTGGTAAGACCAATTGACTCCGGGCAAAAAGGCGTAAGACAGGGAATATGGCCTACAGCAAAATTCGCCAACCAAAACTATCTGATGTGATTGAGCAGCAGCTGGAGTTTTTAATCCTCGAAGGGACTCTGCGCCCGGGTGAGAAACTTCCGCCAGAACGCGAGCTGGCAAAACAGTTCGACGTTTCACGTCCCTCTCTGCGTGAGGCGATTCAACGTCTCGAAGCAAAGGGCTTGCTGCTTCGTCGCCAGGGCGGCGGAACCTTTGTGCAAAACAGCCTGTGGCAGAGCTTCAGCGATCCGCTGGTAGAACTTCTCTCTGACCACCCAGAATCCCAGTTTGACCTGCTTGAGACCCGTCACGCGCTTGAAGGTATTGCGGCCTATTACGCCGCCCTTCGCAGCACTGATGAAGATCGCGTGCGTATCCGCGAACTGCATCAGGCCATTGAACGGGCACAGCAGTCCGGCGATTTAGACGCCGAGTCCAGCGCCGTCGTCCAGTATCAAATCGCCGTAACCGAAGCGGCCCACAACGTGGTGCTCCTCCATCTGCTACGCTGCATGGAGCCGATGCTGGCCCAGAACGTTCGTCAGAATTTTGAATTGTTGTATTCCCGTCGGGACATGCTCCCACTGGTAAGCAACCATCGCACCCGAGTATTCGAGGCGATAATGGCCGGGGAACCGGAGCAGGCGCGCGAAGCGTCGCACCGACATCTGGCTTTCATTGAGGAAATCTTGCTGGACCGCAGCCGTGAACAATCGCGTCGCGAACGTTCATTACGCCGCATACAGCAACGAAAGGATTAAGCGCCAGGTACTTTTAGAGCGCGGCAACTAAACGCAGAACCTGTCTTATTGTGTTCTTGCCCAAGAGCACAATGGGACAGGTTCCAGACAAATCAACGTATTAGATAGATAAGGAATACCCCCATGTCAGAACGTCTCCAAAATGACGTGGATCCGATCGAAACTCGCGACTGGCTACAGGCGATCGAATCGGTCATCCGTGAAGAAGGTGTTGAGCGCGCTCAGTATCTGATTGATCAGCTGCTTTCTGAAGCCCGCAAAGGCGGTGTGAAGGTTGCTTCAGGTGCAGGGGCTAGCAACTACGTAAACACGATTGCCGTCGAAGACGAACCGGAATACCCGGGCAATCTGGATCTGGAACGTCGTATCCGTTCTGCAATCCGCTGGAACGCCATCATGACCGTTCTGCGCGCATCCAAGAAAGACCTGGAACTGGGTGGCCACATGGCCTCCTTCCAGTCTTCTGCAACCGTTTACGAAGTGTGCTTCAACCACTTCTTCCGTGCAGCGAACGAGAAAGACGGCGGCGATCTGGTGTACTTCCAGGGCCACATCTCTCCGGGCATCTATGCACGTGCATTCCTGGAAGGTCGTCTGACTGAAGAGCAGATGAACAACTTCCGTCAGGAAGTACACGGTAAAGGTCTGTCTTCTTACCCGCACCCTAAACTGATGCCTGAATTCTGGCAGTTCCCGACCGTATCTATGGGTCTGGGCCCAATCGGTGCGATCTATCAGGCTAAATTCCTGAAATACCTGGAACACCGTGGTCTGAAAGACACCTCTGAGCAGACCGTTTACGCCTTCCTGGGCGACGGTGAAATGGATGAGCCAGAATCCAAAGGCGCGATCACCATCGCAACCCGTGAGAAGCTGGACAACCTGTGCTTCATCATCAACTGTAACCTGCAGCGTCTGGATGGTCCGGTAACCGGTAACGGCAAGATCATCAACGAACTGGAAGGCATCTTCGCAGGTGCTGGCTGGAACGTGATCAAGGTCATGTGGGGCGGTCGTTGGGATGAGCTGCTGCGTAAAGACACCAGCGGTAAACTAATCCAGCTGATGAACGAAACCGTTGACGGCGACTACCAGACCTTCAAATCCAAAGACGGTGCCTACGTTCGTGAGCACTTCTTCGGCAAATATCCTGAAACCGCAGCACTGGTTGCAGACTGGACTGATGAGCAGATCTGGGCTCTGAACCGCGGTGGTCACGATCCGAAGAAAGTCTACGCTGCACTGAAAAAAGCGCGCGAAACCAAAGGTAAAGCGACTGTAATCCTGGCCCATACCATCAAAGGTTACGGCATGGGTGATACCGCAGAAGGTAAAAACATCGCTCACCAGGTTAAGAAAATGAACATGGACGGCGTGCGTTATATCCGCGACCGTTTCAACGTTCCAGTGACCGATGAGCAGGTAGAAAACCTGTCTTACATCACCTTCCCGGAAGGTTCTGAAGAGCACAAGTACCTGCACGAACGTCGTCAGGCGCTGAAAGGCTACCTGCCAGCTCGTCAGCCTAACTTCACCGAGAAGCTGGAACTGCCGGCGCTGGAAGACTTCTCTCAGCTGCTGGAAGAGCAGAACAAAGAGATCTCTACCACTATCGCTTTCGTTCGTGCCCTGAACGTGATGCTGAAGAACAAGTCGATCAAAGATCGTCTGGTTCCAATCATCGCCGACGAAGCGCGTACTTTCGGTATGGAAGGTCTGTTCCGTCAGATCGGTATCTACAGCCCGAACGGCCAGCAGTACACCCCGCAGGACCGTGAGCAGGTTGCATACTACAAAGAAGACGAGAAAGGTCAGATCCTGCAGGAAGGTATCAACGAGCTGGGCGCAGGCGCATCCTGGCTGGCTGCTGCGACCTCTTACAGCACCAACAACCTGCCGATGATCCCGTTCTACATCTACTACTCCATGTTCGGGTTCCAGCGTATCGGTGACCTGTGCTGGCAGGCTGGCGACCAGCAGGCTCGCGGCTTCCTGGTAGGCGGTACGTCCGGTCGTACGACTCTGAACGGTGAAGGTCTGCAGCACGAAGATGGCCACAGCCACATTCAGTCTCTGACTATCCCTAACTGTATCTCTTACGACCCGTCTTACGCGTACGAAGTGGCAGTCATCATGCATGACGGTCTGCAGCGTATGTACGGTGAAGCGCAAGAGAACATTTACTACTACATCACCACCCTGAACGAAAACTACCACATGCCGGCAATGCCAGCAGGTGCCGAGGAAGGTATCCGTAAAGGTATCTACAAACTCGAAACCATCGAAGGTAGCAAAGGTAAAGTTCAGCTGCTGGGCTCCGGCTCTATCCTGCGTCACGTACGTGAAGCAGCGCAGATCCTGGCGAAAGACTACGGCGTAGGTTCCGACGTGTACTCTGTGACTTCCTTCACCGAACTGGCGCGTGATGGCCAGGATTGTGAGCGCTGGAACATGCTGCACCCACTGGAAACTCCACGCGTTCCGTACATCGCTCAGGTGATGAACGACGCGCCAGCGGTGGCGTCTACTGACTATATGAAACTGTTCGCTGAGCAGGTTCGTACTTACGTTCCAGCTGATGATTATCGCGTTCTGGGTACTGACGGCTTCGGTCGTTCTGACAGCCGCGAAAACCTGCGTCACCACTTCGAAGTTGATGCTTCTTACGTGGTTGTAGCAGCACTGGGCGAACTGGCTAAACGTGGCGAAATCGATAAGAAAGTGGTTGCGGACGCAATCACCAAATTCAACATCGATGCAGAAAAAGTTAACCCGCGTCTGGCGTAAGAGGTAAAAGAATAATGGCTATCGAAATCAATGTACCGGACATCGGGGCTGATGAAGTTGAAATCACCGAGATCCTGGTCAAAGTTGGCGACAAAGTTGAAGCTGAACAGTCGCTGATCACCGTAGAAGGCGACAAAGCCTCTATGGAAGTCCCGTCTCCTCAGGCTGGCATCGTTAAAGAGATCAAAGTCTCTGTTGGCGATAAAACCGAGACCGGCAAACTGATCATGATTTTCGATTCCGCCGACGGTGCAGCAGCTGCTGCACCTGCGCAGGAAGAGAAGAAAGCCGCTCCGGCCGCCGCTGCTCCAGCAGCTGCCGCGAGCGCGAAAGAAGTGAACGTGCCTGACATCGGCGGTGACGAAGTTGAAGTCACTGAAATCTTGGTGAAAGTGGGCGACACCGTTGCGGCTGAGCAGTCACTGATCACCGTAGAAGGCGATAAAGCCTCTATGGAAGTGCCGGCTCCGTTCGCGGGTACCGTTAAAGAGATCAAGATCAACACCGGCGACAAAGTGTCTACCGGCTCCCTGATCATGGTCTTTGAAGTGGCGGGTGCTGCACCTGCTGCCGCGCCTGCGCAGGCCGCTGCTCCGGCTCCGGCTGCTGCACCAGCAGCTGCTGGCGGCGCGAAAGACGTGAACGTACCGGACATCGGCGGTGACGAAGTTGAAGTGACCGAAGTGATGGTGAAAGTGGGCGACAAAGTTGCCGCTGAACAGTCACTGATCACCGTAGAAGGCGACAAGGCTTCTATGGAAGTGCCAGCGCCGTTCGCGGGTACCGTTAAAGAGATCAAGATCAGCACCGGCGACAAAGTGTCTACCGGCTCTCTGATCATGGTCTTCGAAGTGGAAGACGCTGCGCCTGCCGCAGCTCCGGCTGCCGCGGCTGCTCCAGCACCGGCAACTGCACCGGCTCAGGCTGCTAAACCAGCCGCTGCCCCTGCTGCTAAAGCAGAAAAATCTGAGTTCGCTGAAAACGACGCTTACGTCCACGCTACCCCGCTGATTCGTCGCCTGGCGCGCGAATTCGGTGTGAACCTGGCGAAAGTCAAAGGGACCGGCCGTAAGGGTCGTATCCTGCGCGAAGACGTTCAGACCTACGTGAAAGACGCGGTGAAACGCGCCGAAGCTGCACCTGCTGCAGCCGCCGGTGGCGGTATCCCGGGCATGCTGCCATGGCCGAAAGTGGACTTCAGCAAGTTCGGCGAAATCGAAGAAGTGGAGCTGGGCCGCATCCAGAAAATTTCTGGTGCTAACCTGAGCCGTAACTGGGTGATGATCCCGCACGTTACGCACTTCGACAAAACCGATATCACCGATCTGGAAGCGTTCCGTAAACAGCAGAACGCTGAAGCTGAGAAGCGCAAACTGGACGTGAAATTCACCCCAGTGGTCTTCATCATGAAAGCCGTTGCCGCTGCCCTTGAGCAGATGCCGCGCTTCAACAGCTCCCTGTCCGAAGACGGCCAGAAGCTGACGCTGAAGAAATACATCAACATCGGTGTTGCGGTTGATACGCCAAATGGTCTGGTTGTTCCGGTCTTCAAAGACGTGAACAAGAAGAGCATCACTGAGCTGTCCCGTGAACTGACCGTGATCTCCAAGAAAGCGCGTGATGGTAAGCTGACTGCTGGCGAAATGCAGGGCGGCTGCTTCACTATCTCCAGCATCGGCGGCCTGGGTACCACACACTTCGCGCCGATTGTGAACGCGCCGGAAGTGGCTATCCTCGGTGTGTCCAAGTCCGCGATGGAGCCGGTATGGAACGGCAAAGAGTTCGTGCCGCGTCTGATGATGCCAATCTCTCTGTCCTTCGACCACCGCGTGATCGACGGTGCTGATGGTGCGCGCTTCATCACCATCATCAACAACATGCTGAGCGACATTCGCCGCCTGGTGATGTAATCGAAAAGCCGGCCAGTCGGCCGGCTTTTTTCTGATAATCTCATGGTGTTTGTGAGGTTATTGGCGAAAGCGACAATTCGTGAGCCGTTTGTTGTTTCAAAATTGTTAACAATTTTGTAAACTGCGGGCGGATAGAACGACCCGGTGGACGACGGGTATAAATTAAGAGGTCATGATGAGCACAGAAATCAAAACTCAGGTCGTAGTACTTGGGGCAGGCCCGGCAGGTTACTCCGCAGCATTCCGTGCAGCGGATTTAGGTCTGGAAACCGTCATCGTAGAACGTTACAGCACCCTCGGCGGTGTTTGTCTGAACGTCGGCTGTATCCCTTCTAAAGCGCTGCTGCACGTAGCGAAAGTTATCGAAGAAGCCAAAGCGCTGGCTGAACACGGTATCGTCTTCGGCGAGCCGAAAACCGATATCGACAAAATTCGTACCTGGAAAGAGAAAGTTATCACTCAGCTGACCGGCGGTCTGGCGGGTATGGCCAAAGGCCGTAAAGTGAAAGTGGTAAACGGTCTGGGTAAATTCACCGGTGCGAACACCCTGGAAGTGGAAGGCGAAAACGGCAAAACCGTGATCAACTTTGACAACGCGATCATCGCGGCAGGCTCTCGCCCAATCGAACTGCCATTCATTCCGCATGAAGATCCACGCGTGTGGGATTCCACCGATGCGCTGGAGCTGAAAACCGTTCCTAAGCGTCTGCTGGTCATGGGCGGCGGTATCATCGGTCTGGAAATGGGTACCGTGTACCATGCGCTGGGCTCAGAGATCGACGTGGTTGAAATGTTCGACCAGGTTATCCCGGCTGCCGACAAAGACATCGTTAAAGTCTTCACCAAACGCATCAGCAAGAAATTCAACCTGATGCTGGAAACCAAAGTGACTGCCGTTGAAGCGAAAGAAGACGGTATTTACGTTTCCATGGAAGGCAAAAAAGCCCCATCCGAACCACAGCGTTACGACGCCGTGCTGGTGGCTATCGGTCGTGTGCCGAACGGTAAAAACCTCGACGCGGGCAAAGCTGGCGTGGAAGTGGACGACCGTGGCTTTATCCGCGTTGACAAACAGCTGCGCACTAACGTGCCGCACATCTTTGCTATCGGCGATATCGTCGGTCAGCCAATGCTGGCGCACAAAGGTGTTCACGAAGGTCACGTTGCCGCTGAAGTTATCGCCGGCATGAAGCACTACTTCGATCCGAAAGTCATTCCATCTATCGCGTACACCGAGCCAGAAGTGGCATGGGTGGGTCTGACCGAGAAAGAAGCGAAAGAGAAAGGCATCAGCTACGAAACCGCCACCTTCCCGTGGGCTGCTTCTGGCCGTGCTATCGCTTCCGACTGCGCTGACGGTATGACCAAACTGATCTTCGACAAAGAGACTCACCGCGTCATCGGTGGTGCGATTGTCGGTACCAACGGCGGCGAGCTGCTGGGTGAAATCGGTCTGGCTATCGAAATGGGCTGTGACGCTGAAGACATCGCGCTGACCATCCACGCTCACCCGACTCTGCACGAGTCCGTGGGCCTGGCGGCAGAAGTGTTTGAAGGCAGCATCACCGACCTGCCAAACGCGAAAGCGAAGAAGAAATAAGTTTCTTCAGATAAAAAAAAGCGGCCAATGGCCGCTTTTTTTATGCGCTGTGTTCAGGGGGCCACAGGCTGCCAGGTTTTATCAGGGCTATAGGCGGCTAGCGCCCGGGCTTTCTGCTCTGAATCGCTGCCGAGATCGGACTGGTACACCTTGTCGTCCTGGTTTATCACAAAGCTCATTACGCCCGTCTGACCGTAGCTAACCGGCCAGGCCACCATCGCGAAACCGTGATTATCCGGCAGGATGCGGAAGCGATAGCCGTGATAGCCGGTACCTGGCTCTTTCGGGCTAAATGCCGGGCCTAGCGGGCTGGGCGCTTCGCCGGGCGAGGCGGGCCAGTACAAACCGTCTTTTTTCCCTTTCGAGCTGACAATCTTCTGCGCGTATTTCTGGTTCATCGCAAAATAGCTTTGCTGAGCATCAACATAGGCATGTAAGGCTTCAATGGCGGCGAGTTCGTTACGCCCGATTTCACGGGTCAGGATCTCTTCAGCGCCTTCTTTGATGTCGAACTGCCAGCCTGCAGAGGTTTTGATCACCGGGATGGGAAGCTGCCAGCCGCTGTCTCCGACAACCAGATGCGCCGTATCTCCTTCGACAACCGTGGTATGGCGGACGTTCCAGTCGCGCAGGAAGCGATCGACAGCATCCGGATCAACACCTTCGGGGGGCAGAAAATCGCGCCAGTTCTCTCCTAGCAGGTTGGTCATCGCGCTCTCATTTTGCTCACTGATGGCTTTGGTCAGCGCATCGGTTGCCTGAGCGGGCGTGCTAAAGGACTGCTGCGCCATCACCGGGGCCGAAAGCATGAATAACACCATTCCGCTGAGTAGTTTACTTTTCATGTCGGTTCCCTTAGCGATGTCGAATTTCACGGCGTTCAGCACGTCCACCGGACGCCTGGCGCGGCTGCTGCTGGCGAGCAGCGAGCTGTCTGCTTTGCGCACCGCGCTGCTGTTGCGCCTGCCAGTTCGCCGAGCGGCTGTCGTTACCGCTCAGCGCATTGGCCCGCGGCTGGCTGTTTCGCTGCTGCAGAGTGCGTTGCTGCGCGGGCTGTGAAGCCCGCTTCTCTTGTCTCTGCGCGGTGGTCTGGCGGTTTTCTCGCTGCTGCGCGGTGCTCCGCTTCGCCGTCTGCGGTTTAGTGTCGTAGCCACGGTAGTTATTGCGCTGGGAAATCTGCTTCAGCTGTTCGCCTGAGGCCTGACGCTGCACGTCTTTCGTTCCGGTGCGCGCCGTTTGCGGGAAGGTTTTACCCGTGGACTTCTCCATCTGGCTTAGCGCTGCCTGGCGCTGGCTATCGCGGTTAACCGGTTTTTGCTGCGTTGAGCTGAGCCCTGTCGCCGCGTTGGTGGAGTGGAAGCGAGTGTTGAGCTGGTTAGTCGGATAGGGCACGCCTTCCCGATAGGCCGGGTTGTGCTGCCAGGTACGGTTAGCGTCCGTCAGGCGCTGTCCGCTGATTTTATTGAAGTTCTCAACGTTGATATTGATGTTGTTATCACCGTTGCGGTTATAGCCGCCGTGATTATCCCAGTCCCCATGGTGATGATCCCAGTCATCGTCATCATCCCAGTCGATGCTGCTGAAGATGGCATAGGTTGTGGCGACGCCCAGGCTGAAGCCTAAACCGTTTACGAAGCTGCTGCCAAACTGCTCCCCGGGTGTAGGCGGGAGATAGGTGGGCGGATAGGCGGTGTTTGGCCAGGTCCCGTAAACCGTATTGGGGTTATAGGTGGGGACGTAAACAACCTGCGGATCGGCAGATTCAATTTTGATTACCGTTGGGGCGGGCGCGACCGTCGTTGTTGTCGTTGCTTCAGTGGCGCTGGTTTTCGCTGGCGCCGGTTTTGTCACGGTGGTGACCGTCTGCTGAGGGGTGGATTGTAGAGCGCCGGTCTTCTGCGCCAGCGCGCGCAGGCGCTGAACGGAATCCATCACGTCTTTCGGCTGCGCGAGAAACGCATCACCCAGATTTTGTACCCACGGCGGGTTTTCACCTATCAGGGACATAAGCTGAGGAAACGCGACCAGCGATTTTACGCTGGGATCCCAGGGCTGGCTGGCAACGGCCTGAATCGCGGCGTCCCCTTCCATTTTAGGGTTGTCTTTGGACCACTGCGCCGCCTGGATCACGTTGGCCGGATAGGTCGACGCCATTAAAATTTGCGACAGCAGGGCATCCGGATAGAGCGCGATGGGAGCAACCCACTGATCGATTTGCGCGGCAGTATAGGCTGGCGCGACAACAGGTGCGGGCTGGGCTGCGGCAGGCGCAGGTGCAGCCGGTTGTTGTGCGACGGGGGTCGGCGCGGCGGGCTCCGTGGCGCGGCCTTTGACAAACATGACTCCCGAGGCGGCAAAAAGCCCGGCACTGCACAGAAGGACGAGCAGATGTGGCTTAAAGGGCAACTTCATAAAATGACTCCAACGAGACAAGCGCTGTGCCGTGAGGCGTTACGGTTGGCGTGAGTATTATTCACCCGTCTTTTACAGTTTTGACTTTTATTGGGAAGCGTCCGGGACGTCCGGATAAAGAGTGTGAGTATTTATTACACAATTATATCTGATGAAGAAAAAACTGAAGCGTCACGGTGCAGAAGATACCGCAAAAAGATGCCCTGAATCCCCGCTACACCATGCTTAACGATTCAGCAAATTTTTTAATGTTGCTTTTTTGTAAACGGATTAACACTGTGCAGAAATCCTGCTATGCTGCCCGACGCGGTATCGGGCATTTACCCTACAAACTGCTGTCTCACAGGAGCGTGAAGAGAACGCCCGCCGCATATGACAATGAGAGCGAGGAGAACCGTCGTGCTAGAAGAATACCGTAAGCACGTAGCAGAACGTGCCGCCGAGGGAATTGTACCCAAACCTTTAGATGCAACCCAAATGGCCGCGCTCGTCGAGCTGCTGAAGAACCCGCCTAAGGGCGAAGAAGAATTCCTGTTAGATCTGCTGATCAACCGCGTACCGCCTGGCGTAGATGAAGCTGCCTACGTAAAAGCCGGATTCCTTGCTGCTATCGCCAAAGGCGAAGCCACCTCCCCACTGGTTACTCCTGAAAAAGCCATTGAACTGCTCGGCACCATGCAGGGTGGTTACAACATTCATCCGCTGATTGACGCGCTGGATAACGACAAGCTGGCACCGATTGCCGCTAAAGCGCTCTCTTCCACGCTGCTGATGTTCGATAACTTCTACGATGTAGAAGAAAAAGCCAAAGCAGGCAACGTCTATGCGAAGCAGGTGATGCAGTCCTGGGCCGATGCCGAATGGTTCCTGAATCGTCCTGCGCTGGCTGAAAAAATCACCGTTACCGTCTTTAAAGTGACCGGTGAAACCAACACCGATGACCTCTCTCCGGCACCGGACGCGTGGTCTCGCCCGGATATCCCTCTGCACGCTCTGGCGATGCTGAAAAACGCCCGTGAAGGCATTGAGCCGGATCAGCCGGGCAGCGTTGGCCCGATCAAACAGATCGAAGCCCTGCAGAAAAAAGGGTTCCCGCTGGCCTACGTGGGTGACGTTGTGGGTACCGGTTCTTCCCGTAAGTCCGCAACCAACTCCGTGCTGTGGTTCATGGGCGACGACATTCCGCACGTGCCGAACAAGCGCGGCGGCGGCCTGTGCCTCGGCGGCAAAATTGCGCCAATCTTCTTCAACACCATGGAAGATGCGGGCGCCCTGCCGATCGAAGTGGACGTTTCTAACCTGAACATGGGCGACGTGATTGACGTTTACCCGTACAAAGGCGAAGTGCGCAACCACGAGACCAACGAGCTGCTGGCAAGCTTCGAGCTGAAAACCGACGTGCTGATCGACGAAGTGCGTGCCGGTGGCCGTATTCCGCTGATCATTGGTCGTGGTCTGACTACCAAAGCGCGTGAAGCGCTGGGTCTGCCGCACAGTGATGTATTCCGTCACGCGAAAGACGTTGCTGAAAGCAACCGCGGTTATTCTCTGGCACAGAAAATGGTGGGCCGCGCGTGCGGCGTCGCCGGTATTCGTCCTGGCGCGTACTGCGAGCCGAAGATGACCTCCGTGGGCTCTCAGGACACCACTGGCCCAATGACCCGTGACGAACTGAAAGACCTGGCGTGCCTGGGCTTCTCTTCTGATCTGGTGATGCAGTCCTTCTGCCACACGGCGGCCTATCCGAAGCCGGTTGACGTGACCACGCACCACACGCTGCCAGACTTCATCATGAACCGCGGCGGCGTTTCCCTGCGTCCAGGCGACGGCGTCATCCACTCCTGGCTGAACCGCATGCTGCTGCCGGATACCGTGGGTACCGGCGGTGACTCCCATACCCGTTTCCCAATCGGTATCTCTTTCCCGGCGGGCTCCGGTCTGGTGGCGTTTGCTGCTGCGACTGGCGTGATGCCGCTGGATATGCCGGAATCGGTGCTGGTGCGCTTCAAAGGTAAAATGCAGCCGGGTATCACCCTGCGCGACCTGGTTCACGCGATCCCGCTGTATGCGATTAAACAGGGCCTGCTGACCGTTGAGAAGAAAGGTAAGAAAAACATCTTCTCTGGCCGTATCCTGGAAATTGAAGGGCTGCCGGATCTGAAAGTGGAGCAGGCGTTCGAGCTGACCGATGCTTCCGCCGAGCGTTCTGCGGCGGGCTGTACCATCAAGCTGAACAAAGAGCCGATTATCGAGTATCTGACCTCCAACATCGTGCTGCTGAAGTGGATGATTGCAGAAGGCTACGGCGACCGTCGTACGCTGGAGCGTCGTATCCAGGGCATGGAAAAATGGCTGGCCGATCCGCAACTGCTGGAAGCCGATGCTGACGCAGAGTACGCGGCGGTGATCGACATCGATCTGGCGGATATCAAAGAGCCAATCCTGTGTGCACCGAACGATCCGGACGACGCGCGTCCGCTGTCTGAGGTTCAGGGCGAGAAGATCGACGAAGTGTTTATCGGATCCTGTATGACCAACATCGGTCACTTCCGTGCTGCCGGTAAGCTGCTGGATACCCACAAAGGCCAGCTGCCAACCCGTCTGTGGGTGGCGCCGCCAACCCGTATGGACGCGGCTCAGCTGACCGAAGAGGGCTACTACAGCGTGTTTGGTAAGAGCGGTGCGCGTATCGAAATCCCTGGCTGTTCCCTGTGCATGGGCAACCAGGCGCGCGTAGCCGACGGTGCGACGGTGGTTTCCACCTCTACCCGTAACTTCCCGAACCGTTTAGGTACCGGAGCGAACGTCTTCCTGGCCTCTGCGGAGCTGGCGGCGGTTGCGGCGTTGATTGGCAAACTGCCAACGCCGGAAGAGTACCAGACCTTTGTGGCTCAGGTAGATAAGACCGCGGTGGATACCTATCGCTATCTGAACTTCGACCAGCTCTCTCAGTACACCGAGAAGGCCGACGGGGTTATCTTCCAGACGGCGGTATAAACAGCAAAATCGTCTCTACGAGACGGTTTTGAGTGTTTGCACCCTCTCCCACGGGAGAGGGACGGGGTGAGGGCATCAGGCCGCAGGGTCTTGCTCTCACCTTTTTATTTTCATTCCTCCTACCTCTCCCGCTTTTTTTCTTCCTCGCTGCTGCGATAATTACCTTAATGGCTTTGCAGAGGAAAACACTATGGATTACGAATTTCTGCGCGACATCACCGGAGTGGTGAAAGTGCGTATGTCGATGGGCCACGAAGCCGTTGGACACTGGTTTAACGAAGAGGTGAAAGAAAATCTCGCACTTCTTGATGAGGTTGAACAGGCGGCAAATACGGTGAAAGGCAGTGAACGATCCTGGCAGCGCGCCGGGCATGAATATACGCTGTGGATGGACGGTGAAGAGGTCATGGTGCGTGCCAACCAGCTCGAGTTTTCAGGTGACGAGATGGAAGAGGGGATGAGCTACTACGACGAAGAAAGCCTGTCGATGTGCGGCGTAGAGGATTTCCTTCAGGTGGTAAATGCTTACCGCGACTTTATGAAACAGAAATAACAGCCCGGAGCATCCCTGCTCCGGCTTGCTCTTACACGGCCGGAATATTGCGGCCGTAGTAAATCTCGCGCATCTCTTTCCAGAGCAGGTCAGTAATCGCCTTACGCTCTTCTTCGCTCAAATCTTCCGGCTTCGTGTGGAACATATAGTGCTTGAGGTCAAATTCCTTAAGTAACATCTTGGTATGGAAGATATTTTCCTGATACACGTTCACGTCCATCATGTCGTACAGCGATTTCATGTCCTCGGACATGAAGTTCTGAATAGAGTTGATCTCGTGGTCGATGAAATGCTTCATGCCGTTGATATCACGGGTAAAACCGCGCACGCGATAGTCAATGGTGACGATGTCCGATTCCAGCTGGTGGATTAAATAGTTCAGCGCGTTTAGCGGGGAAATCACGCCGCAGGTCGACACTTCGATATCGGCACGGAACGTACACAGCCCGCCTTCCGGGTGACTCTCCGGGTAGGTGTGCACGCAGATATGGCTTTTATCCAGGTGGGCAACCACCACTTCCGGCAGCGGGCCCGGATGTTCCGTTTTGTCGATAAGCTTCGGGTCGACCGGCTCTTCGCTGACCAGAATGGTCACGCTGGCGCCCTGAGGTTCATAATCCTGTCGGGCGATGTTCAGGATGTTTGCGCCGATAATGGAACAGGTTTCTGACAGGATCTCGGTCAGACGGTTGGCGTTGTAGAGTTCGTCGATATAGGCGATGTACCCATCGCGTTCTTCCGCTGTTTTGGCATAGCAGATATCGTAAATACAAAAACTCAGGCTTTTCGTCAGGTTGTTAAAGCCATGCAGTTTAAGCTTTTTCAATTAGCTCACCCCCTTAGTGGATAATGCGTCTTGCAGGTACTGCGGCAGAGCAAACGCTGCGGTATGGATAGCCGGATTGTAGTATCGGCACTGAAGACCGGCCTGATGGAAGCGGGCCTGAATAATTTCGGTGGAGAGATGGCGTAATACGTCGTTATCCGTCGCCCATGCAAAGGTCATGATCCCACCGTAATACGTCGGAATAGCGGCCTGATAGAAGCTGACATCATCGAAATAGGTGCTTAGCTTACGATGGCTGTCGAGCGCTTCATCTTGCTGCAGGAAGCAGACGCCATTTTGTGCGACGAAGATCCCGCCCGGGTTCAGACAGCGCTTGCAGCCTTCGTAGAAGGAGGAGGTAAACAGCGACGCGCCGGGGCCGATAGGATCGGTGCAGTCGGAGATGATCACGTCAAAGGTCTGCGAGGTCTGGTTAACAAAGTTAACGCCGTCGTCAATCACCAGGCTAAAGCGGGGATCGTCATAGCTACCGGCATTGTGGTTGGGCAGATACTGGCGGCAGAAAGAGACGACACCCGCATCGATTTCCACCATGGTGATGGTTTCGATGGAACGATGGCGGGAAACTTCACGCAGCATTGCGCCGTCGCCACCGCCGATAATCAGGACATGCTTCGCGTGACCGTGCGCCAGCAGCGGGACGTGGGTCATCATCTCATGATAGATAAACTCGTCGCGCTCGGTGGTTTGCACAACACCGTCCAGCGCCATGACGCGGCCAAAGGCGGCATTTTCGAAGATGATCAGATCCTGGTGATCGGTTTTCTCATGATAGAGCACGTTATCAACGGCAAAGTACTGACCAAACTGGTCATGCAGTGTTTCATGCCACAACGTGTGGTCGGCCATAGCGAACTCCTCCTGTATTAACATCCGTTATGCTCACAAAAAATGAGCGAAACATGATAGCTAACTCTAACCGTGGTTGCACGGTCAGAGGTTCAACAGGGGCGTCGGGAAGGTTATTTCACGTAGGCGAGCAGGCTGAGCGAATCGCGAGCCAGCGCTTTGCATTTTTTGGCAGTGGGAATACCAATACCGCTTAAGTCACGGTAGCTGTCTTCACCGAGCGCCTTCATGTCGAAGCTGTCGTAGTTGCTGAGATCCCACTGGTTCTGCTGGGCAAAAAAGACCAGCGCGCGGCGAATTTGCCCGTTGGGTAAATTCTGGTAGCCACAATCATTTTTCAGGAATACAAAAACCGCCGTTAAATCGGCCATATCTTCCGCTTCATTTTCACTTAGCGCATAGCTGTTCG
The DNA here is from genome assembly GCF_008364625.2 of Enterobacter dykesii. Taxonomy (NCBI): domain Bacteria; kingdom Pseudomonadati; phylum Pseudomonadota; class Gammaproteobacteria; order Enterobacterales; family Enterobacteriaceae; genus Enterobacter; species Enterobacter dykesii. The sequence goes on from NZ_CP126604.1 coordinate 749,617, forward strand.
CACACATTGCCATCAGGCTACCGAACAAAATTGTCCTGAAAAACGTCTTCATTGCTTCTACCACTTCTTCACGGAAAATTAACGTTAGCATACTTGATGCCAGTGCGACGATCTTTATTATCGCCGCTTGACTTGACCTTCCGGTAAGGGGAGGGTTTATGCTCAAAAGATCGCCTGCTGGAAATAAGGAAATGAACATGCAACGTCGTGATTTTTTAAAATATTCCGCTGTGCTGGGGGCTGCCAGCGCATTACCACTCTGGAGCCGCGCGGTTTTTGCGGCCGACAGACCTGCCTTACCCATCCCTGACTTACTGACCGCTGACGCCCGCAGCCGTATCCAGCTTGTGGTTCAGGCCGGTAAAACAACATTCGGTGCGCACAACGCCACGACGTGGGGCTATAACGGTAATTTGCTCGGTCCGGCGCTTCAGCTACGTAAAGGGAAAGCGGTGACGGTGGATATCCACAACACGCTCGCTGAAGAGACGACGCTGCACTGGCACGGGCTGGAAGTGCCGGGCGAGGTGGACGGCGGGCCGCAGGGCATTATCAAAGCGGGCGGTACGCGCAGCGTCACCTTTACGCCCGAGCAGCGCGCGGCGACCTGCTGGTTCCATCCGCATCAGCATGGCAAAACGGGCCATCAGGTAGCGATGGGGCTGGCGGGGCTGGTGCTGATTGAAGACGACGAAAGCCGCCTGCTGCGCCTGCCGAAACAGTGGGGCATCGACGACGTACCGGTGATTGTGCAGGACAAGAAATTCAACGCTGAAGGGCAAATTGACTACCAGCTGGACGTGATGAGCGCGGCGGTAGGCTGGTTTGGCGACACGCTGCTGACCAACGGCGCCATTTATCCTCAGCATGCCGCGCCGAAAGGCTGGCTGCGCCTGCGCCTGCTCAACGGCTGTAACGCTCGCTCGCTCAATTTCGCCACTAGCGATAAGCGTCCGCTGTACGTGGTCGCCAGCGATGGCGGCCTGCTGCCGGAGCCGGTGAAGGTAAGCGAGCTACCGATGCTGATGGGCGAACGCTTTGAGGTGCTGGTGGATATCAGCGACGGCAAGCCGTTTGACCTCGTGACGCTGCCGGTGAGCCAGATGGGGATGGCGGTCGCACCGTTTAATAAGCCGCATCCGGTGCTTCGTATTCAGCCGCTGTTAGTGACCGCATCCGGCACGCTGCCTGATACGTTAACCACTCTGCCAGCCCTCCCGTCGCTTGAGGGGCTTACGCAGCGCAAGCTGCAGCTCGCCATGAACCCGATGCTCGATATGATGGGGATGCAGGCGCTGATGGCGAAATATGGCGATCAGGCGATGGCGGGGATGCACCACGGGCAGATGATGGGCCACATGAATATGGACCACGGCAAAATGGGCGGCATGGGGAACATGAATCACGGCGACCATGGCTTTGATTTCCACAACGCCAACATGATCAACGGCAAAGCGTTCGACATGAATACGCCGATGTTTGCTGCGACAAAAGGTCAGCTTGAGCGCTGGGTGATTTCGGGCGAAGGGGACATGATGCTGCATCCGTTCCATATCCACGGCACCCAGTTCCGTATTCTCACAGAGAACGGCAAAGCGCCGGATGCGCATCGCGCGGGCTGGAAAGATACGGTGAGAGTGGAAGGCGGTGTCAGCGAGGTGCTGGTGAAGTTTGACCACGATGCGCCGAAGGAGTTTGCCTATATGGCGCACTGTCATCTGCTGGAGCATGAAGATACGGGGATGATGCTCGGCTTTACCGTATAAAAAAAGCCGGGTGGCGTAGCCGCCACCCGGCTTTTCAGTTACTTACTTTCATCCGGCAGTGCATACGCGACAATATAGTCGCCCATCTTCGTGCCAAACGAACCGTGACCACCCGCAGAGATGACAACGTACTGCTTGCCATTCACTTCATAGGTCATCGGCGTGGCCTGTCCACCCGCTGGCAGACGGCCCTGCCACAGTTTTTCACCGTTGGTCATGTTGTACGCGCGCAGGTAGTTATCTGCGGTTGCCGCGATGAACAGCACGTTACCGGCGGTGGAGATTGGGCCACCCAGCATTGGCATACCCATATTGAACGGCACCGGAACAGGCATCGGGAACGGCATGCTGTCCTGTGGCGTACCAATACGTTTTTTCCATACGATCTGGTTAGTTTTCAGATCCAGACCGGAGATATAACCCCAGGCAGGCTGTTTACACGGCAGACCAAACGGCGACAGGAACGGGTTCAGGGTCACGCCGTAAGGAACGCCATACTGCGGCTGAATGCCGGCTTCGGTACCGCTGCCTTTTGCGTCTTTCGGCTGCTCCATTGGGTTGCCTGGACCGCGTGGGATCAGGCGGGAAACGAACGGCAGCGCCATCGGGTTGGCAATCGCCACCTGACGGTTAGGGTCAACGGAGATCCCGCCCCACTCGAACATCCCCAGGTTACCCGGGAAGACCAGCGTGCCCTGCTCAGACGGCGGCGTGAAGATGCCTTCATAGCGCAGCTGGTGGAACATCACGCGGCACACCAGCTGGTCAAACATGGTGGCGCCCCACATGTCCGCACCGCTGAGGTCTTTCTTCGGACGGAAGCTCAGGTCAGAGAACGGCTGGGTTTTGCTGACGTAATCGCCTTTCGCCGCGCCCTGCGGAACCGGTTTTTCCGGTGCAGGCACAACCAGCTTGCCGTTGCTGCGATCCAGCACGAAGATGTTGCCCGTCTTGGCCGGAGCGTAAATCACCGGAACGGTTTTGCCATCTACGGTAATGTCCGCCAGCGTCGGCTGGGACGGCATATCCATATCCCACAGATCGTGGTGAACGGTCTGGTAGCTCCATGCCAGCTTGCCGGTGGTCGCGTTCAGCGCCACGATAGCGCTCGCATAACGCTCCTGCTCCGGCGTGCGGTTACCGCCCCAGATATCTGGCGTGGTCACACCCATTGGCAGATAGACCAGGTCCAGCTTCGCGTCATACGCCGCTGGTGCCCAGGAGTTTGGCGAGTTAAAGGTAAAGGTGTGCTCGTCCGACGGGATCGCGTTTGGATCTTTCGCGCCCGGGTCGAAGGCCCACAGCAGTTTACCGGTGTTCACGTCGAAACCACGGATAACGCCGGAGGTTTCACGCGTGGAGAAGTTATCCGTTACCGAACCGGCAATCACGATGGTTTTATCGGTGATGATTGGCGGTGAGGTTGGCTCATACAGACCCGGCGTGGTGTCCGGCATGTTGGTCTGCAGGTTCAGGATGCCTTTGTTGGCAAAGGTTTCACACAGCTTGCCCGTTTCGGCATTGATGGCGAACAGACGGCCATCGTTCACCGGCAGCATGATGCGGCGAGGACAGTCAGCAATGACTTCCGGGCTCGCATTATCGGCGCGCGCTTCGTGGTAAGAGACGCCGCGGCAGGTGACATGCTGGAAGGACGGGTTGGAGTTCAGCTGCGGATCGAAGTGCCATTTCTCTTTACCGGTGGCCGCGTCGAGCGCGAACAGACGCTGGTGCGCCGTACACAGGTAGAGCATATTGCCGACTTTAATCGGCGTCACTTCGTTGGTCAGCTCGCCCGGATCGTTCGGCATCTTCAGGTCACCGGTACGGAATACCCAGGCTTCCTTCAGGTTTTTAACGTTGTCCGCGTTGATCTGCTTCAGCGGAGAGTAGCGTTGACCTTCCTGGTTACGACCATATGCAGGCCAGTCGCCGTCAGCGACCTGGGAGATAGCTGCCGCAGGCGTGGATTCTGCGTTCAGCGTACCGTTGATCTCCTGTGGGTCATTAAAACCGGCCCAGGTCAGAATACCGCCGGTAATCAGCAGGGCAACAACCAGGCCCGCCACCGCACCGCTGGACGGCACAATCAGGCGACGCCACACGAACGGCAGGATCAGCCAGATGCCGAAGAAGACCAGGATGTCGCTGCGCGGCGTCAGCGCCCAGAAGTCAAAGCCGACTTCCCAGACGCCCCAGATCATGGTGGCAAGAAGGAGGGCGGCATACAGCCACAGTGCAGATTGTTTTCTACGCAACAGCAGGACGGTTACGGCAACCATAACCAGACCTGCAATCGGGTAGTACCAGGAGCCGCCTAACGCGACCAGCCAGACGCCACCGATTAACAGATACAGCGCGCAGAAGGCTGCGAATGCGGCTGTTAATGTCACCAGTAGACGCGGCTGTTTAGAGTTTGTTTCAGCCATAGAAAGTGTACTCGTCAGTTTTTGTTAATAATTTGCTAGCAACTAATTATAGGTATTAACAAGTGTGATCGGAATCGCAATATTTGCTTTTTATAACTCATACGCCAGGCTTATCCATTTGCTGATATAATGAGTGGCTTGCGTATCAGTGCTGGATATTAACTCATCCGTATTGAGAGATTTTCATTAAAATCATTTGGTTAGTAATATGAAACATACTGTTGAAGTGATGATCCCGGAAGCCGAGATCAAAGCGCGTATCGCCGAACTGGGTCGTCAAATCACCGAACATTACAAGGACAGCGGCAGCGAAATGGTGCTGGTCGGTCTGTTGCGCGGCTCTTTCATGTTCATGGCAGACCTGTGCCGTGAAGTGCATGTGCCCCATGAGGTCGATTTTATGACCGCCTCCAGCTACGGCAGCGGCATGTCCACTACCCGTGATGTGAAAATCCTGAAAGATCTGGATGAAGATATTCGTGGCAAAGATGTGTTGATCGTTGAGGACATCATCGACTCCGGCAACACGCTGTCAAAAGTGCGCGAGATCCTGAGCCTGCGCGAGCCAAAATCTCTGGCGATTTGTACGCTGCTGGATAAACCTGAGCGTCGTGAAGTGCAGGTGCCGGTAGAGTTCGTGGGTTTCTCGATTCCTGACGAATTCGTCGTCGGTTACGGCATTGACTACGCGCAGCGCTATCGTCATCTGCCATATGTTGGGAAAGTGGTACTGCTGGACGAGTAATGGCGGGCTAATGCCTCATCCCGGCCCTCTCCCACAGGGAGAGGGAGAACATCCCCGGCTTTATTTATGGTTTACATGCTTAAGCTGAAGGTTGGCAATCCCCGAACGGTATCGCTGCTCCAGCGTTTCGCGGTTGGTGGCGGTCACTTCCAGATTGCGCAGCAGGCCATCGTGAATACCATACGCCCAGCCGTGGATAGAGACCTTCTGCCCGCGTTTCCACGCTGATTGCATGATCGTTGAGTGGCCCAGGTTATACACCTGCTCCATCACGTTGAGTTCGCAAAGGGTATCCATACGACGCTCCTGCGGCATTTCGCCCAGCAGTGAGCTATGTTTGAACCAGATATCGCGGATGTGCAGTAGCCAGTTATCAATGAGCCCCAGTTCCGTGTTTTCCACCGCCGCCTGCACGCCGCCGCAGCCATAATGGCCGCAAATGATGATGTGCTCGACTTGCAGAACGTCCACGGCATACTGAACAACAGAAAGACAGTTGAGATCGGTGTGAATCACGAGATTGGCGACATTACGGTGAACAAACAGTTCGCCGGGTTCAAGGCCGGTCAGGCGCTCCGCCGGTACGCGGCTGTCGGAACATCCAATCCAGAGAAAGCGTGGGTTCTGAGCCTGCGCGAGTTTTCCAAAAAATCCGGGGTCTTCCTCCACCAGCATTTTTGACCATAGTGCATTGTTGCTGATGAGTGTATCTATGTTGTTCATGGAGGTTAGCGACCTGTAACCGAGTAATTGCGTTGCGCTACTATAGGGTAACCCGACTTTTAATGAAACCACACAACGTGTGTCAGAACTGAAGGTAAGTGAATTTCATGGCAATTGCACTGGAGCTTGAACAGCTTAAAAAAACCTATCCGGGCGGCGTTCAGGCGCTGCGCGGAATAGATCTTAAAGTAGAGGCCGGTGATTTTTACGCGCTTCTGGGGCCGAACGGGGCGGGGAAATCGACCACCATTGGGATTATCAGCTCGCTGGTCAATAAAACGTCCGGCCGGGTGAGCGTCTTTGGGTACGACCTGCAAAAAGATGTGGTGAACGCCAAGCGCCAGCTGGGGCTGGTACCGCAGGAGTTCAACTTCAACCCGTTCGAGACGGTGCAGCAAATTGTTGTTAACCAGGCGGGCTATTACGGCGTTGAGCGTAAAGAGGCCCTGGAGCGTAGCGAAAAATACCTTAAGCAGCTCGATCTGTGGGAAAAGCGTAACGAACGCGCGCGCATGTTGTCCGGCGGGATGAAGCGCCGCCTGATGATTGCCCGCGCGCTGATGCACGAGCCAAAACTGCTGATCCTCGATGAGCCGACAGCGGGTGTCGATATCGAACTTCGTCGCTCCATGTGGGGCTTCCTGAAAGATCTCAACGACAAAGGCACCACCATTATTCTGACTACCCACTACCTTGAAGAGGCTGAAATGCTGTGCCGCAACATCGGCATCATTCAGAACGGCGAGCTGGTGGAAAACACCTCGATGAAGAATCTGCTCTCCAAGCTGAAATCCGAAACCTTCATTCTCGATCTGGCGGCGAAAAGCGCGCTGCCAAAACTTGAAGGTTACAACTATCGTCTGGTGGATACCTCGACGCTGGAAGTGGAAGTGCTGCGCGAGCAGGGGATTAACAGCGTGTTCTCGCAGCTGAGCGCGCAGGGGATTCAGGTTTTAAGTATGCGTAACAAAGCGAACCGACTGGAAGAGCTGTTTGTCTCTCTGGTACATGACAAACAAGGAGACAAGGCATGACGCATCTTTACTGGGTCGCGCTGAAAAGTATCTGGGCGAAAGAGATCAACCGCTTTATGCGTATCTGGGTGCAAACCCTGGTGCCGCCGGTCATCACGATGACGCTCTATTTCATCATCTTCGGTAACCTGATTGGCTCCCGGATTGGTGAAATGCACGGCTTTACCTATATGCAGTTTATCGTGCCGGGCCTGATCATGATGGCGGTGATCACTAACGCCTACGCCAACGTAGCGTCGTCGTTCTTCAGCGCCAAGTTCCAGCGCAATATTGAAGAGCTTCTGGTCGCGCCTGTGCCGACGCACGTCATCATCGCGGGCTACGTCGGCGGCGGCGTGGCACGCGGGCTGTGCGTGGGGATCCTGGTCACGGCGATTTCGCTGTTCTTCGTGCCGTTCCAGGTTCACTCGTGGCTGTTTGTCGCGCTGACGCTGCTCCTGACGGCGATCCTGTTCTCGCTGGCCGGTCTGCTGAACGCCGTGTTCGCCAAAACGTTTGACGATATCAGCCTGATCCCGACCTTCGTGCTGACGCCGCTGACCTATCTCGGCGGGGTGTTCTACTCCCTGACGCTGCTGCCACCGTTCTGGCAGGCGCTGTCGCACCTGAACCCGATTGTCTACATGATCAGCGGCTTCCGCTTTGGTTTCCTCGGCATCACCGATGTGCCGCTGTTTACCACGGTGGCGGTGCTGGTGGTGTTTATCATCGCCTTCTACCTGCTCTGCTGGTCGCTGATCCAGCGTGGACGCGGGCTGCGCAGCTAATCTTTTGCCCGGCGACGTTATGTTTGCCGGGCACTTTCTTTGACAGTTATCACCGTAAGCAAACCTTCACTCCGCTAAACTACTTGCCTGCTAAGGAGGGAGTTATGCTGGGATGGGTTATCACCTGCCACGATGAACAGGCGCAGGACATGCTGGATAAGCTTGAAGCCAGATTTGGCCCGCTGGTGCAATGCCGGGCGGTAAACTACTGGCGCGGGTTGAGCACCAACATGCTGAGCCGCATGATGTGCGATGCCCTGCATGAAACGGACACCGGTGATGGCGTGATTTTTCTTACCGATAAATCGGGCGCAGCGCCTTACCGCGCAGCCGCGTTGCTGAGCCATAAGCACGCGTGCTGTGAAGTGATCTCGGGTATTAACCTCTCCCTGCTGGCGTTAATGTATCCGCAGCGTGAAGCCTTAAGCAGCGCTGAGTTTCGCCAGGCCATCGTGGCGCAGGGCGTTCCGGGCGTCAGCAGTTTGTGGCATCAGCAGCAAAAAAATCCTCCTTTCGTCCTGCTCCACGATTTGTATAAGAATTAAACGTGGGTATTGATGTCTCATTTGTTACAATAGCGGCAGTTTTCCGCACCGATTAAGACACCATGCTACCGCGCACTCTTTTCTTGCTATTGATGCTCATTTCCGGCGTCAGCTCAGCCAGTTTACTCAGCCAGCAAACGCTGCCTGCCCAGTACATGCAAACCACCGAAGACGCGGCGATCTGGGCGCAGGTGGGGAACAGCGTGATCAACGTCGGTAACGTGCGCGCCGGGCAGATCCTGGCCGTTGTGCCCGCGGCGGCGGACTACTACGAATTTCGCTTCGGTTTTGGCACGGGGTTTATCGACAAGGGGCACCTCGAGCCGGTTCAGGGGAAACAGCGCGTCGAGGACAGCCTCGGGGATCTCAATAAGCCCCTGAGCAATCAGAACCTCATTACCTGGAAAGACACGCCGGTGTATAACGCGCCGTCGAGCGGCAGCGCGCCTTTCGGCACATTAAGCGCCAATCTGCGCTATCCGATACTGAATAAACTGAAAGACCGTCTGAATCAGACCTGGTTCCAGATCCGCATCGGCAATCGTCTGGCGTGGATCAGCAGCCTGGACGCGCAGGAAGATAACGGACTTCCAATTCTGACCTACCATCATATTTTGCGTGATGAAGAAAACACGCGCTTTCGACATACGTCCACAACGACCAGCGTACGTGCGTTCAACAACCAGATGGCATGGCTACGCGATCAGGGCTATACCACCCTGACGATGTACCAGCTTGAAGGGTACGTGCGTAACAAAATGAACCTGCCTGCAAAATCGGTGGTGATTACCTTTGACGACGGCCTGAAATCGGTCAGCCGCTATGCCTATCCTGTGCTGAAAGAGTACGGCTTCAAGGCTACCGCGTTTATTATCTCTTCCCGCATAAAAGGCCATCCGCAGAAGTGGGATCCTAAATCGCTGCAGTTTATGAGCGTGCAGGAGATTAAGGGAATTCAGGATGTGTTCGATATTCAGTCTCACACCCACTTCCTGCACCGCGTGGATGGGTATAAGCACCCGATTTTACTGAGCCGCAGCTATCACGTGATTTTGTTTGATTTTGAACGCTCGCGTCGCGCGCTGGCGCAGTTTAATCCACGCGTGCTCTATCTTTCCTATCCGTTTGGCGGCTACGACAATAAAGCGATAAAGGCGGCGAATGATGCCGGTTTCCATCTGGCGGTGACGACGGTGAAAGGGAAGGTGAAGCCGGGGGATAATCCGTTCTTACTGAAACGCCTGTACATCTTAAGAACGGATTCGCTGGAGACAATTTCGCGGCTGATCAGCAATCAGCCGCAGGGATAGTGCTTAAGCAACCTGAACCGGAATCGCCTTCGCGGTACGTTTCATGTCGTTGTCGCCTTCAAAGTAGGCAACTTTCGGCTGCCAGCGGCGTGCTTCTTCATCAGACATCATCACGAAGCTGGCGATAATCACAATATCGCCCACGTCCGCGCAGTGCGCTGCCGCGCCGTTAACGGAGATGATTTTAGACCCGCGCTCGGCGGCGATGGCGTAGGTTGAGAAACGTTTGCCGTTGTTAACGTTCCAGATATCAATCGCTTCGTTTTCAAGGATGCCCGCAGCATCAAGGAAATCCTGGTCGATGGCGCAGGAGCCTTCATAGTGCAGGTCGGCCTGGGTGACTTTCACACGGTGAAGCTTACCTTGCAGCATTTTGCGAATCATTACGTTTACCTTTCATCTTCCGGGTAGAGAAACCTACGCCAGTTCAACCACTTTGTTGTCGATTAGGCGGGCCTGACCAAGCCATGCCGCCACCAGAATGACCGCACGTTTGCTGGTCTGTGTAAGCTCCAGAAGCGTGTCGACATCGCGAATTTGAATATCATCAGCGCGGAAGCCTTTATCGTTCAGCGCCTGTTCAGCCAGAGCAATAATCTCTTCGGCAGTTAACTCTTTCGCCAGCAGCTGTTCTGCCATGGTGTTCATGACCTTGCTTAAGCCCGGCGCGATTTTACGCTGGTCCGCGGTCAGGTAGCCATTTCGCGAGCTGAGCGCCAGACCGTCTTTGGCGCGTACAATCGGTACGCCGACAATCTCGATATCGTAGCCCATATCCGCAACCATCTTGCGGATCAGCGCCAGCTGCTGGAAATCTTTCTCACCGAAGCAGGCTACGTCCGGCTGCACCAGGTTGAACAGCTTGCTGACGATGGTCGATACGCCGCGGAAATGACCCGGGCGGCTTGCGCCTTCCAGCATGGTAGAAATGCCCGGTACGTCAACGTAAGTGGCCTCATCGGTACCCTGAGGATAGACATCCGCCGGTGCCGGAGAGAAGACAATATCCGCATGGCGTTTTTTGAGCTTCTCGCAATCTTCCTGCAGGGTGCGCGGATAGCGTGCCAGATCGTCGGCGCGGTCAAACTGCATTGGGTTAACGAAGATACTGACCACCACGATATCTGCACGGGCTCTTGCTTCGTCAACCAGCTTCATATGGCCGTCATGCAGGTTGCCCATGGTCGGGACCAGTGCGATACGTTTACCTTCCTGACGCGCGCGACGGATATGCTGGCGCAGCAGCGGCAGGGTTTCAATGATTAGCACAACGAGACTCCTTAATGGAAACTGTGTTCTTCACCCGGGTAAACACCGGATTCAACGTCGGCAATATACTGCCTGACCGCAGCGCGCATGTCGCCCGCTTCGGTGAGGAAATTTTTGGCAAACTTAGGAATATGCCGGCCGGTGATGCCAAAGGCGTCGTGCATCACCAGGATCTGACCGTCGGTCACGTTGCCTGCGCCAATACCAATCACCGGAATCGACAGGGCTTCAGTAATACGCTTCGCCAGCTCAACCGGCACGCACTCCAGCACCAGCAGCTGAGCGCCTGCGGCTTCCAGCGCCAGGGCATCATCAAACAGCGTCTGGGCGGCGTCACCGCGGCCCTGCACTTTATAGCCACCAAAGATGTTGACGGACTGCGGTGTCAGGCCCAAATGGCCGCACACCGGCACGGCGCGCTCGGTGAGCATCTTCACCGTATCCACCAGCCAGGCACCGCCTTCAATTTTGACCATGTTAGCGCCAGCACGCATGACCGCTGCCGCGTTTTCGAATGCCTGCTCCGGCGTGGCGTAGGCCATAAACGGAAGATCGGAAAGCAGCAGGCAGGCTGGAGCCCCGCGGCGCACCGCACGCGTGTGGTAAGCGATATCCTCAACCGTGACCGGCAGGGTGGAATCATGTCCTTGTACCGTCATCCCTAACGAATCTCCGACCAGCATGACGTTGATACCCTCTTCGGCAAAGAGTTTGGCGAAGCTGTAGTCATACGCGGTGATGGTGGCGAAGCGTTTTTTTTCCTGTTTGCATTTCTGCAGTAAGGAGATGGTGGTTGGTTTCATACTGTTTCCTGATAGCCCAAAAGCGAATCTTTGCGCATTCTAACAGTAACATTCGGGGGAACAATGATTTTAGGTAACCGATTAGCCACAATTATTTTGAGGCTAATCGGCAGGGGAACCGGATCACCAGCGGGCGGGTCTTTCCGCGTTGAGGTTGTCCAGAATGGACTTAAGTGGGGTGCCATCCGGGAAGATGAGATCGGGGGCGACTTCAAACAGCGGCCAGAGCATAAACCCGCGATTTTTCATGTCGTAATGCGGAACGGTGAGACGTTCAGTGTGAATGGTCTCGTGACCAAACAGCATAATGTCGAGGTCCAGCGTGCGCGGTCCCCAGCGCTCGGCTTTGCGCACGCGGCCCTGCTGCAGTTCGATGCGCTGGGTGTTATCCAGCAGCGTTTCGGCATCAAGGGCAGTTTCCAGCACCGCGGCGGCATTGAGATAATCAGGCTGATCCTGCGGGCCCAGCGGCGGCGTGCGGTAGAAAGAGGAGACCGCCACGATCTTGCTTTGTGGGATCTCCCCAAGCGCCTGTAGGGCAGCGTTCACCTGCTCCAGCGGAGAGGCTAAATTGCTGCCGATGGCGATATACGCGAGGGTCATGCTGTCCCTTCACGACGCGGCGCGCGCTTGCGCGGGCGACGATGGCGGCGACGCGGTTCCGGCTCTTCATCCAGACCGGTGAGCATGTCTTTTTGCTCCGGCGGGGCGGAAACCTGGAATTCGGCCCACCACTGCGCCAGGCGCTGCAGCTCCTGGTTGCGTTCAATTTCAGCACGCAGCGACAGCAGATCGAAGGCGGCGCGGAATTTTGGATGCTCCATCAGCTTCCAGGCGCGTTTGCCCTGACGACGGGACATGCGCAGCTGAAGCTGCCAGATATCGCGCACCAGCGTGGTAATGCGTTTTGGAATAGCGAGCGTACGGCACCCTTCGTCCAGCACGTCGTTTGCGGCCAGCGCGAAGGCGTCATAGTAGGCAAGCCCGCTCTCCTGGGTAATTCGCTGGGCCGTTTCCAGCAGCGGATACCAGAACATCGCCGCAAACAGGAACGCCGGATTGACGCGCATGTCGTTGCGAATACGGGTATCGGTATTTTTCAGCACCTGCGCAATCATCCGCTCCATTGGGCTGTCACCGCTTTCGGTGAAGTAGCGGGTAATGGTCGGGAACAGGGGCTGGAACAGATTGTATTCGCGCAGCAGGTTGTAGGTTTCAAAGCCGTGGCCGGCCTGCAGCAGCTTCAGCGCCTCTTCGAACAGGCGGGCAGGCGGCACGTCGTTAATCAACGTCGCCAGGCGCGGAATCGGCTCAGCCGTTTCCGGGCTGATGCGCATATTGAGCTTGGCGGCGAAACGCACGGCGCGCAGCATACGCACGGGATCTTCGCGATAGCGCGTTTCCGGGGTGCCGATCAGGCGAATCAGACCTTCTTTGAGGTCCTGCATGCCGCCGACGTAATCGCGCACGGTGAAATCCGCCACGCTGTAATAAAGGCTGTTAATGGTGAAGTCGCGACGCTGGGCATCTTCTTCGATGGAGCCGAAGATATTGTCACGCAGCAGCATGCCGTTCTGGCCGCGCTGTGACGTGGTGCGATCGGATGCGCCCGCTTCGTGGTGGCCGCGGAAGGTCGCCACTTCGATAATTTCCGGCCCAAACATCACGTGAGCCAGACGGAAACGGCGGCCAACGAGACGGCAGTTGCGGAATAATTTGCGCACCTGTTCAGGCGTGGCGCTGGTCGTCACGTCGAAATCTTTTGGTTTTTTGCCCAGCAGTAAATCACGCACTCCACCGCCCACGAGGTAGGCCTCGTAGCCCGCTTTATTCAGACGATAGAGCACCTTGAGGGCATTTTCACTGATATCTTTGCGGGAAATAGTGTGCTGCTCACGCGGAATAACCGACATGTGTGGCTGTGCAATAGCATCGTTCGCCATGCTCTCTTCGCGGCTTAGCACTTTACGGCAAAAATTAGCGACTCGGGTAAAAATGGTACACCTCGTAGTGTGTTTTGTTATGAAAAAAGCGGCTAATCATAGCTCAGCGCAACGCATTTGAGAATGCTGGATTTTTGGCACTGCCGCGAGCGTCCAGTTGGCAACGGCCATTTTCAGCAGTTCGTCAATACGCAGATCCTGCCATTCGTTGGTTACATTCTGGTTGAGAAACCGCAGCGCGTCGATCAAAACAGGACGCGGATCGCCGTCTGGCAGGGCCGGGGCGTGGTTCTGCTTTGACAATTTAAAGCCCTGCGCATTAACCGCCAGCGGCAGATGAATGTAGTCCGGCGCCGTCCAGCCAAACTGGTGATACAACGATATTTGTCGCACGGTCGGTTCGACCAGATCCGCCCCGCGCACAATTTCCGTCACGCCCTGGAAACGATCGTCGACGACCACGGCCAGGTTGTAGGCGAAAAGGCCGTCACGACGGTGAATAATAAAATCCTCACGCGCCAGACGTTCATCGGCATGAATCTCACCGGAGAGGAGATCGTTAAAGCGCGTCACCGGGGAGCGCTGCTTGATGCGCACGGCGGCATTTTCCGGGGGAAGGTTGAGCGTGCAGCAATGGCCGTCATAGACCCCTCCCACGCTCTGGATACGCGCGCGGGTGCAGGTGCAGTTATAGGAAAGCCCCCGATCGCGAAGCCAGGCCAGACGTTCCCGATAGGCATCGTGACGTTTTGACTGCCAGAGAACCTCGTCATCCCAGTGAAGACCGTAATGTTCCAGCTGACGCAGAATAGTGTCTGCAGCACCGGGAACTTCACGCGGAGGGTCGATATCTTCAATGCGGACAAGCCATTTGCCCTGACGGGCGCGAGCCTGCAGGTAGCTGCCGAGCGCGGCAATTAATGAGCCGAAGTGTAATTCACCGGAAGGAGATGGCGCGAAGCGCCCAATATAGTGTGATTCAGACATATCAACAGTAACAAGGCGGGAGAGACTCCCGCCTTTAGAGTGTGTAAACAGCGCTGGTATTAACCGGCCATCTGTTTTTCGCGGATTTCGGCCAGCGTTTTACAGTCGATGCACAGATCGGCGGTTGGACGCGCTTCCAGGCGACGAATACCAATTTCAACACCGCAGGATTCGCAGTAGCCAAAATCTTCGTCTTCGACTTTTTTCAGCGTTTTCTCGATCTTTTTGATCAGTTTGCGTTCGCGGTCACGGTTACGCAGTTCGAGGCTGAACTCTTCTTCCTGAGCGGCACGGTCTACCGGATCCGGGAAGTTAGCAGCTTCATCCTGCATATGAGTAACGGTGCGATCGACTTCATCCCTGAGTTGATTACGCCATGCTTCAAGAATACGCTTGAAGTGCGACAGCTGGGCTTCGTTCATATACTCTTCGCCCGGCTTCTCTTGATACGGCTCCACCCCAGCGATGGCGAGAATACTCAGGGACGATGTTTTACGGTTTTGCCCTTCTTGCATGTTGCTTCTCCTTAACACGCACTATCGATCCCCGTGTTGGGGGAAAAATCAGGTCGCTATAAATAGCAGATGCTTTTCCGTATGGCAATTATCTAAACGTAACACTTGACAAGCCTGTGAGGAAAAGCGTATTTGCGCACGCGGCCAGAACACTTATTCGACAATCGTCTAATCCCTTATAAGACAATGGGAAGAGAGGATCTCAGAGTCATATTATCGGCAGAAAGTTCCGCTTTATAAGCGAAAACCTCTACCCCCTGCTTTTGTGCCTCATTCAACAATTGCGCGTATTTAGGATCAATATGGCGGGCAGGGGAGAAACGTTCAATGGCTGAATGCAACACCGCAAACAGCAATACGGCGCGTTTGCCCGCCGCCGCAACACTCATTAGCTCTCGCAGATGCTTCTGGCCACGTAGCGTTACCGCATCCGGGAAGTAGCCATTTTCCTGTTCCGCTAACGTCACTGATTTCACTTCAATATAGCACTCAGGCCTGTCTTCCGCCTGTAACATGAAGTCAATTCTGCTGCCTTCATCGCCATATTTCACTTCACTTTTATGCGTGCCATATCCCACCAGTTCGGGAATGGCGCCAAGGGTCAGCGCTTCCTTAACCAGCTGATTTGCGCGCAGGGTGTTAACGCAAATAAATGCCCCGTTTTGCGTTTCGGTCATTTCCCAGGTATGGGCATATTTGCGTTTACTATTTTCTGATGTGGAATACCAGACCCTGTCACCTGGCGTCGCACACCCCGTCATGGCGCCGGTATTGGGGCAGTGCAGGGTGAGCTGAACCCCTTCGGGGGTAATCACGTCGGCGAGGAAGCGTTTGTAGCGTTGGATAAGCGTGGCGTGCTGCAGGGGAGGACTAAACTTCATCGGAATTCCTTTCGGTGTTGCCCAGCGTCCAGCGCTGTAGCGGCGTATAGCGGGTGCGTCCCTGTGCAAAGACGGATTCATAAAGCGCGAATGCGTTGACCGGAAAGGCCCAGTGAAAACCCGGCGGCGGGATGGCAACGGCCTGACCGGCATCGCGCAGCAGCGTGATGTGCGGATGAAACGGCTGCGGGCTCTGATAACAGCCGCTGCGCGCCGCCTGCGCGCGCAGCATATTTGCCAGCTGCAATAATCCGCGCGGCGGCTGGCGCGTTCCCAGCCAGACCACGCGCGAACGCAGCCACTGACCCGCGTCGTCGAGTTGCAGCGTAAATTCCGGCTGGGCAATACGCCCGGCCATGGCGGCTAACGCCCGCTGTTTTTCGGTGCTGACGTCGCCCAAAAAGGCCAGCGTCAGGTGCAGGTTGGCCGCCGCGACAGGGCGGCCTGCTTCCGGCGGGAAGTTGTCGGCACGCCAGCGAACAATTTGACGCTGTATCGCGGTGGGCAATTCAATGGCAAAAAACAGCCGTTTCGACTCAGGCATACGGAGGACTCGGTAATGATATGCGCCGATGCTACAATGTACGCCGACTAATGTTAACCCTCTGGAGCTGTTAGTGTCCTCATTGCCGGTCGCCGTCATTCTTCCTGAGCTTCTCGCTGCCTTACGCCATTCCCCGCAGGTTTTGCTGAATGCCCCTACGGGCGCGGGCAAGTCCACCTGGCTGCCGCTGCAGATTCTGAAAGACGGAAATATCCGCGGGAAAATTATCCTGCTGGAGCCGCGCAGGCTGGCCGCGCGCAACGTGGCGCAACGTCTGGCGGAACTGCTGAATGAAAAACCGGGCGAAACGGTAGGTTACAGGATGCGTGCCGAGACCTGCGTTGGCCCAACCACGCGTCTTGAAGTGGTCACCGAGGGTATTCTCACCCGCATGCTGCAAAACGATCCGGAGCTGACCAGCGTCGGGCTGGTGATCCTCGATGAATTCCACGAGCGCAGCCTGCAGGCGGATCTGGCCCTCGCGCTGTTGCTGGACGTGCAGCAGGGGCTACGCGACGATCTCCGGCTGCTGATAATGTCGGCTACGCTGGACAACGAGCGGCTACGACAGGCATTACCCGATGCGCCAGTCATCAGCTCAGAAGGGCGGGCGTTTCCGGTTGAACGCCGCTATCAGCCGCTTCCCCCCCATCAGCGTTTTGACGAGGCCGTCGCCATTGCCACGGCTGAGCTGCTGCGCCAGGAAGCCGGTTCCCTGCTGCTGTTTTTGCCCGGCGTCGGTGAAATTCAGCGCGTGCAGGAGCAGCTTTCTACCCGCGTAGGCGGCGACGTGCTGCTTTGCCCGCTCTACGGCGCGTTGTCGCTACAGGATCAGCGTAAAGCGATTGTTCCTGCGCCGGCGGGGCAGCGCAAGGTGGTGCTGGCAACCAACATTGCTGAGACCAGTTTGACCATTGAAGGGATTCGCCTGGTGGTGGATAGCGCGCAGGAGAGGGTGGCAAGCTTTGACCCGCGCACCGGGCTGACTAAACTCCTGACGCAGCGCATCAGCCAGGCGTCGATGGTGCAGCGCGCGGGCCGCGCGGGGCGTCTTGAGCCGGGCATCTGCCTGCATTTGACCAGCGCGGAGCAGGCTGAACGCGCCGCACAGCAAAGCACGCCGGAAATTTTACAAAGCGATTTGTCTGGTCTGGTGATGGATCTGCTGCAGTGGGGCTGTCCGAACCCTGAGCAGCTCACCTGGCTTAATCCTCCTCCTGTCGTAAACCTCACCGCTGCGCGCACCCTGCTGACCCAGCTTGGCGCGCTGGAAGGCGAGCGTCTGACGGCGCGCGGCCAGAAAATGGCGGCGCTGGGCAACGATCCGCGTCTGGCCGCGATGCTGGTGGCCGCGCAAGGGGATGATGAAATTGCCACGGCGGCAAAACTGGCGGCTATTCTTGAGGAGCCGCCTCGCGGTGGCAGCAGCGATCTGGGGCAGGCGTTTTCGCGCACTCAGGGTAACTGGCAGCAGCGGGCGCAGCAGCTGAGCAAACGCCTGAATAGCCGGGGAGGAGCGCCTGACAGCGATAAGATTGCCTTCCTGCTGGCCCTGGCTTTCCCGGACAGGATCGCGCGTCGGCGCGGGCTGGACGGTCGCTACCAGCTGGCAAACGGCATGGGGGCGATGCTGGACAGCGATGATGCGCTGACGCGTCACGAGTGGCTGATCGCCCCGCTGTTGCTGCAAGGCAGCCATTCTCCGGATGCGCGTATCCTGCAGGCGATAGCCGTAGAGATTGACGCTCTGACGCGAGCCTGTCCGCAGCTGCTTCAGCAATCTGATACCGTGGAATGGGATGACGCCCAGGGCACGCTGAAGGCCTTTCGTCGTAGCCAGATTGGCAAGTTGACGCTTGGGACGAAGCCGCTGGCGAAGCCGTCGGAAGACGAGCTTCATCAGGCCATGCTGAACGGAATTCGGGAAAAAGGGCTGAGCGCCCTGAACTGGACGCCGGAAGCGGAGCAGTACCGCATTCGTCTGCACTGCGCCGCGAAGTGGCTACCGGAATACGGTTGGCCTGCGGTGGATGACGAGACGCTGCTCGCTACGCTTGAGCGCTGGCTACTGCCGCAAATGAGCGGCGTACACTCTCTGCGAGCCCTTAAGGCGCTTGATGTTAAGACCGCGTTACAGAATTTACTGGACTGGTCATCACGTCAACGTCTGGATAGTGAACTGCCAGGGCATTACACTGTGCCGACCGGAAGCCGGATTGCCATCCGTTATCATGAGGATAATCCGCCGGCGCTGGCGGTTCGGATGCAGGAGATGTTTGGTGAAGCCACCACGCCGTCCATTGCGGAAGGGCGTGTGCCGTTAGTGCTTGAGCTGCTGTCGCCTGCGCATCGTCCATTACAAATCACCCGAGATTTGGGGGCGTTCTGGGCGGGAAGCTACCGTGAAGTGCAGAAAGAGATGAAGGGGCGATATCCCAAACATGTCTGGCCGGACGATCCGGCGAATACGGCGCCGACGCGGCGAACGAAGAAATATTCGTAAGTTAGGTGGAAGAGGGGAGTGCGGCCTGATGCCCTCACCCCGACTCTCTCCCGCGGGGAGAGGGAGAAAACAAATTTTGAGAGATTTCTTCTTTCACAGACCTGTGAAAGAAAAGAAAATCTGGCCTTTGCGCCTGAAAGTTGCGGAGAAAAAGCATGGCGGGGAATGACCGCGAGCCAATAGGACGTAAGGGAAAACCAGCGCGTCCGGCGAAAGAAAAGGTAAGCCGTCGTCGCCTCAGAGATGAGGACTATGACGAAGACTATGAAGACGATTATGAGGATGAAGAACCGATGCCGCGTAATGGAAAAGGCAAAGGGCGTAAGCCTCGGGGCAAACGCGGCTGGTTCTGGCTGCTGCTGAAGCTGTTTATTGTTTTTGTTGTCCTGATGGCGATTTACGGCGTGTATCTGGATCAGAAGATCCGCAGCCGTATCGACGGTAAAGTCTGGCAGCTACCTGCGGCAGTGTATGGCCGTATGGTGAACCTTGAGCCAGATATGTCCATCACCAAAAACGAGATGGTCAAACTGCTGGAAGCCACCCAGTACCGTCAGGTGTCTAAAATGACCCGTCCTGGCGAATTTACCGTGCAGGCCAACAGCATTGAGATGATCCGTCGTCCGTTTGATTTCCCGGACAGCAAAGAGGGGCAGGTGCGCGCGCGTCTGACCTTTGACGGCGATCGTCTGGACACCATCGAGAACATGGATAACAACCGTCAGTTCGGTTTCTTCCGCCTCGATCCGCGTCTGATCACCATGCTTTCGTCAGCAAACGGCGAGCAGCGCCTGTTCGTGGCGCGTAACGGCTTCCCGGATCTGCTGGTGGATACCCTGCTGGCAACCGAAGACCGTCACTTCTACGAGCACGATGGCATCAGCCTCTACTCGATTGGTCGTGCGGTGCTGGCTAACCTCACTGCCGGTCGTACCGTGCAGGGAGCGAGTACGCTGACCCAGCAGCTGGTGAAGAACCTGTTCCTCTCCAGCGAACGTTCTTACTGGCGTAAAGCGAACGAAGCCTACATGGCCGTGCTGATGGATGCGCGCTACAGCAAGGATCGTATCCTTGAGCTGTACATGAACGAGGTGTACCTCGGTCAGAGCGGCGATAACGAAATCCGCGGCTTCCCGCTGGCGAGTCTGTACTACTTTGGCCGTCCGGTGGAAGAGCTGAGCCTGGACCAGCAGGCGCTGCTGGTGGGCATGGTGAAAGGGGCGTCCATTTATAACCCGTGGCGCAACCCGAAACTGGCGCTGGAGCGTCGTAACCTCGTTCTGCGTCTGTTGCAACAGCAGCAGGTGATTGACCAGGAGCTGTACGACATGCTGAGCGCGCGTCCGCTCGGCGTTCAGCCGCGCGGCGGCGTGATCTCCCCGCAGCCAGCGTTTATGCAGCTGGTGCGTCAGGAGCTGCAAAGCAAGCTCGGTGATAAGGTCAAAGATCTCTCCGGCGTGAAGATCTTCACCACCTTTGACTCCGTGGCGCAGGATGCGGCCGAAAAAGCGGCTGTGGAAGGCATTCCGGCGCTGAAGAAACAGCGTAAGCTCTCCGATCTTGAAACCGCGATGGTGGTGGTTGACCGTAACACCGGCGAAGTGCGCGCGATGGTGGGCGGGGCCGAGCCGCAGTTTGCAGGCTACAACCGTGCGATGCAGGCGCGTCGCTCAATCGGCTCTCTGGCAAAACCGGCAACCTACCTCACAGCCCTGAGCCAGCCAAATCAGTATCGCCTGAATACCTGGATTGCGGATGCGCCGATCTCCCTGCGCCAGCCTAACGGCCAGGTCTGGTCACCGCAGAACGATGATAAACAGTTCAGCGGCCAGGTCATGCTGGTGGATGCGTTGACCCGTTCCATGAACGTGCCAACGGTGAACCTGGGCATGTCGCTGGGACTGCCGGCGATTGTCGACACCTGGCAAAAACTGGGCGTGGCGAAAGATCAGCTGCACCCGGTGCCGGCGATGATCCTCGGCGCGCTTAACCTGACGCCAATCGAAGTGGCGCAGGCGTTCCAGACCATTGCCAGCGGGGGCAACCGCGCGCCGCTGTCTGCCCTGCGTTCGGTGATTGCTGAAGATGGCTCCGTGCTGTATCAGAGCTTCCCGCAGGCGGAGCGTGCCGTTCCTGCTCAGGCCGCCTATATGACGCTGTGGACGATGCAGCAGGTCGTGCAGCGCGGTACCGGCCGTCAGCTGGGCGCGAAGTATCCGGGTCTGCATCTGGCGGGTAAAACCGGGACCACCAACAACAACGTCGATACCTGGTTCGCCGGTATTGATGGCCGCGAAGTGGTGATCACCTGGGTAGGCCGCGACAACAACCAGCCGACCAAGCTGTACGGCGCGAGCGGGGCGATGTCGATTTACCAGCGCTATCTGGCAAATCAGTCTCCTGTGCCGCTGAATCTGGTTGCGCCGGAAGATATCGTCGATATGGGCGTGGACAGCTCCGGTAACTTCGTCTGCGGCGGCGGAATACGTACGCTGCCTGTCTGGACGGCAAACCCGGACTCGCTGTGCCAGCAAAGCCAGCCAGAACAGCCAACCGGTAACCCGTTTGACCAGTCTTCTCAACCACAGCAGCCGCAGCAGCAACAGCCGCAGCAGCAGAATGAGAAGAAAGATAGCGACGGTGTCGCGGGCTGGATTAAAGACATGTTCGGCGGTAACTAGCCTTTTAAAGCCCTCTTCCCCGGAAGGGGGCTTTTTTTACCCGTAGACCTCATTTCGTTAACCCTCGCTTTAACTCTGATTAACCCTTCGTTTTCTCTTGATGATTTCTTAAACCCTTAATTCTCATAGGGCCGCTTACTGCTTGCTATGCAACCAGCGTTTCGCATATTATTCTGGCGCTCATAATAATAATTCTCGTTTACGTTATCATTCACTTTCACATCAGAGATTCAACATGGCGCTTTCCAATACTGCTCAGCCAATGAACACGTCGCTGCGTAAGCTCGCGGTCGTCGTCGCCACAGCGGTTGCCGGCATGTCTGCTTATGCTCACGCGGCCGAAACCCCGAAAAAAGAAGAAACCATTACGGTAAACGCAGCTCCTGCGGCACAGGAAAGTGCCTGGGGGCCAGCTGCGACCATCGCCGCACGGCAATCCGCGACCGGAACCAAAACGGATACCCCCATTCAAAAGGTCCCGCAGTCTATTTCTGTCGTCACTGCCGAAGAGATGGCGCTGCATCAGCCGCGCTCGGTGAAAGAAGCCCTGAGCTACACGCCGGGCGTTGCGGTAGGCACGCGCGGCGCGTCTAACACCTATGATTATTTGATCATTCGCGGCTTCGCGGCCGATGGCCAGACGCAGAATAACTACCTCGACGGCATGAAAATGCAGGGGAACTTCTATAACGACGCGGTGATTGATCCTTACATGCTGGAGCGCGCCGAAATCATGCGCGGTCCGGTTTCCGTTCTGTACGGCAAAAGCAGCCCGGGCGGTTTGCTGAACATGGTCAGTAAGCGCCCAACAACCGAGCCGCTGAAAGAGATCCAGTTCAAAGTCGGCACGGATAGCCTGTTCCAGACCGGGTTTGACTTTAGCGATGCGATCGACGACGACGGCGTTTACTCTTATCGCTTAACGGGCGTTGCGCGTTCTAATAACGCTCAGCAGGAGCGTGCGGAAGAGCAGCGTTACGCCATCGCGCCATCGTTCTCCTGGCGTCCGGATGATAAAACTACCTTCACGTTCCTCTCCTACTTCCAGAACGAGCCTGAAACGGGCTACTACGGCTGGCTGCCAAAAGAGGGAACGGTTGAGCCGCTGCCGAACGGCGATCGTCTGCCGACGAACTTCAACGAAGGCGCGAAGAACAATACCTATTCCCGTAACCAGAAAATGGTGGGATACAGCTTCGACCACGAGTTCAACGATACCTTTACCGTGCGTCAGAACCTGCGCTTTGCCGAGAACAAAACCTCGCAAAACAGCGTATACGGTTATGGCGTTTGTACCGACCCGGCAAACAGCGGCAACAAACAGTGTGCCGCGTTAGCGCCATCGGACAAAGGCCATTATCTGGCGCGTAAATACGTTGTCGATAACGAAAAGCTGCAGAACTTTACCGTTGATACCCAGCTGCAGAGCAAATTCGCAACCGGCGAGGTGGACCACGTCCTGCTGACCGGCGTTGACTTTATGCGCATGCGGAATGATATCAACTCCTGGTTCGGTTACGACGACTCTGTTCCGCTGCTGGATCTCTACAATCCGGTGAATAGCGATTTTGATTTCGGCTCAAAAGATCCCGCGACCTCCGGTCCATATCAGATCCTCAACCGTCAGAAACAGACGGGGCTGTACGTTCAGGATCAGGCGCAGTGGGATAAAGTGCTGGTAACCCTGGGCGGCCGTTATGACTGGGCCGATCAGGAATCCTACAACCGCGTGACGAACACCACCTCCAAACGTGATGATACCCAGTTCACCTGGCGCGGTGGCGTTAACTATCTGTTTGATAACGGCGTAACCCCGTACTTTAGCTACAGCGAATCGTTTGAACCGGCATCGCAGACCGATGCTCAGGGCAAACTGTTCTCGCCGTCTAAAGGCAAACAGTACGAAGCGGGCGTGAAATACGTGCCGAACGATCGTCCGATCGTCGTCACCGGTGCGTTGTACCAGCTGACCAAAACCAACAACCTGATGGCGGACCCGGCGGGCTCCTTCTTCTCGGTTCAGGGCGGTGAAATCCGCGCGCGTGGCGTAGAACTGGAAGCGAAAGCGGCCCTGTCTGCGAGCGTTAACCTGGTGGGTTCTTATACCTATACCGACGCGGAATACACCACGGACACCACCTACAAAGGCAACACGCCTGCTCAGGTGCCAAAACACATGGCGTCGTTGTGGGGCGATTACACCCTGTTTGACGGTGCGCTGTCTGGCCTGACGCTGGGCACTGGGGTGCGTTACACCGGCTCTAGCTATGGCGATCCGGCGAACTCCTTCAAGGTGGGCAGCTACACCGTTGTCGATGCGCTGGTCAGATACGATCTGGCACGCGTTGGCATGGCTGGCTCAAACGTGGCGCTGCACGTGAACAACCTGTTCGATCGTGAGTACGTTGCCAGCTGCTTTAATACCTACGGCTGCTTCTGGGGTGCTGAACGTCAGGTTGTTGCCACCGCGACCTTCCGCTTCTAATCTCTCTTCGGGCACGGTTCGCCGTGCCCTTTTTATTTAAGTTGGCTGATATGCAGGATATTCAAACGCAACCCGACACCACCTTTACGCTCAACCTTCTCTCCTTTCGCGTACCCGGGCGCACGCTGCTGCATCCGCTCTCTCTGACGTTCCCTGCCGGTAAAGTGACGGGCCTGATTGGTCACAACGGTTCCGGTAAATCCACCCTGCTCAAGATGCTGGGGCGCCATCAGCCGCCTTCAGAAGGCGATATTCAGCTGGATGACCAACCGCTGGAGAGCTGGAGCAGTAAAGCCTTTGCCCGCAAAGTGGCCTATCTGCCGCAGCAGCTGCCGCAGGCGGAAGGGATGACGGTGCGTGAGCTGGTGGCGATTGGGCGTTATCCCTGGCACGGTGCGCTTGGTCGCTTCGGCGTCGCCGACAGAGAGAAAGTGGAAGAGGCGATTGCGCTGGTCGGGCTAAAACCGCTGGCGCACCGTCTGGTAGATAGCCTGTCCGGCGGTGAACGCCAGCGCGCGTGGATTGCGATGCTGGTGGCGCAGGACAGCCGCTGCCTGCTGCTGGATGAACCGACCTCTGCGCTGGATATCGCCCATCAGGTCGACGTCCTGGCGCTGGTGCATCGCTTGAGCCAGCAGCGTGGCCTGACGGTCATTGCGGTCCTGCACGACATCAACATGGCCGCGCGCTATTGTGACTACCTCGTCGCGCTGCGCGGGGGCGAGATGATTGCCCAGGGCACACCGGCAGAGCTGATGCGCAGCGAAACGCTGGAACATATTTACGGTATTCCGATGGGTATTCTGCCTCACCCTGCCGGGGCTGCACCGGTGAGCTTTGTCTACTGATGCCGAATAACACACGCATTAGCCGCCGTCGCCTGCTGACGGCGATGGCGCTCTCGCCGCTGCTGTTCAAAATGAATACGGCGCGTGCCGCTGCCGTCGATCCGCACCGTATTGTGGCTCTGGAGTGGCTGCCGGTCGAACTGATGATGGCGCTCGGCGTCACGCCCTATGGCGTGGCGGACATTCCTAACTATAACCTCTGGGTGAACGAGCCAAAGCTGCCGGACTCGGTAATCGACGTCGGCCTGCGAACGGAGCCAAACCTCGAATTGCTCACCCAGATGAAACCCTCGTTCCTGTTCTGGTCTGCGGGCTATGGCCCGTCAGAGGAGATCATGGCGCGCATTGCGCCCGGGCGCGGATTCGCTTTCAGCGACGGTAAAAAACCGCTGGCTGTGGCGAAAAACTCGATTAACGAGATGGCGCATTTCCTCAACCGCGAAGCGGAGGCCAAAAAGCATCTCGACGAATTTGATGCCCTGATTGACTCCCTGAAGCCGCGCTTTGCTCTCCGGGGCGATCGTCCGCTGCTCATGGTGACGCTGCTGGATGCCCGCCATATGCTGGTCTTCGGTAAAAACTGTCTGTTCCAGGAGGTGCTGGACAGCTTCGGCATTCGCAATGCCTGGGAAGGGGAGATGACCTTCTGGGGCAGTACCGCCGTGGGTATCGACCGCCTGGCGGCGTTTCGCGATGTGGACGTGCTCTGTTTCGACCACGGTAACGAACGCGACATGCAAACCCTGATGGCGACTCCGCTCTGGCAGGCGATGCCGTTTGTGCGCGAGAGGCGCTTCCAGCGCGTTCCGGCGGTCTGGTTCTACGGCGCGACGCTGTCGGCCATGCATTTTGCCCGCGTGCTGGATAACGCCCTGGGAGGTAAAGCATGAGTACGCGTATCGCCCGCTTCCCGGCGCTGCTGTTATCCCTGCTTTTTCTTGTTGCGCTGGTATTAACCGGATTCAACCTCTCCACGGCGTTACCGCGCGAGCAGTGGGGGGCCGCTCTGGCCTCGCCGGATATCGACAATATTCAGCAGATGCTGTTCCACTACAGCCTGCTGCCGCGTCTGGCGATCTCCCTTTTGGTCGGCGCCGGCTTAGGGCTGGTGGGCGTGCTGTTCCAGCAGGTGTTGCGTAACCCGCTGGCAGAGCCAACCACCCTCGGCGTCGCGACCGGCGCGCAGCTTGGGATCACCATCACCACGCTGTGGGCGCTGCCGGGAGCGTTAACCTCGCAGTTTGCGGCACTCGCGGGAGCGTGCGTGGTGGGTGCGCTGGTCTTTGGCGTGGCCTGGGGCAAGCGCCTTTCCCCGGTGACGCTTATTCTGGCCGGGCTGGTGGTGAGCCTGTACTGCGGGGCGATTAACCAACTGCTGGTGCTGTTCCATCACGATCGGCTGCAAAGCATGTTCCTGTGGAGTACCGGCACGCTCACCCAGACCGACTGGAGCGTTGTAGAGCACCTGTGGCCGCAGCTGGCTGGCGGCGTCTTGCTGACGCTGCTGCTCCTGCGCCCTCTGACGCTCATGGGGCTGGACGATGGCGTGGCGCGTAACCTGGGGCTGGCGCTGTCGCTGGCTCGTCTGGCGGCGCTGACGCTGGCGATTGTATTGAGTGCCCTGCTGGTCAACGCGGTTGGCATCATCGGGTTTATCGGCCTGTTTGCGCCGCTGCTGGCGAAAATGCTCGGGGCGCGTCGCCTGCTGGCGCGTCTGATGCTGGCGCCGCTGATTGGGGCGCTGATCCTCTGGCTTTCCGATCAGCTTATTCTCTGGCTGGCGCAGGTCTGGAGGGAAGTCTCCACCGGCTCTGTGACCGCGCTTATCGGGGCGCCGCTGCTGCTGTGGCTGCTCCCGCGCCTGCGCAGCATGAGCGCACCGGCGATGGACGCGGGCGATAAAGTTTACGCTGAACGTCGGTCGGTGCTGTGGTTTAGCCTTGCCGGTCTGGCGGTGCTGATGATCGCCTCGTTCGCGGCGCTCTCATTCGGACGCGATGCCTCGGGCTGGCACTGGGCAACGGGTGATTTACTCAATGAACTGGTGCAGTGGCGCTGGCCGCGTATCTTCGCTGCGCTGATCGCAGGGGTAATGCTGGCGGTGGCGGGGTGCATTATTCAGCGTCTGACCGGCAACCCGATGGCAAGCCCTGAAGTGCTCGGGATCAGCTCTGGCGCCGCCTTTGGCGTGGTGCTGATGCTGTTCTTTGTGCCAGAGAATGCGTTTGGCTGGCTGATGCCTGCCGGCAGTATCGGCGCGGCAGTCACGCTGATGATTATCCTGATAGCCGCCGGCCGCGGCGGATTTTCACCGCACCGCATGCTGCTGGCCGGGATGGCGCTCAGCACCGCATTTACCATGCTGCTGATGATGCTGCAGGCCAGCGGCGATCCGCGTATGGCGAAGATCCTGACCTGGATTTCCGGCTCAACGTACAACGCCACCGGCAGCCAGGTGGTTTGGTCCGGGATCGCAATGCTCGTGCTGCTGGCAATGGTGCCGCTGTGCCGCCGCTGGATGACCGTTCTGCCGCTCGGCAGTGAAACCGCGCGCGCGGTGGGAATGGCGCTGACGCCAGCGCGCGTGGCCCTGCTGCTGCTGGCGGCGTGCCTGACGGCTGTGGCAACCCTGACGATTGGACCGCTGAGTTTTGTCGGATTAATGGCGCCGCACATTGCCAGAATGATGGGATTCCGCCGGACGATGCCGCATATCGTCATGTCGGCCCTGACGGGCGGGGTGATGCTGGTGTTTGCGGATTGGTGCGGAAGAATGGTGCTGTTCCCGTATCAGATCCCGGCGGGTCTGCTGTCGACCTTTATCGGTGCGCCGTACTTTATTTATCTGTTGAGAAAGCAGAGTCGGTAATAAAAGTAAACGGCAATCTTTAGATTGCCGTTTTAGTGTTTGCACCCTCTCCCCGTGGGAGAGGGTGGGGTGAGGGCATCAAGCCGCACATCTTAGAGCTTCGCAAACACCTTACGCGCGGCGTCGATGGTGTTGTTGATATCATCTTCGCTGTGCGCCACCGACATAAAGCCCGCTTCGAACGCTGACGGCGCGAGGTACACGCCTTCTTCCAGCATCAGGTGGAAGAAGCGCTTGAAGCGCTCAACGTCGCACTTCACCACGTCCTGATAGCAGGTCACGGTTTTCGCATCGGTGAAGAAAATCCCGAACATGCCGCCCACGTGGTTAACCACCAGCGGAATACCGGCCTCTTCTGCGGCTTCCAGCAGAC
Organism: Enterobacter dykesii; assembly: GCF_008364625.2. NCBI lineage: Bacteria > Pseudomonadati > Pseudomonadota > Gammaproteobacteria > Enterobacterales > Enterobacteriaceae > Enterobacter > Enterobacter dykesii. The sequence goes on from NZ_CP126604.1 coordinate 777,637, forward strand.
CGTTTGCCAGCTGCGTGGTCAGGTCGGTCAGGGTTTCGTGGATGCCCGGCTGAGCCACTTCGGTCAGGCAGGCAAAGCCCGCCGCCATGGCGATGGGGTTACCGGAGAGCGTGCCCGCCTGGTAAACCGGACCGGTTGGCGCCAGGGCTTCCATCACGTCCTTACGTCCACCGAATGCGCCGACAGGCATGCCGCCGCCGATGATTTTACCCAGACAGGTGAGGTCCGGCTCAACGCCGTAATATGACTGGGCACCCGCCAGCGCCACGCGGAAGCCGGTCATGACTTCATCGATGATCAGCAGCGCGCCGAACTCATCGCACAGGGCGCGCAGGCCCGGCAGGAAGTCAGGCTGCGGCGGGATACAATTCATGTTGCCGGCGACCGGCTCAACGATGATGCAGGCGATCTCCTGCGGATACTGCTCGAACGCCGCGCGAACGGTAGCAATATCGTTGTAGGTGCAGGTCAGGGTATGCTTCGCGAAATCTGCCGGTACGCCCGGGGAGTTCGGCTGGCCGAGCGTCAGCGCGCCGGAACCGGCTTTCACCAGCAGGCAGTCCGCATGACCGTGGTAACAGCCTTCAAACTTGATGATTTTATCGCGACCGGTAAAACCGCGCGCCAGGCGGATGGCGCTCATGGTCGCTTCGGTACCTGAGTTCACCATGCGCACCATGTCCATGGTAGGAACCAGTTCAGTCACCAGCTCGGCCATTTTCACTTCCATTTCGGTTGGCGCACCGAAGCTCAGGCCACGCTGGGCGGCTTCAATCACCGCGTTACGAATGGCCGGGTGGTTGTGTCCCAGCACCATCGGGCCCCAGGAACCCACATAATCGATATAGGCCTTGCCATCGACATCATACAGATACGCGCCGTCAGCACGTTCGATAAACAGCGGCGTACCGCCCACGCCGGTGAAGGCGCGCACAGGTGAGTTCACGCCACCCGGAATAAGCTCGCGGGCTGCACTGTAGAGGTTTTCAGACTTGCTCATGGCGTCGTTCCTGGTTCGAATAAAATGGTTAAGCCCACTATTCTAAGTGATTCGGGGAAGGTTATGAAATTTTTAGCCGGGCAATGCTTTAAGATTTGTTAAGTAATTTTCAGGAGACGGTAGGGTCGTCTCTGGTAAAATCCTTACGGGTTTTTGTATGACGAATAAGAACAGGACATGAAATCAGATTCTCCATCTTTTGAAGAACAACAGTTTACGCGGGCCCAGCACCGAATCAGCATTCGGCGACTGCTCAATCGCGATAAAACGCCGCTGGCGATCCTGCTGGCCGCTGCCGTGGTGGGCACTCTCGCGGGCCTGGTTGGCGTAGCGTTTGAAAAAGCGGTTAATGCCGTACTCAACTGGCGAGTGGGAACCGTGGCCGGTTTCGCCGACAGCCGATGGCTGGTCTGGGTTGCGGCGTTCGGGCTGTCCGCGCTGTTTGCCATGGTGGGATATTTTCTGGTGCGTAAATTCGCGCCGGAGGCGGGGGGATCGGGCATCCCGGAAATTGAAGGGGCCCTGGAGGAGCTGCGTCCGGTGCGCTGGTGGCGCGTCATCCCGGTGAAATTTATCGGCGGCATGGGTACGCTGGGCGCGGGGATGGTTCTTGGCCGGGAAGGGCCTACGGTTCAGCTGGGCGGGAACGTTGGCCGCATGGTGGGCGATCTGTTTCGGATGCGCAGCGCCGAAGCGCGCCATACGCTGCTGGCAACCGGTGCGGCGGCGGGGCTGTCGGCGGCCTTTAACGCGCCGCTGGCGGGCATTTTGTTTATCATCGAAGAGATGCGCGCGCAGTTTCGCTACAACCTGATCTCCGTTAAAGCGGTGTTTACCGGCGTCATTATGTCGAGCATCGTGTTTCGCCTCTTTAATGGCGAAGGGGCGGTCATTGAGGTGGGTAAACTGACCAACGCGCCGGTTAACACCCTGTGGCTTTACCTGATCCTCGGCATGATTTTTGGCGTGGTGGGGCCGCTGTTTAACACCTTTATCCTGCGCGCCCAGGATATGTTCCAGCGCATTCATGGCGGGAACACCACGAAATGGGTGCTGATGGGGGGTCTGCTGGGCGGCATGTGTGGCGTACTCGGGTTTATCGAGCCGAATGCTGCAGGCGGCGGGTTCGGGCTGATTCCCATTGCGGCGGCGGGGAATTTCAGCGTGGGTCTGCTGCTGTTTATGTTTATTTCACGCGTCATCACAACGGTGTTGTGTTTCTCCTCCGGTGCGCCCGGCGGGATTTTTGCCCCGATGCTGGCGCTGGGCACGCTGCTGGGGACTGCGTTTGGTATGGCGGCCGAAGTGGGCTTTCCCGCCTATCACCTTGAAGCCGGGACGTTTGCGGTGGCCGGAATGGGCGCGCTGCTGGCCGCGTCCCTGCGTGCGCCGTTGACTGGCATCGTGCTGGTGCTGGAGATGACGGACAATTACCAGCTCATTTTGCCAATGATCATTACCTGTCTCGGCGCGACACTATTAGCCCAGTTCCTGGGTGGAAAACCGCTATACTCCACCATCCTTGCGCGTACCCTGGCAAAACAAGAGGCGGAGCGGGCCGCCGCGCAGAATACTTGAATGAATTACCAGGGTATTAGATAATGACATAAAGAATTGGGTGAATTTTGCCCAATAGCAGTATTCATGGGAGCATAAGATGAGTGATGACGTAGTAGCTGTACCGCTCGAATTTACCGAAGCAGCAGCCAACAAAGTGAAAAACCTGATTGCCGACGAAGACAATCCGGATCTGAAACTGCGTGTTTATATTACCGGTGGCGGCTGCAGCGGCTTCCAGTATGGTTTTACCTTTGACGATCAGGTTAACGATGGCGATATGACTATCGAGAAACAGGGCGTCGCGCTGGTGGTTGACCCGATGAGCCTGCAATATCTGGTAGGCGGTTCGGTGGATTACACTGAAGGTCTGGAAGGTTCACGCTTTGTTGTGACTAACCCGAACGCAACCAGCACCTGCGGATGTGGTTCGTCGTTCAGCATCTGATGACCAAAAACGGTAACCTGGCGGTTACCGTTTTGCTTTTACCTTCCGTTATCATCCAGCGCAAACGTCGGTAGCTTCAGATGCCAGCGTATCGCCGCTAAACGTATCACCAGCGTGACCACCATCCCCAGCATCGCGGCATTTTCCAGCGGGAGGGCAAAGGTGTAGTACGCGGTAGCGTGAACGATCCCGCCCACAATGCAGGCCGTTGCGTAAATTTCAGTACGCAGGATCATCGGCACTTCACGCGCCAGAATGTCGCGTATGATCCCACCGCCCACGCCGGTTAATACGCCCATGCAGATTGCCACCATCGGACCGGTACCGGCATTAAACGCTTTATTGACGCCAATACCAACAAACACGGCCAGACCGACGGCATCCAGTACCGGCAATATCCACTTGGGTAAGCGGCGAGGCTGGCGAACCAGTACAATGGTTAACAGGCAGGTGACCATCGCGACCACCAGATCGGTAGGATCTTTCACCCAAAACACCGGGCCATTCGCCAGCGCCATATCGCGGATAGTTCCGCCGCCAACGGCGGTCACGACGCCCAGCACCAGCACGCCAAACGGATCCATGCGTAGTTTTCCAGCGAGCAGAACGCCGGAGATAGCAAAAACGGCTGTGCCAAGAATATCCAGCCAATAAACGAGCATCGTTAAATCCTCGAAAAGGGTCTTATGTTAGTGACTCTCTGCCAGCGCGGCACAGAGCTGTTTTGCGGCGAGGATAATACGCGGACCGGCGCGTTCAAACCAGTCGCTGTTGAGTGGGATCACCGGAATTTTTAGCTGCTTTTGCCAGAATTGTTCAATTTTAGGAATCTCGCTCGCATTTCCGACCACGATGATGGCCTGCGGCCGGCGCGCCAGGACCTGCTCGCGGCTCACCTGAGGCCACGGCACCCGGCTGGCGGCAAAGATGTTTTCACCGCCGCAGACTTCCAGCACCTGGTTTTGAATCGACCCTTTTCCGGTGGTGAACAGCGGCTGGCTGCCAAACTGCAGGAAGATGCGCTTTTTAGCAGGCGTATCGTATTGGGATTTCAGCGCAGCATAGTCACTGAGCATCTGTTTCGCCACAGCCTCGGCTTTTTTGGGGGTTGGGCTATAAGGGGCGAGAGAACGTAGCGCCTGAGCGACTTGTTCAATGCTGACGGCATCAATCCACATCACTTTTATGCCAAGCGAGGTGAGCTGGTTGACCTGCCGCTCGGCGTTGCCGCCGCGCCAGGCCAGCACGAGATCCGGTTTAAGCGCCACGATGCGCTCAAGGTTCATCCCCTGCCAGGTTGCCACCTGTTCAATACCCGCGGCTTGCGGTGGGTAATCCGAAAAGCTACTCACGCCAACGGGCGTGATCCCGGCGGCAAACGCCAGTTCCGTATTCGCGGGAGAGAGGGTAATCACGCGCGGTAACGCATAGAGCCACAGCGGTGCGAGAAGAAGCAGGGCGGCCAGCGCCCTGAAGGTATGTTTAGCCACGTGCCAGATTCTGCACCAGGCGTTCCACCATCACGGTGGACTGTTTTGCCGCAACGGTCAGGAACTCGTCGAAGCTGATGTGGGACTGCTGGTCAGCCACGTCAGAGATGGCGCGAACCACCACGAAGGGTACGCTGAAGTTATGGCAAACATGAGCGATCGCTGTCGCTTCCATCTCAACGGCAACCGCCTGAGGGAAGTTATGACGGATTTTCGCCAGCCCAACGGAGCCGTTGATGAAGGCATCACCGCTGACAATCAGACCGCGTACCGCGTTGAGGTTGAGTTCTGCGATGCAGGTCTCTGCCGCCGCAATCAGTTTGTCGTCAGCTTTAAAACCAGCAGGACAGCCCGGTAGCTGACCGTACTCGTAACCAAACGCGGTGACGTCGGCATCGTGGTAACGCGCTTCGTCGGAGACAACGATATCGCCCACTTTCAGCGTCGGCGCCAGGCCGCCCGCAGAGCCGGTATTCACGATCACGTCCGGCTTGCAGCGCTCAAGCAGCAGGGTTGCACCCAGCGCAGCAGCCACTTTACCGATGCCTGATTTCAGCAGAGCCACGTCAACACCGTTCAGCTGGCCGGTGTAGATCTCACAACCCCCCAGAGAGAGGGTCTGACGGTTCTCAATTTTGTCACGCAGCAGCGTAACTTCTTCTTCCATTGCACCAATAATGCCGATTTTCATAGATTTACTCGCGATGTGCCTTGTTAAGATGCATAGTCTATCATGCGGTTAAGGGGAAACGCATTCTCACGCGGGGGAGCACATGTCACCAATCGATTTTCGCACCAAAATTAACTGGCACCGACGTTTCCGTTCGCCGCAGGGCGACAAGAGCGAACATGAGATCCTGCGTATCTTCGAAAGCGATCGCGGGCGAATTATTAACTCGCCCGCCATCCGCCGTCTGCAGCAAAAAACTCAGGTGTTCCCGCTGGAGCGTAACGCCGCGGTGCGCACGCGCTTAACCCACTCCATGGAAGTGCAGCAGGTCGGGCGCTATATTGCCAAAGAGATTTTGAGCCGTCTCAAAGAGCAGCGTTTACTGGAAACCTATGGTCTGGACGAGCTGACGGGGCCCTTCGAGAGCATCGTTGAGATGGCCTGCCTGATGCACGACATCGGCAACCCGCCTTTCGGCCACTTTGGTGAGGCGGCTATCAATGACTGGTTTAAGCAGCGGCTTTTCCCTTCGGATGCGGTAAGCCAGCCCCTCAGCGATGACCGCTGCATCGTACGCGATTTACGCCTGCGTGAAGGTGAAGAGGGGCTGAACGATCTGCGCCGCAAGGTGCGCCAGGATTTATGTCATTTTGAGGGCAACGCGCAGGGGATCCGGCTGGTCCACTCCCTGATGCGTATGAACCTGACCTGGGCCCAGGTCGGCTGCATTCTGAAATACACGCGTCCCGCGTGGTGGATGGGGGATACGCCCGCGTCCCATAGCTATTTAATGAAAAAACCGGGCTATTACCTTTCTGAAGAGGCCTATATTGAGCGGTTACGTAAAGAACTTTCATTGACTGCAAATGGCCGCTTTCCATTGACCTGGATTATGGAAGCCGCCGATGATATTTCCTATTGCGTGGCCGATCTGGAAGATGCGGTTGAGAAAAGAATCTTCAGCGTCGAAGAGCTTTATCAGCATCTTTATACGGCCTGGGGCACCCATGAAAAAGGCTCGCTGTTTGCGCAGGTTGTCGAAAATGCCTGGGAGAAATCGCGCTCAAATACATTAAGCCGCAGTACTGAAGACCAGTTCTTTATGTATTTGCGGGTCAATACATTAAATAAACTGGTGCCGTATGCGGCGTCGCGTTTTATTGATAATTTGCCGCTTATTTTCAGCGGGGAATTCAACCACGCGCTGCTGGAAGATGACAGCAGTTTCAGCCAGCTCCTTGAGCTTTATAAACATGTGGCAATGCGGCATGTATTCAGCCACCCGGATGTCGAGCAGTTAGAGCTGCAGGGCTATCGGGTAATCAGTGGGTTACTGGAAATTTATTCCCCGTTGCTCCAGCTGTCCGTCGACGAATTCAGCGAACTGGTGGAACACGATCGCGTGCGCAGAATACCCATCGAATCGCGGCTTTATCAGAAACTTTCTACCCGGCATCGTCTGGCGTATGTCGAAGCGATTGGCAAGCTGGAACGCCACTCTCCCCAATGGCCGGTGATGGAATATTATTATCGCTGCCGTCTTATCCAGGACTATATCAGCGGCATGACGGATTTGTATGCCTGGGATGAATATCGCAAGCTGATGGCGGTGGAATAACGCCGGAGTTTTGTAAAGACGGCCAATAAATTTTTACCTTTTCCATAAGCTTATCGCCGGAACTAAGCGGTATAAAACGAATCTGAGTTACACAGCAATTTTGCGTTACCTGTAAATCGAGATTGAGAAACATGAAAAAAACCACATTAGCAATGAGTGCACTGGCTCTGAGTTTAGGTTTAGCGCTGTCTCCTGTGACTGCTACTGCAGCCGAGACCGCGTCGTCGGCAGCAACCGCGCAGCAGATGCCAAGCCTGGCACCGATGCTCGAAAAAGTGATGCCATCGGTGGTGAGTATTAACGTTGAGGGTAGCACGACCGTTAATACGCCGCGCATGCCGCGTAACTTCCAGCAGTTCTTCGGCGACAACTCGCCGTTCTGCCAGGACGGTTCGCCATTCCAGAGCTCTCCGTTTTGTCAGGGCGGTGGCGCAGGGGATGACAGCCAGGGCGGCGGCCAGCAGCAGAAATTCATGGCGCTTGGCTCGGGGGTAATTATTGATGCGGCGAAAGGCTACGTCGTCACTAACAACCACGTTGTCGATAACGCGAACAGTATTAAGGTTCAGCTGAGCGATGGCCGTAAGTTTGACGCCAAAGTGGTCGGCAAAGACCCGCGTTCTGACATTGCGCTGATCCAGATTCAGGATCCGAAAAACCTTACGGCGATTAAAATTGCCGACTCCGATGCGCTGCGCGTGGGCGACTATACCGTGGCGATCGGTAACCCGTTCGGTCTGGGTGAAACCGTGACCTCGGGTATCGTCTCTGCGCTGGGCCGTAGCGGCCTCAATGCCGAGAACTATGAGAACTTCATCCAGACGGATGCGGCGATCAACCGCGGTAACTCCGGCGGTGCGCTGGTGAACCTGAACGGTGAGCTGATCGGTATCAACACCGCGATCCTTGCGCCAGACGGCGGCAACATCGGTATCGGTTTTGCTATCCCGAGTAACATGGTGAAAAACCTGACCGCGCAGATGGTGCAGTATGGCCAGGTGAAACGCGGCGAGCTGGGTATCCTCGGTACGGAGCTGAACTCCGAACTGGCTAAGGCGATGAAGGTTGACGCCCAGCGCGGGGCATTCGTCAGCCAGGTGATGCCGAATTCATCTGCGGCGAAAGCGGGCATTAAAGCGGGGGATGTTATCACCTCCCTGAACGGTAAGCCGATCAGCAGCTTTGCCGCCCTGCGTGCCGAAGTGGGTTCGATGCCGATTGGCAGTAAAGTCACCCTCGGCCTGCTGCGCGACGGTAAGCCGGTTAACGTGAGCCTGGAGCTGCAGCAGAGCAGCCAGAATCAGGTGGATTCCAGCACCATCTTCAGCGGGATTGAAGGTGCCGAGATGAGCAATAAAGGCGCAGACAAAGGCGTGGTGGTGAACAACGTGAAAGCGAATTCACCGGCAGCCCGTATCGGCCTGAAAAAAGGCGATGTGATCATGGGCGCTAACCAGCAGCCGGTGAAAAACATCGCTGAACTGCGCAAAATTCTCGACAGCAAGCCTTCCGTGCTGGCGCTGAATATCCAGCGTGGTGATACCTCTCTTTATCTGCTGATGCAGTAATTCTCTGAAGCCCCTGTTCGCAGGGGCTTTCTCGTTTCTGTGATTCTTGCCACAACTCCATACTTCTCCCTCTCTCTTTGTGCATTCGCACAATGCAGCCGTCGCTGAACTTCCCTATGCTTGAGCTCTGCTCACGGGAGGGGTCTATGGCTGGCTGGCATCTTGATACCAAAATGGCGCAGGATATCGTGGCGCGCACCATGCGCATCATTGATACCAATATCAACGTAATGGATGCCCGCGGGCGCATTATTGGCAGCGGCGATCGCGAGCGTATTGGGGAATTGCACGAAGGCGCGCTGCTGGTGCTGTCTCAGGGGCGAGTCGTGGATATCGACGATGCGGTAGCGAAACACCTGCACGGCGTACGCCAGGGCATCAATTTACCGCTGCGCCTTGAAGGCGAAATTGTGGGGGTAATTGGCCTCACCGGCGAGCCCGAGTTACTGCGAAAATACGGTGAGCTGGTCTGTATGACGGCGGAGATGATGCTGGAGCAGTCGCGCCTGATGCACCTGCTTGCCCAGGACAGCCGCCTGCGTGAAGAGCTAGTGATGAACCTTATTCAGGCGGAAGAGCATACGCCTGCGCTCAGCGAATGGGCGCAGCGTCTGGGGATCGATCTCAACCAGCCGCGCGTGGTGGCGGTCATTGAGGTGGATAGCGGCCAGCTTGGCGTGGACAGCGCGATGGCCGAGCTGCAGCAGCTGCAAAATGCGCTGGCGACGCCGGAGCGCGATAACCTGGTGGCGATAGTCTCCCTGACGGAAATGGTGGTCCTCAAGCCGGCGCTCAATGCGTTCGGCCGCTGGGATGCCGACGATCATCGTCGTCGCGTGGAGCAGCTGATCTCCCGGATGGAGGAGAACGGTCAGCTGCGTTTTCGCGTTGCGCTGGGCAACTACTTTACCGGGCCGGGCAGTATCGCCCGCTCCTGGCGTACCGCGCGCACCACCATGATGGTGGGCAAGCAGCGGATGCCGGAGAGCCGCAGCTATTTCTATCAGGATCTGATGCTGCCGGTGCTGCTCGACAGCCTGCGCGGGGGCTGGCAGGCCAATGAGCTGGCGCGGCCATTAGCGCGTCTGAAAGCCATGGACAACAACGGCCTGCTGCGCCGGACGCTGCAGGCGTGGTTCCGCCATAACGTGCAGCCGCTGGCGACCTCAAAGGCGCTGTTTATTCACCGCAATACGCTTGAGTATCGGTTAAACCGGATTTCGGAGCTGACGGGGCTGGATCTGGGAAACTTTGACGACAGGCTGCTGCTGTATGTGGCGCTTCAGCTGGACGAGCAGAGATGACTGAGTGCGGTCTGGTGCCCTCACCCCATCCCTCTCCCACGGGGAGAGGGCGCAAACACTAAAAACGGCAATCAAGGATTGCCGCTTTGCTTTTATTTCCGCGTTAATTTCTCAAGATCCGCTTCAATTTCGCTGATCTTATTAGTTACAACGCTTTCAAGGTGACGCAGATCGTCAAGGATCTTACGCTTGAGATCGACCTCGGTGCGGTCGCGCTGGCAGATCTGATCGAGTTCATCGATCACATAGCGCAGGTTTGGGCTGATTTCCTGTACTTCTTTGTAGCCCTGTCCTACACCGTCAGCCACAACGGTCTTACGCTGGCGTGGATATTTAAACTTCACGCTTTTGGCGAAAAACTCTCCTTTGTCCTTGTGAAAATAGATTTTCAGAATATCGTTATTGGCTTCCTGACGGAGGCTGTAACGATCAATTTCATCAGGATTGGTAATGCCCAGACTTTTCAGATTATCGTACATAGCGGTACCCTTGATCTCAACATAACCTTTGAATAATTAACGAAAAAATCTATTTTCGCCACCCTCAGATATAAAAAAAGCGGGGTTGCCCCCGCTTTTTGTTATACCCGATTAATCGATGGTGCGCAGCAATTCGTTGATGCCCACTTTACCGCGCGTTTTCGCATCCACTTTCTTCACGATAACCGCACAGTACAGGCTGTATTTGCCATCTTTTGACGGCAGGTTGCCGGAAACCACCACGGAGCCCGCCGGAACGCGACCGTAGTGAACTTCACCGGTTTCACGGTCATAAATACGGGTGCTCTGACCGATGTAAACGCCCATGGAGATCACGGAACCTTCTTCCACGATCACGCCTTCAACTACTTCAGAGCGCGCGCCGATGAAGCAGTTGTCTTCGATGATGGTCGGGTTAGCCTGCAGTGGCTCCAGAACACCACCGATGCCCACGCCGCCGGACAGGTGAACGTTTTTACCGATCTGCGCGCAGGAACCGACGGTCGCCCAGGTGTCAACCATGGTGCCTTCGTCAACGTAGGCACCGATGTTCACGTAGGATGGCATCAGCACGGTGTTGCGTGCGATGAACGCACCCTGACGAACCGCCGCAGGCGGTACCACGCGGAAGCCTTCTTTCTGAAAACGCGCTTCGTCGTAGTCAGCGAATTTCATTGGCACTTTATCGAAGTAGCGGCTTTCTGCTCCGTCGATAACCTGGTTATCGTTGATACGGAAAGAGAGCAGCACGGCTTTCTTAAGCCATTGATGAGTGACCCACTGACCGTCGATTTTTTCTGCCACGCGCAGCGCGCCGGAATCCAGAAGGGAAATCACCTGGTTTACCGCTTCACGGGTCACGGTATCCACATTTGCCGGGGTAATCTCGGCGCGACGCTCAAAAGCGGACTCAATAACGTTCTGTAACTGCTGCATTGTTTACTCTTTCCATTTCACTAAAAAACATATCACCCTTTATCGTTTGGATTGAGGGCTGCTGTCAACCGTTGTTGCACTTCAAGCTGCAGGTCATTATTAAGGGCACGCCGGTCCGCTGTGGCGATTATAAATAAATCTTCTACTCGCTCGCCAATCGTTGTAATTCGGGCCCCGTGGAGCGAAATTCCCAGATCGGCAAAAACCTGGCCGACGCGGGCAAGCAGCCCTGGCTGGTCGAGCGCGATCAGCTCCAGGAACGATTTACGGTCGGTGTGGGTCGGCAGGAAGTTGACCTCGGTATCGACGGTAAAGTGGCGCAATTTCGCCGGCTGGCGACGCGGCTGCGGGGGCTGCCAGCTGCGCTGGGTAATCGCCTGTTCCAGACCAAAACGTATCCCTTCATGCCTGTCCGACGAGAGCGGGCTGCCGTCCGGCTCAAGCACGATAAAGGTATCCATCGCCATGCCGTCGCGGGTGGTGAAAATCTGCGCGTCGTGAACGCTCAGGTTACGCCTGTCCAGCTCGGCGCAGACCGCAGCAAACAGATAAGGTCGGTCCGGGCTCCAGATGAAAATCTCCGTCCCGCCTCGGGTGGCCTGCGGGCTCAGCAGGATCATCGGCTGGGACAGATCGTGCTTGAGCAGATGCCGCGCGTGCCACGCAAGCTGGTTTGGGCTATGGCGGACAAAATAGTTGGCGCGGCAGCGGGCCCAAATCTGATGCAGTGCCTCTTCATCAATGTTATCCATCCGCAGCAGCGCCAGCGCCTGCAGCTGGTGATGGCGCACGCGTTCGCGCATGTCCGGGGTGTTTTGCATCCCGCGACGCAGCTGTTTTTCGGTGGCGAAGTACAGCTCGCGCAGCAGGCTCTGCTTCCAGCTGTTCCACAGGGTCTCGTTGGTGGCGCAGATATCGGCCACCGTCAGGCAGACCAGATAGCGCAGACGGTTTTCCGTCTGAACCTCTTCCGCGAACTGCTTGATCACTTCCGGATCCTGAATGTCACGACGCTGCGCGGTAACCGACATCAGCAGGTGATGGCGCACCAGCCAGGCCACCAGCTGCGTTTCACGCGAGTTCAGGCCGTGCAGTTCGGCAAATTTCAGCACGTCCTGCGCGCCCAGCACCGAATGGTCACCGCCGCGACCTTTGGCGATATCGTGGAACAGGGCGGCAATCAGGATCAGTTCCGGATGGGTCAGGCGCGGCCACAGCTCCACGCACAGCGGGTGGCGGGAGCGCGTCTCTTCTTTCGCAAAGCTTTCCAGCTTGAGCATCACGCGGATCGTGTGTTCATCCACCGTGTAGGCGTGGAACAGATCGAACTGCATTTGCCCGACAATGTGCGACCACTGCGGCATATAGGCCCACAGCACGCTGTGGCGGTGCATTGGCAGCAGGCCGCGGCTGACAGCGCCCGGGTGGCGGAGCATGCTCAGGAACAGCGAACGCGCTTCCGGGATATAGCACAGCGGCTGCGTCAGATGACGGCGCGCATGGCGCAGATGGCGCAGGGTGGTGGAGTAGATGCCTGTGATGGTGCTGTTGCGCACCATGGTATAGAACATCCGCAGAATCGCTTCCGGCTCGCGGATGAACAGCGTTTCGTCGCGCAGGTCGATAAGCGTGCCGCGCAGCTGGAATTCGTCATCAATCGGGCGCGGTTTTTCGTCCGCCGTCAGGGCCAGAATGGCCTCGTCGAACAGCTGCAACAGCATCTGGTTCAGCTCGGTCACCCGGCGTGTGACGCGGAAGAAATCCTTCATCATGTGCTCAACCGGCTCGTTGCCTTCGCCCTGATAATTCAGACGCTGAGCCACGCTGAGCTGGCGGTCAAACAGCAGGCGGTTATCGTAGCGGGTGACTTCAAGATGCAGGGCAAACCGGATGCGCCACAGCAGGTGCAGGCACTCGTTTAGCTCGTTACGCTCGGCCTCGGTTAAAAAGCCGAAGCCGACCATCTCGTCCATCGAGGTGGCACCAAAATGGCGGCGGGCGACCCACTGCAGGGTGTGGATGTCGCGCAGGCCGCCGGGGCTGCTTTTAATATCGGGTTCAAGATTATAGCTGGTGCCGTGGTAGCGCTGGTGGCGCTGATTTTGCTCCTCGACCTTCGCGGCGAAGAACTTTTCTGACGGCCAGAAGCCATCGCTGAAGATGTGTTTTTGCAGCTCCAGGAACAGGGCGACGTCACCGATAAGCAGGCGGGTTTCAATCAGGTTGGTGGCGACGGTCAGGTCCGATAACCCTTCCAGCAGACACTCTTCCAGGGTACGCACGCTGTGGCCGACTTCCAGCTTTACGTCCCAGAGCAGCGTCAGCAGTTCGCCAATTTTTTGCGCCTGTTCGTCCGGCAGCTTTTTGCGGCTTAGGATCAGGAGATCGATATCGGAAAGTGGATGCAGCTCACCGCGGCCATAGCCCCCGACGGCAACCAGCGCAACGTCGCTGATTTGCCCAAACCCGTAATCGATCCACAGGCGCTGCAGGAGCTGGTCGATAAATTCGGTGCGCGCTTCAATGAGCTGCTCGGCCGACACGCCTGCGTCGAACGCGCTGCCCAGCCAGCGATGGAAAACATCCATATGGGCTTTAATATGTGCGCAGGTCAGCTCGTGCGACGGCCAGACGCCCGGGTTATCGGGCTGGTCGGGGAGGGTGGGAAGTGCTGTGTTAGCATACTGTTCGGGTAAAAGATTACTCATCGTGCGCCACCCATAAGAAAAAGCTATAGCCATTAAAAAAGCCGGCATTTGCCGGCTTTTTTATCATTCATCGTGCGTCAGTATCGCCGGGATGGTGTCATCCTTGCGCAACGTCATAATTTCGCAGCCGTTGTCTGTTACCACAATAGTATGCTCGTACTGCGCAGACAAGCTTCTGTCTTTGGTTTTCACCGTCCAGCCGTCTTTCATGGTACGGATGCGATAGTCACCCGCGTTGACCATCGGCTCAATGGTAAAGGTCATGCCTTTTTGCAGCACCACGCCGCCGTCATCTGCATCATAGTGCAGGACCTGCGGCTCTTCATGGAAGACGCGACCAATGCCGTGACCGCAGTACTCGCGCACCACGGAGAAACCTTCTGCTTCGACAAACTTCTGGATTGCCGCACCGATGGTGCGCAGGCGAATACCCGGCTTCACCATTTTCAGCGCCAGGTAGAGGCTCTCTTGCGTCACTTTGCACAGACGCTCGCCAAGAATAGTCGGCTTGCCAACGATGAACATTTTTGAGGTGTCACCGTGGTACTCGTCTTTAATGACGGTCACGTCGATGTTGACGATGTCGCCATCTTTCAGCAGTTTTTCATCGTCCGGGATGCCGTGGCACACCACTTCATTAATAGAGATGCAGACGGATTTCGGGAAACCGTGGTAGCCGAGGCAGGCGGAAACCGCGTGCTGCTCGTTCACGATATAGTCGTTACAGATACGGTCGAGTTCACCGGTGCTGACGCCCGGCTTCACGAACGGCTCGATCATTTCCAGCACTTCCGCGGCCAGACGACCGGCGACGCGCATCTTTTCAATTTCTTCAGGTGTCTTAATAGAGATAGCCATGTAATCTGTCCATCGGTGTCGATTTTTTCGACAATACTAGTCTAAGTGTCGTCAATGGTATCAGTCAGGCACGCTCCGTGCCAAATTGAGAATCATTAACAGCACACTCCGCCAACAACTGTTGGTTTCTGGTCGTGTTTTGTGGTATAAAGCGCGCCGGACTTCCGATCCATCTCAGATACACAGGCTGGACGGGAGCGACAAATCTCACTTTGTGTAACAACACACACGTATCGGCACATATTCCGGGGTGCCCTTCGGGGTCGGTAATATGGGATACGTGGAGGCATAACCCCAACTTTCAATATAGAGGTTTTAAACATGGCAACTGTTTCCATGCGCGACATGCTCAAGGCTGGTGTTCACTTTGGTCACCAGACCCGTTACTGGAACCCGAAAATGAAGCCTTTCATCTTCGGCGCACGTAACAAAGTTCACATCATCAACCTTGAGAAAACTGTACCAATGTTCAACGAAGCCCTGGCTGAGCTGAACAAGATCTCTTCCCGTAAAGGTAAGATTCTGTTCGTTGGTACTAAGCGCGCTGCAAGCGAAGCTGTGAAAGATGCTGCTAACAGCTGCGACCAGTTCTTCGTGAACCATCGCTGGTTGGGCGGCATGCTGACCAACTGGAAAACTGTTCGTCAGTCCATCAAACGCCTGAAAGATCTGGAAACCCAGTCTCAGGACGGTACTTTCGACAAGCTGACTAAGAAAGAAGCGCTGATGCGCACTCGTGAACTGGACAAGCTGGAAAACAGCCTGGGCGGTATCAAAGATATGGGCGGCCTGCCAGACGCGCTGTTCGTAATCGATGCAGACCACGAGCACATCGCAATCAAAGAAGCTAACAACCTGGGTATCCCGGTATTCGCTATCGTTGATACCAACTCCGATCCGGACGGTGTTGACTTCGTTATCCCGGGTAACGACGACGCAATCCGTGCTGTTAGCCTGTACCTGAGCGCTGTAGCTGCTACCGTTCGTGAAGGCCGTTCCCAGGATCTGGCTTCTCAGGCGGAAGAAAGCTTCGTAGAAGCTGAATAATAAGGTTTTACCCCTTATTAGTACCGTGTATGAATAGGGGCCCATTACCGGCCCCTTTTTTCAATTTACACTGTTTGGCCCCCGGCCGGGCAGTTCACATCTCCCGAGGATTTAAGAATGGCTGAAATTACCGCATCCCTGGTAAAAGAGCTGCGCGAGCGTACTGGCGCAGGCATGATGGATTGCAAAAAAGCGCTGACTGAAGCGAACGGCGACATCGAGCTGGCAATCGAAAACATGCGTAAATCCGGTGCGATCAAAGCAGCTAAAAAAGCAGGCAACGTTGCTGCTGACGGCGTGATCATCACTAAGATCGACGGCAACTACGGCATCATTCTGGAAGTTAACTGCCAGACTGACTTCGTTGCTAAAGATGGTGGTTTCCAGGCATTTGCTAACAAAGTTCTGGACGCAGCTGTTGCTGGTAAAATCACTGACGTTGAAGTTCTGAAAGCACAGTTCGAAGAAGAACGTGTTGCGCTGGTTGCTAAAATCGGTGAGAACATCAACATCCGTCGCGTATCTTCTCTGGAAGGCGACGTTCTGGGCTCTTACCAGCACGGTGCACGTATCGGTGTTCTGGTTGCGGCTAAAGGTGCAGACGAAGAGCTGGTTAAACAGCTGGCTATGCACATCGCTGCAAGCAAACCAGAATTCGTTAAGCCAGAAGACGTGTCTGCTGAAGTGGTAGAGAAAGAGTACCAGGTTCAGCTGGACATCGCGATGCAGTCTGGTAAGCCAAAAGAAATCGCAGAGAAAATGGTTGAAGGCCGCATGAAGAAATTCACCGGCGAAGTTTCTCTGACTGGCCAGCCATTCGTAATGGACCCAAGCAAGTCTGTTGCTCAGCTGCTGAAAGAGCACAACGCTGACGTAACTGGCTTCATCCGCTTCGAAGTGGGCGAAGGCATCGAGAAAGTTGAGACTGACTTCGCAGCAGAAGTTGCTGCAATGTCCAAGCAGTCTTAATGATTGAAAAGGAGCCGCCTGAGGGCGGCTTCTTTTTGTCACCCGTCACAGGAAATCAGACAGGCTCCAGTATCGCTGTGCTGATTTGCGGCATATCATGTCGCCAGAATTAACCCCCATCTTAATCGTTGACAGTCTCAGGAAAGAAACATGGCTACCAATGCAAAACCCGTGTACAAACGCATTCTGCTTAAGCTGAGTGGCGAAGCGCTGCAGGGATCGGAAGGCTTCGGTATTGACGCAAGCATCCTTGATCGCATGGCACAGGAAATCAAAGAACTGGTCGAACTGGGCATCCAGGTTGGCGTGGTCATTGGCGGTGGCAACCTTTTCCGTGGTGCTGGTCTGGCGAAAGCGGGGATGAACCGCGTTGTGGGCGACCACATGGGTATGCTGGCAACCGTGATGAATGGCCTGGCAATGCGTGACGCGCTGCATCGCGCTTATGTGAACGCCCGCCTGATGTCCGCGATTCCCCTGAATGGCGTATGCGATAATTACAGCTGGGCGGAAGCCATCAGCCTGCTGCGCAACAACCGCGTGGTGATCCTCTCCGCCGGTACGGGTAACCCGTTCTTTACGACCGATTCCGCTGCCTGCCTGCGCGGTATCGAGATCGAAGCCGATGTGGTGCTGAAAGCGACCAAAGTAGACGGCGTGTTTACTGCCGACCCGGCAAAAGATCCTTCTGCCACCATGTACGATCAGCTGAGCTACAGCGAAGTGCTGGATAAAGAGCTGAAAGTGATGGATCTTGCCGCCTTCACGCTGGCTCGCGACCACAAACTGCCGATCCGTGTCTTCAACATGAACAAACCTGGCGCACTGCGTCGCGTGGTCATGGGCGAAAAAGAAGGCACTTTGATCACGGAATAATTTCCGTTAACGATAAATACAGGTAAGATTCCGCTTTATTTTGTAGTGGTATCTTACCCGGGCGCGCCTTTGGCGTTGTCATGAATTAAACGCGACTATACTTAGCACACCTGTAGCGCTGTGCTGGCGGATAGTCTGCCTGAGACAAGTTTTCAAGGATTCGTAACGTGATTAACGACATCAGAAAAGATGCTGAAGTACGCATGGACAAATGCGTAGAAGCGTTCAAAAACCAAATCAGCAAAATCCGTACTGGCCGTGCGTCCCCGAGCCTGCTGGATGGCATCATTGTAGAATACTACGGTACGCCAACGCCTCTGCGTCAGCTGGCGAGCGTCACGGTAGAAGATACCCGTACGCTGAAAATCAACGTGTTCGACCGCTCTATGAGCCCGGCCGTTGAGAAAGCGATTATGGCCTCTGACCTCGGACTGAACCCAAGCTCTGCGGGCGCTGACATCCGCGTTCCACTGCCTCCGCTGACGGAAGAACGTCGTAAAGACCTGATCAAAGTGGTTCGTGGCGAAGCTGAGCAGGGTCGTGTATCCGTGCGTAACGTACGTCGCGACGCGAACGATAAAGTGAAAGCGCTGCTGAAAGAAAAAGAGATCAGCGAAGATGACGATCGTCGTTCTCAGGACGACATTCAGAAAATGACCGACGCGGCCATCAAGAAAATTGATGCGGCGCTGGCAGAAAAAGAAGCGGAACTGATGCAGTTCTGATTTCTGTCGTACACTGATAAACGCCGTTCAGAGGGACTTCGGGTCTTGCTGGCGGCGTTTTGCTTTTATCTGGTCTAACTTTTTTCGGGCATCTCATGAAGCATTTAACACTCCTCGGCTCAACCGGCTCTATCGGTTGCAGCACTCTCGACGTCGTTCGCCATAATCCTGAACTTTACACCGTGACAGCGCTGGTGGCCGGTAAGAATGTGCAGCGAATGGTCGAGCAGTGCCTGGAGTTTGCGCCCCGCTATGCGGTGATGGATGACGAAGAGAGCGCGCGTCTGCTGAAAGCACAGCTGCGTGAAAAGGGCAGTCGAACCGAGGTGCTGAGCGGCCAGCAGGCGGCCTGCGAGATGGTGGCGCTGGATGAGGTGGATCAGGTGATGGCGGCCATTGTCGGCGCGGCAGGGCTGCTGCCGACGCTTGCTGCGATTGATGCCGGTAAGGATGTTCTGCTAGCTAATAAAGAGTCGCTGGTCACCTGCGGACGCCTGTTCATGGAGGCGGTGAAGCAGCGTGGGGCGCGTCTTTTGCCGGTCGACAGCGAACACAACGCGATTTTTCAGAGTTTACCGCAACCTTTTCAACAGAACCTGGGGTACGCTGACCTGGAGCAGAATGGCGTGGTGTCTATCCTGCTTACCGGGTCTGGTGGCCCGTTCCGTGAAACGCCACTGTCTGAACTGCGTGCAATGACACCCGATCAGGCGTGCCGTCATCCGAACTGGTCGATGGGGCGTAAAATCTCCGTTGATTCTGCCACCATGATGAACAAAGGTCTGGAATACATTGAAGCACGCTGGCTGTTTAATGCGTCAGCGAAACAGATGGAAGTACTGATTCACCCGCAATCGGTGATTCACTCGATGGTGCGTTACCAGGATGGCAGCGTGCTGGCACAGCTGGGCGAGCCGGACATGCGTACGCCAATTGCCCATTCAATGGCGTGGCCAAATCGAGTGAAATCCGGCGTGAAGCCGCTTGATTTCTGCAAGCTAAGTTCCCTGACGTTCAGTGAACCAGACTATGACCGCTATCCTTGTCTGAAGCTTGCGATGAATGCCTTTGACCAGGGGCAGGCGGCGACGACGGCACTTAATGCAGCCAATGAAATTACCGTTGAGGCATTTCTGAATCAGCAAATTCGTTTCACCGATATCGCATCGCTTAATTTATCGGTACTGGACATGATGGATTTGCGCGAACCACAAAGCGTGGAAGAGGTGCTGGCGGTGGATGCAGCTGCGCGTAATATTGCACGCCAACAGGTGACACGTCTCGCAAGCTGGTGATAAAGCAAGCACTAGTCGTCGTGCTATTTGTTAGCGTTGGGCTTCAGTGATATAGTCTGCGCCACCTGATCGCAGGTATTTGACTTAATGTGGTCAGGTGAGCCGTGGTTTGACACGGCTTTTTTATGTATAGGCTTCAGTATTCCTGAGTACCGTTAAATCCTTTTCAGGGACAAAAAACGCGTTATGTTGTCTGCGAATCAACCAATAAGCGAAAATTTGCCAGCTCATGGCTGCCGTCATGTAGCAATCATTATGGATGGCAATGGCCGCTGGGCGAAAAGACAAGGGAAGATACGAGCCTTTGGGCATAAAGCGGGGGCGAAATCCGTTCGCCGCGCCGTTTCTTTTGCCGCCAACAACGGCATTGATGCGTTAACGCTCTATGCTTTTAGCAGTGAAAACTGGAATCGTCCTCTGCAGGAAGTGACTGCGTTGATGGAATTGTTTGTGTGGGCGCTAGACAGCGAAGTAAAAAGCCTGCACCGCCACAACGTCCGCCTGCGTATCATTGGCGATACCAGTCGTTTTAACTCACGTTTGCAGGAACGGATTCGTAAAGCAGAAGCGCTGACGGAGAACAATACCGGTCTGACGCTGAATATTGCGGCGAATTACGGCGGACGCTGGGATATTATCCAGGGCGTTCGGCATCTGGCCGAACAGGTTCAGGAAGGGCTGTTGAGACCCGACCAAATTGATGAAGAGGCGCTGAGCAAGCAAATCTGCATGAATGAACAGGCACCTGTGGATTTGGTAATTAGGACAGGGGGGGAACATCGCATAAGTAACTTTTTGATATGGCAAATTGCCTATGCCGAACTTTACTTTACGGATGTTCTTTGGCCCGATTTTGATGAACAAGACTTTGAAGGTGCGCTGCATGCCTTTGCCAATCGAGAGCGTCGTTTCGGCGGCACCGAGCCTGGTGGCGACAACGCCTGATGGGGGTAGCTTTTGCTGAAGTATCGCCTGATTTCCGCTTTTGTATTAATACCCATTGTCATTGCGGCGCTGTTTTTACTGCCCCCGGTGGGATTCGCTATTGTCACGCTGGTGGTGTGCATGCTCGCCGCGTGGGAATGGGGACAGTTTAGCGGCTTTACCTCGCGCACTCAGCGAGTATGGCTTGCGGTACTTTGTGGCTTTATCCTGGCCATAATGCTGTTTACGTTGCCTGAATATCACCATGATATTCACCAGCCCCTGGTTGCCGGTTCCTTGTGGATATCGTTGGCCTGGTGGGTTGCAGCGCTGCTGCTGGTTCTTTTTTATCCGGGGTCCGCGGCATTATGGCGTAATTCAAAAGTGCTGCGACTGATTTTTGGCTTGCTCACAATTATTCCTTTTTTCTGGGGTATGGTTGCGCTGCGGGCCTGGCACTACGACGAAAACCACTACAGCGGTGCGATCTGGCTGCTTTATGTGATGATTCTGGTCTGGGGGGCTGACTCCGGGGCCTATATGTTTGGTAAACTGTTTGGCAAACATAAGCTGGCACCGAAGGTTTCTCCGGGCAAAACCTGGCAAGGATTCATCGGCGGCCTGTTTACGGCAGCGATCATCTCCTGGGGCTACGGCGTCTGGGCGAATCTTGAAGTGGCACCGTCAATACTGCTGGTGTGCTCGATTTTTGCTGCGCTTGCCTCCGTGCTCGGTGATTTAACCGAAAGTATGTTTAAGCGTGAAGCAGGGATTAAGGACAGCGGACACCTGATTCCAGGGCATGGCGGTATACTGGATCGCATTGATAGCCTGACAGCGGCTGTTCCAGTGTTTGCGTGTTTGCTTTTACTGGTATTCGGGACGATTTAACGGAAGGTTTTATGCTGAGCATTCTCTGGAATCTGGCGGCGTTCATTGTTGCACTGGGTGTACTGATTACCGTGCATGAATTTGGCCATTTCTGGGTTGCTCGCCGCTGTGGCGTGCGCGTAGAGCGATTTTCCATCGGTTTTGGGAAATCACTCTGGACGCGTACCGACCGCCACGGCACGGAATTTGTCATCGCCCTTATCCCGCTGGGCGGCTACGTCAAAATGCTCGACGAACGCGTCGAGCCTGTCGCTCCTGAGCTGCGACACAGCGCATTCAACAATAAAACCGTTGGACAACGCGCTGCCATCATCGCTGCCGGACCGGTAGCCAACTTCATCTTTGCGATTTTTGCTTACTGGCTGGTGTTTATCATCGGCGTCCCTGGCGTACGTCCTGTGGTAGGTGAAATTGCCCCCAACTCCATCGCGGCGAGTGCGCAAATTACATCCGGGATGGAACTTAAAGCGATTGATGGCATCGAAACCCCTGATTGGGATGCCGTGCGACTGCAGCTGGTAGCCAAAATTGGCGATCCGCAGACCACCATCAGCGTATCGCCGTTTGGTTCAGATACGCGTCAGGACAAAATACTTGATTTACGTCACTGGCGTTTCGAGCCAGACAAAGAGGATCCCGTCGCTGCGCTGGGCATTCGTCCACGCGGCGCGCAGATCGAGCCGGTATTAGCCGAAGTACAGGCAAATTCGGCGGCGAGCAAAGCAGGTTTGCAAGCGGGCGACAGGATCGTTAAAGTCGATGGTCAGCCATTAACAGAGTGGATGACCTTTGTTACTCTGGTGCGCGATAATCCGGGAACGTCTCTCGCGCTGGAAGTTGAAAGGCAGGGCAGTCCGCTTTCGCTGACGCTGATCCCGGATACGAAGTCGGTCGGCAAAAAGGCAGAAGGGTTCGCAGGCGTTGTGCCGAAAGTGATCCCGCTGCCAGATGAGTACAAGACAATACGCCAGTATGGGCCGTTCAGCGCCATCCTTGAAGCCACGGATAAAACATGGCAACTGATGAAGCTGACGGTCAACATGTTGGGGAAATTGATAACCGGTGATGTGAAACTGAACAACCTCAGTGGGCCAATTTCGATTGCTCAGGGGGCTGGGATGTCAGCGGAATTCGGGGTGATTTACTATCTCATGTTCCTCGCGCTCATTAGCGTGAACCTTGGGATAATCAACCTGTTCCCGCTTCCCGTTTTAGACGGGGGTCATCTGCTGTTTTTAGCGATTGAAAAGCTAAAAGGCGGACCGGTATCCGAGCGAGTTCAAGACTTTAGTTATCGCATTGGCTCGATTTTGCTGGTGCTGTTAATGGGGCTTGCACTTTTCAATGATTTCTCTCGGTTGTAAGAGAGTGTTAGGAAGAACGCATAATAACGATGGCGATGAAAAAGTTGCTCATAGCGTCGCTGCTGTTTAGCAGCGCCACCGTATACGGTGCTGACGGGTTCGTAGTGAAAGATATTCATTTCGAAGGCCTCCAGCGTGTCGCCGTTGGTGCGGCCCTCCTCAGTATGCCTGTACGCCCCGGCGATACGGTCAATGATGATGATATCAGTAACACCATCCGTGCTCTGTTTGCCACTGGCAACTTCGAGGATGTCCGCGTCCTGCGCGATGGTGATACGCTGCTGGTGCAGGTAAAAGAACGTCCAACGATCGCCAGTATCACTTTCTCCGGCAACAAGTCGGTGAAAGATGACATGCTCAAGCAGAACCTTGAAGCATCGGGTGTTCGTGTGGGTGAATCCCTGGACCGTACAACCCTTTCAGACATTGAAAAAGGTCTGGAAGACTTCTATTACAGCGTCGGTAAATACAGCGCCAGCGTGAAAGCGGTTGTCACTCCGCTGCCACGTAACCGTGTTGACCTGAAGCTTGTCTTCCAGGAAGGTGTTTCTGCGAAGATCCAGCAGATCAACATTGTCGGCAACCACGCATTCAGCACCGACGAACTGATCTCCACCTTCCAGCTGCGCGATGAAGTGCCATGGTGGAACGTGGTAGGCGATCGCAAATACCAGAAACAGAAACTGGCGGGCGACCTTGAAACCCTGCGCAGTTACTATCTCGATCGTGGCTATGCGCGTTTCAACATCGACTCGACTCAGGTCAGTCTGACTCCGGACAAGAAAGGCATCTACATTACGGTTAACATCACTGAAGGCGAGCAATACAAGCTTTCTGGTGTTGAAGTGAGTGGTAACCTGGCGGGGCATTCTGCTGAAATCGAATCGCTGACCAAAATTCAGCCGGGCGACCTGTACAGCGGTTCCAAAGTAACCAAAATGGAAGACAGCATTAAGAAGCTGCTCGGCCGCTATGGTTATGCCTATCCGCGCGTACAGACTCAGCCGGAAATCAATGACGCGGATAAAACCGTTAAGCTGCACGTGAATGTTGATGCGGGCAACCGTTTCTACGTGCGTAAGATCCGCTTCGTTGGTAACGACACCTCCAAAGACTCCGTTCTGCGTCGCGAAATGCGTCAGATGGAAGGCGCATGGTTGGGTAGCGACCTCGTTGATCAGGGTAAAGAGCGTCTGAACCGTCTGGGCTATTTTGAAACGGTGGATACCGATACCCAGCGCGTACCGGGCAGCCCG
Organism: Enterobacter dykesii; assembly: GCF_008364625.2. Taxonomy (NCBI): domain Bacteria; kingdom Pseudomonadati; phylum Pseudomonadota; class Gammaproteobacteria; order Enterobacterales; family Enterobacteriaceae; genus Enterobacter; species Enterobacter dykesii. The sequence goes on from NZ_CP126604.1 coordinate 801,620, forward strand.
GATCAGGTTGATGTTGTTTATAAAGTGAAAGAGCGTAACACCGGTAGCTTCAACTTCGGTGTGGGCTACGGTACTGAAAGCGGCGTAAGCTTCCAGGTCGGCGTGCAGCAGGATAACTGGCTGGGTACGGGCTACTCTGTCGGTATTAACGGCACCAAAAACGACTATCAGACCTACTCTGAGTTCTCTGTGACGAACCCGTACTTCACCGTAGACGGTGTGAGCCTGGGCGGTCGTATCTTCTATAACGACTTTAAAGCAGATGATGCGGATCTGTCTTCTTACACCAACAAGAGTTACGGTGTAGACGGTACGCTTGGCTTCCCGATTAACGAATACAACACCCTGCGTGCGGGCTTGGGTTATGTGCATAACGACCTGTCCAACATGCAACCGCAGGTGGCAATGTGGCGTTACCTGGACTCTATTGGCCAGTCGGCAAGTACGTCCAGTGATAACAACGGTTTCGCTGCGGATGACTTCACCTTTAACTACGGCTGGACCTATAACCGCCTTGACCGTGGTTACTTCCCAACGGAAGGTTCTCGCGTCAACCTGAACGGTAAAGTTACCGTGCCGGGTTCCGATAACGAGTTCTATAAGGTCACGCTGGATACTGCGTCCTACTTCCCAATCGATGACGATCACAAGTGGGTGGTTCTGGGTCGTACCCGTTGGGGCTATGGCGATGGTCTGGGCGGCAAAGAGATGCCGTTCTATGAAAACTTCTATGCGGGTGGTTCCAGCACCGTTCGTGGCTTCCAGTCCAATAACATTGGTCCGAAAGCGGTCTACTACGGCGGGAACGACAAAGACAACTGCGATAAGTCTTCCTCCTCCGAAGTCTGTAGCTCTGATGATGCGGTGGGCGGTAACGCGATGGCGGTGGCCAGTCTGGAGTTCATCACACCAACGCCGTTTATCAGTGATAAATACGCGAACTCTGTCCGTACGTCCTTCTTCTGGGATGCCGGTACGGTATGGGATACCAACTGGCAGAATACGGCCCAGATGCGTGCGGCAGGTGTTCCAGATTATAGCGATCCGAGCAATATTCGCATGTCTGCCGGTATCGCATTACAATGGATGTCACCGCTGGGGCCGTTGGTCTTCTCTTACGCCCAGCCGTTTAAGAAATATGATGGAGATAAGTCGGAGCAATTCCAGTTTAACATTGGTAAAACCTGGTAATAATCCGCAGCAAAGGAATGCGTTGGCAGTGTAGCGCTGACAACTGGCGATCGGTAAAACGGTCGCCTTGCCACGCAAAGAACGGTACCTTCTGGTGCCAATGGGATGGTAAGGAGTTAATTGTGAAAAAGTGGTTATTAGCTGCAGGTCTCGGTTTAGCGATGGCAACTTCTGCTCAGGCAGCAGACAAAATTGCAATCGTCAACATGGGTAATTTGTTCCAGCAGGTTGCACAGAAAACGGGTGTTTCTGCGACTCTGGAAAACGAATTCAAAGGCCGTGCAAGCGAACTGCAGGGTATGGAAAACGATCTTCAGTCCAAAATGCAGCGTCTGCAGCGTGATGGTTCTACCATGAAAGCAAGCGACCGCAGCAAGCTGGAAAAAGACGTAATGGCTCAGCGCCAGACGTTCTCCCAGAAAGCGCAGGCTTTCGAGCAGGATCGTCAGCGTCGTTCTAACGAAGAACGTGGCAAGCTGGTGACTCGCATTCAGACTGCTGTTAAAGCAGTGGCTGCCGATCAGAGCATCGATCTGGTTGTTGATGCGAACGCCGTCGCTTTCAACAGCAAAGATGTTAAAGACATCACTGCTGATGTTCTGAAACAGGTTAAATAAGTAATGCCTTCAATTCGACTGGCTGATTTAGCTCAGCAGTTGGATGCAGAATTACACGGTGATGGCGATATCGTCATCACCGCTGTTGCGTCCATGCAATCTGCTAAAGCTGGCACGATTACCTTCATGGTAAGCCCTAAGTACCGTGAGCAACTGGCTCAATGCCAGGCGTCAGCTGTTGTTCTGACGCAGGACGATCTTCCATTTGCCACTGTAAGCGCGCTGGTAGTGAAAAACCCCTACCTGACGTATGCACGCATGGCTCAAATTCTTGATACCACGCCGCAGCCGGCCCAGAACATTGCTGCCAGCGCAGCGATTGATCCGACGGCTAAGCTGGGTAACAACGTCGCCGTTGGCGCGAATGCGGTTATCGAATCCGGCGTTGTGCTGGGCGATAACGCCGTCATTGGCCCGGGCTGCTTCGTTGGGAAAAATACGAAAATCGGCGCCGGGACCCGTTTATGGGCGAACGTGTCCGTTTATCATGATGTTGAAATTGGCGAAAATTGCCTCGTCCAGTCCAGTACCGTCATTGGTTCTGATGGCTTTGGTTACGCTAACGATCGCGGTAACTGGGTTAAGATCCCGCAGCTTGGTCGCGTTATTATTGGCGATCGCGTAGAGATCGGCGCCTGTACCACCATTGACCGTGGTGCACTTGACGACACGATCATTGGCAATGGTGTTATCATCGATAACCAGTGCCAGATTGCGCATAACGTTGTGATTGGCGACAATACCGCGGTTGCGGGTGGCGTCATCATGGCAGGCAGCCTGAAAATTGGCCGTTATTGCATGATTGGCGGTGCGAGCGTGATTAATGGCCATATGGAAATATGCGACAAGGTCACCGTGACGGGAATGGGCATGGTAATGCGTCCTATCACTGAACCTGGCGTCTACTCCTCAGGCATTCCGCTACAACCCAACAAGGTATGGCGTAAAACAGCAGCTCTGGTGATGAACATTGATGATATGAGCAAACGCCTCAAGTCTCTTGAGCGTAAGATCGATCAACAAGATTAAGCGTCATCCGTTGAACGCTATTTTTCCCGGCCTGTCGGCTTTCTAATAAACCGGCAGGCCGTGTTATTATTGTTATCAGTATATTTTGACAGGAAGAGTATTTTGACTACTGACACTCATACTCTGCATATTGAAGAGATTTTAGAACTTCTGCCGCACCGCTACCCGTTTCTGCTGGTAGACCGTGTGCTGGATTTTGAAGAAGGTCGTTTTCTGCGCGCAGTGAAAAATGTTTCCGTGAACGAGCCGTTCTTCCAGGGGCACTTCCCTGGTAAGCCTATCTTCCCGGGTGTGTTGATTCTGGAAGCGATGGCTCAGGCTACCGGTATTCTGGCGTTTAAAAGCGTCGGCAAACTGGAGCCAGGTGAGCTGTATTACTTCGCGGGTATTGATGAAGCGCGCTTTAAGCGCCCTGTCGTGCCTGGTGATCAGATGATCATGGAAGTCACTTTTGAAAAAACGCGTCGTGGCCTGACTCGCTTCAAAGGCGTAGCGCTGGTTGACGGCAAAGTTGTTTGTGAAGCGACGATGATGTGTGCTCGTAGCCGGGAGTCCTGATACGTGATTGATAAATCCGCCTTTATTCATCCTACCGCTATTGTGGAAACCGGTGCCATCATTGGTGCTAACGTCCACATTGGCCCGTTTTGTATTGTTGGACCCCATGTCGAAATTGGTGAGGGTACAGTACTGAAATCTCACGTTGTCGTGAATGGTCACACGACCATTGGCTGCAATAACGAGATCTATCAGTTCGCTTCCATCGGCGAAGTTAACCAGGATCTGAAATATGCTGGTGAGTCGACCCGTCTGGAAATTGGCGATCGTAACCGTATTCGCGAAAGCGTCACCATTCATCGTGGAACAGTACAGGGTGGTGGGTTGACGAAGGTGGGCAGCGATAACCTGTTTATGGTTAATGCGCATATTGCGCACGACTGTACTGTGGGTGACCGCTGTATTCTTGCCAACAACGCAACGCTGGCGGGACACGTATCGGTTGATGACTTCGCAATTATTGGCGGCATGACCGCAGTCCATCAGTTCTGCATCATTGGTGCGCACGTGATGGTTGGCGGATGCTCCGGTGTGGCGCAGGACGTCCCACCGTATGTGATTGCGCAGGGCAACCATGCCACGCCGTTTGGCGTGAACATCGAAGGCCTCAAGCGTCGTGGTTTTAGCCGCGAAGCGATTACTGCTATCCGCAACGCGTACAAACTGCTGTACCGTAGCGGTAAAACGCTGGAAGAGGCGAAGCCGGAAATTGCCGAGCTGGCGAATAAGCACCCGGAAGTGAACGCGTTCATGGAATTCTTTGACCGTTCAACAAGGGGTCTGATTCGTTAATGGTCGACAGTCGTCCGCTTACGATAGCCCTGGTCGCCGGAGAAACCTCCGGCGATATTCTTGGTGCCGGTCTCATCCGCGCGCTTAAGGCCCGTGTACCCAATGCTCGCTTTGTCGGCGTTGCTGGCCCGCTGATGCAGGCCGAAGGCTGTGAAGCCTGGTATGAAATGGAAGAGCTGGCCGTGATGGGCATCGTTGAGGTGCTGGGGCGGCTACGCCGTTTACTGCACATCCGTGCCGATCTCACCCGTCGCTTTACCGAACTCAAACCCGATGTGTTTGTCGGTATCGATGCACCTGATTTCAACATTACCCTCGAAGGGAATCTGAAAAAGCAGGGCATTAAAACCATTCACTACGTCAGTCCGTCCGTCTGGGCGTGGCGACAGAAACGCGTTTTCAAAATCGGACGGTCCACCAACCTGGTGCTGGCTTTCCTGCCTTTCGAAAAAGCGTTTTACGACAGATTTAATGTTCCGTGCCGTTTTATCGGTCATACCATGGCGGATGCGATGCCATTGGATCCGGATAAAAACGCGGCGCGCGACGCGCTGGGCATCCCGCATGATGTGCACTGTCTGGCACTGCTGCCAGGCAGCCGTGGTGCAGAAGTGGAGATGCTGAGCGCCGATTTCCTCATAACAGCGCAAATTCTTCGCCAGACCTATCCGGATCTTGAAGTGGTTGTTCCGCTGGTGAATGCCAAACGCCGCGAGCAGTTTGAGCGCATCAAAACGGAAGTCGCCCCGGATCTTCACGTCCGTCTTCTGGACGGTAAAGGGCGGGAAGCGATGTATGCGAGCGATGCCGCGCTGCTGGCCTCCGGCACGGCGGCGCTGGAATGCATGCTGGCGAAATGTCCTATGGTGGTCGGTTATCGTATGAAGCCGTTCACTTTCTGGCTGGCAAAACGTCTGGTGAAAACGGATTATGTCTCCCTGCCAAACCTGCTTGCCGGGCGCGAGCTGGTGAAAGAGCTGCTGCAGGATGAGTGCCAGCCGCAGGCGCTTGCCGATGCACTGCTGCCGCTGCTCGCCAACGGCAAGACCAGCCACCAGATGCACGATACCTTCCGCGAACTGCATCAATTGATCCGCTGTAATGCTGATGAGCAAGCGGCTGATGCGGTGCTGGAGCTAGCAAAATGATGGAATTTGTTTATCCTCACACTCGCCTTGTGGCGGGCGTGGATGAAGTAGGTCGTGGTCCGTTAGTGGGGGCCGTGGTGACCGCTGCGGTGATCCTCGATCCGGCTCGGCCGATCGTCGGGCTGAACGACTCTAAAAAATTGTCTGAAAAGCGCCGTCTGGCGCTGTTTAGTGAGATTCAGGAGAAGGCGCTGGCCTGGAGCCTGGGGCGCGCTGAACCGCATGAAATAGACGAGCTGAATATTTTGCATGCCACGATGCTGGCGATGCAGCGAGCGGTAGCAGGCCTGAAAATTTCCCCGGAATATGTCCTGATTGACGGCAACCGCTGTCCGGCATTGCCCATGCCTTCAATGGCGGTCGTAAAAGGCGATAGCCGGGTCGCAGAAATTAGCGCAGCTTCTATTATTGCCAAAGTGACGCGCGACGCCGAAATGGCCGCGCTGGATCTCACTTACCCTCAGTATGGTTTCGCCCAGCATAAGGGGTATCCCACACCTTTCCATCTGGATAGGCTGGCTGAACATGGCGCAACCGAACACCATCGGCGCAGTTTTGGCCCGGTGAAACGCGCGCTGGGACGGGTGTCCTGAATCAATACGCAAGCAATTAAGTAACGCGGAATCTGAAGATGGCTGAACCACGTTTCGTACACCTGCGGGTGCATAGCGACTACTCCATGATCGATGGACTGGCGAAGACCGGGCCGCTGGTAAAAAAGGCGGCCTCCCTTGGCATGCCCGCGCTGGCGATCACCGATTTTACCAACCTGTGTGGCCTGGTGAAGTTCTACGGAACGGCGCACGGCGCGGGGATGAAGCCTATCGTCGGCGCAGATTTTCATGTACAGAGCGATCTCATCGGCGATGAAATGACGCAAATCTCCGTGTTGGCGATGAACAACACGGGCTATCAAAACCTCACTCTGCTTATCTCAAAAGCCTATCAGCGCGGATATGGTGCGCTGGGCCCGTGGATCGACAGGGACTGGCTGGCGGAGCTGAACGAAGGGCTGCTGCTGATCTCTGGCGGCCGCATGGGGGATGTCGGTAAATGCCTGCTGCGCGGCAATAGCGCGCTGGTGGATCAATGCGTCTCGTTTTATGAAGAGTATTTCCCGGATCGTTATTATCTGGAGTTGATCCGCACCGGTCGCCAGGACGAAGAGAGCTATCTGCATGCGGCGGTCGCACTTGCGGAAGAACGCGGTCTGCCCGTTGTCGCGACAAACGATGTGCGGTTCCTCGAGCCGGGAGATTTTGACGCTCACGAAATTCGCGTTGCGATCCACGATGGCTTCACGCTCGACGATCCGAAACGGCCGCGTAATTACTCCGCTCAACAGTACATGCGCAGCGAGGAGGAGATGTGTGACCTCTTCTCCGATATCCCCGAAGCGCTGGAAAACAGCGTGGAGATCGCCAGGCGCTGTAACGTTACCGTCCGCCTCGGCGAATATTTCCTGCCGCAGTTCCCGACGGGTGACATGACCACGGAAGATTTCCTGGTCGTGAAATCTAAAGAAGGTCTGGAAGAGCGTCTGGAATTCCTGTTCCCGGATGAGGCCGTTCGCAAAGAGAAGCGGCCGCCGTATGATGAACGCCTGGATATTGAACTCCAGGTTATCAACCAGATGGGCTTCCCGGGCTACTTCCTGATCGTAATGGAGTTTATCCAGTGGTCGAAGGATAACGGCGTACCGGTCGGACCGGGACGTGGCTCCGGTGCGGGCTCTCTGGTGGCGTATGCGCTGAAAATTACCGACCTCGATCCGCTGGAATTCGACCTGCTGTTCGAACGTTTCCTTAACCCGGAACGTGTTTCCATGCCCGACTTTGACGTCGACTTCTGCATGGAGAAACGCGACCAGGTGATCGAGCACGTCGCCGATATGTACGGCCGTGATGCGGTATCGCAGATTATTACCTTCGGTACGATGGCGGCGAAGGCGGTTATCCGCGACGTCGGCCGCGTGCTGGGCCACCCGTACGGGTTTGTCGATCGTATTTCTAAGCTGGTGCCGCCCGATCCGGGCATGACGCTGGCAAAAGCGTTTGAAGCCGAACCTCAGCTGCCGGAAATCTACGAAGCTGACGAAGAAGTGAAAGCGCTGATCGACATGGCGCGCAAGCTGGAAGGCGTGACGCGTAACGCCGGTAAGCACGCTGGGGGCGTGGTTATCGCCCCGACCAAAATTACCGATTTTGCGCCGCTCTACTGCGATGAAGCGGGTGAGCATCCGGTTACTCAGTTTGATAAGAACGACGTAGAATACGCCGGGCTGGTGAAGTTTGACTTCCTCGGCCTGCGTACGCTGACGATCATCGACTGGGCGCTGAAGATGATCAACCCGCGCCGGGAAAAGCAGGGCCTTGAGCCCATAGACATTGCCGCTATCCCGCTGGATGACAAGAAAAGTTTCGACATGCTGCAGCGCTCGGAGACGACAGCCGTCTTCCAGCTTGAATCCCGCGGCATGAAAGACCTGATTAAACGTCTGCAGCCCGACTGCTTCGAAGATATGATCGCGCTGGTCGCCCTGTTCCGTCCGGGCCCACTGCAGTCAGGGATGGTAGATAACTTTATCGACCGTAAGCACGGTCGCGAAGAGATTTCCTATCCGGACGTTCAGTGGCAGCATGAAAGCCTGAAGCCGGTGCTGGAGCCCACCTACGGCATCATCCTGTACCAGGAACAGGTTATGCAGATCGCCCAGGTGCTTTCCGGTTATACCCTGGGCGGCGCGGACATGCTGCGTCGTGCAATGGGTAAGAAAAAGCCGGAAGAGATGGCCAAGCAGCGCTCCATCTTTGAAGACGGGGCAAAGAAAAACGGCGTTGACGGCGAGCTGGCGATGAAAATCTTCGACCTGGTGGAGAAATTCGCCGGGTACGGATTTAACAAATCCCACTCTGCCGCCTATGCTTTGGTGTCGTATCAAACGCTGTGGCTGAAAGCGCACTATCCTGCTGAGTTTATGGCTGCGGTAATGACGGCCGATATGGACAACACCGAGAAGGTAGTTGGCCTGGTGGACGAGTGCTGGCGCATGGGGCTTAAGATCCTGCCGCCGGATATTAACTCAGGGCTCTACCACTTCCACGTCAATGACGACGGAGAGATCGTTTACGGGATCGGCGCGATCAAAGGCGTGGGCGAAGGCCCTATCGAGGCGATCATCGAAGCGCGTAACAACGGCGGGTACTTCCGCGAGCTGTTCGATCTTTGCGCCCGTACCGATACCAAAAAACTGAACCGTCGCGTGCTGGAAAAACTGATCATGTCCGGCGCGTTTGACAGGCTGGGGCCGCACCGCGCCGCGCTGATGAATTCCCTCGGCGACGCCCTGAAAGCGGCGGATCAGCACGCAAAAGCGGAAGCCATTGGTCAGGCGGATATGTTCGGGGTGCTGGCGGAAGAGCCAGAGCAGATCGAACAGTCTTATTCCAACTGCCAGCCGTGGCCAGAACAGGTGGTACTGGATGGGGAGCGTGAGACGTTAGGCTTGTACCTGACGGGACACCCGATCAACCAGTACATCAAAGAAATTGAGCGCTATGTCGGCGGCCACAGGCTTAAAGACATGCATCCGACAGAACGTGGTAAAATCACCACGGCTGCGGGGCTCGTGATTGCCGCAAGGGTTATGGTCACCAAGCGCGGCAATCGTATCGGCATCTGTACGCTGGATGACCGTTCCGGGCGTCTGGAGGTGATGTTGTTCACCGACGCGCTGGATAAATACCAGCAATTGCTGGAAAAAGACCGCATACTTATCGTCAGCGGACAGGTCAGCTTTGATGACTTCAGTGGGGGGCTTAAAATGACCGCCCGCGAAGTGATGGACATTGACGAAGCCCGGGAAAAATATGCTCGCGGGCTTGCTATCTCGCTGACGGACAGGCAAATTGATGACCAGCTTTTAAACCGACTCCGTCAGTCTCTGGAACCCCACCGCTCGGGGACAATTCCAGTACATCTCTACTATCAGAGGGCGGATGCACGTGCGCGGTTGCGCTTTGGTGCAACGTGGCGTGTCTCTCCGAGCGATCGTTTACTGAACGATCTCCGTGGCCTCATTGGTTCGGAGCAGGTGGAACTGGAGTTTGACTAATACAGGAATACTATGAGTCTGAATTTCCTTGATTTCGAACAGCCGATTGCTGAGCTGGAAGCGAAAATCGATTCTCTGACAGCGGTAAGCCGTCAGGATGAAAAACTGGATATTAACATCGACGAAGAAGTGCATCGTCTGCGCGAGAAAAGCGTAGAGCTGACGCGCAAAATCTTTGCCGATCTCGGCGCATGGCAGGTGGCCCAGCTGGCTCGCCATCCACAGCGTCCGTACACCCTGGATTATGTCCGCCTGGCGTTTGACGAATTTGACGAACTGGCAGGCGATCGCGCATACGCTGACGATAAAGCTATCGTTGGTGGTATCGCGCGTCTGGACGGACGCCCGGTGATGATCATTGGTCATCAGAAAGGTCGTGAAACCAAAGAGAAAATCCGTCGTAACTTCGGTATGCCAGCCCCAGAAGGCTACCGTAAAGCCCTGCGTCTGATGGAGATGGCTGAGCGTTTCAACATGCCAATCATCACCTTCATCGACACCCCAGGTGCATACCCTGGCGTGGGCGCGGAAGAGCGCGGTCAGTCTGAAGCCATCGCGCGCAACCTGCGCGAGATGTCTCGTCTGAAGGTGCCGGTCATCTGTACCGTTATCGGTGAGGGTGGTTCCGGCGGTGCGCTGGCGATCGGCGTGGGTGATAAAGTGAATATGCTGCAGTACAGCACCTATTCCGTTATCTCCCCGGAAGGCTGCGCGTCCATTCTGTGGAAGAGCGCTGACAAAGCGCCGCTGGCTGCAGAAGCAATGGGTATCATTGCGCCACGCCTGAAAGAGCTTAAGCTGATCGATTCCATCATCCCGGAACCGCTGGGTGGAGCGCATCGTAAGCCGGAAGTGATGGCGGCTTCTCTGAAAGCGCAGCTGCTGGCCGATCTGGCAGACCTGGACGTGCTGAGCAAAGAAGATCTGCTCAACCGCCGTTACCAGCGCCTGATGACCTACGGTTACGCGTAAGCTTCACAATTATCTGAAAAGCCGCACAATGTTGCGGCTTTTTTTATACCTGCGGTTTAGCCGGACTATGCTTAGCTAATGTTTTTAAAGGAGGAAGCCCATGAATATCATTGCCATTATGGGGCCACACGGCGTCTTTTATAAAGATGAGCCGATTAAGGAGCTTGAGCACGCCCTGCAGTCGCGCGGGTATCAGCTAATCTGGCCGCACAACAGCGCCGACCTGCTGAAGTTCATCGAGCATAATCCACGTATCTGCGGCGTGATCTTCGACTGGGATGAATATGACCTCGAACTGTGCAGCGATATCAACAAGCTGAACGAATATCTCCCGCTGTACGCGTTTATTAATACCCACTCAACCATGGACGTCAGCGCCAATGATATGCGTATGGCGCTGTGGTTCTTTGAATATTCCCTCGGCGTGGCGGAAGATATTGCGACCCGAATTCAGCAATACACGAATGAATATCTCGATAACATCACTCCGCCCTTTACCCGCGCGCTCTTTACCTACGTGAAGGAGGGGAAATATACCTTCTGTACGCCAGGCCATATGGCGGGGACGGCCTACCAAAAAAGCCCGGTGGGCTGCCTGTTCTATGATTTCTTCGGTGGCAACACGCTGAAAGCGGACGTGTCGATTTCAGTCACCGAACTAGGCTCTCTGCTGGATCACACCGGCCCGCATCTGGAAGCCGAAGAGTATATCGCCCGCACCTTTGGGGCCGAGCAGAGCTATATGGTGACCAACGGCACCTCGACCTCGAACAAAATCGTCGGGATGTACGCTGCGCCTGCGGGCAGCACCCTGCTGATTGACCGTAACTGCCATAAGTCGCTGGCTCACCTGCTGATGATGAGCGACGTCGTACCGCTCTGGCTGTCGCCCACGCGTAACGCGCTCGGTATTCTTGGCGGCATTCCGCGCCGGGAGTTCACCCACGAAGCCATTGAAAGCAAGGTCGCGGCAATTCCAGGCGCAAGCTGGCCTGTCCATGCGGTGATCACCAACTCCACCTACGACGGTCTGCTGTACAACACGAACTGGATCAAAAAGACGCTTGACGTGCCGTCGATCCACTTCGACTCCGCGTGGGTGCCGTACACCAATTTCCACCCGATTTACGCGGGGAAAAGCGGAATGAGCGGTGAACGCGTGCCGGGTAAAGTGTTCTTCGAAACGCAGTCGACGCATAAAATGCTGGCGGCGTTTTCCCAGGCTTCGCTTATTCACATCAAAGGCGAGTACGACGAAGACACATTCAACGAAGCCTTTATGATGCATACCACCACCTCACCGAGCTACCCGCTGGTGGCCTCCATTGAAACGGCCGCGGCGATGCTGCGCGGCAATCCGGGCAAACGTCTCATCAATCGTTCGGTGGAACGTGCGCTGCATTTCCGCAAAGAGGTTCAGCGGCTGAAAGATGAAGCCGACGGCTGGTTCTTTGATATCTGGCAGCCGGAAGAGATTGATGAAGCAGAATGCTGGCCCGTCTCGCCCGGCGAAGACTGGCATGGCTTCCGGGATGCCGATAGCGACCATATGTTCCTCGACCCGGTAAAAGTGACGATCCTGACGCCGGGTATGGATGAGCAGGGCATAATGAGCGAGGAAGGTATTCCGGCCGCGCTGGTCGCGAAATTCCTTGATGAACGTGGCGTGGTGGTGGAGAAAACCGGTCCCTATAACCTGCTGTTCCTGTTCAGCATTGGGATCGACAAAACCCGGGCGATGGGATTGCTGCGCGGGCTGATGGAGTTTAAGCGAGCCTACGATCTCAACCTGCGGGTGAAGAACATACTGCCGGATCTCTACGCGGAGGATCCTGACTTCTATCGTAATATGCGTATTCAGGATCTGGCCCAGGGGATCCACAGGCTGATCCGTCAGCACGATCTGCCGCGTCTGATGCTTCAGGCGTTCGATGTCTTACCCGAGATGAAATTTACCCCGCACAAGGCATGGCAGCGCCAGGTGAAAGGGGAGGTCGAAACCGTTGAGCTGGAAAACCTGGTCGGGCGCGTATCGGCCAACATGATCCTGCCTTACCCGCCGGGCGTTCCGCTCCTGATGCCGGGAGAGATGATTACCGAAGAGAGTCGGGCCGTGCTCGATTTCCTGCTAATGCTCTGTTCGGTAGGGCGCCACTATCCCGGTTTTGAGACGGATATCCACGGTGCGAAGCGCGACGAGAACGGCGTTTACTGGGTGCGAGTCCTAAAATAAGGGTGACCGCTTGCCAGGCGCGGGTTTTCGGTTGTAACGTTCAGGCATCATAAAAAGGAGAAGCTATGCTGGGTTTAAAACAGGTTCATCATATTGCGATCATTGCGACCGATTACGCGAAAAGTAAGGCCTTCTACTGCGACATCCTGGGCTTTACGCTCATGAGCGAGGCCTACCGCGAGGAGCGCGACTCCTGGAAGGGCGACCTGGCGTTAAACGGGCAGTATGTGATTGAACTGTTCTCTTTTCCTTTTCCGCCTGCGCGTCCGTCCCGGCCGGAAGCCTGTGGCCTGCGTCATCTTGCCTTCAGCGTCGATGACCTGGATAGCGCAGTTAAGCATCTGGAAGCGCACGGTGTGACGTGTGAAGCGATCCGCGTCGATCCGTTCACCGACAAGCGCTTTACCTTTTTCAACGATCCGGACGGCCTGCCGCTGGAGCTTTATCAGCAGTAATCTTCGTCCTGTGTGATAATGCCCGCTCAGTTCGGGCATTTTTTATGTGTAATTCCCTATGACCTTACCCGCTATCGCACAAGCCGTTTCACCGTACCGCCAGCTGCTGGTGGGGTTTAGCGGTGGCCTGGATTCCACCGTGTTGCTGCATCGCCTTAAGCTTTGGCGCGATCGGGAACCTGACGTCCAGCTACGGGCGATGCATATTCATCACGGATTAAGTCCTCACGCAGAGGAGTGGGTGGCGCACTGCGAAGCCTTGTGTGCAGCCTGGTCGATCCCGCTCATCGTTGAGCGCGTTATGCTTGCGGAGGAAGGACTGGGCATCGAGGCGCAGGCACGTAAAGCCCGCTATGCCGCGTTTGCCGGGGCATTACGTACTGGAGAAGCGCTGGTCACGGCCCAGCATCTGGACGATCAGTGCGAAACCTTTCTGCTGGCGCTTAAGCGGGGCAGCGGGCCGGCGGGGCTTTCTGCCATGCCGGCGCGTTCGGCATTTGCCGGCACAACGTTACTGCGCCCGCTGCTTGGCGAGACGCGTGCCTCACTGGAAGCCTGGGCGCGAGAGCATCAGCTGAGCTGGATCGAAGATGAGAGTAACCAGGATGACGGCTATGATCGTAACTTCCTGCGTCTGCGCGTCCTCCCGCTATTGAGCGAGCGCTGGCCGCATTTCGCCGACGCGACGGCAAGAAGCGCCATGCTGTGCGCCGAACAGGAATCGCTGCTGGACGAGCTGTTAAGTGACGAACTCGCTGAACTGATTTCAAAAGACGGAGCGCTGGCCATTGCACCGCTGACAGCGATGAGTCCGGTGCGTCGCGCCGCGCTGCTACGACGCTGGCTGGCCTCTCATGATGCTACGATGCCGTCGCGGACAATGCTGAGCCGTATCTGGGACGAAGTCGCTCTGGCGCGGGATGATGCTTCCCCGTGCGTCCAACTGAACGGGTTTGAGGTTAGACGCTATAAAGGGGAACTCTGGTGGATAAAATCCATGCCCTCGCTGACCAATGTCGTGCTCGACTGGCTTTCTCCTGACGCGCCCCTGATATTGCCCTGTGAGGCAGGACGCGTTTCTCTTCTTTCGTCTGGTCATGTGCGGCTGCCGAAGCCCGATGAACCGGTCACCGTGCGCTTTAAGGCTGGCGGCATGCTGCATATCGTCGGGCGCAACGGGGGCCGGAAGCTGAAGAAAATATGGCAGGAGTGTAACGTGCCGCCGTGGCTGCGCGACACCACGCCGCTGCTGTTCTACGGTGAAGCGCTGATTGCTGCTGCAGGGGTGTTCATCACGGAAGAGGGGTGGTCAGAAGAGGGGGCCCGTTTTGAGTGGCAGAAAGCGTAACGGGCAGCCAGGCTGCCCGTTAGTGTCATCAGGATTCGCTCACCACGACGGTGCCGATTTGCGGGTGGCTGAAGCTGGCTATTTTGTCCAGACGCAGCTCACGCGTCGCACCGGCGTCTTCCACTATCAGGTATTCCACATTTTTACGTGAAACCAGATCGCTGGCTTTCGCCTTCAACACTTCGCCATCTTTTAGCTCCAGCGTCAGTAATAAATGATGCTGGCAGGCGAGTTCGAGGTTGTCATAGTCATCACAATTGATGGGTTGATAAGTATCATTCATCGACATAATCGCTCACCAGTAAATTCGCCGCAGCATACGCTGCTTTTTCCCTGACCGACTCTGAAAGGCTCTCATCAGAGGCCACTTCATTAAGCACTTTCAATACACAGCCCAACGCGTCCGGGACATACCCCAGATCTCCGCTGGCGATTTCCGCATACCGTTTGCGAATTAACTCACAATAATTATTCACATCCCCTCCCGCCAGCGCACTGACTTACTGTGAGATATCATTAAGCCTACGAAGATAAACTCGGTTTAGCAAGGTGACTATACCATACTCATTTAAGCAATATCAGCGCCTTGATAGCGGTGTATTTATCACCCCAAAACAGCCTTTTGCCGTGGTTTTCGCTACAATGAGTGCCTGATTCGAATGGAGTTCTCTCATGGCGCTGAAAGCGACAATTTATAAAGCAGTGGTCAATGTGGCCGATCTGGATCGCAACCAGTTCCTCGACGCGTCGCTTACGCTGGCACGCCACCCCTCCGAAACCCAGGAGCGCATGATGCTGCGCCTGCTGGCATGGATTAAGTATGCCGACGAACGTCTGCAATTTACCCGTGGGTTAAGCGCAGAAGACGAGCCTGAAGCCTGGCTGCGCAACGATCATCTGGGTATCGATTTGTGGATAGAACTCGGCCTGCCGGACGAGCGCAGAATTAAGAAGGCCTGCACCCAGTCCGCTGAAGTGGCCTTATTCGCTTATAATCAGCGCGCTGCGGAGATTTGGTGGCAGCAAAACAAGAGCAAGTGCGGACAGTTTAAAAATCTCACGGTCTGGTATCTGGATGATGAGCAGCTGGCGCAGCTGAGCGAGTTCGCCAGCCGGACCATGGTTTTGCAGGCGACGATTCAGGATGGCGCCATCTGGCTCTCTGACTCTAAGAATAATCTGGAAATTCATTTAACAGCGTGGCAACCCGCGTCATGATCGTCTTGTCCCGAAACGTCAGCATTCCTGACAACGAGCTGGAGATCACCGCCATCCGTGCGCAGGGGGCTGGCGGGCAGCACGTCAACAAGGCGTCGACGGCTATCCATTTGCGTTTTGACATTCGGGCCTCAAGCCTGCCAGAGTCTTATAAAGAAAGCCTGCTTGCCGCCAGCCATCACCTGATCACCAGCGATGGCGTGATTGTGATCAAAGCCCAGGAGCACCGCAGCCAGGAGCTCAACCGGGAAGCGGCGATAGCCAGGCTGGTGGCGGTTATCAAAGAGTTAACGGCAGTACAAAAAAGCCGCCGGGCAACGCGGCCAACCCGCGCATCGAAAGAGCGTCGGTTGTCCTCGAAGGCCCAAAAATCCACAGTGAAAGCACTACGCGGTAAAGTTCGTCGCCCGACAGAGTGACGAAAGGGAACACACTTTTCATAAGGAATTCATTGTGAAAAAAGTATTATGGTCAGCGCTGGCAGCGAGTACGCTGTTTGCGCTTTTTGGGTGTAACAACCGCTCCGAAACGCAGGTTTTACAACCCACGCAAACGGAAGAATTAAAACCAATGCAGCAAAGCTGGCGCGGCGTATTGCCTTGCGCGGACTGCGAAGGCATTGAAACGTCGCTGTTCCTGCAAAAAGATGGCACCTGGGTGATGAATCAGCGCTATCAGGGTGCAAAAGAGCCTTCTTCTTTTGCAACTTATGGAACATGGGCGCGTACGGCGGAGAAGCTGGTCCTGACGGATACCACCGGTGAGAAAACCTTTTTCCGCGCTAAAGGCGAGGGGATGGAGATGCTTGACCGCGAAGGCAACCCGATTGAATCCCAATTCAACTTCACGCTGGCGCCGGTAAAAGCGGCTCTGCCTGCCACGCCGATGGCGATGCGGGGGATGTACTTCTATATGGCGGATGCGGCGATCTTTACCGACTGCGCAACCGGCAAGAAGGTTAGCGTGGCAAACAATGCGCAGCTTGAACGTGATTACGCTGTGGCGCGCGGTAATGACAGCAAGCCGATATTGCTGACGGTGGATGGTCACTTTACGCTGGAGCCAAACCCGGATAGCGGAGAGATGGTGAAAACGCTGGTGGCGGATAAAGACGCGAAATTTGTAGCGGGTAAAGACTGTAACAGTAAATAAGCCGACGCTGAGCCATTAAAAAACCCCGCCTGAGCGGGGTTTTTTGTTTAGCCTTTGATGGCTTTCACCAGGTAATCAAGAATGTCGCCGGTCTTGATCATCTGTTTTTCGCCGCTGCGACGGTATTTGTATTCAATCTCATCGCTGTCGAGGTTACGGTCGCCGATGACGACGGTGTGCGGAATACCGATCAGTTCCATATCGGCAAACATCACGCCCGGACGCTCTTTACGGTCATCCATCAGCACTTCGATACCCTGAGCGCGCAGCTCGGAATACAGCTTCTCGGCCAGTTCCTGCACGCGGTAAGACTTGTGCATGTTCATTGGCAGAATGGCCACCTGGAACGGCGCAATATTGTCCGGCCAGACGATGCCGCGTTCGTCGTAGTTCTGCTCAATCGCCGCAGCCACCACGCGCGTCACACCGATACCGTAGCAACCCATGGTCAGGATCTGGTTACGGCCATCTTCACCCTGAACAGCCGCGTTCAGCGCGCGAGAGTATTTATCACCCAGCTGGAAGATGTGACCGACTTCGATGCCGCGCTTAATCATCAGGGTACCCTGGCCGTCCGGGCTTGGATCGCCTGCAACCACGTTACGGATGTCAGCCACTTCCGGCGTCGCCACGTCGCGATCCCAGTTGATGCCGAAGTAGTGTTTACCGTCGATGTTCGCACCGGCGGAGAAGTCGCTCATTGCAGCAACCGTGCGGTCAATAACAACCGGCACCGGCAGATTGACGGGACCCAGTGAACCTGGACCCGCATTCACCACGGCGCGGATTTCCGCTTCCGTTGCGAACGTCAGCGGGCTGGCTACCTGCGGCAGCTTTTCGGCTTTTACTTCGTTCAGCTCATGATCGCCACGCACCAGCAGGGCAACCAGCGGGTAAGCGCTGCCTTCGGTGGATTTTACCAGCAGCGTTTTCACGGTTTTTTCGACAGGCAGATTGAATTGCTCAACCAGCTCGGCAATGGTTTTCGCGTTTGGCGTATCAACCAGCGTCATCTCTTGCGTTGCCGTGCCGCGTGGCTCTTTTGGTGCCAGCGCTTCTGCAAATTCGATGTTCGCCGCGTAGTCTGAAGAGTCAGAGAAGATCACATCGTCTTCACCGCTCTGCGCCAGTACCTGGAACTCATGGGAGGCGCTACCGCCGATGGAGCCGGTATCAGCCTGCACAGCGCGGAAATCCAGACCCATGCGGGAGAATATTTTGCTGTATGCCGCGTACATTGCGTCGTACGTCTCTTGCAGGGATTCCTGAGAGGTATGGAAAGAGTAGGCATCTTTCATCAGGAATTCGCGAGAGCGCATGACGCCGAAACGTGGGCGAACTTCGTCACGGAACTTGGTCTGGATCTGGAAGAAGTTCAGCGGCAGCTGTTTGTAAGAGCTCAGCTCGTTACGAATCAGGTCGGTAATGACTTCTTCATGCGTTGGGCCGAGAACGAACGGACGCTCGCCGCGATCGACGAAGCGCAGCAGTTCAGGACCATATTGCTCCCAACGGCCGCTCTCCTGCCACAGGTCAGCGGGCTGAACCACAGGCATGGACACCTCGATAGCACCGGCGTTGTTCATCTCTTCACGCACGATGTTTTCGACTTTTTTCAGGACGCGCACGCCGGTCGGCAGCCAGGTGTATAACCCGGAGGCCAGCTTGCGGATCATCCCGGCGCGCAGCATCAGCTGATGGCTGATCACTTCGGCGTCGGCAGGCGTCTCCTTCAGAGTGGAGAGCAGATATTGGCTAGTACGCATGTTGTTACGGTTCCATTTCGACGATTGGAACAGGCTGAAACACCAGCCTGACACAAAAAAGTGGTTTAGTTTACCAGTGTGGCAAAGATGCCAAAAGAGAGGAGAACAAAATTACCTGGGTTCAAGGGCAAACACTTCAAAACCTGCCCCGGTGACGCGCCAGCGAACGTTGAAATCAAGTAGCCAGACGGCGTACGTTTTTCCTTCTTCCTCTTCTTTACGGTAGGCCGGACGCGGGTCCTGTGCCAAAACTTCGGTGATGAAATCCCGTAAGCGAGGATAGCGTTTCTCCAGCTGACCGAGCTGCGCGGTTATCTCTGGCGTAAAATACACAGGCATATCCGCCTGCGGCGCGTCCTGAGCATAACTTGCACGCGCGTCCGGGAGCGCTTCGGCGAAGGGCAAATAGGGTTTTATGTCGATTACCGGCGTGCCGTCTACCAGGTCGAGGCTACCTAACTCAAGTATCACCCGATCTTTCTGGCAGCGTATGCCTTTCAGTTCAACCAGCGACATTCCAATCGGGTTTGGGCGGAAGGTCGAGCGCGTCGCAAACACGCCCATTCTCGCATTTCCGCCAAGACGAGGAGGGCGCACGGTAGGTCGCCAGCCGCCTTCCATCGTCTGGTGAAACACGAACACCACCCATAAATGGCTGAAAGTCTCGAGCCCGCGTACCGCATCGGCCTGATTGTAAGGCGCAATCAGGTGAAGCTCACCGCTTCCGCTGGTGACCAGACCGGGCTGGCGGGGGACGGCGAACTTCTCTTTATAAGGAGAGTGGATAACGCCTATCTGCTCGAACTGAAATGCACTCATTTCGCCGTGATGTTCAGCGCAGAACCGATGCAAACCGCCTGACGGTAGCAGCCCGGCGTGCCGCTGGTGACTTCGCAGCTGTGCAGCAGGACCGCGTTAGCTTTCATTTTTGCGGCATTAATCTGCATGCGTTTACGCGCTGTCGGAATATTCGGTGGTGAGTCCTGATTGGTCGCCTGGCAGGATTCGCCGCTCACTTCGCCCAGTTCACGGAACGGTTTACCGACGAGTTCGTCCGCTTTCGTGATAATGCGAACCGGCGCAGGGCGAACCACTTTCGGTTTCGCAGGCTCGGTCTTTGGCGGGGTTGCCGTGCTTTGAACAGGTTCAACGGGAGATCTGCTTAGCATAGAACAGCCGCTCAGCATGAGTGCTAAAAGACAGATCGGTAAAGCACGCATAATAGTTCCTCAATGGATAATCAAAACGTCAGATATTGAATCAGTTGACTGCACAAATGACAAGACGGGCATAAGCCCGTCCTGATGATATTACACTGAGGTGAGATTACCAGCCTTTAACAGCGCCGCCGTTAAACACTTTGTTGGCTTCCTGGTAAACTTCATCTGACTGATAGGCCTGAACGAATTTCTTCACGTTTTCCGCGTCCTTGTTGTCTTCGCGAGTCACGATCAGGTTAACGTACGGGGAGTCTTTATCTTCAACGAAGATACCGTCTTTGGCTGGCGTCAGGCCAATCTGGCTGGCGTAAGTGGTGTTGATAACGGCCAGAGCAATCTGCGCATCGTCCAGAGAACGTGGCAGCTGCGGTGCTTCCAGTTCAACAATTTTCAGATTTTTCGGGTTCTCGGTGACGTCCAGAACGGTTGGCAGCAGGCCAACACCGTCTTTCAGTTTGATCAGGCCCACTTTCTGCAGCAGCAGCAGGGAACGGCCAAGGTTAGTTGGGTCGTTAGGGACGGCAACCTGAGAGCCCGGCTGCAGTTCGTCCAGTGATTTAATTTTCTTAGAGTAACCGGCAATTGGATAAACGAAGGTGTTACCGACACCCACCAGTTTATAACCGCGATCTTTGATCTGCTGATCCAGATATGGCTTATGCTGGAAGGCGTTAGCGTCGATATCGCCTTTGCTCAGCGCTTCGTTCGGCAGAACGTAATCGTTAAAGGTTACCAGCTCCACGTCCAGGCCATATTTCTCTTTCGCCACTTTCTGAGCAACTTCCGCAACCTGCTGTTCTGCACCCACGATAACGCCCACTTTAATGTGGTTTGGATCTTTTTCGTCCTGACCGCAACCCACCAGTGCCAGAGAGCCGATCAGCGCGCCTACTGCTGCGAAGGTCTTTAATTTAAACGCCATGTTTTATCCTTAACTCGTAGAGTTTGTGTTGTGTGTAACGTTATTTGTGAGTAACGGTCCGGACGATGCGATCGCCGGAGAACTGGATTAAATAAACCAGAACAACCAGCAATACCAGTACGGTATTCATCACGGTCGCGTTATATCCAATATACCCGTACTGGTAACCAATCTGACCTAAACCGCCAGCGCCAACTGCGCCACCCATTGCGGAATAACCGACCAGCGTGATGAGCGTGATGGTTGCCGCGTTCACCAGGCCTGGCAGTGCTTCCGGGAGCAGAACTTTGCGGACGATCTGCATCGGCGTTGCGCCCATCGCGCGTGAGGCTTCGATCAAACCTGTTGGGATCTCCAGCAGGGCGTTTTCCACCATACGGGCGATAAACGGCGCAGCCCCCACGGTCAGCGGAACAATGGCCGCCTGCAGTCCGATAGACGTTCCGACGATCACGCGGGTAAACGGAATCATCCACACCAGCAGAATAATGAAGGGAATAGAACGGAAGATGTTCACCAGCGCGGAGAGCGTACGGTACAGTTTCGCGTTCTCAATGATTTGACCCGGACGCGTCACGTACAGCAATACGCCGACCGGCAGGCCAATCACAAAACCAAAGAAGCCAGAGACAAAGGTCATTGCCAGCGTTTCCCAAACGCCGCGAACCAGCAGCCACATCATCGGCTCAGACATAACCCAGTACCTCTACTTTTACGTGGTGTTCCTGCAGCCAGGCAATTGCGGCCTGGGTTTCTTCTTGTGTGCCGTGCATTTCTGTCAGCATGATGCCGAACTTCACGCCACCTGCGTAATCCATCTGCGCGCTGATGATGTTGTTGTTCACGTTAAAGCGACGCGCGGTTTCGGAAAGCAGGGGAGCGTCAACGGACTGACCGGTGAACTCCATACGCAGCATCGGGACGCTGTTTGCTTCGGGTTCGGTTTTCAAACGCTCCAGATAATCTTCCGGAATATCCAGATGCAGCGTGGACTGGATGAACTGCTGTGCCAGCGGCGTCTTCGGATGCGAGAACACTTCACTTACCGTGTCCTGCTCGATCAGTTCACCGTTGCTGATGACCGCCACGCAGTCGCAGATGCGTTTCACCACGTCCATCTCATGTGTAATAAGGAGGATCGTCAGGCCCAGGCGACGGTTAATGTCTTTCAGCAGTTCCAGAATCGAACGCGTGGTGGCCGGATCCAGTGCGCTGGTGGCTTCATCGCACAGCAGTACCTTAGGATTACTTGCCAGCGCGCGGGCAATGGCCACACGCTGCTTTTGCCCACCGGACAGATTTGCCGGGTAGCTATCATGCTTATCGCCCAGACCCACGAGGTCGAGCAGCTCGGTAACGCGACGCTTCACTTCTTCTTTCGGCGTGTTATCCAGCTCAAGCGGCAGGGCAACGTTGCCGAACACGGTGCGGGAAGCCAGCAGGTTAAAGTGCTGGAAGATCATGCCAATCTGACGACGCGCTTTGGTGAGTTCTTTCTCTGAGAGGGCGGTAAGTTCCTGGCCGCCAACTTCTACGCTGCCCTGGGTTGGGCGCTCAAGCAGGTTAACACAACGAATCAGCGTGCTTTTACCTGCACCTGATGCGCCAATGACGCCATAAATTTGACCAGCAGGAACATGCAGGCTGACGTTGTTCAGCGCCTGAATGGTTCGGTTCCCCTGCTGGAACACTTTGGTGATATTGGAAAGTTTAATCATTAGATTATTTTTATCGTATGTAAGTTAGCCGTGGCATTTTCTTCTGCCAGATACGGGTGATGACCGTAAACAAAACGGATGTTAAGGCATCCAGACGTCTAAATCAATCCAACTCTGTACGATGAGCACTTTATTGCGCTGCGATTCATGAGATACTAGTCGAACATGCCTTTTTCAGGAGCAAACCGGTGGCAAAATCAGTACCCGCAATTTTTCTCGATCGTGACGGCACTATTAATGTGGATCACGGTTATGTCCATGAGATTGATGAGTTCGAGTTTATCGAGGGCGTAATAGATGCCATGCGCCAGCTGAAAGAGATGGGTTATGCGCTGGTGGTTGTGACGAACCAGTCCGGTATTGCACGCGGTAAATTCACCGAAGCGCAGTTCGAGACGCTGACGGAATGGATGGACTGGTCGTTGGCCGACCGCGGTGTGGATCTCGACGGCATCTACTATTGTCCTCACCATCCGCAGGGAACCGTTGAAGCGTATCGTCAGACCTGTGACTGCCGTAAGCCGCATCCGGGGATGTTCATCTCTGCACAGGAGTTCCTGCACATCGATATGGCTGCTTCTTATATGGTGGGCGATAAACTGGAAGATATGCAGGCAGCAGCAGCAGCGGGTGTAGGGACCAAAATATTAGTTCGCACCGGTAAGCCAGTGACGCCAGAAGCAGAAAATGCAGCGGATTGGGTGATTAATAGTCTGGCCGATCTGCCAAAAGAGATTAAAAAGCACCAAAAATAGCTTTTTTGGCGAAAAGATGAGCGGTTGAAATAAAAATGCATTTTTCCGCTTGTCATTCCTCGGCGGCCCCCTATAATGCGCCTCCATCGACACGGCGGATGTGAATCACTTCACAAACAGCCCGGTCGGTTGAAGAGAAAAAATCCTGAAATAACGGGTTGACTCTGAAAGAGGAAAGCGTAATATACGCCACCTCGCAACGGTGAGCGAAAGCCGCGTTGCACTGCTCTTTAACAATTTATCAGACAATCTGTGTGGGCACTCAAAGTGACATGGATTCTTAACGTCCTCGGACGAAAAATGAATACCAAGTCTCTGAGTGAACATGCGTAATTCATTACGAAGTTTAATTCACGAGCATCAAACTTAAATTGAAGAGTTTGATCATGGCTCAGATTGAACGCTGGCGGCAGGCCTAACACATGCAAGTCGAGCGGTAACACAGGGAGCTTGCTCCCGGGTGACGAGCGGCGGACGGGTGAGTAATGTCTGGGAAACTGCCTGATGGAGGGGGATAACTACTGGAAACGGTAGCTAATACCGCATAACGTCGCAAGACCAAAGAGGGGGACCTTCGGGCCTCTTGCCATCAGATGTGCCCAGATGGGATTAGCTAGTAGGTGGGGTAACGGCTCACCTAGGCGACGATCCCTAGCTGGTCTGAGAGGATGACCAGCCACACTGGAACTGAGACACGGTCCAGACTCCTACGGGAGGCAGCAGTGGGGAATATTGCACAATGGGCGCAAGCCTGATGCAGCCATGCCGCGTGTATGAAGAAGGCCTTCGGGTTGTAAAGTACTTTCAGCGGGGAGGAAGGCGATAAGGTTAATAACCTTGTCGATTGACGTTACCCGCAGAAGAAGCACCGGCTAACTCCGTGCCAGCAGCCGCGGTAATACGGAGGGTGCAAGCGTTAATCGGAATTACTGGGCGTAAAGCGCACGCAGGCGGTCTGTCAAGTCGGATGTGAAATCCCCGGGCTCAACCTGGGAACTGCATTCGAAACTGGCAGGCTAGAGTCTTGTAGAGGGGGGTAGAATTCCAGGTGTAGCGGTGAAATGCGTAGAGATCTGGAGGAATACCGGTGGCGAAGGCGGCCCCCTGGACAAAGACTGACGCTCAGGTGCGAAAGCGTGGGGAGCAAACAGGATTAGATACCCTGGTAGTCCACGCCGTAAACGATGTCGACTTGGAGGTTGTGCCCTTGAGGCGTGGCTTCCGGAGCTAACGCGTTAAGTCGACCGCCTGGGGAGTACGGCCGCAAGGTTAAAACTCAAATGAATTGACGGGGGCCCGCACAAGCGGTGGAGCATGTGGTTTAATTCGATGCAACGCGAAGAACCTTACCTACTCTTGACATCCAGAGAACTTAGCAGAGATGCTTTGGTGCCTTCGGGAACTCTGAGACAGGTGCTGCATGGCTGTCGTCAGCTCGTGTTGTGAAATGTTGGGTTAAGTCCCGCAACGAGCGCAACCCTTATCCTTTGTTGCCAGCGGTCCGGCCGGGAACTCAAAGGAGACTGCCAGTGATAAACTGGAGGAAGGTGGGGATGACGTCAAGTCATCATGGCCCTTACGAGTAGGGCTACACACGTGCTACAATGGCGCATACAAAGAGAAGCGACCTCGCGAGAGCAAGCGGACCTCATAAAGTGCGTCGTAGTCCGGATTGGAGTCTGCAACTCGACTCCATGAAGTCGGAATCGCTAGTAATCGTAGATCAGAATGCTACGGTGAATACGTTCCCGGGCCTTGTACACACCGCCCGTCACACCATGGGAGTGGGTTGCAAAAGAAGTAGGTAGCTTAACCTTCGGGAGGGCGCTTACCACTTTGTGATTCATGACTGGGGTGAAGTCGTAACAAGGTAACCGTAGGGGAACCTGCGGTTGGATCACCTCCTTACCTTAAAGAACCTGCCTTTGTAGTGCTCACACAGATTGTCTGATGAAAAACAGCAGTAAAAATCTCTGCAGGCTTGTAGCTCAGGTGGTTAGAGCGCACCCCTGATAAGGGTGAGGTCGGTGGTTCAAGTCCACTCAGGCCTACCAGACTCCTTTTAAAGGATGAGCGGTACAGAGATTGCAAACGATGGGGCTATAGCTCAGCTGGGAGAGCGCCTGCTTTGCACGCAGGAGGTCTGCGGTTCGATCCCGCATAGCTCCACCATCTTTTACTGCGAACCCAAGAAAACTTCAGAGTGAACCTGAAAAGGTGCACTGCGAAGTTTTGCTCTTTAAAAATCTGGATCAAGCTGAAAATTGAAACGACACACATGTTATGTGTGTTCGAGTCTCTCAAATTTTCGCAATCAGAAGTGAAACATCTTCGGGTTGTGAGGTTAAGCGACTAAGCGTACACGGTGGATGCCCTGGCAGTCAGAGGCGATGAAGGACGTGCTAATCTGCGAAAAGCGCCGGCGAGGTGATATGAACCTTTGACCCGGCGATGTCCGAATGGGGAAACCCAGTGCAATTCGTTGCACTATCGTTAACTGAATACATAGGTTAACGAGGCGAACCGGGGGAACTGAAACATCTAAGTACCCCGAGGAAAAGAAATCAACCGAGATTCCCCCAGTAGCGGCGAGCGAACGGGGAGCAGCCCAGAGTCTGAATCAGCTTGTGTGTTAGTGGAAGCGTCTGGAAAGTCGCACGGTACAGGGTGACAGTCCCGTACACGAAAGCACACAGGCTGTGAACTCGAAGAGTAGGGCGGGACACGTGGTATCCTGTCTGAATATGGGGGGACCATCCTCCAAGGCTAAATACTCCTGACTGACCGATAGTGAACCAGTACCGTGAGGGAAAGGCGAAAAGAACCCCGGCGAGGGGAGTGAAAAAGAACCTGAAACCGTGTACGTACAAGCAGTGGGAGCACCTTCGTGGTGTGACTGCGTACCTTTTGTATAATGGGTCAGCGACTTATATTCTGTAGCAAGGTTAACCGTATAGGGGAGCCGAAGGGAAACCGAGTCTTAACTGGGCGTTAAGTTGCAGGGTATAGACCCGAAACCCGGTGATCTAGCCATGGGCAGGTTGAAGGTTGGGTAACACTAACTGGAGGACCGAACCGACTAATGTTGAAAAATTAGCGGATGACTTGTGGCTGGGGGTGAAAGGCCAATCAAACCGGGAGATAGCTGGTTCTCCCCGAAAGCTATTTAGGTAGCGCCTCGTGAACTCATCTTCGGGGGTAGAGCACTGTTTCGGCTAGGGGGCCATCCCGGCTTACCAACCCGATGCAAACTACGAATACCGAAGAATGTTATCACGGGAGACACACGGCGGGTGCTAACGTCCGTCGTGAAGAGGGAAACAACCCAGACCGCCAGCTAAGGTCCCAAAGTCATGGTTAAGTGGGAAACGATGTGGGAAGGCACAGACAGCCAGGATGTTGGCTTAGAAGCAGCCATCATTTAAAGAAAGCGTAATAGCTCACTGGTCGAGTC
This sequence comes from Enterobacter dykesii, assembly GCF_008364625.2. NCBI lineage: Bacteria > Pseudomonadati > Pseudomonadota > Gammaproteobacteria > Enterobacterales > Enterobacteriaceae > Enterobacter > Enterobacter dykesii. The sequence continues at coordinate 828,282 of NZ_CP126604.1, forward strand.
GGCCTGCGCGGAAGATGTAACGGGGCTAAACCATGCACCGAAGCTGCGGCAGCGACGCTTATGCGTTGTTGGGTAGGGGAGCGTTCTGTAAGCCGTTGAAGGTGGCCTGTGAGGGTTGCTGGAGGTATCAGAAGTGCGAATGCTGACATAAGTAACGATAAAGCGGGTGAAAAGCCCGCTCGCCGGAAGACCAAGGGTTCCTGTCCAACGTTAATCGGGGCAGGGTGAGTCGACCCCTAAGGCGAGGCCGAAAGGCGTAGTCGATGGGAAACAGGTTAATATTCCTGTACTTGGTGTTACTGCGAAGGGGGGACGGAGAAGGCTATGTTAGCCGGGCGACGGTTGTCCCGGTTTAAGCATGTAGGCGGAGGTTCCAGGTAAATCCGGTACCTTTTTAACGCTGAGGTGTGATGACGAGGCACTACGGTGCTGAAGTAACAAATGCCCTGCTTCCAGGAAAAGCCTCTAAGCATCAGGTAACACGAAATCGTACCCCAAACCGACACAGGTGGTCAGGTAGAGAATACCAAGGCGCTTGAGAGAACTCGGGTGAAGGAACTAGGCAAAATGGTGCCGTAACTTCGGGAGAAGGCACGCTGATATGTAGGTGAAGCCCCTGCGGGTGGAGCTGAAATCAGTCGAAGATACCAGCTGGCTGCAACTGTTTATTAAAAACACAGCACTGTGCAAACACGAAAGTGGACGTATACGGTGTGACGCCTGCCCGGTGCCGGAAGGTTAATTGATGGGGTTAGCGGTAACGCGAAGCTCTTGATCGAAGCCCCGGTAAACGGCGGCCGTAACTATAACGGTCCTAAGGTAGCGAAATTCCTTGTCGGGTAAGTTCCGACCTGCACGAATGGCGTAATGATGGCCAGGCTGTCTCCACCCGAGACTCAGTGAAATTGAACTCGCTGTGAAGATGCAGTGTACCCGCGGCAAGACGGAAAGACCCCGTGAACCTTTACTATAGCTTGACACTGAACACTGGTCCTTGATGTGTAGGATAGGTGGGAGGCTTTGAAGCGTGGACGCCAGTCTGCGTGGAGCCGCCCTTGAAATACCACCCTTTAATGGCTGGTGTTCTAACGTAGACCCGTAATCCGGGTTGCGGACAGTGTCTGGTGGGTAGTTTGACTGGGGCGGTCTCCTCCCAAAGAGTAACGGAGGAGCACGAAGGTTAGCTAATCCTGGTCGGACATCAGGAGGTTAGTGCAATGGCATAAGCTAGCTTGACTGCGAGAGTGACGGCTCGAGCAGGTGCGAAAGCAGGTCATAGTGATCCGGTGGTTCTGAATGGAAGGGCCATCGCTCAACGGATAAAAGGTACTCCGGGGATAACAGGCTGATACCGCCCAAGAGTTCATATCGACGGCGGTGTTTGGCACCTCGATGTCGGCTCATCACATCCTGGGGCTGAAGTAGGTCCCAAGGGTATGGCTGTTCGCCATTTAAAGTGGTACGCGAGCTGGGTTTAGAACGTCGTGAGACAGTTCGGTCCCTATCTGCCGTGGGCGCTGGAGAATTGAGGGGGGCTGCTCCTAGTACGAGAGGACCGGAGTGGACGCATCACTGGTGTTCGGGTTGTCATGCCAATGGCACTGCCCGGTAGCTAAATGCGGAAAAGATAAGTGCTGAAAGCATCTAAGCACGAAACTTGCCCCGAGATGAGTTCTCCCTGACCCTTTAAGGGTCCTGAAGGAACGTTGAAGACTACGACGTTGATAGGTCGGGTGTGTAAGCGCAGCGATGCGTTGAGCTAACCGATACTAATGAACCGTGAGGCTTAACCTTACAACGCCGAAGGTGTTTTGGCGAAGAGAGACACGATTTTCAGCCTGATACAGATTAACAGAATTTGCCTGGCGGCTTTAGCGCGGTGGTCCCACCTGACCCCATGCCGAACTCAGAAGTGAAACGCCGTAGCGCCGATGGTAGTGTGGGGTCTCCCCATGTGAGAGTAGGGAACTGCCAGGCATCAAATTAAGTAGTAAGCCGGTGCATAAATCCGGTGGTTACAGCAGTCTTCGGTGGAGCGGTAGTTCAGTCGGTTAGAATACCTGCCTGTCACGCAGGGGGTCGCGGGTTCGAGTCCCGTCCGTTCCGCCACTTATTAAAAGCCCTGAGCTCACGCTCAGGGCTTTTTTCTTATCTGACGTTTAATTATTGCGAAATTAGCAAAAATCCTCTGCGTTTTGCGATCTTTTTCTCTATAACAACGCCAGCGATAATCATCCTCAGTTTACGAACATAATGATTGAGGAATAGTATGACTCTCCCTGCATTTGGTCTGGGCACTTTCCGCCTGAAAGACGACGTTGTTATCGCATCGGTTAAAACCGCACTCGAACAGGGCTATCGTGCGGTTGATACGGCACAGATCTATGAAAATGAAGCTGCCGTTGGACAAGCTCTCGAAGAGAGCGGTGTACCGCGTAACGAACTGTTTATCACCACGAAAATCTGGATTGAGAATCTCAGCAAAGATAAGCTGATCCCTAGCCTGAAAGAGAGTCTGAAAAAGCTGCGTACTGACTACGTGGATCTGACGCTGATCCACTGGCCCTCACCGAACGATGCCGTTTCTGTGGAAGAATTCATGCAGACACTTCTGGAAGCGAAAGCTCAGGGCTTAACCCGCGAAATTGGGATCTCCAACTTCACCATCCCGCTGATGGAAAAAGCCATTGCTGCTGTTGGCGCAGAAAATATCGCGACCAACCAGATTGAGCTGTCTCCCTACCTGCAAAACCGCAAAGTCGTGGACTGGGCAAAACAGCACGGGATCCACATCACCTCCTATATGACGCTGGCCTACGGTAAAGCGCTGAAAGATGAAGTGATTACGCGTATCGCAGAGAAACATAACGCGACTGCCGCGCAGGTGATTCTGGCATGGGCAATGGGTGAAGGTTATGCCGTGATCCCATCATCAACTAAGCGTGAAAACCTGGCCAGCAACCTGTTAGCAGCGGATCTTCATCTGGATGCAGATGATAAAAAAGCGATCGCCGCACTTGAATGCAACGATCGCCTGGTCAGCCCGGAAGGTTTAGCTCCTGACTGGGATTAAGTTTGACCCACCCTCTGTAACCTGAACCCTCACGCAGCTCCTCCGGGAGCTGTTTTTATATGTTCACTCAGGAAGTCAATAAAGGCGCGAATGCGCGTGCTTACCGCTCTGTCACTGTAATACACCGCGCTAAAAGGCATTTCGACCGGCAGACGTTTATCGGCCATTAGCTCCACCAGTTCACCCCGGGCTATCTCCTTGTCAATCATATAGTCTGACAAGCAGGCGATACCATTTCCTTCAAGACACAGCTGCTTCAGCGTTTCCCCGCTGTTTGAGGATAATCCGCAGGTAATCTCATGAAGTTGACCATCATGACAGGCGACAGGCCAGGTGTTCAGCGACACCGGCTCCGTAAAGCCAAGGCACAGATGCTGCTTCAATTCTTCAACCGTCTCCGGTTTACCATGTTCGGCAATATACTCTGGTGATGCGATAATTTTGCGGTAGCTGGCAAACAGAGGGCGGGCACGCAAGCTTGAATCTGTCAGGGTTCCCGCCCGGATAGCCACATCCACTTTCCGCTCGATGAGGTTGATAAACGTCTCTGAGGAGACCAGCGAAAGCGTCATCTCAGGATAGCGTTCGCGGAAAGGTTTGATCAGCGGCATCAGAAAGTGAAGCACGACCGGCGTTGCCGCATCAATGCGCAGTAATCCACGCGGCGTACTGCGGGTCTCCATAATCTCCGTCTCCGCTGCGGCCATCTCCTGCAGTACCGACTGCACGCGGCGGAAGTAACGCTCTCCTTCTTCCGTCAGGCTCAGCTGCCGCGTCGTACGGTTGAGCAGACTCACTCCAAGCTTCATCTCCAGTTTTTTTACCGAACGGCTGATAGCCGAGTTAGCCTGTCCCAGCTGTTCGGCCGCGCGGCTAAAGCTGCCGCTTTCAACGACGGCGACAAAGATTGTCAGCTCTTCCGATGTTGCTTTCATTGTTGCACCACCTGCAAAATTCTATTGATATTTTGACCGTTTTTGTTATTTAAGCACTGGCGCATACTGCCTGTCATCTTAATCCTGATGATACGGAGTATTTTATGCCACTGGCGCTACTTGCCCTGACGATCAGTGCCTTTTCAATTGGCACGACCGAATTTGTTATCGTGGGCCTGGTTCCCACTATTGCTAACCAGCTTGCGATCTCGTTGCCCTCCGCTGGGTTGCTGGTGTCTATCTACGCCCTTGGCGTCGCCGTCGGTGCGCCAGTGCTGACGGCCCTGACCGGGCGTTTTCCGCGTAAGCAGCTGTTAGTCGCGCTGATGGTGCTGTTTACCGCCGGCAACGTTCTGGCCTGGCAGGCGCCGGACTACACCACGCTGGTGATTGCCCGTCTGTTAACCGGCCTTGCACACGGCGTGTTTTTCTCGATAGGTTCCACCATTGCGACCAGCCTGGTACCCAAAGAGAAAGCGGCTTCAGCGATTGCGATTATGTTTGGTGGGCTGACCGTCGCACTCGTTACGGGCGTACCGTTGGGAACGTTTATCGGACAACACTTCGGCTGGCGTGAAACGTTCCTTGCCGTCTCCTTACTGGGTGTAATCGCCCTGGTGGCCAGCCTGCTGCTGGTGCCGTCGAATATTCCTGGTCGGGCGAGCGCCAGCCTGCGCGATCAGCTGAAGGTACTCACGCATCCGCGTTTGCTGATCATCTATGCGGTTACGGCACTGGGTTATGGCGGCGTATTCACCGCTTTCACCTTCCTGGCGCCGATGATGCAGGACCTGGCGGGCTTCTCACCCAATGCCGTGAGCTGGATTTTGCTGGGATACGGTATTTCCGTTGCGATTGGCAATATCTGGGGCGGCAAGCTTGCGGATAAGCATGGCGCGGTACCAGCGCTGAAATTCATCTTCGCCGCCCTGGTGGTTCTGCTGATGATTTTCCAGTTCACGGCTTCGGTACAGTACGCCGCGCTGGTCACCGTGCTGGTCATGGGGATCTTCGCCTTTGGTAATGTGCCCGGGCTGCAGGTCTACGTTGTCCAGAAAGCCGAGCTTTATACGCCTAATGCGGTGGATGTGGCTTCCGGCCTGAATATTGCCGCTTTTAATATTGGCATCGCGCTGGGCTCCATCATTGGTGGGCAAACCGTCGAACACTTCGGATTAACCCAGACCCCGTGGATTGGTGCGGTGATTGTCCTGGTGGCCTTCCTGCTGATTGGCCTGAGTGGACGTCTCGATAAGCCAGCACGGGTGGCGCTGGGGTAACATCAGTAAGTGCTTGCTTACAAAACTGGAAAGCGGTTTCTCAGAAATTGCGTTGAAAGTATGACCTAAAGTCCCTATAACATTAGAACCAGTCCGTTTTCCGGGCTGGTTCATGTTACAGAGGCTGTTTCCAAAAGTGCGAAAGAATACCTATGCCATGCGTTATGTTGCCGGAATGCCCGCGGAGAGAATTATGCCTCCGGGGTCATTTGCGAGTATTAGCCAGGCATTACCCGCCGGGACGCCGTTAAGCAGCGATGATAAAATTCGGGTCCTGGTGTGGAATATCTTTAAACAGCAGCGCGCGGAGTGGTTATCCGTGCTGAAGAATTTCGGCAAAGATGCCCATCTGGTTCTGCTCCAGGAGGCACAAACCACCCCTGAACTGGTACGCTTTGCCACCACGAACTATCTTGCCGCCGATCAGGTGCCGGCATTTGTCCTGCCGCAACACCCCTCCGGTGTGATGACGCTTTCAGCAGCACATCCGGTCTATTGCTGTCCACTGCGCGAACGTGAACCGATCCTGCGTCTGGCAAAATCGGCGCTGGTGACGGTTTATCCGCTGCCGGACACCCGAATGCTGATGGTCGTGAATATCCATGCGGTAAATTTCAGTCTGGGCGTGGATGTCTACAGTAAGCAGTTACTTCCGATCGGCGATCAGATTGCCCATCACAGCGGGCCCATCATTATGGCCGGCGATTTCAATGCCTGGAGCCGTCCGCGCATGAATGCGCTGTATCGCTTTGCGCGCGAAATGTCGCTGCGTGAAGTTCGTTTTAGCGATGACCAGCGCAAAAAAGCCTTTGGTCGTCCTCTCGATTTTGTCTTCTATCGTGGTTTGAGCGTGCACGATGCCTCGGTTCTGGTGACGCGCGCTTCGGATCATAACCCTCTACTAGTTGAATTCAGTCCCGGCAAACCTGATAAATAATGGTGTGTCAGGTCTGCCGTGGGGCAGGCCTGCGCGGGTGCTGCCCTTTATTTTTCACTCACAAAGGACAGTACGATGACAACAACACGCTCCCATCATGACAACGTAGAAAAACAGTTTGGTTCTCAGGCAAGTGCCTATCTGAGCAGCGCCGTGCATGCTTCTGGCCGCGATCTGGTGCGTCTCGGTGAACGTCTGGCGGCGTTCCCGCAGGCGCACGTTCTGGATTTAGGCTGCGGGGCAGGGCATGCCAGCTTTACGGCTGCGCAGCAGGTCGCGCACGTTACCGCGTATGACTTATCCAGCCAGATGCTGGACGTCGTTGCCGGGGCGGCGAAAGTGAAGGGGCTGGACAACATCGATACGCGCCAGGGCTATGCCGAATCCTTACCGTTCGAAGATGCGTCGTTTGAAGTGGTAATCAGCCGTTATTCCGCGCATCACTGGCATGATGTCGGCCAGGCATTGCGCGAGGTCAAACGTGTTCTTAAGCCGGGCGGCACCTTCATCATTATGGATGTAATGTCTCCTGGACACCCGGTACGCAATATCTGGCTGCAGACGGTAGAAGCGCTGCGTGATACCTCGCACGTGCAAAACTACGCCAGCGGAGAGTGGTTGTCGCTTATCACTGAAGCGGGGCTGATCGCGCGTGCGTTGATTACCGATCGCTTACCGCTGGAGTTCAGCTCCTGGATCGCGCGTATGCGCACCCCGGAAGCATTGAGCCAGGCGATCAGGCTCTATCAGGAGAGTGCGTCCGCGGAGGTAAAGGCGTACTTTGAACTGCAGGAAGATGGATCGTTTACCAGCGATACCATCATGGCCGAAGCGCAAAAAGCGGAATAAACAAAAAAGGCACCGAGGGGAATCGGTGCCTTTTTATCTTTCGATCGTGTTATCAGGAGTCTGGCGTCGCGCTGTTCTTCACAAACAGCGTCAGCTGGTCGCCAGGTTTCAGATTGTCAGTATCATTGTTCCAGCGCATCACATCCTTGATGTTTACGCCGTGCCGTTTTGCGATACTGGACAGTGAATCGCCCTTGCGCACGCGATAGGTAATGCTATCGCTGTTGCTGGCGAGACGCTGTGCGCTGCTACCTGCACCCACCGTCAGAGTCTGACCCACTTTCAGGCCGGAGCTGCGCAGGTTATTCCACTGCTGCAGATCTTTCGCATTCACGCCAAGACGTGACGCAATGCCCGAAAGCGTATCACCTGAACGAACCTTATAGCTGCGGCTGTTAACTGATGATGCATCCGCGATCAGCGTTGACTGAACGGCGGCGATTTCACCAGAAGCTAAAGACTCACGTAACTGCTCAGCATGTTTCTGCGGAACCATTACATACTGCGGGCCACTTGCCCCCAGGGTTGAGCCTTTAACGCCAGCATTAAAGGTTTTCAATTTACTTACCGACATACCCGTCATATCAGCAACCTGTTGAATATCAACCGGATTACTGAGGCGAACACGCGCCAGTGCACGACTTTCGTCTGGTGTTGGCAGTTGTACACCGTAACGCTTGCTGTTCTTGAGAATATCGCTCAATGCCAGCATTTTCGGTACGTAAATCTTTGTTTCCTGTGGCAGTGAGAGCGACCAAAAATCGGTGGATTTACCCCGTGCTTTATTCGCTTTCATTGCCTTCAGTACACGACCTTCGCCACTATTATACGCTGCGACCGTTAACAGCCAGTCGCCGTCAAACATCTTGTTCAGACGTTGCATCATGTCGAGAGCGGCTGTCGTTGAAGCGACAACATCGCGACGCGCATCATAGTTGCGGGTCTGTTTCAGACCATAGTTTCGCCCGGTGCTCGGAATGATCTGCCAAATGCCTGCGGCATTGGCGCCAGACGTCGCGTGTGGGTCAAAAGCGCTCTCCACTATGGGTAGGAGTACCAGCTCCATAGGCATGTTACGTTTCTTAACTTGCCCGGCTATCCAGTACATATACGGCTCTGCCCGTAACGTTACATCGTGGAGATAGCTCTTATTACTTAAATACTTCTGTTTCTGTTCGCGAATCCGGGGATTTTCCGGAATTCCCATCTTTAGCTCGTCGCCAATAGAGGTCCACAAGTCTTGATCCTGCGCGTAAGATGTTCCATCGTCCATCCAGCGCGCCGAACTTGCAAACTTCCCTGCTTCCCCTTGACCAGCCGCAGAAAGGCTCTGTGCGTGCTGTTGTACGTTGCTGCCGTTTTGCGACTGGCAACCTACAAGCAGGACAGAGGCGAGTAATATCGCTTTTGCCTTCATGTGTGTGTCAATAGTTGCTTAAAAGACGAGCGATGATAACGGCGAAATTTTGAAAAGGCAACCCGCAATTATCTGAAGTTATCTTTCTTTGACCTTAACCATGCAAATCGTTGTTCTGGTTGTTGCAAATTTGTTTCTTGGTTAATTTTATTAATTAAATCAGTATCATCTGTGCGTAAAAATAAATTAATTTGGCGCTCATTTTTCAGAATTACGGGGAGTGTTTTTTGGTTTTTTGCACGTAACTCCTTCACTTTGTGATAATAATCCTGAATCGCTCGATCCTCGGGTAAGAGGCTCACGGAAAACTTCATATTTCCTAATGTATACTCATGGGCGCAACAAATAACGGTGTCATCGGGCAATGCGTTAATCTTCTGTAAAGACTGGTACATTTGAGCTGGTGTGCCTTCAAACAGTCTTCCGCAGCCTCCGGAGAACAGCGTATCGCCGCAAAAAAGATAAGGCTTACTGTAGAAACACAGATGTCCCAAAGTGTGACCCGGTGTAGCAAATACGGAAAACTCCCACTCGCGTATGAGGATATTTTCGCCTTCTTCGACTACTTGCGTGATCCCCTTATCTTGTGCCTCTGCCGGTCCGTAAACCACAAGATGCGGAAAATGAGCGCGCAGTTCAGGCACGCCGCCAGTGTGATCGTTATGATGATGCGTCAACAGAATGGCTTCTGGCTGCCAGCCGTTCTCTTTTATGGCGTGCAGTACAGGGGCGGATTCTCCGGGATCGACAATGACGCAGCGGCGACCGTCGTCAACCAAAACCCAGATGTAATTGTCCTGAAACGCTGGAATACTGATAAGATTCATACATTACCTCTTAGAGCGTGGCGGGCGTTTTGATGAAACCGGCAAGGATACCTCAGACTGTCGCAGCACCGGAACGTTGGGCGGAATTGCCCTGGGGTGAATACTATCGCGAAGCGTTAGAACAGCAGTTGAAGCCCTGGCTCGCGAAAATGTATGGCTTTCACCTGCTTAAGATTGGCAATCTCAGCGCGGAAATCAATACCGAAAGCTGCGCTATCTCGCATCAGGTTAACGTCTCTCTCGGCGGATCGCCGGTCCAGGTGAAAGCAGATCCGTTGCATCTGCCGTTTGCGGAAAAATCCGTCGATGCGTGTTTGCTCGCACATACGCTACCCTGGTGCAGCGATCCGCATCGACTGCTTCGCGAAGCCGATCGCGTACTGATCGATGACGGCTGGCTGGTACTTAGCGGATTCAATCCGCTAAGCCTGATGGGCCTGCGTAAGCTGGTACCGGTGCTACGCCGGACTCCACCTTACAACAGCAGAATGTTCACCATGATGCGTCAGCTCGACTGGCTTTCACTGCTGAACTTTGAAGTGCTTTGCTACGGCGGTTTTCAGGTGCTGCCCTGGGCGAGGCAGGGGGGCGTGGTACTGAGCACCCATCTCCCCGCATTGGGCTGTTTGCAGTTTATCGTTGCGCGTAAGCGAACCATTCCCCTTACGCTTAACCCCATGAAGCAGAGCAAGTCGAAAACGCCCATCCGCCAGACCGTCGGCGCCACGCGGCAGTACAAAAAAACCGATTAGACGTCGGGCTGATAGCCCGCATCTTCATGGGCGGGATTGGATGCCGCAGCACGCGCCAGTTCGTCGCAGCGTTCGTTTTCCGGATGGCCAGCGTGGCCTTTAACCCACTCCCACTTAATCTGGTGTTGGCCCAGCGCAGCATCAAGACGTTTCCAGAGATCGACGTTCTTGACCGGCTTCTTATCGGCAGTTTTCCAGCCGCGTTTTTTCCAGTTATGGATCCACTGGGTGATCCCCTGACGCACGTACTGACTGTCGGTGCTTAACACCACGTCACAATGTTCTTTTAACGCCTCCAGCGCCACGATGGCCGCCATCAACTCCATCCGGTTGTTGGTGGTCAGAAAATAGCCTTCGCTAAAGGTTTTTTCGTGCTGGCGATAGCGCATAATCGCGCCGTAGCCGCCGGGCCCTGGGTTACCGAGACAAGATCCATCGGTGAAAATTTCTACCTGTTTACGCATCTCTGGTAGACTTCCTGTATTCGAAACGTTCAGTTAAACGATAAGTCTGACATAAATGACCGCTATGAGCACTGCAATTACTCGCCAGATTGTCCTCGATACCGAAACCACCGGTATGAACCAAATCGGCGCGCACTACGAAGGGCATAAGATCATCGAGATCGGCGCCGTTGAAGTGGTGAACCGTCGTCTTACGGGGAACAACTTCCACGTCTACCTCAAACCCGACCGGCTGGTGGATCCGGAAGCGTTCGGCGTTCACGGGATTGCCGATGAGTTCTTGCTGGATAAGCCGACTTTTGCGGATGTCGCTGACGAGTTCCTGGAATATATCAGGGGCGCCGAGCTTGTCATCCATAACGCATCGTTCGATATCGGCTTTATGGACTATGAATTCAGCAAGCTTAATCGTGATATCCCGAAGACGAACACTTTCTGTAAGGTGACGGACAGCCTGGCGCTGGCAAGGAAGATGTTCCCCGGCAAGCGTAACAGCCTGGATGCACTCTGCTCGCGCTACGAGATAGACAATACCAAGCGAACGCTCCACGGGGCGTTGCTCGATGCCCAGATCCTGGCCGATGTCTATCTGACGATGACCGGCGGGCAGACGTCAATGAAGTTCAGTATGGAAAATGAATCCCAGCAGACGCAAGGCGAAGCGGGCATTCAGCGTGTTGTTCGTCAGGCCAGTCGGTTGCGGGTTATTTTAGCCAGTGACGAAGAGCTTCTTAACCACGAATCCCGGCTTGATCTGGTCCAGAAGAAGGGCGGCAGCTGTATGTGGCGCGCCTGAAAAACGCCTGAATGCCTGTAAAATCATCGTTTGGGCGATTTTTGCAGCAAACGATTCAAAACGTGAGAAAAAGCGTTGACGAGATCGGAGGCGCACCGTAATATGCGCCTCGTTCCCCAAACGGGAACAGTGGAGCGGTAGTTCAGTCGGTTAGAATACCTGCCTGTCACGCAGGGGGTCGCGGGTTCGAGTCCCGTCCGTTCCGCCACTATTCAGAAAGCCTGAATCAGAAATGATTCAGGCTTTCGTCGTTTCAGCCTTCAGTAATCTCATTCTTTCCTTTATCGTTAACAAAAAGTTAATGTACATAGTGCAATTTATTAACAATTGCACGGATATAGTGCATTATTTGCACTGTAATTGTGCATTTTTCCATCACTCATCTCTTCTCGCCTCATTCAGAATGTTTCTTTCTGTAAAAATAATTCACGCAGAATCATCTGGTTATCTCCTGCTTTCCAAAAACATTCCGAACCAATTAATTATTGGTTTGGTTATTGCTTAATCATTAGCACGATAAGCTTCATTCCATATCAATAACTTATCGTTAATAAAAATAAAGTCATGATGAAAGCGAGCGAACCAATATGGAAAAACCGTCACGGTTTCTGGCCAATTCCAGCACCGCGCTTGAGCAGTTGCGCGGGCTTATCAACCAGCATGAGTCAACACCAGGCATACCGCTGCCCACGGAACGTGAGCTGTCGGACACTCTCGGCGTAGGACGACGTGAAGTGCGTCGTGCGCTGGACGTGCTGGAAGAAGAAGGGCGCATCTGGCGTAAACAGGGCAAAGGGACCTTTATTGGCCCGGCTGCACCTGTTGAACCGCTGGCCCTTCAGGGATTGGTTCAGCAGACCAACCTTCTGGAAGTAATGGAAGCTCGTTTACAGCTCGAACCCGGCTTAGCCCGGCTTGCGGCACTGCGTGCCACCAGGGAAAACCTCGCGCTCATGCAGCGCATGCTGGAACGCATCGATAAGGTCAGTCCGGATGACCGCGATCTCAACGAACTCTGGGATAGCGCCTTTCACCGGGCGATTGCCGAGGCGGCGGGCAACCGTCTGATGCTCGGCCTGTTTGATGCCATTGATGCCGTGCGGCGTGAACCGGGCTGGCAGCATCTGCGCGAGCTGGCACGCACCCCCGAACGTGTCGACAGCTATAACGACCACCACCATAAGATCATGTCTGCGATTATCCATCGCCAGCCTAATGAAGCCGCGGTCGCCATGCGCGAACACCTGCTCAGCCTGCAAACCGCCCTGATTCAGGCGATCCACCTTGAGGACGACTTCACGCCATGACGACAATACCCTTTAAGGACGCCACGCCCGTATTGCGGCTGAATAATCTCAACGTCAGGTTTTCCGGCTCGCCGGTGAGCGTGCTTGACGGCATTTCTCTGACGGTCAAAGCGGGCGAAACGCTGGCGCTGGTGGGAGAGTCCGGCTGCGGGAAAAGTATCACCTCCCTGGCGCTGATGGGGTTACTGCCCGCCAGCGCGCAGATTGTCAGCGGTGAGATGCAGTTTCGCCGCCACGATCTGCGAAAGCTCTCGCCGCGGGAATATGCCGACCTGCGCGGCAGCGAGCTGGCGATGATTTTCCAGGAACCGATGACCTCGCTCAATCCGGCGTTTACGCTGGGCGATCAGCTTAGCGAAGCGGTTATGCGGCACCAGAACGTCTCGCGCGCAGAGGCGATGAAGGTCGCGCTGCAGATCCTCGAGAAGGTGCAGATCCCAGCGGCCGAGATGCGCCTGAAAGCGTATCCCCACCAGCTTTCCGGCGGCATGCGCCAGCGCGTGATGATTGCGATGGCGCTGATTAACCACCCCAAACTGCTGATTGCCGACGAGCCGACCACCGCGCTCGACGTCACCATCCAGGCGCAAATCCTCGCCTTGCTCAACGCCTTAAAAGAGGAAACCGGCACGGCGGTGCTGATGATCACCCACGATTTGGGCGTCGTGGCAGAAGTCGCCCAGCAGGTCGCGGTGATGTATGCCGGGCAGGTGGTGGAGCAGGGGAGCGTGGAGGCGATATTCGCCGATCCGCAGCACCCGTACACCATCGGCCTGATGGGCTCGATTCCTTCTCTTGGCGCACGCAAGGGCCAGCTCTCCACCATTCCCGGCGCGGTCCCGCTCCCGGAATCCATGCCTGAAGGCTGCCGTTTCGCGACGCGCTGCCCCTTTGCGCAGACGCGCTGCCATGCTGAAAAGCCGTCGCTCACCGCGCTCGGCGCGGGCCATCAGGTCGCCTGCTTCCGCGTGCCGCTCGAACAGCACATTGCCCTGGGAGAAATCGCATGACCACGCCCATTCTTGAAGCCCGTGACCTCAGCAAGCTTTTCCCCGGCCCCAAAAAACTCTTTACCCCGGCACGGTTTGTCACGGCGGTCGATCGCGTTTCGCTTGCCGTGATGCCGGGCGAAACGCTGGCGATTGTCGGCGAGTCCGGCTCCGGGAAATCTACGCTCGGTCGTCTGCTGCTGCGCCTGCTGGCCGCCAGCGAAGGGCGCGTGTTCTACCAGGGGGAGGAGATCACCGACGCCTCCGGTGCCCGCCTGAACCAGCTCCGGCGCGAGCTGCAGATTATCTTCCAGGATCCCTTCGCCTCGCTCAACCCGCGCATGACGGTGGAGCAGATCGTCGGTGAGCCGCTGTGGCTGCACCAGAACATGAAAAAAGCGGATCGTCAGTACCGCGTTGCCGAGCTGCTCAAAACCGTAGGCCTGCCTGCCGCCTGGGCCGGGCGTTATCCGCACGAGTTTTCCGGCGGGCAGCGCCAGCGTATCGGCATTGCGCGCGCGCTGGCCTCGGGACCGAAGCTGCTGCTGGGGGACGAGCCGGTATCCGCGCTGGATGTGTCCGTCCAGGCGCAGGTGGTTAACCTGCTGGAAAGCCTGAAGCACCAGTTGGGGCTGACTATGGTGATTGTCGCCCACGGCCTGGCGGTGATCCGCCATATGAGCGACCGCGTGGCGGTTATGTATCTCGGGCAAATCGTCGAGCTTGCCACCGTCGACGAGATTTTTGACGCGCCGCTGCACCCCTATACCCAGGCGCTGATCGCCTCGGCACCGCAGATGCAGCCGGGCGTCGAACGCGACGCGCCGCTGCTGCAGGGGGATCTGCCTAACCCGGCCAGCCCGCCGTCCGGCTGCCGTTTCCACACCCGCTGCCCGTACGTTACCGATGAATGCCGCCAGGTTGAGCCGATCAATCAGGTGCTCGACGGCGGACGTCAGGTTGCCTGTCATCGCTGGCAGGAGATCAACCGCGATCGCAGCGTTATTCAGATCGCACCGCCATCCGCCGCCTTTCTGCGCCGCCGCGCGCTGTTTGAACACGCGGCCACTCACTCGTCCCTTCCTTCAAGGAACTCATGATAATGACAATGCGTAATTCTCTTTTGACCGTACTGGGAAGTGTTATGTTACTTGGCACGGCGCTGCCCGCCCACTCTGAAAGCGTGCTGCGGATCGGCCTGGGCGCTGACCCGGACATGCTCGACCCGCATCTGGCGCGCACCTACTATGGCCGCTTCGTGTTTGCCTCCCTGTGCGACAGGCTGGTGGACGTGGATGAAAATCTGAAGGTCGTCCCCGGCCTGGCTAAAGACTGGGCGTGGAGTGACGACGGTAAAACCCTGACGCTCAATCTGCGCGAAGGCGTCACCTTCCACGACGGTGAGAAATTCGATGCCGCCGCGGCAAAATACAACCTCGACCGCGCCCTGACGTTAAAAGGCTCCCTGCGTAAAAGCGAGATCTCCTCCGTTGAATCGGTCGAGGTCACCGGCCCGATGCAGATTGCGCTGCACCTGAAAACGCCGGATGCGGCGCTGCTGATGCAGCTCACCGACCGCGCGGGCGCAATGATGGCCCCGGAGGCGGCGAAAAAGCCTGACTTTGCCGCCCACCCGGTCTGCTCCGGCCCGTACAAATTCGACAGCCGCGTGTCCCAGGACCGCATCGTGCTGACCCGCTTCGACAACTACTGGAACAAAGACGCCTACCACTTCGACAAAATCATCTATCTGCCGATCCCGGATGCCTCCGTGCGCCTCGCGAACCTGCGCGCGGGCGATCTCGACCTGACCGAAGGGATCGCCGCCAGCGACGTGAAAACGGTCGAAGCCGACAGCAAGCTGGCGCTGGCGAAGGTGACGGGCCTGGGCTATCAGGGCATCACCTTTAACATCAACAACGGCAAGGTGCCGGCGAACGATCCGTTCAAGGACGCCCGCGTGCGCGAGGCGTTTTCTCAGGCCATCGACCGCGATGCGTTAAACCAGGTGGTCTTTGAAGGGCTCTACACCCCGGCCAACCAGGCGTTTTCCCCGGTCAGCCCGTATCACGTGAATCTGCCGGTTCCGCCGCGTGACGTCGACAAGGCCAAAGCGCTGCTGAAAGCAGCAGGCGTTACCGCGCCGCTGACCGTCAACCTGCTGGTGCCGAACAACCCAACCTCACAGCAGGTGGGCCAGGTATTGCAGGCGATGGTGGCCGAGGCCGGATTTAACCTGAACCTGCAGATGACCGAATTCGCCACGCTGCTCGATCGCCAGCAGAGCGGCGACTATCAGCTGAGCTTCTCCGGCTGGTCGGGACGCCCGGATCCGGACGGCAGCATCTATGGCTTTATCAACAGCAAAGGCACGCTTAACGACGGCCGCTACAGCAACGCGCAGGTCGATGAGTGGCTGACCCAGGCGCGCCAGAGCACCGACCAGGCCGCACGCCAGCCGCTGTACGACAAGGTGGTGAAGCAGCTGCAAACCGACATGCCGATTGCCTACCTCTACTTCGAGCCGCGCATTTTCGGTCTGAACAAAAGCGTACAGGGCTTTAAGCCGTACCCGGACGGCATCGTGCGTCTGGTGGGTTTGACGCTGGCAAAATAAAGGTCCTGAGGAGAACCCATGCTGGAACTGATTTGCAAACGTCTGCTGCTGGCCGTCCCGACGCTATTGCTGGTGAGCATGATGGTGTTCGGGCTGCAAAAGCTGCTGCCCGGCGACCCGCTGATCGCCATGGCCGGGGAGGAGCGCGACCCGGCGGTCATCGCCCAGCTGCGCGCGGAGCTGAACCTCGATGCGCCCATTCCCGTGCAGTATTTCCACTGGCTGACGCGGGCGCTGCAGGGCGATCTGGGCGTCTCCTTACGCACGCACGAACCGGTGACGCAGCTGATCGCCAGCAAGCTGCCGGTCACGCTGGAGCTGTCCCTGCTGGCGATGATTATTGCGCTGGTGTTTGGCATCAGCATGGGGATCCTCGCGGCGGTGAACAAAAACAGCTGGGTCGATCACGGGGCGAACTTCGTGGCGATCTCGGGGATCTCGATCCCGCACTTCTGGCTGGGGATCCTGCTTATTCTGGTCTTTTCGGTGAACCTGCAGTGGCTGCCCGCATCCGGCTACGTCCCGTTCAGTGAAGATCCGCTCCAGAACCTGCGCACGCTGCTGCTGCCCGCGTCCGTGCTCGGAACCGGCCTTGCGGCAACGCTGATGCGCCACACCCGCGCCTCGATGATTGCCGTGCTGAAAGCGGATTATATCCGCACCGCGCGGGCGAAAGGGCTGCTGCCGAAGGCGGTGATCCTGAAGCACGCGTTTCGCAACGCGCTGGTGCCGGTCATCACCCTCACCACGCTGCTGTTCGGCGAGCTGCTGGGCGGCGCGGTGCTGACCGAGCAGGTCTTCACCATTCCGGGCTTCGGCAAGATGATCGTCGACTCGGTATTTAACCGTGACTACGCGGTGGTGCAGGGCGTGGTGCTGATCGTGGCGATCGGCTTCCTGATGCTCAACCTGCTGGCCGACGTACTCTACGTCCTTATCAACCCGAAAATGCGAGGTTAACCATGGCGGAACTGACGACGCAAACCGTTACGCCCGCGCTGCCGCGCGCGCAGAACCGGGTGCTGAAGAAATTCCTTGCCAACAAAAGCGCGGTCATTGGCGCGGCGGTGGTGGGGTTCTTTGTGCTGGTGGCGCTGCTGGCGCCGTGGATCGCCCCGTTCGATCCGGTCAAGGCTAACTTCCTGGCGGTGCGCAAAGCGCCGTCGGCGATGTACTGGTTCGGCACCGACGAACTGGGGCGCGACATTTTATCCCGCATTATCTGGGGGGCGCGCACCTCGCTGATGGCGGGCTGTATGTCGGTGGTGATTGCTGTGGTTATCGGCGTGCCGCTGGGGCTGGTGGCGGGCTACTTCCAGAAGATGTGGGACGGGGTGATCTCGCGGTTTATCGAGGCGCTGCTGGCCTGTCCGTTCCTGATCATGGCGATCGCGCTGGGGGCATTTTTGGGCCCGAGCCTGACCAACGCGATGATCGCCATCGGTCTTTCGGCGATGCCGATCTTCGCCCGCCTGACGCGCGGGCAGGTGATCGCCATTCGCAACGAAGAGTATATCGACGGCGCGCGGGCGATTGGCCTGCCGGATCGCTGGATCATCATTAAATACGTCCTGCCAAACGTGATGTCACCGATCCTGGTGCAGGCCACGCTGGCGATTGCCTCGGCGATTATCGCCGAAGCCAGCCTGTCGTTTTTAGGGCTGGGGCAGCAGCCGCCCAATCCGTCATGGGGCTCCATGCTCAACACCGCGAAAGGGTTTCTTGAGCAGGCGCCGTGGATGTCCGTTTTCCCCGGCGTGGCGATTTTCCTTGCCGTGCAGGGCTTTAATTTACTCGGCGACGGGCTGCGCGATGCGCTCGATCCGCGCCACGACTAAGGAGTCATGATGACCAAAGCGCTTGATTTTACGTCCGGTTACGCTTCACGCCGCCCGCCGATGATGGGCCATAACGCCGTCGCCACGTCGCAGCCGCTGGCGGCGCAGGCGGGAATGAAAATGCTGCAGCTGGGCGGCAACGCCGTGGATGCGGCCATTGCCACCGCGATGGCGCTGACGGTGGTTGAGCCGACCGGCAACGGGATCGGCAGCGACGCCTTTGCCATCGTCTGGGACGGTGAAAAGCTGCACGGTCTGAACGCGTCCGGTCGTTCGCCTGCCAGCTGGCATGCGGATCTGTTTGCCGGAAAAACCGCGGTGCCGGAAATCGGCTGGGACGCGGTGACCGTGCCGGGTGCGGTATCCGGCTGGGTCGCCCTGGCGGAACGCTTCGGTACGCTGCCGCTGACCACGCTGGCGCAGCCTGCCATCGACTATGCGCGCAACGGTTTTCCGGTTTCTCCGCTGATTGGCCATCTCTGGCAGCGCGGCTATAACAAGCTGAAAGATCAGCCGGGCTTCAGCGCCTGCTTCGCGCCGGAAGGCCGCGCCCCGCGCGTGGGGGAAATCTTCCGCAACCCGGCGCAGGCGAACTCGCTGGAGCTGATTGCCCGCACCAACGGTGAAGCCTTTTACCGCGGCGAGCTGGCGCAGAAAATCGCCGCCTTCGCCAAAGAGCACGGCGCGCACCTGACGGCTGAGGATCTGGCAAACCATCGCGTGGACTGGGTTGAGCTGCTGTCGCGCGACTTCGCGGGCGGTTCGGTGCAGGAGCTGCCGCCTAACGGCCAGGGGATCGCCACGCTGATTGCGCTCGGCATTCTGGAGCAGTGCGGCATTGAGAAGCATCATCCGGATTCCGTGCAGTCCCTGCACCTGTCAATTGAGGCGATGAAGCTGGCGCTGGCGGATCTCGACCGCTACGTGGCGGATGAAGACCATATGGCGTTCGCGGCGAAAGAGCTGCTGAGCGACCATTATCTGAAGTCGCGCGCGGCGCTTATCGACCACGATAAAGCCTCTGATTTTGTCTACGGTTCCCCTACGCAGAGCGGCACGGTCTACATCAGCACCGCCGACGCCAGCGGGATGATGGTTTCGTTTATTCAGTCCAACTATATGGGCTTCGGTTCAGGCATTGTGGTGCCGGATACCGGCATCAGCCTGCAAAACCGGGGCTGCGGGTTTGTGCTGGATCCTAATCACCCGAACGCGCTGGCGGGCAGCAAGCGACCGTTCCACACCATCATACCGGGCTTTGCGATGGACGGCAGCGGCCAGCCGCTGATGTCCTTTGGCGTGATGGGCGGCCCGATGCAGGCGCAGGGGCACATGCAGATGGCGCTGCGCATCATGCTGCACGGGCAAAACCCGCAGGCGGCAATCGATGCCCCGCGCTGGCGCGTGGTGCAGGGCAGGGAGGTGATCGTTGAATCGACCTTCGATCGCAATACCATCGCCGCGCTGCGCGAGCGGGGGCATCAGATCGTGGTGGAAGATCCGCTTCAGGATTACAACTTCGGCGGGGCGCAGGTGATTTATCGCCTGCCGGAAGGACACTACGTGGCCGCGACGGAAAGCCGCAAAGATGGGCAGGCGCTGGTGAGTTAATGTTTTATCCTCCCTCTCCCGTTGGGAGAGGGGAAAATTTCACCCAATGCTAAACGGATCTGCATCCTGCCAGGCCGGAAACTTCTCGCGATACTCCTGCAGCGCCGTCAACGACAGCTCGGCATCAATGCGCGTCGCCTGATGCGGCTCGGCGGTGGCAATGATCTCGCCCTGCGGATTCACCACCCGGCTGTCACCGCGGTAGTGATGCCCGTTGCCGTCGGTTCCCACGCGGTTACAGCCCACCACGTACGCCTGGTTCTCAATTGCGCGCGCTACCAGCAGCGACTGCCAGTGCAGAGAGCGCGGTGCAGGCCAGTTGGCAACATACAGCGCCAGGTCGTAATCGTTGCGGTTGCGCGACCACACCGGGAAGCGCAGGTCGTAGCAGACCAGCGGCAAAATACGCCAGCCACGCCACTCGAACACCACGCGCTCGTGACCCGCTTCATAGTGATGATGCTCATCCGCCATGCGGAACAGGTGGCGTTTATCGTAAAAATGCACGTTCCCTTCCGGCTCCACCAGCAGGAAGCGGTTCACCGGCCCGCGATCCGTTTGCAGGGCGGCGCTCCCGGCGATTAGCGCGTTGGTCTGCTGCGCTTTGGCATGCATCCAGGCGACCACCTCATCCTGCGGCATTGACTGTTGTGCCGCTTCCATAGCGAAGCCGGTGGTGAACATCTCCGGCAGGACAATTACATCGCGCCCGGTAATCTCTTCCAGTTGACGATCAAAGTGGCGCAGGTTGGCGGGGCCATCCATCCACACTAAAGGTTGCTGCAAAATCGAAATCTTCAAACCAGGCACGATACAGACTCCTCAAAAGACCGCTTTTTGACACTGTAGCACGTCATTACGAGAAAATGTGGCAATAAAAAACCCCGCGAGAGGCGGGGTTTGTACAAGCGAAACGCGTTACGCCGCTTCAGGTTTGCGATGCTTCTCCGGCAGCTTTACCGGCTGCGTCGCCAGCTCGTCCGGTTCGAAATCATCCACGTTAATGCTGCGCAGACGGCTCTCTTCGGCTTTCACCAGCAGAGCGGCTTCATCTTTATTGATAATGCCACCGGCCAACGCCTGTTTTGCCAGTTCGTCCAGACGGGTAAACGGCAGGTTTTTGCCCAGCTGTTTACAGATTTTCTGGTGAATCGGATCGGCAGCCATCACGTCCAGCAGCGCCTCTTCCAGCAGACCCACCGGGTTATGCGGCGTCGGCGTCAGATACTGACCGCGACCGATACGGGAGCGGGTTGCGCTCGGTACCTGCAGGATCTTCGCCACCTTGTGGTCCAGCTTGTCGGACGGCGCCAGATGGTGACGACCGGTCGGGAAGATCACCGCGCGCAGGGCGCCCGCCACAAAGCGGTTCGGGAAGTTCGCCAGCAGGTCGTCAATCGCCTGTTCAGCCTGATACATCGCATCCTGAACGCCCCAGTGCACCAGCGGCAGATCCGCTTCCTGACGGCCTTCATCGTCGTAGCGCTTCAGGACCGCAGAGGCCAGGAAGATCTGGCTCAGCACATCCCCCAGACGGGCTGAGATACGCTCGCGACGCTTCAGGCTGCCGCCCAGCACCGCCATGGAGACGTCAGACAGCAGAGCCAGGTTGGCGCTCAGACGGTTCAGATGCTGGTAATAACGTTTGGTCGCATCGCCGGTCGGCGTGGCGCTGGTAAGACCGCGCGTCAGGCCCAGCCAGAAGCTGCGCACCTTGTTGCTGCCCACATGACCGATATGTTTGAACAGCAGCTTATCGAAGGCATCCACGTCGTTGTTCTGCGCGGCAGCCATCTCTTCCAGCACGTACGGATGGCAGCGAATGGCGCCCTGACCGAAGATCATCATGCTGCGGGTCAGGATGTTTGCCCCTTCCACGGTGATGGCAATCGGTGCGCCCTGATAGCCGCGCGCCAGGAAGTTGCCTTCGCCGAGCATAATGCCTTTACCGCCTGCGATATCCATCGCGTCAATGATCGACTGCTGCGCGCGGTGGGTACAGTGGTACTTCACAATCGCGGACAGCACGGCCGGTTTTTCGCCGAGCATAATGCCGTAGGTAATCAGAGACGCCGCGGCATCCATCACGTAGGCATTGCCCGCGATACGCGCCAGCGGCTCTTCGATACCTTCCATCTTGCCGATGGAGATTTTGAACTGACGGCGGATGTGTGCGTACGCACCAATCCCCATCGCGACCGACTTCAGACCGCCGGTTGAGTTCGACGGCAGGGTAATGCCGCGGCCCACAGACAGACATTCCACCAGCATACGCCAGCCCTGACCGGCCATTTTCGGACCGCCGATGATGTAGTCAATCGGCACGAAGATATCCTGGCCGCGGGTCGGACCGTTCTGGAACGGCACGTTCAGCGGGAAGTGACGGCGACCAATTTCAACGCCTGGGGTAGAGGTTGGGATCAGCGCACAGGTAATGCCCAGATCTTCATCGCCGCCCAGCAGTTTTTCCGGGTCAGAGAGCTTAAAGGCCAGACCCAGCACGGTGGCGATAGGCGCCAGGGTGATATAACGCTTGTTCCAGGTCAGGCGCATGCCCAGCACCTGCTCGCCCTGCCACTCGCCCATGCAGACCACGCCGGTATCCGGGATTGCACCCGCATCGGAGCCCGCTTCCGGGCTGGTCAGCGCGAAGCAAGGGATTTCCTGACCGCGTGCCAGACGCGGCAGGTAGTGATCTTTCTGCTCTTCGGTACCGTAGTGCTGCAGCAGTTCGCCCGGGCCTAAGGAGTTAGGCACGCCAACGGTAATCGCCAGGATCCCGGAAACGCCCGCCAGCTTTTGCAGGACGCGAGCCTGAGCGTAAGCGGAGAACTCCAGACCGCCGTACTCTTTCTTGATGATCATCGCGAAGAAGCGATGTTCTTTCAGATACGCCCACAGCTCAGGCGGCAGGTCGGCCATTTCATGGGTGATGGCAAAGTCGTTTGCCATGCGGCACGCTTCTTCCACCGGGCCATCAATAAAGGCCTGCTCTTCAGCGGTCAGACGCGGCTGCGGGTAGTTGTGCAGCTTTTTCCAGTCAGGATTGCCCTGGAACAGATCGCCTTCCCACCAGGTGGTGCCCGCATCAATCGCTTCTTTCTCAGTGCGCGACATTGGCGGCATCACTTTGCGGAAGCCCTTGAACACCGGCGCAGAGATCATGGATTTACGCATCGGGGCCAGGTTAAATGGCAGAAGAATGATGGCGAGAGGGACTAAAAGCCAGATATTCCAGAGACCTGCGACGCCAAGCGCAGCCGTCCAGGCCAGAAGAATCAGGCTGCTCAGGAATAAACTTACGCGGTGATAGAACAACACACCGAGCAGAACAACGGTTGCGAGAATGCTCAAAATCATCATAAAGAAAAGCTCCCTTGCTTGTAGGAGGTCTGACCACTTGTGATGATATGGTTGTAGTTGATGTCATTTCCTTTAGCAATGTGTTTACAAAATAATTACAACCTGGTTCACATTGTTGGCGTTTTAGCCGGCACAAAAAATCAAAACGCCGGACGTTTCGCAAGGCTTTAGCTTCTCGCTTTTCCCGCTATCCGGTACACTCCACTGTGTTATTTCATCAATACTGAAGGATTATCCTCATGTACCAGGATCTTATTCGTAACGAACTGAACGAAGCGGCGGAAACGCTGGCGAACTTTCTGAAAGATGATGCCAATATTCACGCTATTCAGCGCGCAGCGGTCCTGCTGGCCGACAGCTTCAAAGCCGGCGGCAAAGTGCTTTCCTGCGGTAACGGCGGTTCCCACTGCGACGCTATGCACTTCGCAGAAGAGCTGACCGGACGCTATCGCGAAAACCGCCCGGGCTACCCGGCGATTGCGATTTCAGACGTGAGCCACATCTCCTGCGTAGGCAACGACTTCGGTTACGACCACATCTTCTCCCGCTACGTTGAAGCGGTAGGCCGTGAAGGCGACGTGCTGCTGGGGATTTCTACCTCCGGTAACTCCGGCAACGTGATCAAAGCGATCGCCGCCGCGCGTGAAAAAGGGATGAAAGTCATCACCCTGACCGGTAAAGATGGCGGTAAGATGGACGGTACGGCGGATGTCGAAATTCGCGTTCCGCACTTCGGTTATGCTGACCGTATTCAGGAAATTCACATCAAAGTGATCCACATCCTGATTCAACTGATCGAAAAAGAGATGGTTAAGTAAGACTTCGCTGGGGGGCTCCGGTGCCCCCCGCTGTTGTGGAGGTGTTGTATGTGCGAACTGCTCGGGATGAGCGCCAATGTGCCAACCGATATCTGCTTTAGCTTCACCGGGCTGGTTCAGCGCGGTGGAGGAACCGGGCCGCATAAAGACGGCTGGGGCATCACCTTCTACGAAGGCAAAGGGTGTCGCACGTTCAAAGATCCACAGCCCAGCTTTAACTCACCGATTGCCAAACTGGTGCAGGACTATCCCATCAAGTCCCGCTCGGTGATCGCCCACATCCGTCAGGCTAACCGTGGCGAAGTGGCGCTGGAAAATACCCATCCGTTTACCCGCGAGCTGTGGGGCCGTAACTGGACCTACGCGCACAACGGGCAGCTCACGGGCTATAAGTCGCTGGAAACGGGCAATTTCCGCCCGGTAGGCGAAACGGACAGCGAAAAAGCCTTCTGCTGGCTGCTGCACAAGCTGACGGAGCGCTATCCCCGCACGCCCGGCAACATGACTGCCGTGTTCAAATATATCGCGACGCTGGCATCTGAACTGCGTGAAAAAGGCGTGTTCAACATGCTGCTCTCTGACGGCCGCTATGTGATGGCGTTCTGCTCGACGAATTTGTTCTGGATCACCCGCCGTGCGCCGTTTGGCGTTGCGACGCTGCTCGATCAGGATGTGGAGATAGACTTTCAGAAGGAGACCACACCGAACGATGTGGTCACTGTTATCGCAACGCAGCCGCTGACGGGCAACGAAACCTGGCAAAAGATTATGCCAGGCGAGTGGGTGCTATTTTGTCTCGGGGACCGTGTAATTTGACGCCAGCTGCGGATGGACGACTTCGTGGCTCAGCGGTTTGCTGACCACGTAGCGGCCATCGACGATAGAGACCACAGGTGGCTTGTGGGTCTGCTCAAAGTAGTCGTAACCCGGCTTCAGCTGTTTCCAGAAATCCGCGTAGTATGAGTACTTGTGACGCGCCATGTTGGCGTCCGTCATGCGGAACGGATAGATGCTGACCTGTACGTTAGGCTGCCCAAAGACCAGCGCGCCCGTCACGAACTGGAAAATCTCATCAATGCCGGAGTCGGTCATCGCATAACAGCCGATAGACACGCAGGCACCGTGGATCATCAGATATTTACCTTCATAACCGTGTGCACGGTCATAGGCATTCGGGAAGCCGATGTTAATGGCTTTATAGAAGCGGCTGTCAGGCTTGAGCTGGCTGCGCTGAACGTTATAGAACCCTTCCGGACTTTTGAAATCGCCCTGACGCTGTTTTGGCCCCAGTCCGCCGGAATAGTTACAAATTTTGTAACTATCAAGCAGCTGATATGTCTCGCCCATTTTGACAAACAGATCGAGAGTGCGCTCTTCCTTGAAGATCTGAATATAAACCGGCGATCCCATTAACTGCTGTTTATATTCTTTGCTGATCGGCGTCGTTGAGCTATTACTGCTGAGCAGCCCGGCAAACGACATGCACGGCATCAGAAGCATCGCAATGAACAATGCGATTTTACGCATACTACTAGTTCCTTGATAAAACCATGACCAACTTGCCAGGACGGCAAAAGAGACCCGAAATCAGATTATTCTGTTAGGAGCGCTCACATTAGCACCGCTATAGATTTTCGCAAGAGCCGGGCGGTGAGTTTACAAATTAGTTTTACTTTATAAACCATCAAAATTGCGATGGCTCCAGGAACTTTGCGCATTAGGTCGCAATTTGGTGCGCGCGACGGCGGATTCCCTGCCCGCGGGAAGGGGAAAATGTTACACTTTGCGCCCACTGGATTGTTGTTCATGGAAACCTGCTAACCACATGTTTAAAATTAAAAAGGGACTTGATCTGCCGATTGCAGGCGTGCCAGCGCAGCACGTTTCGACAGGCGCAAGCGTCCGTCATGTCGCCATTTTGGGCGAAGACTACCTGGGTATGCGTCCTTCAATGCTGGTACAGGAGGGCGATCGCGTTATCAAAGGACAGCCGCTCTTTGAGGACAAAAAAAATCCCGGCGTGATGTTCACGGCCCCCGCGAGCGGCACCGTTGTGGCCATCAACCGCGGCGAGCGTCGCGTTCTGCAGTCGGTGGTTATCCGCATTGAGGGCGATGAAAAGCGTGAATTTGCCCATTACGACACCGCAGAACTCGCGTCGCTGAACCGTGATGCCGTTCAGGATCAGCTCCTGGCGTCCGGTTTATGGACCGCGCTTCGTACACGCCCCTTCAGCAAATCCCCTGTTCCGGGCACGGAACCGGCCGCGATTTTCGTCACGGCAATCGACACTAACCCGCTCAGCGTGGACCCGGAACCGGTTATCCTGGCGCAGCGAAAAGCCTTTGACGCTGGTCTGACCGTTTTAACCCGCCTCACGTCCGGAAAAGTGCACGTCTGCCAGGCCGGCGGCGGCAAGCTCGGCGGCCATCCGCAGGGGCAGGTCACGTTTAATGAGTTTGCTGGCCCGCATCCGGCGGGGCTGGTCGGGACACACATCCATTTCCTTGAGCCAGTAAGCCTGACGAAACAGGTTTGGCATCTTAACTATCAGGACGTCATCGCCATCGGTAAGCTCTTTACTACGGGCGAACTCTGCGCTGAACGGATAATCGCCATCGGCGGACCTCAGGCCGCAAACCCGCGCCTGGTGAAGACGCTGCTGGGCGCTGACATCAACGAACTGCTGGTGGGGGAAACGAAAGAGGGCGAAAACCGCCTGATTTCCGGATCGGTCCTCAGCGGCCGCCATGCTGTCAATGCGCACGCGTACCTGGGACGCTTCCATTTGCAGGTCAGCATTGTGCAGGAAGGGCGTGAGAAAGAGCTGTTTGGCTGGGTTCTGCCAGGCGCAGAAAAATACTCCGTCACCCGCACCACGTTGGGCCACTTCCTGCGTAACAAGCTGTTTAGCTTCTCAACCAGTACGCACGGCGGCGAGCGTGCCATGGTCCCGATTGGCAACTACGAGCGCGTCATGCCGCTGGATATTCTGCCTACCGTGCTGTTGCGCGATCTCCTTGCCGGCGATACCGACGGCGCGCAGGCGCTGGGCTGTCTGGAGCTGGACGAAGAAGATCTGGCGCTCTGTACCTATGTCTGTCCGGGCAAATATGAATATGGACCGGTATTGCGCGAGGTGTTAACCCGCATTGAGCAGGAAGGATAACCGATGGGCTTAAAACACCTCTTTGAAAAAATTGAGCCGCACTTTACCGAAGGGAAGCTCAAAAAGTACTACCCGTTATATGAAGCAACGACGACCATTTTCTACACGCCTGGGCTGGTGACGAAAGGGGCGGCGCACGTTCGCGACGCTATCGATCTGAAACGCATGATGATCCTTGTGTGGTTTGCGGTGTTCCCCGCGATGTTCTGGGGCATGTACAACGTCGGCCTGCAGACCATTCCGGCGCTGCACCACATGTACGATGCACAGCAATTGGCACAGGTGATCCAGTCCGACTGGCACTACCGTCTGGCCCAGTCGTTAGGGGTGAGCTTCGCTGCGGACGCGGGCTGGCTGAGCATGATGACGCTGGGCGCGGTCTTCTTCCTGCCGATTTACATCACGGTATTTATCGTGGGCGGCTTCTGGGAAGTGCTGTTTGCCATCATCCGTAAACATGAGATCAACGAAGGCTTCTTCGTGACCTCGATTCTTTTTGCTCTGATTGTTCCACCCACACTGCCGCTCTGGCAGGCGGCGCTGGGCATCAGCTTCGGCGTGGTGATTGCCAAAGAGATCTTCGGTGGGACCGGGCGTAACTTCCTTAATCCTGCGCTGGCGGGGCGTGCGTTCCTGTTCTTTGCTTATCCGGCGCAAATCTCGGGCGACCTGGTCTGGACGGCGGCAGACGGTTTTTCCGGCGCAACGCCGCTTTCACAGTGGGCGGCACACGGCGGCGAAACGCTGGTCAACAACGCTACAGGTCAGCCTGTCACCTGGTTTGATGCCTTTATTGGCAACATTCCGGGCTCCATCGGGGAAGTCTCTACGCTGATGATTTTGCTTGGCGGGGCGATCATTCTTTTCGGTCGCGTGGCCTCCTGGCGGATCGTTGCGGGCGTGATGATCGGCATGGTGCTGACCGCCACCCTGTTCAACGTTATCGGTTCGACCACCAATCCGATGTTCTCCATGCCGTGGTACTGGCATCTGGTGCTGGGTGGCTTCGCGTTCGGCATGATGTTCATGGCGACGGACCCCGTCTCTGCCTCGTTTACAGACAAAGGTAAATGGAGCTATGGCGTGCTCATTGGCGCGATGTGTGTCCTGATCCGCGTGGTCAACCCGGCGTATCCGGAAGGGATGATGTTGGCCATTCTGTTTGCCAACCTGTTTGCGCCACTCTTCGATTACCTGGTGGTGCGGGCCAACATTAAGCGGAGGAAGGCGCGTGGCTGAGGTTAAAAATAACGACAGCATCAGCAAAACGCTGCTGGTGGTGCTGGTGCTCTGTCTGGTCTGTTCTATTGTTGTGGCCGGCTCTGCCGTGGGGTTAAAACCCCTGCAGCAGGAGCAACGTGCGCTGGATAAACAGCGCAACATCCTGGCCGTCGCCGGGCTGATGCAGGAAGGAATGAGCGCAGACGACGTTTCGGCCGTCTTTGCCGAACGTATTTCGGCGCGTCTGGTGGATTTAAAAACAGGTGAACTGCTGGATAAAGACCCGGCAACATTCAACCAGGCGCTGGCGCTGAAAGATCCACAGATGAGCCTGACGCTGGAGGCAGCGCAAGATCCCGCCGGGATTAAGCGTCGCAGCAACCTTGCCGAAATCTATCTGGTTCGCGACCCCCAAAAACGTATTCAGGAAGTGGTACTGCCTGTTTACGGCAACGGCCTGTGGTCAATGATGTATGCCTTTGTGGCCCTTGATACCGATGGCCGCACGGTAAAAGGCATTACGTATTACGACCAGGGCGAAACGCCGGGGCTGGGTGGCGAAGTTGAAAACCCTAACTGGCGGGCACAGTTTGTCGGCAAGAAAGTGCTCGACGATAACGGCCTGCCTGCGCTGAAGGTGATGAAAGGGGCGGCACGTCCCGGTGACGACTACGCCGTCGACGGGCTTTCCGGCGCCACGCTCACCTCAAAAGGCGTGCAGCACAGTTTTGATTTCTGGATGGGCGAGCTGGGCTTTGGTCCTTTCCTGAAAAACGTACGTGAAGGAGCGCTGAACAATGGCTGATACCGGTGAACTGAAAGAAGTTAAAAAGGTGCTCATTGGCCCACTGTTAGCCAATAACCCGATCACGCTCCAGGTGCTGGGTGTCTGTTCTGCTCTGGCGGTGACGACCAAGCTGGAAACGGCGGTAGTGATGACGCTGGCGGTCACGCTGGTCACGGCGTTCTCCAGCATGTTTATCTCGATGATCCGCCACCATATCCCCAACAGCGTGAGGATCATCGTACAGATGGCGATCATCGCCTCGCTGGTGATCGTGGTCGATCAGCTGCTACGCGCCTTTGCCTATGAAACCTCCAAACAGCTCTCGGTGTTTGTCGGGCTGATTATCACCAACTGTATCGTCATGGGGCGTGCGGAAGCCTACGCCATGAAAATGCCACCGCTGGCGAGCTTTATGGACGGCATCGGCAACGGCCTGGGCTACGGCGTGATCCTGCTGACCGTGGGATTCCTGCGTGAGCTGATTGGCAGCGGCAAGCTGTTTGGCATCACGGTGCTGGACACGGTGCAGAACGGCGGCTGGTATCTGCCAAACGGCCTGTTCCTGCTGGCCCCTAGCGCATTTTTCATTATCGGTTTGTTGATCTGGCTGATTCGTACGCTGAAGCCAGAACAGCAGGAAAAGGAGTAACCGACGATGGCTCATTACCTGAGTTTGTTTGTGCGGGCGGTGTTTGTTGAAAACATGGCGCTCGCGTTTTTCCTCGGCATGTGTACGTTCCTTGCGGTTTCCAAAAAAGTGTCGACGGCCTTTGGTCTCGGTATCGCGGTTACCGTGGTGCTCGGCTTATCTGTACCGATCAACAATCTGGTGTACAACTTTGTGCTGCGGGACGGCGCGCTGGTGGAAGGGGTTGATCTCAGCTTCCTGAACTTCATCACCTTTATCGGGGTGATCGCGGCGCTGGTGCAAATCCTCGAGATGATCCTCGATAAGTATTTCCCGTCGCTGTACAACGCGCTGGGGATCTTCCTGCCGCTGATCGCGGTGAACTGCGCCATCTTTGGCGGCGTCTCGTTTATGGTTCAGCGTGATTACAACTTCAGCGAATCCGTGGTGTACGGTTTTGGCTCCGGCATCGGCTGGATGCTGGCGATTGTCACCATGGCGGGGATCCGCGAGAAAATGAAATATGCCAACGTGCCTGCGGGGCTGCGTGGCTTGGGGATCACCTTTATCACCACCGGGCTGATGGCGCTGGGCTTTATGTCCTTCTCCGGTGTGCAGCTATAAGGGCAAACAGATGGAAATTATCCTTGGCGTGGTGATGTTCACGCTGATTGTACTGGTGCTGTCAGGGCTTATTCTGGCGGCGCGCGCGAAGCTGGTGAATTCCGGCGACGTGGTGATTGATATTAACGACGAGCCGCAGAATCAGATCCGCACGCCGGCCGGAGACAAGCTGCTCAACACGCTCTCCGGTAACGGCATTTTTGTCTCCTCAGCCTGCGGCGGCGGCGGCTCCTGCGGGCAGTGCCGCGTGACGGTAAAAGAGGGCGGTGGCGATATTCTGCCAACCGAGCTGGCGCATATCACAAAGCGTGAGGCAAAAGAGGGCTGTCGTCTGGCCTGCCAGGTCGCGGTGCGCCAGAACATGAAGATTGAGCTGCCGGAAGAGATCTTCGGCGTCAAAAAATGGGAGTGCGAGGTTATTTCTAATGATAACAAAGCCACCTTTATAAAAGAGCTGAAGCTGCGGGTGCCGGAAGGCGAGCATGTCCCGTTCCGCGCCGGAGGATACATTCAGATTGAGTGCCCGGAGCACGCTGTGGCCTATGCGGACTTTGACGTGCCGCATGAGTACCGCGCCGACTGGGACAAATTCAATCTCTTCCGCTTTGTCTCGGAGGTGAAAGAGCCGACGCTGCGCGCCTACTCGATGGCCAACTACCCGGAAGAGAAGGGCATCATCATGCTCAACGTGCGTATCGCCACGCCGCCACCGAATGTGCCGGATGCACCGCCGGGCGTCATGTCGTCATACATCTGGTCCCTGAAGCCTGGGGATAAGGTGACCATCTCCGGCCCGTTCGGGGAGTTCTTCGCGAAAGATACCGACGCGGAAATGGTGTTTATCGGCGGCGGTGCCGGTATGGCCCCGATGCGCTCGCACATCTTTGACCAGCTCAAGCGGCTGGGTAGCCAGCGTAAGATCAGCTTCTGGTACGGGGCGCGCTCGCTGCGCGAGATGTTCTATGAAGATGAGTTCGAACAGCTGGCGCGTGAAAACCCGAACTTCACCTTCCATGTGGCGCTTTCCGATCCGCAGTCGGAAGATAACTGGACGGGTTATACGGGGTTCATCCACAACGTGCTGTATGAAAACTACCTCAAGCAGCACCCGGCGCCTGAGGACTGCGAGTTCTATATGTGTGGTCCGCCGATGATGAACGCCGCCGTGATTAAGATGCTGAAAGATCTCGGCGTCGAAGATGAGAACATCTTGCTCGATGACTTTGGAGGCTGATGATGCTGACGTTTCTGGCAACCTTTGTGGTGTTTGTGCTTGTCATCTTCGGCATGTCGTTAGGCTGGATCGTTAAGCGGAAAAGCATTCAGGGCAGCTGCGGCGGTATTTCCTCTATTGGGATGGAAAAGGTCTGCGACTGTCCGGAGCCGTGCGATGCGCGGAAAAAAAGAATGGCCCGCGAGCAGAAGCGCATTATTTAAGTTTTTGTTGGCCGGGTAAGGCAAAGCCGCCACCCGGCATTCTTACATCTGCTTCTCAATCCTCATTTGTTTACTGTATACTTATCCAGTGATGAGTGAGGGCTTACTATGCGCAAAATAATCCATGTCGATATGGACTGCTTTTTTGCCGCAGTGGAGATGCGTGACAACCCGGCGCTGCGGGATATTCCCATCGCCATTGGCGGCAGCCGCGTTCAGCGTGGTGTCATCAGCACCGCCAACTATCCTGCGCGCAAATTTGGCGTGCGCAGCGCGATGCCAACGGCGATGGCCTTAAAGCTTTGCCCTCATCTCACACTTCTGCCCGGCAGGTTTGAAGCCTATAAAGAGGCTTCCCTCCATATTCGGGAAATCTTCTCCCGCTATACCTCTCTGATAGAGCCGCTGTCGCTGGACGAAGCCTATCTGGATGTGACCGACAGCGTGCACTGCCACGGCTCCGCGACGCTGATGGCTAAGGAGATCCGTCAGACGATTTTCAACGAGCTGAATCTGACGGCATCGGCGGGTGTGGCGCCCGTTAAATTCCTTGCCAAAATCGCCTCCGATTTAAATAAGCCCAACGGTCAGTACGTCATTACGCCGGAAGAGGTGCCCACATTTTTAAAAACGCTGCCGCTTGGCAAAATCCCTGGGGTTGGGAAAGTCTCCGCCGCAAAGCTGGAAAGCATGGGGTTACGCACCTGCGAAGACGTGCAGCGAAGCGATCTCGCGATGCTGCTTAAGCGGTTCGGGAAGTTTGGCCGCGTGCTGTGGGAGCGCAGCCAGGGGATTGACGATCGCGATGTGAACAGCGAGCGGCTGCGGAAATCCGTCGGCGTTGAGCGCACACTTATTGAAGATATTCATGACTGGTCCGAGTGCGAATCTATTATCACGGAACAGCTCTACCCGGAACTGGAGCGACGCTTAAGCAAGGTGAAGCCGGACCTGCTCATCGCCCGTCAGGGCATCAAGCTCAAATTCAACGACTTCCAGCAGACCACGCAGGAACACGTCTGGCCGCGTCTGAATAAAGACGATCTTATCGCGACGGCGAAAAAGGCATGGGAAGAACGCCGGGGCGGGCGAGGGGTGAGGCTGGTGGGGTTGCACGTCACGCTGCTGGATCCGCAGCTAGAGCGCCAGCTGCTTCTGGGATTGTAAAAAAGCCCGGTGGCGCTACGCTTACCGGGCCTTCGTTTTACCCTTTCCCTGTGGGAGACGGCTGGATGAGGGCGTTACTTCGCAGGAATCGCTTTCAGCAGTTCAGTCAGCAGCGTCCAGTAGTGACCGACGCTTTCGATATGAACCTGCTCATCCGGGGAGTGCGGGCCGGTAATGGTTGGCCCGATGGACACCATATCCATGTCTGGATACGGCTTCTTGAACAGACCACATTCCAGACCGGCGTGGATCACCTGAATGTTCGGGGTGCTGTTGAACAGACGCTGATAGGTTTCACGCACCAGCGCCATCACCGGAGAACTCGCATCCGGCTGCCATCCCGGGTAGCTGCCTTTGGCAGACGTTTTGGCGCCCGCCAGCGTGCCCAGAGATTCCAGCATGCTCACCACGTACTCTTTACCGCTGTCGATCAGCGAGCGGATCAGGCAGATGATTTCCGCACTGTCGTCGCTCATGCTCACCACGCCCACGTTCAGTGAGGTTTCCACCACGCCTTTCGCCACGTCAGAGTTGCGGATCACGCCGTTTGGCGTCGCGTTCAGCAGCTGAACGAAGGTGTCACGAGACTGCGCGGTCAGGGCGGTTTTATCCGTGGTCACGGATTCCAGCACTACGGTCAGGTTTTTCTCTTTCGCCGACAGTTCGTTTTTCAGGATATCCAGGTATACGGTGGAGAGTTTTTTCAGCTCGTCCGCTTTTGCCGCGGGAACCGCTACGGTGGCGAACGCTTCGCGTGGGATCGCATTGCGCAGGGTACCGCCGTTGAAGTCGACCAGACGCAGATCCAGCTCGGCCGCATGGCCTGCCAGGAAGCGCGCCAGCAGCTTGTTGGCGTTACCCAGGCCCAGATGAATATCACCGCCGGAGTGGCCGCCTTTCAGCCCTTTCAGCGTCAGCTTGAAGGTCTGGAAACCGGCAGGAATCGCTTCGCGCGACAGCGGCAGGGTAGAGATGAAATCAATTCCGCCCGCGCAGCCCATGTAGATCTCACCTTCTTCTTCAGAGTCGGTGTTGATCAGGATGTCCGCCTGCAGCCAGTTCGCCTGCAGACCAAACGCGCCGTCCATGCCTGCTTCTTCGGTCATGGTCAGCAGCACTTCCAGCGGACCGTGCTCAACGCTGTCGTCGGCCAGCACGGCCAGCGCAGAGGCCATACCGATGCCGTTATCCGCGCCCAGCGTGGTGCCGCGCGCTTTCACCCAGTCGCCGTCGATGTACGGTTGAATCGGGTCTTTGGTGAAGTCGTGAACGGTGTCGTTGTTCTTCTGTGGCACCATGTCCAGGTGCGCCTGCAGCACAACCGGTTTGCGGTTTTCCATACCTGCGGTAGCCGGTTTGCGGATCAGAATGTTGCCAACCTGGTCACGTTCAGTATGCAGACCTTTTTCCTTCGCCCAGCCCATAATATGTTCGGCAAGCTGTTCTTCATGGTAGGAAGGGTGTGGAATGGAGCAGATTTTCGCAAAAATATCCCACAGCGGCTGCGGAGATAATTGAGACAGTTCAGACACGATAAGTCTCCTTGTCGAGGCGCTGCAAACAGGGTTGCAGGTCACAGGGTTAGCAGGTTAATAGTTACCACAAGTCAGGCTTGCGAGATGAAACTGAGAATACCACTTTCTCTGCTGGCTGGTAGCATAAAGCATGTAAAAACTCAGGCAGAGGGCGCTAAACACTGGTTTTTAGTGCGTCAGATCTCTATAATCTCGCGCAACCTATTTCCCCCTCGAACACTTTTTAAGCCGTATAAAAACAGGCTGGGACACTTCACATGAGCGAAAAATACGTCGTCACCTGGGACATGTTGCAGATTCACGCACGCAAACTGGCTGCGCGTCTGATGCCTTCCGAACAGTGGAAAGGCATTATTGCCGTCAGCCGTGGCGGTCTGGTACCGGGGGCGCTGCTGGCACGTGAGCTGGGTATTCGTCATGTCGATACCGTTTGCATCTCCAGCTATGACCATGACAACCAGCGCGAGCTGACCGTGCTGAAACGTGCTGAAGGCGACGGTGAAGGTTTCATCGTTATCGACGATCTGGTGGACACCGGCGGTACAGCGGTCGCTATCCGCGAAATGTATCCGAAAGCCCATTTCGTCACTATCTTCGCGAAGCCTGCTGGCCGCCCGCTGGTTGACGATTACGTGATTGATATCCCGCAGGACACCTGGATTGAACAGCCATGGGATATGGGCGTGGTCTTCGTACCGCCTATTTCAGGCCGTTAATACCAGTACGTAACTTTACACGCCCGACTATGTCGGGCGTTGTTCTTTTTGGCCTGCCACGCGTTACAATAGTCTTCATATGACGTATTCATGGAGGCAACGCAATGACGCAGGCGAATCTCACCGAGACTCTCTTCAAACCCCGTTTCAAACACCCTGAAACGTCGACGCTGGTGCGTCGCTTTAATCCGGGTACCCAGCCTGCCGTCCAGTCCGCGTTAGACGGTAAAAACGTGCCTCACTGGTATCGCATGATTAACCGTCTGATGTGGATCTGGCGCGGCATTGACCCTCGTGAAATCCTCGACGTGCAGGCGCGTATCGTGATGAGTGAAGCCGAGCGTACCGACAGCGAACTCTACGACACGGTGGTGGGCTACCGCGGTGGCAACTGGATCTACGAGTGGTCGAAACAGGCGATGGTCTGGCAGCAAAAAGCCAGCCAGGAAGAGGATGCTACGCTCAGCGGCAAGCACTGGCTGCACGCCGCTAACCTTTACGGGATTGCTGCCTACCCGCATTTAAAAGGGGATGAACTGGCGGAGCAGGCTCAGGCTCTGGCGAACCGTGCTTATGAAGAAGCGGCGCAGCGTTTGCCGGGCCAAATGCGCGAGCTTGAGTTCAGCATTCATGGTGGCGCACCCGTCACCGGGTTCCTGCATATGCCTGAAGGCGACGGTCCGTTCCCGACCGTGCTGATGTGCGGCGGGCTGGATTCGCTGCAAATTGATTATTACAGCCTGTATGAGCGTTACTTCGCACCAAAAGGGATCGCGATGCTGACGCTTGATATGCCTTCAATTGGTTTTTCATCTAAATGGAAACTGACTCAGGATTCCAGCCTGCTGCACCAGCATGCGCTCAAAGCGCTGGAAAACATTCCATGGGTTGACCACACCCGCGTGGCGGCTTTCGGCTTCCGTTTTGGCGCGAACGTCGCGGTGCGTCTGGCTTATCTTGAATCTTCTCGTCTGAAAGCCGTCGCCTGCCTCGGCCCGGTCGTTCACGCTCTGCTTAGCGATCCTGCACGTCAGGGGAGCGTACCTGAAATGTACCTTGATGTGCTGGCCAGCCGTCTTGGCATGCATGATGCATCAGACGAAGCGCTGCGCGTTGAGCTCAATCGCTACTCGTTAAAAACGCAGGGCTTGCTGGGACGTCGATGCCCAACGCCGATGCTGTCGGGGTTCTGGAAAAACGATCCGTTCAGTCCGGAAGAAGAGTCGCGCTTAATCACGTCGTCATCTGCGGATGGCAAACTGCTTGAAGTGCCGTTCAGCCCGGTCTATCAGAATTTCGATAAAGCACTGAAAGAGATTACGCGCTGGATCGCTCAGAGATTGTGTTAATAGATTGCTAAATTTTGCTGGTTTGGTAAAACAGTGGCTTCACAAAAGGAGATCGCAATGACGTTACCGAGTGGACACCCGAAAAGTAGACTGATTAAGAAGTTTATGGCTCTCGGCCCGTATATTCGAGAAGAGCAGTGTGAA
The DNA here is from genome assembly GCF_008364625.2 of Enterobacter dykesii. Lineage (NCBI taxonomy): Bacteria > Pseudomonadati > Pseudomonadota > Gammaproteobacteria > Enterobacterales > Enterobacteriaceae > Enterobacter > Enterobacter dykesii. The sequence continues at coordinate 864,932 of NZ_CP126604.1, forward strand.
GAGAATCGCTTTTTTTTCGACTGCCTGGCTGTATGCGTCAACGTGAAGCCTGCACCCGAAAAACGTGAATTCTGGGGCTGGTGGATGGAAATGGAAGCAGAGGAAAAACGCTTTACGTATAGCTACCAGTTTGGCCTGTTTAATAAAGACGGCAACTGGCAGGCCACCACGATTAAAGATCAGGAAGTGATTGACCGCCTGGAATATACGCTAAAAGAGTTTCACGATAAGGCACGCGCACTGCTGGCTACCCTGGATCTCAAGTTCGAACCCGCGGATGACTTTTCCAGCGAAGCGGTGAAGCTGACTGCCTGATAGTCTTCCCCCCTCTCCCTGTGGGAGAGGGGGGAAGACCGCATGAATCCCCGACAATAAAAAAACCGGCATCAAGCCGGTTTTTTTATTTCGCATCATCAGAACTGGTAGGTCATACCCAGTGCAACGATGTCATCGCTGCTCACGCCCAGTTTATTTTTGTCGTCAATCTGGTTGATTTTATAATCAACAAACGCGGACATATTTTTGTTGAAGTAATAGGTCGCGCCAACGTCAATATATTTCACCAGATCTTCGTCGCCAATACCTTCGATATCTTTACCTTTAGACTGAACATAGCCCAGGGACGGGCGCAGACCGAAGTCGAACTGATATTGTGCGACCACTTCAAAGTTCTGCGCTTTATTAGCAAACCCGCCGGAAATTGGCGTCATATTGCGGGTTTCAGAATACATTGCAGCCAGATAAATATCGTTTGCATCATATTTCAGACCGGTTGCCCAGGCTTCGGCTTTCTGCCCCTGGCCACGCGCCAGCAGGTTCTGAGCATTGGTGCGGTCAGAGTTGGTGTAGGCGCCGCTGACGGCGAAATCGCTGCCGCCGAAGTCATAGGTCAGAGAGGTACCAAAACCGTCACCGTTCTGTTTTTTAGCGTCACGGTTTTCGTTTTTGCCCTGGTACTGCAGCGTCATGTCCAGACCGTCAACCGCGCCGAAGAAGTCGGTATTACGGTAGGTGGCCAGGCCGGTAGCACGCTTGGTCATGAAGTTATCGGTCTGCGCGGAAGAGTCGCCGCCGAACTCAGGGAACATATCGGTCCATGCTTCGACGTCATACAGGGCACCCAGGTTACGGCCGTAATCCAGTGAGCCAAAGTTTTTCAGCTTCAGACCCGCAAACGCCAGACGCGTTTTCTGAGTAGAGTCGCTCTCGGCTTTGTTACCTGCAAATTCAGATTCCCAACGGCCATAGCCCGTCAGCTGATCGTTAATCTGAGTTTCGCCTTTAAAACCGAAACGAACGTAGGTCTGATCGCCATCTTTGGTGGCATCATCACTGATGTAGTGCATGGCTTTTACTTTGCCGTACACGTCCAGTTTATTACCATCTTTATTATAAACTTCAGCTGCGTGAACGGATGCAGAAGCCACTACGCCCATAACCATTAATGCCAGAGTGCTCTTTTTCATTTTCGATCCTGTCTTATAAACGCGCTAAAAAAATTCGCTGGACGATAAGCTCATGCTTAAGTCCCGTGAAAAAACAGGAAGGGTTTTATCGTTCTGGAATGAAACTTTTATGACAAACTAAGAATAATTTTAAAAAACTGTGATTTATTATTTCGGTAATAAAAGCGTCAAAATTTCCCGCTACGCTTCCTGATCCCGCGCAACAAAGTGTTTCGCGATGTGCTAAGGCAGTTGGCAACGGGGCTGACTCCTGTTAAAACGTTCGTTCGACATTACTTTCCCTTATCGTTGAACGGCAGAGAATCATGAGTGACAGCCAGACGCTGGTGGTAAAACTCGGTACCAGTGTTTTAACAGGCGGATCGCGCCGCCTAAATCGCGCCCACATTGTTGAGCTTGTACGTCAGTGCGCTCAGCTACATGCCGCAGGGCATCGTATTGTGATTGTGACCTCCGGGGCGATTGCCGCCGGGCGTGAACACCTGGGTTACCCCGAACTCCCCGCGACGATCGCTTCCAAGCAGCTGCTGGCCGCCGTGGGCCAAAGCCGACTCATTCAACTCTGGGAACAGCTATTCTCCATCTATGGTATTCACGTCGGGCAAATGCTGCTGACGCGTGCGGATATGGAAGACAGAGAGCGCTTCTTGAACGCCCGCGATACCCTGCGCGCGCTGCTGGACAACAATATTGTTCCGGTCATTAACGAGAACGATGCCGTTGCTACCGCTGAAATCAAAGTGGGTGATAACGATAACCTCTCTGCGCTGGCCGCGATTCTGGCGGGTGCCGATAAATTACTGCTTCTGACCGATCAGCAGGGGCTTTTCACCGCCGATCCGCGCTCCAACCCGGAAGCCGAGCTGATTAGCGACGTTCACGGTATCGACGATGCGCTGCGCGCCATCGCCGGTGACAGCGTTTCAGGCCTCGGAACGGGCGGTATGGGGACCAAGCTGCAGGCCGCTGACGTAGCGTGCCGCGCCGGTATCGACACCATCATTGCAGCGGGCAGCCGCCCCGGCGTGATTGGCGACGTGATGGAAGGCATCTCCGTCGGCACCCGCTTCCACGCCCAGGAATCCCCGCTCGAAAACCGCAAGCGCTGGATATTTGGCGCGCCTCCTGCTGGCGAACTCGTCGTCGATGCAGGGGCAACCGCCGCGATTCTGGAACGAGGAAGTTCATTACTTCCTAAAGGAATTAAAAGCGTGACAGGCAACTTCTCCCGTGGTGAAGTGATCCGTATCCGTAACCTCGAAGGCCGCGACATCGCCCACGGCGTAAGCCGTTATAACAGCGATGCCCTGCGCCGCATCGCGGGTCACCACTCGCAGCAGATCGACGCCATTCTGGGCTATGAATATGGTCCGGTTGCCGTGCATCGCGATGACATGATTATTCGTTAAGGAGCCTGAACATGCTGGAACAAATGGGCGCTGCCGCGAAGGCTGCCTCTTACAAACTGGCGCTCCTTTCCAGCCGCGAGAAAAACCGCGTGCTGGAAAAAATCGCTGATTATCTGGAATCACAGTCACAGGAGATTTTGCTCGCCAACGAGCAGGATCTGCTGGAAGCGCGTCGTAACGGTTTGAGCGAAGCGATGCTCGACCGTCTGGCGCTGACGCCAGCACGCCTGAAAGGCATCGCCGACGATGTGCGTCAGGTCTGCAATCTGGCCGACCCGGTAGGGCAGGTGATCGACGGCGGGCTGCTCGACAGCGGTTTACGCCTGGAGCGCCGCCGCGTGCCGCTCGGCGTTATCGGTGTGATTTATGAAGCCCGTCCAAACGTGACGGTGGATGTCGCCTCCCTGTGCCTGAAAACCGGTAACGCCGCCATCCTGCGCGGTGGGAAAGAGACATGGCGCACCAACGCCGCGACGGTGAAAGTCATTCAGCAGGCGCTGGAAGAGTGTGGATTACCGGCGGGTGCCGTACAGGCGATCGAGAGCCCAGACCGCGCGCTGGTCAACGAAATGCTGCGCATGGACAAATACATCGACATGCTGATCCCACGCGGTGGCGCGGGCCTGCACAAGCTGTGCCGCGAGCAGTCGACGATTCCGGTGATCACTGGCGGTATCGGCGTGTGCCATATCGTTGTCGACGACAGCGCTGAGATTGAACCGGCGCTGAAGATTATCGTGAATGCGAAAACCCAGCGTCCAAGCACTTGTAACACCGTGGAAACGCTGCTGGTTCATCAGGGTATTGCGAACACCTTCCTGCCGGCTCTGAGCAAACAGATGGCAGAAAGCGGCGTGACGCTGCATGCTGACGCTAGTGCGCTCGCACTGCTTCAGGAAGGCCCGGCTAACGTTGTTCCCGTAAAAGCGGAGCAGTACGACGACGAGTTCCTGTCACTGGATCTGAACGTGAAAATCGTTACCGATCTCGACGACGCCATTGCGCACATTCGTGAACACGGGACGCAGCATTCTGACGCGATTCTGACGCGCACCCTGCGCAATGCGGATCGCTTCGTGAACGAAGTGGATTCATCTGCGGTGTATGTGAATGCCTCCACCCGCTTCACCGACGGCGGCCAGTTCGGCCTCGGCGCAGAGGTGGCGGTCAGCACGCAGAAACTGCACGCGCGCGGCCCGATGGGGCTGGAGGCGCTGACCACGTACAAGTGGATCGGCTTCGGTGACGATACGATTCGTGCGTAAATAATCACGGGTGATGCAAAAATAGCCGTTTGATTCAAAAGGGCATTGACGCATCACCCGGATAGATCTAACCTTTTGCCCCGTGGTTACGCTCGTAACCGGCCTCTCAGGGCCGATATAGCTCAGTTGGTAGAGCAGCGCATTCGTAATGCGAAGGTCGTAGGTTCGACTCCTATTATCGGCACCATCCTACCTATTTTAACGTCTCCCTAAGTCTACTCAAACACCCTTTAAATCCTTATAATACGCCGTTTCACGGCCCTTGTTGTCTCTGCTCGTCTACTCACGTTCACGAAAATCTACGGTGAGTTGGGGGCATCGGTGGGGGCATGTTGTATTCGGTCTAAAGGAGATGCCCCCAAATGAAGCTCAATGCCAGACAGGTCGAGACTGCCAAGCCTAAAGATAAACCCTATAAGTTAGCAGATGGTGGGGGCATGTATCTGGAGGTGTTCCCTAACGGCACCAAAAGCTGGCGCATGAAATACCGTATCGCAGGTAAAGAAAAACGTGTGGTGTTTGGTGTTTACCCGACCATTACCTTAGCGGATGCCAGAAGCAAAAGAGATGATGCTAAAAAGCTGCTGGTTAATGGCGTTGATCCGAGTGCGTTTAAGAAAGAAAGCAAACTAGCCCAAATCGAAGAAGTAAAAAACACCTTTCAGCAAATTGCGCTCGAATGGCACAACATGAAAGTGAAGAAATGGTCTGCGGGATATGCCTCTGACATTCTTGAAGCCTTCAACAAAGATGTCTTCCCGTTCATCGGTCAACGTCCTGTTGCAGACATCAAGCCGTTGGAATTGCTTAACGTGCTCAAAAAGATGGAAGAGCGAGGTGCGACTGAGAAAGCTAAGAAAGTACGTCAGCGGTGTGGTGAAGTGTTTCGCTACGCCATAGTTACAGGCAGAGCCGAGTATAACCCCGCACCAGATCTCACCAGTGCTATGCAGGGGCATGAGTCTAAACATTATCCATTCCTGACCATTGAGGAGCTTCCAGCCTTTTTTAAAGCCCTTGCTGGCTACTCTGGTAGTGAGTTGGTAGTGTTAGCCGCCCGACTAATGATCATCACTGGTGTTCGAACGGGTGAATTACGTGGTGCGTTATGGTCTGAAATTTATACTGATAAAGGGTTATGGGAAATTTCTGCCGAACGCATGAAAATGCGGCGTCCTCATATTGTTCCGTTATCCGTGCAGGCATTGGAAATTATTGAAAAAATCAGGGCAATGACTGGTAATTTTCATCTAATGTTCCCCGGTCGTAATGATCCAAGTAAAACAATGAGCGAAGCCAGTATCAATCAGGTGTTTAAGCGAATTGGCTATACCGGCCGCGTTACGGGGCATGGATTCCGTCATACCATGAGCACCGTTCTTCATGAACAAGGCTACAACACCGCATGGATTGAAACCCAGCTTGCGCATCTTGATAAGAATGCTATCCGTGGTACCTATAACCATGCGCAATATCTTGATGGCAGACGTGAGATGCTGCAATGGTATGCTGACTATATGGATAGCCTTGAGAATGGTGGCAATGTGATGCATGGGACGTTTAATCGACGTGCATAGAGGAAGCTGATGCTGAACTAAGGGCTATGTCTCGGTAGAGCGTAGCTCTTTTTTATGACTGCATTTTTTATAATTATTGCTTCTGGTCGCTCAGATGAGTTCAACTATCCATTTCTGAATGGAATAACAAAGGCACCAAATGGCAATCATGAGAAACTGGTCAACGGAACACACCAAAGAAGTTAAAAAATGGTTGGATATCAATACCTATCGAGGATTTGAAGATCTGACTCTCATACAGCTTTACCATGAGCTGCTTGCAAGGACACTGTTCTTTAAGCCTTATCATGAGGAATTCGAAGCGAAAGCCGTGAACCTCTATATTGACCGAATTTTCAGCGGAAAACCGTTTCTTATTACAGAGCAACATCTCGGATACCTCACGAGAGAGGACACCCTTTACCAACCCCCACATTTCTTTTTGACCACGACAGAACGGCTGGCTCAGCTCAGCATCGTTGGATTACGGAATTCATTATTTTTCTGGGATGGAAGTGATGAGTACTCGGTTAACCGTGAATTTCTCGATAGCCCTGTATCCGAAGCTCTCCCTAAGCTGTTCAGAGATACTGTCATGGTCGAAATAGACCTTGCGAATGGAACTGATGAGGAAATAGCTGAATCTTTGAAAGCCGCGCTACCTCAATGGCGTAAAGTACGGGGCATTGAAGCCGATACATCTGATTCGATCAGGTTTGGCTATGGAACCATCAAGAAAATCATCAACTACAGACTCATACCCATGATTGACATCCTTGTATGGTCTACTCTGCACAAGGTTCGCATATCAGAAGATCGACTTTCACGCCTCCTTTACACCGACGATGATGATGAAGAACAGACCCGCCTCAATCACCAAATTCGGGACACAGACAGACCACTGGCGATAAAAGCAGCCAGTATACCTTTCATCCGTCAGTTCCATCTGTTCATCAACAAAAACAGTCATCTCAAAAACATCAGAGTTTCAGACGTGATGAAAATCGCGGATTCTGATAAAGACTGATATCCAGACCCTTGGCGATCTGAAGGTCGCTCTTTTTGCTGGTGATTCAATCGTATATTCATTTCCGTCAACATAGATGAGGGAAATACCATGAATCAGCCATGCACACGTCTTATCCGCCTGTCAGAAGTGATGAATAAAACCGGATTTGGTAAGGCTTGGATTTATCGTCTTATCAGCCAAAATCGGTTTCCACAGCCTGTAAAGATCGGTATTCGTGCTATTGCTTTTATCGAAAGCGAAATCGATGAATGGATTCAATTAACTATAGAGAATTCAAGAAAGCATGTTGCTTAAGAGGAATGTTGCTACATCGATCTTTTAACTTTTAATAATATTAAGAAAGTAAATTTATAGGCCTTATAAGTTCACTGACTGAGTTTCAAAAAAAACGAGGTTTTGTAAAGTTTAAATCTAAAAAATTACTATATTTAACGGAATTCTTTACCTTTTTTCTGGCAGAGCTTTTGCTATAAGGTTTAGAGATGGTTTTCTTAATATCGGGTATGGATACTTTCTACTAGCCGTACCTGTTTCTTTCACGTGAAAGAAAATTTTTTAAATATTTAAATTCATTATAAATAAAGCCATATATAACAAAAAAATTTGCAAAATTTAAATTGATAAAATAAATATAAGCCGTAGTGATTACTAAATGTAAAGTTTTTGGAGGGTTATTATAATGTCATATCAAATAAAAAAATTTGTGATGAGCAATGGCGAACGAGGATGTTTGGTTCTCGATAAAGAAACACAGTTGCCTGTTTATTATCAAAATCTCTATCTTACAACCAATGTCAGGAATAGAAGTGCGACCGCATCAACGATGGAGATAGTTGCAACAAACTTACTAATACTAAGCAATTTCCTCAAAAGCAGGAAAATAAATATAATTGATAGGATTGAAATTAAGGAGTTCCTAAGTGTAGCAGAAGTGGATGACCTGATCCGTTATGCAAGGCAGAGATTTGATAAGCAAAAGATTACAAATGTAAGATTAATAAAAGGGTATCAGATTGCAAGAAGAACTTTCGGCTATAGAATTCATGTTTTTTCGAGCTATCTTAATTGGCTGTGCGGTTTACTTCATTCTATTAAGGGAATTCATGCTAGATATGAAGTCGAGAGTTTCATAGAAAGTATTAGAGCACATCTCCCGCTAAATAAATCTCTTAGCATGAATGACAGAAAAGATAAATCACTGAGCAAAGAAGAGATAAAAAAACTGTTTGAGTTATTAGAAATTGAAGGAAGCCAAAATCCTTTTCAGAAGGATGTTCAAGTGAGAAACAGACTCATTTTTACCTTACTATTGAATTGTGGTTTAAGAGCAGGAGAGCTATTAAATCTAAAAGTTAATGATTTAAATCCTAGGGATTACACACTAAGTATTTTCAGAAGACATGATTGCATTGAAGATCGAAGGCTGAATCAACCTTTAGTCAAAACTGGTGAAAGGGAAATTCCATTGTCGGACGAGTTAGCATTGGAGATTTTGGATTACATAAATAACTATAGAAATAAATACACCAAAAAGAAGAAGCATAACTTCCTGTTTGTTACACACAGTTCATGTAAAACAGTTGGAGAACCTTTGTCTGTTTCAGCATATGAAAAGATAATTTCGACTATTAAAAAATCAAGCCCGGAATTAAAGAATTTATCAGGTCATAAATTGAGACATTCTTGGAACTATTTCTATTCAAGTGAAATTGATGATTCGAATTTAGATATCAGCCGAAAATCAGGTTTAAGGTGCTATCTCATGGGGTGGTCAAAAGATTCAAAGATGTCAGAAAATTATAACTTCAAACACATATCAATGAAAGAAAAGGAAGTTATTGGAAGAGTTTATGACTCTTTGAGGAAAATAACTAAAGGGGAATGAAATGAAAACAAGCACTTTAAAAAAAGAGAATGTAGTTTTTGCAATGATGAAGGGGTATGGGTTCAGGATTTCAGATAATAAATGGAAATTAGATATAAATAATTGTGTTTGCCCACATAAGGTTGCCGATAAAATGCCAGAGTCGATGCGTGTTGGTTATCTTAATACCTTGGCATATTTTTCGTCTGAATATAGTGCAGGCTACATAAAGAATATAAATCACATCTTTAGCCAATGGCTAAGATTGATGGATCTTGAAATGATTAATTCCAAAGCGGTTTATCAATTTAATGTTAGCTTAGGCCCTGAGAAAAACTATAAGCTAAATTCAATAAAGAATTTTCTTAGTAAATGGAAAAAACTCGGTTATGAAGGAGTTGATAACTCAGCTCTAAGAATGCTGGAAAAAATAACCATTAAACCTAATTTAACAGGGGAAGCCGTTAAACGAAGAGATCCGAATAGTGGACCACTAACGGAAGAAGAGCTGAAAATCATACTTGAAAGTATCAGGAAATTGTTGAAAGAAGATAAAATCCCTCTGTTTATGTATTGCTACGTTATTCTATTAGCAACAACGGGAAGGAGGCCATCACAGCTAACTTCGTTGAAAGCGAAAGATCTCATCAGAACGGAAGAGGGTTGTTTTCTAAATATACCGAAAGTAAAACAAAGGAAGAACTTCAGAAGTGAGTTCAGCATGATGAGAATCGACGATAGCCTGTATGAGGAACTTATAACCTTGATTGACCTGAACCAGAAACATATCGAAGATAGGGTCAAGAGGAATATTAGTCATTTAAAAAATGAATTACCTATACTCATGGACATTAAACAATATGTATTAATTGATACTGGACAAAGTTTAGATACCATCATGACAACTGATTTTTTACATATGAAGAATTCTTTTATCTCAAACAGACTAAATAATTTGACTACTAAATTCAACATTGGCTCATCAAGTAATAACGGCCCTATACGGATTAATGCAAGACGATTTAGGTATACCCTGGGAACTCGTTTAGCAAAGGAAGGTGCATCAGTTGAAGTAATAGCTAAAGCATTAGACCATAAATCTATAAACTCATCAGGGATATACGTAAAAAATTGTCCAGACAATGTTCATGATATAGACAAGATGCTTAATCCTTTTTTTGAACCGCTATCAAAGATATTTCTTGGAGAAGAACAGTCAAAAAACAAGAAGCTCTTTACTGAATATATTTTAAATTCGTTCGGATTTTTTAATGATAAAAATGACCAAATTGAATGTTTCACTTGTAAAAACTTTAGAGCCTGGAGTTCCCAATGACCAATATCATACTATTCGAGCCAGCCAATGCTAATAATCCGAGTTTAAATGTTGATGAATTTATTGAATTTTGTAAGAGTAATATTTTCAACTCGAAGTTAGCGATTTCATGGAAAAGCAATGTATGGAAGAGATATTATAGATTCAATAAATTTGACATGAATAATAATCGAAATAGCAAAGATAGATTAGATGGTAGTTTCATTGATTTCGCTAAAGCTTATATGTTTCATATTCACTCGTTTAACAGGTCAAAGTCAAACCAAAATACTTTGTCAATGTTGAAAATCATTGAGTTTGTTTTATTGAAATTATACGGAGAAGCTAATATTATTAAGTGCAATAATATCATATTTGATGAATGTGCAAGGTTAGCATCTGCCAAATATTCAAAAGTACAAGCAGTTGGAATTGGTAAAGAACTTGAGAAACTATGTTCATTCTTAACAGGAAACAGAATGACGACTTCATCATACTTTTTCTGGGTAAATCCGTTAAGACATAAAATAACTCAGAGCTGGAAAGGTTATGAACCTTCACTCGAAGGACACTCAAAACTACCAGACATAAAATCCGTAATAGCTATTGCTGAGATTTTCTCAAAAGATGAAAGCCAATTGTCTACAAGGGACATTTTCACTACTTCTGTTCTTGCACTACTCATGTGTGCTCCAGGAAGAATTTCAGAAATTTTAAGTCTTCCAGCGGATTGTGAGATTATTGAAAAAGATGACAAAGGCATTGAACGATATGGTTTAAGATTTTTTTCAGCAAAGGGTTATGCTGGGGATATCAAATGGATTCCTACAGTAATGGTCCCTATAGCTCAAAAGGCGATAGCCCGATTAAAAAAACTGTCCAGCAATGCAAGGTTTGCCTCAAGGACAATGGAAGGCCAAGGCACTGATCCATCCAAATTTGCACTCGTTACCACAAAGCCTCAGAATTTTCCTTGGTATGATGAAGAAAAAAGAATTAAATATTCAAATGCTTTATGTCTTTTATTTGACAGGCAACTGTGTCAGAAGACAAGAAAAGATTTTACATCTTTTTTCAAACCCACGGCTGAGTTTTTTAGGATGGATATTAATGCTTTTGCAAGTATTAAAGGCACAACAAACCTGTTCAAAAGACACGGCTATATCAATGAGGATGGTATTCCATATTCTATTAGAACTCATCAATTAAGGCATCTGCTGAATACTTTTTCTCAAATTAATGGCATGGATGAGTTCAGCATCGCTCGATGGTCTGGAAGAAAGTTGGTCTCACAAAATGTTTCCTATGATCACCGATCACACTTACAAATGACTAAGCTCATAAGAGAAAAAACGACAATCGAGGCAAGTAATAGGCATAGAAAAAAAGAAATAGCTATCATGGATATAACTGATTTCGATTCATTGAATGATGGAGCTGTGCTCGTTACTAAGCACGGTTACTGCAAGCACTCATATGCTTTTGACATATGTGGTTATTATCCAATACAAGACTCTGGAAAGGATGATGACCGACTATTGGTAATTCATAATAAAATTATTGAAAAAACGTATCATGATAAAAATGATGGGAATGTCAATGCTGAAAAATGGTATGAGTTTCAAAATAAAATTATAAAAGGAGAGTAAATGGCTAAACATATTACTGGTTATGATGAAAAAAGCATAATAAATGTTATAAATAACTGGAATAAAGATGAGAAGCTAACCTGGGATGCTTTATGCGACAAGTTAGTAAAGATCATTGGTAAGAGACCTTCAAGACAATCTTTAAGTAGTCATGTCAAGGTTTCGGATTGTTTTAATTCAAAAAAGAAGATTCTCAAGCTTGGTATTAAAAAAACATGTTCTATTAAACCTGCCAATTTAGAAATCGCTTGTCAGAGAATAAAAAGGCTCGAAACTGAAAACGAAGCTTTGATAGCATTAAATAACAGATATTTAGAGCAGTTCAAGATATGGCTTTATAATTCTCATTTGAAGCAAATAACTGTTGAAGAGCTTAATAGACCCTTACCTGTAAAAGATATTTAAATATAATTTGATAGGTTTTAACTATTGACATCATTAATAATTATGATATTTCTTTAATTGTCAGGAAGACAAAAATAAATTGCAAGGATGCATATTATGAAAAAAATAAATATTAATCTCATGGAAAGGTATCTTCTTCTGCTTGATCGATTCGTTGATAAACTTACGGAATCAGGCTTTGAAGAACAGGAAATTATAGAGCAATCATATCTGTTTTGTGCCGGGTTTTACATTAAATACCAGCCTGAAATAGAAAAGCTAACTTTTTCAAACAGGGAGGTCGTTTTAACCTTTCTGCTACTTTCATATTATAGTCATATAAATAAACTGGATGATAATTTGATCAACAAAGAGCGTATGAAGCATGTATGTTCTTCATTGATTAACTTTATAGTCAGTAATGGTAGCCGAACAGAGAAAGTCTATGCTAATGAGAAAAAGAAATATGAGGCTTCGACCCTAAAAAGAGGATTATCCATCAAAGAGAAGAAAAGAAAATATGGATTGTGATTATTTTAAAAGCCCGTAGTAGGAATCTACGGGCTAACTCTTTGTTGCTTATAATTTTTAGCTTTTTACTAAATCGATAAGATTTCTGAGTTCATGATCAAACCTCTCGCTTCTTCTTTTAATCCATTTAATACAAACGAAACTTCCGATCCTTGAGAGGAAATATGTAAACCACATATACTTGTGCTCATCCCACACATATCCGTCTTTGAATCCTACGAGCAATGAACAAAATGCAATGAATGAAGCCATGCAGAGCAAAGTGAAGAGAATATAAAACCACTTCGGAACAGGCATTGCTCTGAAGAAAGATGTCGTCGAAGCATTATGAAATAGCATTGTCAGAAAAGCGGGGATAATAATGGTTTTCCTTTTTAAGTTTACATCGTTTTCACCTGTGTTCTTATTAATAATTAGGGCATTATTATGAACATAACATGAGCTATTTTTACCATACTGACGAAGCTCGTATTTATGGATAGTGTGTGAACTTCTGAACGGGATACCGTAGTCGGGAATCTGCCTCTCATCCCCAGCGTTGCTTTTTACCCAGATCTGGTTATTGCCTGGGTTTGAATCAATGACAGTGCCAGAGAAAGTCTCAACAAACGTGTAAGTTTCACCAAAAAGTTCAAACCTGGGGGCCGTAATCTCTGCTTTCCGACGATCAGAAAGACTAACGTTGACTTCTTCATTGCGGTGTTTCGTGGTGGAGATACTCATACAAGTTCCTTTGTGTTAGATGTGAAATTCATATTCGATGTATGAAGAAATCAGGGACTACAGATGAGATGGTATCTGCCATTTCAAAACCTGCATGTTAGTTGACTACGTAAATAGGCTAGTTAAATCAGTCTGTTATATTTTTTGGTGTGAAATCACATTTTGACTGGGTTTACAGGAAAGGCAAATCACTTGTACCGATCGATTAAAGATTAATGATAGATATTGACTATCAATACTAGAATATCGATCGGTATAAACGATCGATTGATTGGCCTGTATCTATCAAAAAAGGCTTGCCAGCCCTACATTGAAAGCGAAGCTCTTCTGGATTGAGGTGCTGATACAATAAGATTTTTTTTGGGGAGAGGCGTTATCTCTATCACTCTCACGTCAGTGATGGTTTTGTATTTTAGAGGGCGTTTAAGGGTTGGGATTTTGAGGTTTTTGAAGATGGTAATAATGGTATTGAGATAGGGGATGGTTTCTAACCATCTGAACATTGAAACCATATAGCTTTGCTTAGAGGCTTCTTTTACCGCTTCGGTTGCAAACGCTTCTTGAGCACCAGCACCTGCTTCTAAGTGAAGCTGCTTTACAGAAGCGTTAGTGTATTCGTCCTGACCAGCACGGTTATGGTTATCATGGATAAGCGCTTCTATGGGGCTGTTAACGGCTGCTGTTGTGATTTCAGGAGCGTCAGGAGTCATGAACATACAAGGCGTTTCACTGACAGATGCTCTCAGTTTAAACAGGAAAGCATTATCGCGTTCCGGCTGATAATCGAGTTTGTCCTGTAAAGCTGTCCAGGAATAGCTTTTGCCAAGCTGAGATGCTTTGAAAGCAATCCCGTTGTATTCGAATGAGAAGCCGTTCATGCGTCCAGTAGAAGCGATGTTCGGGATTGCTCTGATGTTTTGTGCGTTAAGCTGATGCACAAACTCAGTGGTTGACGGTTTATCGGCAAGGAATACTTCCAGAGCGTTCTGGATGATGGTTTTAGGGCATAGCTCACCAGTCCTTTTCTCCATCATCGCTTCATTACGTGATTTTTTGCGTTTCGGTTCAGGTGAGGGCGAAGCTGTGGATGGTGATACTAAGAATTCCAGACCCTTACCCTTGGTTCTGGTCAGTGAATAGTCGAGTTCTAGCTGCTGGATGATGCGGGTGCTGATGAGATTTTCATTTTTTCCAAGGTAGAGCTTCCCCGAACTGAGTTCGATGCGACTGGCGATGATATGGATGTGCTGACCGGCCTTATCGTCATGAAGTATATAAGCTCGTAGATGCGTCTCAGAGAAGCCCATACGCTTCATGTAGTCATCTGCGACCTCAACCCATTGTTCAGTAGTTAGATGCTCACCCGCAGGAAGACGCAAAGAATTATGCCATACGGGTTTACTGACATCAGAACGTAGAAGCTTCGTTGTGTTGAACTCTGCACTTAACGCTTCTGCGAAGCTTTCTATGACATTGCCGCCGATCACATATGGAGCTGATTTATGGTGCGAAGCGGGTTTTAATAAATAAGAAATTAGCCCGTTAAAGGTTTTTCCTCTTTTGATTTTTTGCATCCCTTTCATTCATTTCTTTCTCCCCATAGATCTGCACCAACAAGATTTATGCGAAGCTCAGAGATCTGGCGCTTCACTGCGAATAGTTCTGTTTGCGTCAGAGAGCTTCCCTGGCTTTTGTTATCCAGATGAGCGACAAGTTTGTTCAGCTTCTGCGAAATCTCACCAAGGATTTTCCAGGCTTCAATATTGATAGCTGGAACGACAGCAGGAAGTTTATTAAGTAAAGATAAGCGAAGCCACTCGCCTTTACGATGACGGCCACGTCTCTCATTGAGAAGCGTTAGCTCTTCATCATTTAATCTGACACTGACGCAATGAGAACGAAGCTGGTTGTGTGAGAGCTTCGCTTCGTTAACGCTTCTATTACGGGAATGCATACTCACAACGATCTTATTAAAAGTATTATTCTCGACCATATGAACTCCTTTTCATATAACATATAATTAAATAAATTAAGCATATTCCTTATGCTTAATTTATTTATATGATAGAAGCGAATAATGTCAATGTATTGTCTTGATTTTGCTTTTAATTTTTTTCAACCGAAGGGCGGAAAAAACAAGGGGAACTCGAAGAAGCAGCGTAGCGCTTCGATGAGTTAGCCCTTGCTTTTATTTTTATGAAATCTTAGGTGATTTAGGAACTATTGAAGGATCGTTGTTAACAGAAGCATCTTTTTTTATTCTATAATCTTCTTTCATACCAGAGAATAGATCTCTTAACATTAACTTTCTTTCTTCTAATAATGAAAGCATTATATCTTTTTCTGCATTTGAAATTTCATTTAACAATGTAGTGTCATCAATATCATATTCAAGTTTAGGTTTGTTTTGTGTTACTATGTATTGACGCCAATTTGATGGTAAATCAAGTGTAAGTCGAGGGATTTTACTTTCGTTAAATACTTTATTGTTTTTTTCTAAGCATTTATTTTTAGCTTCTGTAAGGGAAATAAAGATATCTGATTTATCTGATCCTTCTGTGTCTATAACTACATAAACAGTAATAAAGTCTTTTGGGCATATACTTAATTCATTTTTGTTTAAAGAATCGAATGCTTTCTTCGGGACGGGATAGAATAAATAAGGAACACATATCGATAGTATTTTATATCTGTGCTGTGCCATAACTCACCTCGATCAACGGAATGAAATCTGATTATAGCCAAGTTAAATAAATAGAACAACCTTTTTAAAATTGACAAAAAAATATATTAGATTATAAAAATATAAAATAATAATAAATAGAGGTAAAAATATGTTCAATGAATTGGATTTTAATAAAATACTAATATCTTCTGAGCGTCGTATATATTTTAATGGATTCGAACATGCCTTTTTTTCTTACGATGATGTAAAACCTATCCCTGAAAGTTTTGATAATATGTACTTAATTACTAAGATGAATTTATTAAGAGCACAAGCAAAATCAAACTTTATATATTATGAATTATATGATAATAATGTAATTCACACTGAACTATTTCAAAATAATAAACTTAATAAAAATGATTTATCTATTGATGTATTCACTGACAAATATATAAAACGATTTTTACATGTAATAGAAATGAGTAATGATTTTGACAACAATGATTGGGAACCATATATTAAATTTTTATCAAACATGGAATTAAAAAAATCATTTTATGCATTACAATACACCATACTTTCAATGCCTGTTACTTCGCATATACCACAATATTTGGTTGAAAAGTACCTGAATAAATTATCTGAAGAACGAGATATGCATAAAAACAACAACATAAAATATTTGGAACAATATATTTTAAATCTCTTGGATCTAAAATATATATGCATTCATTGATAGAATCTCCAATGAAGTATTTCATAGGTATACCGATCCTTAGGGGAATCGATAGATATTCCTGTATGTCGATAAGATGAGCTATACGAAAAAGTACTGCTGCATCATTCGCTTATAGCTTATGCTTGCGTTGATAAGAATTGCGCCCATACTTGTCCTCTCATAAGAAGTAAGATGTTCATACACACCCCCAACAGCTCATCATCTCTCTAAGTTGCTCAACGTATTGAAAGCGAGTGTAGGCTTCCCTGACATCAATGGTGTCAACGCTACTGGCACACGCTTCTTCGATTAAGTCAGTACAGAATTCTTGCGCATTGTGATTACTGTAGGGATACATCTCATACTATGAGCCACCAACAACTCTTTGAAACCCCCGCGTTTTAACATCATGTTAGCTTCTTAGCTGTTTGCCGGTTCAAGCGGCATATGATAATTAGAAAACATTATTGGTTATCATAGGATAAGCAACATCATTTATCAGAGTCGCCATTCAGATGCAAACATCCTGTAACATATTAATTAAATGGTGTATCCTCATTTCTATAGGAAAAATCCGCTTTAAAGCGGTTGCTGATTGTGATTATTAGCTTTGTGAGGCAATGGCAATGTGCGAAAGGATGTTAAAAAAAGATGTTTATACTGAATGGGTTATACGCAATAGCCTGTACTGGATGACTTCGCTTACTCAGTGGAAGCTTTGTGAAGATATATCCTCTTGGACAATCTCTTTTGAAAACGATAGTCCCGAATGCCTCTATGAATTCGAGAGGCTGCTGAATGATTACACTTTGCGAGAAAAACTACAGCATAAAACAGGGGCGTTGAGAGATTCTATTGTCCATAAAGTGCTTCGCAGTGTCGATGAAAGGCTTTCGTGATGGAATTGATGCCATTCAATTTTGACAGATTGCCTAATGGACAGGTGTTTATAAGCAACCTCGCTGGTTTTCATCACTTCATTGATGAGCAAGAGCTGCTTGATCTTTCTGATGAGCAAATCAGTGCGGAACAATCAAACGCACTTGAAAGCAAGCTGTTCATAACCAACGAAAGCTCATCAGCTATTGCTCCCTATGCTTTAAGTTCTGCTTTTGCAAAACGATTGATGAATGAACTGGCGATCAGGCCAATTTTCATGATTGTGCCCACATTACGTTGCGACCATACCTGCAAGTATTGTCAGGTCAGTAGAGCTTCCGTGAACGCCTCTGGTTATGATCTAGATCCCGCTCTCATCCCTGATATCATTTCTACTATCAAAAAACTATCAACTCCACCTTACAAGATAGAGATACAGGGTGGAGAGCCACTCTTGCGGTTCGATTTAATTCAGTCTATCTATGAGCAATGTGCTGAAACGCTGGGAAGCACCGATTTTGAGATGGTGGTAGCATCAAGCCTGTCTGTCTTGAATGAGGATATGCTTGAATGGTCGAGAGACAGGAACATAACGTTCTCTGTTTCGCTTGATGGTGAGGAAGTTGTTCACAACAGTAATCGAATTCTTGGTCATGGGCTTGCTTACAGTAGAACAGTGTCAGGGGTAGAGGCTATCAAACGGTCTTTAGGCGCTGGTCGCGTTGCAACGGTTACTACAGTTACTAAAGATCTCATTAGGCACCCTGAATCAATTGTCCAGGCTCACTTGTCTCTTGGCCTCAAGGATATGTTTATCCGACCTGTTAGTCCCTATGGGTTTGCACAAAAAGCATCGTTCACATTTTCTATGGAGGAATACTTCAGTTTCTATGCCTCGTTGATAGATGAAATCCTTAAGATGAATAATGAAGGGATAAGGGTTGTGGAACATTCGGCCTCCATTCATCTGAAAAGGATCTTCAATCCCGGCTTTAGTGGTTATGCGGATTTAAAGTCGCCAAGCGGGGTCGTGCTTAACAGTATTCTTTTCAATTATGACGGTCGAGTATATGGTAGCGATGAGAGCCGTATGTTGCAGAAGGTGAACCCTGAAACGGAGTTCAGTGCGGGTGAGGTTAAAACGCTATCATTTTCTAAGAGTCCTTACTATAACGCAGTGTTGAGTTCATCGTTCAATTTTGCTCTGCCAGGTTGTGATACATGTGCATATCAACCATTTTGCGGTGCAGATCCATGCCAGAACATAAGTGTACAGGGTGAGCCTGTTGGTGATAGGAGTCGTTCAACGTTTTGTCAGTATCACAAGGGGATGTTCAGGTATCTGATGAACTGCATCTCAGAAGGTGGTCCGAAGGCTGAGATGCTAAAAGGATGGGCATATGTCTGAGGTTATTAGGAACGATATCTTTCATTTTGCTTCAAAAAAGAATGTGCCCACGGGGTTCTATCGGTTATGCAAACAAAAACCAATGAACCCTTTATTCTTTTTGCCCAATTTACTGGTAGTTGCTGAAGGCAATAATGATGCCATTCAACCATACTTTGATTTCTCTGTTATTAGCACTGAATTATATGAGTCAATTGAAGATGGAGATATTGGGATAATCAACAATGGCAATATGATACGCGTAATTCTGTCCCGCAGAGCCAATCATAATACTGTCTTAGTAACGGAACGCTGCAATAACTTATGTCTGTTTTGTTCGCAGCCACCAAAGAAATCAAATGATGACTGGCTACTTACCCAATCAGCTCTTGCTATAGCTTCATTTGGTTTGGATGGAGTTGTTGGGGTCAGCGGTGGAGAACCTTTGCTGTATGGAGATGATTTCCTTCACTTCATTGATTTTATCATCGAGAATTCACCAGATACTGCTTTGCATGTTTTAACAAACGGACGCAAATTTGCTGATATCAACTTTACTCAGGAAATGGCAAAGCGAAGCAAAAAGATCAAAATCACCTTTGGTATCCCGCTCTACTCATCAAGACCACTTGTGCATGATCATCTGGTAGGGAGTGATGGCGCATTTAATGAAACGGTTAAGGGGGTAATCAATGCAGGAAACTCAGGGATTAATATCGAACTTAGAGTTATTCCGACACTGGCTAACTATACAGAATTGGATGATATTGTAGACTTCGTTGGCCGAGTGTTCTCCAACATTAATCAGATTTCCCTTATGGGGCTGGAATCTATCGGTTGGGCACGAAAGAACTGGTCAACAATCTTCATTGAGCACAGCAGTTATAGTGAGAAAATAACCTCCGCCATAGACGCTGCACACAGGTCAGGCATACCTCTAACAATTTTTAATTATCCTTTGTGTCATCTTCCTGAAAGAGCTTGGGAGCTTGCTGCTCAGTCGATCTCTGATTGGAAAAATTACTATCCGAAAGAATGTGATGAATGCACTCAGAAGTCTTCCTGTGCTGGTTATTTCAGTTCCTCAACAGGCCGTTTTCATCAACCACCGAGACCAATTTTATGAAAAAATTTAATTTTGCTGCTCTACTTCCGGGATTTTTAGCACTCAATAATTCTGTATGGGCAAGTGATTCATCTACCGGAGCAAGTGATTTGCCTGGTATGACTCTTAATGAACATGATTTAGTGATCGCACCACTTAACACCGAAGTTCCATTCTACATTGCAGGGCATCGCAGTCATAGCTCCCATCGGAGCCATAGTTCTCACCGTTCATCATCAGGTGGCGGGTACTATGGTGGCAGCACTCCTTATTATCCAAAAACATACAGCTCACCAAGTTCATCTGGGTCTTCAAGTTCAGGAACAAGTTCCTCATCGTCCTCTTCCTCTGTGCGTTCGCTTCGTTCTAACGACAATATTAACTCTACTACTACGAATTCAGTTGGAACTACAGAAGCTAACCGTGCAAGTAATGAGCTTACTTCTGGTACAGAGAAGCGTAAGCGCTTAATCATGCGGGTTCAATTCGCTTTGCTGGACAACGGTTATTACAACGGGAATATTGACGGCATAATGGGGCCCTCCACAAGGCAGTCTATAAAAAATTACCGAATTGCGAAGGGACTACCAACGCCTGCAACTGAAACACTGGATACTCAATTATTGAACTCGTTAAATATTCTGGCCCGCTAAAGATTTCAGGATGGAATGAAATGAAGATTAAACTCTCAATATATAAAGCAAAAAGATTCAATGATGATATTGAAAAAGTTTTGAATTTGGAGAGAGTGAGAAATCCGATTGAGTTCAACATAGATGAGGCTAGGGTGTATTTGTATGCAAAACAATTCTTAGATCCCAAGCCTCCTGAGTGGACAACTTTATTTACAAGCCAAAAGCCAGAATTGGATCATAATTTCTTCGGGAAAAATAGTAGCACTGGTGCAGTCTTGGTTGTTGAAATGAATAACTCAAGATATCTAATTCCTTTCGGGACAGGGCATCACTTAATTAATGATAATAGTATTGTCAAAGGTTTTGGTCTTAAAACTACACTTAATTGTATTGAACATAACAAAATTCGTAGTTTGGATAAAGGCAGCCATAATGAAACAAATCTATTAACTCGTAGTCAAAGTAGTAAAGAGGTTGATATTTTTAACCTTAAAATTGATTCCGAGATGGATATACTTACCACTCTGACAGGGACTTCCACTGAAGATGTTTTAGGTAATAAAATAACGGGTAAAGATGCATTTGTAATTATGCCTGATATTGACCTGAAATCCATCCCGGAGTTGTTAAATAAAATAGACTCCATTTATTCGCAGCCTCTCCCTGAAGAGTTTGAATGGGTTAATAATATAAAAGAGGCAGATGAAGCAGAAGTTGAGATACTTGATTCAATTCTGGTCGATTTAATAAAAGCAAAAGATTTTAATGACATATGGCTGGGTGAACCTGAAATTGTAGATTGGGAGAATCAGATAGGCTATTGTTTTGAGAAGCGGCAAAGAAGCATGATTTATGAAAGTTTGTCGGTTAGTCATATTTGTGAGTATTTTGAAAGTAAAAAGATTGAAATTACTTTAAATGATCTCAAAGGAAGCAGTTTGCATGTTTTAGATGCAGATTATCAGTCTTTAAAAAAATGGTCTCTTTATAGATGTCTGTATGCTGAGATAAAGGAAGGTGATCAAAACTATATCCTGAGAGATTCAATTTGGTACGTGGCTGATAGAAAGTTTGTTTCCACCATTGATAATGAAATTAAACGAATTAAGCTGTATGAGGAAGCCGACAAATTCCCGATTTATTCTTATAAAAGAGAAGAGCAATACAATAAAGAAACTTGTCTTGCTGATCAAAGCTTTACTCATATGGATCAAAAGTTCATATATCATGGTGGTGGGCGAAGTAAAATTGAATTTTGCGATATTATTAGAGGTGCAACTGATTTTATTCATGTGAAATATTATAGCGGTGCGCAAAGCATGAGCCATCTATTTTCACAAGGATTTATAAGCTCTGAACTTTTCATAAGCGATTCTGAATTTCGATTAAAGCTTAATGAAAAATTGCCAGCGCATATAAAATTAGCTGACCATACATTAAGGCCAGAGGCTCAGAAATACAAAATAGTTTTCGCGATTGCCACAAGTAAAAACCTCCCAGATGACTTGCCTTTGTTTTCTAAGATAAATTTGAAGAATTTTAATAAAACTATTTCTAATTTCGGATACGAAGTTAGGATCTGCAAGATAGATGTAGACCCCACAATTTATAAAAAGAAAATTTGTAAACCCCAAAAAAAATAAGATTCAATTTAATTTATCAATGTCAGAGATTTTAGTCAGTTCATTAAGGTATTCATTTTTGTTCCTAAGGAGCCAGTGAAATATTTTAGGGTTCTCAAGAAGTTTTTTAATGTGAGAAATGAGAATTGTCAGTTTCAAGCTATTTGAGCCATAACTCTCTTGTATTGATTGCGTGTCAAAATGAACCTGAGCCATTTCTTTCTCAAGTCGTTCAATAGCTTTTCTATTACCAGTTTTTGTATCTATATTATTTTTAGTTTTGTCAATTAACAACTCAGGGGAGGAACTATGATATAGAGACTCAGCAAAAAGTTTTGAGTAATTATCAAACCTTATCATTAAATTAGCACATTCTATTTGTCTGAAAGGAACCATTCTTTTTAAAACTCTAAAAGTATTTATGGGAATATCTTTATCATTAAATAAATCAACTACTTGAGGGCATATCCCTTTCAATACGGACATGTTGGTTTTTAGAGAATCTATACTTATATTTAATGATGTACATAACATTTCTTCAGGCACTCCCACTCTTACAGCTTCTTTCAGCATTCTCTGTATTTGTATAATTGTTATACGGTTAACTTTTTTGTTCGGTGTATAAGTGTCATATGTAGTTGAAATTAGGCAGTTTGCTTTATCTTCCCCAATATCTTTTAGTGCTTCGACTCTAAGGTGTCCATCGATTATTTTAGCAGTTTTATCACTTTGATCGATGTAAATTAATATCGGTTCAACAAGTCCCAACGCTGATATGGTGCTTTTGATCTGGGAATATTTTTTACTATTTTTGAAGTTAGTAGGCAGCTTTTTAGTATGAACAAGATCAGATAATTTGAAAGTGATTGTTTTTTCACTAAAGCAATATTTAATCATTTTGCACCTCAATTGGTCGTGTTTTTAACTATAATATTTACTACTTCATTTAGGCTTTCTTCATCTAATATCCGTAAAAACTCTTCATCATTGACAAGTTCTTTAAAGATTTGATTTGCTATCAACAAATTCATCTCAACGTATTCTGCTTTGTTTTTAATCTTTCTGTGCTGAGAAATGTTATCTTGATAGATTTTTTTTAATTCATCTGTAGTCATTTTTTTCTTTTTCTTTGTTATCCCAAAGTTATTATTTAGGTATCCTTTCAAGCCTTCATCTCGTGAGTCAAGTATCTCACGTATTTTTCCTACATCTTTGTGTTTTATTAGACCTTTATCAAATGCTTTAATTAACAATTCCTGACCACCTTCAAAATCGACTCTTGCAATCTCAACAGCAAGCGAGATAGGTATGCTTCCTGATTCTACAGCGGATAATAATTTATTTTCACCTTTACTGATAAGCATTGTCAGACTTGTTATCCAGTGTAATGATAATCCAGTCGAGTTAGATATTTCCTTATTGGTTAATCCTTGCTCTGTCATTTCCTTTATACGTTGGAACTGTTCACCAGCACGAGGAACTACTCTTGCCATATTTTCAACCAGACTCATTATGTAGGCTTTGTTTTCATCTATATCAAGTACGATTGCTGGTGTTAATTCTTCTCCTAGAGCTGTCAATGATTCGAGCCTTCCTTGACCACAAATTAAAGCGAATTGATACTTTTTGTCCACGATTCGACGTACGGTTATTGGCTTTCTCAGTCCACTTGCGTCGATACTTTCAGTAATTTCCGAATGTCGAAGTTTATTTCGTGAACGTGGGATGACTACTTTTATGTCGGATATCTTAATCATGTGGATTTGATCATCTTTCATTTAAGCTACTTCCTTTTTATTGGTCGAAAGCATTTTAAAAAATATGTTGATATCGTCGAATCGATACATCTCAAAGAGAAGGCTGTTATTTTCTTTTAGGTTTAATTCATTTTCAAATGAATCAATAGAAGGGAGGATATAGTAATCAAGGGGGACGCTATTAAGGCTATTCATCCTTACAATTATGTTGATGTCAGAATTAATGCTTCTGTCTAATCTCACAATCCATCTGCATTTATCTGTAGAGGTTTTTCTACAGCGTGCAAGTATTATGGTAAAGGTTAAGCTTTTATTGATCGTAATGAGTTTATTTTCAGATATTGTTACTTCACTATTTGTAATTTCCTTGCATATTGTCTTAATAGTGTCGGCATGTCTAACCCTTAAGGCTGAGTTTATTTCTATAAATCGATAATCTCTTTCTGGTGTGTAATTGATGAGTTTATAGGCATTCAAAAGCCCACCAAAACGACTTGCTACGACACTACTCGACGGACCATTATCATCTTCATCGATAATAAAACCTGAAATTTTACCATGTTTAATGAGAACTTTTTTCAAAAAATTAAGTATTTCTTCATTGGTCATTTTTTTTGAACGATTGTCAATGATTTCTTTAGCTAATCTAAATTTCTCTGGTGAAATTATAGGCTTGAAAAATGAATCATATTCGATCCATTCTTCTTGTGGATTCTGAATTCTTTGGGCGTTCAATTTCTGTGAAGTACGATTATAAGTGTATCTCCCTGTGTAGCGAATATTAATTAGAATTGAATGTATTCTGCTCCTGTTCCATTCTGTTTTATCACTATATGTATACCCCTCTCTGTTTAGTTTTGTTGCGATAAGATATTCATTTAATCCATCAAAAATAAACATATTAAATATCTTTTTTACCAGCTTTATTTCTTTTTTTGTACCAGGGGTAAGAACTACTCGGTCAGTTTGCAGGCTCTTTCTTTCACCAGGACAAAGTATCATTTTTGGTCTATTGTTATTATCAATTAACTTTCTTCTTAATCCATATCCTGGTATTCCTCCCTGATAGTATCCCCTTTTAACAAGGTTTACGTGTCCCGCAAAAACTTTTACTGAAAGATTCCTACTGAAAGCACCAGCAGCATATCTAAGAGCAGGAAGTGTAAGCATTTGGATTTCAGGCGATTCATCTGGTAAGTTCTCAGCACAATAAATAATCCTAACCCCATGATATTTTAGTAGATAACTATAATGCCCTGCCTCATCATTATCTTGCCATCGACCAAACCGACTGACATCATAAACAAGAACAGCTTCTATTTTTACTCTTCCTGTAACGACATCTTCTATTAGTCTGTTGAAGTTTTTTCTACCTGAAGCGGAGACTCCGCTTTTACCTTCATCATCATAAGTTTCTACAATCACCATATTGTGATCTTCTGCATATTTTTTTAGATAAAGAGCCTGATTGTCGATTGAGAATTGTTGATGGTCTGTGGACATCCTCAGATACTGAGCGACTCTAATTTTATGATTTTTCTGACTTTCATCACCCATTACACTTTCTCCGACCAGTCAAAAGCGAACAAACCCCCCAACAAAATTGATCATTTTTTAAGCGATTTCAACCTCTTTATCCCTTTTGAAGCTATAAGGTTCTTACCTTCATTAAATCATCAAGGTAATGGCAAAAAGCTTTTGCAGGGGATTTTGAGTGCTCGCTTTTGAGTTGCCAGAAAACTATTGAAGTATCTTGCCTCGGCAATCAGAGGACATACGTACATAGAGTGATATCGCAAGAAGAATCTATAGGACTTGAAGAGCGCTGGCGTATTTCATCTTCTTTGAAGTGTAGAGGTATAGCTATAGCTTGAAGTGCTTCAATTCTAAACGGACCAGATGCTTCTACTAAATGGCATACCATTAGCTACAAGCTCGCCCAAAACCAGATTCGGGATGATAGGGGCATTGGTGCATATGTTATGCGTGTTTTTGAGCTTCGGTGATAGTGGGGGCATTATTGGGGGCATGTGATTATTCGAAATGTGAAATATTCATCTTTATCAGTAGTTTGTGAGTTTGGTTCCATTCCTATTATCGGCACCATTTAAATCAAGTATTTACAAATACACCTCTTAAGCAAAACTCTCTGATTTTCGTCTCGCGTACTTGTTTAGCATCCTATAGCTTCTCATTTCCTTTCGGTCTCTTGAACGCTACCTACTGCTTCTCCCTATGATGACCGTTCCAACCCGTCTCGATCTGAGTTGCCCGTGGGGGAATTGGACTGACCCCACGCCCGTAGACAAATTCTGTCCTCACGATGAGGCCTGTTCGAAGGCCTCCGGACTGAGGCCGCCGAGGTGACTGTGGCGCCGGGCCCGGTTGTAGAACACTTCAATGTAATCGAAGATATCGGCCCGGGCCAGATCCCGGGTTTTATAGATGCGTTTTCTGATCCGCTCTTTTTTCAGCGAACTGAAGAACGATTCGGCCACCGCATTATCCCAGCAGTTGCCACGCCTGCTCATGCTCGGGGCCAGGTTATTAGCCCGGCAGAAGCGCTGCCAGTCGTCACTGCCGTACTGGCTGCCCTGGTCTGAGTGCACGATGACCTCGCCGTCCGGTTTTCGCCGCCAGACGGCCATCATCAGCGCGTCGAGTGCCAGTTCGCGTGAGAGAGTGGGCTTCATCGACCAGCCGACCACATTACGGGCGAAGAGATCGATAACCACCGCCAGATACAGCCAGCCCTGCCAGGTGCGGATATAAGTAATATCTGTGACCCAGACCTGATTGGCCCGGACAACAGTAAACTGCCGCTGCACGCGATTAGGGGCAACCACTGAAGGCCGGCCGGCGATACGACGCGGCGCTTTATAGCCGCGTACGGCTTTGATCCGGTTTTGTTGCATAATACGACCCACCCGGTTTTTGCCGCAGGTTTCCCCGATTTCGTTCAGGTCGCCATGAACCCGCCGGTAACCGTATACGCCTCCGCTCAGTGAATATGAGTCGCGGATAAGCATCAGCAGACGCTGGTTATCTTTATCACGCACCGAGACCGGGTTGTGCAGCCACGCATAGAACCCGGCCCGGGCGACATTCAGTACCCGACACATCGTCATCACACCCCATACAGTGCGGTGTTCATTGATAAAGCGGTACTTCAGTCGGGCTCCCTTGCAAAGTACCGCGCGGCCTTTTTCAGGATATCCCGTTCTTCTTCGGTGCGTTTTAGCTGCGCCCGGAGTTTCAGGATCTCGCTTTTGGCTTCCAGTAAATCCCGGGCATGCTGTTCGCTGTTATCAGGTTTGATAGCCCGTAGCCACTTGTAGAGGCTGTGTGCAGAAACGCCCAGACGGTCGGATACTTCGGCAACGGAATAACCGCGTTCTGTTATCTGACGGACGGCTTCTTCCTTAAATTCAGGTGTAAATCGTGGTGTGCCCATACGCTCCTCCTATGCTCAAACTATAGGGCAGGATCGTCTACCGGGGCGGGGTCAGTCCAAACTATAGGGCAGGATCGTCTACCGGGGCGGGGTCAGTCCAAGCAGCGTAATAGTTGAGGTAAGTAGAGCCCTAAAGGCTCTGCTGTTGCCATAGCATTTTCACCTATGCAGTGATTTGCTTCAGTATCTATTGCATACGACAAACCAGATCGCTATGGGCGCATGCTGGGCCTTGTCATAAACAGCGACGATAAACAGATTAACTGCGAAATAATCCGCGCTGGTGCAGCCTGGGTTTATCTGAAGTACAACATTGATTCCGAGCTTCCTTCAATCGAGCAGGAAGCTCGGCAGAACAGCGTGGACTATGGCAACAGGCGAACATCGTCGCGACGTGGGAATTACGACACCATAAAAAATGGCGCGAAGCAGAGCGTCATCGATGATGAAAAGCGCAAAAAGATTTTTTACTTTGCGAGTTACATAATGAAATTCAGAGGACAAAAGGCGAATGACCTACATCAAAAAAACTACGTCCAACGGGCGCAATATGCAGCGTGTTTGTTATGTCACCGGCCACGGTCTGACTAACCAACGTTTTGAAAGTTTCCGCGCATTTTGGGAGTCCGAAAAACTCGAAGGTGATCATATCGGTGTGCGTACAAAACTTTTTCAAGATGCCGAACAGGCCAATTACCAGGGGTACAGCATTCGCATGGTTTATAAGGCTGACGACGAGGCAGGGCTAAAGTGATCAAACGAATGGCCACAATCGTGGCCGTTTTAAAATAGTTCCTGTCTTTGGTGTGTATCACAGGTACATTTGGTGTGTCTGTTAGGCAAATATAGTAATCAGCCAAACGACGAACACGCAGCTATACGGCGTTAGGCAGGCGGCGCGCTCGCGCACCTTCAGAAAGCAAATGAGAGCATAAAAAATGGGACTACGTTTCCGGCAGCCATTCATGCTGTTCCCTGGCGTGCGCTTGAATATTGGAAAACATGGATTTAGCGCGTCATTCGGCGCGCCGGGAGCAACCGTAAACGTCGGCAAACGCGGAAAACGGGCGACCGTCGGCATTCCAGGGAGTGGTATTTCTTTCACTCAAGATCTGTATAAGTTCGGCAACCAGCAACAGCATCATCGCCAAAACTTGCGCTATATTGACCCGCAGGCGACGAATTATTACGTGCCTGACGAAGGCGACCACATGATCCGAAGTGCCGCCGTCGAGCGTCTGACTAGTGAAGGCCTGAAGCCGCTGCGTGATCTAATCATAACGGCCAACGCGCAACAGAAGGAGATCCGCGCTGACCTGTTAGAGGCCCGTCAGGAGAAAATACGACAAACTGACTTGCTGCAACGTAAAAAAACTAGCCTGTTTCGTCGATTCTACAAAAAGAGTATTGCCGCGCTGGAAGAAAGCCTTCCGGTAGTTCGAGCCGAGGTGGAACGCCTGGAAGAGTGGGAAGAGAACACAAAGATTAGAATCGAGTTCGACGCGGGCGAGCACTGCGCGTATGTTTACCTGCCGCGCACTTGATCAATGGGCCTTTTAGCATGGTGTGGAACTACCGCTTATCCAGCCAGGTAAGCCAACGCCGAACGGATTTATTTAGAGTTTTAACGGACGCTTTCGCGATGAGTGTCTGAATGAACACTGGTTCAGCGATATTCTTCATGCCCGGAAAACGATTAATGACTGGCGGCTGGATTATAACGAGTGCCGTCCCCATTAATCGCTGGACTACCAGACGCCAGCTGAATTGGCAACGGACTGGCGAAACAAGAAATATGAAGAAAAACCAACCGACATTACTAACTGAAGGTTGTATCTAATCCTGGGGGCAGGTCACCCTGATAAGGTGTGAACTTTCTGGCAGTCTCATTCTTAATTTTTACTTCAAAGGTAACAAAGAAGGGGATCATGTCCGTAGATATTCTTCTGCCTCGTTACCATGGTCAGATCCTGTTACCGATAGCCGGTCCGCGCTGCGTATGACCGACACGTCGGGTGGCCCAAACAGCACGGTGAACGTCGACGGCACCATACTGAGGATCAATCATGTGCGGATGTTTAGGTGGGGGCTGTGGGGAAGCAGAAGGACGCAGTCAGGCTGGGAAGGGGAACGGTTTCTGGAACACCAGCAGGCGTATTTTACGCATGCCGGAAACGGTATCTCAGCCCGGCAAAATGGGCGCAGAACGTTATTCGTTTTGGCCGTATGTCAGAATTTTTTCACCGGAAAGCTTTCCGGATGAAGTTATGACTCAGCGAGGGGGGCATTCCCTGTTAATTTTTACAGCAGAACTGGGAACGTCAAAATCATCTCAATCACGAAGCCAGGCATTTTTTTATCTCACTGAATGCGAGTGGTTTGCTTTGTACCCGAGAATTTACATAAGTTAGGATTCATTGTGACCTCGTGAATTGTGGTAATGAACCAACTTTTTATTTTAAACGAATTAAAATATAAAAAATAAATCCATGCCCATAATAATGATTGGTCAGCGTCTGCTATTGCTATGCTTTCATTAAGTAAAGCCAAAAGATAAAATTCTTTTATGCTGTTATTATGTGACTAATGCAAAAAAGTGACAATTCTGTATGTCTATAAATTAGGGATTAATAAAAATATTTGTATTTCAATTGCTTATATATTTAAGGGGTGCTTACCATAGATCCCAATTTGGACTCGATAATAATTTGAGTTTCTGCGCCTTAAGGCTATGCTTAAGAGCATTATCTGATATCGTATAAAAGGTTCAACGGGAGATTTATGCAAACCGTGATTAACTTAAAAACGGAAAAACAGACGCTTATTGTCCTCCACTCCTTTGAGGAGTTTAAAAAATGGTATTTGCGTTTTTTTGATCTGAGTATCTTTGCCGAAGGTGAAGTGAGTGCCCTTCTGAATGAGGGGAAACCTGAGCATTATCCCTGTATACCCCTGATCCTTGATAAAAATATGAATCTTATATTTTTTGATGCAACGTCTGTAAACTGCTGGTGCGAACAGTTGAAGTCCATCACCTTAAAACATAAGCATTAAGTTGATAAATGCAAAACCTGTGCTATATATTATACTTACTGGCTTGTTTTGGTTGCAACTATGAAAAAAAAATCAACCCGCACTGATACCCATTATCTTAAAGTGATAATGGAAAAAATTGAACCATTTTTGAATTATGAGAATTATGGTGCAAATACTCGGTTTACTATTAATGAAAAACATAATGAAAAATGTTATTTCATTAAAAGCGGTGCGGTTTCGTTGTATCGGTATCCTGACGGAGTATTACTGGAAATTTTTGATGCGCCAACACTAAGAGGTTACATACCACTCATTAAAGACAGTGAAACAGAATATGTCATCAAACTATTATTAACATCCGAGGTTGCGATCGTTTCCAAAGAAGCATTGTTTAATTTATTATCGACTCAAAATTTATGGGAAGAGTTCGCACGTTATCAAATGGCGCTTATTTCATCTGTATCAGAAGTCATTTACAGACTATCGACGCCTAATAGTTATGATTCAATCCGCCATCAGTTGATTGAATTGATGGCAAAGCCGAGTGAAATTAGGGAGCTCATTACGGCTGAGAACTATATCCGCTGTAAAACCCGCATGTCCCGAAGCAGTATAATGCGTATATTATCAGATCTTAAAACAGGTGGTTATATTACGATTGAAAGAGGGATTCTACGTGGAGTGCATAATCTCCCGCTAAAATATTAAGAAAATCGTCACGGAATCAGAGATAATAATTATTTCAGGCGTGGCAGGAAAAACGTACAACAGGATGTTTATTTTGCGTAGAGTTTATATTATCTCTGATAATCAATATTTTGCACTGGGTATTGCTGGTCTTTTTTATAAGGTAGATGCAAACATCATTCACCCGCAAGATATATTTGATAAAAACAATTTCTTGAAGAATGGATTCGTATGAACAGATCTTCACTCTTTACGGAAAAGAACAACACAGGTCTCACTCAATTACAATTATAATGTTCATTCCACATTAACTTCTGCGGCTCAGAGAAGTATGGAATTAATTTCAAAGGGTGTTGAAACTTATGTCACCTGGATTAAGGCCAGCAGTAAAGATGCTAAAGTAGTCCAAAGACATTACCGTGCTGTCAAAAAGTCTGCAGGCATTGAGAGCGTAAGCGTTCATAATTTATTTCTTACAGAATATATCGCTGTAAGTCATATGTTGATGGTCTGGCTTTCAGGTTGGACTGAGCTAAATATATTTCGGAACCTGAAACAACAAAAGATTGTTAATGCTGGATTGGTTGACTCAGTATAAGTTTCAGTAATTAATATTATCTATATAGAAGCATTGAGAAAGGAAAAATGTATCTAATCACAGGATTAATACACAAGGCAGGGGGGGCGCCTGTCTCATGGAAACATTACTCGTGCCATAAGCTTACACTGGAGCAGTGTGTAAAAATGCTATCGAGGCCAAAGGCGGCGGGTAAAAGCTATGGATATCCGGTTACGATTACTGATTACCACTGCAAAAAAATGGTGGAAAATGATCGGTAAAATACCCCTGAAAGAAACAGAGGGCTGACAGGAGAGGAGCTTTGTCTACTAGCTTGACGAGCGGAAGGATGAGTTACAGAAAAGCATCACCCTGATACTCTATAACTTAAGATAAAGAGCATGCTCATTTTTTGCGCATTAGCCATTACATTCCTTCGATAGCGCCGGCAAACCATCACACATCACCTGCAACTCATTAAACATCCTTGCCACATGGAAACCATCGCACACCGAATGATGGACCTGCACCGCGAGAGGCAACAGCACTTTTCCATCCTGTTCGTAGTATTTACCAAACGTGAACATTGGGGAAAAGAAGTTCTTCATATGCGCAATATTCATCGTAAAGTTCGTAAACGTTACCCACGGAATAGACGAGACGAAAAAGACGTTTTCGCGGGTCTCTTCCTTAGGCCAGTATGAAAGGTTATTGCCATAGCGCGCCGTATCTTCTGCATACGTGTTCTGGAAGTGATGAATATTGCCGTCGAAGTGGCTCCACAATGACGAAAAGGTCTCCGTTTCTGGGTGGAAGATGGTGTAGCTGGGATGAACTTCATTCCATATGACAAGCTCATCGTCCTTCATGACCATACGGAACTCAGGATGCCGGTTCATGATTTTAGACAGGAGAAAAATGATCGTAGGGTAAAACTTCCAGCCCACCTCTTTGATATGTTTTCGCAGCGCGGTGATGTCGATCAGAACCGTTTGGTTAATTGTACACTCAGCAAATGACTGGAAGACTTCAAAATGCTCTTTCCTTGCCCAACGAGATAAATCAACAGGCGTATAGTCCGGGGCTGTTTTTTTCATATTATAACCTTTGATTATCAATCACCTGAAGGGTTTTGGGCCAGAAACAACCGCGCAACCATTTCAACCGTACCTAATCTTCCTGTCAATCTCAGCCTGTGGTTTTCCGAACAGGTATCCCTGAACGAGATCGCAGCCAAGCG
Source organism: Enterobacter dykesii (assembly GCF_008364625.2). Classification (NCBI taxonomy): domain Bacteria; kingdom Pseudomonadati; phylum Pseudomonadota; class Gammaproteobacteria; order Enterobacterales; family Enterobacteriaceae; genus Enterobacter; species Enterobacter dykesii. The sequence goes on from NZ_CP126604.1 coordinate 897,871, forward strand.
CCTGAAGACGTTCAAGCTGCGCTTCGGTTTCAACGCCTTCTGCAATGACTCTCATATTGAGGCTCTTCGCCATGCCGGTAATCAATTTAACGATATTAAGGGCATCATCCTGCGTGGATATTGGGTTCACAAAGGATTTATCGATTTTAATTTTATCAAAATTCAGTTCACTCAGTCTTGATAGCGACGAATAGCCCGTTCCGAAATCATCGATAGAAATTTTTACACCGAGCGTTCTGAGCTTTTTGAGAATAGTGATCGGCGTATTGCTGTCACTGAAGAGCGAAGACTCCGTAACCTCTAATTCAAGACGGTTTGCCGGAAGTCCTGTCTCCTTCAGGATGGACTGTACCATCGCCGTAAAGGATTTCGTGCCCAGCTGAACGGGTGAGACGTTCACAGAGATCCTGGCCGGAACCGCCCATGAGACCGCTTCCCGGCAGGCAAGCTCAAGCACATTTTTGCCAATCTGATTGATCATCCCCGTTTTTTCAGCGACAGAGATAAAGTAATCAGGTGACAGTATCCCCTTCACCGGATGTATCCAGCGAATCAGCGCTTCGTAGCCGTAAATTTCATTGCTGAATGAATCGACAATAGGCTGATAATAAACAACGAACTCATGGTTATCGATCGCCAGTGCCATATCATGTTCAAGGGTTCTACTTTCCTGCAGCTTTTGCAGCATCCACTGACGGAAGACTTTTATCTGCTGTGAACCCTCTTTTTTGGCTTCGTAGAGCGCCAGATCGGCAAATTTATAAAGATAATCAGAGCGCCGTTCATTATCCGATAACACGATACCCACACAGGTGGCGATTTTTATCAGCTGGTTATTAATCGTATAGGGCTGGCTGATATGCTCGCTTATCTCTTTGGCGCGCGAAACGGCTGCTGTTTCGGTGAGGCCGCTGGAAAGCAGAGCGAATTCGTCTCCGCCCAAACGGTAAAATGTATCAGTGGCGCTGCTCATTGAGGTGAGGCGTCTGGATACCTGGTTCAACAGCAAATCTCCGGCATCATGGCCATAGGTATCGTTGACCTCTTTGAATCGGTCTAAATCAAATAGCATTACCGTGACAGGGGTGTGGTTTTTATCGGCCTGAAGAGTAATTTTGTTGAGATCGTCCCAGAAGAAAAGGCGGTTTTTCATGCCGGTGAGGGAGTCATGATAAACATCATACTCCAGCTTCGAGTTCTGAATTTGCAGTTTTTCTTTTGATATTTGAAGTTCGTCGGCAAGGCTTTTAACCTGCATGTGTGCTTTGAGAATGTTTTTATTCTGGTAGATCATTAAGAAACCCAGAATAAAGCTTAAAATCACAAGGAGTAATGAAAGTACGGAATAAATATAGTACAGGATCTGTATTTTATGGTTGGATTCATTAACCGTGTTAATATCTTTCGTCAATGCCGTTGCAGAAAGCTGACTTAGCGGCGCATCGAGATCATGCATATTTGTCAGATATGCCTGTAACTCCGGATGGCTCATTTTTTCAAGATGGCTATCCAGATAGGTCAGTATTTTCTCTAAGCGTATAGCGAGTTCCTGATGCGCTTTATCGCTGTCAATATAGCGGCCTAAATCTCCCCCCTTCATTAAATCGCTCTGGCTTAGCATAATTTCGAGACGCATGCGGACCTGGTCTATCGTAACGTCATCAGTATCGGTTGCGTATAGACCAAGCCATGATTCAAAACGGTAATACTCTGATACCAGTTGTGCCACGGACCAGGACTCAGTGTATTGAGTCAGTTTTTGCAATTCCTGCTGTCGATCGTAAACAAGAAATGCAATATATCCTGTCGTGATAAAAAGAGAAAAAATGATACCAACCAGTATCCTGTTCATTATGTTCTCCTGAACGGCTACTCAATCTTCATTTTGCTAACCTGCCATGCTGATCGCGAGTAATAAATCTGATTATTCAACTCAGGAAGACTGTCATAGGGGTAAACAATGAAAGATGGCCCTTTGTCTCGGATGCGCATATATTCGCCATTGACCTTTAAAGCAAGTATGGCGTTGTATTTTTTGAAATCACTGAGAGGGATCACGGTAGAGTAATCATTGAGCGCAATAACATTAACGTTAGTCCCCTTCGCACCCACATAATCCATGAGTTTGTTCATGGGGACACCCTCAAACTTTGTACGTCCATTATACCAGGGGGATGTCGTCTCGAAACTCACCACACCCAGTTTTTCAAGGCTGGCGAGATCAAACACTGCTTTTCCATTTTCATTGGTATTTTCTATATTACCGTAAATCGTTAAAATGGGTTTACCAACTGGTTTTGGCAGTTCGCCAGCCCAGGTTACACTTTGTACCAGACAGCATAACAGCAGTAGGGTTAATCGCATTTTGGCCTCCACCTTTTTAACAGAAGTATAAGAATTATAATTTAGATATCACACGAGTTGATATATTTTGTTGGGGAGTAAGGGTTTTTATCGTTTTTATTGATGTAAACACAGTTTAATCAATGGGTTATGCGTTGTGGGTGACAGGGTTTTTGATACTCGAGCGACGCTTAACTTTTTGATAAAAGCTAAAATTGCGGGCATGAATGCTCTTCTGTTTAAAAAATAATCGCTTTAATTGATTGATATTAACTTCGACGACAATTTTGGGGGGCCCGTGGCTTTTTGGGGGCGCGAATCTGGAGACTAAATACGCGCCCCGGGGTGTACGCTGTTTCAGGATCACGATGATAAGCGAGGACACTAACATTCCGATTGAGCGTGTCCCATAGCGCTTGCCTTACTTCATGTCCTCCTGGATCCCCCTTTCGCCATGCTGGCAAACACTGCGTCCCGGTAGATCCACGCATGGACGAGTGCGGCAGAGAGATGGACCAGCACCACAGCAAAAAGCAACTTTGCCAGAAGGCTATGGGCATCGTGACACCAGGCATACAGCACTGGACTGGTGGGGACAATCGCCGGCAGGTTGACGCCATCAAACATTACGATTGGCAGGCCCGCTGCCGACAGTTGCGCCCACCCCAGCAGCGGCATTGCCAGCATTAACCCATACAGTATCCAGTGTGATGCCTTTGCTGCAAGCACCTGCCAGATGGGCAAATCGGCAGGAAGTGGCGGCGTCCGGCTAAGAAGCCGGTTGACCAGACGCACCAGTGCCAGCAGTAAAATGGCGATACCCAGCGGCCGGTGCAGGTCGATTAACCAAATCCGGTGATGTAACGACGTCATCATCGCGGTACCGATGAAAAGCATGGCCAGGATCATCACCGCCATCAGCCAGTGCAGGCTTCGCGCCAGGGTATTGAAATGCTGCGGCGCGTGCTCTCGCATGTCTTTATTCGAGCTCATTTTACCTCCTGCTTTTGCACGGCTTCGGTGGCCTTGCCGTAGCCGATTTCCCGCTCACGGCGGCTGAAAGAGTGGGAGTAGGCCGCGGAGCGGGCGTTTAAGATGGGATCATCAGACACCGCAACGCCTGCAGGAACAATCGAAGGGTCAAAGTTAACGTCGCGGCACGCGCCTGTGGATTGTGTTTCGACGCGCGTCACTTCCAGCGTGCCGGCTACCACCTTTTTGCGATCGTCCGGCCATGGCTGGGAAGGGTCATCCACCGGATCGCCCGGCTGTGCGAGCTGCAATACCATATCCCAGTAGATTGGTTTCTGTGCCAGTCTCTGGCTGATACCTTCGAAAAGGAAGTCATGATCGACTTTCTGCCGTACCGTCTCATCCAAAGGCATAAACAGATCGTGCGGGCGCATCATCCAGCGTACCGGCTGTTTATGGCCTTGAGCATCGACAAGGTAGAAAGCATTAATGCTGTTAAACGTCGCACCGGAAAAGCTACCGGGAGCCGGGGTTTGTGCCGCCCACGCGAGGTATTTCTTTGCCTCGGGATACGCTTTTAAAAATGCCGCAAGGCGCTGCGGATCCGGCTTGCCGGTAGACCCATCTACCGCGAGCGCTTTTGGCATGGCGAGAAATCCTTCAGGATCCCGTGTTGCGAAGAATGGCACGTTGTTCATTGCCATACGCCATTGTTGTTTGTCATCCGTTTTAAGCAACAGCGCCATGCTCAGCGTTTTCGTCGAGGTATCCGCGGCATGTGGGTTACCGGTGCCAATAGAGAATCGTCCTACAACGGGGGTTTTTGATTGGGAAAAGAGGCGTGCGGTTGATAAAGACGTTGCTGCACCGTCTGGCGTGAACGTACCCGCAAAACAGATGCCTTTCCCGTGCGCACGACGAAAGCCGGCTGGAAACGGTTTCGGTGTTTCTGACACTAACGACTGACTGACGGTACGAGATCCGAACCAACCCGCAGTCCACGCCAATACGGATGCTAATACCCCAGCGATGACAGCAATCGACGCCAGCGCTCCCCAGGTTTTTTGGGATTTGAAATCCAGCTTATACATAGACGTTTTTCCATAGCAGAAATGTAATACCCGTTAGGCCCAATAATGAAAGCGAAACATTCATAATTCAGAGATAATAGAGAAGACGATTAGGTGTAAATAATCGTAGTGGCACTTATGTTGAGAACGGAAATATTCGTGTTAAGTATTTTTTCGAGCCGGTCACGATTATTTTCGAGTATATAAGCCAGGCAGGCAAAAAAAAGAATATCACGAAAAGTTTATACTTTGCGCCTGTGGGGGGAAGGTTTAAGCTCAGCGCTTAGCTGGCTGTTCGTGCCGTGGAAGCATGGAAGCGACTCGGGGTAAATATCTGTTCCCCCTTCAGAGGTATTGCCGGCATATCTGGCCAGTGAGTGCCTTCGCCGGCAGTAATCAGAGCCATAATCGATCTGTTGACCGGCTAAACCGCCTCCAGCATCCCAAAACTCACAATCCGCGCGCGTCCCAGCTCTTTTGCCCGGTATAGCGCCACATCCGCGGCGCGCAGCAGGTTGTCGGTCTGGGCATGTTGAGGGTAGCTGGCAATGCCAATCGACACATCAACCGGCCCAATCTCGGTCAGTCCGTAGCGAAGCGACAGCTCATGTACGCCGGTGTAAATCTTCTGCGCACAGGCATACGCGCCTGCTTCATCGGCACCAGAAAGCAGCACCAAAAACTCCTCGCCCCCGTAGCGGAACGCCAGTCCGTTGTCATGTGCGACCCGCTGAACGATTGACGCCACGCTTTTAATTACCTGATCGCCCGCTTCATGGCCGAATCGGTCATTGATGCTCTTGAAGTGATCGATGTCTATCATCATGCAGCTTAACGGTTCGCCGGTGCGTAACGCCTGTGCCGTTTGGGTTTGCAGGGTATCTTCCAGATGATGACGGTTACGCAGTCCGGTGAGCGGGTCGAACAAGGCTTTTTCCAGCAACGCGTCGCGCAGACGCTGGTTGGCCAGCGCCAGCCCAAGCGCTTCGGCCATCAGTTCCAGATAGGCGCGGGAAGGGGCGTTGTCCGCCGTAATATTCTGGAAGGAGAGCAGGCCAATGGCCTCGCCCTGGGCGATAAGCGGCACGCACAGGGAACTTTCCGCCTGGGAGGACGGCAGATGGTAGCAGGCGACATCCGGCTCACCGTTTACCGGCGGGTGGCTCTGCCCGCGGCGCACGGCCCAGCACTCGTCCGGATGGAAGCTTATCTCTTCACCAACCGGTGAAAGCCATTGCGCGACGCAGCGCATCTGCCACGGCTCCCGGTCAAGGACGTAGAGTCGGCCCGCGATCCCCGGCGCGATATTGGGGGCAAACAGCTCCGCCACGTTAATCACATCGTTAAAGTTTTCACACCCCTGCAGCCGCTGGGTCATGCGCGCCAGCAGCTCGCGGATGGCCCAGTCGGCATCGCGCTCTTTCTCCAGACGCTGTCGCGCCAGGCCGTTTTCGCGGAAGATGCGGATGGCCTGGGCCATATCGCCAATCTCATCAATCTGCTGGAAATTGGGCGTTTCAACCGCGTAATCCTGGGATGCCAGACGGTGCACCACGTCGCTCAGGCGCACCACGGGGCGCAGCACGCGGCGCTTCAATATAAAGCCGAGAACAAACAGGAACAGCAGGGCGGTCAGGCCGACCATCAGCTCAGAGGCCGTACGCAGCGCTTTCGATTTTTTTGTCGCGTCCTGAACGGAGGCGATGACGCGTTTGTCGAGTATCTGGCGGAAGTGATCGAGCTGGCTCTGCGCGCGCTCCAGCTCCAGCTCATAGGGCGCGCCGTAGAGCAGCGCAACGGCCTTAGCATCTTCTCCCTGCGCCGCGCTCGTTAGTGCCGTCTGCTGCTCGTCCTGCAGTTCATCGACAATCTTTATTCCTTCATGCAGCAGGGCCAGTTCTTCATCCGATGCGCCATTATCCTGCAACTTTTCCAGCCGAAGCTCGATGCTCTTCAGGCTGTTTTCTGCCTGGTTATATTCCCTGAGAACCTGTGGATCTTTTTTAATGACGTACAGCCGTGCTAAATCAGACTGCGCCCAGATATCGATTTCAATATCTTCCGTGAGCTGATCGAACATCTGCCGTTGTTCAACGGCCTGACGCTCGAGGGTATCAGCACTGGACGCCATCAGCATGATGATGCCGGAGGCGATGGTCAGGCAGACCGTGGCACCATAGGCCCAGTTGGTTATCGTCGCGATTCGCACCAGATGATCCTTTTACGACATGAGTAGGATGGCGTTCTTTCAAATTATAGAAAACGTCTGATTTAAGGCGAAAAAAAAGGCGGCACAGCGCCGCCTGGTGTGGTGTATATCGTCACATCCTCACAATTCTGGAGGATTTTTTCCTTCTTCGATGAAGTCGGGGTCCAGCTCTTCGGCATTACCTTCGTGATCGCGCCCAGAGAAGAGGTTCCAGCAGGCGATAAACAGCGCGGCAATGAGCGGCCCGATCACAAAGCCGTTAATGCCGTACAGCTCCATGCCGCCGAGGGTGGAGATCAGAATCAGGTAGTCCGGCATTTTTGTGTCTTTCCCCACCAGCAGCGGGCGCAGAATATTGTCCACCAGCCCGACGATAATTACGAAGAAGCCGACAATAAACAGCCCTTGCCAAAGCTGATGGGTGGCGAACAGGAATATTGCGGCGGGCACCCAGATAATCGCCGAGCCGATGGCGGGCACCAGCGAGAGGAAGGCCATCAATGCGCCCCAGAGCACGCTGCCATCAATGCCTGCAATGGCAAACGCAATCCCGCCGAGCGTGCCCTGCACCACCGCGACCACCGCCGTGCCTTTTACCGTCGCCCGAGAAACGCCGACGAATTTGGCGAACAGGTGCTGTTTAGCGAAATCAGACAGCGGCAGGGAATCAAGGATCTGGCGCACCAGATAGGGGCCGTCTTTCAGCAGGAAGAACAGCAGATACAGCATGATGCCGAAGCTAATCGCAAAGCCAAACGTCCCCTTGCCAATCAGGAACGCGCTGCCGGCAAGATATTGCCCGCCCTGCAGGGCGACATCAGAGAGTTTTTTCTGGATCTGCGCCGCGTTGGTCAGGTTATGATCCGCCAGGAAGCCGCTGGCCCAGTCAGGCAGATGGTTAAAGATGCTCGCCACCACTTCCGGGAACTGGGTGTTGTTCTCCTGGAGCTTCGTATACACCACGTTCAGCTCAATGGCGAGCGAGGAGAGGATCACCATCAACGGAATAAAGACGATCAGGCAGATAATGCCAATGGTCAACAGCGAGGCAAGCCCGTTGCGATCCCCCAGCGCTGCGCGCAGCCTGTTTTTTACCGGGTTGAAGATGACGGTCAGAATGGCAGCCCAGAGTATCGCGGAGAAGTAGGGCGACAGCACGTCGAAGAAGGCCCAGGTCACGAGGGCAAGAATAAAGATAAAGAAACCTTTGGTCAGTCCGTTAAAGCGCATCAGTCAATCCTGGTTACTAAGAAACTGTGTCGACTATAGAACTGATTGTGAGAATTACCAACTTTGCGTCAGGGGGCGGGCAGTGTAGCGGTATGAATCCGCTCTTCACGGATACCACTTTCGACTGACCGAAGATCGCCGCTTCCCGCACCATGCTGTAAGTATCTGCTTGCGGAGGTGCTTATGGCCTGGCGTCCGATTCTCTATGTGATCCTCACAACCCACCCCAGACTCAGCGCGAGGCGTGCCCGTTTGCGTCTTGTCATCTAGCTTTTTATTAACAATCGCGGTATAACACACCTTCTTTGGATGTTTAGATGTCCATACGTATAGAAGGTAATATGCAAAAACAACAAGAAAATGGGCAGCTTAAGCGCACCATGAAAACACGCCACCTGATTATGCTCTCGCTGGGCGGCGTGATTGGGACAGGGTTATTCTTCAATACCGGCTACATCATTTCAACGACCGGGGCGGCAGGGACGCTGCTGGCGTACCTGATAGGCGCGCTGGTGGTCTGGCTGGTGATGCAGTGTCTGGGCGAACTTTCCGTGGCGATGCCGGAAACCGGCGCGTTCCACGTCTATGCCGCCCGCTATCTTGGCCCGGCGACGGGCTACACCGTGGCGTGGCTCTACTGGCTCACCTGGACGGTGGCGCTCGGCTCGAGCTTTACCGCCGCCGGGTTCTGCATGCAGTACTGGTTCCCGCAGGTGCCCGTCTGGGCCTGGTGCGTGGTCTTCTGCGTGGTGATTTTTGGCCTGAACGTCATCTCGACGCGCTTCTTTGCTGAAGGCGAATTCTGGTTCTCCCTGGTCAAAGTCATTACCATCATCGCCTTTATTATCCTTGGCGGGGCGGCGGTCTTTGGCTTTATCCCGATGCAGGACGGTTCCCCCGCGCCGGGCTTAAGCAATATCACTGCCGAAGGCTGGTTCCCGCACGGCGGCCTGCCGATCCTGATGACCATGGTGGCGGTGAACTTTGCCTTTTCCGGGACAGAACTCATCGGCATCGCAGCGGGCGAAACGGAAAATCCGCACAAGGTGATTCCGGTTGCGATCCGCACCACCATCGCGCGCCTGATTATCTTCTTTATCGGCACCGTGTTTGTGCTGGCGGCGCTGATCCCGATGCAGCAGGCGGGCGTGGAAAAGAGCCCGTTCGTGCTGGTGTTTGAAAAGGTCGGGATTCCTTACGCGGCAGACATCGTTAACTTCGTGATCCTGACGGCGATCCTCTCGGCGGCGAACTCGGGCCTGTACGCTTCCGGGCGCATGTTGTGGTCGCTGTCGAACGAGAAAACGCTGCCGCGCTGCTTTGCCCGCGTGAACAAAAACGGCGTGCCGCTGACGGCGCTCTCGGTCTCTATGCTCGGCGGCGTGCTGGCGCTGTTCTCCAGCGTCGTGGCCCCGGACACGGTGTTTGTCGCGCTCTCGGCGATTTCTGGCTTTGCGGTGGTGGCGGTCTGGATCAGCATCTGCGCGTCGCACTTCGTTTTCCGCCGCCGTCATCTGCAGTCCGGGCAGCCGCTCTCTGCGCTGCAGTATCGCGCGCCGTGGTATCCGCTGGTGCCGGTGCTCGGTTTTATCCTCTGCGTGGTGGCCTGTGTCGGCCTGTGGTTTGACCCGAGCCAGCGCATTGCCCTTTATTGCGGGCTTCCGTTTGTCGCCCTGTGTTATGGTGCGTACTACCTGACCCGAAATATGACATCGCAGGAGCCTGAACATGTCGCAGAATAACCCGCTTATCGCCATCCTTGAAAAACAGCCGTTTGTGGTGCTGGATGGCGCGATGGCAACGGAGCTGGAAGCGCGCGGCTGTAACCTTGCAGACAGCCTATGGTCTGCCAAAGTGCTGGTTGAAAACCCGGATCTTATCCGCGAAGTGCATCTCGACTACTATCGAGCGGGCGCGCAGGTGGCGATCACCGCCAGCTATCAGGCCACGCCTGCGGGGTTTGCGGCGCGAGGTCTGGACGAGGCGCAGTCCCGCGCGCTGATTGGTAAAAGCGTGGAGCTGGCGCGTAAGGCGCGCGAAGCGTATCTGGCTGAAAATCCGCACGCGGGTACGCTGCTGGTAGCGGGCTCCGTTGGGCCTTACGGCGCCTATCTGGCGGATGGCTCAGAGTATCGCGGCGACTATGTGCGCAGTGCGGAAGAATTCACCACCTTCCATCGTCCTCGAGTGGAAGCGCTGCTGGATGCGGGCGCTGACCTGCTGGCCTGCGAAACCCTACCATCCTTTGAGGAGATTAAGGCGCTGGCGGCGTTGCTGTCTGAATATCCCCGCGCCCGGGCGTGGTTCTCGTTCACCTTACGCGACAGCGAGCACCTGAGCGACGGTACGCCGCTGCGCGAGGTGGTCAGCGTGCTGGCAAGCTCTCCGCAGATCGTCGCGCAGGGCATTAACTGCATCGCACTGGAAAACACTACGGCGGCGCTGAAGCATCTGCAAAGCCTGACGTCGCTGCCGCTGGTGGTCTACCCGAACTCGGGCGAGCACTATGACGCGGTAACTAAAACCTGGCACCACCACGGCGAAGCGTGCGAGACGCTGGCGGGGTATCTGCCCCAGTGGCTGGACGCCGGAGCGAAGCTGATTGGCGGCTGCTGTCGCACCACGCCGAAGGATATTGCTGAGCTTACCGCGAAGCGCTGATGCCCTCACCCTGACCCTCTCCCACGGGAGAGGGAAAAAAAACAACCGCACAAAACCAACTATCCTTTCCCGCTTTTTATCTAAAAACGAATCGTTATGAGCGATTCATTTTTATTCCTTTATCAAAATTCCCGCGCCGGAAATACTGCCCTCATAACAACAAGGGGAGCAGGCACTATGGCAATTTCATCGCGAATCACACTTCTCGGCGCACTGGCGCTGTGGGCATTTCAGGCGCAGGCGGTGGACGTCACCGTCGCGTATCAAACCTCTGCGGAACCGGCGAAAGTCGCGCAGGCGGACAACACTTTTGCCAAAGAGAGCGGTGCGAAAGTCGACTGGCGTAAGTTCGACAGCGGCGCCTCCGTGGTGCGTGCGTTAGCCTCCGGCGACGTGCAGATCGGCAATATCGGATCCAGTCCGCTGGCGGTTGCGGCCAGCCAGCAGGTGCCGATTGAGGTTTTCCTGCTCGCCTCGCAACTCGGTAACTCTGAAGCGCTGGTGGTGAAGAAGAACATAACCAAACCTGAGGATCTGATCGGCAAACGCATTGCCGTGCCGTTTATCTCCACCACCCACTACAGCCTGCTGGCGGCGCTCAAACACTGGGGCATCAAGCCGGGTCAGGTACAAATTATCAACCTGCAGCCGCCGGCGATTATCGCCGCCTGGCAGCGCGGGGATATTGACGGGGCCTACGTCTGGGCACCGGCCGTGAACGAGCTGGAAAAAGACGGCACCGTGCTGACCGACTCTGAAAAAGTGGGCCAGTGGGGGGCGCCAACCCTCGACGTGTGGGTCGTGCGTAAAGACTTCGCTGAGAAGCATCCAGAGGTGGTGAAAGCCTTCGCCAAAAGCGCGATTGACGCCCAGCAGCCGTACATCTCTAACCCGGATGAATGGCTGAAGCAGCCCGCCAACCTGGAAAAACTCTCTCGCCTGAGCGGCGTGCCGGAAGCGGACGTGCCGGGGCTGGTGAAAGGCAATACCTATCTGACGCCCGCGCAGCAGGTGCAGCAGCTGACCGGGCCGGTGAACAAAGCGATTGTGGATACCGCCACCTTCCTGAAAGAGCAGGGCAAAGTGCCTGCGGTGGCAGCGGATTACAGCCAGTACGTGACCGATCGTTTTGTGAAATAAGGAGTCCGCCATGCTGAATATTACGAACCTGTACGCCGATTACGGCGGTAAGCCCGCGCTGGAGGAGATCAACCTGACGCTGGACAGCGGTGAGCTGCTGGTGGTGCTGGGCCCGTCCGGGTGCGGAAAAACCACGCTGCTGAATCTGATCGCCGGGTTTGTCCCTTATCAGCATGGCACCATCCAACTGGAAGGCAAAAAGGTGGAAGGCCCGGGCGCCGAGCGCGGCGTGGTCTTCCAGAATGAAGGGCTTCTCCCCTGGCGCAACGTGCAGGAAAACGTGGCGTTTGGGCTGCAGCTTGCGGGCATCAACCGCGAAAAGCGGCTGGAAACGGCACGGGCGATGCTGAAAAAAGTGGGGCTGGAAGGGGCGGAAAAACGCTTAATCTGGCAGCTTTCCGGCGGCCAGCGGCAGCGCGTAGGTATTGCCCGCGCGCTGGCAGCTAATCCGCAGCTGTTGCTGCTGGACGAGCCGTTCGGGGCGCTGGATGCCTTCACCCGCGAGCAGATGCAAACCCTGCTGCTGCGCCTGTGGCACGAGACGGGCAAGCAGGTGCTGTTGATTACCCACGATATCGAAGAGGCGGTGTTTATGGCGACGGAGCTGGTGCTGCTCTCGCCGGGGCCGGGCCGCGTGCTTGAGCGTTTGCCGCTGGATTTCGCCCGCCGCTACGTCGCGGGAGAACCCGTGCGCAGCATTAAATCCGATCCGCTGTTTATCGAACAGCGTGAATACGTTTTAAGCCGCGTGTTTGAACAACGGGAGGCCTTCTCATGAGCATCGTCTTCAGTGAAAAAACGCGCCGCACGCGTCTGGCGCTGCGCTGGCCTTTCTCGCGCCAAATCACGTTGAGCGTCGGTACGCTGCTGGTGCTGCTGGCGGTGTGGTGGGCGGTTGCTGCCCAGCAGTGGATCAGCCCGCTGTTTCTGCCCCCGCCGGGCCAGGTGCTGGCCAAACTCATTACCATCGCCGGGCCGCAGGGCTTTATGGATGCCACGCTCTGGCAGCATCTTGGGGCAAGTCTGGCGCGTATTCTGGTGGCGCTTCTGGCTGCCGTCATCATCGGCATTCCCGTGGGTATTGCGATGGGGCTGAGCCCGACGGTGCGAGGCATCCTCGATCCGCTGATCGAGCTTTACCGCCCGGTGCCGCCGCTGGCCTGGCTGCCGCTGGTGGTTATCTGGTTCGGCATAGGTGAAACGCCCAAAGTTTTACTCATCTATCTGGCGATCTTTGCGCCGGTTGCAATGTCAACGCTGGAAGGCGTGAAGAGCGCCCAGCAGGTGCGGATCCGGGCGGCGCAGTCGCTGGGGGCCAGCCGCACGCAGGTGCTGCTGTTCGTGATTTTACCGGGCGCGCTGCCGGAAATTTTAACCGGGCTGCGCATCGGCCTCGGCGTGGGCTGGTCCACGCTGGTGGCGGCAGAGCTGATTGCGGCCACGCGCGGCCTTGGGTTTATGGTGCAGTCGGCGGGAGAGTTCCTGGCGACTGACGTGGTGCTGGCAGGGATCGCGGCGATCGCCGCGATCGCCTTCGGATTAGAACTGGGGCTGCGCGCGTTACAGCGCCGCCTGACGCCCTGGCATGGAGAAATACAATGAGTGAACGTCTGACCATTACCCCGCTGGGGCCATACATTGGCGCACAGGTATCGGGCCTGGATGTGACCCGTCCGCTGAGCGATAACCAGTTCGAGCAGCTGTACCACGCGGTGCTGCGTCATCAGGTCGTTTTCCTGCGCGAGCAGGCGATCACCCCGCAGCAGCAGCGCGCGCTGGCCCTGCGCTTTGGCGATCTGCATATCCACCCCGTCTATCCGCATGCGGAAGGTGTGGAGGAGATTATCGTTCTGGACACCCACAACGATAACCCGCCGGATAACGACAACTGGCATACCGACGTGACCTTTATCGAGACGCCGCCCGCCGGGGCGATTCTGGCGGCGAAGCTGCTGCCGGATACGGGGGGCGATACGCTGTGGGCCAGCGGGATTGCGGCGTATGAGGCGCTCTCCGCGCCGCTCCGGACGCTGCTGAGCGGGCTGCGGGCGGAGCACGACTTCAAAAAATCATTCCAGGAATACAAGTATCGCAAAAGCGAAGAGGAGCATCAGCGCTGGCAGGAGGCGGTTGCGAAACATCCTCCGCTGCTGCACCCGGTGGTGCGGACCCATCCGGTCACCGGCAAGCAGGCGCTGTTCGTGAACGAAGGGTTCATCACGCGCATTGTGGACGTGTCCGAGAAAGAGAGTGATGCGCTGCTGGGATTCCTGTTCGCGCATATTACCAAGCCGGAGTTTCAGGTGCGCTGGCGCTGGCAGGAGAATGACCTGGCGATATGGGATAACCGCGTGACGCAGCATTATGCCAATGCGGACTATCTGCCGCAGCGCCGGATTATGCAGCGGGCGACGATTTTGGGCGATAAGCCGTTTTACCGCCCATGATCCTGTAGTACCCGTAGGCCGGGTGGCGGCTACGCCTTACCCGGCCTACAAAAAACTGCACACTTAAAGGTGCGCCTCAATATACCGCTGGTAGCGGTTCGCCTTCAGGTAACACAAATCCACCAGCACCAGCCCATCAACGCAGTTGTTAAACGCCGGGTCGCTGCCGAAATCAATAAACTGCACGCCGCCGGGCTCGCAAAGCTCGGAATATTGCTTGTAGAGCGGCGGAATGCCGCAGCCCAGATTGCCGAGCAGGGATTTCAGCTTTGTCAGGTCGTCTACGTAATCCACGCCGCCAAACTGCGCCAGCACGTCCGGCAGGGACGCGGGATACGGCTGGCGCGAGGCGGCTAGCGGATGCGTCGCCGGGAACCACAGACGGTAAAAGGCCACTAGCAGATCCCGCGCGGCTGGCGGTAACCCCCCGGAAATTGAGACCGGGCCAAACAGGTAACGATAGTTCGGATAACGCGCCAGGTAAGCCCCAATGCCGGACCATAAATAGTCCAGGCCGCGGCGTCCCCAGTAGCGCGGCTGAATAAAGCTGCGCCCCAGCTCAATGCCGTGCTCCAGCACGTCCTGCATTTTGTCGTCGTAGTGGAACAGGCTATAGCTGTACAACCCTTCCAGACCGCGACGTTCAACCTGTCTGGCGGTCGGCATAAAGCGATACGCGCCGACGATCTCCAGATCCTCATCATCCCACAGGATCAGGTGCAGATAATCATCGTCGTAGCAGTCGGTGTCCCGGCGCTTGCCGCTCCCTTCCTCCACCGCGCGAAAGGCAATCTCGCGCAGGCGGCCCAGCTCGCGCAGTAGCGGGGCGTCTTCCTGACCGTTGCGCTGCCAAAGATAGATGGTTTTACCGTCGCTGGTATTGCCCAGACATTCGGCCTGCGCCAGCGCGCGTTTCAGGGTGGCCCGGTCTTCCGGACGGGCAATCGCGCACTGGGTTTTAAAGACGCCGGGCACTCCCTTGCCAAGACGCATCACGTGCTGACGGCACTGCTCGGCCATCTCACGCGACGAAAGGGTGGCGCTGTGCCAGTGATGCCACGCAATCTGCTGGCCGATTTTAATCGGCAGCTGGCTGTGGCGGCGGCGGAACATCTGCTGCATCAATAACAGCATCGACAGCGTCGGGGAGACCAGCGTACTGGCATAAAAGAGCAGGCTGTTATGCGCCTGAATATGCACCGGCAGCAGCGGGGCGCGCAGCTTGCTGGCGAGTTTGATAAAGCCGGAGTGCCATTTTTTATCGCGAATGCCTTTACGCGTGGGGCGGGAAACTTCTCCGGCCGGGAAGAAGATCAGCACGCCTGCGTTTTGCAGATGCTGTTCCATCTGAACCAGGGACGATTTCGCCGTCCTGCCGCCCATATTGTCCACCGGAATAAACAGCGAGCTGAGGGGCTCAAGGTGAGTCAGCATCCGGTTGGTCACGACTTTAACATCGCGACGCACGCGGGAGACGGCGTACATCAGCGCCAGCCCGTCCAGCGTACCCGTCGGGTGGTTGGCAATAATGACCAGCGGGCCATGTTCGGGGATTTGTTCGAGATCGCGGGCGGAAACGGTGCAGAGAATATCAAGGTGTTCCAGAACTTGCTCCACCATATCCAGCCCTTTCAGGTGGCGGTGGGCTGCGGCAAATTGCTGAAATTCGTCTTCGTAAAACAGTCTTTTTAACAGACTTTTTTGCCAGGGTGCAGGCCTCGCCTGAGGCCAAAGATCGTCGAGAACGCTATCGAGGCTAAACATGGTTACTCCTCCTGCCGTCTTGCGAAGACAGTAGAAGGAGCAGATGTCGGTTGTATTGCAGTTTGGTGAAGATTAGCGGAGGATTTTTTTCTCAGCCAGATCCAGCGCGAAGTAGCTGAAGATCAGATCCGCGCCTGCGCGTTTGATGGCGCCGAGGCTTTCGAGGACCACTTTCTCTTCGTCAATCGCACCGGCTAGCGCGGCGAATTTGATCATTGCGTACTCGCCGCTGACCTGGTAAGCGCCCAATGGCAGCTCGGTGCGCTCGCGAATGTCGCGCAGGATATCAAGATACGCACCAGCCGGTTTCACCATCAGGCAGTCTGCACCCTGGGCTTCATCAAGCAGGGATTCACGAATCGCTTCCCGACGGTTAAGCGGGTTCATCTGATAGGTTTTACGATCGCCCTTCAGCGCTGTGCCCGCAGCTTCACGGAACGGGCCGTAGAAGGAGGAGGCAAATTTGGTGGAGTAAGACATGATGGCGGTGTCGGTAAAGCCCGCCGCGTCCAGCGCCTGACGGATCGCCTGAACCTGTCCGTCCATTGCGGCAGAGGGCGCGATGAAGTCCGCACCCGCAGCGGCAGCCACAACCGCCTGCTTGCCGAGGTTAAGCAGGGTAGCATCGTTATCCACGCCGTGATCGCACAGCACGCCGCAGTGGCCGTGAGAGGTGTATTCGCAGAAGCAGGTATCTGACATTACCACCATTTCCGGCACGGTCTCTTTGCAGATGCGGGACATGCGGGCGACGAGGCCATCTTCTTTCCACGCGTCGCTGCCGGTGGCATCGGTATGGTGAGAGATGCCGAAGGTCATCACCGAGCGGATCCCCGCGTTGGCGATACGTTCGATCTCACGCGCCAGATATTTCTCCGGAATGCGCATTACGCCCGGCATGGCTTCGATGGCTTTGTAGTCATCGATCTCTTCTTCGACAAAAATCGGCAACACCAGATCGTTTAAGGTCAGGGTTGTCTCTTCAAACATAGCGCGCAGTGCAGGTGACTTGCGCAGGCGGCGGGGACGTGCAATTAAATCGGTCATGGAATGCCTGATGTTTGTGGAACAAAGAAGGCTAGTGTACCGCAAAGTGAAGCCAGGTGTTTTACTAAAGTGGGCATTTTGTTTTTGCGAAATGCGGCAGATCGGGTTTCATATCATCAGTATATAATACCGTTCAGGATATTATTGAAAGGAGGTGAGATATTCGTGTTGTTTCTATATTAATGGGTATGCATCATTAAAAATGATTTATTATTTGTTATTATATGTTTTGCATTGGTGTACCTGTATTTTAACTTTTTGTTTTTATAATATTAATCTCGAGTGACCCATGCGTTTGTCGCTTTTGAAGTGTTATTAGTCTGAATACGGACTTAATGGAAACATTCATTGAACCTTTTTCAAATGAAACTGCATAATTCCCTCCGCAATTAGATGTTGCAAATTCAATGATGGACAAACTTGCTTACGTCCCTGAGGAGGGATGACCCAATGCAAACATGGAAAAAGAAACTCGTTGTATCTCAACTTGCATTAGCCTGCACACTGGCTATCGCTTCTCAGGCCAATGCGAAGGATATTTCCGGTACGACCTATAATACATTCGGATACGATAATACCGCTTCCACTCCCTGGTATTATGGCTATGCCGATTGGGATTACTCAGACGCGACACACGACGGTGATATTTATCCGGTGATTAATAAAAGCACCGTGAATGGCGTTATTTCAACATACTATCTGGATGATGGCATCAATGGCCGGGCAAATGCGTTAAGTATTTCCAACAGTACTATTAATGGCATGATTACCTCGGAGTGTATGACTTCCTCGTGTGCGGACGGTCTGGATACCGATGGCACCAACCATTCTCAATACGATCGTTTTAGCCTGACCGTTGATAATTCCACCATTAACGATACCTATGAGCATTATGCGTATGACGTCGTGAATGGGGAAAATACGGAAAGACACTATCTGGACACGTATAATCTGGGTAATGCGATTACCCTGGATGTGGAGTCCGATATTGTTATCCAGAATAATTCCCACATTGCCGGTATTACCCTGACGCAGGGGTATCAGGAACTGGATAACACTCCTTACGACGGTATTGAAGGCGTAGCCAACAGCAGCAAAGTATTTACAGACACGCTGGTGGTGAAAGACTCCGTTCTGACCTCAGGCGCATACAGCGATCTGGGGACCAGTGGGTTCTACGGTCAAACCGCGAAGCCTGGCGACTACGGTGAAACGAATGCCACGGCAGCGGATGATGCGGCGCTGATCGTTGCTGCTAGCGCGTCTGATAACGCGATGCAGACCACTGCCACGTTCGATCACTCCACCGTTACTGGCGATATTCTTTTCTCCAGCACCTTCGACAACAACTTCTATCCGAACGGCGATCCGGCAACCGATACCACCGACGATGGCATCTATAACCCAACCACCAACGGCTGGGATGGCACCGATAAGCTGGATGTAACTCTCACCAACGGCAGCAAATGGGTCGGCGCAGCGCAGTCCAGCGTCGAGGCTATCGGCACTGCGCAAATGTATGGCCAGGGCTACAGCAACGTAGACTGGAGCACTCTATCCCCTAACAGCATTTGGCCGGACTCCACCTATGACAGCAACGGACACGTTACGGGTGAAGCGGTATATCAGAGCGGGCTGTTTAACATCGCGCTGGATAACGGCTCAGAGTGGGATACCCGCAAGCTTTCTAATATCGACACGCTGACGGTAAACAACCAGTCTCAGGTTAACGTTGAAGACTCTGGTCTGCTGGCGGACTCCATCACCCTGACTAATGCTTCATCAATGAATATTGGGGACAGCGGTGGCGTGGCGACCGACCATCTGTATCTCGACAGCTATAGCCGTGCGGCACTGACGGAAGAAACGGCCGAACTGTATGCCAACACCATCACCGTGGATAACGGTGCTGAGCTGGCGCTGGGGCTGGGTCAGGTTGATACGCATAATCTGGAACTGACCGATGGCGGGGTGCTTAACGTTGCCAGCCGTGATTACGTCCTGAACAGCGATCTGAACAACGCACGCTATATCACTAACGATAAGTACAATGCCGACTACGACTACGGTGTTGTGGCGATGAACTCAGATGGCCATCTGTCAGTAAACGGTGACGTGGCAGGTAACTACCAGGTACGCATCGACGATGCGACCGGTGCAGGTTCCGTTGCTGATTACAAAAACAAAGAGATTATTCGCGTCTATGACAATAACTCGGATACCACTGCCAGCTTTACTGCCGCAAACAAAGCGGATTTAGGTGCTTACACCTATCAGGCACAGCAGCAGGGTGATGCCGTTGTCCTTCAGCAGAAAGAGTTGACCGACTCTGCGAATATGGCGCTGAGCATCCCATCAGCCAATACCAATATCTGGAATCTGCAGCAGGATTCCGTTGGCACGCGTCTGACCAACAGCCGTCACGGTCTGGCGGATAACGGCGGGGCGTGGGTGAGCTACTTCGGCGGCAACTTCGACGGTGACAATGGCGTTATCAGCTACGACCAGGACTTGAGCGGTATTATGGTGGGTCTGGATACCCAGATTGACGGTAATAATGCGAAGTGGATCGTCGGTGGGGCGGCAGGTTTCGCGAAAGGTGATATCAGCGATCGTACCGGTCAGGTCGATCAGGATAGTCAGACGGCGATGATCTACGCGTCTGCGAAGTTCATGAACGATCTGTTCCTCGACAGCTCCCTGAGCTACACCCGCTTCAACAGCGATCTCTCCGCTAACATGAGCAACGGTCAGTATGTTGACGGCAATACCACTAATGATGCTGTTGGTTTTGGGCTGAAGCTGGGCTATGACTGGAAACCAAACCTCTCTGGCTACGTTACGCCATATGCAGCCGTATCTGGCCTGTTCCAGTCTGGTGATGATTATCGTCTGAGCAATGACATGCGCATGGATGGGCAATCTTACGATAGCCTGCGTTATGAACTCGGTGTTGATACGGGTTACACCTTCAACTACGGCGGCGAACAGGCCCTGACGCCTTACTTCAAACTGGCCTACGTCTATGACGATGCCGATAACAATGCCGATATTAACGGTGACAGCATTGATAACGGCGTGAAAGGTTCCGCTGTTCGCGTTGGGCTGGGCACCCAGTTCAGCTTCACGAAGAACTTCAGCGCTTACACGGATGCCACTTATCTGGGCGGCGGTGACGTTGACCAGAACTGGGGCGCAAATCTGGGTGTGAAATATACCTGGTAATGAATAAAAGCGGGGGAGTAGTTATCTCCCCCACTTTTTATAGAAGTAATAAAAATAATATTGAACCGACAAATACGGATGTCTTGAGGTCTGCATGAACGTTAATGCGAAACCGCTTTCTGAATTACGCCGGCTCGAACAGTATTTAACAGCGGCCAGTACCCCTTTTACATGTGCGCCCCAGCAATTAATTACGTCAGGCGAATGGAATGAGCCTTGTACGATCGTATTACAAACCGGTGTTATTGAGGTTTATCGTTCTTCTGATGAGCTTTTGGTAGGGATTGCGACAGCCCCTTTTATTTTCGGTCTGTCTACGGTGATGATTAATCACTCTCAGGAATACAGGGTGATGGCTAAAACGGTCTGTACCGGTTTTTATTTGCCCACGGAAACCACCCGTCAGCTCATCCAGCAGTATTCACTCTGGAAAGAGGCCTTCTGCTGGTTATCCTGGATAAATTACATTCTTGAGAAACGCGATAAGCAGCTGGTTGGAAATAACTCCTATCACCAGATCCGCTCGATGCTGTTGAATATGGCGGAATGGGATGAAACGCTGCGTTCAAAAATCGGTGTGATGAATCATATTCAACAAAGCACACGAATTTCACGTTCCGTTGTTGCCGAAGTTCTTGCCGCTCTGAGGCAAGGAAACTATATCAATATGAGCCGGGGCAAGCTGGTCAGCATTAACCGCTTGCCCACGGAATATTAAATTTAGTTAGATGCGGTGAGCACCTGGGCCTTATTGGCGCTCAGTTCTGCCACCAGGTTATTAATCCCGTCACTCATATTGACGAAACGCGTATGCGGGGAGCGGGTGACCACCACAAACGCGCCGACGTTTGACTGCGGGATCATGGCCATATAGGTGATGAATCCGCCGCCGCCGCCGGTTTTCTGAATAATACCCGGACGGCCATTTTTCGGCGCCATATAGACCCAGCCCAGGCCGAGCGCATCGGCTTTACCCGGCACGTCCATCCCGATGACGCGGTGCAGTTGAGTACGCTGATAAATCAGGGTCTGCATGCGATCGGCCTGGCTGGTGCGAGCGTAGAAATCTGAGGAGAGGAACTGCTGCATCCAGCGCATCATGTCGCCAGGCGTGGAATAGACCCCGCCGCTGCCCACGGCCGCGAGCGTGTTATTGCAGGGGCTGGCGCCTTTCTCCGCCACCATCAGGCGACGGCACTGATCCGGGGATGGGGTAAAGGTAGTGTCTTTCATACCCAGCGGACGGGTTATCTGCTCTTCAAACAGCTGCGTGTAGGGTTTGCCAGCCGCCGTTGAAAGGGCGTCCGCCAGCAGGTCAAAGGCCAGGTTTGAATAAGAGGCCTGCGAACCCGGAGCCGCCTTCAGCGTGGCGGTACTCAGGTAGCTCCAGCGCTGTTCGCGCGTAGGCCAGACAAATACGTCACGGTGCGCTGCCCCGCCTGGCTGCTCACGCGGCAGGGCGCTGGTGTGAGTGGCAAGATTCACAAGCCGAATCGGCGTACCCTGCCAGGTTGGAACCCGGGCGCCTGGAGGCGCGTATTTGCTGAGCGGGTCGTCGAGTTTCACCACGCCCTGGTCGAGCAGTTTCACCAGCATTTCGCTGGTCATCAGCTTGGTTAAGGACGCGATGCGGATAACGGAATCCAGCTGCGGGTGAACGTTATTTCCTGGTCGCGTTTCGCCAAAGCTGCGGAACACACGCTGGTTGCCGTCGATGACGACCATCGCCATCCCGGTCGCGCCGCTGCCGTAATAGATAAGGTTCGCGTAGCGATCGGCAATATCTGAAGCTAAAACGGGCGCCGTCAGCGGTTGGGCTGCCTGGGCGGTAGAAAAGCTCACCGCACACAGCGCGGCAAAAGAGAGCAGACAACGTTTCAACGAAAAGCATCCATGAAGTGTATGAGGAAAGTAATGGGTATTTATACTACTAAACGGTACCGCGCAATGCCCCGAATTGCATAACGATAGCGAGAAAAACGTAACCATGGGTAAATATGAACAATTTACTGACGAGCCATCTCCCATTTTGTGACATCGGGCTTATGATAGGCACCAGTGTCACTCAATCTTACGGAGAACGGTATGTCTGAGAAGCGTGTGGTTATGGTTGTCGATATGCAGAACGGGGTATTTGAAACCCCTCGTCATCAGCGCGAAAAGTGTGTCTCTCTGATCAACCAGCTTACGCAGGCAGCCGACAAGGTGATTTTTATTCAGCATACCGAGGCCGGGGGGCTGGAAGAGGGAAGTGAAGGCTTTGCGTTACTGCCTGAACTCCATCAGCCTGCTGACGCGCTTTACGTCACAAAAACCGCCTGTGATGCCTTCTATAACACCGCGCTTGAGGCGCTGCTGCGTGAGCAGGGCATTCGCGAGTTTGTCATCTGCGGCTGCGCCACCGATTACTGCGTTGACGCGACGATAAAGAACGGCGTCAGCCGGGGTTATCACATCACCGTGGCGGAAGATGCCCATACCACATCCAACCGCCCGGCTGCTGAAGCACAGATCCTGATTAACCATCACAACGACGTCTGGCGTAACTTCATCGCGCCGGCGAATCCTCTCGCGGTGAAATGCACCGAAACAATTCTCGAAAACTGGAAAGCGAACTAATAATCAACCCTCGGGTCTGACCTTTTTGCCTGAGTCGGGAGGCTGGCCTGGGCACGTTTTTCGTGTGGTAACGTGTTGTGCACAGCAACAGCCATAACAACAAGAAGGAAGCATTATGTTTAAGTCTTTTTTCCCAAAGCCGGGGCCTTTTTTCCTGTCGGCATTTATTTGGGCACTCATCGCCGTCATTTTCTGGCAGGCGGGCGGCGGCGCATGGCTGATGCGCATCACGGGGGCAACGGGCGAGGTGCCGATTAGCGCGGCGCGCTTCTGGTCGCTCAGCTACCTGCTGTTTTACGCCTACTACATGGTATGCGTGGGGCTATTTGCCCTGTTCTGGTTTATGTATTCTCCGCACCGCTGGCAGTACTGGTCAATTCTTGGCACATCGCTGATTATCTTTGTCACCTGGTTTCTCGTGGAGGTGGGCGTGGCGGTTAACGCCTGGTATGCGCCGTTCTACGATCTGATCCAGACCGCGCTGAGCTCGCCGCATAAGGTGACCATCAACCAGTTCTACCATGAAGTTGGGATCTTCCTCGGTATCGCCTTGATTGCGGTGATCATCGGCGTGATGAACAACTTCTTCGTCAGCCACTACGTTTTCCGCTGGCGTACCGCGATGAACGAACATTACATGGCGCACTGGCAGCACCTGCGCCATATCGAAGGCGCCGCGCAGCGTGTGCAGGAAGACACCATGCGTTTTGCCTCCACCCTTGAAGACATGGGCGTAAGCTTTATCAACGCCATCATGACGCTGATCGCCTTCCTGCCCGTGCTGGTAACGCTCTCTGCGCATGTGCCGGATCTGCCGATTGTTGGTCATCTTCCGTATGGTCTGGTGATTGCCGCGATCGTCTGGTCGCTGATGGGTACGGGCCTGTTGGCGGTGGTGGGGATCAAACTGCCGGGTCTGGAGTTTAAAAATCAACGCGTGGAAGCCGCTTACCGTAAAGAGCTGGTTTACGGTGAAGATGATGCCAACCGCGCCTCGCCGCCTACCGTCCGCGAGCTGTTTGGCGCCGTACGTCGTAACTACTTCCGACTCTACTTCCACTATATGTATTTCAACATCGCGCGTATCTTATATCTTCAGGTGGATAACGTTTTCGGTTTGTTCCTGCTGTTCCCGTCGATTGTTGCGGGTACGATTACGCTCGGTCTGATGACGCAGATCACCAACGTTTTCGGTCAGGTTCGCGGGTCGTTCCAGTACCTGATCAGCTCCTGGACCACCCTGGTAGAACTGATGTCTATCTATAAACGTTTACGCAGCTTTGAAAGTGAGCTGGACGATCGTGACCTGCAGGAAGTCACCAACACATTTAGCTAATACAGGAAGTTGCTATGTCTTTTGCCGTACCGCGCGCGTTACCGTTGTCCTTGCTGGCCGCTTTTGTGCTGGCAGGCTGTGCCGAAAAAGGGGCTGCTCCGCTCAAAAAGGGGGAGAAGCCCGTCGATGTGGCGAGCGTTGTGCGGCAGAAAATGCCCGCCAGCGTAAAGGATCGCAATGCGTGGGCAGATGCGCTGGCAAAAACCTTTGAAAGCCAAAAGATTGCGCCGACCGAGGAGAACATCTGCTCGGTGCTGGCGGTGGCGCAGCAGGAGTCGATGTACCAGTCAGACCCGGTTGTGCCGGGGCTGAATAAAATCGCCTGGAAAGAGATCGACCGCCGCGCGGAGTCCATGCATATCCCGGTGTTCCTGGTGCATACCGCGCTTAAAATCACCTCGCCGAACGGCAAAACCTACAGCGAACGGCTGGACGCGGTGAAAACCGAAAAACAGCTTAGCGCCATCTTTGATGATTTCATCAGTATGGTCCCGATGGGGCAGAAGCTGTTTGGCTCACTGAACCCGGTCCACACCGGTGGCCCGATGCAGGTGAGCATTGCGTTCGCGGAGAAGCATACCGACGGCTACCCGTGGAAAATCGACGGTACGGTGCGTCAGGAGGTCTTCTCCCTGCGCGGCGGACTGTGGTTCGGCACGTATCATCTGCTGAACTATCCGGCGAACTACAATGAGCCGCTGTACCGCTTTGCCGACTTTAACGCGGGCTGGTATGCCAGCCGTAATGCGGCATTCCAGAGTGCGGTCAGCCGCGCAAGCGGCGTTAAGCTGGCGCTGGACGGCGATCTCATCGCTTACGGCAGCAGCGAGGCGGGAAGCACCGAGCGGGCGATACGGAAATTATCGACAGCGCTTGATATGAGCAACAGCGACATTCGCCGTCAGCTTGAGAAAGGCGACAGCCTGGCCTTTGAGAAAACGGATCTGTACAGGAAGGTGTTTACGCTTGCGGAGCAGAAAAGCGGGAAAACGTTACCGAGGGCTATCCTGCCGGGCATTCAGCTGGAGAGCCCGAAGATCACGCGTAACCTGACCACTGCATGGTTCGCAAAACGCGTGGACGATCGCCGGGCGCGCTGTATGGGGCTTTAACGACGGCGTAAGCGCAGCACTAAGGCCACAACGCCCAGAATCATACATCCCGCGAGGAAGGGGATCAGGCCGAACAGGGTACTGACGCCAAAGCCAATCTCAACTCGCGGGCGTCCGTTATCCTGCACCTGCATCAGGTGTTCATAAACGCCTGGCGCATGGACCAGCATATTAAGCAGCTGGGAACCAGCCCAGAAGCAGAACAGGACAAACAGGGCATAAGCGATATTACCCGCCGTGGAGGTTTTTGGTTTGCCGCCAAAAATCGGTTTCGACAATGTAAAGTCAGCCATATGACCTCCCGAAATATCACTCTGATTTAATACGCGTCTTACAGGGTGAGTTTGACAGGTCATCGTATTTGTCAATATCAGAATCATGGTAATTTACGCGCCGGAATCCTCCTGGATTGTCGATTTCTGCAGCACATCACAATTTCATTACTTAAGTGAAATTGCGTCGCGTTTCAGAATTTCCGCATCTGCCACAGACCTGGCCGTAAAACTGTGAGAGGATGTCTTTTTTTCCTGCCGGAGTTGTTATGAAGCTCACGTCCAAACTACGCCGTGACTGGCACTACTATGCCTTTGCTATCGGGCTGATCTTTATTCTTAACGGTGTCGTGGGCCTGTTGGGGTTTGAAGCAAAAGGCTGGCAAACGTATGCCGTTGGGCTGGTGACCTGGGTAATCAGTTTCTGGCTGGCGGGGCTGATTATCCGCCGTCGTCCTGAAGAGACGACAGCGGATGAGGCGAAGAGCGCCGATTAACCGTTTACGGAACTTTTAAGCGCGCTGTCGGCGGCGTGACGTTCCAGCGCCAGTTCGATCAGGCGGGTGATCAATTCCGGGTAGCTCAGGCCGCTCGCCTGCCACAGCTTCGGATACATGCTGATGTTGGTGAACCCCGGCAGCGTGTTGATTTCATTGATCACCACGTCGTTTTCCGGCGTCAGGAACACGTCCACGCGCGCCATGCCGCAGCAGCCGAGCGTCTGATAGGCGCTAATGGCGATCGCGCGGATCTTATCGTTAACCGCCGGATCGAGATCCGCAGGAACGACAACCTGCGCGCCTTTGTCATCAATGTATTTGGTGTCGTACGAGTAGAAATCGCTGTTTAAGACCACTTCGCCGCAGGTGCTCGCCTGTGGAAAATCGTTGCCCAGCACGGCGCACTCAATTTCACGGCCTTTGATGCCCTGCTCAACCACCACTTTATGGTCGAACTCAAACGCCAGACGGACGGCCTGCGTGAACTCAGCTTCGCTGGTGACTTTGCTGACGCCCACGGAGGAGCCCTGGTTTGCAGGCTTCACAAACAGCGGCAGACCCAGCTCTTCGCTTATTTGCGCGAAGCTGTGTTTGTCGCGGTTGGCGCGGGTGAGGGTCACGAACGGCGCAATATTCAGCCCGGCATCGCGCAGCAGGCGTTTGGTGACGTCTTTGTCCATGCACGCAGCAGAGCCGAGAACATCCGAGCCGACGAACGGCAGGTTGGCCATGCGCAGCATCCCCTGCAGGGAACCATCTTCGCCCAGGGTGCCGTGAACGATAGGGAAGACAACGTCGATCTGGGCGAGAGCCTGTGCGTTTCCGGCGTCGATAAGCTGCCCCTTCACGACGCCGGGTACGGTGGCGACGCTCACTTCCGAAGGATTAAGGGCGATGTGCGCCGGATCGTGAGCATTCAGCAGATACTGGCTGGCATCGTTAACGTGCCACTGGCCCTGTTTATCAATGCCCAGCAGCACCACGTCGAAACGGCTTTTATCGATCGCATCAACGATATTTTTGGCCGATTGCAATGACACTTCGTGCTCCGCTGATTTTCCCCCAAAGACAATACCTACGCGCTGCTTAGCCATCTCACTCTCTTCCAGTCTGACGAAAAGCCAATAACATACCACGATGCCCGGCGGGTTTCGCGGCCTTCTGCCATAATGTTTTGGGGAATCTTGAGGGGGGAGAGTGAAAGGAAAAACGCTGCTGACCGTTTTCATCATTGTGGCCGTTGCAACGGTGGGTTACCGCTGGTTGCCGCCTTACTACAACCCTTTCATACCGCTGACGCTTGACGACCCGCCGGGCCGAATCACCCAGTATAAGCTTCGGCGCTTAACTCCCGAGGCGTGCGAGAGCCTGCTGTCGCAGGCTAACCAAAGAGATCTCATCCACACCCAGCCGGTGGCGGACAGCGGCGGCGCGTGTCCGCTTAACAACGTCGTGCGCGTGCGTGACTTCGGTCCGGTCGGCCTGAACGGGAGCTTTCTTGCCAGCTGTCCGCTGGCGCTCAGCTCTGCGCTGTTTATCAGCCAGCAGGCCCGACCGCTGACAAAGCGCTATACGGGCAGCGACCTTGCGCGTATCGACCACCTCGGCAGCTTTGCCTGCCGCAATATTTACCACCGCCCTGACGCGCGACGCAGTGAACATGCCACGGCGGAGGCGCTGGATATCGCCGCTTTTAGGCTGGCGAACGGGGAGCGCGTCACGGTGCTGAACGGCTGGAAGGCGGCAACAACGCAGCCATGGCTGAAGGCCATGCTGGCGGCAAGCTGCGGCTACTACGGAAACGGCCTCGGGCCGGAGTATAACGCGGCGCATGCCAACCATTTTCATCTGGGAATGCGCGGTTTCGGACTCTGTCGGTGAAGCATAATATTCCGCCAGAAAATGGATGAATTGTGACTTATTTCACAAATATGATGACTGGGAAGATAAAACACCAAAGTCAGTTGGGCCGCATCTCTGGTGCGACGTTAGTACGCGTAACTTGCTAATCTGTCGGCGAATTCGCCTAAAAATGAAGACTATTTCTTTATGGAATCCTGGAAAGTTAATCTCATCTCGGTCTGGTTCGGCTGCTTCTTTACCGGGCTGGCGATCAGCCAGATCCTGCCGTTCCTGCCGCTGTACGTCTCGCAGCTGGGGGTGACCTCGCATGAAGCGCTCTCCATGTGGTCCGGCCTGACGTTCAGCGTCACGTTTCTGGTCTCCGCCATTGTGTCACCGATGTGGGGCAGCCTGGCGGATCGGAAAGGCCGAAAACTGATGCTGCTGCGCGCCTCGCTCGGGATGGCGATTGCCATTCTGCTGCAGGCCTTCGCCACCAACGTCTGGCAGCTGTTTTTCCTGCGCGCGGTGATGGGGCTGACGTCCGGGTACATTCCGAATGCCATGGCGCTGGTCGCCTCTCAGGTGCCACGCGAGCGTAGCGGCTGGGCGCTGAGTACGCTCTCCACGGCACAGATCAGCGGCGTCGTCGGCGGTCCGCTGCTGGGCGGTTTTCTGGCGGACCACGTCGGGCTGCGCGCGGTATTTATTATCACCGCGATCCTGCTGGTGGTCAGTTTTCTGGTCACGCTCTTTCTTATCAAAGAGGGAGGCCGCCCGGTTATCAGTAAATCTGAACGCCTGAGCGGCAAGGCCGTTTTTGCCTCGCTGCCCTATCCGGGACTGATGATCAGCCTGTTTGTGACCACTATGGTTATCCAGCTTTGTAACGGTTCGGTCGGTCCGATTCTGGCGCTGTTTATCAAGTCGATGGAGCCGGAAAGTACAAATATTGCTTTTCTGAGCGGCATGATTGCCGCCGTGCCGGGCGTATCCGCCCTGATTTCCGCACCGCGTCTGGGAAAACTGGGTGACAGGATCGGCACGGCGCGCATCCTGATGGCGACGCTGATATTTGCGGTCGTGCTCTTCTTCGCGATGTCGTTTGTCACCTCTCCGCTTCAGCTTGGCATATTGCGATTTCTGCTCGGGTTTGCCGATGGCGCCATGTTGCCTGCGGTACAGACCCTGCTGGTTAAATATTCCAGCGACCAGGTGACGGGGCGTATTTTTGGATATAACCAGTCATTTATGTATCTGGGGAATGTTGCCGGTCCGCTTATTGGGGCATCCGTTTCCGCGATGGCCGGTTTTCGTTGGGTATTTGCGGCTACGGCGATTGTCGTTTTAATCAATATTATCCAGCTGGCTATTGCGCTGCGTCGCCGCAGACAAATGGCGGAAGCGAAATCGTCGTGATAATCGTTTCGTTGATGTATTATATATTCTTATGGTAGCCGCATTTTTATATAACAAAATGCGGCGTTTTTTTATAGAAAAACGTTTCGCTCGCCGCGGCGATCTTCTATTTTCATTCCTGCATCACTTTTGCATACCATAATAAATTTCTTCTCTTTGCATTATGGATTCAGAATGCTAACTTCAGACAAAACTGAAAAAGGAACTGGCACGATGAAAAATCTCATTGCTGAATTGCTGGTCAAGCTGGCACAAAAGGAAGAGGAGTCAAAAGAGCTGGTGGCTCAGGTCGAAGCGCTTGAAATTGTGGTCACCGCGCTGCTGCGACAAATGGCGAAAACCGATCAGCAGGCGTTGATTGAGAGCGTGGAAGGCGCGCTGGAGAGCGTCAGGCCTGAATCGCAGGTTCCGGTTGAGGATGCGGAGATGCTCCACCAGTACGTAAAGAAGCTGTTAAGGCATCCGCGCAGCTAAACCGTCACAGGACGTAACGACGTGTCATAGAATTGTCATGCAGGATGCCTATAGTCGCTCTGTTTTTATTTTTATGTATTTGTACATGGAGAAAATAAATTGAAACAGAGCGCACTTTTCATCGCATTACTTCCCCTGTTAATTACCCCTGCCATTTATGCCGATACTGCCCAAACCAGCGTGCTGGATAATCGCGCGGCAAAAGGGGATATCACCCAGCCTGGCGGCGCACGCCGTTTATCAGAAGATCAAACTGCCGCTATTCGCGCTTCGCTGAATGATAAGCCGGCGAAAAATATTATTCTGCTTATTGGCGATGGAATGGGGGATTCCGAAATCACGGCGGCGCGAAATTATGCCGAGGGTGCGGGCGGCTTTTTTAAAGGTATCGACGCATTACCGTTGACCGGACAATATACCCATTACGCGCTGGATAAAAAAACCGGTAAACCGGATTACGTCACGGACTCCGCGGCCTCTGCTACGGCGTGGTCCACCGGCGTGAAAACCTATAATGGCGCGCTGGGTGTGGATATACACGAAAAAGATCACCAAACCCTTCTGGAGATGGCAAAAGCGGCGGGCCTGGCGACCGGCAACGTCTCTACCGCTGAACTTCAGGATGCAACGCCCGCGGCGCTGGTGGCGCACGTGACCTCGCGTAAATGCTACGGTCCGTCAGTGACCAGCGAAAAATGTCCGACGAACGCGCTGGAAAAAGGCGGCAAAGGCTCAATTACGGAACAGCTGCTGAACGCGCGTCCTGACGTGACCCTGGGCGGCGGCGCGAAAACCTTCGCAGAAACCGCGACGGCGGGCGAATGGCAGGGTAAAACGCTGCGCGAGCAGGCGCAGGCCCGCGGCTATCAGCTGGTGAGTGATGCGAATTCGCTTGCAGCCATCACCGAGGCGAACCAGGACAAGCCGCTGCTGGGGCTATTCTCTGACGGCAACATGCCCGTGCGCTGGGAAGGACCAAAAGCCTCGTATCACGGCAATATCGATAAGCCTGCCGTAACCTGTACGCCTAACCCGAAACGCACGGACAGCGTACCGGCGCTGGCGGCGATGACCGATAAAGCCATCTCTCTGCTGAGCAAGAGCGAAAAAGGATTCTTCCTGCAGGTAGAAGGCGCGTCGATCGATAAGCAGGATCATGCGGCGAACCCGTGCGGCCAGATTGGCGAAACCGTCGATCTGGACGAAGCGGTGCAGAAGGCGCTTGAGTTTGCGAAAAAAGACGGTAACACCCTGGTGATCGTCACCGCGGACCATGCGCACGCCAGCCAGATCATCCCGACAGATACCAAAGCCCCGGGCCTGACGCAGGCGCTGAACACCAAAGATGGCGCCGTTATGGTGTTGAGCTACGGCAACTCTGAGGAAGAGTCCATGGAGCACACGGGCACCCAGCTGCGTATTGCCGCCTACGGCCCGCACGCGGCAAATGTGGTAGGCCTGACCGATCAAACGGATCTGTTCTACACCATGAAGGCGGCGCTGGGTCTGAAATGATAAAAATCCCGGCGGAAATCACATCTGCCGGGTGGTTTTTTTCCTGTCACGAACCAGACTTACAGGGAATGTTCACAAAAGGATGGTGCAATGAAAACAACATTACTGGTTACTCTGCTCTCCGGCCTGTTCCTGGTCGCATCGGCGAACGCGGAAGAGAAAACGCTAACGCCGCAACAACAGCGTATGACCACCTGTAATCAACAGGCGACGTCGCAGAGTCTGAAGGGAGATGCTCGCAAGACCTACATGAGCGACTGCCTTAAAAACGGCGCCGCGAAACCGGGTGAAAAAAGCCTGACGCCGCAGCAGCAAAAAATGCGCGAGTGTAATGCGAAAGCGACCGAGCAGTCCCTTAAAGGTGACGACCGCAGCAAGTTCATGAGCGCGTGCCTGAAGAAAAAAGTGTAGTTCAAACGGGTGAGCGGCTCCGGCGGCTCACCCGAAATTTCATACTTTCCCCGCATACCCCCTCTCTATAATTTGGGAAAATGTTTCAGAATATTCCCAAAAATGATGAATGATGAAACGTATTACAACAAAAAGCGCATTCGGGAAGAGTGGAATTTAACCCTTTCTCAGGATGACCCTCACCGCGCCGGCATTCAGTTTGCCCGGCGAGTCCGGCTGGCGCGCGCCGTCGGGCTGGCGGCGATGTTTTTCCCCGTTGCGGGGATGTTGGTAACCCATTTTTTACCCGGTGGCTGGTGGCTTTTACTGGTGGGCTGGTCGTTCGTCTGGCCCCATTTTGCCTGGCAGCTGTCCTGCCGCGCCGCTTCACCTCATCAGCAGGAAATTTTCAATCTTAAAATCGATGCCATTATTGCCGGGCTGTGGATCGGCGTGATGGGGATGAATGCGTTACCCACGGCAGCGCTGGTGATGATGGTAGGGATGAATATGATGGGTTCCGGCGGCTGTCGTCTGTTCATCCCGGGGATTGCGTTGACGCTGCTCTCCGCGCTGGTGACCCTACCTCTCGTCGGGAAGGTGGTCGTCTTCAACCCCGACCCCGTAGAGTGGATCCTGACGCTGCCCGTACTTATGCTTTATCCCATGCTGTTTGCCTGGCTCAGCCACCGCACCGCCGTCAGGCTTGCGGAGCACAAGCGGCGGCTGGAAATGATGAGCACCCGCGACGGCATGACCGGGGTCTTTAACCGTCGCCACTGGGAAATGCTGCTGCGAAATGAATTTGAGCATTGTCGGCGCGACCACAGCACCGCCACGATATTGCTGATTGATATAGACCACTTTAAAAACATCAACGACACCTGGGGGCACGACGTGGGCGACGAGGCGATCGTTGCCATTACGCGTCAGCTCCAGCGGTCGGTACGGTCAGGCGATGCGATCGGCCGGTTTGGCGGAGATGAGTTTGCGGTGATCATGTCGCAGACCGCGGCGGAAAGCGCCATCGCCGTGATGTCGCGGCTGCATGAGCGGCTGGAAAAACTGACGTTACCGTGTGCGCCAAAAGAAGCGCTGCGCATCAGCGTAGGCGTTGCCCCCTGGGGGCCGCAGTTTGGACATTATCGGGAATGGCTGAAGGCGGCCGACGTCGCGCTGTACAGGGCGAAAAATGCCGGGCGCGGCCGCACCGAAGTGGCCGCCTGACGCCCGGTCAGAAATCAGGATTTACTCAGCTTCTCTGATTTTTCCATGCATTTTGCCATTGCCTCAATGACTGCCGAGCGGAACCCGCGCTCTTCCAGCACCCGCACCGCTTCGATGGTGGTACCCCCCGGGGAGCAGACCATATCTTTCAGTTCACCCGGATGTTTGCCGGTTTCCAGCACCATTTTGGCGGAGCCCATGACGGCCTGCGCGGCGAACTTATACGCCTGCGCGCGCGGCATTCCGCCAAGCACGGCGGCGTCGGCCATCGCTTCTAAAAACATGAAGACATACGCAGGTGCAGAACCGCTGACGCCGACCACCGGATGGATCATCGATTCGGCAATCACTTCTGCTTCACCGAAGCAGCGGAAAATGTTCAATACATCGGCCACTTCTTCCGTGGTCACCAGCGCGTTAGGCGTAACGGAGGTCATGCCGGCGTTGACCAGCGAGGGGGTATTGGGCATCGCGCGGACGATTTTGCGGTCGTGGCCCAGCGCGCGCGCCAGCTGATCGAGCGTGACGCCTGCGGCAATCGACACGACCAGCGTCTCTTTGTTCAGGCTGGAGGTGATGTCGCTCAGCACTTTGATCATGATGTTTGGCTTGACGGCGCCAAAGACGATATCGGCGACCTGGGCGACTTCCTGCGCGCTTTCGGCGGCGTTGATCCCGTATTGATCGCGCAACGCGGCGACCTTATCCGGTGACGGGGTATAGACCCAAATCTGACCCGGCAGCACCTGTCCGCTGGCGATCAGACCGCCCAGGATGGCTTTGCCCATGTTACCGCAGCCGATAAACCCGATTTTCTTGTCCATCACGATTCTCCGTCATTATGCGTTGTTTTCTCTGATTGATAGCTTAACAACGAAATGCAGGCGACAATAGTCGACAGAGTCATTATGGGGAGACAATATGGCGATTTGGGTTGATGCGGACGCGTGTCCGAATGTGATTAAAGAGATTTTGTTTCGCGCCGCCGAGCGCGTTCAGATGCCGCTGACGCTGGTGGCGAACCAGAATATTCGCGTACCGCCTTCACGGTTTATCCGCTCTTTGCGCGTGCCGGCCGGGTTCGACGTGGCGGATAACGAAATTGTTCGCCTGTGCAGCGCGGAGGATTTGGTGATCACGGCGGATATCCCGCTAGCCGCAGAAGTGCTGGAGAAAGGGGCGGCGGCGCTCAATCCGCGCGGGGAGCGTTACTCGCCTTCGACCATTCGGGAAAAGCTGACGATGCGCGATTTTATGGATACGATGCGGGCCAGCGGCGTGCAGACCGGTGGACCGGACAGCCTCTCCCAGCGCGATCGCCAGCAGTTCGCTGCCGAGCTGGATAAATGGCTGCTGGAAGTGAAGCGCCGCACAGCGTAATGATAATTATTGTCAATTTGTGGTACAGTGTGGCCTCCACAGGGTTGTCATCCCGTACCGCTTTGCAGTAAAGTAATCGCAACATCTTCTGCAATTATTTCTTTACACTCTTCAGCCATCCGGCATCAAGGGGAACACCTGGCATGACCCAACCCATCTTTTTAGTTGGCCCCCGCGGCTGTGGGAAAACCACCGTTGGCCTGGAGCTGGCACGCGTGTGTCATCGCCAGTTTGTTGATACCGACCACTGGCTGCAAACCGAGGCCGGAAAAACCATCGCCGAGATCGTTGAGCAAGAGGGGTGGGAGAGCTTTCGCGCGCGCGAAACGGCCGCGCTGAAGGCGGTCACTATCCCGTCTGCCGTGATCGCGACCGGCGGTGGCATCGTTCTGGCGGAGTGCAATCGTCACTTTATGCGCGAAAAGGGGATTGTGATTTATCTCAGCGCGCCGGTGTCGGCTCTGGTAGGGCGGCTGGAAGCCTTTCCAGAAGAGGGGCAACGCCCCGCGCTGACCTCCAGGCCGCTCAGCGAAGAGGTGAGCGAAGTGCTGGCCGAACGCGATGCGTTATACCGCGAAGCGGCTCACCACGTGGTGGATGCGTCCGCCTCTCCCGAAGAGGTTGTGATTCAGATTATTACCGCCCTGCGTTTGGCTTGTGCCAGCTAACCGGCGTCTATACTTATAGCTCAGACATAAAAAAAGGATGAGCTATGCCAACCAGACCTCCCTATCCGCGTGAAGCGCGCATTGTTACCGTTGAAAAAGGCCAGACGGGTCATACCGTGACCTGGTATCAACTGCGCGCCGATCACCCCAAGCCGGACTCGCTGATCAGTGAACACGAGACTGAACAGGAAGCGCTGGACGCGAAACGGCGCTACGAAGATCCCGATAAAACCTGACCGTTTTCCTAAACGCTCCAATATCGTGCCTGAATCACACTTTTTACTCATCGGGAAAGTTAAGCAGGAGTTAATATTTAGTTATTACAAGTAACTCCGGTATCGGCAGGCGATCTTTACATTTCGATGTCGGGATCACCTGCTACGCTTGGTGCTGTTTTGTTGAAAAAATGAACTGTGCAGCGTAGTGAGCCTGTACCTGTATGCACGATGTTGGAGTAATGGAAGGCGATCAAGATGAAGGCAACGTTGGCGATCCTCACCATTGGTGTGGTCCCTGTAAGCGAAGTGTTACCGCTCTTAACCGAGCATGTATCTGAACAACAGATAACGCATCTGAGCCTGCTGGGGAAGATGAGTCGGGAAGAGGTCATGGAAGACTACGCTGTCGAGGCGGGGGAGGATCCCCTGGCGACGTTATTAAGTGACGGTAAACTGGCGCACGTTTCGCGTCAGAAAATCGAGCGCTCGCTGCAGGGAGTGATAGAAGTGCTCGATAATCAAGGTTATGACGTTATTTTGCTGATGAGTACCGCGCCCATTAAGGGCCTCACGGCGCGTAATGCGATTTTGCTGGAGCCGATGCGCATCATTCCACCGCTGGTGGCCTCCATCGTGGATGGTCATCAGGTGGGGGTGATTGTGCCCATTGAGGAGCTTATGGATAACCAGGAAGCAAAGTGGCACGTGCTGGAAAAAGTGCCCTTATATGCGCTGGCAAATCCGTTCTGGGACAGTGAGGCCAAGCTGATTGCTGCCGGGAAGGAACTGCTTGAGAGAGGGGCAGATGTCTTGATCCTCGACTGCCTCGGTTTCCATCAGCATCATCGTGATCTGCTGCAAAAAGCGCTGGATGTCCCCGTGCTGTTATCCAACGTTCTGATGGCTCGCCTGGCCTCGGAACTCCTCATGTAATGATTTTGCGTGACAGGTGATGAGCATGGCCCCTATAGTGAATTTTTATCTAAAAATATAAGGGCCAGTTCATGCTTCAAAGTAACGAATACTTTTCCGGTAAAGTGAAATCCATTGGTTTTACCAGCAGCAGCACTGGCCGCGCCAGTGTCGGCGTTATGGCGGAAGGCGAATACACCTTTGGTACGGCGGAAGCTGAAGAAATGACGGTCGTCAGCGGTGCGCTGAACGTCTTACTGCCGGGTGAAACGGAATGGAAAGTTTACGCTGCCGGGCAAGTTTTCAACGTCCCTGGCCACAGCGAATTTCATTTGCAGGTCGCTGAACCTACCTCTTATCTGTGCCGCTACCTGAAATAAAAAATTAAGCCGGGTGGCGCGAACGCTTACCCGGCCTGCGTTTTGCCTGTTATCTCTGCGCTTCGCCGCCGAGACCTTCCACCAGATTCTGAATCAACGCGGCCAGCTCGCCGGTCATCAGGATGAAGTCGGCGTCAAAGCGCTGGGCGTAATCTTCCCTGTCGATATCTTCGTTCTGATCGCGCAGCTCGTCGCAGAACTTCAGACGCTTCACTGAACCGTCGTCGCACATCACGAACTGAATGCGCTGCTGCCAGTCGAGCGCCAGTTTAGTGACCACTTTACCCGCTTCGATGTGGACGGCGATCTCGTCGCTCACCAGATCCTGCTTCTTCGCGCGGATCACGCCGCCATCTTCCAGCAGGGCTTTCAGCTCGGCTTCATCAAGGATCTGGAAGCCCTGAGCCGCAGCGCCGCTGCGTACCCATTCGGTCAGCGTCAGCTCGATCGGCGTTTCCAGCGCCAGCGGAACGACCGGTAAAGATCCGATGCTTTTACGCAGCAGGGCCAGCGTGTCTTCTGCTTTCTTGGCGCTGGCGCAGTCCACCATGATCAGCCCGTTAACGGTGTCGATCCACATCATGGTCTGGCTGAAGCGGCTGAAGGCGCGCGGCAGCAGGGAGTGCAACACTTCGTCCTTCAGCGAATCTTTTTCGGTCTTTTTCAGCTTGCGGCCCTGTTCGGCTTCCAGCTTGAAAATTTTCGCTTCGAGCGCCTGCTTAACCACCGGCGTCGGCAGGATTTTCTCTTCTTTACGGGCGCAGACGATGATTTGACCCGTGCTGCTGGCGTGGGTCAGTGCATCGCTTTGTGAACCCATTGGCGGCACCCAGCCGGTTTTCGCCATATCCTGGCTACCGCAAGGGGAAAAGGTATAAGCGGCTAACTGTTTTTCCATCTCTTCTGCACGCAGCGAAACGTCGCGGCTGAGACGGTAAACCATCAAATTTTTGAACCACAGCATGATAATTTCCACGGCCTTGTCGTTAAATCAGCGGGCATGATAACGAATTGTCGCATCGCTTGCATTGCTAATCGGGAAGCGTGCTTCTACTCTGTTGATAATCAAAATAATGAGGAGAGTCTTGTGCGTATTGGGATCGATTTGGGCGGCACCAAAACAGAAGTCATCGCGCTGAGCGAACAGGGGGAGCAGCTGTTTCGCCACCGTCTGCCGACGCCGCGCGATGATTATCACCAGACTATCGAGACGATTGCCAGCCTGGTTGAGATGGCCGAGCAGGCGACAGGGCAAACCGGCAGCGTCGGGATGGGGATCCCGGGGTCGATCTCGCCGTATACCGGGGTGGTTAAAAATGCTAACTCCACCTGGCTCAACGGTCAGCCGTTTGATAAAGATTTAAGCGCGCGCCTGAACCGGGAAGTGCGCCTGGCTAACGACGCCAACTGCCTGGCGGTCTCTGAGGCCATCGACGGCGCGGCGGCCGGTGCCCAGACCGTGTTTGCCGTGATCGTCGGTACCGGCTGCGGCGCGGGCGTGGCGTTCGGCGGGCGCGCCCATATCGGCGGTAACGGCACCGCGGGCGAGTGGGGACACAACCCGCTGCCGTGGATGGATGAAGATGAGCTTAAATACCGCGCTGAGGTGCCGTGCTACTGCGGAAAGCAGGGCTGTATTGAGACGTTTATCTCCGGCACCGGCTTTGCGACCGACTACCATCGCCTGAGCGGCCAGCCGCTCAGGGGCAACGAGATTATGCGTCTGGTCGAAGAACAGGATCCGGTGGCGGAGCTGGCCCTTAGCCGCTACGAAATGCGGCTTGCGAAATCCCTGGCCCACGTGGTGAATATTCTCGATCCGGACGTGATTGTGCTCGGCGGCGGCATGAGCAACGTCGACCGACTGTACGCCACGGTACCGAACCTGGTGAAACAGTGGGTCTTCGGCGGCGAGTGTGAAACCCCAATCCGCAAAGCTGCCCACGGTGACTCCAGCGGCGTGCGCGGCGCGGCGTGGCTGTGGCCGGAATAAAAGCAAATAATGTTTATTCCCTCTCCCTGCGGGAGAGGGCCAGGGTGAGGGCACCAGACCGCACCCTACTCCCATTCATTCCACCGCAAACACCTTATCCAGCCTGCTGTATCCTAGCCCGTTAATCTTCTTCACCTTGATCTGAACCGGAATACGCTCTTTCATTGCCTCAACGTGGCTGATCACGCCGATGGTTTTCCCGGTGGCGTTCAGCGCGTCGAGCGCATCCAGCGCGGTATCCAGCGTTTCACTGTCGAGCGTGCCGAACCCTTCATCCAGGAAAAGGGAATCGATCCGCGTTTTATGACTCACCAGATCGGAAAGGGCCAGCGCCAGCGCCAGGCTGACCAGGAAGCTCTCACCGCCGGAGAGCGTGCGGGTATCGCGAACCGCATCCGCCTGCCAGGTATCGACCACTTCCAGCTCCAGCGCGTCGCTGGCCTTGCGCTGCAGCAGATAACGCCCGTGCAGGCGGTTAAGCTGCTGGTTAGCAAGCCAGACGAGATTGTCCAGCGTCAGCCCCTGCGCGAACTTACGGAACTTGTCGCCGGTGCTGGAGCCGATCAGCGCGTTCAGATAACCCCAGTCGTCCGCCTCGCGCGCGGCCTCTTCAATTTGCTGCATCAACGCCAGCTGGTGCTGACGGTTATCGCTGTCCTGCTTAAGCTGCTGGCGGATCTCCCCCTGATGCGTGGTGTTCTCGCGAAGCCGTTGCGCCAGCTGCTGCAGCTGGCTTTGCAGCTCAGGTGCATCGGCGTTGAGCCCTTCCGGCCGCAGCGCCAGATGAGCTTGCAGCTGCTGGTTAGCCTGGCCGGAGAGGGCCGCGGCCTGCTGTATCTGGCTTTCCAGCGACTGCTTCAGCTGTTCGAGGTGGCGAATAGCGTCGTCATCCAGCAGCGCGGCAAGGAACGCGTCCCGATCGGTAAAGCAGCTCGCTGAGAGCGCCGCGGTGAACTGCGTCTGCGACTGCTGCAGGCGCTCTTGCTCCAGCTTTTCCTGCTGCTGCTGCGCGCTGAGCTGGCTTTGTAGCGACACGCATTCGTCGTGCACGTCGCGCCAGCCGTCCGGAATGGCCGGTTCGGCCTCTTCGCCGTTTGTTTCCGGAAGCGTGTCGAGCAGCGGCTTGAGAGCGTTTATGCGTTCCAGAAGCACGCCGTGCTGCGTTTGTTTCTCCTGCCACTGCGCGAATTCCGCTTCGCGGGCGTGCAGCCAGGCGGCTTCATTACCGTCTTCAGGTACGTTAAGCGATAGCGAGAGCAGGGTGTGCTCCAGCGCCTGACGCGCGGCCGTCAGCTGCTGCTGATACTGTCGCTCCTGCACTTCCTGCTCGTTTAGCTGGTTTTGCAGGGTCAGACGCTGGCTGAGCTGATAGAGCTGGCGCTCGTACTGTTCCTGCTCGTTCATCCATGGCGTGATATCTTCCTGAATATTCAAAGCAATGTTCAGGGAAGCGCAGGCCTCCATCCACTCTTTAGTGAGCGCTTGCTCTTCCTGAGAGAGCGTCTGCGCTTCGTCAGTCTCGCGCTGGATCTGCTGCGTCAGGGCATTAACCTGTCCCAGTACCAGCAGGCCTTCCTCTTTAAGCGCGGCGACCTCTTTTTCCAGGGCATCACGGCGGCGCTGGTTATCCGTCAGCTCAAGAGACTGGTATTGCGCAACGGCGGGGTGCTCGCTGGAACCGCACAGCGGACAGGGTTTGCCTGCCTCAAGCCGGGAACGATAGCTTTCCAGATCTTTAATCGTCGCTTCACGTTCGCACAGGGCTTTAAGGTCCAGATAGTGCTGGTGTTTCTCTTTGTACTGCTGGCGGCGCAGCGTCAGCGTTTCATTGAGTTTATTTTGATCGGCCTGGGCCTTCTGCACGCTTTCACCGCTCTGGCGCAGGCGCTTTTGCAGCGGCTGATAGCGGGCATGCAGCGACGTTAGCCGCTGGCGCAGCGTGCGTGACCGGGACTGCTGCTCCATGGCCGCGCTGACCTCATCCGCCGTCAGCGTCAGCGCATATTCCGGCATCGCAGCCAGCCTGTTGCGTAATTCGCTCATCCGCGCAGCAAGCGCGGCTAACTGCATTTTGTCGCGGTTAAGCTGCGAGAGTTGGGCACGCCAGCCGGCAATCTCCTGCCCCAGCAGGCGAAAGCGTTCGTGCTCCGCCAGCCACTGCGCCAGCGCCGTCAGTTCGGTCTGAAGCTGCTCATGATTCCGCTGGGCGGTATGACGGATCCGCGCGCGCAGTGCGGTTTTGGCTTGTAAGCGAGTATTTACTTCGATAATTCGCTGCTGGGTTTGCGTCAGACGTGCGGTTTGCTCCTGCTGGTGCTCCCAAAGCGGTCGAAGCTGGGCGGCGGGGAGAGCGAGCTGGAGCTTTGCCAGCTCTGGCGCAGCGTTCGTCAGCGACTGTTGCGCCTGCTGCTGCATCGCGGTGACGCGCTGTTGCTCGCGTACAAGCTCATCATGGCGCGTAAGCCACTGAAAATCTTTCTGTTGGCTTTGCTGCTGAACCAGCAGGGTTTTCTCTTCGTCAGTAAGCGCCCGCAAACTTTGCTGCAACTGCTGCTGTTGCTCTTCGCTCAACAGCACGACGCCCGCCGCCTGCGCCTCGCACTTTTCAAGCACGCTGCGGGCGGCTTTGTGTTTTTCAAACACCATGGCGGAAATCTGGCCGTAGATCTCGGTGCCGGTCAGCTCTTCCAGCAGTTCAGCGCGATCGCTCGGCTTGGCATTAAGGAAGGCGGCAAACTGCCCCTGCGAGAGCAGCATGGAGCGGGTGAAGCGGCCATAGTCCAGCCCGGTGAGCGCGGCGGTTTGCTCCAGTTTATCCGTCACTTTGTCGGCCAGGATTTTGCCATCTTCGCAGCGCGCCAACTCAACGCGCGGCGCCTGCAGGTTCCCGTCAGGCTGGTTGCGCGCGCGGTTCTGGCTCCAGAATGCGCGATAGGCGGTGCCTTTTACCTCGAACTCCACTTCCGCCAGGCACTCGGCGGTGTCGCGCGTCATCAGGTCGTTTTGCGCCTGGGAGACCTTCTGCAGGCGTGGGGTTTCGTGATAAAGCGCCAGGCAGATGGCGTCGAGCAGGGTGGTTTTACCTGCCCCGGTCGCGCCGGTAATGGCAAACAACCCGTTGCTGGCAAACGGCTCCGCGGTAAAGTCAATTTTCCACTCACCCTTGAGGGAGTTGAGATTTTTCAGACGCAGGCTCAGAATTTTCATGCGTTTTCTTCCTCATCATTGAGCGCATGCAGGGTATGGCTGAACAGTTCGCTGAGCCTTTCGCGCTTCGCGTCGTCAATTTCCTCCTGCGAGAGCCTGCGTTCAAACACCTCTTCAACCCGAAGCTCACTGAGCGTTTCGCGTTGAGCGCTTAACAGAATTTTCTCGCGCTGCTCGCGGCTGCGGCGCACCAGTAAAACTTCGACGGGCAAATCTTCCGTCAGCGCCTGTATTTTACGCTGCATATCGTGCAGATAGTCGTCGGTGGTGATTTCAATATCCAGCCAGACCGGCGGGTTAAGCGCTGCCCCGCGCCACTGCTTAAGCTGGGCGGTAATGGCGTCAAGATCGCCCTTCAGCACCGCCAGCGGCTGGGTGACCGGTACTTCCAGCGTCTCGACGGCGTGAAGTTTTCCGTCGGAGAAGCTCACCAGATGGACGGACTTGGCCTTGCCGGTTTCATCGAAACTAAGCGAAATTGGCGAGCCGCAGTAGCGGATGTGCTCGCTGCCGCCGACGATCTGCGCCCGGTGAATGTGTCCGAGCGCAATGTAGTCGGCTGGCGGGAAGTTCTGCGCCGGAAAGGCGTCCAGCGTGCCGATAT
The DNA here is from genome assembly GCF_008364625.2 of Enterobacter dykesii. Taxonomy (NCBI): domain Bacteria; kingdom Pseudomonadati; phylum Pseudomonadota; class Gammaproteobacteria; order Enterobacterales; family Enterobacteriaceae; genus Enterobacter; species Enterobacter dykesii. Next base: position 940,047 of record NZ_CP126604.1, read on the forward strand.
AGATCTCACGTACGGCGTCACTTTTACTTGCCCCGACGGTGGTGAGATGCCCGGTCGCAATCACCGGAATCGGCTGGTCGCCGCGCAGGGCGCAGGCATCGGCGTGCTGCTGGTGATAATAGTCGGTGATGGCCTGCAGGAGATGCTGCTGCTTTTCCGCGCCCGACAGCCCCGCCTGGCTTTGCACGATGTCGCGCGGTCGTAAAAAGGGAATGGGGCACAGCACCGCCCCCGGCGTGCCGTCGCGTTTTTTCAGGATCTGCGGGGCGTGCCCGGCGCTGGCGACCACAGTGGTATTGAGAAATGCCAGGATGTCGCGGGATTCATTGAGCGTCGCGACGGAATCATGGTTGCCGGCGACAATCACCAGATGACAGCCGGTTTGCTGCAAATTCACCACGAAGCGGTTGTACAGTTCACGCGCATAGCTGGGGGGCGAGCCGGTATCAAAGATGTCACCCGCCACAATAATCGCGTCCACCTCGTGCGTCCGGGCCGTTTCCAGCAGCCAGTTCAGGAACGCTTCATGTTCAGCCGCACGGCTTTTGCTGTAAAAATTTTGACCCAGATGCCAGTCCGAGGTGTGAAGTATGCGCATAGCTGATCCGTGGCAAAAAAGAGAAAGCAGGATTATAAACGTTCAGAGACGGGAAAATAACCGCTGTAATAAAACAACGGTTTGCCCGTTATCGTGGTACTGTTTTTCATAAATCTGTCATAAATCTGACGCATAATGGCGCCGAATTACAAACTTGTAACGTAAATAAGATAAGACAGGGCAAAGTATGGCGAGACGTATTCTGGTCGTAGAAGATGAAGCTCCAATTCGTGAAATGGTGTGCTTCGTGCTCGAGCAAAACGGCTTCCAGCCGGTTGAAGCGGAAGATTATGACAGCGCAGTGAACCAGCTGAATGAACCCTGGCCCGATCTGATTCTGCTGGACTGGATGTTGCCCGGCGGCTCCGGACTGCAGTTTATCAAACACCTGAAGCGTGAGGCGCTGACCCGCGACATCCCGGTTGTGATGCTCACGGCGCGCGGAGAAGAAGAGGATCGCGTGCGCGGTCTGGAGACCGGCGCGGACGATTACATTACTAAACCGTTCTCCCCAAAAGAGCTGGTTGCCCGCATTAAAGCCGTGATGCGCCGTATTTCGCCGATGGCGGTGGAAGAGGTGATAGAGATGCAGGGGCTGAGCCTTGATCCCACCTCACACCGCGTGATGACCGGTGAAAATCCCCTCGACATGGGGCCTACCGAATTTAAACTACTGCACTTCTTTATGACCCACCCGGAACGCGTGTACAGCCGCGAGCAGTTGCTGAATAACGTCTGGGGAACTAACGTGTATGTCGAAGACCGGACGGTTGACGTACATATTCGCCGCCTGCGAAAAGCGCTGGAACTGAGCGGCCACGATCGCATGGTGCAGACGGTCCGCGGCACGGGTTATCGTTTTTCTACCCGTTTCTGAACAATGACAGGAGTGTGACGCGTGCTGGAACGTCTGTCATGGAAAAGGCTCGTCTTTGAACTGATCTTATGCTGTATTCCGGCCTTCATTCTGGGGGCCTTTCTTGGACACCTGCCGTGGTTTCTGCTGGCGTCGGTCACCGGGCTGCTGATCTGGCATTTCTGGAACCTGCTGCGCCTCTCCTGGTGGCTGTGGGTTGACCGAAGTATGACGCCGCCGCCGGGAAGCGGCAGCTGGGAGCCGCTGCTGTACGGTCTGCATCAGATGCAGATGCGTAATAAAAAGCGCCGCCGCGAGCTGGGGAGCCTGATTAAGCGTTTTCGCAGCGGCGCAGAGTCGCTGCCGGATGCCGTGATTCTGACGACCGAAGAAGGGACCATCTTCTGGTGTAACGGCCTGGCGCAACAGCTGCTGGGCCTGCGCTGGCCCGACGACAATGGCCAGAATATCCTCAACCTTCTGCGCTATCCCGAGTTCACGCTGTATCTGAAAAAGCGTGATTTTACCCGTCCGCACAATCTGAAGCTCAATAATGGTCGCCATCTGGAAATCCGCGTGATGCCCTACAGCGATAAGCAGTGGCTGATGGTGGCGCGCGATGTCACCCAGATGTACCAGTTGGAAGGGGCGCGTCGCAACTTCTTCGCCAACGTCAGCCACGAACTGCGAACCCCGCTAACCGTGCTTCAGGGCTACCTGGAGATGATGCAGGAGCAAACGCTTGAAGGCGCGCCGCGTGAAAAAGCGCTGCACACCATGCGCGAGCAAACGCACCGGATGGAAGGGCTGGTGAAGCAGCTGCTGACGCTCTCGAAGATTGAAGCGGCGCCAACGCTTGCGCTAAATGACACTATTGATGTCCCGATGATGCTGCGGGTCGTGGAGCGTGAAGCGCAGACGTTAAGCCACAAAAAGCATCACCTGACTTTTGAAGTCGACAACACGCTGAAGGTATTAGGCAGCGAAGATGAGCTGCGCAGCGCCATTTCCAACCTGGTGTATAACGCGGTGAATCATACGCCGGAGGGGACGGATATCGTGGTGCGCTGGCAGCATACCCAAACTGGGGCTGAGTTTAGCGTGGAAGACAACGGGCCGGGGATTGCGCCTGAGCATATTCCGCGTCTGACCGAGCGCTTTTACCGTGTGGATAAGGCGCGATCCCGGCAAACAGGCGGAAGCGGCCTGGGGCTGGCAATTGTGAAACACGCGGTCAATCACCATGAAAGCCGTCTCGATATTCAGAGTACGCTGGGTAAAGGAACCCGCTTCAGCTTCGTTATCCCGGAACGATTAATTGCCAAAAAGATCGCCTGACGGCAGGCGTGTCATTTTACCTTTCCACGGGTCAGCGTCTGCTGGCCCGTTTGCTTTGCAGCCAGGCGAAACGCGGATGAATTATATACGGCTGACGGTTTTTTGTTCGCATGATTAGCCATGGGTTTTTCTTATAAATAGCGTATTGTTCTGAGTCGTATTTTCATGCTGGCATATTGTTCTGGTTTTACGATCCCACCTTGCCTTTAAACGTTATAAGCGTTTAAATTGCGCCCCAGATACTGTCAGACCGACTGTATTTGCGTGGTAAATCGAAAAACTATTCTTCTCCACGCCAGGACGGGAGCATTTCCCGCTGAAATTGAGCAAATTTTCGGCTGTATCGTCCCGTCAGGGATATCGAAAATCTCAATGTTTTCAACACCACATCCACAGGCAGTAAGGTTTTATGACCCATCACTTAAAATCGCGTGACATCATCGCGCTGGGCTTTATGACATTTGCGCTGTTCGTTGGCGCAGGCAACATCATTTTCCCTCCAATGGTTGGCCTACAGGCGGGTGAACACGTCTGGACCGCCGCGTTTGGTTTCCTGATTACTGCCGTGGGTCTGCCGGTTCTGACCGTCGTCGCGCTCGCGAAAGTCGGCGGCGGTGTGGATAGCCTCAGCACCCCGATTGGCAAAGTGGCGGGCGTTCTGCTGGCAACCGTCTGCTATCTGGCCGTGGGGCCGCTGTTTGCCACCCCGCGTACCGCGACCGTTTCCTTCGAAGTGGGGATTGCTCCCCTGACCGGTGACGGTGCGATGCCGCTGTTCATCTACAGTCTGATCTACTTCGCGATCGTGATTCTGGTTTCCCTCTATCCGGGCAAGCTGCTGGATACCGTGGGTAACTTCCTGGCTCCGCTGAAAATTGTGGCGCTGATTGTCCTGGCGGTTGCGGCCATCGTCTGGCCAGCGGGCCCGATTAGCGACGCGATGGACGCCTATAAAAACGCCGCGTTCTCTAACGGCTTTGTGAACGGCTACCTGACGATGGATACGCTGGGCGCGATGGTGTTTGGTATCGTTATCGTTAACGCCGCGCGTTCCCGCGGTGTGACCGAAGCGCGTCTGCTGACCCGCTACACCATCTGGGCTGGCCTGATGGCCGGCGTGGGGCTGACGCTGCTGTATCTGGCGCTGTTCCGTCTGGGGTCCGATAGCGCCATGCTGGTTGAGCAGAACGCCAACGGTGCGGCTATCCTGCACGCCTACGTTCAGCACACCTTCGGCGGTGCGGGCAGTATGCTGCTGGCAGCGCTCATCTTCCTGGCCTGTCTGGTCACCGCGGTTGGCCTGACCTGCGCCTGCGCAGAGTTCTTTGCGCAGTATCTGCCGCTTTCTTACCGCACCCTGGTGTTTATCCTCGGTATCTTCTCCATGGCAGTGTCCAACCTCGGTCTGAGCCACCTGATTCAGGTCTCTATTCCGGTGCTGACGGCAATTTACCCGCCGTGTATCGTGCTGGTGGTGCTGAGCTTTACTCGCCCGTGGTGGAACAACTCTTCACGAATTATTGCGCCAGCCATGTTTATCAGCCTGATTTTTGGTATCCTTGACGGGATTAAAGCATCAGCTTTCGCGCACATACTGCCGGCATGGACACAGCGTCTGCCGCTGTCCGAGCAGGGTCTGGCCTGGTTGATGCCTACCGTTGTTGCACTGGTTCTGGCGATTATCTGGGACCGTGCTGCAGGGCGTCAGGTCGCATCGAACGCTCATTAATCAACGGCAACAAACTGTTTAACCACGGGGCTTAAGGCCCCGTGGTTTTTTGTTTTTTTCGTGTTGAATGGCAAGATTTAAATGGAAAGCACTAACAAACTTAAACGTGGATTGAGCACGCGCCACATCCGCTTTATGGCGCTGGGCTCGGCTATCGGCACCGGTCTTTTTTATGGCTCGGCAGATGCCATCAAAATGGCCGGTCCCAGCGTTTTGCTGGCGTACATCATCGGCGGCGTGGCGGCGTATATCATCATGCGCGCCCTCGGCGAAATGTCGGTTCACAACCCGTCCGCCAGCTCTTTCTCCCGCTATGCGCAGGAAAACCTCGGCCCGCTGGCCGGGTTTATCACCGGCTGGACCTACTGCTTCGAAATCCTGATTGTGGCGATTGCCGACGTGACGGCGTTTGGCATCTATATGGGCGTCTGGTTCCCGGCGGTACCGCACTGGATTTGGGTCCTGAGCGTGGTGCTAATAATCTGTGCCGTCAACCTGATGAGCGTGAAGGTGTTTGGCGAGCTGGAGTTCTGGTTCTCCTTCTTCAAGGTCGCCACCATCATCATCATGATTGTGGCCGGTTTCGGCATCATCATCTGGGGAATCGGTAACGGCGGGCAGCCGACCGGGATCCATAACCTCTGGAGCAACGGTGGCTTCTTCAGCAACGGCTGGCTCGGGATGGTGATGTCGCTGCAGATGGTGATGTTCGCCTACGGCGGCATCGAGATTATCGGTATTACCGCCGGGGAAGCGAAAGATCCGGAGAAATCCATTCCGCGCGCCATCAACTCTGTGCCGATGCGTATTCTGGTGTTCTACGTGGGTACGCTTTTCGTGATTATGTCTATCTACCCGTGGAATCAGGTCGGCACCAACGGTAGCCCGTTTGTTCTGACCTTCCAGCATATGGGGATTGCCTTTGCGGCCAGCATTCTGAACTTTGTGGTGCTCACCGCGTCGCTTTCCGCGATCAATAGTGACGTCTTTGGCGTGGGCCGTATGCTGCACGGCATGGCGGAGCAGGGCAGTGCGCCGAAGGTGTTTGCCAAAACCTCACGCCGCGGCACGCCGTGGGTAACCGTTGTGGTGATGACCGTAGCGCTGCTGTTCTCGGTTTACCTGAACTACATCATGCCGGAGAACGTCTTCCTGGTGATCGCATCGCTGGCGACCTTCGCGACGGTGTGGGTGTGGATTATGATCCTGCTGTCGCAGATTGCGTTCCGCCGCCGTCTGTCGCCGGATGAGGCGAAAGCGCTGAAGTTCAAAGTACCTGGCGGGGTGGCAACCACCGTCGTCGGGCTGATATTCCTGGTGTTTATCATTGGCCTGATTGGCTACCATCCGGATACCCGCATTTCCCTGTACGTGGGCTGCGCGTGGATCGTCCTGCTGCTGGTGGGCTGGGTGTTTAAATGCCGCCGTGACCGTCAGCTGGCGGAAGCGCAGTAATATTTTTATTCCCTCTCCCTGTGGGAGAGGGGATTTTTGCCTCATCCTCCTTTCTCCTCCCCCAATAATCCCGAACGTGATGAGCTATCCTTAACCACCCTGTGGCAAGGTGACGTCAATTTCATCAGAGGGGATTCGTGATGTTAAACGCCTGGCACCTTCCGGTTGCCCCATTTGTTAAGCAAAACAAAGACAACCTTGTGATTACGCTCTGGCTGGCGGGGGAAAATCAGCCTGAACGCGTGACGCTCCGCGCCGAAATAGATAACGAAGAGACCGGGTTGAAAATGCACAAGCTGCGCAGCCAGCCGCAGCCTGGGATCACGGCGTGGCGGGCGAATATCGACCTGAGCAGCGGGCAGCCGCGCCGCCGTTATAGCTTTAAGCTTTTGTGGAATAACCGCCAGCTGTGGTTTACCCCGCAGGGGTTTAGCCGTTTCCCGCCTGCACGGCTGGAGCAGTTTGCGGTCGATTACCCGGATAGCGGCCCGCAGTGGGTTAACGATCAGGTGTTTTACCAGATTTTCCCGGACCGTTTTGCGCGCAGCGAAAAACGCACTGCCGACCAGGATAAGATCTATCACCACCATGCGGCGGGCCACGACATTATCCTGAAAGCGTGGGATGAGCCGTTAACCGCACAGGCGGGCGGCTCGACGTTTTACGGCGGCGATCTCGACGGCATCAGCGAAAAGCTACCGTACCTGAAAAAGCTCGGCGTGACGGCGCTGTACCTCAACCCGGTGTTTAAAGCCCCGAGCGTGCACAAATACGATACAGAGGATTATCGCCACGTTGACGAACAGTTTGGCGGTGACGAGGCGCTGCTGCGCCTGCGCAAGAACACCCAAAACGAAAGCATGCGCCTGATTCTGGACGGCGTGTTCAACCACAGCGGAGATTCGCACGCCTGGTTTGACCGCCATAACCAGTCGATGGGCGGGGCATGTCATAACCCGGAGTCGCCGCAGCGCGACTGGTACAGCTTTAACGAGGAGGGCCGCGCGCTGGACTGGCTGGGTTACGCCAGCCTGCCGAAGCTGGATTTCCAGTCGCCAACGCTCGTGAATGAAATCTACGGCGGTGAAGACAGCATCGTCCGTCACTGGCTAAAGGCGCCGTGGAATATGGACGGCTGGCGGCTGGACGTGGTGCATATGCTCGGCGAAGCGGGCGGGGCGCGGAATAACCTTCAGCACGTCGCCGGGATTACGCGTTCGGCGAAAGTGGCCCAGCCGGAGGCGTTCGTCTTTGGCGAGCACTTCGGCGACGCGCGCCAGTGGCTGCAGAACGATGCGGAAGATGCGGCGATGAACTATCGCGGCTTTACCTTCCCGCTGTGGGGATTCCTCGCTAACACCGATATTTCCTACGACCCGAATCATATCGACGCTGAAACCTGCATGGCGTGGATGGAGAACTATCGCGCCGGCCTGTCCCATCAGCAGCAGCTGCGGATGTTCAACCAGCTCGATAGCCACGATACCGCCCGCTTTAAATCCCTGCTCGGCAAGGATGTGGCGCGTCTGCCGCTGGCGGTGACCTGGCTCTTCACCTGGCCGGGCGTGCCGTGCATCTATTATGGTGACGAAGTGGGGCTGGACGGCAACAACGATCCGTTCTGCCGCAAAACCTTCCCGTGGGAGCCAGAGAAGCAGGACAAGGTGCTGTTCAGCCTGTATCAGCGGCTGGCGAGGCTGCGTAAGCAGAGTCTCGCCCTGCGCTACGGCGGCTGCCAGGTGGTATACGGCCACGATAACGTGGTGGTGTTTGCTCGCGTCTATAACCAGCAGCGCGTGCTGGTGGCGATCAACCGGGGCGAGGCCTGCGAAGTGGTGCTGGATGATTCACCGCTGCTGAAGGTGGCGGCGTGGAAGAATAAAGAGGGCAAGGCGACGATACAGGACGGCGTGCTGGCGCTGCCTGCGGTATCCGCGACGATCTGGTTCGGCAGCTAAGACCTGCTAATGTTTACACCTTTTAAGATGGCGTAAATGCAACTATTTGTGTCAATCTTAACAGATCGTTTACGGTGAAGGTGGAAACATGGACGAGCTTTACATCCTTGGCTGTTTGTTCCTGGTATTTGCGCTGGTGGTTGCGCCCGTGCTTGCGGTTATTGGCTTTAATCGAAGTACGGCGGCGCGACAGGAGATCGCCCTGCTGCGACAGCGCATTGAGGCGCTTGAGCAGCGCGGCGTGCCTGAAAGCGCGCCGGAGCCGATGCAGCCTACCGCGCCAGTGGCTGTGACCGCGCCGGCGGTAGAGGACGCTCCCGCGCCTGTCGACCCCTGGCGTTCCGATACTCCCGCAGCCGGGGCAGAACCCGCCCCGGCCCCGGCGCCTGCGGCAAAACAGCCTTCTGCCTTTGGCGGCATGCTGACGTCGCTGGTGCGCTGGTTTATGCAGGGTAATCCGCTGGCGAAGCTGGGCATCCTGCTGCTCTTCCTTGGTCTTTCATTCCTGCTGCGCTATACCGTCGAACATTCCCTGTTCCCGCTTGAGCTGCGCCTCGTGGCAACGGCGCTGTTTGCCATCGTTCTGCTGGCGGTGGGGTGGCGGCTGCGGCACAGGCAGCGCGTCTATGCGCTGATCCTCCAGGGCGGGGCGACCGGCGTGCTCTACCTGACGGTGTTTGGCGCGTTTCGGCTCTGGCAAATGCTGCCGATGACGCTGGCCTTTGCGCTGCTGGTGGTGATATGCGCGGCGAGCGTCGGGCTGGCGGTGCTGCAGAAGGCGCTGAGCCTTGCCATGCTGGCGAGCCTCGGCGGGTATCTTGCGCCGCTGCTGTTGTCTACCGGGGGCGGCAGCTTTGTCGCGCTGTTCTCTTTCTATCTCCTGCTTTCCATCGGCATTCTCGTTATCAGTATCTGGCAGCACTGGCGCGAGCTGAATCTGCTCGGGCTGCTGTTTACGTTCGGCGTGGGCGGCCTGTGGGGGCTGAGTGACTACCAGCCTGAAGATTATTGGGTCTGCCAGCTGTTCCTGATTGCCAATACGCTGATATTCGGCGTCCTGAGCGTGGCGCTGTCGCTGCGGGCGCAGGAGAAAGGGAAGCAAATTATTGACGGCGTGCTGCTGTTTGCCCCGCCGCTGGTTGGTTTTGGAATGCAGTACGGCATGACCCGGCACTGGGAATATGGCCCGGCCCTGAGTGCGCTGGGATACGGCGCATTTTATCTTACCCTCGCGTTCCTCGCGCTACGTCGCTATCCCTCCCTCGGACGACCGCTGGTCATGGCGGCGCTGGCCATCGGCGGCGGGTTCGCGACGCTCGCCATTCCGCTGGCGCTGTCGGCGCGCTGGACGGCGATGGCCTGGGCGCTGGAAGGGCTGGGTATCCTCTGGCTGGGCGTGCAGCAGAACCAGCGTCGCATGAGCTATAGCGGGACGGCGCTGCTGGTGCTGGCGCTCGGCAGCGCGCTGTGGGCGCAAACGAATGGCGTTACGTCCCTGAGCCTGCTCCTTATCTTCGCCATCCTTAGCCTTTGCTGGCTGGCTGCGGCCTGGCTGTGGCGGACTCTCTATCTGCCGGTCAGCTGGGCGCTGCTGGCAGGCGGGCTGCTGTTCTGGCTCGTAGCGCTATTGGGCGCGTCGCGGATGGTGCTGAAGCACGAATTGCCGATTCTCGCAGGCGTGCTGGCGCTGACGGCGGCGTCGGCCTGGGGCTGGCGGCAGGCGGCTGCTCGTCTGGCGTGGCGGGAGCTGGATGTCAGTAAATGGCTGCTGTGGCCGGTTATGCTGCTGATGGTGGGGTATCAGCTCTGGCACCAGCAGATCGTTGCCGCCGGCTGGTCAAATCTCGCCTGGTGCGTTGCGCTTCCTGCCGCGCTGATGCTGCTGCGGCGCGACGGTGAAAGACTCCTGCCGCGCATCGCGATGGGGCTGCATCTGTCGCTGTTCTGGATGATTTTGCTGGCGCTGGCCGCCGAGCTTTACTGGTTTGCCCGGTCGTTGCCGTGGGGCATGGCGGCCTGGGGCAGCGGAGTAGCGATGGCCGCAGGCGGCGGGGTGATTATGGCGCTTTCTGCAGCCGTACGGCGTCGCGTTTGGCCGTTCCGGGAGTGGCCTGCGCTCTACGCCTGCCTGGCGCCGATCCCTGCCGTCGTGGCGCTGCTGATATTGCTGGTGGTGACCAATTTCCAGGACGGCGTGGTCTATCGTCAGACCTGGCTGCCGTTGGTAAACCCGCTTGAGGAAGGCGCGGCGTTCGCGCTGCTGGGGCTGGTGGTCTTTTATCGGGCGGTAGATCGCTACTATCCGGCATGGCTTGCGCAAGCGCGTCCGTGGCCCGCCGTCGCGATTATGGCGTTTGGCTTCTGGTGGCTAAACGGTGCGCTGATGCGCGCCCTGGCCTGGTACGGCGACGTAGCCTGGAATATGGCATCGCTGTGGGATTCGCGGCTTATCCAGACCAGTTTTGCCCTGTTCTGGATGCTGAGCGCGCTGGTGGTCATGATCCATGCCACCCGTCGGGCTTCCCGGCAGGAGTGGCTCTGCGGTGCCGCGCTGCTGGGTGTGGTGATGGCTAAACTGATGCTGGTGGACAGCGCGGGCGGAGGCGGTTTGTCGCGCGCGGTGGCGTTTATCGGCGTGGCGATACTGGTTCTGATCGTGGGGTATTTCTCACCGCTACCGCCCAAAACAGGAGATGAAAAATGAAATGGATGAAAGCGGTAGCCTGTACCGCGCTGCTGGCGCTTTCCGGCCCGGCGTTTTGCGACGAGGGACAAACGGAATCGCCCCGGGACTATGCTTATGGTCGTTCGCTCGATACGTCGGTTCCTTCCCAGTGGTATCGGGTGCTGCTGCTGCTCGCCGTCTATGAGCAGAGCTCGTCGCCGGATCTGCATGATGTCCGCGTCTTTAACCAGTCGGGCGAGCCGGTTCCCTTCAGCCTGGTCAGCGCGACGCGTCCGCAGGCGCCAGCGCAATCCACCGTGCTGCGCCTCTTCCCGCTGGACGCCTCGCCGCTTGCGGCTTCGCAAGGATCCGGTGACAGCGATAAGATCCTGCTCCGTTCCCGAAACGGCGTTGAGATTGTGCTGGAGGGGCAAAAAGCCGCCGCAGCCGGGCAACATTATCTGCTGACCTTGCCGGAAAAGGCGACGGGCGAGATCGCTATATCCCAGCTGCAGCTGCTCTGGAATACCCCGCAGATGCCGTGGCAGGGAACGGCATCGCTCTATTACAGCGAGGATCTTAAGCGCTGGTATACCCTGCGCGAGGATATGCCCTTGCTGGACGTCGTCAGCGGTCAGGATCGTCTTAAGCTCGATCGGATCGATACCGATACGGTTTTATCTCCCGATGCGAATCGCTATCTCATGGTGGTGCTGAATGCGCAGAGCCAGGGGATAACCTTGACCGGCGTTAACGCAATCAGCGCACCTGCCCAGGCGGCCCCGGAAGCTATCGTTCTTGAGGGCGAAGGGGAACAGCTATCGACAAGCGAAGCGCAGTGGCACTGGGCGCGACCGCAGCCGCTGAGTGCTGTCAGCATTTCACTGAACGGCGATGGCGTCCTTCCCGTGGAGATAGCGTGGCGGAGTACGGAGAAAGACGCATGGCACCCCCTGAAGAAAGAGGTCCTTTACCGTCTTGAGGGAAAAACGTCGCCACCGGTTTCGCTTCACGGGGGGCTGGTGCAGGCCGTGAAAATCACGACGCTGAATGCGCGTCTGCCGGAATACCTGCCGAGCGTCACGGGCCATCGCGATCGCTATGACCTGGTGTTCAACGCGCAGGGGAAAGCGCCCTACGTGCTCGCCTGGGGCAATGGAGCGGCTAAGCAGGCCAGCGTGGAGCCCGATATGCTGATCCCGGCCGACCTGCGCAAGACCTATGATATGGCGAACCTGCCGCAGGCCGACATTCAGGATAATGTCGCATTAGGCGGCGAGGAGCGTCTGACCGCTACCTCTGCGGCCGAGCGGGAGAGCAGGATGAACACCCTGCTGGTATGGGGCGTGCTGATTGCGGGAGTGATTCTGCTGGCGGGCATGGCCTGGCGCATCTGGCGGGAGACGCAGCGTAAGGCATAAAAAAAGGCCCGCATAAGCGGGCCTTTTTCGTAAACCGTGCCGATTACAGGCTGGATACGTTCTCAGACAGGTATTTAGCCACGCCGTCTGGAGACGCGTTCATGCCTTCTTTACCTTTTTCCCACTGAGCCGGGCACACTTCGCCGTGCTCTTCGTGGAACTGCAGCGCGTCAACCATGCGCAGCATTTCGTCGATGTTACGACCCAGCGGCAGATCGTTCACAACCTGGTGACGAACGATGCCGTTTGCGTCGATCAGGAAGGAACCACGCAGCGCAACGCCAGCGTCCGGATGTTCGATACCGTAAGCCTGCTGGATTTCGCGTTTGATGTCCGCAACCATTGCGTATTTCACCGCACCGATGCCGCCTTTGTCGACAGGGGTGTTACGCCATGCGTTGTGTACAAATTCAGAGTCGAAGGAGACGCCAACAACTTCCACGCCACGCTTCTGGAATTCTTCATAACGTTTGTCGAATGCGATCAGCTCAGACGGGCAAACGAAAGTGAAGTCCATTGGCCAGAAGAACAGAACGGTCGCTTTACCGTTGGTGTGCTGTTTGAAGTTGAAGTTTTCAACGATTTCACCGTTGCCCAGAACTGCTGCAGCTGTAAAATCCGGAGCCGGACGAGTTACCAGAACCATATGATTCTCCTGTAGATACTAAGGTTATTTGGAACGCAACGCGAGCCAGTATAGAGAGTGTGCATGGATAAGACAAAGAGGTGGTGACAATCGTTCCGCCAGCTTTTACCTATCAATGTGAATTCTGTTACAGCTGTTTGTTTTTCGCCTGCGCCATCATGCGCGGGTAAAACTGCCAGAAACGCGCTTCCAGCGCATCGTAATGTTCATCCAGGTCATACCAGGAGTCGCGCAGCGCATCCAGCCGCGGACGACGGCTCGCCATCCCGTTCAACACGCTCTGGATGAAGTCCATTTCGCGATAGCGCTCCAGCCAGCGTTCCGACCACAGATAGTTATTCAGATTCACAAAGCGCGGCGGCGAGTCGGGCAGAATGATCGACACCTGCTGGTGGGCATAGCGCACAAACGCCGGCAAGGGCATCTCCGGCGACAGCTGTTCCCAGTGGCGCGACAGAAAGTGGTCCCACATCACGTCGAGCGTGATCGGCGCAACGCGGCGCGTTTCAGGGCGAAACCACGCTTTGGCTTCCGTCACTTCCGGCAGCTTGTCGGTCAGCACGTCGATGCGGCGGTGCATAAAAATCCCGTCGACAACCTCAGGGGAGTAGTCCTCAGCCGGGTTGCCGCGTACGAAATCGGCCAGCAAATTGCCGGACAGGGAGCTGTTAGCGAGGTGAGCGAGATGCAGGTGAGCGAGAAAATTCATGCGTTTTATTTGTCCGGGGGCGGCTAGTTGTTGCAGCAAAAGGGTGTGAGCACTAGACTATGCCGCCTGTTTTTAAGTCACGAGTATACGTCATGCGCGTCGCCGATTTCTCCTTTGAACTACCTGAATCCCTGATTGCTCACTATCCCATGCCTGAGCGCAGCAGCTGTCGCTTACTGTCACTGGATGGGCCAACGGGCGAGCTGACGCACGGTACTTTCACCGATTTGCTCGACAAGCTCAACCCTGGCGATCTGCTGGTCTTTAACAATACCCGCGTGATCCCGGCGCGCCTGTTTGGCCGTAAGGCCAGCGGCGGCAAGATTGAAGTGCTGGTCGAACGTATGCTCGATGATAAACGTATTCTGGCACATATTCGCGCTTCCAAGGCGCCGAAGCCGGGCGCTGAACTGCTGCTGGGCGATGATGAGAGCATCAAAGCGACCATGACCGCGCGCCACGATGCGTTGTTTGAGGTGGCGTTCGATGACGAGCGCACGGTGCTCGATATCCTGAACGCCATCGGCCACATGCCGCTGCCGCCGTATATTGAGCGTCCGGATGAAGAGGCCGACCGCGAGCTGTACCAGACCGTCTACAGCCAGAAGCCTGGCGCCGTCGCGGCACCAACCGCGGGCCTGCATTTTGATGAGCCGCTGCTGGAGAAACTGCGCGCGAAGGGCGTGGAGATGGCGTTCGTGACGCTACACGTCGGCGCGGGGACCTTCCAGCCGGTGCGCGTGGACAGCATTGAAGATCACATCATGCACTCTGAGTATGCCGAAGTGCCTCAGGACGTGGTGGACGCGGTGCTGGCGGCGAAAGCGCGCGGTAGCCGCGTCGTGGCGGTCGGTACAACGTCCGTGCGCTCACTCGAGAGCGCCGCACAGGCAGCGAAGAACGATCTTATCGAGCCGTTCTTCGGCGATACGCAGATCTTTATCTACCCGGGCTATCAGTACAAAGTGATTGACGCGCTGGTGACCAACTTCCATCTGCCTGAATCAACGCTGATTATGCTGGTGTCGGCATTTGCCGGTTACCAGCATACGATGGCGGCCTACAAGTCTGCGGTAGAACAAAAATATCGCTTTTTTAGCTACGGGGACGCGATGTTTATCACGTACAATCCGCTGGCTTTGAATGAGCGTGTCGGGGAATAAGTCCGCGGCACCGTTTTACAACGTTGGACTGTTTTTCTGACGTCGGAGAAAAAATGAAATTTGAACTCGATACCACCGATGGCCGCGCGCGTCGCGGTCGCCTGGTGTTTGATCGCGGCGTGGTGGAAACCCCCGCGTTTATGCCTGTGGGCACGTACGGCACCGTAAAAGGGATGACGCCGGAAGAAGTAGAAGCCACTGGCGCACAGATTATCCTCGGCAACACCTTCCACCTGTGGCTGCGTCCGGGTCAGGAGATCATGAAGCTCCACGGCGATCTTCACGATTTCATGCAGTGGAAAGGTCCGATTCTGACCGACTCCGGCGGCTTCCAGGTCTTCAGCCTGGGCGATATCCGCAAGATCACCGAGCAGGGCGTACACTTCCGTAACCCGATTAACGGCGATCCTATTTTCCTCGATCCCGAAAAATCGATGGAGATTCAGTACGATCTCGGCTCTGACATCGTGATGATCTTCGACGAATGTACGCCGTACCCGGCTGACTGGGACTACGCAAAACGCTCCATGGAGATGTCTCTGCGCTGGGCGAAGCGTAGCCGTGACCGTTTTGACTCCCTGCAGAACAAAAATGCGCTGTTCGGCATTATCCAGGGCAGCGTTTACGAAGATTTACGCGATATCTCTGTTAAAGGTCTGGTAGAGATAGGTTTTGATGGCTACGCTGTCGGCGGTTTGGCTGTGGGTGAGCCGAAGGAAGACATGCACCGTATTCTGGAACATGTCTGCCCGCAAATCCCGGCGGATAAACCACGATACCTGATGGGCGTGGGTAAACCAGAAGATCTGGTTGAAGGCGTACGCCGCGGCATTGATATGTTCGACTGCGTCATGCCAACCCGCAACGCGCGTAACGGCCATTTGTTCGTTACCGATGGCGTGGTGAAAATCCGTAACGCGAAGCATAAGAGTGACACCAGCCCGCTCGATTCCGAGTGCGATTGCTATACCTGTCGCAATTATTCTCGCGCGTATCTGCATCATCTCGATCGTTGCAACGAGATTTTGGGCGCGCGTCTCAATACCATTCATAATCTTCGTTATTATCAGCGCTTAATGGCTGGTTTACGTAAGGCTATCGAAGAGGGTAAATTAGAGAGCTTCGTGACCGATTTCTACCAACGTCAGGGGCGGGATGTTCCACCGTTGAACGTTGATTAATTTTAATAATGAGGGAATTTGAATGAGCTTTTTTATTTCTGATGCGGTAGCGGCAACAGGTGCTCCAGCGCAGGGCAGCCCGATGTCTCTGATTCTGATGCTGGTTGTGTTCGGTCTGATCTTCTACTTCATGATCCTGCGTCCACAGCAGAAGCGCACCAAAGAGCACAAAAACCTGATGAACTCCATTGCGAAAGGCGATGAAGTACTGACTAACGGTGGTCTGGTGGGTCGCGTAACCAAAGTGGCTGAAAACGGCTACATTGCTATCGCCCTGAACGACACCACTGAAGTGGTCATCAAACGTGACTTCGTAGCTGCCGTTCTGCCGAAAGGCACCATGAAGGCGCTGTAATCCCAACTTTTCCCAAAGGGAACTGCCGTGTTAAACCGTTATCCTTTGTGGAAGTACATCATGCTGGTCGTCGTGATTCTCGTCGGCCTGCTGTACGCGCTTCCCAACCTGTATGGTGAGGATCCGGCTGTTCAAATCACTGGCGCGCGCGGTGTCGCCGCCAGTGAGCAAACGCTGATCCAGGTCCAGAAAACGTTACAAGAAGAAAAAATTACCGCTAAGTCTGTGGCTCTGGAAGAGGGTGCAATTCTTGCTCGCTTCGACACCACCGACACGCAGCTCCGCGCTCGCGAAGCGCTGATGGGCGTGCTGGGTGACAAATACGTCGTGGCGCTTAACCTTGCCCCTGCAACCCCGCGTTGGCTGGCTGCGATGAACGCAGAGCCAATGAAACTCGGCCTTGACCTGCGTGGCGGCGTTCACTTCCTGATGGAAGTGGATATGGATACCGCGCTCGGCAAGCTGCAGGAACAGAATATCGACAGCCTGCGCAGCGATCTGCGTGATAAAGGCATCGCTTACACCACCGTGCGTAAAGAAGATAACTACGGCATGAGCATCACGTTCCGCGACAGTGCGGCGCGCGATCAGGCTGTAGATTACCTGACCCAACGTCACCGTGACCTGGTGATCACCTCTCAGGGCAGCAACCAGCTGCGCGCGGTGATGACCGATGCGCGCCTGAAAGAAGCGCGTGAATATGCCGTTCAGCAGAACATCAACATTCTGCGTAACCGTGTAAACCAGCTTGGTGTGGCTGAGCCGCTGGTACAGCGTCAGGGTGCTGACCGTATCGTGGTTGAACTGCCGGGTATCCAGGATACCGCGCGTGCGAAAGAGATTCTGGGTGCGACCGCAACGCTGGAATTCCGTCTGGTGAACTCCAACGTCGATCAGTCCGCTGCTGCCGCAGGGCGTATTCCGGGTGACTCCGAAGTGAAACAGACCCGCGAAGGTCAGCCAGTTGTGCTGTACAAACGCGTGATTCTGACCGGTGACCACATCACCGACTCCACGTCGAGCCAGGACGAATACAACCAGCCGCAGGTTAACATCTCGCTGGATAGCGCGGGTGGTAACATCATGTCTAACTTCACCAAGGACAACATCGGTAAACCGATGGCAACCCTGTTCGTGGAGTACAAAGACAGCGGTAAGAAAGATGCGAACGGTCGTGCGGTGCTGGTGAAAGAGGAAGAGGTGATTAACATCGCCAATATCCAGTCTCGTCTGGGTAACAGCTTCCGTATCACCGGTATCAACAACCCGAACGAAGCGCGTCAGCTCTCTCTGCTGCTGCGTGCCGGTGCGCTGATTGCGCCAATTCAGATTGTTGAAGAACGTACCATTGGTCCAACTCTGGGTATGCAAAACATCCAGCAGGGTCTGGAAGCGTGTCTGGCCGGTCTGGTGGTTTCTATCCTCTTCATGATCTTCTTCTATAAGAAGTTTGGTCTGATTGCGACCTCCGCGCTGATCGCCAACCTGGTGCTGATCATCGGCATTATGTCCCTGCTGCCGGGGGCGACGCTGACCATGCCGGGCATTGCGGGTATCGTTCTGACTCTTGCGGTGGCGGTCGACGCCAACGTACTGATTAACGAACGTATCAAAGAAGAGTTGAGCAACGGTCGCTCTGTTCAGCAGGCGATTGACGAAGGCTATAAAGGCGCGTTCAGCTCCATCTTCGATGCGAACGTAACAACACTGATTAAGGTTCTTATCCTGTATGCAGTGGGTACTGGCGCGATCAAAGGCTTTGCGATTACAACCGGTATCGGTGTCGCAACGTCAATGTTTACCGCTATTGTCGGCACCCGTGCCATCGTGAACCTGCTGTACGGCGGCAAGCGCGTCAAAAAGCTGTCTATCTGAGGAGTGCGTTGTGGCACAGGAATATACTGTTGAACAATTGAACCACGGCCGTAAAGTCTGGGACTTTATGCGCTGGGACTACTGGGCCTTCGGCATTTCAGGTTTCCTGCTGATTCTGTCCATCGGCATTATGAGCGTGAAAGGCTTTAACTGGGGTCTGGATTTCACCGGCGGTACGGTCATCGAGATCTCCCTGGAAAAACCGGTCGATATGGACCAGATGCGTTTGTCTCTGCAGAAAGCGGGCTTTGAAGAGCCGCTGCTGCAGAACTTCGGCAGCAGCCGCGACATCATGGTGCGCATGCCACCGGTGCACGATGCCAACGGCAGCCAGGAGCTGGGCAGTAAGGTTGTTAGCGTGATTAACGAAACAACCAGCCAGAACGCGGCGGTTAAGCGTATTGAGTTCGTCGGCCCAAGCGTGGGTGCTGATCTGGCGCAGACCGGTGCGATGGCGCTGCTGGTGGCGCTGATCTCCATTCTGGTATACGTCGGTTTCCGCTTTGAGTGGCGACTGGCGGCCGGTGTGGTTATCGCTCTGGCGCACGACGTGGTAATCACTATGGGCATACTGTCGCTGTTCCACATTGAGATTGACCTGACGATTGTGGCATCCCTGATGTCCGTTATCGGTTACTCACTGAACGACAGTATCGTGGTATCTGACCGTATCCGTGAAAACTTCCGTAAGATCCGTCGCGGTACGCCGTACGAAATCTTTAACGTGTCGTTGACCCAGACGCTGCACCGTACCTTGATCACATCCGGTACCACCCTGATGGTGATCCTGATGCTGTTCCTCTTCGGTGGTCCGGTACTGGAAGGCTTCTCGCTGACCATGCTGATCGGTGTCACCATCGGTACGGCGTCGTCTATCTACGTCGCGTCCGCTCTGGCACTGAAACTTGGCATGAAGCGCGAGCACCTGCTCCAGCAGAAGGTCGAGAAAGAAGGGGCGGATCAGCCGTCCATTCTGCCGTAAGGCGACGTTTAGCGCGTTATCGAAATCCCGGTCTGTTGACCGGGATTTTTTTTATCTGCTCCTGACAAACATTCCTGACACTATGCTGTCAGGAGCCCTGTCGTAGACTCCTTCTGAACCCTAATAACAGGCAGGAGGATGTATGAAAAGCGTCATTAACTGGTTTGAAATTCCGGTCGCGGATATGGATCGCGCTATCAAATTTTATGAGTCGGTGATGCAGCTCGCGCTGCGTCGCGAGAAAATGGACTGCGCGGAGCTGGCCGTTTTCCCGCATGAGGATCCGGGTACCGGCGGGGCGCTGGCAAAATTTGACGGCGTTACACCGTCTTTGCAGGGCGCTATTATTTACCTGCATACTGACAATCTGGCGGCCACGCTCGATCGCATCGCCTCTGCGGGCGGCGAGTGCGTGTTTGGCCCGCTGGAACTGCCGCATGGCATTGGCACTATCGCATTGTTTACCGACAGCGAGGGTAACCGCGTCGGCCTCCATCAACCTGCCTGAGAGCGGACTAAGATATGACCCGACGCGCTGACCGTTTGTTTCAGATTGTGCAGATCCTGCGGGGCAGGCGTCTGACAACGGCAGCGCATCTGGCGGAACGGCTTGGCGTATCCGAGCGCACGGTCTACCGCGATATCCGCGACCTGTCGCTTTCCGGCGTGCCGGTGGAAGGTGAGGCGGGGAGCGGATATCGGCTGATGTCGGGTTTTGACCTGCCGCCGCTGATGCTGACGAATAGGGAGTCCGAGGCGCTGATCGTCGCGATTCGCCTGCTCAAAACCTGGGGAGGTGAATCGCTGTCGCGCGAGCTGGAGTCGGCTCAGGAGAAGGTGCTGGCTATCCTGCCCGAGGAGAGTCGTCGAAAGGCGGAGCAGACGCGGATCTACGCCCCGGATTTTTGCATGCAAAGCCACTCCCGCAGCGATTTTGACAGGATCCATCAGGCGATTTCCGCCCAGCGCGTGCTGGCGCTGCATTACCGTGATGAAGCCGGACAGCTCTCGAAGCGCGAGGTGCAGCCGCTGGGCTTGTTCTTCTGGGGAGAGCGCTGGCTGCTGGCTGCGTGGTGCGAACGGCGCGATGACTATCGCTGTTTCCGGCTCGACCGATGCCTCAATATTTTGCAGACGGAGAGGCGGTTTAGCGAAAGTGCGGACAGGTCTCTGGCAGATTTTTTGCGCAAGGTTAAGCAGTAAAAAGCCGGGCGGCGAGGTAAAAGCAAAACGGCAACGTGTGTTGCCGTTTTGTGTGTTTACGCCCTCTCCCACGGGAGAGGGGCGGGGTGAGGGCATCAGCCCGCACAATCCCGCACTGATTAGAAGTTGTAACCTACAACCAGGTAACCACCCCAACCGGTTGAACGGACGTTTTCTTTCATCCAGTTCAGATCGGCATCGTCGTTCCACTGTCCACCGTTGTGCCAGTAACGCGCCACAACAGAATAGTGCCAGTGATCGTAGTTCAGCGCCAGGATGTGGCTGGAGGCGATGGAGTCGTTGGTACGCTGCTTAATACCGTTCTCTGCGTAACCGCTCTTATCGCCCAGCTCTGAACCCCAGTCGAAGTTGGTGAAGCCGATGTAGCTCAGGTTACCGCCCCACAGCTGGGTGATTGGCACAAAGTATTTCACTTTGAAACGATAGCCATCCCATTCGTTCTGGTTTTCAGCACCGTAGTTCTGCCACTGGTATTTCGCGTACACGTTCAGGGACAGGCTCATTGGCAGTCCGGTATCAACGTCGGTACCCAGACCCATGTACCAGGTGCTCTGACGACCGGACGCGTTGCGGCCCATGTCGTAGATATAGTTGTTCGCGAAGTACCACTCTTTGAACGGACCGAAGCTCAGGTCGGTGCCGGTCAGCTTGTCGATGGAGAAGCGTGGTTCGATCTCCATGAACAGCGGAGAACCGTGGTTCCAGATACCTTTTGCCTGCGTGTTACCGCCGAAGAAGACCGGAGCATCCATATAGCCGTAGAAATCAAACCAGTCTTTCTTGGCGAATGCTTCGTATTCCAGGTAGGTATCGTTGCGGATCTGTGGTCCGAAACGGGTGTGGTAGCTGCCGACAACGTTAACGCTCTGGTGCCACCAGTCGGAGAGGTATTGTGGTTTATCGTTTTCCGCTGCGTTAACAGTGAAAGAGGAGGACAGTGCCAGCACGGCGCCAGCTGCGAGTAATGTTTTTTTCATAATCATGCCACTGATTGAAATTCCCTTTCGGGAGTGAAAAATGCGCGAATTGCGTTTCTAAATATTTCGTGTTTCTGCGGTGCCTATTATAGGAATCCCTGCTCACAAAAATATGTGTTGTTTCACATATCTCTCACACGCGTAATCGATTGCGTTCACGTTTGCGTACTTTAAACGGGCGGGATTGTAGCGGCAATCATTTATGTTGCCAATCCATACGAAATGTAAATGTTAGCGGAGTGACATTTCACTCCGCTAAAAGGAGGGTTACTGCGCGGCGGGCTGGATATCGTGAATGCGGATGAAACCTAACTGTTCCGGAGTCAGTCCGTTAAGCTGCAGCGGAATATCAACATCGCTCGGAGCCAGCACGCTGGCTGGTGCGGTGAATAGCTGACTGTTAACATTCACCTCCTGGTAATTCTCCGTGGTGCCCTGGATCTGGCCCCACTCGACGGTGCCGCTGAAGGCTGGAAGCGGATCGTTGGACTCGCCCTGAATGCGTAATGTTGCGCGAGTACCATTTGCATTCGCCGCCACATTCACCAGAGACATTTTCAGCGTGCCAATCTGACTGTTGAGCCGCGCAGGCGTATTCGCACCCGGCAGGAGATAAACCCCGCTGCTGGATTTGGCGTTCAGCGCGTTTTGCTGGGTGATCTTCACCGTTTCTTTGTTCAGTTTGTCCATCGCCGTATTGAGCGTATTCACGCTCTGTTTCATCTGACGGACTTCGGTTTGCTGTGCACAGGCGCTAAGGGTGAAGAGGCTCCCCACCAGCAAAATTTTAAGGTAACGTCTTGTCATTGCGTTTATTTCCTTGAAATAACGGATCGCCTTAATGGTAGCCAGCATCATCGTGTCAGACATAGATCCTTTGTCTCAAAAAGCTCTTCCTTTGTTGTCAGGCCAGATCAGGGTAAAATGAAAATTAGTTAACCACATAACAGGGATACCGTATGCATTGCCCATTCTGCTCCGCTGTGGATACCAAAGTCATCGACTCTCGTCTTGTGGGCGAAGGGTCATCCGTACGCCGTCGTCGGCAGTGTCTGGTGTGCAACGAGCGTTTCACGACCTTTGAGGTTGCAGAGCTGGTAATGCCGCGCGTGGTGAAAAGCAACGACGTGCGCGAGCCGTTTAACGAAGAGAAACTGCGCAGCGGGATGCTGAAGGCCCTGGAAAAACGTCCCGTCAGCGCGGATGACGTTGAGATGGCGTTAAACCACATAAAATCTTATCTTCGTGGTTTGGGTGAGCGTGAAGTGCCGAGCAAAATGATCGGCAACCTGGTGATGGAGCAGTTGAAAAAGCTCGATAAGGTCGCCTATATCCGCTTCGCCTCGGTCTACCGCAGCTTCGAAGACATCAAAGAGTTTGGCGAAGAGATCGCCCGCTTACAGGATTAAGCTCATGCAGGATGAGATTTACATGGCGAGAGCCATGAAGCTGGCGCAGCGCGGTCGTTTTACTACCCATCCCAACCCGAACGTCGGGTGCGTTATCGTTAAAGATGGCGAGATCGTGGGCGAAGGTTTCCATTACCGCGCGGGCGAGCCCCATGCTGAGGTTCATGCCCTGCGCATGGCGGGAGAAAAGGCTCGCGGGGCTACGGCCTACGTCACGCTTGAGCCGTGCAGCCATCACGGCCGTACGCCGCCGTGCTGCGAAGCGCTGATCGCGGCGGGCGTGTCGCGCGTGATCGCCTCGATGCAGGACCCAAATCCGCAGGTGGCCGGACGCGGTCTGTACCGCCTGCAGCAGGAAGGCATTGACGTCAGCCATGGGCTGATGATGCAGGACGCGGAAGCGATCAACAAAGGCTTTCTGAAGCGCATGCGCACGGGGTTCCCGTATATTCAGCTCAAGCTGGGCGCCTCGCTGGACGGCCGTACGGCGATGGCAAACGGCGAAAGCCAGTGGGTAACCTCACCACAGGCAAGGCGCGATGTGCAACGTCTGCGCGCACAAAGCCATGCTATCCTCACCAGCAGTGAAACCGTTCTGGCTGACGATCCGGCCATGACCGTGCGCTGGGACGAACTGAATGCCGATACCCAGGCGCTGTACCCGCAGGAGAACCTGCGCCAGCCGCTGCGTATTATCATTGATAGCCAGAACCGCGTGACGCCGGAGCACCGCATCGTCCAGCAGCCGGGTGAAACCTGGATTGCCCGCACTAAAGAAGATACGCGCGAATGGCCGGAAGGCGTGCGCAGCATTATGGTGCCGGAGCATAACGGTCATCTGGATTTGGTGGTGCTGATGATGCTGCTCGGCAAGCAGCAGGTGAACAGCATCTGGGTTGAAGCGGGGCCAACGCTCGCCGGTGCGCTCTTGCAGGCCGGGCTGGTGGATGAACTGCTTGTTTACGTTGCGCCTAAACTCTTAGGTCACGACGCGCGCGGCCTGTTTGTGCTGCCCGGCCTTGAAAAACTGGCCGACGCACCGCAACTCAAATTTAACGAGATTCGTCCGGTAGGTCCGGATGTCTGCCTCCACTTAACGACAGCGTAATTGCTCCTGAAATAGGGAAGCAGTGCGCAAAGTATTATGATAAAATCCGCCCCCCTGCGGGGCCAAATGAACCCGTAAAGGAAGAGTATGAACATTATTGAAGCTGCTGTAGCTACCCCGGACGCTCGCGTCGCCATCACCATTGCGCGTTTCAACAACTTCATCAACGACAGCCTGCTGGAAGGTGCGATTGACGCCCTGAAACGTATCGGCCAGGTTAAAGATGACAACATTACCGTTGTTTGGGTTCCAGGCGCTTACGAACTGCCACTGGCGGCGGGCGCGCTGGCGAAAACCGGTAAATACGACGCGGTGATTGCGCTGGGTACCGTTATTCGTGGCGGCACTGCGCACTTCGAATACGTTGCGGGCGGTGCAAGCAACGGTCTGGCACACGTTGCGCAGGATGCTGAAATTCCTGTCGCGTTCGGCGTGCTGACCACCGAAAGTATTGAACAAGCCATCGAACGTGCTGGCACCAAAGCCGGTAACAAAGGTGCAGAAGCTGCACTGACCGCGCTTGAAATGATCAATGTATTGAAAGCCATCAAGGCCTGATTTTTTTGTAAGGGGAATTCCGTGAAACCTGCTGCTCGTCGCCGCGCCCGTGAATGTGCCGTCCAGGCACTTTACTCCTGGCAGTTGTCCCAGAACGACATCGCTGATGTTGAATACCAGTTCCTGTCAGAACAGGACGTGAAAGACGTTGACGTTCTGTACTTCCGCGAACTGCTGTCGGGAGTGGCGACTAATAGCGCGTATCTCGATGGCCTGATGAAGCCATACCTGTCCCGTCTGCTCGAAGAGCTGGGCCAGGTGGAAAAAGCAGTGTTGCGTATCGCGCTGTTTGAGCTGTCTAAACGTGATGATGTGCCGTATAAAGTGGCCATCAACGAAGCGATCGAACTGGCGAAAACCTTCGGCGCTGAAGACAGCCACAAGTTTGTAAACGGCGTACTTGATAAAGCAGCACCTGCGATCCGTCCCCACAAAAAGTGATCCGCAAACCGGAGTCCTGCATTGCCTGACGGGCAGTGTGGCTCCGGTTTTTTCTTTTATTTGCTGAGGCATAACGTATGGCATGCGGCGAATTCTCCCTGATTGCCCGTTATTTCGACCGTGTCAGAACCTCTCGTCTTGATGTTGAAACCGGCATTGGCGATGACTGTGCACTTCTCAATATTCCCGAAAAACAGACGCTGGCAATCAGCACCGACACCCTGGTGTGCGGCCGTCATTTCTTACCGGATATCGATCCTGCCGATCTGGCGTATAAGGCCCTGGCGGTTAACGTCAGCGATCTGGCGGCGATGGGGGCCGATCCCGCGTGGCTGACGCTGGCTCTGACCCTGCCAGAGGTGGATGAAGCCTGGCTGGAAGCCTTTAGCGATGCGCTGTTTGAGCAGCTTAGCTATTACGATATGCAGCTGATTGGCGGCGACACAACTGCCGGTCCGCTGTCGATGACGCTGGCGATCCACGGCTACGTGCCGCTCGGCCGCGCGCTGAAGCGCTCGGGCGCAAAACCGGGCGACTGGATCTACGTGACCGGTACGCCGGGCGACAGCGCGGCAGGGCTGGCGATTCTGCAGAACCGTTTAACGGTTGAAGATGCTGACGACGCGGCGTATCTGGTGAAACGCCATCTGCGGCCAACGCCGCGTATTTTGCACGGCCAGGCGCTGCGCGAACGGGCAAGCTCGGCTATCGATCTCTCTGACGGGCTGATCTCAGACCTCGGGCATATCCTGAAGGCCAGCGGCGTCGGCGCGCGCGTTGACCTGGATCTCTTCCCGCTGTCTGAGCAACTGCTTCGCCATGTAGAGCCTGAGCAGGCGCTGCGCTGGGCGCTGTCCGGTGGTGAAGACTACGAGCTGTGCTTCACGGTGCCTGAGCTCAACCGCGGAACGCTGGACGTGGCGTTAGCGCATCTCGGCGCGAAGTTTACCTGCATCGGTCAGATCATGCCGGAGAGCGAAGGGCTGAAGTTTGTGAAAGACGGTGCGCCGGTTACGCTGGACTGGAAAGGGTACGATCACTTCGCGTGAGTTTGTGCGATCTGTATTGCCGGGTGGCGGCTCCGCCTTACCCGGCCTACAAAAGATGGCCTACTTAAACCCCACCACCGGATGCGGCTGATACGGCGTCTCCAGCTCGGCAACCTGTTCCGGCGTCAGCGTGATATCCACCGCATTCAGCAGCTCATCCAGCTGTTCTTCCCGCGACGTTCCAATAATCGGCGCCGCGACCCCGCGCTTGCCCAGCAGCCACGCCAGCGCTACCTGTGCGCGGGTGGCACCGGTATCGTCGGCGATCCCGGCTAAACGTTCGGCAATTAGCGCATCGCTGGCTTCTGTACCGCCATAGAGATTCTTTCCCACTTCATCCGATACGAGGCGAGCCGTGGTTTCACCCCACGGACGGGTCAGGCGACCGCGCGCCAGCGGGCTCCACGGGATCACCGCCACGCCCTCCTGATGGCACAGCGGCAGCATCTCGCGTTCTTCTTCACGATAGATCAGATTGTAGTGATCCTGCATAGTGACAAAGCGCGTCCAGCCGTGCTGCGCCTGAAGATCCAGCGCCTGGGCAAACTGCGACGCGTGCATAGAAGACGCGCCGATGTAGCGTGTTTTACCGGCTCTGACCACGTCGTTCAGCGCTTCGAGCGTCTCCTCGACTGGCGTGTTGTAATCCCAGCGGTGAATTTGCAGCAGGTCGACGTAATCCATGTTCAAGCGTTTGAGGCTGTCATCAATGGAGCGCAGGATCTGCGCGCGAGAAAGGCCCTCAGCCAGGTCGCCTACCGGATAGTACACCTTAGTGGCGACGACGATGTCATCACGACGGGCAAAGTCGCGCAGGGCGCGGCCGACAATCTCCTCGCTGCTGCCGTCGGAGTAGCTGTTGGCGGTGTCAAAGAAGTTAATGCCGCCCTCGATGGCGCGTTTGATAATCGGACGGCTGCTCTCTTCCGGCAGCGTCCAGGCGTGGTTTCCCCGATCGGGCTCGCCAAAGGTCATGCATCCCAGACAAAGTCGGGAAACCTTAAGGTCCGTTTTTCCTAACGTAGTGTATTGCACGGTTCCGCTCCTGCTGTTTAAACACCAGGTTTAAGCATAGCAGGAGCGGAAAAGGGGGGAGGGGTCAGTCCAGCCAGGTACGGATTTTGGCTTCGATACCGGCGGCGTCCAGGCCTATCGCCGCACGGGCTTCGTCCTGAGTACCTTGCGGAATGAAACGATCCGGCAGGCCGAGGTTCAGCACCGGCACGGCTTTACGATTTGCCATCAGCACCTCATTCACGCCGCTGCCCGCGCCGCCCATGATGGCGTTTTCTTCCAGCGTGACCAGAACGTCATGCGTCTCAGCCATACTCAGGATCAGAGAGTCGTCGAGCGGCTTCACAAAGCGCATGTCCACCAGAGTGGCATTCAGCGCTTCAGCCGCTTTAGCCGCCTCTGGCATCAGCGTGCCGAAGTTCAGAATCGCCACTTTCTCACCGCGACGCTTAACTACTCCTTTACCCAGAGGCAGTTTTTCCAGCGGCTGCAGCTCAACGCCCACCGCATTGCCGCGCGGGTAGCGAACGGCGCTTGGGCCATCCTGATAGTGATAGCCGGTAAACAGCATCTGACGACATTCGTTCTCGTCGCTTGGCGTCATGACAACCATATCCGGAATACAGCGCAGGAAGGAGAGATCAAACGCGCCCTGGTGCGTCTGGCCGTCGGCACCGACGATGCCCGCACGATCGATAGCAAACAGTACCGGCAGCTTCTGAATCGCCACGTCATGGATCACCTGATCGTAGGCGCGCTGCAGGAAGGTGGAATAGATAGCGACAACGGGCTTGTAGCCACCAATAGCCAGGCCCGCAGCAAACGTCACCGCATGCTGCTCGGCAATGGCGACGTCGAAATACTGGTCAGGGTATTTTCTGGAGAACTCCACCATGCCAGAGCCTTCACGCATGGCCGGGGTGATCGCCATCAGCTTGTTGTCTTTGGCTGCGGTTTCGCACAGCCAGTCGCCAAAGATTTTTGAATAGCTCGGCATGCCGCCGCTGCTTTTTGGCAGACAGCCGCTGGACGGGTCAAATTTCGGTACCGCGTGGAAGGTGATCGGATCTTTTTCCGCCGGTTCGTAACCGCGCCCTTTTTTAGTCATGATATGCAGGAACTGCGGGCCTTTCAGGTCGCGCATGTTCTTGAGCGTGGTCACCAGGCCCAGCACGTCGTGACCGTCAACCGGGCCAATATAGTTAAAGCCCAGCTCTTCAAACAGGGTGCCCGGCACCACCATGCCTTTAATGTGTTCTTCGGTACGCTTGAGCAGCTCTTTAATCGGCGGTACGCCGGAGAAGACTTTCTTGCCGCCTTCGCGCAGCGAGGAGTAAAGCTTGCCGGAGAGCAGCTGGGCCAGATGGTTGTTCAGCGCGCCGACGTTCTCGGAGATCGACATTTCGTTATCGTTGAGGATAACCAGCATGTCCGGCTTGATGTCGCCCGCGTGGTTCATGGCTTCGAAGGCCATCCCTGCGGTGATGGCGCCGTCGCCAATCACGCAGACGGTGCGGCGCTGCTTGTTCTCTTTTTCGGCGGCAACAGCAATCCCGATGCCCGCAGAAATGGAGGTGGAGGAGTGGCCGACGCTCAGCACGTCGTACTCGCTCTCACCGCGCCACGGGAACGGGTGCAGGCCGCCTTTCTGACGAATGGTGCCAATTTTATCGCGACGTCCGGTCAGAATTTTGTGCGGATAAGCCTGGTGGCCCACGTCCCAGATGAGCTGATCGAACGGCGTGTTATAGACGTAGTGCAGCGCCACGGTCAGCTCTACCGTGCCAAGCCCGGAGGCGAAATGGCCGCTGGAGCGGCTTACGCTGTCGAGCAGGTAGCGACGCAGCTCGTCGCACAGCTTCGGCAGGCTCTCTTTCGGCAGCAGACGTAACTCCTGGGTGGAGTCAACTAACGCCAGTGTCGGGTATTTGGCAATATCAAAACTCATCAAAGGCTCATCGAGATATATAGTTTATTTATCACGCTGGATTATATAGTCCGCTAGCGCTTCCAGTGCCGAGGTATCCAGCGATTGCGCGGCCAGTTCATTTAGGGACTGGCGGGCATCGTCAATCAGATCCCGGGCTTTACGTTGGGCTTGCTCAAGACCCAGCAGGGCGGGGTAGGTACTTTTGCCAAGCTGCTGGTCCGCACCCTGACGTTTACCCAATGTTGCAGTATCGCCCACCACATCCAGAATGTCATCCTGAACCTGGAATGCCAGACCGATACTTTCTGCGTATCTGTCCAGAATCGGCAGGGCTTTGCGCCCTTGTTCACCCGCGCTCAGCGCGCCCAGGCGAACGGCTGAACGAATCAACGCCCCGGTTTTATGGCGGTGAATACGCTCCAGCTGTTCCAGATTAACCTGACGTCCTTCCGCTTCCAGATCCAGCGCCTGTCCCCCGCACATGCCGGCCACGCCGCTGGCCATTGCCAGTTCGGAGATCATCGCCAGGCGGTCGCGGTCAGCCACTTCAGCCATCGGCGCGTCGCTCAGAATCGAGAACGCCAGCGTTTGCAGGGCATCACCCGCCAGAATGGCATTCGCCTCGCCAAACTTGATATGGCAGGTGGGTTGACCCCGACGCAAATCGTCGTCGTCCATGGCCGGGAGATCGTCGTGGATCAGCGAGTAGGCGTGGATGCACTCCACGGCGGCTGCCGGGGCGTCCAGCGTGTTATCGCTGATGCCAAACATATTGCCTGTGGCGTACACCAGGAACGGGCGCAGGCGCTTTCCACCCAAGAGTGCGCCATAGTGCATGGCTTCAACCAGAGGAGTGTTCTGAAAAGGCTGTGGCGCAATAAAACGGCGCAGGGCGTCGTTGGCGCGTACGACACGCGCCTGAAGCTCGTTGGAAAAATCCATTTACTCGGCGTCCGGTGTGAAAGGCGTGGTTTTCGCGTCTTCGCTGTCGGAAAGCAGGATCTGCACGCGCTGCTCGGCCTGCTGCAGTTTGACCTGCCCCTGGCGCGCCAGCTGCACGCCACGCTCGAATTCGTTGAGCGCCTCTTCCAGCGGGAGATCGCCGCTCTCAAGACGGGTAACGATTTGCTCCAGTTCACTCAGCGCAGTTTCGAAACTGGCCGGTGCGTCGTTCTTCTTCGGCATAGTGAATTGACTCTTATATTCTCAGCCCCGACATGGTAACGGACTCAGGGCAATTATCAAATAACGCGCAATGTGCACAGGAGCGGCGCGATGGTGGTATACTTGCGCGCCTGGATGCAGCCACGGGTGTGGGCTGCTGTACTCTTTTCCATTACAAGCCTTAATACGCTTGCCTAAGAAACATTGCCGCCATGAAGTTTATCATTAAATTGTTCCCTGAAATCACCATCAAAAGCCAATCTGTGCGTTTGCGCTTTATTAAAATTCTCACCGGGAACATTCGTAACGTATTAAAGCACTACGACGAAACCCTCGCCGTGGTGCGCCACTGGGATCACGTTGAAGTGCGCGCCAAAGACGAAAATAAACGTCAGGATATTCGCGACGCGCTGACCCGTATTCCGGGGATCCACCATATCCTGGAAGTGGAAGATGTTCCGTTCAGCGATATGCACGACATCTTCGAGAAAGCGCTGGTCCAGTACCGCGATCAGATCGAAGGCAAAACCTTCTGCGTGCGCGTGAAGCGTCGCGGCAAGCACGAGTTCAGCTCTATTGAAGTGGAACGTTACGTCGGCGGCGGTTTGAACCAGCACGTTGAAACGGCTCGCGTTCGTCTGACCAACCCGGACGTGACCGTGAACCTGGAGATCGAAAACGATCGCCTGCTGCTGGTGAAAGGGCGCTATGAAGGTATCGGCGGCTTCCCGATCGGCACCCAGGAAGACGTCCTGTCCCTCATCTCCGGCGGCTTCGACTCCGGCGTCTCCAGCTATATGCTGATGCGTCGCGGCTGCCGTGTGCACTACTGCTTCTTCAACCTGGGCGGTGCGGCGCACGAGATCGGCGTTCGTCAGGTGGCGCATTACCTGTGGAACCGCTTCGGCAGCTCTCACCGCGTGCGTTTCGTGGCGATCAACTTCGAACCTGTGGTCGGCGAAATCCTCGAAAAAGTGGACGACGGCCAGATGGGCGTGGTGCTGAAACGCATGATGGTGCGTGCGGCGTCCAAAGTGGCCGAGCGCTATGGCGTGCAGGCGCTGGTCACCGGTGAAGCGCTGGGCCAGGTTTCCAGCCAGACGCTGACCAACCTGCGTTTGATCGACATCGTGTCTGATACGCTGATCCTGCGTCCGCTGATCTCCCACGATAAAGAGCACATCATCGATCTGGCGCGCGAAATCGGCACCGAAGATTTTGCCCGCACCATGCCGGAATACTGCGGCGTGATCTCAAAAAGCCCAACGGTGAAGGCGGTGAAGGCGAAGATCGAAGCGGAAGAAGAGAACTTCGATTTCAGCATTCTGGAAAAAGTGGTGGAGGAAGCGTCCAACATCGACATCCGCGAGATTGCCCAGCAGACCGAGCAGGAAGTCGTTGAAGTTGAAACCGTGAGCGGTTTCGGCGCTAACGATGCGATTCTGGATATCCGCTCCATTGACGAGCAGGATGACAAGCCGCTGCAGGTTGAAGGCGTCGAAGTGGTTTCTCTGCCGTTCTATAAGCTGAGCACCAAGTTTGGCGATCTCGACCAGAGCAAAACCTATCTGCTGTGGTGCGAGCGCGGGGTGATGAGTCGCCTGCAGGCGCTGTACCTGCGCGAGCAGGGCTTTGCGAACGTGAAGGTGTATCGCCCGTAGTTTTTTGCCGGGGAGTGCGGCCTGATGCCCTCACCCCGTCCCTCTCCCAAAGGGAGAGGGAGAACACCTATTCGTAATAATTATAAATCCCCGCCGGCATCACCAGCGATGACGCTACTTCGTACGCTTTTTCGCGCCCGACCAGCAGGTCAATAATCTTTAAGCCAAAATCAATCGCGGTACCTGGCCCCTGGCTGGTCAGCAGGTTGACGCGCGGATCCCAGACGACGCGTTTATCCACCCAGTGCTCTTCCGGGATTGTATCCTTAAGCCCCGGGAAACCGGTCATGTTGCCGATGGGGAAGATATCGTGCGGAATCAGAACCGTTCCGGCGGCGGCACAGATTGCCGCGACGATGCGGCCGGATAAATGAAACTGACGCACGGTCTCGACCAGCAGCGGGCTGTCGCGAAAACATTCCGCGCCTTTTAAGCCGCCGGGCAGCACGATGATGTCGTAATCGCCGTCAGCCACCTGAACGAGGGGGGCATCCGCGAGGATCTTCACCCCGCGCGAGCAGGTGATTGCCAGATTGCCGTCGCTGGCGACGCTGGCGGTGGTAACTTTAATGCCGCCGCGCACCATCAAATCAATGGTGGTGACCGCTTCCATCTCTTCGCTACCAGGGGCGAGGCAGATCAGGGCTGACGCGCTCATATTCACTCTCCTTACGTTTAACCAGGTCATACAAACGGGCGTTTTCCGGCACCGCGATGCCGTGCGCGCGGGCGCGTTTTAGCAAATAGCCGGTGATGTAGTCGATCTCCGTGTGGCGTAATGCCCGAACATCCTGCAACATTGAGGAGATGTTTTCTGCCGTGCTTTCAATGACCTGCTCGACATAACAGCGTAAATCGTCGGCCGAGGTATGCAGGCCTTCCCGCTCAACGACCGCCGCGACTTCCGCACACAGTATGGCAACGTCCTGCGGATGATTTTTCAGCTCCCCGTTCGGGCAGTTCCACAGCGCCGTCAGCGGGTTGATCACGCAGTTTACCGCCAGCTTGCGCCACAGCTGAGGGCGGATGTTGTTGTGCCAGGCCACGTCCGGCAGCACCTTCTGCAGCACATCGGCAAGATAGCTGTAATCACCATCCTGCGTTCTGGCGGGACCGATATGCGTCACTCCGCTGGCGACATGCACGATGATGTTGCCGTCGCGACGCGCAGCGTGCGTGGTCGTCGCCATCAGCAGGGGCTGCTGGACGTTTTTCAGCTCATCAAGCGTCCCCATGCCGTTATGCAGCAGCAGTATGGGGGAAGTGGGGGGGAGCTGCGCGGCCAGTGTCTTTACCGCGTCTGAGACCTGCCAGGCTTTGAGCGTCACCAGTAAAAGATCGCTTTGCGCCAGGAAATCAGGATCGTTCGCGGTGAGGGATTCGTTAAAGATGCTTCCGTCTTCACCAATCAGGTTTACACTGCAATAGGGCTGGGGCACGCGCAGCCAGCCCTGAACCTCATGTCCGTGCTTGCACAGCGCGGTCAGCCACAGCTGACCAAGCGCTCCGCATCCGAGCACCGTAATTTTCATTGTTCCTCCTCACCTGCAACTGCGCCAGGTGTTACAGCTTAATTATACAGCTAAGCTTCTGTTGAGTTATGCCTCGTAGCGGGTATTATGCAACGCAACAAAAGTGAAGGGAGAAGAAAAGATGCCATCTTTCGATATTGTTTCCGAAGTTGATATCCAGGAAGTTCGCAACGGCGTTGAGAACGCAACCCGCGAAGTTGAGTCACGTTTCGATTTTCGCGGCGTTGAGGCGTCGTTTGAGCTGAACGACGCAAATAAGACCATTAAGGTGCTGAGCGAGTCTGATTTCCAGGTAAATCAGCTGCTCGACATTCTGCGCGCCAAGCTGTTAAAGCGCGGTATCGAAGGGACGTCTCTGGACGTGCCGGAAGAGTTTGTGCACAGCGGTAAAAACTGGTTTGTTGAAGCCAAGCTGAAGCAGGGCATCGAGAGCGCGGTGCAGAAGAAGATCGTTAAGCTCATTAAAGACAGCAAGCTGAAGGTGCAGGCGCAGATCCAGGGCGAAGAAATTCGCGTGACCGGTAAGTCCCGCGATGACCTCCAGTCCGTAATGGCGCTGGTGCGCGGCGGCGATCTGGGGCAACCGTTCCAGTTTAAAAACTTCCGCGATTAATATAAAAAGCCCGGTTTAACCGGGCTTTTTTTTCACGCTTTGAGCGCCTGCTCGACCTCGAAGCGGTTGGTCATTTTACTGTCTATTTTGACGTAAGCGCTGCGCTCTTCCGGAACGATGAGCACCTCTGTCACACCCTCTTTGGCTTCCAGACGCTGTTTCAGCCTATCGCTAATCTCAACATCATCCGGGATTTCTACCCGCAGGCTACTCACGTAGCGCGGCTCTTTCATGGTGCTGGCGACCAGCAGCCAGACCGTCGCCAGTAGCGCACCGGCGAGAAACACGGTTTGTGAATCAAACAGGCCGTCCACCCAACCGCCGAGCGAGCCGCCGATCGCCACGCCGAGAAACTGGCTGGTGGAGTAGATGCCCATCGCGGTGCCTTTATACCCGGCGGGGGACTCTTTACTGATCAGCGACGGGAGCAGCGCTTCCATCAGGTTAAAGGCCAGGAAGAACAGCTGTACGCCGGCAATCAGCTCCCAGAAGTGCGGGCCGGCACCCCAGAGCACAATTTCGGCAATCAGCAGGACCGCCACGCAGCCCACGAAGACGCGCTTCATTTTGCGCTTCACTTCGGCGTAGATGATGAACGGCACGACGGAAACAAACGAAATCAGCATCGTGACCAGATAGATTTTCCAGTGCTCAGCCGCCGGGAAACCCGCTGCGGCCAGCTGGCCGGGCAGGGCGACAAAGGTGGACATCAGAAGGATGTGCAGGCACATAATGCCAAAATTCAGCTTAAGCAGGCGCGGCTCGACAATCACTTCGCTGAAGCAGCCTTTTACCATCCCCGATTCACGGTTCAGAACGTGGTTTTTGCTGTCCGGCACGACCCACAGGGTTAAGGCAATACCGATGGTCGCCAGCACGGCAATCATCCAGAACAGGGCGTGCAGACCCAGCGTGTGCGTAATGATGGGGCCCAGCACCATTGCAATCGCAAAGGTCACGCCAAAGCTCACGCCGATGAACGCCATCGCTTTGGTGCGGTTCTGCTCGCGGGTTAAGTCGGACAGCAGCGCCATCACCGCGGCGGCAATCGCGCCGGAACCCTGCAGGGCGCGGCCGAGAATAATCCCCCAGATGGAGTGGGAGAGGGCGGCAATCACGCTTCCGAGCACAAAGACCAGCAGCCCGCCGACGATCAGCGGCTTTCGGCCCACCCGGTCAGAGAGCAGGCCAAAGGGGATCTGGAAAACCGCCTGCGCCAGACCGTAGATGCCGATTGCGAGGCCAATGAGCGCCTCGCTGGCCCCCTGCAGCGCCATACCGTACGTGGTCAGAACAGGCAGGACCATAAACATGCCAAGCATCCGTAGCGAGAAGACAGTCCCTAAGCCCCAGGTCGCGCGAAGCTCGCCTGGCGTCATTTTATAATCGTTCATTACCACCTCAGTTCAAAAGCAGGCCATAGTGTAGTGCGGGGAAGGGGCGGGGTAAATAAAGGGTTATTTAACAAATATTACATGCGTTATTAGTAGATTCAGTGAATAAAAAAGGGTGCCGAAGCACCCCTTTATTGACCTGTTTTGGCTTACCAGACGTAAGTCAGCAGGTTGTGTGAATCTGGCACCATGAAGTCCACGGACATCATCACGGACAGCGAGGTGATGGCCACAATCGAGAACACAAACAGTTTGCGCGCCCAGACCTTGTCATCTTCCACTTTGTAACCGCGCAGCGCCATACCGAGCCACCAGACGCTCACCGCAGCCGCTACCGCCAGATATTTATATCCAGCGTAACCACCCAGAGAGAGCATCAGCGTTGCCACGGCAAAGGCGATGATGTACAGCGTGATGTGGTTCTTGGCAACGGAAATGCCTTTCACGACCGGCAGAACCGGGATGTTCGCTGCCTGATAATCCTTAAAGCGGAAAATCGCGATGGCATAGGAGTGCGGCATCTGCCACAGGCTAAAGATAGCCAGCAGGATCAGCGCACCGCTGTCGAACTCGTTCGTGACCGCGCAGTAGCCAATCACCGGCGGCGCAGCGCCGGAGAGAGAACCAATCAGCGTGCCGTAGACGGAGTGGCGTTTCATATACAGGCTATAGACGCCCACATACACCACGAACCCCATCACCCCCAGCCAGCAGGCCAGCGGGTTAGCACCAAACCACAGCAGCATAAAGCCAGCAATACCCAGCAAGGTGGCGTACACCAGCGAGACGGAAGGGGCGATCAGGCCTTTCACCAGCACCCGATTTTTGGTCCTTTCCATCTTCTTGTCGATATCCATGTCGATGTAGTTGTTAAATACACAACCGGACGCAACAACCAGTGACACACCGACCAGCGTGTAGATAAAGAGGGTGTAATCAATGCTGCCCTTAGAGGCCAGCAGGAACCCTCCGATCACGGAGATCAGGTTGCCAAAGATGATGCCTGGTTTCGTTACTTGCAGGTATTGCTTAAACATACTCGCCGCTCTTAGTGAACCATCATGTTGTAGTTGAGGTTCCACATAATCCAGATGGAACCGACTACCAGGATAGCGATGATAATCACGGTAAAGATAAAGGCGGTCATATTCCAGCCTTCATCGGACTTGGTGTTCATGTGCAGGAAGCAAACCAGATGCACCAGAATCTGAATCACCGCGGTCACCAGGATTGCACCCAGGATAACCGGCTTAGACGCAGAACCGCTCATCACCATCCAGAACGGGATCACCGTCAGGATGATCGACAGGATGAAACCTGTCATGTAGGTTTTTACGCTGCCGTGGGAAGCGCCATGATCGTTTGAATGACTCATTACATCGCCCCCATCAGATAGACAACAGAGAACACACAGATCCACACCACGTCCAGGAAGTGCCAGAACAGGCTCAGGCACATGATACGGGTACGGTTAGTGCTGGTCAGGCCGCGACGGGATACCTGGAACATCAGTACCGCCATCCAGATCAGTCCAGAGGTCACGTGCAGACCGTGAGTGCCGACCAGCGCGAAGAACGCGGACAGGAAGCCACTGCGATCCGGGCCGAAGCCTTCCATGATCAGGTGATGGAATTCATAGATTTCCATCCCGATAAATCCAGCACCAAACAGCCAAGTCAACGCCAGCCAGGAGACAACCTGGCTCTTGTTGTTTTTGTACATGGCGATAGCCGCCATGCCGTAGGTGATGGAGCTGAATAACAGCAGTGCGGTTTCAACCAGAACGAACGGCAGTTCAAAGATGTCCTTGCCGGTCGGGCCGCCCGCCGTGCCGTTCACCAGAACGGCGTAGGTCGCGAACAGACAGCAGAACAGAATGCAGTCGCTCATCAGGTAGATCCAGAAACCGAAGACTTTAGTCGGTCCTGTATCGTGGTGCGCATGCTCATGCGCGTGGGCAGTTGAGTGCGCCAGAGTATCAGTTGCCATTTTTCAGCCCCGCTTTAGAAATCTCGTCGAAATGCTGATTTTCCAGCTTCTCAACTTCACGGACTGGTACGAAGTAGTCCACGTCCTCGTCAAAGCTCTTCACAATCCAGCTGATTACGATGCCGGCGAAGCCAACAATCGCCATCCACCAGATGTGCCAGATCATTGCGAAACCAAATACCGTTGCGAAGGCGGCAATCACAATGCCCGCACCGCTGTTTTTCGGCATGTGGATCTCTTCGTAATGAGCAGGTTGCTTGTACGCTTCACCTTTTTCTTTCATTTCCCAGAATGCGTCGCGTTCATGAACCTGC
This sequence comes from Enterobacter dykesii, assembly GCF_008364625.2. Lineage (NCBI taxonomy): Bacteria > Pseudomonadati > Pseudomonadota > Gammaproteobacteria > Enterobacterales > Enterobacteriaceae > Enterobacter > Enterobacter dykesii. The sequence continues at coordinate 977,355 of NZ_CP126604.1, forward strand.
GGCACGATGGCAAAGTTATAGAAAGGCGGTGGAGAAGAGGTTGCCCACTCCAGCGTACGGCCACCCCATGGGTCACCGGTCAGGTCACGGTTCTGGTCGCGGTCGCGAATAGACACGTAGAACTGAATCAGCTGAGACGCGATACCACAGGCAATCAGCACCGCACCGCCCGCTGCAACCATCAGCATTGGGTGGAACTGCGGATCGATCTGCTGGCTCAGACGACGGGTCATACCCATGAAGCCCAGCACGTACAGCGGCATAAATGCTACGAAGAAGCCGATGATCCAGAACCAGAATGCGCGCTTACCCCATTTTTCGTTCAGCGTGAAGCCGAACGCTTTTGGCCACCAGTAGGTTACGCCAGCGAAGCAGCCGAAGACCACGCCACCAATGATAACGTTATGGAAGTGCGCAATCAGGAACAGGCTGTTGTGCAGAACGAAGTCAGCACCTGGTACCGCCAGCAGTACGCCGGTCATCCCACCTACGGAGAAGGTCACGATGAAGCCGATGGTCCACAGCATCGCTGAGTGGAACACGATACGGCCCTGGTACATGGTGAACAGCCAGTTGAAGATCTTCACCCCGGTAGGGATGGCGATAATCATGGTGGTAATACCGAAGAAGGCGTTTACGTTCGCGCCCGCACCCATGGTGAAGAAGTGGTGCAGCCAAACGATGAACGACAGGACGGTAATACACACGGTTGCCCACACCAGAGAGGTGTAACCAAACAGACGTTTACGCGAGAAGGTTGCCGCGATTTCGGAGAACACACCGAACACAGGCAGAACCAGAATGTACACTTCCGGGTGACCCCAGGCCCAAATCAGGTTGATGTACATCATCATGTTGCCACCCATATCATTCGTGAAGAAATGGGTGCCCAGGTAACGGTCCAGGGTCAGCAGCGCGATGGTGACGGTCAGAATTGGGAAGGAGGCAATAATCAGGATGTTGGCGCACAGAGATGCCCAGGTAAATACCGGCATCTTGAACATGGTCATGCCTGGGGCACGCATCTTGATAATGGTCACGAAGAAGTTAATACCGGTCAGGGTAGTACCGACACCGGAGAGCTGAAGCGCCCAAATCCAGTAGTCGACGCCCACGCCCGGACTGTACTCAATTCCTGACAGCGGCGGGTAGGCCAGCCAGCCGGTCTGCGCGAATTCGCCCACACCCAGTGACAGGTTAACCAGGATAACGCCGACAACCGTGAACCAGAAGCTCAGGTTGTTCAGGAACGGGAACGCCACGTCGCGCGCGCCGATTTGCAGCGGAACGACCACGTTCATCAGACCGATAACCAGCGGCATCGCCACGAAGAAGATCATGATAACGCCGTGGGCGGTAAAGATCTGATCGTAGTGGTGCGGTGGCAGGAAGCCGGCTTCACCCGCAGAAGCGAGTGCCTGCTGGCTACGCATCATGATCGCATCCGCAAAGCCACGAATTAACATGACGATACCGACGATGCAGTACATGATACCGAGTTTTTTGTGGTCAACCGAAGTCAGCCACTCGTTCCACAGGTAGCTCCACTTACCGAAGTAAGTGATCAGGGCCAGTAAGGCCGCGCCACCAATGATAATTGCAGCCACCGTAACCACGATAATCGGTTCATGGTAGGGCACTGCATCCAGTGTCAATTTTCCGAACATTTTCTTCCTCGGCCCCTTAGTGAGCGGTTTCCGCGTGGCTCATGTCCATGCCTTCCATACCTTCGTGCGCGCTGTGCTCGCCTTCAGGCTGGGTCATGTCCATGCTCTTGCCGTGATCCATAAATTTGCCAATAACGTCTTTGAACAAATCTGGTTTCACATTAGAGAAGTACTCCACCTTGTTGTATTCGCTTGGTGCAGCCACTTTTTCGAACGCCGCCATGTCAGACATGGTGTTTGGAGACTGCTTCGCTTTTTCAACCCACTGGTCGAAAGCGGCACGGTCTGGCGTCGCAATAGCTTTGAACTTCATACCTGAGAAGCCCGGGCCGCTATAGCTGGCGGAGATACCATCATAGGTGCCTGCTTCATTCGCGATCAGATGCAGGTTGGTCTGCATACCGGCCATCGCGTAAATCTGGCTACCCAGACGTGGGATGAAGAAGGAGTTCATTACGGAGTTGGAGGTCACTTTGAACTGAACCGGAGTGTTCGCCGGGAAGGCGATTTCATTCACGGTAGCAATACCCTGCTCTGGATAGATGAAGAACCATTTCCAGTCCATGGAGACCACTTCAATGGTAATAGGTTTCTCATCATGAACCAGCGGTTTGCTTGGCTCAAGTGCGTGAGTGGTTTTCCAGGTCAGTACGGCAAGGAACAGGATGATCAGAATAGGTACCGTCCAGACCACAGCTTCCACTTTATTGGAGTGTGACCAGTTAGGGCTATACTTCGCATCTTTATTGCTCGCACGATACTTCCAGGCGAAACCAACAGCCATCAAAATGGCAGGAATAACCACAATCAACATCAGGCCAAAAGCCGTCAATATCAGTGAACGTTGTTCCAGTCCAATCTGTCCTTTGGGGTCTAGTAGTGCAGAATCGCAGCCACTGAGTAATACAGTACCCACGAATAATGACAACCATCCCAAACTTTTATTGTATTTCCCGAGTCTCATTTAACGACCTCAATTCCACGGAGTCTGGTGGCGTTTAAAGTGTGCGGGCATTTTACGGGAAGGTTACATTACTGTAAACATCATTAGGCCTGTGTCAGGAAGGTGTTACCGGGTTCTGCCGCACGTGTCACAAGTGTTGCAAATTATGTCGCTTTTTATGACCGAAGCCGCATGTCATGGGCTTTATAACGAAAGGACCCCCAAGCATACCTTAAAAGGGGCAATTGGTATAACCATTGTTGAAAATAAACAAAAAATTAACAATTAATTATCAATAAAAAGACATCTGAAAAACGAAAAATCAAACTCTCGGATGCTGAATCGTTTAATGAAAAATAGCGTTTTGGAATGGGAGCCAATAATTTCCAAATCCTATCCCGCACAAAACAACAAATATTTTTTTTAGCGGTTGGTGGCTATTTCGCCGTTATAATTGCGGTTAGTGATTACAACGGGAAATAACCTTTCGCTTTTTTCTTCAGGTCAGCTGGATTTTACGCAACGCCATGAAATCAAGCAGACCTCCGGTCAGGATCCCGGCGATAGCAAGCAGGGCGCCTGCGTCCAGCAGAAGTGCTTCGAAAGGGAGTACCAGAGAGGTGCTGGCATTGATAATAAGCACCACAAGCCAGAGCGCCAGAGCAGTGCAGCCCGCCATTAACAGACGTAGCGCAAAACGGTAGGCGCGGCGATATTCGGTGCGCGGCATAAAATGTTCTGTCCGCTGGGTATATTCCAGCGTCTGACGGCAGACCAGCAGCAATAAAATTCCCGGCACTGCAGCCACGACCGAGAAGAGATAAAATGTTGGCCAGCCGTGGGCTTCGACGAACCAGCCGGCAATCGGGCCAACGTACACGCGGCCAACGGCGGAGAGCGCCGAGAGCAGCGCGAACTGGGTAGCGGAAAACGACTTGTTGCACAGGGTCATCAGCAGGGCGACAAACGCCGCGGTGCCCATGCCGCCACAGAGGTTTTCGAAGAACACCGCCGCGGCCATGCTGATCGTATGTTTGTCGGTAATCGACAGCAGCCAGTAGCCTGCGTTAGAGGCGCCCTGAAGGATGCCGAAAATCAGCAGCGCGCGGAACAGCGTCAGGCGCTGCATCAGCACGCCGCCATAAAGCGCGCCGACAATGGTCGCAAACAGCCCCAGCGTTTTATTCACCACACCCACTTCACCGGCATCAAAACCGACACCCCTGATCAGGAAGGTGGTGGTGAGGCTCATGGCAAATGCGTCGCCCAGCTTATAAAGAACGATAAGCAGCAGGATCAGCCAGGCGTTGTTGCGGCCAAAGAAGTCTCGGAGCGGTTCGGCGACGGCCTGCTCCAGCGAGCGGGGAACCGGGATGATGTCACTCGGTTCGGGCGCGAACAGCGTCGCGATAATGCAGGGGATCAGCAGGGCGGCCATCAGCCAGTACATGCCCTGCCAGCCGAGGTAACGATCTGCCAGCCACAGCGCCAGCCCGCCGGAGACCAGCATCCCGAGGCGATAGCCCAGCACGCTGATTGCCGCGCCGGCGCCGCGCTCTTCCGCAGGTAGCACGTCCGTCTTCCAGGCATCGAACACGATATCCTGAGAGGCGGAACAGAAGGCAATCACCACCGCAAGCGCCGCCATCCAGCGAAGCTGGGTGGTGGGTTCAAGAAATCCCATCGCCGCGATGGCCAGCAGCAGCAGGATCTGCGTCATTACTAACCAGCCGCGTCGACGCCCGAGGAAAGGCGGCGTGTAGCGATCCATGACCGGAGACCACAGGAACTTAAAGACATAGGCCTGGCCGACAAGCGAGAAGAAACCAATGGTTTTAAGATCGATGTTCTCAACCGTCATCCACGCCTGAAGCGTGCCGGAAGTGAGCGCGAGGGGTAAACCCGAGGCGAAGCCGAGGATCAGCAGAATCGCTGATTTCGGTTGCTGGAAAATGCGTAAGTAATGGCTGGACATGTTCTTATAAAACTGACCCGGTGATACACCGGGTCAGAGAGCGGGATTAACGCGCGTTCTGCTTGATGAAGTCGTGAATGCTGGTGTCCTGCGCCATATCGGCGATGGTGTCGGTCAGCACGCTGTTCACGGCGTTAGCAATGTTCTGGTTAGAAGCCTGGAAGGCACCTTCAACAGAGTAGCTGGCGCGGTAGTTTTTGGTCATCTTGTTGCCATTCTTCGCGGTGGCAATGATGGCGATATCCGCTTTGGTCGCGATGTTGTAGCGCACGTTGCCCTGAGACACGTCAGCGTACAGGTTGTTCACGATGATTTGCAGATCGACCGCGCCGCTTGGGCCAATCATGTAGCCGCGAGCGGTCATCTGTTTCTCCAGCACTTCCTGGAGCAGGAAGCGCAGGTCGCGGGAGGCGGTGAGGGTAACCTGCTGGTTATCGCGGGTCACTTTTGCCAGCGCCTGGTCCTGACGCTGATCGGCACCGTTAATGCTCACGGTGACGCCCATCAGGCTTGGGTCCTGCTGAGGCAGGGTGATTTTTGGTGAGACATCAATGGTGGTAGGCGGAGTAGCACAGCCTGCCAGCATAAAAAGGGCTACCAACGGAAAGAAGAGTTTTTTTAACATTTTCGGGTTCTCAACGAATCGTAAGCATATAAAGAGAAAAATTGCCGCCATCATAACATCGCCAACGGCGAGGGGAAGTGGTCAACGCATGTAAATTCATCGCCTTGTCCGAAAACTGACCAGTTCACCGTTTTTCCCAATCCGTGTATGACAAAAGGTATGAGTCTCACAGTGAACTTCATTCGTTTGAATGAGAAAATCAGACGAAAGCTAAATATTTGTTGTCAAGGTGTAATGGAAACGGTAAAAGCGGCTAACATTTAAAGGGATGGGTGACATCCTGGCGTTGTCGGAGGAGTAATTTCATGATGATACGTGAGCATATAGAAGATAAATTAAGGGCAGCGTTCAACCCTGTGTTCCTCGAAGTCGTCGACGAAAGCTATCGTCATAACGTGCCGGCAGGTTCTGAAAGCCACTTTAAAGTGGTTCTGGTTAGCGATCGCTTCACGGGAGAACGTTTCCTGAATCGACACCGCTTGATCTACAGCACCTTGACGGAAGAACTCTCCACGACCGTGCATGCGCTGGCACTGCATACCTACACCATTAAGGAATGGGAAGGCCTGCAGGATACGGTCTTCGCATCACCGCCCTGTCGCGGAGCAGGCACTATCGCCTGATAAATCGGATTTGCAACGGCTGGAGCTTTTCCAGTATGTTGCTTACAGATTTCCTCAAAACGGCCTCCGGGCCGTTTTGTTTTGTTTGAGTTTTGAGCGGATGGTGCGATTTTAAGGCTAAAAATAGCCTTAAAGTGTGAAAAAAGCCGCAGCAACATGCCCCAACCGTTCTCGACTCACCTAAGTGATGCCGCTATAATGCCGCGTCTTATTGAATGTCTTCGGGATGATTCTGGCGACAGGGAATGTGAATCTGCACTAAGAGAGCATCCCGGTATAACAGACAGATTCAGAGTTGACCGAGCACTGTGATTTTTTTGAGGTAACAAGATGCAAGTTTCAGTTGAAACCACTCAAGGCCTTGGCCGCCGTGTAACGATTACTATCGCTGCTGACAGCATCGAAACTGCTGTGAAAAGCGAGCTGGTCAACGTAGCAAAAAAAGTACGTATTGACGGCTTCCGCAAGGGCAAAGTACCAATGAATGTTGTTGCTCAGCGTTATGGCGCTTCCGTGCGTCAGGATGTGCTGGGTGAACTGATGAGCCGCAACTTTATCGATGCGATCATCAAAGAAAAAATCAATCCAGCCGGCGCGCCGAACTACGTTCCAGGCGAATACAAACTGGGCGAAGACTTCACCTACTCCGTAGAGTTCGAAGTGTACCCGGAAGTTGAGCTGAAAGGTCTGGAATCTATCGAAGTTGAAAAACCAGTTGTTTCCGTGACTGACGAAGACGTTGACGGCATGCTGGATACCCTGCGCAAGCAGCAGGCGAACTGGAAAGAGAAAGAAGGCGCTGTTGACGCTGAAGACCGTGTCACCATCGACTTCACCGGTTCTGTAGACGGCGAAGAGTTCGAAGGCGGTAAAGCGTCTGACTTCGTACTGGCGATGGGCCAGGGTCGTATGATCCCAGGCTTTGAAGACGGTATCAAAGGCCACAAGGCTGGCGAAGAGTTCACCATCGACGTGACCTTCCCGGAAGAATACCACGCTGAAAACCTGAAAGGGAAAGCAGCGAAGTTCGCTATCAACCTGAAGAAAGTTGAAGAGCGCGAACTGCCAGAACTGACTGAAGAATTCATCAAGCGTTTCGGCGTGGAAGATGGTTCCGTAGCGGGTCTGCGTACCGAAGTGCGTAAGAACATGGAACGTGAACTGAACGGCGCGGTGCGTAACCGTGTGAAATCTCAGGCGATCGAAGGTCTGGTGAAAGCCAACGAAATCGACGTTCCAGCTGCCCTGATCGACAGCGAAATCGACGTTCTGCGCCGTCAGGCTGCACAGCGTTTCGGTGGCAACCAGCAGCAAGCGATGGAACTGCCACGCGAGCTGTTCGAAGAGCAAGCGAAACGCCGCGTTGTTGTTGGCCTGCTGCTGGGCGAAGTGATTCGTACCCACGAGCTGAAAGCTGACGAAGAGCGTGTGAAGGGCCTGATCGAAGAGATGGCTTCTGCATATGAAGATCCATCAGAAGTTATCGAGTTCTACGGTAAGAACAAAGAGCTGATGGACAACATGCGCAACGTTGCCCTGGAAGAGCAGGCTGTTGAAGCGGTACTGGCGAAAGCGAAAGTGACCGAAAAAGCGACCTCTTTCAACGAGCTGATGAACCAGCAGGCGTAATTTCGCCCCAACGGTTTAAAGTTTGAACAGAAAACCCGTTGCCTTGCGGCAGCGGGTTTTTTTTATCGCAGCGATAGCCCAGGAAGAGTGCTAAAACGCCCTTTCGGTGTTAGCGTAACAACAAAAGGTTGTTATGCTTGAAATAGGGCACTGTGAACCCCATAAGTACGTAATCATGATGAATGAGACTGGCTGATAATCCGTCCGTAAGGTTACAATCAGTACAGCAGGTGTTTTCAATTTTGATCCAGGAGACGGAAATGTCATACAGTGGCGAACGAGATAACTTTGCACCCCATATGGCTCTGGTGCCAATGGTTATTGAACAGACCTCACGTGGTGAGCGTTCTTTTGATATCTATTCCCGTCTGCTCAAGGAACGCGTTATCTTTCTGACCGGCCAGGTGGAAGACCACATGGCTAACCTGATCGTGGCGCAGATGCTGTTTCTGGAAGCGGAAAACCCGGAAAAAGACATTTACCTGTACATTAACTCCCCGGGTGGCGTGATTACAGCAGGTATGTCCATTTATGACACCATGCAATTCATCAAGCCTGATGTAAGCACTATCTGTATGGGTCAGGCTGCATCTATGGGCGCGTTCCTGTTAACAGCAGGGGCGAAAGGTAAGCGTTTCTGCTTGCCAAATTCCCGCGTGATGATTCACCAGCCGCTGGGCGGTTACCAGGGGCAGGCGACGGATATCGAAATCCACGCCCGCGAAATTCTGAAAGTAAAAGCGCGCATGAATGAACTTATGGCGCAGCATACGGGTCAACCACTCGAGCAGATCGAGCGCGATACCGAGCGCGATCGCTTCCTCTCTGCTCCAGAGGCAGTTGAGTACGGCTTAGTCGACTCCGTGTTGACCCATCGTAATTGATGCCCGCGACGCGAGTGTGCCGCTATACTAAGGTAGGGCGGCACGCTGCTGATTGCAGCTTGCGTCTTAGAATGGCATTTGCGTCGTCATGTGCGGCACAAAGAACTTAAAAAGAGGTTTGGACTCATGACAGATAAACGCAAAGATGGTTCGGGCAAACTGCTGTACTGCTCTTTTTGCGGCAAAAGCCAGCATGAAGTGCGTAAACTGATTGCCGGGCCGTCCGTGTATATCTGCGACGAATGTGTCGATTTATGTAACGACATCATTCGCGAAGAGATTAAAGAAGTCGCACCGCACCGTGAGCGCAGCGCGCTGCCAACGCCGCATGAAATTCGTCATCACCTTGACGACTACGTCATCGGACAGGAGCAGGCCAAGAAAGTGCTAGCGGTAGCGGTCTATAACCACTACAAACGTCTGCGTAACGGCGACACCAGCAATGGCGTAGAACTGGGTAAAAGTAACATTCTGCTGATCGGCCCAACCGGTTCCGGTAAAACGCTGCTGGCTGAAACCCTGGCGCGTCTGCTTGATGTTCCGTTCACGATGGCGGATGCCACCACCCTGACCGAGGCCGGTTATGTGGGTGAGGACGTCGAAAACATCATCCAGAAACTGCTGCAGAAGTGCGATTACGACGTACAGAAAGCGCAGCGCGGGATTGTGTACATCGATGAGATCGACAAGATCTCCCGTAAATCAGACAACCCGTCCATTACCCGTGACGTATCGGGTGAAGGCGTACAGCAGGCGCTGCTGAAACTGATTGAAGGTACGGTTGCCGCCGTTCCGCCACAGGGTGGTCGTAAACATCCGCAGCAGGAGTTCCTGCAGGTTGATACCTCCAAGATCCTGTTCATCTGTGGCGGTGCGTTTGCTGGTCTGGACAAAGTCATCTCCCACCGTGTTGAAACCGGCTCCGGCATTGGTTTTGGCGCAACGGTGAAATCGACGTCCGAAAAACCAAACGAAGGCGAACTGCTGTCTCAGGTTGAACCGGAAGATCTGATCAAATTCGGTCTGATCCCTGAATTCATCGGCCGTCTGCCGGTTGTGGCAACGCTGAATGAGCTGAGCGAAGACGCGCTGATCCAGATCCTGAAAGAGCCGAAAAATGCGCTGACCAAGCAGTACCAGGCGCTGTTCAATCTGGAAGGCGTTGATCTGGAATTCCGCGACGAAGCGCTGGATGCGATTGCCAAGAAAGCGATGGTTCGTAAAACCGGTGCCCGTGGTCTGCGTTCAATTGTTGAAGCGGCACTGCTCGACACCATGTACGATCTCCCATCAATGGAAGACGTTGAGAAAGTGGTGATTGACGAGTCCGTCATTAGCGGTCAAACCAAACCGCTGCTGATTTACGGCAAACCGGAAGCGCAGCAGGCATCTGGCGAATAATTAACCAAATCATACAAGCAGTTAATCAAAAAGGGGGGATTTTATCTCCCCTTTACTTTTTCCGTATTCATAGCGTTGAATGTGTGGGAAACATCCCCATATACTGGATACATGTTAATGGTTATGTGAAGCACAGTGACATGACCAGCTTACCTGGCGGACACTAACTAAGAGAGAGCTCTATGAATCCTGAGCGTTCTGAACGCATTGAAATCCCCGTATTGCCGTTGCGCGATGTGGTGGTTTATCCGCACATGGTCATACCCTTATTTGTAGGGCGGGAAAAATCTATCCGTTGCCTCGAAGCCGCCATGGATCATGATAAAAAAATCATGCTGGTGGCGCAGAAAGAAGCATCAACGGATGAGCCGGGTGTAAACGATCTTTTCACCGTCGGGACCGTGGCCTCTATTTTGCAGATGCTGAAGCTGCCTGACGGCACCGTGAAGGTGCTGGTAGAAGGCCTGCAGCGTGCGCGTATTACCACTCTGTCAGACGACGGCGAACACTTCTCTGCAAAGGCAGAGTACCTTGATTCGCCTGAGCTTGATGAGCGCGAGCAGGAAGTGCTGGTGCGCACCGCGATTAGCCAGTTTGAAGGCTATATCAAGCTGAACAAGAAAATTCCACCAGAAGTGCTGACGTCGCTGAACAGCATCGACGATCCTGCGCGTCTGGCGGACACCATCGCTGCACATATGCCGCTGAAGCTGGCTGACAAACAGTCCGTGCTGGAAATGTCCGACGTTAACGAACGTCTGGAATACCTGATGGCGATGATGGAGTCTGAAATCGATCTGCTGCAGGTTGAGAAGCGCATTCGCAACCGCGTCAAAAAGCAGATGGAGAAATCTCAGCGTGAGTACTATCTGAATGAGCAAATGAAGGCCATTCAGAAAGAACTGGGCGAGATGGACGACGCGCCGGACGAAAACGAAGCGCTGAAGCGTAAGATCGACGCGGCGAAGATGCCGAAAGAGGCGAAAGAGAAGGCCGAAGCAGAACTGCAGAAGCTGAAAATGATGTCTCCAATGTCGGCTGAAGCGACCGTTGTACGCGGCTACATTGAGTGGATGGTGCAGGTTCCGTGGAACGCCCGCAGCAAGGTCAAAAAAGACCTGCGTCAGGCGCAGGAAATCCTGGATACCGATCACTACGGCCTGGAACGCGTGAAAGACCGCATTCTTGAGTACCTCGCGGTACAAAGCCGTGTAAACAAAATCAAGGGCCCAATTCTGTGCCTGGTAGGACCGCCGGGGGTAGGTAAAACCTCTCTGGGCCAGTCCATCGCCAAAGCGACCGGACGTAAATATATCCGTATGGCGCTGGGTGGCGTACGCGATGAAGCGGAAATCCGCGGTCACCGCCGTACCTACATCGGTTCTATGCCGGGTAAACTGATCCAGAAGATGGCGAAAGTGGGGGTTAAAAACCCGCTGTTCCTGCTCGATGAAATCGACAAGATGTCGTCGGACATGCGTGGCGACCCTGCGTCTGCGCTGCTGGAAGTGCTTGATCCAGAACAAAACGTGGCGTTCAGCGATCACTACCTGGAAGTGGACTACGACCTGAGCGACGTGATGTTCGTGGCGACCTCCAACTCCATGAACATTCCGGCCCCGCTGCTGGACCGTATGGAAGTGATCCGTCTCTCCGGCTATACCGAAGATGAGAAGCTGAACATCGCTAAGCAGCACCTGCTGCCGAAACAGATTGAGCGTAACGCGCTGAAAGCCAACGAACTGACCGTCGAGGACAGCGCGATTATCGGCATCATCCGCTATTACACCCGTGAAGCGGGCGTGCGTAGCCTCGAGCGTGAAATCTCGAAACTGTGCCGTAAAGCGGTGAAACAGCTGCTGCTGGATAAGAGCCTGAAACACATTGTGATTAACGGCGACAATCTGCATGCCTATCTCGGCGTCCAGCGCTTCGACTACGGTCGTGCGGACAACGAAAACCGCGTTGGTCAGGTGACCGGCCTAGCATGGACGGAAGTGGGCGGCGATCTGCTGACCATCGAAACCGCCTGTGTGCCGGGCAAAGGCAAGCTGACCTACACCGGCTCGCTGGGTGAAGTGATGCAGGAATCCATCCAGGCGGCGCTGACCGTGGTGCGCGCGCGTGCGGAGAAACTGGGTATCAACTCTGATTTCTACGAAAAACGCGACATCCACGTGCACGTTCCGGAAGGGGCGACGCCGAAAGATGGTCCAAGCGCGGGTATTGCCATGTGTACCGCTCTGGTTTCCTGCCTGACAGGTAACCCGGTGCGTGCCGATGTGGCAATGACCGGTGAAATTACGCTGCGTGGTCAGGTTCTGCCGATTGGGGGTTTAAAAGAAAAACTGCTGGCGGCACACCGTGGTGGGATCAAAACCGTATTGATCCCTTACGAAAACAAACGCGATCTGGAAGAGATTCCGGACAACGTGATTGCCGACCTGCAGATCCATCCTGTGAAGCGAATTGAGGAAGTTCTCAGTCTCGCACTGCAGAATGAACCCTCCGGAATGCAGGTTGTAACCGCAAAATAGTGACCTCGCGCAAAGAGCGTCAATAAAAACAAGGCTGGTAAGTCATTTCGCACTTGCCAGCCTTTTTTTGTATAGCTAATTTAGATTGCTGATTAGGTCCGTCATCAACAACGGGTGTTGTAAGGTCATGGCAGGCCTGATATAACTGCTGCGCGGTCGCGTTGTGAAGGATTCAGGCGCGATATAAATTATAAAGAGAGGAAGAGAACAGTGAATAAATCTCAACTGATTGACAAAATTGCTGCGGGTGCTGATATTTCTAAAGCTGCAGCTGGACGTGCGTTAGATGCCTTAATTGCTTCTGTTACTGAATCTCTGCAGGCTGGGGACGACGTTGCACTGGTAGGTTTCGGTACTTTTGCTGTTAAAGAGCGTGCTGCCCGTACTGGCCGCAACCCTCAGACCGGTAAAGAGATCACCATTGCTGCTGCTAAAGTGCCGGGTTTCCGTGCAGGTAAAGCGCTGAAAGACGCAGTAAACTGATTGCTTTCCCGTTTCAGGGAAGCCGGAAAGTACAAGGGCGCATCATTTGATGTGCCTTTTTTGTTTGTCCAGACCTGATTTGTGCGAGTTTATGCGAGTTGTGGGCTGACAATCGCCCCGTTTTCTTGTCACAATACGCCTTCACGCGCGACGGGCAGGATTTTCCGTCAGCGTCAGGTAACCAGTCACCTACAGCGGAGTGTTGTTACACCATGATGGACAGCTTACGCACGGCTGCTAACAGTCTCGTGCTCAAGATTATTTTCGGTATCATTATCGTGTCGTTCATATTGACCGGCGTGAGCAGTTACCTTATTGGCGGTGGCGCAAACTACGCCGCAAAAGTGAATGGCCAGGAAATCAGCCGTGGTCAGTTCGAGAATGCTTTTGCCGGTGAACGTAACCGTATGCAGCAACAGCTGGGCGACCAATTCTCTGAACTGGCGGCGAACGAAGGGTACATGAAGACCCTGCGCCAACAGACACTGAACCGTCTTATCGACGAAGCGCTGCTCGATCAGTATGCCAAAAAACTGGGCCTTGGCATCAGCGATGAGCAGGTGAAAAAAGCCATCTTCTCCACGCAAGCCTTCCAGTCTAACGGTAAATTCGACAACGCGCGTTACAACAGCATCGTCAATCAGATGGGGATGACGGCCGATCAGTACGCTCAGGCGCTGCGTAACCAGCTGACCACCCAGCAGCTCATCAATGCCGTCGTGGGCACCGATTTCATGCTCAAAGGTGAAACGGACGAACTGGCCGCGCTGGTGGCACAGCAGCGTGTTGTTCGCGAAGCGACCATTGATGTGAACGCCCTGGCGGCGAAACAGCAGGTAAGCGATGCTGACGTTAACGCTTACTACGAGCAGAACAAGAATTCCTTTGTTTCTCCAGAGCAGTTCCGCGTGAGCTACATCAAGCTGGATGCCGCCGCGCTGCAGGAAACCGCGTCTGATGCTGAAATCCAGTCTTACTACGATCAGCATCAGGATCAGTTCACTCAGCCGCAGCGTAACCGCTACAGCGTAATTCAGACGAAAACCGAGGCTGATGCTAAAGCGGCGCTGGATGAGCTGAACAAAGGCGCTGATTTCGCGACCCTTGCGAAAGCGAAATCCACCGACATTATCTCTGCGAAAAACGGCGGTGATATGGGCTGGCTGGAAGATGCGACCACGCCTGACGAGCTGAAAAATGCCGGTCTGAAAGAGAAAGGCCAGCTTTCTGGCGTCATTAAGTCTTCCGTTGGTTTCCTGGTCGTGCGCCTGGACGACATCACCGCGGCGAAAACCAAGCCGCTGGCTGACGTTCGCGATAATATCGCGGCGAAAGTGAAACAGGAAAAAGCGCTGGATGCCTACTACGCGCTGCAGCAGAAGGTGAGCGATGCCGCCAGCAACGACAACGAATCTCTGGCAGGTGCAGAGCAGGCGGCCGGCGTGAAGGCGGTTGAGACGGGCTGGTTTGGTCGCGACAACCTGCCGGAAGAGTTGAACTTCAAACCGGTTTCCGATGCCATCTTCAACGGTGGTCTGGTGGGCGAGAACGGCACGCCGGGCAGTAACTCTGACATCATTACCGTCGACGGCGATCGTGCTTTTGTGCTGCGCGTCAGCGAGCATAAGCCAGAAGCGGTCAAACCGCTGGCGGAAGTGAAGGATCAGGTTGTCGCTCAGGTTAAGCACAACAAAGCGGAACAGCAGGCGAAACTGGATGCTGAGAAGATTCTGTCCGATCTGAAAGCGGGTAAAGAAGACGAGCTGAAAGCGGCTGGCCTGAGCTTCGGTGAAGCGAAAACGCTGAGCCGTACCGGCCAGGACCCAATCAGCCAAGCCGCGTTTGGTCTGACGCTGCCTGCGAAGGACAAGCCAAGCTTCGGCACTACCACCGATGCTCAGGGTAACGTCGTTCTGCTGGCGCTGGATGAAGTAAAAGCCGGCACCCTGCCAGAAGCGCAGAAGAAAGCGATGGTTCAGGGAATTACCCAGAACAATGCCCAGATTGCCTTCGAAGCCATGATGAGTAACCTGCGTAAAGAAGCCAAAATCAAGCTGGGTGATGTCATGACTCAGCAGCAGTAATTACGTGTCTGCTCGCAGATTTTCGTAACGCTCTGCAAAAACTAAAGGCCGCTTTCGCGGCCTTTTCCATTTCTGCAATCTGCTGTTTGTGCCGGTTTTAACTGGCGGCTATCGTGACCTGGCTGTCAACAAACAAGGAGATACAGCATGAAATGTGGAATCAAAGCACTATTAATTACGCTGGCTATTGCCACCACCGGGATGAGTGCGGGTGCGATGGCGTCGGCCCCCGCCGCCAAAACACAAGCTACGCAGAGCAAGTCCGACGCGGCAGCGCCGGCGCAAGCGCAAACCAAAGCGACAGACGCCGGTAAAAATGCGGATGATGACGGTACGCGGGTCAGTATCAATTCGGCCTCAGCGGAAGATCTCGCCCGCGCGATGAATGGCGTGGGCCTGAAAAAAGCGCAGGCCATCGTTAGTTACCGCGAAGAGTATGGTCCTTTCAAAACGGTCGACGATCTCAAGCAGGTGCCGGGCATGGGTAGCGCGCTGGTTGAGCGCAACCTCTCACACCTGACGTTGTAATTACGCAATTTCTTGCACTGCGGCAAAATTTTGCCAGGATAAAGAGGTCATACCAGTTATGACCTCTCTTCCTACAATAACAGTAAAGGCTATTGCGCTATGCAGACAAAAATCAAAGTACGCGGTTTTCATCTCGACGTTTATCAGCATGTGAACAATGCTCGCTATCTTGAGTTTCTTGAAGAAGCGCGCTGGGACGGGCTGGAAAATAGCGAAAGCTTTCAGTGGCTGACCGAGCACAACATCGCGTTTGTGGTCGTCAATATCAACATCAACTACCGCCGTCCGGCCGTGCTGGGTGATGTGCTCACGGTCACCAGCCAGGTGCAACAGATCAATGGCAAAAGTGGGGTCTTAAGCCAGGTGGTGACGCTCGATCCAGAAGGGCAGATGGTGGCTGATGCGCTGATCACCTTTGTCTGTATCGATCTGAAAACGCAGAAAGCGCTGCCGCTGGAAGGGGAATTGCGGGAAAAGCTGGAGTTGATGATCGCATAGAAAGTTTGTCTTTTATAAAAGATAAAAGGATTTTTCAGGGATAGAATAATGGACAGGGACTACGTTATTGAACGCTACCGGACCCGTGACGGGAAAGTACCGTTTGAGGAGTAGGTTGCCAGAATGAATCGAAAGGATCCGGACATGGTTTTCCGGATCCTTATGCGGATTAACCGTGCGATAAAACGTAATTTTGGCGATTACAGGTATCTCAGGGAAGGTGTTTGGGAGATGCGAGTCGACAGTGGCCTCGGCTACAGGATCTATTTTTCAGTAGAGAATCGGCAGGTTTTATTGTTACTGATCGGTGGTGACAAAAAGAGCCAAAAAGCAGATATCAAACTGGCAATAGATTACTGGAAAGATCATCAAACAAAAGGATATTCCAATGAGTGCCGCTGAACGAAAATATTCGAGCTCCGTTAGCCACCATGATGCTGTTGTGAAAATGCTGCGAGAGAATCCTTCCTACGCTCAGCGTTATCTGCAAACAGCCCTGGAAGAGATCTATGAAGACCAGGGGATCCCCGCCTATCTCATTGCACTCCGTCAGGTCATTGAAGCGCGAGGCGGTATTGGAGAAATTTCTGCCAAAGCAGGTCTGTCCCGTCAGCAGCTATACCGAACCCTATCAGACAACGGCAACCCAACGCTGACAACGTTGATGAAAGTCACCCGTGCTGCCGGTGTGAAACTGTTCGACAGCACGGTCAAGTAGCCCTATTTAAGTCCGGTTTTTTTCTGCATCGCGGCCATCACGCCGGATTTATCGGCAAGATAGTGGTTTAGCCCGTTAGCGCGCAGATTACAGGCCGCACACTGGCCGCAACCGTCGCCTTTGATACCGTTATAGCAGGTGAGCGTTTCGCTGCGAACCAGGTCCAGCTTGCCCCAGTAGTCCGCCAGCGCCCAGGTTTCGGCTTTATCCAGCCACATGAGCGGAGTTTCAAAGCGCGTCTCTTTCGCCATCCCCAGATTGACGGCGTGGTTTAACGCTTTTACGAACTCATCACGACAGTCCGGGTAGCCGGAGAAGTCGGTCTCGCACACGCCCGTGATCACCGCTTCGGCTTTTACCTGGTAGGCGTAGATCGCCGTCAGGGTCAGGAAGAGGATATTACGGCCCGGCACGAAGGTATTTGGAATGCCGCTGGCATCGGGTTCGTAGTCTGGTACAGGAATACTGTCGCGGGTGAGGCTGCTCACGGCCAGTTCATTTAACAGCGTAACGTCCAGCACCTTGTGCGCGCGTGCGCCCAGTTTCAGGGCTAATTCACGAGCAACGTCGATTTCAGCGCGATGACGCTGACCATAATCGAAAGTGACACAGTGAACTTCATCGTACTGATGAAGGGCCTGGACCAGGCAGGTAGTTGAGTCTTGTCCTCCGCTGAACACGACGACGGCACGTTTCATAAATCATCTCGACTGTTACGGTAAAAACGTTATGTTACCGTCTGACCACGACGGCGACCAGCATCTTCACTATTTGGGCGCGGGCAGCCAGGCTTCGGTAAAGTCAAACCAGCCGCGGGTATTGAGGCGTATACCATTCACGCCAGGCGGAGCACTGATTTGGTATTGATAATTAAAGAGTGGCGTCAGCACCGCACTCTCCATTAGCCGGTTAAAGATGGCTTGCAGTCCCGCGTGTCTATCCCGAGCCTGGGCCTGAGTCTGTACCGCATCCAGCGTCGCTTGCAGATGAGCGTAAGCCGGAGCGCTAAGAACGTGCGGCCAGAGGGCATCGCAGCGCAGCCACTGTTCAAGCGTATATTCCGGCGCTTCGCCAATCAGCCTGTCACCCATCATGATGTCTGCATCGGCAAGCTCCAGGCACCCGTCCCACGTCTTGGCGTCGTGAAAGATGACGGTCAGTTCGCACCCCTGTAGCGCCAGGTATGCCTTCAACTGGCTGGCCATGGTGTGAAGCTCAACAGGGAGATGGTAAACCAGCGTCAACGCTTCAGGGAGGGTGACGTCCGATAAATCAGGCCATTCGGGGATGGTCCACCCGGGAAGCAGTTCCTGGGTGGGCGTGATAAGCCCTTCGTTTAGCGGAAGTGTGTGGAGAAGCCTGGAGAGATGAATGATATTGATAAGCCGTTTTGCCTGGATCTCACTCAGGCGCGCGCTCTGTTTTAGCGTGAGGTAACAGAACCCCAGGCTGGTGCTGCTGCTTACCAGCCGCAGACTTTCCAGCTCGTCAGCCTCGCCGATCGCGATTTGCACCGGGTGGCGACAGCTGGTACCCAGCCTGTAATCAAAAAGCTGGGGGGTGATCCAGTATTCGATGGCTTTGAGCAGCGGATGGCTCAGGTGATACTCCTCATGGCTTTCCAGACGAACCAGGTCGGACTCAAAGGCAGCCAGCCGAAACGGGCCACTGCCAACCGCAGGATGGTCGGGATGCGCCAGACGGCTACAGTAGGTTGCCAGCCTGTGCGGCAGCCAGTAGTCAGGTTGGTGCAGCGTAAACGTCAGACACTGTGGATGCGTTGTTTCAATACATAAGACGCTCTGAAACAGAGTGCGCAGGGCGGGAAGCGTCAATAGCGCTGTTAGACTTCGCTGGAGTTGCGCCGTTTCTATTTTATCGCCGTTATGCCAGTGCAGGGTGGAGCGAATGTAGAAATGCCAGCGCAGGCCGTCATCAGAGACATCCCAGTGATGCGCCAGATCGCCCGTGGGTTCACTGCTGTTACCGTTAAAACGCGTCAGGCCTGAGAAGACCTGTCCCGCCAGATGCTGCTCTGCCCGGCCCGGTAAAAACCCCGGCTGAAGCGGCTCCAGGGAGCGATAGTAGGGGATGCGCAGCGTCGGCGTGTCGTTTTGCCACTGCCCGCCCAAAAAAGGATGCAGCAATGACCGCAGCGCTTCAGGGGCAAGCTGTGCCAGTTCCAGCGCGTTATGCTGCTGCCCGCTTTTCAGCGCCTCTTCCATCATCGCATTGCGCAGCGACTCCGGGGCGACATGGAACGTTAGCTCACCGCGCTTACCGCGGCCAGACTGCGCGCGCCAGCTGAGCCAGCCCGCCTCCTGGGCCTGGCGCAGCAGGGTTCGGACATGCCGCTCGCTACAAAAACAGCGGGCGGCTAGCTCGCTGATGGTGACCTGTTGCGTTGCACCCTGAGAAGGCTGCCAGAGGCGGTGATACTGGTTGAGTCGATTGAGCTGGCGCATAAGAAACCCGGAACAATAATTTTCATCTATTCACTATTACTTCCGTATATCTCACACGATACTGTTGCACAAGTTAACCGCATCACATTTCGGGAGTAATCATGGCTCGGCTCGCTGCATTTGATATGGACGGTACGCTGTTAATGCCGGATCACCGTTTAGGGGAAAAAACCCTGAACACGCTGAAGCGCCTGCGCGAGCGTGATGTCACCCTGACGTTTGCCACTGGCCGCCATGTGCTGGAGATGCGCCATTTGCTGGGCGCGTTTTCCCTCGACGCTTTTCTGATCACCGGCAACGGGACGCGAATTCACTCCGTAGAAGGGGATGTGCTGTACCGGCAGGATCTCAACCCGGAAGTCGCGGATATCGTGCTGCACAGCACCTGGGACACGCAGGCCAGTATCCACGTTTTTAACGATCGGGGCTGGTTTACCGGACGTGAAATTCCTGAACTGCTGCACGCGCATGTATACAGCGGTTTCAAATATCAGCTTATCGATCTTCGACGGATCCCCGCCCATGCGGTAACCAAGATCTGCTTCTGCGGCGATCATGACGATCTGTGCCGCTTAAGGATTCAGCTGAATGAGGCGCTGGGCGACCGGGCGCATCTGACCTTCTCGGCGGTGGATTGTCTGGAAGTGCTGCCGGTGGGCTGTAACAAAGGCTCTGCTCTGGCGGTGCTGAGCGACCACCTGGGCTTAACGCTGCAGGAGTGTATGGCGTTTGGTGACGCCATGAACGACCGCGAAATGCTGGGTAGCGTAGGTCGCGGTCTGATCATGGGGAATGCGATGGCGCAGCTGAAAGCAGAACTTCCCCATCTGCCGGTTATTGGCCACTGCCGCAATGAAGCAGTGTCCCATTTTTTGACGCATTGGCTGGACAACAACAATCTCCCGTATTCCCCCGAATAGTGAGACCCTTCCAGCAAGCCAGACTTCGGTCTGGCTTTTTTTATTTCACCAGGTCTGCAATCTGCGCTTTCCACGGGGCGATATCGCCGATGTTGGCCTGCACCCACTCCGCGTTGTAGTAGGTATCGAGATAACGCTCGCCGCTGTCGCACAGCAGCGTGACGATGGAACCGGTGCGCCCCTCTTCGCGCATACGGGCGGCAAGCTGCAGTGCGCCCCACATATTTGTGCCCGTTGATGCACCCACTTTGCGGCCCAGCTGCGTTTCCAGCCAGTGCGCCGTTGCCACGCTTGCGGCATCCGGCACGCGCATCATCTCATCCACGACGTCGGGGATAAAAGAGGGCTCCACGCGCGGACGTCCAATCCCTTCAATTTTACTGCCCACCGGGCTGCGCAGAGCGGCATCGCGATTTTGCCAGTACTCGAGGAACACGGAGTTCTGCGGGTCAACCACCATCAGCTGGGTATCGTAGCCCTGACAGCGAATGTAGCGTCCAATCGTGGCTGACGTGCCGCCGGTACCGGCGCTCATGACGATATAGGACGGAACCGGATGCGGTTCGTGGGTCATCTGGCGGAAAATGCTGTCGGCAATGTTGTTATTGCCGCGCCAGTCCGTTGCGCGCTCGGCGAAGGTGAACTGGTCCATATAGTGGCCGTTCAGCTCGCGGGCCAGCATTTCGGAGGCGGCGTAGATTTCGCAGGCGCTTTCCACAAAGTGGCAGCGTCCGCCGTAAAATTCGATCTGTTCGATTTTGCGTTTTGCGGTGCAGGACGGCATCACCGCGATAAACGGCAGGCCCAGCAGGCGGGCGAAATAGGCTTCGGACACCGCCGTTGAACCGGATGAAGATTCAATAATAGTGGTGCCTTCTTTAATCCAGCCGTTACATAAACCGTATAAAAACAGCGAGCGCGCCAGGCGATGCTTCAGGCTACCGGTGGGATGGGTGCTTTCATCTTTCAGATAGAGCTGAATGCCGTCAAATCCCGGCAGGGAAAGGCGAATCAGGTGCGTATCCGCCGAGCGCTGATAGTCGGCATTGATTTCGCTGATCGCATGTTTAACCCAGGTGCTATTCATCATCGTTATCCGTTTGTCATTTTGTGCCTAGGATAGCGAAAAGCACAGAAAAAATTGTTGCTATCTGGCCTTTAAAATAGAATGAAGAGAGAAAAATTTTCTCTGTGAGGTGGGTATGCTAGATAAAATTGACCGCAAGCTCCTTTCATTGCTGCAAAATGACTGTACCCTCTCTTTGCAGGCGCTGGCAGATGCCGTTAATCTGACCACCACTCCATGCTGGAAGCGCCTTAAGAAGCTGGAAGATGACGGCATTCTTGTGGGGCGCGTCGCGTTGTTAGATCCCGAAAAACTGGGGCTTGGGTTGACGGCATTTGTGCTGATAAAAACCCAGCATCACAGCAGCGAGTGGTATTGCCGCTTCGTTACTCAGGTGTCTGAGATGCCCGAGGTGCTCGGTTTCTGGCGTATGGCCGGAGAGTATGATTACCTGATGCGCGTCCAGGTGGCCGACATGAAGCGCTATGATGATTTCTACAAGCGGCTGGTGAACAGCGTACCGGGTTTGTCGGACGTCACCTCAAGCTTCGCCATGGAACAGATTAAATACACCACAGCATTACCCATTGAATAACTTCGTAAAATACCTTCAGGAACAAACCGCGTGCGATTATTTGCCCAATTAAGCTGGTACTTTCGTCGGGAGTGGCAACGCTACCTCGGTGCAGTCACCCTGCTTATTATTATTGCCATCCTGCAGCTGATCCCGCCGAAAGTGGTGGGGTACGTCGTGGATGGCGTCACCGAACAGCATTACACCACCGCACGGGTGTTGATGTGGGTCGGCACGCTGGTGCTGACGGCCGTCATTGTTTATCTGCTGCGCTACGTCTGGCGCGTGCTGCTGTTTGGTGCGTCCTATCAGCTGGCCGTTGAGCTGCGTGAAGATTTTTACCGCCAGCTGAGCCGACAGCATCCCGAATTTTATCTGCGTCATCGCACCGGGGATCTCATCGCCCGCGCGACAAACGACGTCGATCGCGTGGTCTTTGCCGCCGGGGAAGGGGTGCTGACGCTGGTGGACTCGCTGGTGATGGGATGTGCGGTGCTGATCGTGATGTCCACGCAGATCAGCTGGCAGCTGACCCTGCTCGCCCTGCTGCCGATGCCGATCATGGCGCTGGCGATCAATCGCTATGGGGAACAGCTGCACGAGCGCTTCAAGCTGGCGCAGGCGGCGTTTTCGTCTCTGAACGATCGCACCCAGGAGAGCATGACCAGCATCCGCATGATCAAAGCGTTTGGCCTGGAAGACCGGCAGTCTGCGCTGTTTGCCGCCGATGCGGCAGACACCGGGGCGAAAAACATGCGCGTCGCGCGCATTGATGCGCGATTTGATCCGACGATTTATATCGCAATCGGCATGGCAAATATGCTGGCCATTGGTGGCGGAAGCTGGATGGTGGTGCACGGCACGCTTACCCTGGGGCAATTGACCAGCTTTGCGATGTATCTGGGGCTGATGATCTGGCCGATGCTGGCGCTGGCCTGGATGTTTAATATCGTGGAGCGCGGCAGCGCCGCCTACAGCCGCATTCGCGCCATGCTGGCCGAAGCGCCGGTGGTCATCGACGGTAGCGAGGCCGTACCGGAAGGACGCGGCGTCATGACCGTCGACGTCCGCAAGTTTGTCTATCCGCATACGGAGCATCCGGTGCTGGAGAACGTCAGCTTTACCCTGCAGCCAGGGCAAATGCTGGGCATCTGCGGCCCGACGGGATCCGGCAAAAGTACCGTGCTCTCTTTGCTTCAGCGGCACTTTGACGTCACCGAGGGCGATATCCGCTTCCACGATATTCCGCTCACCAGGCTGCTGCTGGACGAGTGGCGTGGCCGCCTGGCGGTCGTCAGCCAGACGCCGTTTTTATTTTCGGACACCGTGGCGAACAACATCGCCCTGGGACGCCCCGGGGCGACGCAGGACGAGATTGAACATGTGGCGCGTCTGGCCAGCGTACATGATGATATTTTGCGTCTGCCGCAGGGGTACGAAACGGAAGTCGGGGAACGTGGCGTCATGCTGTCCGGGGGACAAAAACAGCGCATCTCCATTGCCCGCGCGCTGCTGCTGAATGCTGAAATTCTGATCCTGGATGATGCACTTTCCGCCGTGGACGGCCGTACCGAGCATCAGATCCTGCATAACCTGCGCCAGTGGGGAGACGGACGCACGGTGATTATCAGCGCCCACCGTTTGTCGGCGCTCACTGAAGCCAGCGAAATTGTGGTCTTACAGCACGGGCACATTGCCCAGCGCGGGCAGCATGAAATGCTTGCCGAGCAGCCGGGCTGGTATCGCGATATGTACCGCTATCAACAGCTTGAGGCGGCGCTGGACGGTGCGCCGGAGCAGGATGAGGAGGCCGCCAGTGCGTAAGCTTGGAACGATGTGGCCGACGCTCAAACGTCTGCTGGCCTACGGCTCGCCGTGGCGTAAACCGCTCTCCGTGGCCGTGCTTTTACTCTGGATTGCGGCGATTGCTGAAGTGAGCGGTCCGCTGCTCATCAGCTATTTTATCGACAACATGGTCGCCAAAAGCTACCTTCCGCTGGGGCTGGTGGCGGGCTTAGGCGTGGCCTACGTTGGCCTGCAGCTGGCGGCGGCTGGGCTGCACTATGCTCAGTCTCTGCTGTTTAACCGCGCAGCCGTGGGCGTCGTTCAGCAGCTGCGTACGGATGTGATGGACGCGGCGCTTCGCCAGCCGCTCAGCGAGTTTGATATCCAGCCGGTCGGGCAGGTGATTTCGCGCGTGACCAACGATACCGAGGTGATCCGCGATCTGTACGTTACCGTGGTTGCGACGGTGTTACGCAGCGCGGCGCTGATTGGCGCGATGCTGGTGGCGATGTTCAGCCTCGACTGGCGCATGGCGCTGGTGGCGATCACCATCTTCCCGGCGGTGCTGATTGTCATGGTCATTTACCAGCGCTACAGCACGCCAATCGTGCGTCGGGTCCGCGCTTATCTGGCCGACATCAACGATGGCTTCAACGAAGTGATCAACGGCATGAGCGTCATCCAGCAGTTCCGCCAGCAGGCGCGCTTTGGCGAACGCATGGGTGAAGCCAGCCGTTCGCACTACATGGCGCGTATGCAGACGCTGCGGCTTGATGGTTTCCTGCTGCGTCCGCTGCTGAGCCTTTTCTCGGCGCTGGTGCTTTGCGGGCTGCTGATGCTCTTTGGGCTGAGCTCAAACGGTACGATTGAAGTGGGCGTGCTGTACGCCTTTATCAGCTATCTCGGGCGTCTTAACGAGCCGTTGATCGAGCTTACCACCCAGCAATCGATGCTGCAGCAGGCGGTGGTCGCCGGTGAGCGCGTCTTTGAGCTGATGGACAGGCCGCGCCAGGCCTACGGCAATGACGAGCGGCCTCTGCAAAGCGGGACTATCGCCTTTGATAACGTCTCGTTTGCCTATCGCGAAGACCGGCTTGTGCTGCAGGACATCACGCTTGACGTTCCGTCGCGCGGTTTCGTGGCCCTGGTGGGGCATACCGGCAGCGGTAAGAGCACGCTTGCCAGCCTGTTGATGGGCTATTACCCGGTCACGCACGGCGAAATCCGCCTCGACGGGCGCCCGCTCGCGTCTCTCAGCCACACCGTGTTGCGTAAAGGCGTCGCGATGGTGCAGCAGGATCCGGTCGTGCTTGCCGATACCTTCTACGCCAACGTGACCCTGGGGCGAGACTACTCGCAGGAGCAGGTCTGGGACGTGCTGGAAAAAGTGCAGCTGGCAGAGCTGGCGCGCGGGTTTAGCGATGGGATCAATACCAAACTGGGCGAGCAGGGGAACAATCTCTCCGTCGGGCAAAAGCAGCTCCTGGCGCTGGCGCGGGTGCTGATTGAAACGCCGCAGATTCTGATTCTGGATGAAGCCACGGCCAGTATTGACTCCGGTACCGAGCAGGCCATCCAGCAGGCGCTGGCCGCGGTACGCGACCATACGACGCTGGTAGTGATTGCCCACCGTCTTTCCACCATCGTTGATGCCGATACCATTCTGGTGCTACACCGCGGACAGGCCGTTGAACGCGGTACGCACCGTGAACTGCTGGAAGCAAAAGGTCGCTACTGGCAGATGTACCAGCTGCAGCTGGCGGGCGAAGAGCTGGCGGCCAGCGTGCGTGATGAAGAGTCGCTTAGCGCCTGATGCACCAAAATGAGGCGACGCGCTAACAGTCATTCCTGTTGGTGCAAAACTGAAACGCACCCTGCACCGGCATGGTGCGTTTTTTTTCGCTTGTTTGTTTATTACGGCTGCGTAATGCTCTGTGCGCCGCCGTTCCCCCTCGTTTTCATTTCTGGCACACCCCTTGCAATACCTTCTGCGTAAGCTGCGGCCATTACCGAATTCTGACTGGAGGGGATCTATGAAGCTGGTTACGGTTGTAATCAAACCATTCAAACTCGAAGACGTGCGTGAAGCGTTGTCTTCAATGGGTATTCAGGGACTGACTGTCACCGAAGTGAAAGGCTTTGGTCGTCAGAAGGGTCATGCCGAGCTTTATCGCGGGGCGGAATACAGCGTTAACTTTCTGCCAAAAGTAAAAATTGATGTCGCGATTGCTGACGATCAGCTTGATGAAGTCATTGATGTCATTAGCAAAGCGGCCTATACCGGCAAAATTGGCGACGGCAAAATTTTCGTTGCCGAACTGCAGCGCGTCATTCGCATCCGTACCGGCGAATCTGACGAAGCGGCTCTGTAAGTAACTCCTGGCACACAGTGATAGGGATCGAGAAAATGAAGATAGCAACACTCAAAACGGGTCTGGGTTCGCTGGCGCTGCTGCCGGGCCTGGCGCTGGCTGCTACCCCAGCGGTGGTCGACAAAGCCGATAACGCCTTTATGATGATCAGCACCGCGCTGGTGCTGTTCATGTCAATTCCGGGCATTGCGCTGTTCTACGGCGGCCTGATCCGTGGCAAAAACGTTCTCTCCATGCTGACGCAGGTTGCCGTGACGTTCGCACTGGTCTGCGTGCTGTGGGTGGTTTACGGTTACTCGCTGGCGTTCGGTACGGGCAACGCGTTCTTTGGTAACTTCGACTGGGTGATGCTGAAAAATATTGAGCTGACCGCGCTGATGGGCAGTTTCTATCAGTACATCCACGTTGCGTTCCAGGGCTCCTTCGCCTGTATTACCGTCGGGCTGATTGTGGGCGCGCTCGCCGAGCGTATCCGTTTCTCTGCCGTGCTGATCTTCGTGGTGGTCTGGATGACGCTCTCCTATGTGCCGATTGCGCACATGGTCTGGGGTGGCGGTCTGCTGGCAACGCACGGCGCGCTGGACTTCGCGGGCGGTACCGTTGTTCACATCAACGCCGCGGTAGCGGGCCTGGTGGGCGCCTACCTGATTGGCAAACGCGTGGGCTTCGGTAAAGAAGCGTTCAAACCGCACAACCTGCCGATGGTATTTACCGGTACGGCTATCCTCTACTTTGGCTGGTTTGGCTTCAACGCCGGCTCGGCAAGTGCAGCAAACGAAATCGCCGCGCTGGCCTTCGTGAACACCGTTGTGGCAACTGCGGGTGCAATCCTCTCCTGGGTGTTTGGCGAGTGGGCGGTACGCGGTAAACCGTCACTGCTGGGTGCCTGTTCGGGTGCCATTGCCGGCCTGGTTGGCATTACGCCAGCGTGTGGTTATGTCGGCGTGGGTGGCGCGCTGCTGGTCGGTCTGGTTTCCGGTCTGGCGGGTCTGTGGGGCGTGACCGCATTGAAACGTGTGCTGCGCGTTGACGACCCATGCGATGTGTTTGGCGTGCACGGCGTGTGCGGCATCGTGGGTTGTATCATGACCGGTATCTTTGCCGCGAAATCGCTCGGTGGCGTGGGCTACGCAGAAGGCGTGACCATGGTTCATCAGGTGCTGGTGCAGCTGGAAAGTATCGCTATCACCGTTGTCTGGTCTGCCGTAGTCGCTTTCATTGGCTATAAGCTGGCGGATATGACGGTGGGTCTGCGCGTACCGGAAGAGCAGGAGCGCGAAGGTCTGGACGTCAACAGCCACGGCGAGAATGCGTATAACGCATAATAAACAGCAAAACGGCAACTTCGGTTGCCGTTTTTAATGTTTGTTCCCTCTCCTCGCGGGAGATAGTCAGGGTGAGGGCATCAGGCCGTACACAATCACCCGCGATTACGCATCACCCCTTCCTGCACCGTAGACGCGACCAGCACGCCGTCCTGAGTATAAAACTCCCCACGCACAAACCCGCGCGCGCTTGACGCTGACGTACTCTCCACGCTGTAAAGCAGCCACTCATTCATGTTGAACGGACGGTGGAACCACATTGAGTGATCGATTGTCGCGACCTGCATACCTTTTTCCAGGAAACCTACCCCGTGCGGCTGCAGCGCCACCGGCAGGAAGTTGAAATCTGACGCATAGCCGAGCAGATACTGATGCACGCGGAAATCTTCCGGCACGGTCCCGTTGGCACGGATCCAGACCTGGCGTTTCGGCTCGGCGGTATGGCCTTTCATCGGATTGTGGAATTCAACCGGGCGGATCTCCAGCGGCTTATCACAGAGAAACTTCTCTTTGACCTGTGGCGGAAGCAGATGCGCCAGCGCGCGGGCAATGTCCGTCTCTGATTTTAAAGAGTCGGGTGATGGAGCCGGGGGCATCACTTTTTGATGCTCGTAGCCTGGTTCCGGCGCCTGGAAAGAGGCGGTCATGTAAAAGATCGGCTTGCCGCTCTGAATGGCCGCGACGCGGCGTGCGCTAAAGCTGTTGCCGTCTCGCAGAACTTCAACGTCATACACAATCGGTTTTGCGCTATCGCCAGGGCGTAAGAAGTAGCTGTGGAAAGAATGCACCAGACGGTCTGCCGGGACAGTCTCCTTTGCTGCGTACAGAGCCTGTCCGACGACTTGCCCCCCGAAAACCTGACGTAAGCCGAGATCCTCGCTCTGTCCGCGAAAGAGTCCTTCCTCAATTTTTTCCAGATTCAGTAATGTCAGCAGATTGTTCAGTGCCTGACTCATAGTTGTCCTCAATAAACGCCGTAGCGAAAGATAGGCAGAGTATAACGCAGAAATGAAAGTGGTCCGATGGGTAGAATAATCTGAATATCGTGACGTTTTCAGGCATAAATCGGTGATCTGTGCCACACTTGAATACGTTATGTGATTGAAACGACATCGGATGGGATCGATCCCGCTGGTGCATTGATAAGGAGACTTCAATGAAACTCGTGCCTATGCTAAGTGGTGTAGCGATTGCGGTGGCGTTGTCCGCCTGTGCCGGTAAGAGCGCCCAGGTGCCGGTACCAGCTGCAGACCCGAACGGGATTAATACCCTTTCGCAGCAATCCATTCAGCAGCCTAACGTTTCCGGTACCATCTGGATTAAACAGAGAGTTGCGTTGCCGCCAGATGCGGTATTAACCGTAACACTGTCGGATGCTTCTCTGGCTGACGCGCCGTCGAAAGTTGTGGCCCAGCGTGCCGTTCGTACTGAAGGCAAGCAGGCGCCGTTTAGCTTCGTGTTGCCGTATAACCCGTCGGACGTGCAGCCTAACGCCCGCATCCTGCTGAGTGCTGCGGTAACGATTAACGGTAAGCTGGTCTTTATCACCGATACGGTCCAGGAAGCGATCAACAACGGTGGTACCAAAATTGATCTGAACCTGGTGCCGGTGCAGCAGACCGAAGTACCGATCGCACCGCAGACCAATCAGCCGTCCCTGCCAACCCCACCGACTCAGATGTAATGTCTGCATTGCCCCTCTCCTCCAGGAGAGGGGTCAATACACCCAGCGAAACTTCTGCAAGTCGATCTGACCCGACCCCGACACCTGTACTCCCTCTGCAAGTAACGCCTGACGCTGACGCTGGAGATCCGGTCCGGTGAGCGAAATGGCACCATGACGATTCACCACCCGATGCCAGGGCAGCGTACTGCCTTCCGGCAGTCGTTTCAGGACGCCTCCAACCTGCCGTGCCGCGCGCGGGGAACCGGCCAGACGCGCGACATCACCATAGGTGGTGACATAGCCTTCCGGGATTGAGGCCACGATTTGCCATACACGCTGTGGAAAGGAGTCGTGTTCGTCCATACCTTTACCTGTGGGGAGTTTATGGAAAGCTATGGTAAACGAAGATCTTCATGATTGCTGCGCCTGTTTGCGCAAGAAACCAGCATCCGGTTGCTGGTCGCTTGCAATTGGGTCTTAGCACAGGGATAATGCGCCAGCGCGTTGGTTATCAACGCTCTCAATGGGGGCTCTGTTGGTTCTCCCGCAACGCTACTCTGTTCACCAGGTCAGGTCCGGAAGGAAGCAGCCAGGGCAGACGACGTGTGTGCCGGGATGTAGCTGGCAGGGCCCCCACCCATTTGTGGCCTCATAAGATTCTTCAGCTTCACCTCTCCCTTGCATCATTACTCCACAATAAAACTACGTCTATATCGTGTAATATATATTTCATTGGACTGAAATATTATTGTCATAAACCTGTAATAATAGACTGTCATTTTATAATCGGACGGTTATTTTCTTCCTTAACTCAAAAAAATATATATCTGGATAATATTGTTAACTTCGTGTATTAAATAAAGTACTTATTCCGAAGGGAAGTGACAAACATGGCTACAGCGGTATTAAACGTTAAGATTGATGACGCGCTAAAAGAAAGGCTTCGCCACTATGCGGAAAGCAATAACGAGAATTTAAGCGTGACGACAGAGAAACTGCTGCTGCTGGCATTCGAAGCAGTAGAAGAGGCGGGAGTATCGGAAGAGGATATTGATAATCAGCATACGGAAGAAGAGAGTGTTTCTCCTTTTACTCCTAAAGAAATCAAGGCTCTACGTAAACTTCTGAAGAAGAGAAAATGAAACAACAACTGTCAACCGCCAGTGACTACAACGAGGCCTGCGATCTGTTGCGTTCAGGCTACGTGAAGCATGTACGTCTTGGCTGGAATGTTGGAAGCGATGAGTTCTTTCGTATTGCGTCTGACTGGTGTGATACCGGTGCAAAAATAAAGAAAGACGGTGATAACTTCGTTATTTCACTAAAAGGCTTTCCTATTCCTCCTCAGCATTAATTCTCAACCAGTGAAAACTGCTGACTGCATATGTTACAGTCAGCAGTTTTTATTTTATGATCTGCTTCAAATATTTTAATATTAGATCACGCTGCGTTTTAACGATGGCACGTTTTTATTCAGGGCGAGCCATAACGGTTTGATCCTCAGCAATGCCTGCTCAAGCTCTGTCGATTCCAGCGAGAAGGGCATACGTAAATAGCGGTCAAACGCCCCCGATAAACCAAATCGCGTGCCGGTCCCCAGGTTGATCCCCAGAATTTCAGCCCGCGCAGCAAGCTGTGTCGCCAGCATGCCCGGAAGCTCTATCCAGTAAGAGAGCCCGCCTTCCGCCTCGTGGAATTTCCACTCCGGGAAATGTTCGCGCAGCAGGTCACCACAGCGATCGCGCCGTTCCGCCAGCATCTTCCGACGTGCGGGCAGAAACGTCTCGCTGTTATTAATGAGCCACTGCATTGCCAGCTGTTCGAGCAGCGGCGAGCCTAAATCCAGGGTATCCCGCGTCTGGGCAAGCGTGGCGATGATGCGCGATGAGGCACGGATCCAGCCGAGACGCAGCCCGCCCCAGAAGCTTTTACCGGCAGAGCCTAAGGTGATGACGGTGGCCTGCGGGTTAAAGGCAGCCAGCGGCGGCGGGGGAGGCGCATCAAACCAGAGATCCACCATCGTTTCATCCACCACCAGCGCCGTGCGGGTTTGGGCTGCAATATCCGTGATGGCCTGACGGGTGGCGATATCCATACAGCGCCCGGTCGGATTATGAAAATCAGGCATCAGGTACGCCAGGCGCGGCGCCGTCTGGGCAAGCGTTGCGGCAAAGCCATCCGTATCCCAGCCGGTTTCCGGCAGCGACACTCCTACGGGCCGACACTGCGCCCCCTGAATGGCGGCAATCGCCAGCGGATAGGTGGGATGATCGACCACGACGCGGTCCCCCGGTCCGGTCATCATTCGCAGTACCAGCGCAAAGCCGCTGACGGCGCCATTGACCACCATCACTTCGTCTGCGCGGGTGGGAAGACCCCGCGCGGTATAGCGCGCAGCGATGGCCTCCCGCAGCGTCGGTAGCCCTAGCTGATCGTAGCCCGTTAGCGAGAGATGCGGGGTAATGGCCGTGAGCGCATGGGTATAAGCCTGATGGATCTCCGGCCCGGCATTGAGGGCGGCAGTGGAGAGATCCAGTGCGGCGCTCGCCGCGGAAAGAGTAGGAACGGCGCGCGTGTCCGGGAGAATGACCCGTGACCCGCTGCCGTGGCGGCTTTCAAGATATCCTTCTTCACGCAGGTGGGCGAGCGCGCTGCTGACGGTGGTACGGCTCACTTCCAGCGCCGCGGCCAGCTCACGCTCGCCCGGCAGCCGCGTATTCAGTGCCAGCCGTCCATCAAGGATTAATAGACGCAGCGCGTCGGCCAGCTGCCGCCAGAGCGGGGTGCGGGATGAGGCTTGCTGCCAGTGGCCTAAAAGGCGTACCAGCGACTGGCTTCCGAAGCGGCGTGATGACATATGCAGTCCACTATTTGAAAACTGGACATTAATCATAGTGCCATTTTAGGTCAGGATGAAAGCCTGGTTCACTGGAGAAGATAAAAATGGTACGTCGTCTGCTACAACTTTATGTCGGTTTAGGACTGTATGGCCTTTCCACCGCGATGTTCATTCGTTCCGATTTGGGTGTCGATCCCTGGGATGTGTTTCACCTCGGGGTGGGGATGCAGCTGGGGATGACTATCGGGACAGTGATCATTGTGACCGGCGCTGCGGTGCTGCTGCTGTGGATCCCGCTGCGCCAGATGCCGGGCCTCGGCACGATCAGCAACGTGATTTGTATCGGTCTGGCGGCGGACGCCAGCATGGCGCTTATCCCGGAGCTGGATTCGTTACCCGTTCGAATTGCTTTCCTGGTATCGGGCATTGTGATGAACGCGATTGCGACCAGCATGTATATCGGGGCCGGTTTCGGACCAGGCCCGCGCGATGGCCTGATGACCGGGATTCACGCCCGGCTGGGATGGTCCATTCGCAGCGTGCGCACCTCAATTGAGGTGTCCGTCCTGCTGATTGGGTGCGTGCTTGGCGGCACGTTTGGGGTGGGAACCGTACTCTATGCTCTGACCATTGGCCCGCTTATCCAGCTCTGTCTGCCCTGGTTCCGCCAGAAGCCGCGCATTGCGGAAATCCCCCAGCCGGAGCGGGTTGTTTAATTTTGCGAAGCGCTCACATGTTTTAACGGCGTCGCTGTGCCAGAATAGGCGCTTCGAAAATCGCGATGCCAGAAAGCATGAAAGCAATCACTCTCTATGATGTCGCCCTCCTTGCGGGGGTTTCTTACCAGACCGTTTCGCGCGTCATTAACGATGCGGAACATGTGTCTGCCCGCACGCGAGAAAAGGTGCAGCAGGCGATGGCGGAGCTGCACTACGTTCCTAACCTACGGGCACAGCAGCTGGCGGGTAAACGCACCCGTTCGCTGGGCCTCATCACGACTGACCTGGCCCTGCACGCGCCTTCACAAATTGTATCGGCGGTCAAATCGCGTGCGGCGGAACAGGGGGCGAGCGTCCTGATTTCCATGGTGGAGCAGCCCCTGCAGTGTCAGACGGCGCTTCAGGCGCTGCTGGCACAGCGGGTGGACGCGCTGCTGGTGAACGTGCCGCTTGACGATCCGCACGCCGAAGAGCTTGGGGCGCTGGCGTCGCCCGTCCCGGTGCTGTTCCTCGATGTGGCGCCCTCAGCGCGGGTAAACAGCCTCGTGTTTAACGCGGAGCAGGGGGCGCGTCTGGGCGTTGAGCATCTGCTGTCGCTGGAGCATCGGAATATTGCCCTGCTGAGCGGGCCGGAAAGCTCGGTCTCTGCGCGGGCGCGCCTGGCTGGGTGGAAAGCGACGCTGGCGCAGGCGGGTCTTAACGCGACGGCTGTGGCCTACGGTGACTGGAGCGCGGCCAGCGGTTACGAGAAGGGACACGTGCTGCTGTCGGGTGCGGCATTACCGGACGCGATTCTGGTGGCGAACGATCAGATGGCGCTCGGGGTGATGCGCGCCTGCGCGGAAAAAGGGATCGCGATCCCTGGTCAGCTTTCGGTGGTGGGGTTTGACGATACGGCCGACAGCGCCTGGTTTTCCCCGCCGCTGACGACCATTCGTCAGGCGTTTCGCGAGGCGGGCGAACGCAGCGTTGAGTGGCTGCTGGCGTCTTCCGGGGGCGAAGCGTGCCGGCAGGTTCAGCTGCCGGTGACGCTGGTTACCCGTCATTCCAGCGCGCGCCGCAACCTGAAGCAGGCCGAGCGCGAGGATCTGGCGCAGCAGCTCAGAAGCCTGGCACTGCTTGCCGAGCAGATTGCCCGCAAATAAAACTTTGTGATCGGACTCGCTACCCCGCGATTGAACGCTTTACCGTTGCCGGGAGCCAGGGCATGTTAACTAAAATTGTGAGCGCTTCGCAAAGAGGTTACTATGTCCACCACTTCACCGCTGACCCTCAGCGCCATTCTGGCCCGTCGGGACTGGGAAAATCCTGGCGTCACCCAGTGGAACCGTCTGGCCGCACACGCGCCGTTACACAGCTGGCGCAATGAGCCCTCTGCCAGAGAGGACGCCGGATCCACCAGCAGGCACGTTCTCAACGGGCTATGGCAGTTTAGCTACTTTACCGCGCCGGAGCAGGTTCCTCAGGCATGGGTAACCGAAGATTGTGCAGATGCCGTTGCGATGCCCGTGCCGTCTAACTGGCAGATGCAGGGGTTCGACACGCCCATTTATACCAATGTCACCTATCCCATTCCCGTTAATCCGCCTTTTGTGCCGCAGGAAAACTCTACCGGTTGTTACTCGCTCACATTTGAGGTGGATGACGCCTGGCTCCGGAGCGGGCAGACCCGCATCATCTTCGACGGCGTGAACTCGGCGTTCCATTTCTGGTGCAACGGTCAGTGGATGGGCTATTCCCAGGACAGCCGATTGCCCGCCGAATTTGACCTCTCGGCGGCCTTGCGCCCCGGGCAGAACCGCCTGGCGGTCATGGTATTGCGCTGGTGCGACGGCAGCTATCTGGAAGATCAGGACATGTGGCGCATGAGCGGCATCTTCCGTGATGTGACGCTGCTGCATAAACCCGAGACGCAGATTGCCGACTATCACGTAGTGACGGACCTGAATGCGGAGCTGGACCGCGCGGTGCTGAAGGTTGATGTCGCGCTGGCAGGCGCCGGCTTTGCGGACTGCGAGGTGGTCATGACCCTGTGGCGCAGGGGTGAAAAATGCGCCAGCGTTTCCCGGCGTCCGGGGTCAGCCATCGTCGACGAGCGCGGCAGCTGGGCAGAGCGCTTAACGGCGTCGATCCCCGTTGACCAGCCCGCGCTCTGGAGCGCTGAAACGCCAGAACTGTACCGCCTGACGATTGCGCTTCTTGACCCGCAGGGTGAGCTGCTGGAGATTGAGGCGTGCGACGTGGGCTTCCGCCGCGTTGAGATCGGCAATGGCCTGCTGAAGCTTAACGGTAAACCGCTGCTAGTCCGCGGGGTTAACCGGCACGAGCATCATCCGGAAAACGGCCAGGTGATGGATGAAGCGACCATGCGCCGCGATATTGAAATCATGAAGCAGCACAACTTCAACGCCGTGCGCTGCTCGCACTACCCGAACCATCCCCTGTGGTACCGGCTTTGCGACCGCTACGGGCTGTACGTCGTTGACGAAGCCAATATCGAAACGCACGGCATGGTGCCGATGAGCCGCCTTGCTGACGATCCGCGCTGGTTGCCCGCCATGAGCGAGCGCGTGACCCGCATGGTGCAGCGCGATCGTAATCATCCCTCGGTTATCATCTGGTCTCTGGGCAATGAGTCAGGCCACGGCGCGAATCACGATGCGCTGTACCGCTGGCTGAAAACCACGGATCCGACGCGTCCGGTACAGTATGAAGGCGGCGGCGCGAACACGGCGGCGACCGATATTGTCTGTCCGATGTACGCCCGGGTCGATTGGGATCAGCCTTTCCCGGCAGTGCCTAAATGGTCAATCAAGAAATGGATCGGCATGCCGGACGAAACGCGCCCGCTGATCCTCTGTGAATATGCCCACGCGATGGGAAATAGCTTTGGCGGGTTTGCGAAATACTGGGAAGCGTTTCGCAGCCATCCTCGCCTGCAGGGCGGGTTTGTCTGGGACTGGGTCGATCAGGCCCTGACGAAACGGGACGAAAAGGGCAATACGTTCTGGGCCTACGGCGGAGACTTCGGCGATAAGCCGAACGATCGGCAGTTCTGTCTTAACGGGCTGGTGTTCCCCGATCGCTCGCCGCACCCGGCGCTGTACGAGGCGCAGCGCGCCCAGCAGTTCTTTACCTTTACGCGAGTCAGCACCTCTCCGCTGGTGATTGAGGTGCAAAGCGGCTACCTGTTCCGCCATACCGATAACGAAGTGCTGAACTGGACGGTTGTCCGGGACGGGGACGTGCTGGCCGCGGGCGAGATGACGCTCTCGATGGCGCCTGAAGGCACCCAGCGTCTGGAGATTGACCTGCCGGAGCTGAAAGCCGGGCCGGGTGAGGTCTGGCTTAACCTTGAAGTACGCCAGCCGCGGGCAACGCCGTGGTCTCCGGCTGACCATCGCTGCGCGTGGGAGCAGTGGCCGCTTCCGGCTCCCCTCTTTATTGCTCCCCCAGCCCCGGCGGGCGAGCCTCCGGTGTTAACGCAAAACGATCGCATCCTGGAGATCTCCCATCGTCAACAGCGCTGGCAATTCGATCGCGCAACCGGAAATCTGACTCAATGGTGGCGAAATGGCGTTGAAACGCTGCTTTCACCTCTGACGGACAACGTCAGCCGCGCGCCGCTGGACAACGACATTGGCGTGAGTGAAGCGACGAAGATCGATCCGAACGCCTGGGTTGAACGCTGGAAAGCGGCGGGCATGTACGATCTCACCTCGCGCGTTCTGCACTGTCAGGCAGAGCAGCATGCGGGTGAAGTGATGGTCACAACCCAGCACGTCCTTGAGTATCTCGGCAAAGCCCTGTTCATGAGCCGTAAAGTCTGGCGGGTGGACGATCGGGGAGTTCTGCATGGCGATATTCAGATTGATGTTGCGTCTGATATCCCGGAGCCTGCGCGCATTGGTCTGAGCGTTCATCTTGCCGAAACGCCGGAAAA
Organism: Enterobacter dykesii; assembly: GCF_008364625.2. NCBI lineage: Bacteria > Pseudomonadati > Pseudomonadota > Gammaproteobacteria > Enterobacterales > Enterobacteriaceae > Enterobacter > Enterobacter dykesii. Next base: position 1,013,624 of record NZ_CP126604.1, read on the forward strand.
CGTTCACTGGCTGGGGCTGGGGCCGCATGAAAACTATCCGGACAGAAAGCTGGCTGCACGGCAGGGGCGCTGGACATTACCTCTCGAGGCCATGCACACGCCGTATATCTTCCCGACGGAAAATGGGTTGCGCTGTGATACGCGGGAACTTGTGGTGGGAACGCATCAGCTGAACGGCCGGTTCCACTTCTCGGTGAGCCGCTACGGTCAGCAGCAGCTGCGTGAGACAACCCATCATCATCTGCTGCGGGAAGAGCCGGGATGCTGGCTTAACCTCGATGCGTTCCATATGGGCGTGGGCGGCGACGACTCCTGGAGTCCCAGCGTTTCACCGGAATTCATTCTGCAGACACGTCAGCTTCGCTATACCTTCAGCTGGCAGCAGAACCCTTAACTAATCATGAAGTTGCGGCCACAGAGCGTGGCCGCACGCTTACTCCAGAATGCCGTTCAGGCCATGCAGGCTCATGTAAATTCCGACTACGGTAATCAGAGCAGCGGAGATCCACGGCGCTTTACGGGAGAATTCGCTAAACCCGGGCCAGCGTTTTGTCGCATGTTTGAGGCTTAAGGCGGCAATCGCGCCGGAAGCGACCAGCGTTAACGCCAGACCAATACTGAAGCTGAACACCAGCGTTGCGCCGAGGGCAAAATGCTTCAGCTGCAGGCAGATCAGCAGCACGGTGATTGACGCCGGGCAGGGGATAAGCCCGCCGGTGAGGCCAAACATCACGATCTGTCCGGTGGTGACGTTTTGACCGCTGAAGCGGCGGTTAATATCCTGCGCGTGAGCGCGCTGGTGAGCGTCCTGCCACTCTTCTTCAACCAGCGGGTGTTCGTGGTGGTGATGATCATGATGGTGGTCATGGTCATGGTCATGGTGGTGATGACGATCGTGTGGCTGACTCTCTTTCCAGGTTCGCCACGCCATCCACAGGGCGATCGCAACGATCAGCACCCCGGAGAACAGCTGGAACCAGGGTTCGGACGTGTGCGCATCCCAGCCCCGACCAAACCATAGTCCCGCCATCGCAACGAGCCAGACCACCGCCGTATGGGAGAGCGTGGCCGCCAGGCCGAGCAGTACCGCCTGTTTCAGCGTGCCGCGGATGGCCACAATAAAGGCGGCCATCATTGTTTTTGAATGGCCCGGTTCCAGGCCATGCAGTGCACCGAGCAGGATAGCGCTGGGAACAAACAGCCAGGCGTTGCCATGCTGAAGGAGTGAAGCAAAATCGGTCATGGGAAATTCCGGAGTGGAAAGCGTGCGGAGATACTACTCCCCCCCAGTAGTTTAATACTACCCCCAGTAGAAAAATACTCAGGGGGAGTAGAGCGTGATATGCTTTAAAAGCCTAAAAACAAGGGATACAGAGATGTCACATACCGTTCGCGACAAGAAAATGTTACTGACTCGCCTGAAGAAAATTCAGGGGCAGAGCACCGCGCTGGAGAAAATGCTCAACAGCGATCACGAATGCGCCGAGGTGTTACAGCAGCTGGCGGCGATCCGCGGGGCGGTCAATGGCATGATGATGCAGGTGATCGAAGGGCATTTAACCGATCATGTGGTGAAAGAGCCTGAAGAAGCGCAGCGTGAAGCCGATCTTGGCGTGGTGTTGCGGGTGATGAAATCCTATCTCAAGTAGTGTGCGTTCCGAGGTTATTTTCTGCCCAAAGAATAAATTCCGTCTTTGGCAGCGCTTTACTGTAAAACCACCCCTGACCGTACTGCACGCCGTGGCGGTGTAGCCAGGCGAGCTGCCCTGCGGTTTCAACGCCCTCCGCCACCATCGCCAGCTTCAGCGACTTCGCTATTTCAATGATGTGCGGCGTCACGTTTTTATACTCCAGCGCATCCACGAACGATTTATCAATTTTTAGCGTGTCGACGTCCAGATCCTGCAGATAGCTCAGGCTGGAATAGCCCGTGCCAAAATCATCAATATAAACAGGGTGGCCCGAACGACGAAATGCGGCGATAGCCGGTGCGCTAATTTTGGGATCGGCAAAGCCACGCTCGGTGAGCTCAAGGGCGATCTGTCGGGGATGGATTTGCCACTTGTTCAGGAGCTGACTCAGCAGAGGCGGCAGGATGCCGGAGGTTAAATCGGCAGGGGCGAGGTTAATGGAGATATGCTGATCCGGATGACGCTGCAGCCAGTGTCCCATATCTTCAAACACCTTTTCGATGACTAACTGCGTCAGCTGCGAAATAAGCCCCGTTTGCTCGGCAAGGGGGACAAAAATATCCGGCGAGAGGCTACTTCCGTCCGGCTGGGGCCAGCGCGTCAGCGCCTCAGCGCCCACAATTTTTCCGCTACAGAGCGCCACGATGGGCTGATAGTGAACCACAAAATCCCGGCTGTGAATGGCGTCAAGCAGGCGATTGCGCGGCGACTGGATACGCCGCAGGATCCGCAGGACAAACAGTGCGGCGAGCAGGCTTATCAACATGCCGAACGGTAACCAGAAAAGAAGCTGCCGGTGCCAGGTTTCAGCGAGCGGTTTGAGCGTTGCCCATGCGACGACGGTAAACCCAAGCTCAGGTACAGACTTCATGACGTACATTGAACCGTTGTACTGCACGCTTTTCACACCCTGCTCCTGAACCATGTCGCGGATGTGAGAGTCGAGCTTGCTGCTGCTGGCGAATATGCGGTGCGTTGCGCTTCCTACCAGAGCGGCATCAATCGCAATCTCGCCGAAAGGGATCACGTCCACCAGCGAGGCAGGATCGACCATCACAAGGTAGTTGCCTTTTCCCAGCACCGTCATGTAGCGGTTAAACCCAAGATCGTTTTGCGTGGTCAGCCACGCGCTGTAACCATCTTCGGTAATGCGCATTGGAGGAGGGAAAGGGGACGCATGACTGGTTTGCTCCAGGGAGGAGCAGAGCGGTCGAAGGTTGTCGATATAAATCACTTCCTGGACATATCGCCACGAGAAAGCGACCCGGCGCATTTCCCGCAATTGCAAGGGGCTACACGGCACACCCTCAAAGGCCTGCAGGTGATCGAGCGCTTCTTTTGCCTGATCCACAACCCTGTCGGTGCGTACCAGCACGCGGGAAGCATAGTTATCCAGCGCATCGGCAAATTTATCTTCCGCCTGGCGGTGGGCCAGCCAGATGCTCAGGCAAATGGGGACCAGCACGGAAAAGATAAGTACGCCAGTCACCAGACTGACCAGATGTCGGGTTTTCATGCTGTCGTGTCCTTCCTCGTACACCCGTTCCTGGGCATTGAGTACCCTGCCTGAAGAGAAAGATTTTACCGCGAAATGATATAGTTATAGCACGTGGTTGGCATGGTTTTCATTTTATCTCAGGCAAATGAGAAAATATCGCCAGGCGAGAGGGGGTTGTTTTTTCTAACTGGCCTGGATATTATTTTGTTATGTTATAACAAAACATAAAGGATTTACGATGAAACCCAATATCCACCCAGCCTATCGCACCGTGGTTTTCCACGACACCAGTGCCAATGAATACTTTAAAGTAGGCTCAACCATTAAAACCGACCGCGAAATTGAACTCGACGGTGAGACGTATCCGTACATCACCATCGAGGTTTCTTCAAAATCGCACCCGTTTTATACCGGTAAGCAGAAAACGTTCTCCACGGACGGCAGCGCAGCACGCTTCCGCAAGCGTTTTGGCGGTTTTCTCAATGCGAAGCGGGGCTAACCATGCAGGTACTTAACTCATTACGCAGTGCAAAGCAGCGTCACCCGGATTGCCAGATAGTCAAACGAAAGGGACGCTTGTACGTGATTTGCAAATCCAATCCGCGCTTTAAGGCGGTTCAGGGACGTAAAAAAAGACGCTAAACGCGCGTTTCTCGCCAGCTTTCCAGGGATCTAATCTGTTTGCCATCGGCAGTAAAATTGTCGGTGGCAAGCCAGCTTTCAAAGGCGCTCGCCAGCGCAGGCCACTCTTTGTCGAGAATCGAAAACCAGTCGGTATCCCGGTTACGGCCTTTTATAACCAGCGCCTGACGAAAGCGACCTTCAAACTGAAAGCCCAGACGCAGCGCCGCTTTGCGGGAAGGCTCGTTCAGGCTATTGCACTTCCACTCATAACGCCGGTAGCCCAGGGTATCGAACACATACCGCATCAGCAGATACTGCGCTTCTGTCGACCCTGGCGTGCGGCTTAAAAGCGGTGAGAAGTGAACGTGCCCCACCTCCACGACCCCGTTTTTGGGATCGATCCGCATCAGGGACAGCGTCCCGACAGGGGACTGGGTCCGGTTATCGATAACGGTAAAGTGGATGGGGTCGGATAATTCACTTACGCTCGCCACCCATTCGGCAAACTCCTCTGCGGTGGCATCGGGTTCACGCAGCAGCCACGTCCAGCTGCGGGTATCCTCGGCCAGGGAATAGGCGGAGAACAACGCGTGGGCATGCTCCACGCGCAGCGGTTCAAGCCGACAATAGTGACCATGAAGGACCACCCGGGACGGGTGCGGACGAGGCTGCCAGTCGATAAGGGCTTCGCCTACGGGCTGTCCAAACGCATTGAATGTATTCATCTTTATTTCCATGACGTTGAAAAGATCTCCAGATTAGTGAATTGCTGGTTCCTTAAAAAGAACCACCAGGCTATGTTTTTCTGGTACCAAAAGGAGGGAAGATGAATATACCGGGTGATGAGCTTTACGCTTTGCTCCATGCTGCGCTGAAAAAGCGTGGGCAGGAGACGCTTCAGCGCGCGCTCTATCTTGCTTTGCGGGAGGCCATACTGGGCGGAAGGCTTCGGTCCGGCAGCCAGCTGCCCGGTTCGCGAACGCTGGCGCAGCAGATCTCGGTTTCCCGAAATACCGTCAATGCGGCGCTGGACCAGCTCACGCTCGAAGGCTATTTGCTGCGTAACCGTCAGGGTACGCGGGTGGGGCAATTCGCTCATCGTACGATTGCCCGGACATTGCCGGATCCTGACGTCAGGCTGACAAAACGGGTCGCCTTGCTGCCCGCCCCCGTGCCGCGCGACACCCCGGTGATGGCGTTTACGCCGGGAACGCCTGCCATTAACTATTTCCCCTTGCCGCTGTGGCGGCGATTGTACGATCGCGTCCTGCGCGAGGAGGGAAGTGCCCTGTTAGGCTATGGCGACCCGGCCGGCGAGCCGTCGCTGCGGGCCGCGATTGCCCGGCATCTCGCCCTGTCCCGCGGTATCGACTGCGACGCCAGCCAGATTGTGATAACCGAAGGAGCGCTTGAGGGCGTCAACCTCTGCACGATGCTGTTAAGCGAACCTGGCGATGTCGCCTGGGTGGAAAACCCCGGTTATAGCGGGGCAAAGAGTGCGTTTGTTAAAACTGGCCTGGCAATGACGGGAATACCGGTTGATGACGAGGGAATGTGCTGGGAAGGGCTGGATGCGCCTGCGCCCTCAATGATTTTTACCTCACCTTCGCATCAGTTCCCTTACGGGAGCGTGCTCAGCGCGCGGCGGCGGTTGGCGCTGCTGGAGCTGGCACGGCAGCACAACGCGTGGATCATTGAAGACGATTACGACAGCGAGTTCCGCTATGCCGGTGAGCCCGTACCGGCGATGCTGGGAATGGTCGCTAACGCGCCCGTTGTCTATCTGGGAACCTTCAGTAAAACGCTGTTTCCGTCGCTCAGAGTGGGGTTCATGGTGTTACCGCCAGCGCTGGCGAAAGCTGCGCATCCGGCCATCGGCTCGCTGCTGCGCGGGGGGCATCGTGCGGAGCAGCGTACCCTGGCGCGGTTTATTGAGGAGGGGCACTATGCCCGTCATTTGGCTTCCATGCGTCGTCTTTATCGTAAGCGTTACCGACAGCTGCGGGAAGTGCTGGGCGCAGAGCTTAATACGCCGCACCGTATTCTCGCTGGCGAAGGCGGGATGCATCTGACGCTGGCAATAGACGGTATTGACGATCAGAGAATGGTGGAGCAGGCGAGGGCATTTCAGCTGGCACCCGCTGCACTGAGCGGGTACTACCTGGAGGCGAAGCAGGGGCAAACCGGTCTGGTTTTAGGTTACGGCAATACCCCTGCTTCTCAGTTTGCGCCGGGGATCCGACGTCTGCAGACGTTAATTACGCAGCAGCAGGGCGGGAAAGGGTAAAGACATCATAGAAAGAGAGCTGACCTTTGGTGGAGACCATTTTCTGCAGCTTCTCTTTTTGCCCGGCTTCTACCGCCGGTGAATGCATGATGTTTTCGATCAGCTCCTCTGGCACGTAACGCGTGTTGTACCATTCGCCGTTATAGCAGACCCGAAAATCGAGCACGTCGATATCTTCGTAACGGTAGCGCGGATTCACGTCGAAAAAGAAAAAGGCGTTAAAGACGACAAACAGTACAACCAGCAGCCAGACGGAGTCCACCAGCGTTTCGGACTTCAGCATCACAATAAGCGTCGCCAGCCAGGCGGCATACATGGCGACAAACAGCCCGGGATGTTTGCGAATAAAGCTAATGCTAAAGCGCGGGCGATTATCGCGCTTTTCGCGGAGGTTAAGATCGTCGATGGTGGCGGTAAGCAGGCGCTGTATCTCGGTCATTTTTTGCCTTCATGAGAGTTGACAATACAGGGTGTCTGCCAATTTTAGGGGAGCCATCAGGCTGAAAAAAGTAACAGTCTGTCGCTAAAAGACTATAACAGTTGACTCCCCGCAACCTCACAGCGTTTTGATGATTTTTGCCGGATTGCCACCAACGACGACGTTAGCCGGGACGTCTTTCGTCACGACGGCGCCGGAGGCCACGACCACATTATCACCAATGGTGACGCCAGGGTTAATGACAGCCCGGCCGCCAATCCAGACGTTATTGCCAATATTGACGGGTTTTCCAAACTCCACGCCGCTGTTTCGTTCTTCCGCGTCCAGGGGATGGGTAGCCGTATAAATATGAACACCCGGCGCGAGCATGCAGTTATCGCCAATATGAACAGGGCAGACATCCAGCATCACGCAGTCGAAGTTAGCGTAAAAGTTTTTGCCCAGATAAATGTTATATCCATAGTCGCAGCGGAAGCTCGGCTCAATATAAGCGCCTGCGCTTTGTCCCAGAAGTTCCGCCAGAATGTTCTGGCGTTCTGTTTTTTCATCAGGCGCGGTGTGGTTATAGCGGTAAACCAGATGGCGGGCCCGCAGTCGGTCAGCCCGTAACGTCTCATCGCCGGGGCGGTAATGTTCACCGGCAATCATTTTCTGTTTTTCTAAGCTCATTGGAAACCTCTCTGGATGTGATTACCGAAGGGTAATCGGACCTGGCCAGAAGGGGAACGTTCCCGAAAAGCCGATGTGACTGACGTCACAACATTGCTGCTGATGAACACGTTTTACACGGAGACCTGGCCTGGGCACAGGGAGCATAACGGGATAGGTAAATACTCAGAACGAGGCGTAGAACTCTACAGACACCCTTCAAAGATTAACGGACAAATTTCCATACAGAAGTAGGGATTTTGTCATACAGCTTATTCATTGTCAGCTCAGCAAGACGATGGTCAGCGGCTGAATAAAATACCGCCAGTTCATTATCAGAAAGCTCGTATTTATTCTTTTCGATGACGCGCTCAAGCGTGTCAATTGACTGACAACGTCGTAAGCGCATCAAATAATCGATCTTTGTGAGTGGTTTATCAGACATAAATTCACCTTAGTAATTGTAATAATTTTAACAGGAAAGACTAACCGGGTTAGCTCTGCTCACGTTGACGAAACAGCGGAATAGCCGATTTCCCGATTTACGCCATTTTTGCAAATCCTGAGCGTTAATGCCGTAACTGCTGAACAACATAAAGGTGTCGTCCAGGTATTCATCAATTTGCTCAATGAGCTTATTATCTTCATTGTACTTAATTTTATAATTAAGTGCGAAGGTTGCGATATGCTCTATCAGCTCGTTCAACTGTAAATTGATGGCAGACGTTGGATCGTTTACCCAGCCATGGTTACTTTCATCAAGATTGGCGAGGCAGTCATGGTACAAGGATTCGCAGAGAAATTTCAACTGCGCGATATCATGCCTTTTTGGCGAGTACTCGTCCATAGCGCATCCCCTTCTGAGTGATTTCTTACTCACCGAACATCATTGTCGGGATGGATACAACTGACTTAGCTACATGAGTGCTGTGTTCCTGATAACCTAACTATAAGCCACTCCTTCCTGGATTTCACCGCGCTATTACGAAAAATTACAAATAAAAACCGCAGGCTGGGAGCGTGTACGCAAATGGTCACCCTGGACTCAACGTTTTTATCCAAATTAACGACGGGGTTTTATCCCTTCCTTACGTTTCATCGGCTTAGCAAAAATGATGAGAAAAGTTCAGATTCAGACTTATCTATGTACGAACTTCTTATTAGGAATATTCCTAATACCTTAGGCGGGGAAATGAAATTAAAAAAATCCTGAATTCACCGATTAAGTTATCAGTTAATTATGATATGTCTATTTAAGATGACAGAAAATAAATAGAACCACAATAAGCGTAATTTATGATTTTTTCTGAAAAAGAAAAAGGCCGCTAATGCGGCCTTTTTAACATGTGGAACCGGTATCAGTGAGGTTCTACCGAATGACTGTGTTCAACATCTTCATTCTTGCGGCTAAAGCGGCGGCGAACCACCACGAAGAACACCGGTACGAAGAAGATAGCCAGTACGGTCGCGGTAACCATACCGCCCATCACGCCTGTACCTACCGCGTTCTGCGCGCCGGAGCCCGCACCGGAGCTGATAACCAGCGGCAGTACGCCGAGGATGAACGCCAGCGACGTCATCAGGATTGGGCGCAGACGCATACGAACCGCTTCAAGCGTCGCCTCAATAAGACCTTTACCTTCTTTCTCCATCAGATCTTTGGCGAATTCAACGATAAGTATCGCGTTCTTCGCCGACAAGCCAATGGTTGTCAGCAGGCCTACCTGGAAGTAAACGTCGTTGGTCAGTCCACGGAACGTTGCCGCAAGCAGCGCACCGATAACCCCGAGTGGAACCACCAGCATAACGGAGAACGGAATCGACCAGCTCTCGTACAGCGCCGCCAGACACAGGAAGACCACTATCAGTGAAATGGCGTACAGAGCAGGGGCCTGGTTACCGGACAGACGTTCCTGATAGGACATACCGGTCCAGTCATAGCCGATACCCGAAGGCAGTTTGCTTGCCAGTTCTTCCATCAGGTTCATGGCTTCACCGGTGCTTCGGCCCGGTGCGGCCTGACCCAGAATTTCCATCGATGGCAGACCGTTATAGCGTTCCAGACGCGGCGAACCGTATTCCCAGCGTGAGGTTGAGAACGCCGAGAACGGAACCATCTGACCATTGCTGCCGCGCACGAACCAGTTGTTGATATCGTTAGGCAACATACGGTACTGCGCCTCTGACATCACGTACACTTTCTTCACACGACCGCGGTCGATGAAGTCGTTAACGTAGCTACCGCCCCAGGCTGCGCCCAGCGTGGTATTGATGTCACTGATGGATACGCCCAGCGCCTGGGCTTTCTCCTGGTCGATATCGATCTTGTACTGCGGCGTATCTTCCAGGCCGTTTGGACGCACGCCGACCAGGAGGTCAGGATGTTTAGCGACTTCACCAAACAGCTGGTTACGCGCCTGCGTCAGCTTCTCGTGACCCAGGCCACCCTGGTCAATCAGCTGGAAGTCGAAACCGGTCGCGGTACCCAGTTCAACAATCGCTGGCAGGTTAAAGGCGAAGACCATCGCATCTTTAATCTGCGAGAAGGTGCCCATTGCACGGCCGGTGATGGCTTCAACCTTGTTCTTTTCGCCCGGACGTTCAGACCAGTCTTTCAGAGAAACGAAGGCAATACCGGTGTTCTGACCACGACCCGCAAAGCCAAAGCCGTTAACCGCAAATACGGACTCAACGTTGTCTTTCTCTTTGGTGAGATAGTAGTCCGTCACTTCATCCAGCACTTTCTGAGTACGCTCTTGCGAAGCACCCGCCGGAAGCTGTGCCATCGTCAGGAACACGCCCTGGTCTTCATCTGGCAGGAACGAGCTTGGCAGACGAACGAACAGGAAGGCCATGCCCACCACGATGATGATATAGAGCAGCAGGTAACGACCGGTGCTGCGCAGGATGTTGCCCACGCTGTCGGTGTAGTGATGCGTGCTCTTATCGAACATGCGGTTAAACCAGCCGAAGAACCCTTTGTGCTCGCCGTGACCGCCTTTCTGAATAGGCTTCAGCATGGTGGCACACAGGGCAGGGGTCAGGATCAACGCGACCAGCACCGACAGCGCCATCGCGGAAACGATGGTAATGGAGAACTGGCGGTAAATCGCACCGGTGGAGCCCCCGAAGAAGGCCATCGGGATAAATACCGCAGACAGCACCATCGCGATACCGACCAGCGCGCCCTGGATCTGACCCATTGATTTACGGGTCGCTTCCTTCGGCGGCAGACCTTCCTCCGCCATGACACGCTCGACGTTCTCGACCACGACGATGGCGTCATCAACCAGCAGGCCGATGGCGAGCACCATCCCGAACATTGTCAGGGTGTTTATCGAGTAGCCAAATATCGACAGGATCGCAAAGGTCCCGAGCAATACCACCGGCACGGCAATCGTTGGGATAAGCGTCGCGCGGAAGTTTTGCAGGAACAGGTACATGACCAGGAAGACGAGGATGATCGCCTCAACCAGCGTCTTAACCACTTCGTGAATCGAAATTTTAACGAACGGCGTGGTGTCGTACGGGTAAACGATTTTCAGACCTGACGGGAAGTAAGGTTCCATCTTCTTCAGCTCTGCGCGGATCGCCGTGGCGGTGTCCAGGGCGTTCGCGCCTGTCGCCAGTTTGATACCCAGACCGGAAGCCGGTTTACCGTTAAACTTCGCGATGATGTCGTAGTTCTCACCGCCCAGCTCAACTTTCGCCACGTCGCGCAGGCGAACCTGCGAACCGTCCTGATTCACTTTCAGCAGAATTTTGCTGAACTCATCGGCAGAGGTCAGACGGGTCTGCGCGATGATCGAGGCGTTAAGCTGCTGGCCTTTCACCGGCGGCGTACCGCCTAACTGACCGGCCGCTACCTGGGCGTTCTGCGCTTTAATTGCGCTGATCACGTCAACCGGGGTTAGCTGGAAATTGTTCAGCTTGTTCGGATCCATCCAGATACGCATCGCGTATTGGGAACCGAACAGCTGCACGTCACCCACACCGGAAGTACGGCTGATGGCGTCCTTCATGTTGGCGCCCACGTAGTCGGAAATATCCTCCTGCGTCATGGTGCCGTTGGTGTTGATAACGCCGACAACCATCAGGAAGCTACTGGACGATTTCTCGACGCTCACACCCTGCTGTTGTACTTCCTGCGGCAGCAAAGGCATTGCCAGCTGCAGTTTGTTCTGCACCTGAACCTGCGCGATGTCAGCATCCGTACCTGACTGGAAGGTCAGGGTGATCTGCACCGTACCGGTGGAGTCACTGTTTGAGGACATGTACATCAGGTTATCGATACCGTTCATGTTCTGTTCGATAACCTGGGTGACGGTGTCCTGCACCGTTTTCGCATCAGCCCCCGGGTAGGTTGCGGAAATTGTCACCGCCGGTGGCGCAATCGTTGGATATTGCGCGACAGGCAGCTTCAGGATCGCAAGTCCCCCGGCCAGCATGATGATTATGGCGATCACCCACGCAAATATGGGGCGATCGATAAAGAAATTAGGCATGTCTTAACGGCTCCTGTTTAAGTTAAGACTTGGTTTGTTCTGACTGGCCAGCGGCCGAAGCTTGTTGTTTATCGTCAGATTTCACTTCCTGTGCTTTAACCTGCGCGCCAGGACGAACTTTTTGCAAACCAGTAACAATCACGCGATCGCCATCTTTCAGACCTTCCGTCACCAGCCATTTATCGCCAATCGCCTGGGTGGCGGTGATATTGCGCGTTTCGACTTTGTCATCAGCCCCAACAACCAGCGCGCTCGCATCGCCGCGTGGCGTACGGGTCACGCCCTGCTGTGGAACCAGAAGTGCGGTTGGATTCGTTCCTTCTTCCAGACGCGCGCGAACGAACATACCTGGCAGCAGATTTTTGTCAGGGTTCGGGAAAATCGCACGTAAGGTTATGGAACCGGTGGTCTGATCGACCGTCACGTCAGAGAATTCCAGGGTACCTTCCTGCGGGAACTTAATACCGTCGTTGGTAATCAGCTCCACTTTGGCTTTGCCGTTTTCCTGTTTCAGGGTGCCGTTTGCCAGCTCCTGTTTCAGGCGCAGGAAATCGTTGCTGGACTGCGTCACGTCAACGTAGATCGGATCAAGCTGCTGCACGGTTGCCAGCGCATTGGTCTGACCGTTCTGCACCAGCGCCCCTTCCGTGACGGAAGACTTACCAATACGACCGCTGATAGGGGAGGTCACTTTGGTATAGGCCAGGTTAATGCGCGCGGTTTCGACGGCCGCTTTGGCTGCCACCACGGCCGCGTTAGCCTGCTGTGCATCTGCCAGGGCGGTATCGTAATCCTGTTGGCTGATGTACTTGGTACCGAGCAGCTTTTGGTAGCGGTTCAACGTCAGCTGAGCAATTTTGGCCGCGGCCTGTGCTTTCGCCAGGTCACCTTTCGCACTTTCATAAGAGGCCTGATAGGTTGCTGGATCAATCTGATACAGAGACTCACCGGCTTTCACATCACCACCTTCGGTGAAGTTACGCTTCAGGATAATGCCGCTGACCTGAGGACGCACTTCCGCAATGCGGTAAGCATTGGTACGGCCTGGTAATTCGGTGGTGATTTGTAGAGGTTCAGATTTGAGCGTCACGACGCCTACTTCTGGCGCCTGCTGAGCTCCTTGTTGAGCTGGTTTGTCGTCACATCCTGTTAGCGCTAAGCTGCCTGAGAGCATCAGAACGACCGCCAGAGGCGTTAACCCTCTGTTTTTGTTCATATGTAAACCTCGAGTGTCCGATTTCAAATTGATCAAGGGTCCTGAGTCTAAAAACCCATTGCTGCGTTTATATTATCGTCATGCTATGGTACATACATTCACAAATGTATGTAAATCTGACTCCTGTAAATTCACCCACCTATGGCACGAAAAACTAAACAACAAGCGCTGGAAACCCGACAACACATTCTGGATGTGGCAATACGTTTGTTCTCGCAGCAGGGTGTTTCATCCACCTCGCTGGCGCAGATTGCTCAGGCTGCCGGTGTGACGCGAGGAGCGATTTACTGGCATTTTAAAGATAAGTCAGATCTGTTCAGTGAAATCTGGGAGCTTTCAGAGTCCAGCATTAGCGATCTCGAGAGTGAGTATCGGGCAAAATTCCCTGACGATCCACTCTCAGTATTGAGAGAAATATTAGTATATATCCTTGAAGCAACGGTAGTTGAAGAACGTCGCAGATTAATGATGGAGATTATTTTTCATAAATGCGAGTTCGTGGGCGAGATGGCGGTGGTGCAGCAGGCGCAACGCAGCCTTAGCCTGGAGAGCTATGATCGTATTGAACAGAATCTGAACCTGTGTATGCAGGCAAAATTATTACCGGCCAATCTCTTGACCCGACGGGCGGCAATCCTGATGCGCAGCTACATTTCAGGTCTGATGGAAAACTGGCTTTTCGCGCCGCAATCCTTTGACCTTAAAGAGGAAGCCCGCAGCTACGTGGCGATTTTACTGGAAATGCTACAGCTCTGCCCCACGCTGCGCAGCGACGCGCCTTCGCTAACGGCCTGATCCCTTTCCAGGATTTATCTCAGAGGATAACGTTCACGCTATTCTGCTTTCAGCGAGCGTGATATTCTTCACGCCGGACTATTTTCGGTCATCTTCTGACATCATTCACAACTATGCTGCCCATCAATCGCTCGCAACATCCTGTTTTTGCATTGCTCTTTGCGATGCTGTTTTTCTTCGCCACGGCGCCGCTGACTTGGGCCCGCGCCGATAACAGCAATGATATTCCCTCGCGCGGCGATGTTCAGTCGCAGCTCGACACGCTGAACAAACAAAAAGATCTCTCTCCTCAGGAGAAACTCGTCCAGCAGGATCTGACGGAAACGCTGGAAACGCTGGATAAAATTGAACGCATCAAAGCAGAAACCGTCCAGCTTCGTCAGAAGGTGGCGCAGGCGCCTGAAAACATGCGTAAGGCCACCGACGCGCTGAATGCCCTCAGCGATGTGGATAACGACGACGAGACGCGCAAGACGCTCTCGACGCTCTCCTTACGCCAGCTGGAGTCCCGCGTCGCGCAACTGCTCGACGATCTGCAAACCGCGCAGTCGGATCTCGCAACCTATAACAGCCAGCTTGTCTCGCTGCAGACCCAGCCCGAGCGCGTGCAAAACGCGATGTACGCCGCGTCTCAGCAGCTGCAGCAAATCCGCAACCGTCTGAACGGCACGACGGTCGGCGAAGGCACGCTGCGCCCGACGCAGCAAACCCTGCTGCTGGTTCAGCAGACCTTGCTCAATGCGCAAATCGAACAGCAGCGTAAAAGCCTTGAAGGGAACACGGTGCTGCAGGACACGCTGCAGAAACAGCGTGATTACGTGACGGCGAATATTAATCGCCTCGAACACCAGCTTCAGCTGCTGCAGGAAGCGGTTAACAGCAAACGCCTGACGTTAACGGAAAAAACCGCCCAGGAGGCCGTATCGCCGGACGAAACCGCCCGCATTCAGGCGAATCCGCTGGTGAAACAGGAGCTCGAGGCCAACCACCAGCTGAGCCAGCGCCTGATACTGGCGACGGAAAACGGCAACTCGCTGGTTCAGCAAAATATCAAAGTGAAGAACTGGCTGGATCGCGCGCTGCAGGCTGAACGCAACATCAAAGAGCAGATTGCGGTCCTGAAGGGCAGCCTCCTGCTGTCGCGTATTCTCTACCAGCAGCAGCAGACGCTCCCGTCCGCCGATGAGCTGGAAGACATGACCAACCGCATCGCGGATTTACGTCTGGAACAGTTTGACGTCAACCAGCAGCGCGATGCCCTTTTCCAGAGCGATACCTTTGTCGCCAAAATTGAAGAGGGGCATTCCAGCGACGTGAACCCGGAAGTGCACGACGCGCTGCTCCAGGTCGTCGATATGCGTCGCGAGCTGCTGGACCAGCTCAACAAACAGCTGGGCAACCAGCTGATGATGGCCATTAACCTGCAAATCAACCAGCAGCAGCTGGTGAGCGTCTCGAAAAGTCTGCAGGAGATCCTGACCCAGCAGATTTTCTGGGTGAACAGCAACAAACCGATGGACTGGGACTGGGTCAAATCCTTCCCGGAGACGTTGAAAACACAGATTAAGAGCATGAAGATCACCGTAAACTGGGAGAAAGCCTGGCCTGCGGTAATGATTGCTTTCCTGGCCGGTTTACCGTTGCTGTTGATTGCCGGCCTGATCCGCTGGCGTCTGGGCTGGCTGAAAAAATATCAGGAGAAGCTGGCGTCCGAAGTGGGGCAGTTGCGCAACGATAGCCAGCTCCACACGCCAAAAGCGATTCTCATCGATCTCATCCGCGCCCTGCCGGTGTGCCTGATTATTCTGGCTGTGGGGCTGATTCTGCTCACCATGCAGCTCAACGTCAGCGATCTGCTGTGGGCGTTCAGTAAAAAACTGGCGCTGTTCTGGCTGGTGTTTGGCGTGTGCTGGAAGGTGCTGGAAAAAGACGGCGTGGCGGTGCGCCATTTCAACATGCCTGCACAGCTGACCAGCCACTGGCGTCGTCAGATCGTGCGCATCAGCCTGGCGCTCCTGCCGCTGCACTTCTGGTCGGTTGTCTCTGAGCTTTCTCCGCTGCACCTGATGGATGACGTGCTGGGCCAGCTGGTCATCCTGCTGAACCTGCTGCTGATTGCGATCCTGATGTGGCCGATGTGCCGCGACAGCTGGCGTGATAAAGAGTCCCACAATATTCGTCTGGCCACCGTGACGGTGCTGGCGATCATTCCGCTGGCGCTGATGGTGCTGACGGCAACGGGCTACTTCTATACCACGCTGCGCCTTTCCGGGCGCTGGATTGAAACGGTCTATCTGGTGATCGTCTGGAATCTGCTCTATCAGACCGTGCTGCGCGGCTTAAGCGTCGCGGCCCGCCGCATTGCCTATCGCCGTGCCATCGCGCGTCGTCAGCATCAGGTGAAAGAGGGGGCCGAGGGCGCGGAGCCGCAGGAAGAGCCGACCATCGCCCTGGATCAGGTTAACCAGCAGACGCTGCGTATCACCATGCTTGTGATGATCGCCCTGTTTGCGGTGGTGTTCTGGGCTATCTGGTCCGATCTTATTACCGTTTTCGCCTATCTCGACAGTATTACCCTCTGGCAATACAACGGTACCGAAGCGGGCGCGGCGGTCATGAAAAGCGTGACCATGGGCAGCCTGCTGTTTGCGCTGGTGTCGTCGGTGGTAGCCTGGGCGCTGATCCGCAACCTGCCAGGCCTGCTCGAAGTGCTGCTCCTGTCACGTCTGAATCTTCGCCAGGGAGCGTCCTACGCCATTACCACGATCCTCAACTACGTGATCATTATTGTTGGGGCGATGACGGTCTTTGGCTCGCTTGGCGTCTCGTGGGATAAACTGCAGTGGCTGGCGGCGGCCCTCTCGGTCGGTCTTGGTTTTGGCCTGCAGGAGATCTTCGGTAACTTCGTATCCGGCCTGATCATCCTGTTCGAACGTCCGGTACGAATCGGCGATACCGTCACCATCGGCACCTTCTCCGGTACGGTCAGCAAGATCCGTATTCGCGCCACTACCATCACCGACTTCGATCGCAAAGAGGTGATCATCCCGAACAAAGCGTTCGTGACCGAGCGTCTGATCAACTGGTCGCTCTCCGATACGGTGACGCGCGTGGTGATCCGCCTGGGCGTTGCCTATGGATCGGATCTGGAGAAGGTGAAAGAGGTGCTGCTGAAGGCGGCGTCAGAACATCCGAAAGTGATGCATGATCCGGCCCCGGCGGTCTTCTTCACCACCTTTGGGCCGAGCACGCTGGATCACGAGCTGCGTTTATACGTGCGCGAGCTGCGTGACCGCAGCTACACGGTGGATGAACTCAACCGTTCTATCGATCGCCTGTGCCGTGAAAACGATATTAATATCGCCTTCAACCAGCTCGAGGTTCACCTGCGTAACGAGAAAGGTGATGAGCATACGGAAGTGAAGCGCGACATTAAGGGTGACGATCCGACTCCGGCGTAATCTATTTTTTTCCCTCTCCCTGTGGGAGAGGGTTAGGGTGAGGGCAACAGGCCTTCACCTTTGCTTCAAAATCCCGCCGCACGATGTCCAGAGCTTTAAGCACAGTTTCGGCGGGGATCTCATGATTCTCCAGCAGCATAATCAAATCGACGGCCAGCTTGACCTCATCGGGTGCATTTTCCAGTGACATGGGCGTGGCTCCTGTTAACGGGTCAAACGTTCAATGACGCGCTCAATCTCATCCAGCGCCTGACGGCAGCGGACGATACGTCCTTCCAGCGCGCTAATCTCGCGCATCAATAGCTGCTGCTCTTCCAGCGTTTCACTGTTGTTCAGCCGCGTCTCGCGCTCGCGCTTCATCTCAAACAGCCTACGTTCAAACTCCTGGTTCTCCAGCCGCTTGCGCTGCCATTTACCGAGCTCCGGCGAGGCGCTGTCCCAGGCGCGCAGGGGCCAGGCGGCGATTTCGCGATGCAGAGCGGTGATTTGCTCTGTGAGATGCTCTGCGAGCCACGACACCTGTTCCTGCTGTTCACTCTCAACCGCATGGCGAAGCTCGTCGAGGTTGGTCTGCGCTTCCGCCAGATAATCCTGAATGACGGTGCTGCGGGTACGAAAAAGCTGCCGGTCAAAGCGCGGTTTCAGCGTGGCGTGCCCCATCAGCGGTGTAGCCTGCTCCCGCAGAGCAATGAGCTGATTTTGCAGCCTCTCAAGAAGCAGTGCTGTTTTCAAGGCGCTCTCCAGTGGTAAAGTAGCCGTTCAGTTTGATAACGATTCGCATTATGAAGCGTACTATTTTAATCATCATTGGCTGGCTCGCGGTAGTGCTTGGCACGCTGGGCGTGTTTTTACCCTTGCTGCCGACCACCCCGTTTATCCTGCTTGCGGCCTGGTGCTTCGCCCGCTCGTCGCCGCGTTTTCACCACTGGCTGCTCTATCGCTCGTGGTTTGGCGGCTATCTGCGGCACTGGCAAAAACACCGGGCCATGCCGCCCGGCGCGAAGCCGCGCGCGATCGCGGTGATCCTTATCACCTTCGCTATTTCATTATGGCTGGTGAAAATGATGTGGGTACGCATTCTGCTGCTGGCGATCCTCTCCTGCCTGCTTATCTTCATGTGGCGGATCCCCGTGGTTGATGAAAAGCAACAAAAGCACTGAAGCCTTATCATGGCTGTTGCAATTATTGCGCACAGCCAGTAAATTCGACCGTTTTCGAGCACAGGTGCGCCTGGTCAAAGGTTAAACAATTGTTGCCTTGGCCGACTCGTTGCGCGCTGTGAGTAACACTGTTTCATTTAGGCAAAACCGATGACCGCAACTGCACAGCAGCTTGAATATCTGAAAAACAGCATCAAAAGTATCCAGGACTATCCAAAGCCTGGCATTCTTTTCCGTGATGTCACCAGCTTGCTGGAAGACCCGAAAGCGTACGCGCTCAGCATTGAACTGCTGGTCGAGCGTTATAAAAACGCCGGGATCACCAAAGTAGTAGGTACCGAAGCCCGTGGCTTCCTGTTTGGCGCACCGGTTGCGCTGGCAATGGGCGTGGGTTTTGTGCCGGTGCGTAAGCCGCGCAAGCTGCCGCGTGAAACCATTGCTGAGAGCTATGAGCTGGAGTACGGCACCGATCAGCTGGAGATCCACGTTGACGCGATCAAGCCTGGCGACAAGGTGCTGGTGGTGGACGATCTGCTGGCAACCGGCGGCACCATTGAAGCGACCGTGAAGCTGATCCGTCGTCTGGGTGGGGAAGTGACCGACGCGGCCTTCATCATCAACCTGTTCGATCTCGGCGGTGAACAGCGCCTGGAAAAACAGGGTATTACCAGCTACAGCCTGGTGCCTTTCCCGGGCCATTAATCCCGGTTTTCACAACCTCGCTCAATGGGTGAGGTTGTGATAGCATTCCCCTCCATAAATTCACCTTCCAGCGTTGCAGAGCCTGCCCATGAGTTATCAGGTGTTAGCCCGTAAATGGCGACCACAAACCTTTGCTGACGTTGTCGGTCAGGAACATGTGCTGACGGCCCTGGCGAACGGCTTGTCGCTAGGTCGCATCCATCACGCCTATCTTTTTTCCGGCACCCGCGGCGTCGGTAAGACCTCTATTGCCCGTTTGCTGGCAAAAGGTCTTAACTGCGAAACCGGGATCACCGCCACGCCGTGCGGCGTGTGTGATAACTGCCGGGAGATCGAGCAGGGGCGTTTTGTCGATCTGATCGAGATCGACGCCGCCTCGCGCACCAAAGTGGAAGATACCCGCGATCTGCTCGATAACGTGCAGTACGCCCCGGCGCGCGGCCGCTTCAAGGTCTACCTGATCGATGAAGTGCACATGCTGTCGCGCCACAGCTTTAACGCCCTGCTGAAGACGCTGGAAGAGCCGCCCGCGCACGTGAAGTTCCTGCTGGCGACTACCGATCCGCAAAAGCTGCCGGTCACGATTTTGTCACGCTGCCTGCAGTTCCACCTGAAGGCGCTGGACGTTGAACAGATCCGCGCTCAGCTTGAACACATTCTTGATGAAGAGAAGATTGTCCACGAACCGCGCGCCCTGCAGCTGCTGGCCCGCGCGGCGGACGGTAGCCTGCGTGATGCGCTCAGCCTGACCGACCAGGCGATTGCCAGCGGCGACGGCAAGCTCTCCACCGAGGCGGTCAGCACCATGCTCGGCACGCTGGATGACGATCAGGCGCTGTCGCTTATCGAAGCGATGATTGCCGCCAACGGCGAACGCGTGATGTCGCAGGTGAATGCCGCCGCTGCCCGGGGTATTGAATGGGAAGGGCTGCTGGTCGAGATGCTCAGCCTGCTGCACCGCGTGGCGATGCTGCAGCTTTCTCCGTCCGCCATCGGTGCGGATATGGCCGCTATTGAACAGCGGATGCGTGAGCTTGCCCGCACCGTGCCGCCTGCCGACGTGCAGCTGTACTACCAGACGCTGCTGATTGGCCGCAAAGAGTTACCGTTCGCGCCGGATCCGCGGATGGGCGTTGAAATGACGCTGCTGCGCGCGCTGGCGTTCCACCCGCGTATGCCGTTGCCGGAGCCGGAAGTGCCGCGGCAGTCTTTCGCGCCGGTCGCCCCTACGGCGGTGATGTCGCCGCAGCAGGTGCCACCGCAGCCGACACCGCCGCCGCAGCAAAACGTGCCGCTGTCGGATGCCACCAGTTCGGTGCTTGCCGCACGCAGCCAGCTGCAGCGTGCCCAGGGAGTAACCAAACCAAAAAAGAGTGAACCGGCAGCGCCTGCAAGAGCGCGGCCGGTGAACAACGCCGCGCTTGAACGACTGGCCTCGGTAACGGAGCGCGTGCAGTCGCGTCCTGCACCGTCCGCGCTCGAGCAGAAAGCCCCGGTGAAAGAAGAGGCTTACCGCTGGAAGGCAACCACCATCACCGAAGAGGTGAAGGAAGTGGTCGCCACGCCGAAAGCGCTGAAAAAGGCGCTGGAGCATGAGAAAACGCCGGAGCTTTCCGCGAAGCTTGCTGAAGAGTCCATTGCGCGCGACGCCTGGGCCGCCGAGGTCAGCAAACTCCAACTGCCGAAGCTGGTTGAGCAGGTCGCGCTGAATGCCTGGAAAGAGCAGGACGGCAATCAGGTGCGTTTGCACCTGCGTCCGGGTCAGCGGCACCTCAATTCTTCTGGCGCGCAAAAGGCGCTGGCGGAGGCGCTCACCGCATTACAGGGCTCGCCGGTTGAATTGACTATCATTGAAGATGATAATCCGGCAGTGAAAACGCCGCTCGAGTGGCGCCAGGCTATTTATGAAGAAAAGCTCGCGCAGGCGCGCGAGGCGATTATTGCGGATAACAACATTCAGACCCTGCGCCGGTTCTTCGACGCCGATCTGGATGAAGAGAGTATTCGCCCCATTTGATCGTGAGTCTGACTTACGGTTGTAATCCTTAAACGTGAAAGAAGAGAGAAGCCTATGTTTGGTGGAAAAGGCGGTCTGGGTGGCCTGATGAAGCAGGCTCAGCAGATGCAGGAAAAAATGCAGAAGATGCAGGAAGAGATCGCTCAGCTGGAAGTCACGGGTGAGTCTGGTGCCGGTCTGGTCAAAGTGACCATCAACGGTGCGCACAACTGCCGTCGCGTGGAAATCGACCCGAGCCTGCTCGAAGACGACAAAGAGATGCTGGAAGATCTGGTTGCAGCCGCGTTTAACGATGCCGCTCGCCGTATCGACGAAACTCAGAAAGAGAAAATGGCCTCTGTTTCCAGCGGTATGCAGCTGCCGCCTGGCTTCAAGATGCCATTCTGATGCAAACCAGTCCGCTGCTCACGCAGTTAATGGAAGCACTGCGCTGCCTGCCGGGCGTTGGCCCGAAGTCGGCGCAGCGCATGGCGTTTACGCTATTGCAGCGCGACCGCAGCGGCGGGATGCGCCTGGCGCAGGCTTTAACCCGCGCCATGTCAGAAATTGGTCACTGTGCGGATTGCCGTACTTTTACCGAGCAGGACGTGTGTAACATCTGTACGAACCCGCGTCGTCAGGAGAACGGTCAGATTTGCGTGGTGGAGAGTCCGGCGGACATCTACGCCATCGAACAAACCGGGCAGTTTTCCGGCCGCTACTTCGTGCTGATGGGGCATCTCTCCCCGCTGGACGGTATTGGCCCGGATGATATCGGTCTTGACCGCCTTGAACAGCGTCTTGAGTCCGAAACCATCAAAGAGGTGATCCTCGCCACCAACCCAACGGTGGAAGGGGAAGCAACCGCCAACTACATCGCCGAACTGTGCTCGCAGTACGGCGTTGACGCCAGCCGCATCGCCCACGGCGTGCCGGTGGGCGGCGAGCTGGAGATGGTCGACGGCACCACGCTGTCGCACTCTCTGGCCGGGCGTCACAAGATTATTTTCTGACCAAACGGAGGCTGCGCGCGCGGCCTCCGCTTGAAAATTTCCCCCCTTATCCCCATCTCTCACTCAACGTTTTACAACCCCATTAAATGGCATTGTTGAGGTCGACATAGATGAAAGGACAAGAAACCCGTGGTTTCCAGTCAGAAGTAAAACAGCTTCTGCACCTGATGATCCATTCCCTGTATTCCAACAAAGAAATTTTCCTGCGTGAGCTGATTTCCAACGCCTCGGACGCGGCGGACAAGCTGCGCTTCCGCGCGCTGTCCAACCCGGACCTGTACGAAGGAGACGGCGAGCTGCGCGTGCGCGTCTCGTTTAATAAAGAGAACCGCACCCTGACCATCGCCGATAACGGCATCGGGATGAACCGCGACGAGGTGATCGACCACCTCGGTACCATCGCCAAATCCGGCACTAAGGCGTTCCTGGAGTCCATGGGCTCTGACCAGGCGAAAGACAGCCAGCTCATCGGCCAGTTCGGCGTCGGTTTCTACTCGGCGTTCATCGTGGCCGACAAAGTCACCGTGCGCACCCGCGCGGCGGGCGACAGCGCCGAGAACGGCGTGCTGTGGGAATCCAAAGGGGAAGGTGAATACACCGTTGATGACATCACCAAGACGGATCGCGGCACCGAAATCACCCTGCACCTGCGTGAAGGGGAAGATGATTTCCTGAACGACTGGCGCGTGCGCTCCATCATCAGCAAATATTCCGATCACATCGCCCTGCCGGTAGAGATTGAAAAACAGGAAGAGAAAGACGGTGAAACCGTGGTCTCCTGGGAGAAGATCAACAAGGCGCAGGCGCTGTGGACGCGCAATAAGTCTGAAATTAAAGACGACGAATACAACGAGTTCTATAAGCATATCGCCCACGACTTTACCGACCCGCTTACCTGGAGCCACAACCGCGTGGAAGGTAAGCAGGAGTACACCAGCCTGCTGTACATTCCGGCACAGGCGCCGTGGGACATGTGGAACCGCGATCACAAGCACGGCCTGAAGCTGTACGTGCAGCGCGTCTTCATCATGGACGACGCCGAGCAGTTCATGCCGAACTACCTGCGCTTCGTGCGTGGTCTGATAGATTCCAACGATCTGCCGCTGAACGTCTCCCGTGAAATTCTGCAGGACAGCACCGTCACCCGTAACCTGCGCAACGCCCTGACCAAACGTGCGCTGCAGATGCTGGAAAAACTGGCGAAAGACGATGCGGAAAAATATCAGACCTTCTGGAAACAGTTCGGCCTGGTGCTGAAAGAAGGCCCGGCAGAAGACACCGCGAACGTTGAAACGATCGCCAAACTGCTGCGCTTCGCCTCTACGCATACCGACTCATCCGCGCAGACCGTGTCGCTGGAAGAGTACGTCTCCCGCATGAAAGAAGGGCAGGAGAAGATCTACTACATCACCGCCGACAGCTACGCGGCGGCGAAGAGCAGCCCGCACCTGGAGCTGCTGCGTAAGAAAGGCATCGAAGTGCTGCTGCTCTCTGACCGCATCGACGAGTGGATGATGAACTACCTGACCGAGTTCGACGGTAAGGCGTTCCAGTCCGTAGCCAAAGCCGACGAGTCCATCGACAAGCTGGCGGATGAAGTTGACGAAAGCGCGAAAGAAGCCGAGAAGGCGCTGGAGCCGTTCGTTGAGCGCGTGAAAACCCTGCTGGGCGAGCGCGTGAAAGAGGTGCGCTTCACGCACCGTCTGACCGACACCCCGGCGATTGTCACCACCGATGCGGACGAAATGAGCACCCAGATGGCGAAACTGTTCGCTGCGGCGGGCCAGGCGGTACCGGAAGTGAAATATATCTTTGAGCTTAATCCGGATCATCCTCTGGTGAAACGCGCGGCGGATACCCAGGACGACGCCCGATTTGCCGAGTGGGTTGAACTGCTGCTGGATCAGTCCCTGCTGGCCGAGCGCGGCACGCTGGAAGATCCTAACCTCTTCATTAAACGTGTGAATGCGCTGCTGCTGGCGTAATTGACCACGCCTCCCCTGGTCTTCTCCCTCTCCCGTGGGAGAGGGCCGGGGTGAGGGCTCCAGACCGCACTAACCCAAATAATCTCCCTCCGTTAACCGTTTCAGCCTTCCCGCCTTCCTTGAGCGATGTCCGTTCTGGTGGTATTGTTTAGCGCTTTTGAAAAATTGAAACGACTTTTGAGGGGATTTTCGCAATGCGTATTATTCTGCTTGGCGCTCCGGGCGCGGGTAAAGGAACTCAGGCTCAGTTCATCATGGAGAAATACGGTATTCCGCAAATCTCCACCGGTGACATGCTGCGCGCCGCTGTAAAATCTGGCTCCGAGCTGGGTAAACAAGCGAAAGACATCATGGACGCAGGCAAGCTGGTGACCGACGAGCTGGTGATTGCTCTGGTCAAAGAGCGCATTGCGCAGGAAGACTGCCGTAACGGTTTCCTGCTGGACGGCTTCCCACGCACCATTCCTCAGGCTGACGCCATGAAAGAAGCGGGCATCAACGTGGACTACGTTCTGGAGTTCGACGTACCGGACGAGCTGATCGTTGACCGCATCGTTGGCCGTCGCGTACACGCTGCTTCTGGCCGCGTTTACCACATCAAATTCAACCCACCGAAGGTTGAAGGCAAAGACGACGTGACCGGCGAAGAGCTGACCACCCGTAAAGACGATCAGGAAGAGACCGTGCGTAAACGCCTGGTGGAATACCATCAGATGACCGCGCCGCTGATCGGCTACTACACCAAAGAAGCGCAGGCGGGTAACACCAAATACGCCAAAGTTGACGGCACCAAAGCCGTGGCTGACGTACGTGCAGAGCTGGAAAAAATCCTCGGCTAATTGCATTACTCTCACCCGGGTTCTCCGGGTGAGAAATATTCTCATCTTACCTATTACAGCAATGGGTTTCGTTTAAACGCATTTCCGCTACAATTGACAACCTATCAAATGGTTAAGAGGCGTGAATGAGTCAGGCGAAAACCGGCATCCTGCTTGCCAATCTGGGCACTCCAGAAGCACCTACATCAGACGCGGTAAAACGCTACCTGCGACAATTTTTAAGCGACACGCGCGTCGTGGATTTCCCGCGACTGCTTTGGTGGCCGCTGCTGCGTGGCGTCATTCTGCCGATTCGTTCCCCGCGCGTCGCCAAACTCTATCAGTCCGTCTGGATGGAAGAGGGCTCGCCGCTGATGGTTTATAGCCGTCGTCAGGAAAAAGCGCTGGCCGCCCGCCTGCCGGATATGCCCGTCGCGCTTGGCATGAGCTACGGAAAACCGTCCCTCGAAAGCGCGGTGGAATCCCTGCTGGCGCAGGGCGTGGACCATATCGTCGTGCTGGCGCTCTACCCGCAGTACTCTTGCTCGACGGTGGCCGCCGTCTGGGACGAGCTGGCCCGCATTCTGGCGACCCGCCGCCGCATTCCGGGCGTGACCTTTATTCGCGACTACGCGGATAACGATCTCTACATCCAGGCGCTCGCCAACAGCGCGCGCGCGTCGTTTGAAAAACACGGCGAGCCGGATCTGCTGCTGCTTTCCTATCACGGGATCCCGCAGCGTTTCGCCAATGAAGGGGATGATTATCCGCAGCGCTGCCGCGATACCACGCGCGAGCTGGTCTCCGCCCTTGGCCTGCCGCCGGAAAAGGTGATGATGACCTTCCAGTCGCGCTTCGGTCGCGAGCCGTGGTTGACGCCTTATACCGATGAAACCCTCAAAATGCTCGGCGAGAAGGGCGTGAAGCACATCCAGGTAATGTCGCCGGGCTTCTCGGCCGACTGTCTGGAAACGCTGGAGGAGATCGCGGTGCAAAACCGGGAATTTTTCCTTGAGGCTGGCGGCGAAAAGTACGAGTACATTCCGGCACTTAACGACTCCCCTGAGCATATCGACATGATGGTCTCGCTGGTAACGAACGGCCGCTGATCGCACTCCGGGCCGGGTTTGTGCTACCATTCCCGGCCCATATTCTTCGTACAGTTCAGGCCATGAAATTTCCCGGTAAACGCAAATCCAAACACTACTTCCCCGTTGATGCCCGCGATCCGCTCCTGCAGCAAATCCAGCCAGAAAACGAAACCAGCGCGGCGTGGGTCGTCGGTATCGATCAGACGCTGGTGGACATTGAAGCGAAAGTGGATGATGCGTTTGTCGCCCGTTACGGTCTGAGCGCGGGTCACTCGCTGGTGATTGAGGACGACGTTGCCGAAGCGCTGTACCAGGAGCTGGTGCGCGAAAACCTGATTACCCATCAGTTCGCCGGTGGCACCATCGGCAATACCATGCATAACTACTCCGTGCTGGCCGACGACCGCTCGGTGCTGCTCGGCGTGATGTGCAGCAATATCGAAATCGGTGGCTATGCCTACCGCTATCTCTGCAACACCTCCAGCCGTACCGATCTCAACTACCTTCAGGGCGTCGACGGGCCTATTGGCCGCTGCTTTACGCTGATTAGCGATTCCGGCGAGCGTACCTTTGCCATTAGCCCGGGTCATATGAACAAGCTGCGCGCCGAGAGTATTCCGGAAGAGGTGATCGCGGGCGCCTCGGCGCTGGTGTTGACCTCCTACCTGGTGCGCTGCAAGCCGGGCGAGCCGATGCCGGAAGCGACCATGAAAGCGATTGAGTACGCGAAGAAATACAACGTGCCTGTCGTTCTGACGCTGGGCACAAAATTTGTTATCGCCGATAACCCGGAGTGGTGGCAGGCGTTCCTGAAAGAGCACGTCTCGATTCTGGCAATGAACGAAGAAGAGGCCGAAGCGCTGACCGGTGAAAGCGATCCGCTGCTGGCGTCTGACAAAGCGCTGGACTGGGTGGATCTGGTGCTCTGCACCGCCGGCCCGGTTGGTCTGTACATGGCGGGCTTCACGGAAGAAGAGAGCAAACGCAAAACCCAGCACCCGCTGTTGCCCGGTGCGATTGCCGAGTTCAACCAGTACGAGTTCAGCCGCGGCATGCGCTACAAAGATTGCGTGAATCCGCTGCGTATCTACTCTCATATCGCGCCATACATGGGCGGACCGGAGAAGATCATGAACACCAACGGTGCGGGCGACGGCGCGCTGGCCGCACTGCTGCACGACATCACCGCTAACGCCTACCACAAAACCAACGTGCCGAACTCCAGCAAGCACAAGTTCAGCTGGCTGACCTATTCCTCACTGGCGCAGGTGTGTAAATATGCCAACCGCGTGAGCTATCAGGTGCTGAACCAGCACTCCCCGCGCTTAACGCGCGGCCTGCCGGAACGGGAAGACAGCCTCGAAGAGGCCTACTGGGACAGATAAAAGCAAAACGGCAACCCTGGTTGCCGTTTTTAGTGTTTATACCCTCTCCCTGTGGGAGAGGGTAAGGGCATCAGACCGCTCAAAACTTAACTCGTCACAGCCTCTTCAACCGGCGGATTCTCCAGCAGCGTCAGCATCGTGTTCGCAATTTCGCGCTCGCCCATCACCACCTTATTAGCACCGCGCTCGGTAATGTACTCCACCTCGTCGTCATAGTGCGCCCGGGCGATAATCTCAATCGTTGGGCACTTCTCGCGTGCGGAAGCCACAATCTCACCCGCTTCATAGCCGTTAGGTATGGTCAGCAGCAGCCAGCGCGCGCAGTCAAGATGCGCCAGATTCATGATCTCTTCGTTTGCCGCATTGCCCAGCACCGCACGAATACCGCGCTCGCGCAGCTCGTCGACGCGGGTGCGTGAGGTCTCGATCACCACCAGCGGAATGCCCTGCGCCATCAGCTTCTCACCGAGCAGGCTGCCCACGCGGCCAAAGCCGACCAGCAGGGCGTGATTGCAAATATCCACCGGGATCTGCTTCTCTTCTTCGATGGCCTCTTCGAGCGTCTGTTCTTCCAGCGTTTCGGTTTTATCGAGGTATTTTTCCAGCAGGGCAAACAGCACCGGGTTCAGCATAATCGACAGGATCGCCCCCGCCAGCACCAGATTTTGCCCCGCCTGCGGCAGCAGGTTCAGGGCCATGCCCAGACCGGCCAGAATAAAGGCGAACTCACCGATCTGTGCCAGGCTGGCGGCGATGGTCAACGCCGTGCGCGGGGAGTGGCCGAACATCCGCACCAGGAAGAAGGCGGCAAGCGACTTGCCAAAAATAATGATCGCCAGCGTGCCCAGCACGGCCAACGGCTGCTGGATCAGCACCAGCGGATCGAACAGCATCCCGACGGAGACGAAGAACAGCACGGCAAACGCATCGCGCAGCGGCAGCGTGTCGTGCGCCGCACGGTGGCTCAGCTCGGATTCGTTCAGCACCATCCCGGCGAAGAACGCGCCCAGGGCAAAGGAGACATCAAACAGCTCAACGGCACCAAACGCGATTCCCAGCGCCAGCGCCAGCACGGAGAGGGTAAACAGCTCGCGCGAGCCGGTTGCCGCGCTGCGGGACATGATCCACGGCACCAGACGGCGTCCCACCAGCATCATGATGGCGATAAACGCCACCACTTTACCGATGGTGATGCCCATATCCAGCGCCAGCGAGGCAAAACCGACGTTGTCTTTTTCCATCATCCCGGCGACGGCAGGCAGCAGTACCAGCGTCAGGACCATCACCAGGTCTTCAACAATCAGCCAGCCAATCGCGATCTGACCGCGCTGGCTGTCTATCAGCTGTCTCTCCTCAAGCGCGCGCAGCAGCACCACGGTACTGGCGGTTGAGAGAC
This sequence comes from Enterobacter dykesii, assembly GCF_008364625.2. NCBI lineage: Bacteria > Pseudomonadati > Pseudomonadota > Gammaproteobacteria > Enterobacterales > Enterobacteriaceae > Enterobacter > Enterobacter dykesii. Next base: position 1,042,334 of record NZ_CP126604.1, read on the forward strand.
ACAGGCCAAATACGATGCCGGTCATTAACGACCAGCCCAGTACCGCCGAAAGCGCCATCCCCAGCAGCGTCGCCACCCCAATCTGGGCGATCGCTCCCGGTATGGCGATCGACTTTACCGCCATCAGATCCTTCAGGGAGAAGTGCAGGCCGACGCCAAACATCAGCAGAATCACGCCCAATTCCGCCAGCTCAGGGGCCAGCTTGGTATCCGCCACGAAGCCTGGCGTAAACGGTCCCGCCAGTACACCCGCTAACAGATAGCCGACAAGAGGAGAAATACGCAGCTTATTGGCAATCATGCCGAGGATAAAAGCGAGCACAAGTCCACCAACAATGGTGGTGATAAGCGGTGTGGCGTGGTGCATTCCGTCTCCTTTCGTTGTGGGTGTTCCTTTTTGGCGAAAACCAAAAACCGAGTAATAGTTTATGACAATTTTTACCCTTATGTTTATGAATTATTGTTGAAGTTTGAATAAAACAGCAATATGCACGTAAAAAAGCGCGTTTTGATAAATTCAGTGAGGTGAGGAAGAAGAAACCCTTATGGCATCAGGGTATCAGGTAGCCAAAGTTAAACTTTGGCTACCCGTAATTTACGCTTTGTGACGGTTATCAGGCAGGAATATGGTCAACATCCCAAGAAGCGGCAGGAAAGCGCAGATTTTATAGACCAGGAAGATGCTGGTGTGATCCGCCACCATCCCCAGCACCGCCGCGCCAAGCCCGCCCATGCCGAAGGCGAAACCGAAAAAGAGACCGGAAACCATACCGATACGGCCAGGCAGCAGCTCCTGGGCATAGACCAGAATGGCGGAAAAGGCGGATGCGAGAATAAAACCAATGATCACGGTTAAAATCCCCGTCCATTCAAGGCTTGCGTACGGCAAAATAAGGGTAAACGGCGCCACGCCGAGGATAGAGCCCCAAATAACGTATTTACGCCCAATCTTATCACCCACAGGCCCGCCAATAACCGTACCGGCCGCGACGGCGAACAGGAAGGCAAACAGGTGGATTTGCGCATTCTGCACCGATAATCCGAATTTTTGCATCAGGTAAAAGGTGTAATAGCTGCTGATGCTCGCCATATAGAAGTATTTCGAGAAAATCAGTACCAGCAGCACGGAAACCGCCAGGATAACCTTGTTACGCGGCAGGGGATTGATAATCTTCGCTTTAGGTTTACCTTTATTCACGCGATGCTGAGCGGCATACCAGCGGCTGATCTGCGCCAGCACGATAATGGCCAGCAGTGCGGCCAGGACAAACCAGGCCACGTTGCCTTTGCCGTAAGGGGCAATAATCACCGCGGCCAGCAGCGGGCCCAGAGAGCTACCGAAGTTACCGCCTACCTGGAACAGCGACTGCGCCAGGCCGTGACGTCCCCCGGAGGCCATGCGCGCCACGCGTGAAGACTCCGGATGGAAAACGGACGAGCCGGTGCCCACCAGCGCGGCGGCAATCAGAACGGCTTCAAAACTCCCGGCCATGGCCAGCAGCACCAGCCCGCTTAGGGTAAAGCACATGCCAATCGGCAGCGACCACGGCATCGGGTATTTATCCGTCCAGTAGCCCACCACGGGCTGCAGAAGCGAGGAAGCCAGCTGGAAGGTCAGGGTGATCATCCCGATCTGCACGAAGGTTAACGAAAACTCGGACTGAAGTAGCGGATAAATGGCCAGAATCAACGACTGGATCATGTCGTTGAGCAGGTGCGAGAGACTGATTGCGCCTAAGACCTTAAAGGAGGTGCGCGACGCCGGTGCGCCCGGAACGGGCTGGGTTGATTCACTGATTGCCATAGAGAGAAGTACCACGTCTTTAGTTATTAGTTATGCAGGGTGTAATTATTATCCGACTAACATACCCGCCCGGGACATTTGAAGAAAGTCGCAATTCTGAAAACTTATTTGTCTATTCTTGTTAGTCACTGTAATTTTTGCCTTTATCTATTGGTCAGGGAGAGAGAAGATGAAGTTAATGAAGCGGGGCGTCGCGCTGGCGCTCATCGCCGCATGGGGCCTGGTAAGCCTGCCCGCGCAGGCGTATGAAAAAGACAAAACCTATAAAATCACCATTCTGCATACCAACGATCACCACGGTCATTTCTGGCGCAGCGAATACGGCGAATATGGACTGTCGGCACAAAAAACGCTGGTGGACGGCATTCGTAAAGAGGTGGCAGCCCAGGGCGGCAGCGTGCTGCTGCTGTCGGGGGGCGATATCAATACCGGCGTGCCGGAATCCGATTTACAGGACGCGGAACCTGATTTTCGCGGCATGAACCTGATTGGCTACGACGCGATGGCCGTGGGTAACCACGAATTCGATAATCCGCTGACCGTGCTGCGTCAGCAGGAAAAGTGGTCAAAATTCCCGTTCCTCTCCGCCAATATTTACCAGAAAAGCACCGGCGAGCGTCTGTTTAAGCCGTGGGCGCTGTTTAAGCGTCAGGATCTGAAGATTGCGGTCATCGGCTTAACCACCGACGACACGGCAAAAATTGGCAACCCGGAGTTCTTCACCGATATCGAATTCCGTAAACCGGCAGACGAAGCGAAGCTGGTGATTCAGGAGCTGCAGCAAAACGAAAAGCCGGACGTGATTATCGCCACCACGCACATGGGGCACTACGACAACGGCGAGCACGGCTCTAACGCGCCCGGCGACGTGGAGATGGCGCGCAGCCTGCCTGCGGGCTCGCTGGCGATGATTGTGGGCGGTCACTCACAGGATCCGGTGTGCATGGCCTCGGAGAACAAAAAGCAGGTGGACTACGTCCCGGGCACGCCGTGCGCGCCGGACCGTCAGAACGGTATCTGGATTGTTCAGGCGCACGAGTGGGGCAAATACGTCGGCCGGGCAGATTTCGAGTTCCGTAACGGCGAGATGAAGCTGGTGCACTATCAGCTCATCCCGGTCAACCTGAAGAAGAAAGTCACCTACCCGGACGGGAAAAGTGAGCGCGTACTCTACACGCCAGAGATCGCTGAAAACCAGCAGATGCTCTCCCTGCTGACGCCGTTCCAGAACAAAGGCAAGGCGCAGCTGGACGTGAAAATCGGCACGCTGAACGGTCGTCTGGAGGGAGACCGCAGTAAAGTTCGCTTCGTGCAGACCAATATGGGGCACCTGGTGCTGGCGGCGCAAATCACGCGCACCGGCGCTGATTTTGGCGTGATGAGCGGCGGCGGTATTCGTGATTCCATCGAGGGTGGAAACATTACCTATAAGGACGTCCTGAAGGTGCAGCCGTTCGGCAACGTGGTGGTCTATGCCGACATGAGCGGGAAAGAGGTGGTTGACTACCTGACCGCCGTGGCGCAGATGAAGCCGGATTCCGGGGCCTATCCGCAGTTTGCCAACGTCAGCTTTGTGGTGAAAGACGGCAAGCTTAACGACCTGAAGATCAAAGGCGAGCCGATTGATCCCGCCAAAACGTACCGTCTGGCAACGTTAAGCTTTAACGCCACGGGCGGCGACGGCTATCCGCACATCGATAACAAACCGGGATACGTGAATACCGGCTTTATTGATGCGGAAGTGCTGAAGCAGTTCATCGAGAAGAATTCGCCGATTGACGTGAATGCCTACGAGCCGAAAGGTGAGGTGAGCTGGCAGTAGTGGGGTTGTGTTGCCCGGCGGCGCTGCGCTTGCCGGGCACATTCATCAATCCCTGCGCGCAATATCCGCAAACTTCGCGTCCAGCATTTTCGCCAGATCGCCCGCGGCAAGCTCGATATCCAGCCCGCGTTTGCCGCCGGATATAAAGATGGTTTCAAATTCCTGTGAAGGGGCATCAATCAGCGTCGGCAGGCGTTTTTTCTGCCCGAGCGGACTGATCCCGCCCACCAGATAGCCCGTGGTGCGTTGCGCAACCATCGGGTCCGCCATATCCACCTTCTTCGCCCCCAGCGCTTTGGCGACTTTCTTCAGATCCAGCTGCCCCGCCACCGGAGTGACCGCGACGGCGAGGTGTTTCATATCGCCATTCACCGCCACCAGCAGCGTTTTATAAACCTGGTCGGCATTCAGCCCCAGCTTGCGCACCACTTCATCACCAAAGTTAGTTTCATTCGGATCGTGATCGTAAGTGTGGATCCGGAAAGAAATGTTGTTTTTTTCGAGTAATTTAACGGCGGGAGTCATAGCTATCCTTCTTACGACAGACAAATCATGCACACAGCATACGCCTGACGTTTGTCTAAAAAATAGCACCATCTTGCGCAATAGTATTGGCAGTGATGGTTACTTTGAGCGACAATCGGCTCAACCGAAGGTCTCCTTCGGCATAATAAAAACGATGAAATTCCTCTTTGACGGGCCAATAGAAATATTGGCCATTTTTTTATTTCAACAGTGACGGCAAATTCCCTTCTCCGTACAAATGTAACGCCCCAACCGCCACCACGTAATGCCCCGCAGGTAACGCATGCAGCGTCTGCCGCCAGGCTTTGTTACGCGCATTCATCAACACATCGTATAACGATTCGCTGAACGTCGACGGTAACGCCAGCTTACCGTCCGCTGGCGGCGCGTCCAGCCACCAGCCAATCATGGTCTGCAGCAGGCGCGCGTTGGTGTGCCAGTGGGTCAACGTATCATCCAGCAGCATCAGGCCGTCGTCGGGAAGCTGCCGCAGAAGCGCAATCTGGCTGTCCGTGCCTTCCAGCTCGATGATGGGCATACTGCGCGCCCTTGCCGCGTTAAGCAGCTGGTAATCAATGCCGTAGTCACCGCGAAGTCCCAGACGCTGCGCCTGCGTGGCCTGCAGCACCATCGCGATTTGCCAGAGCGGCAGGGTGTCAATCATGGAGAGCGACACGCCGGTTTCATCCGCGACGCGCGTCAGCTCCGCAAGCTGGGTTTCATTCAGGCGCTCCGCCAGGGTGAGATCGCTCTCAAGTCCGGCAAACGGCGACTCCTGACCCGAAATGTCCGCCTCAACGATCAGCGCATCAGCGTGTTTCAGCAGTTTAATCAGGCCGGGTGGCAGGGGAGACATATCCTGCGTACCCATATGAATACTGCCGACCAGATGCAGGTGCTGCCCGCCGGGGAGAGAGATATCCAGACCGGGCCAGGCATAACGGCGAGGAAAGAGGGCGCGAAACGATGCTTTTATACGATTAAACAGACCCATACGCGCTCCATGAACGGAAAGGTTCATGCTAGCGCGTACGGGTACAACGTTCAATCCTTCGGTTTAAACCGCAACAGACGGTTGGCGTTACTCACCACGGTGATGGAGGAGAGCGCCATCGCCGCACCCGCGACCACCGGATTAAGCAGCGTGCCGGTCAGCGGCCACAAAATACCGGCCGCGATTGGGATACCGAGGGTGTTATAGACGAACGCTCCCAGTAAGTTCTGCTTCATGTTGCGCAGCGTGGCTTTTGAAATGGCCAGCGCATCGGCAACGCCCATCAGGCTATGGCGCATCAGCGTAATGGCCGCGGTTTCAATGGCCACATCGCTGCCGCCGCCCATGGCAATCCCCACGTCTGCCTGGGCCAGCGCCGGGGCATCGTTGATGCCGTCGCCGACCATCGCTACCTGACGACCCTGACTTTGCAGTTTCTTGATGGCGTCCGCTTTACCGTCCGGCAGCACGCCTGCAATGACCTCATCAATTCCGGCTTCTTTCGCGATGGCGTTTGCAGTGGTCGGATTGTCCCCGGTCAGCATCACCAGACGGTAGCCCGCACGGTGCAGACGCTGCAGGGCGTCCACGCTGTCCTGGCGAAGCGGATCGCGCACGGCCAGCAGCGCGGCGGCTTTGCCATCCACCGCCAGCAGAACCGGGGTGGCGCCCTGAGACGCCTGCGCCTTCAGCTCGCTTTCCAGGGCGGCGGTATCAATACCGTTTTCATTGAGCAATGCCTGGTTGCCCAGCAGCAGCGCGTGGCCTTCTGCTTCGCCGCTGACGCCGAGCCCGCGCAGGGTGCGGAAATTGCTGACCTGCGCCACGGCAGAAGCATTCGCTTTATCGAGAATGGCGCGCGCCAGCGGATGGCTGGAGCCTTGCTCCAGCGCGGCGGCGAGACGCAATGCCTCCTCTTGCGCAATGCCTGCGGTAGTGACGGCCACCACCTGCGGTTTGCCTTCGGTCAGCGTGCCGGTTTTATCAAACACCAGCGTGTCAAGGGTGCTGGCCCGCTGCAGTGCGTCCGCGTCCCGCACCAGTACGCCAAATTCGGCCGCGCGGCCTACGCCGGAGATAATCGACATCGGGGTCGCCAGGCCAAGGGCGCAAGGACAGGCGATGATCAGCACCGTGGTGGCGATCACCAGGGTGTAAACAATCTGCGGTGCCGGGCCGAAGAAATACCAGATCGCCGCGCTCAGCAGGGCAATGCCGACCACCACCGGCACAAAAATGGCCGAGATTTTGTCAGCAAGCTGGCCAATTTCCGGCTTGCTGCTCTGCGCCTGGCGCACCATGCGGATAATACGCGACAGCGTCGTGTGGCTGCCGACGGCGCTGGCGGTAAACAGCACGCTGCCGTCCTGCACCACCGTACCGGCATGAACGGCGTCGCCGTCTGCTTTCTGCTGGGGGATAGGCTCGCCGGTCAGCATCGCTTCATCCAGCCAGGCTTCGCCCTGGGTTATCTTGCCGTCAACGGGAACGCGATCGCCCGTCGTCAGGCGCAGCGTCATGCCGGGCTGAACTTCCGCCAGCGGGACGCTTTTTTCCCCTTCGTCCGTGACCACGCGGGCCGTCGGCGGGGTTAAATCAAGCAATCTTTCCAGCGCTTTCGAGGAGCGCTGGCGGGCGCGGGCTTCCAGCATGTGGCCCAGGTTAATCAGGCCGATAATCATCGCGCTGGCTTCATAGTAGAGATGGCGCGCCTCCATCGGGAACCACTGGGGCCAGACGTTCACGCTCATTGAATAGAGCCACGCCGCGCCGGTACCGAGCGCCACCAGCGTATCCATGGTCGCGGTGCGGTTTTTCAGGCTCTTCCAGGCGCTGGTATAGAAATGCCCGCCTGCAAACACCATCACCGCAAGGGTAATCAGGCCAATCACCAGCCACAGCGTGCGGTTGTCAGCGGTGACCATCATGTTGTCACCCATCATGCCCCACACCATCACCGGAATACCCACCAGCAGGGCGACGATCGCCTGCCAGCGGAAGCGCTTCATGGTGGCGATAGCCGTTTCCTGCTGGCGCTCGCGGCGCTCGGCATCATCTTCGATGGCCTCTGCGCCATAGCCCGCTTTCTCAACGGCCTGCACTAAATCTGCGGCGGAGGCGCTGCCCATCACCAGCGCAGTGCGCTCCGCGAGGTTTACCCGTGCCTGCGCGACGCCCGGAACGGCCTGCAAGGCGTTTTGTACCCGGGAGACGCAGCTGGCGCAGCTCATGCCGTTGATCAGCAGCTGTTGGCTGTCATCAATATCATCCGCTGCCGGAAGCTCAGGAGTGGCCGCTGTCAGTGCTTCCGACGGGGATGATGACTCTGCCAGCGGTTTAGCCTTTGGGTGGCTTAACTCCGCCCCGTAACCGGCCTGCTTGATGGTATCGATCAGCGCATCCGCGCTGGCGCTGCCGGTCACGGCGGCATGATCGATAGTCACGTCAGCGCTTTCAACGTCAGGGCGCTGTTCCAGGCTTTCTTTAACGCGTTTGACGCAGTGGCCGCAGGAGAGGCCGTCCAGCGTCAGGTCGATAGTGTGAGACATAACAAAACTCCCGTATAATGATCTGGTCAGTTGTTGACCGATACAGTGCTTTTCACTGACTGTTATAAAGGTTAAACCTTCCATCAAGGGGAAGGTCAAGGGGGAAATGTGAATATCAGTGACGTGGCAAAAAAAACTGGCTTAACCAGCAAGGCAATCCGCTTTTATGAAGAGAAGGGGCTGGTGACGCCGCCGCTGCGCAGTGAAAACGGCTACCGCAGCTACACGCAGCTGCATCTGGATGAACTGACGCTGCTGCGCCAGGCAAGACAGGTCGGTTTTAATCTGGAAGAGTGCGGCGAGCTGGTTAACCTGTTTAACGATCCGAAGCGTCACAGCGCCGACGTGAAAAAACGCACGCTGGAAAAAGTGGCCGAGATTGAACGCCACATCATTGAGCTGCAGGCGATGCGCGAACAGCTGCTGCAGCTCGCGGAATCCTGTCCGGGGGATGACAGCGCCGACTGCCCGATTATCGACAATCTTGCCGGCTGCTGTCATCGTAAGGCTTCTGCTTAGCAGGCTTTCACCCGCAGGGTAATGCCTTCCACCGCAATGACCTCAACCCGCGTGCCGGCGCTGAGGTCGTCGTCGGCGACCACCGGCCACGAGCTGTCGCCCACCCGCATGTGCCCGCGCCCGTTCACCAGCGCGGTGTCGAGCGTAAAACGCTTGCCGACAATCTGCTGTCCGCGCTGGTTAAGGTGCGCGTCCACCGGTTTCTGCTCGATAACCCGCCGGTTGAGCCAGCGCCACCACAGCCACGCGGCCACCAGCGTGAGCACGGCAAACAGTGCGCCCTGCCACGCCCAGTCCAGGGGAAGGATCCAGACCAGAAGGCCCGTAATGACGGCGGCAACACCGCTCCAGAGCAGGTAGCCGTTGCCGCCCAGCATCTCCGCCGCCAGCAATAAGCCACCGAGGCTTAGCCAGAAGGCGTGAGGATGTGCAACAATCAGCTCAATCATTTTTTACGCTCGTTTCCGCTGTCTTTAATCAGCTCGGCAATACCGGCGATAGAGCCCATCAGGCTGCTGGCTTCCAGCGGCATCATCACCACTTTGCTGTTGTTCGCGGAGCCTATCTCTTTCAGCGCATCGGTATATTTTTGCGCGACAAAGTAGTTAACGGCCTGGATATCACCGGCGGCAATCGCCTCAGACACCATCTGAGTGGCGCGGGCTTCCGCTTCGGCCGAACGTTCACGCGCTTCTGCCTGTAAGAACGCGGACTGACGATCGCCTTCCGCTTTCAGGATCTGCGACTGCTTTTCCCCTTCCGCTTTGAGGATCTCGGCCTGACGCACCCCTTCGGCTTCCAGGATGTAGGCGCGCTTGGTTCGCTCGGCCTTCATCTGAGCGTTCATGGAGGCGATCAGCTCCGCCGGCGGACGCACGTCGCGGATCTCGATGCGGGTGACCTTGATCCCCCACGGATTGGTGGCCTCATCGACAATGTGCAACAGGCGGGTGTTAATGCTGTCGCGCTGGGAAAGCATCTCGTCCAGCTCCATCGAGCCGAGTACGGTACGGATGTTGGTCATCGTCAGGTTGACGATCGCCAGCTCCAGGTTGCTGACCTCATAGGCCGCTTTCGGCGCATCAATCACCTGAATAAAGCAGACGGCGTCGATGGTGACGTTGGCGTTATCCTTGGAGATGATCTCTTGAGACGGAATGTCCAGCACCTGTTCCATCATGTTGATCTTACGACCAATCCGGTCCATGAACGGAACAATCAGGCTCAGGCCTGGCTGGAGGGTGTTGGTGTAGCGACCGAAACGCTCAACGGTCCACTGATAACCCTGGGGAACAATTTTGACGCCTGCGCCCACAATAACCAGCGCAACGAAAATAAGGACAGGAACAACGATAAGCATAAAAACCTCCTGTTTTGCATGCTGTGATGAGTGAAAGTGTGTGTTTATTGCTCGTAAGTATAGGTAAAGTCAGAGATGAATCCATCACCCGCTTCGGCAATGGCTTTGGATAATCCCTGGTAGTACTTCTCCAGCCCCAGCGCTTCGATACGCTGGATCTGTTCGCGAATGGGGGCGCAGAACAGAACGGCATTCCCCGCTTCAACGCGCTTGTTATTGGGGGGAAGGTCGCCCGCGATGGCTTTAAACCAGGTTCTGACACCCTGCTTTAAATTATGCGGCGCTTTAGTCAGATTATCCATGCCCGTCAGGACCTGCAGGGTGGGGAATTCATCGGCCAGCACGGCGGTTTTCATGCGCGCAAAGAACTGGCTGAATAGCTCAAACGATCCCAGATCGGTAACGCGCGGTTTGGTGGTTTTACCGTTTTTATTGCCGATTTTCCCTGCGGCTGACGCTGCGGCCGGAACCGCATTCACCTTTTCCAGCTCCAGCCCGAATAACAAATTACAGTGCGCACGGCGCTCTTTCAGAGGGTAGGACATCAGCACGTCAATGAACCGGGTGGCTTTTACATCCGCAAGATCGTGGTTGATAAGCCACTGGGTACGAGAAAATTCAGCGGGAGAGACGAACCAGTCGGGTACTTCACTGAAACGTTTTGATTTTCCCTTGCCGTCAAATTCCAGAAAGTGTGTCCCGTTGTCGAAGGCGAAATAGCAATTTTTGAAGCTGCCGATCGTGGTGTTCACGATGAGCGCCTTCTTAACAAAATCCACCACCTCTGCACCAATCACAAAACGCGTGAGTTCCGACGATTTTATGACTTCCATTAATGTTTCGACATCAGGAACACCAGGCTTCAGGGAAGGAAACTCATAAAAGATATGTGCCATGCTGCTTACTTCCTGTAGTGATGGTGGAGACAAATGACAAACAAAAAGTTTAACACTTGCTTTAGCGTGAGGCTATTCGCGCTGTGCGCACGAAAGGATTATGCTACAGGCGGTTATTACACGAAGCGGTTAACGGAAGCGTAATGAACGATAAAAAAGAACTATTACAACTCAGGGATATTGGATTTCGTGTTGGAGAAAACATTATTCTTCAGCACGTCGGGTTTAGCCTGTCGCCGGGCGAGTTTAAATTAATCACGGGCCCCTCAGGCTGCGGTAAAAGCACGCTGCTGAAAATTGTGGCCTCACTCCTCAGCCCGACGGAGGGAACCATTCTGTTTGAAGGAGAGGATATCGCAACGCTGTCCCCGGAAAGCTACCGCCAGCAGGTCTCCTACTGCGTGCAAACCCCCGCGCTGTTTGGCGATACGGTTTATGACAACCTGATTTTCCCGTGGCAAATCCGCAATAAAACGCCGGAGCCGGAAAAGTTTCTCCACGATCTGGCCCGCTTTGGCCTGGCGCAGGAGACGCTGACCAAATCCATCACTTCGCTGTCGGGCGGAGAAAAGCAGCGGGTCTCGCTGATCCGCAACCTGCAGTTTTTACCCAAGGTGTTGTTGCTGGACGAAATCACCAGCGCGCTCGATGACGTCAACAAGCGCAACGTCAACGAGATTATTCATCGCTACGCCCGGGAGCAGAATATTGCCGTGCTGTGGGTGACGCACGACGCTAACGAAATAACCCATGCGGATGACGTTATTACGCTCCAGCCGCACGGCGGGAAAATGCAGGAGGCAAACCGTGGGTGAACATAACATTACCAACGAATCGCTGGCCTTTTCGATGGTGCTGGTGCTGATTGCGATTGTGGTCAGCTACCGGGAAAAGCTGGGGCTGGAAAAAGATATTGTGTGGAGTATCTGCCGCGCGGTGATTCAGCTCATCATCGTCGGCTATGTCCTGAAGTATATCTTCAACGTTAACCACGCGGTGCTGACGCTGCTGATGGTGCTCTTTATTTGCTTTAACGCGGCGTGGAATGCGAAAAAGCGCAGTAAATACATTGATAAGGCGTTTATCTCGTCGTTTATCGCCATTACCACCGGGACGGCGCTCACGCTGGCGGTGCTGGTGCTCTCCGGCTCGATTGCGTTTACGCCGATGCAGGTTATCCCTATCTCCGGGATGATTGCGGGGAACGCCATGGTGGCCGTTGGGCTGTGTTATAACAATCTCGGTCAGCGCTTCAGCAGTGAACAGCAGCAGCTCCAGGAGAAATTAAGCCTGGGGGCGACGCCAAAAGTGGCCTCGGCACGGCTGATCCGTGAGAGCATTCGTTCATCGCTGATCCCAACGGTAGATTCAGCCAAAACGGTGGGGCTGGTGAGCCTGCCTGGCATGATGTCGGGGCTGATTTTTGCCGGTATCGATCCGGTAAAAGCGATTAAGTATCAGATCATGGTGACGTTTATGCTGCTCTCCACGGCAAGCCTGTCAACCATCATTGCCTGCTACCTGACCTATCGGAAGTTCTACAACGCGCGCCACCAGCTGGTGGTGACGCAGTTGAAAAAGACGGGGTAATATCGGCTTTTGTCGGCCCGGTAAGGCGAAGCCGCCACCGGGCTTTTTTTTTTATCAGTACAGCAGGGCGTACAGCTGACGACGATACTTCGACGCCAGCGCGTCTCCGGTGCCCAGCGCGGCCAGGATCTCCTGGAACATCTTACGCGCCTGACCGTCTGCGGCGGCTAAATCTTTTTGCAGATGGCTGAAGAGCAGCTCAAGCGCCTCTTCGTTACGCCCCACCTGATGCAGCTGCAGCGCCAGCTGGCTTGCCAGCGCGGCATCGGCCGGGTTGTCAGCAACCTGCTGCTGCAGCTGCTGAATTTCCGGGGTGTCCGCCGCCTGTTTCAGCAGCTCAATCTGCGCGACCAGACCCTGATAGCGGGTGTCCTGATCCTGCAGCGGAACCGTCTTCAGTACGGCTTCAGCGTCTTCTGAACGGTGCAGGGCGATCTGCGTTTCCGCCAGCAGCAGGCCAATCTGGCTGTTCTGATTCGACAGCTGCCATGCGTCTTTGAGCAGCGGCAGCGCCTCGTCGTATTTACCTTCCTGCATCAGCGCCATGCCTTCCTGCGCTTTCAGCTCTTCTTCGCGCGGCAGCACTTTATCCAGCAGGGCGCGGATCGCCTCTTCCGGCTGCGGCCCCTGGAAACCGTCAACGGGCTGGCCGTTCTGGAAGAGATAGACGGTAGGAATGGCGCGCAGACCAAACTGAGACGCCACCATCGGCTCGGCGTCACAGTCCAGCTTAGCGAGGATGAACTGACCGTTGTACTGGGCAGCAAGGCTTTCCAGCACCGGCGTCAGCTGCAGGCAGTGTTGGCTGCGTTCAGACCAGAAGTAGAACAGGACCGGTTTGTTCATCGACTGTTCAAGGGTCTGTTGCAGGTTAGCTTCTGTAATATTGACGATATTCTGTACGGACATGCGGCTTTCTCTTTTGTCGGTTTGTTCTTTACATGGGGATGAGCGTCGTCGCTTCAACTCAACCGTGCAAAATTTTGTCCATCATCCGGCCCGGCAGCAGGCGCTTTAACCAGCCTACGGCGTGGGTGACCAGCGTTACCGGATAGCGCATTTTGGGATGTTCACTCTCAAAAGCATGGCGCACTTTGGCCACCACCGCCTCTGGCCCGAGGGTAAAACGTGCGGCAATGCCGGGGTTTTCGACCGGTTTATCCGCCTGGGTCTGGTTCACGTTTTCGGTAAAGCGGGTGCGGATCGGGCCGGGCTCAATCAGGCTGACCTTGATGCCGCTGTGGCGTAGCTCCATGCGCAGGGCGTCGGACCAGGCCTCCAGCGCATATTTGCTGGCGGCGTAGGCGCCGCGGCCCGGGGTTGAAATCAGCCCCATCACTGACGACGTCATCACGATGCGCCCTTCACCGTGGGGCAGCATCGCGGGGAGCAGACGCATGGTGAGCTGATGCACGCCGAAGAAGTTGGTCGAAAACTGTTTCTCCAGCGTTTCGCGGGAGAGCGTATCCAGCGGGCCATACACGCCGTAGCCGGCATTGTTAAAGAGCCCGTACAGACGATTATCGGTCAGCGCGATCACTTCATCGGCGGCGCGTTCAACGCTCTCCGGCGAGTCCATATCCAGCAGCACGCCGGTAAAGCCTAGCCCGTTCATGCGTTCGACATCGTCGGGTTTGCGACAGGCTGCCAGCACCCGAAACCCCTGGCGCTTCAGTTCGAGCGCGCTTTCCAGGCCGATTCCACTGGAACATCCTGTAATTAAGACCGATTTTTGCATAACTTTACCTGTCAGGATCTCCGCTTAATCAGGAGTCATGTTTAACTAAAGGAGCCAGCCGCGTTGCCATCCAGTCGGCAATAAACGGCTGAGCATCGCGATTGGGGTGGATCCCGTCGTCTTGCATCCACTGGGGTTTGAGATAGACCTCTTCCATGAAAAATGGCAGCAGCGGAATATCAAACTCTTTGGCAAGCTTAGGGTAGATCGCGCTAAAGGCTTCATTATACCGACGACCGTAGTTGGCGGGCAGGCGAATTTGCATCAGCAGCGGCTGGGCGTTTGCCGCTTTGATATCCTGCAAAACGGTGCGCAGCGTTTGCTCGGTTTGCTGAGGCTGGAAACCGCGCAATCCATCGTTACCGCCAAGCTCCACCAGCACCCAGCGCGGCTGATGCTGTTTGAGCAGCGCAGGCAGGCGCGACAGGCCCTGCTGCGAGGTATCACCGCTGATGCTGGCGTTGATTACAGCGGTCTTGCTCTGCCATTTGTCGTTGAGCAGAGCGGGCCAGGCCGCGCTGGCCGCCATGCGATAGCCTGCGCTGAGGCTGTCGCCGAGAACCAGTAACGTGTCCGCTGCCGCCGCGCGGAAGGTCATCAGAATCAAAAACAGGAAGGGCAAATGCCAGCGGAAAACAGTGTTGAAGTTCATCATCTTAAGAAGTCCGTCGGTCAGGGGGAACACGAGCTTTCCATCCTTACCGGAGTTGAACTCGTTGTCAAACGCGCTGAAACCATCGCGCTGATTGGCGAATCCGGCTCCGGCAAGTCCACGCTGCTGGCGATTTTGGCCGGTCTGGACGACGGCAGCAGCGGCGAGGTCCACCTTGTCGGGCAACCGCTGCATCAGCTTGATGAAGAGGCGCGGGCCGCGCTGCGCGCGCGTCACGTTGGTTTTGTCTTTCAGTCCTTTATGCTGATCCCAACCCTGAACGCGCTGGAAAACGTCGAACTCCCGGCGCTGTTGCGCGGTGAAAACAGCCGTGAAAGCCGGGCGCACGCGAAGGCGCTGCTGGAGCAGCTCGGTCTGGGCAAGCGTCTCGACCATCTTCCCGCCCAGCTCTCCGGCGGCGAGCAGCAACGCGTGGCGCTGGCGCGGGCGTTTAACGGTCGTCCCGAAGTCCTGTTTGCCGATGAGCCCACCGGTAACCTTGACCGTAAGACCGGCGACAAAATTGCCGACCTGCTGTTTTCGCTCAACCGCGAGCACGGCACCACGCTGATCCTCGTGACCCACGATCCGCAGCTCGCCGCCCGCTGCGACCGCCGCCTGCGGCTGGTGAACGGTATTCTTCAGGAGGAGGCATGATTACCCGCTGGTTCTGGCGCGAGTGGCGCTCGCCCTCGCTGCTGATTGTCTGGCTGGCGCTAAGCCTGGCGGTGGCCTGCGTGCTGGCGCTCGGAAGCGTCAGCGACCGCATGGAAAAAGGGCTTAGCCAGCAGAGTCGGGAATTTATGGCGGGTGACCGGGCGCTGCAAAGCTCCCGCCCGGTGCCGTCGGGCTGGATTGCAGAGGCGCGCAAAGAAGGGCTGAAGGTGGGAGAGCAGATAAGCTTCCAGACCATGACCTTTGCGGGCGACACGCCGCAGCTCGCCAGCGTTAAAGCCGTCGATGATATCTACCCGATGTACGGCGAGCTGCAGACCAACCCGCCAGGGCTGAAGCCGACGCCCGGTAAGGTGCTGCTGGCATCACGTCTGATGGCGCTTCTGAACCTGAAACCCGGCGATAGCATCGACGTCGGCGACGCCACCCTCAACATTGCCGGGGAGGTGGTGCAGGAGCCCGATTCCGGCTTTAACCCCTTCCAGCTCGCGCCGCGCCTGCTGATGAACACCGCGGATGTCGCGGCAACCCATGCTGTACAGCCCGGCAGCCGCGTCACCTGGCGCTATAAGTTTGGCGGCACGCCTGCCCAGCTTGAGGCGTACGAAAAATGGCTTCTGCCGCAGCTCAAACCAGAGCACCGCTGGTACGGGCTGGAGCAGGACGAAGGGGCGCTGGGTAAATCTCTTGAACGTTCTCAGCAGTTCCTGCTGCTGTCGGCCCTGTTGACCCTGCTGCTGGCGGTGGCGGCGGTTGCCGTGGCGATGGGGCATTACTGCCGCAGCCGTTACGACCTGGTGGCGATCCTCAAAACCCTGGGGGCGGGCAGGGCGCAGCTGCGCAAGCTGATTGTTGGCCAGTGGCTGATGCTGCTGATTCTGTCCGCGCTGACCGGCGGAATAATGGGGCTGCTGTTTGAAAAACTGCTGATGGTGATGCTGAAACCGGTGCTCCCGGCCGCCTTGCCGCCGGCCAGCCTCTGGCCGTGGCTGTGGGCAATCGGCGCGATGACGGTGATTTCGCTGCTGGTGGGGCTACGCCCCTACCGCCTGCTGCTCGCGACGCAGCCGCTGCGCGTGCTTCGCAACGATGTGGTGGCGAACGTCTGGCCGCTGAAGTTCTACCTTCCGGTGATTATTGCCGTGGCGGTGGGGCTGCTGGCGTGGCTGATGGGGGGCAGCACGCTGCTGTGGGCGGTACTGGCCGGGGCGGTTGTGCTGGCGCTGCTGTGCGGCGTGCTGGGCTGGATACTGCTTAACGTCCTGAAGCGGCTCACGGTGAAATCGCTGCCCGTGCGCCTGGCGGTCAACCGCCTGCTGCATCAGCCGTGGTCAACGCTCAGCCAGCTGTCGGCGTTTTCGCTGTCGTTTATGCTGCTGGCGCTGCTGCTGGTGCTGCGCGGCGATCTGCTGGATCGCTGGCAGCAGCAGCTTCCACCGGAAAGCCCGAACTATTTCCTGATCAACATTGCCCCTGAGCAGGTCACGCCGCTGAAGGGCTTCCTGGCGGAGCATCACATCATTCCCGAGTCGTTCTATCCCATCGTTCGCGCGCGTCTGACCCAGATCAACGGTCAGCCAGCGGAGGGGAACAAGGACGAGTCGCTGAACCGCGAGCTGAACCTGACCTGGCAGGAGAAACGCCCTGACCACAACCCGCTTACCGCAGGCACATGGCCGCCGAAAGCGGGGGAAGTGTCGATGGAAGAGGGGCTGGCGACGCGGCTGAACGTGAAGCTGGGGGACAGCGTCACCTTTACCGGTGATACCCAGGATTTTACTGCGAAAGTCACCAGCCTGCGTAAAGTGGACTGGGAAAGCCTGCGGCCAAACTTCTTCTTTATCTTCCCGCCGGGCGCGCTGGACGGACAGCCGCAGAGCTGGCTCACCAGCTTCCGCTGGGAAAACGGCAACGGCATGCTGACCCAGCTTAACCGGGAGTTTCCGACGGTCAGCCTGCTGGATATTGGGGCGATCCTGAAGCAGGTGGGGCAGGTGCTGGAGCAGGTGAGCCGCGCGCTGGAGGTCATGGTGGTGCTGGTGACGATCTGCGGCGTACTGTTGCTGCTGGCCCAGGTGCAGGTGGGCATGCGCCAGCGTCATCAGGAGCTGGTGGTCTACCGGACGCTGGGAGCCGGTAAGCGGCTGCTGCGCAAGACGCTCTGGAGCGAATTTGCGCTGTTGGGGCTGGTGGCGGGTCTGGTTGCGGCCATTGGCGCAGAAACGGCGCTGGCGGTGCTGCAGACAAAGGTCTTCGACTTCCCGTGGGAGCCTGACTGGCGTCTCTGGTTGATCCTGCCTCTCAGCGGCGCGGTGCTGCTTTCTCTTTGCGGAGGCTGGCTCGGCACGCGGCTGTTAAAGGGGAAAGCCCTGTTCCGTCAGTTTGCGAGTTGATTTAGCACGGTGATAGTTGCGCGCCGGGTTTTAATGCCGGCGCGAAGCGTTTAAATAGCACAAAGTGATAATACCATCTCAATTAGTAGCACAAAACATTAAAAACCCGACCCCACGGCCCGATTATTTCCAGTTAATATTCACCCGCTAAATATTTAGCAGCGTGTCTATTAAGGAAAAATAATGACTATAAAAAAATCAGCGCTGGCGGCAACGATCGGCGCGGCAGTGGCATTGACGTCCTTCGCTTCTCAGGCGGAAATCACCGTTCTTAAGCAGGATCCTCAGGCGGGTAACCCGCTGAGCCGCCTGAACTTCACCGTCGGCGGCAGTATTCGTCCTCAGTTCCAGAACATGACCGGCGACGACGGTAAAAACAGCTACAAGCGTAACGGCTTTGACGGCGGCACCCGTTTCCGTTTCGCGGCTGATTACTACCTGTTTGATGACATCAGCTGGATCAGCTACTACGAGCTGGGTGTCAATATTCCTGCGCAGTTTAACTGGGATCACCACTACGCCGACGGCGCACACGACACCACGCGTCGTATGCTCTACACCGGTCTGAAGAGCGACACCTGGGGTACGCTGACCTTCGGTCAACAGAACAGCGTTTACTATGATGTAGTTGGCGCGAAAACCGATATCTGGGACTACGACATGATCGGTCAGGCGCCAGGTAACGGGATCAACGGCGATTACGACGGTTCTTACCGTTCACGCCAGATGCTGAAATATAAGAAAACCGTCGGTGATGCCGACATTTATGCATCCTACCTGTTTGAAGACAGCGAATACCTGCCGGGCAACGGCCTGCGCTACAAGCGTAAAGGCGGCGGTTCACTGGGTCTGGATTACCACCTGACCACCGACCTGACCTGGGGCGCGGCGTGGAACTATACCCGCGCGGACATGCGTAACCCGGACAACGGCGACAGCAAAACCTACGACCAGAACATCCTCGGTACCGCGCTGAGCTGGACGCCGGACAACTGGACCTTCTCCGCAGGCGGCGGCTGGTACCAGAACTTCCTGACCACCAAAAAAGTGTCTGTTAACGACTACTTCGCCGGTGATGCATGGGGTATTGAATACTTTGCGGGCTACAAGTTCCCAATCGGTCAGTACGCGGTTAAATCCATCCAGCCTTACTTCATGGGTGACCGTATTGAATACGTGAACGGCCGTAACTACCAGCGCATCGACAACGGCGTGGGTATCAGCTTCCAGCTGGATTACGGTTTCCGCGTGGATTACGAACACGTGTTCACATCCAGCACCGACAACCTGGGCGATATGAACCTGGTGCGTCTGCGTTACGACTTCTAAGTCGTCTTGTTGGGTGCGGTCTGATGCCCTCACCCTGACCCTCTCCCACGGGGAGAGGGAACAAACCACCCGGCTTTATTTTTCAGCGATCAAGCCACTCAGCAATTTCTTCAAACGTCCCGCGATAGACAATCTTCTCCGCTTTCTTCTCCAGCTGATAGCCGTACATCGGGTCGTAATAGTCCTTCAGCAGCGGCGCAAGCCAGCTGAAGTGCACGTCAGTGCTGCCAGTACGTTGTTGTTCGACAAGCGCGGCGTCCAGTAAGGCGGTGAATTCCGCAAAGCGCTGCAGCCCCAGACGGCGGCGAATGGCGAACAGGCCGTGGTGCAGATACTCGCTGTACTCCTTCCAGCCTGCTTCCTCGCCGTATGCGGCAGAAAAATCCGCCCACATGTGGTCAAAATACTCTTCGCGCAGACGTTCAAGACGAATTTCAAACGGGTCTTCGACAACAACGATAGGGGCTTCAACCATGCGGTCGCGCAGGCACTCCGGCAGGTGGTTGGAGCCAATCATCCGGCCCTCGTCTTCCAGCACCCAGCGCGCGGCGTCTTTTTTCAGGAGCTCAACCGCAAGGTGGTTTTCAAAGCTGGCCTGGGAAAGCTGCGGCGTCAGCGTGCGGCCAAACGACGAACCGCGATGGTGCGCCAGCCCTTCCAGATCGATACCCTGCGCGTGCTGCTTCACCAGCAGGGTTTTACCGTTTCCGGTGCAGCCGCCAATCAGCACCATCGGCTTTTGTGACTGCTCGATGGTCACCTGAATCGCCGTCTGGCGCAGGGCTTTGTAGCCGCCGCGGATAAGCGGGTAGTCGATGCCCGCCTCTTTCAGCCAGGCCTGCGAGATATGCGAACGCTGGCCGCCGCGCGCGCAGCAGAGATAGCCCTCAGGATGGGCAAGGCTTGCTTCCCGCCAGGCGTTGATGCGTGCCTCACGCGTCTCGCCGCTCACCAGCTGATGGCCGAGCGCCAGAGCGGCCTCGGGGCCCTGGCGTTTATAGCAGGTGCCGACGGCAGCGCGCTCGTCGTCGTTCATTAAGGGCAGGTTGACCGCCGCAGGCATCGCGCCCTGGGCAAATTCGATCGGCGCGCGAACGTCGATTAAAGGGGTATCAGACGCGAGGATCGCGCGATAGTCCGTTCCATCGTTCATGGTTATTCCAGAAGAAAACTCAGCAGCAATGGGCGGGAATTGTACGCCGGGGAAGGGGAAGATCAACTCCCCGGCGCAGATGTCTTACTTGAGCTTTGACTGTGCCCAGACAATACCGCTCGCATATTCCGGCGGCAGGAGCGGGATCATCGCTTCCAGGGTAGCACTCAGGCGGCTCGTGTCGCTGTCGTTCAGGTTCAGGTGACCGACCTTACGACCTCCGCGAACCTCTTTGTCATACCAGTGCAGATGCACGAGCGGCAGCTTCAGCCAGTCGTAGTTCAGATCGGTGCCGATCAGGTTGATCATCACCGACGGGCTGTTGACCACCGGCTGCGGCAGCGGCAGGTCGGTAATCGCGCGCAGGTGCAGCTCGAACTGGCTGATGGACGCGCCGTTTTGCGTCCAGTGGCCGCTGTTGTGCACGCGCGGCGCAAGTTCGTTGATCAGCAGACCGGACGGGGTGATAAAGCACTCCATCGCCATGACGCCCACATACCCGAGTTCGTGCATGATGGCAGAGAGCATATCTTCCGCCTGCGCCTGCTGGTCAGCATTGGCGTGCGGGAAGGCGACGCTGGTGCGCAGAATGCCGTCCTGATGCAGGTTATGCGTCAGCGGATAAAAGACGGTATGCCCGTCGTGCCCGCGGGCGCCAACCAGCGACACTTCACCGCTGAAGTTAATGCCCTGCTCAACGATGCACTCGCCGTAGCAATCGTCCGGCAGTTCTGCCGTTTCATCTGCACGCAGGCGCCACTGGCCGCGGCCGTCATAGCCGCCCACGCGGCGCTTCACGATTGCCAGCTCGCCCAGCATCGCGAAAACGTCATTCCACTCGCTTTTATCAGACAGGAGCTGCCAAGGCGCGGTTGGCAGACCGAGCTTGTCGAACAGCTGCTTTTGCGTCAGACGGTCGGCAATGATCGGGAACACGTCGCGGTTAACGAAGGCGTTATGACGCGCCAGCTCGCGGGTCAGAGCCGTTTCCGGCCAGCGTTCGATCTCGGCGGTGATCACGCTCTGGTGGAACGGTACGGCTTCAGGTTCAGCATCCAGCCCGACGGGCCAGACGGCAATACCCAGCGGCTCACCGGCCTGACGCAGCATGCGGCCTAGCTGGCCGTTACCGAGGACGCAAACCTGCTTCATGCCGCACCCCGCGGGTCCGGATTGTCCAGCACCTCGTCGGTCTGGGCTTTACGCCACTCCGCCAGACGCTGGTGTAATGCTTTATCGTGCGTCGCAAGAATTTGCGCCGCCAGCAGGGCGGCATTGGCAGCACCCGCTTTACCAATCGCCAGCGTGCCGACAGGAATACCGCGCGGCATCTGGACGATGGAGTAGAGGCTATCCACACCGCTTAACGCGGCGCTTTGGACCGGAACGCCCAGTACCGGCACCAGGGTTTTGGCGGCAATCATGCCCGGCAGGTGTGCTGCGCCGCCCGCACCGGCGATGATCACCTCATAACCGTTCTCTTCGGCGCTTTCGGCGAAGCTGAACAGTTTGTCCGGTGTACGGTGCGCGGAGACCACTTCAACGTGGTGCGGAACATTCAGGATTTCAAAGATTTCGGCGGCGAACTGCATGGTAGCCCAGTCGCTTTTGGACCCCATCACGATGGCGACACGCGCCGGATTATTGCGGGAAGACATGCGTCTTAAAACTCCTGTGGTGCGAAACACACTGCTTTCGAGGGCACAGAGAATAGCATGTTATACGGTCAAGGAAAACGGTTGCGCGGTTAAATCTTGAGCCGTTGTTGCCATCAATTCATAACAAAACAGACCGCATTCTGGCGGTCTGCTTTTGCCGATGGGCAATCATTATTTCGTCAGTTCTGCGGTCATATACACGCGGTTGTCGACCTTCGCGCTGGTGATTTTGTAAGACGCGCCCTGTTCAGCAGCCTGCGCGGCAATTTTCGCTTCTGCGCGGTCAAGGGTAGAGGCGGTTGCGCTCACGCTTTGAGCGAAAGAACCGAAAGAAACCAGAGAAAGAGCGGCAACTGCAACGAAAGTTTTGATGGATTTCATGGTCGTATTCCTTAAGTATTTTATCTGGGATAGGGCGTGTTGCCCTGATGTGATAAATAATAGGCCGACCACAGGCTGATTAAAATCGAAACAATTTGCCGATATTGTTCAAAAAAATAGAATGATAGTGCGAGGGGTTAAAACGGAAACGCGATCAGCTCCACGCCCTCTGGCGTGACTTTGACCATGGAGCCTTCGGTGTGCCAGGCACCTAATACCACGCGATGGGCCGGTTCGCCGTTGGCGAGAAGGGAATGGACGTCAGGACGATGGGTGTGACCGTGGATCAACCACTGAACGCCATGCTTTTCCATCACGCTCACCACGGCCTGCGGGTTCACGTCCATGATGGTCATGGATTTGCTGCTGTTGGCGGCTTTACTGTCCGCGCGCATTCTGGCGGCGATGCGGTTGCGGATAAACAGCGGTAGCGCAAGGAACACCTTCTGGATCCACGGGGTGTGGACTTTGGCGCGAAACGCCAGGTAGCCGGTATCGTCGGTGCAGAGCGTGTCGCCGTGCATGATCAGAACCTTGCGGCCATAGAGGTCGAGCACCTGCTCTTCCGGGAGCAGCGTCATGCCGCTTTCGCGGGCGTAGCGCTTGCCGATCAGGAAATCACGGTTGCCGTGAATGAAGTAGCAGGGGACGCCGGAATCTACCAGCGCGTGAATGGCGGCGGCCATTTCACGGTGCAGCGGATTAGGGTCGTCGTCGCCAATCCAGGCTTCAAAGAGGTCGCCCAGGATGTACAGCGCATCGGCGCTTTTCGCTTCACCGCGTAAAAAACGCAGAAAACCGGCGGTAATCGCCGGTTCTTCTGTTTGCAGATGCAGATCCGCAATAAAGAGTGTCGCCACGAATTACTCGCTGACGGTCACGCTTGTAATCACAACGTCTTCTTTTGGAACGTCCTGGTGCATACCGCTGCGGCCAGTAGAGACGGCTTTGATCTTGTCAACCACGTCCATACCTTCAACCACTTCTGCGAATACGCAGTAGCCCCAACCCTGCAGGCTTTCGCCGGAGAAGTTCAGGAAGTCGTTGTCAGCCACGTTGATGAAGAACTGTGCGGTGGCAGAGTGCGGAGCCTGAGTACGGGCCATTGCCAGCGTACCGCGGGTGTTTTTCAGACCGTTGTTCGCTTCGTTTTTGATCGCTTCTTTGGTCTCTTTCTGGTTCATGCCAGGTTCGAAACCGCCGCCCTGGATCATAAAGCCGTTGATCACGCGGTGGAAAATGGTGTTGTTGTAGAAACCTTCGCGGCAGTAGTCCAGGAAGTTTTTAACTGTTTCAGGCGCTTTGTCATCAAAGGTTTTGATTACGATATCGCCATGATTAGTGTGGAAAGTAACCATTTTTGCATCCTGTTCCGTTATTGTGGTACGTCGACCCGCCTTCGGGTCATCTATAGGGGCTTGTTATAGCATAACCACAGGATGCGATCACCTTGCATTGTGTGCTGCTTCGGGTTTGAATTACGGGTAGAATAGCCGGTTTTCAACCACACACGTGTTTACATGGAATCTTCGATGTTAAAAATCTTTAATACAATGACGCGCCAGAAAGAGGAATTTAAACCTATCCATGCCGGGGAAGTCGGCATGTACGTGTGTGGTATTACGGTTTACGATCTCTGTCATATTGGCCATGGCCGTACCTTTGTCGCCTTCGACGTGGTGTCACGCTACCTGCGTTTTCTGGGCTACACCCTGAAATACGTGCGTAATATCACCGACATCGACGACAAAATCATCAAGCGCGCTAATGAAAACGGCGAAAGCTTCGTTGCGCTGGTCGATCGCATGATCGTCGAAATGCACAAAGACTTCGACGCCCTGAATATTCAGCGCCCGGACAGCGAGCCGCGCGCGACCCACCATATTCACGAAATCATCGAGATCACCGAAAAGCTGATCGCCCGCGGTCATGCCTACGTTGCGGACAACGGCGACGTGATGTTCTCCGTACCGACGGATCCAACCTACGGTTCGCTTTCCCGTCAGGATCTGGACCAGCTGCAGGCGGGCGCACGCGTTGACGTGGTTGACGTGAAGCGTAACCCGATGGACTTTGTGCTGTGGAAAATGTCCAAAGAGGGTGAGCCAAGCTGGCCATCCCCGTGGGGCGAAGGTCGTCCGGGCTGGCACATTGAATGTTCCGCGATGAACTGCAAGCAGCTGGGCAAGCACTTCGATATTCACGGCGGCGGTTCAGACCTGATGTTCCCGCACCACGAAAACGAAATCGCGCAGTCCACCTGTGCCCACGGCGGCGAGTATGTGAACTACTGGATGCACTCCGGGATGGTCATGGTTGACCGCGAGAAGATGTCTAAATCGCTGGGTAACTTCTTCACCGTGCGTGACGTGCTGAAGTATTACGATGCGGAAACCGTGCGCTACTTCCTGATGTCCGGCCACTATCGCAGCCAGCTGAACTATAGCGAAGAGAACCTGAAACAGGCGCGCTCTGCGCTGGAGCGCCTGTATACCGCCCTGCGTGGTACCGACAGGTCCGTTCCTGCAGCCGGCGGCGAAGCGTTCGAAGCCCGCTTTGTTGAGGTGATGAACGACGACTTCAACACCCCGGAAGCGTACTCCGTGCTGTTCGACATGGCGCGCGAAGTGAACCGCCTGAAGTCAGAAGATATGGCTGCGGCGAATGCCCTGGCGTCCCATCTGCGTAAGCTCTCCTCCGTGCTCGGCCTGCTGGAGCAGGATCCGGACGTGTTCCTGCAGAGCGGTGCGCAGGCGGACGACGGTGAAGTGGCGGAGATTGAAGCGTTGATCAAAGCGCGTCTGGAAGCGCGTCAGGCAAAAGACTGGGCGGCGGCAGATACGGCGCGTAATCGTCTGACCGAGATGGGCATCATTCTGGAAGATGGCCCGCAGGGCACCACCTGGCGCCGTAAGTAAGTCTGGTGCGCGCTGATGCCCTCACCCCAGCCCTCTCCCACAGGGAGAGGGTGTAAACACTAAAACGGCAACTGAGTTGCCGTTTTGCTTTTATCTCCGCCTCCACCACAGCAACCCCATCAGCACGACTCCCGGCAGCCACACCCACAGCAGCTCTGAGATAATCACCTGATGCCCGTACGGCGTGGTGTAGCGCGACAGCGCAAACGGCGCGACCTTAATCACCTGCCACGGCGCGAAGAAGCGTTCATCTGACCACGGCCACAGCCAGCCGACGCCTTTCCCGCCCGTGGTAATCGAATCCAGCAGGCTGTGCGACAGCAATGACACGGTTAAAAACAGCCAGCACCGCGTCAGGCTGGCCCGGAACCATCGTCGTCCAGTCAGCACGCAAAGTATCGGCACCACAAAGGCGAACAGCAGGGAGTGGGTAAAGCCGCGATGGCCGAAAACATTGCCGTACGCGACGCCGAACTTGAACGCCAGCACGTCGGCATCCGGCAGCATGGCGAGGACAATCCCGGCAAACAGCAGGCGGGGAGGAATCACTTTGGTTCCGAGGCCTAAGCCCAGACAAAGCGGAACAGCAGCGTGTGTAATAACGGTAGGCATTGCGATTATCCATGGCAAATCACGGAAATATAGCAGCAATCCCGCGCCGGCAGACCCGCGTCAAATTCTTATTTTTACGCCGACTCGCGCGCGATTAGCTGCCCGGAAAGCGTAATGCGCTGGGTTTGCAGCGTCGGCTCCTTCAGCGTGCGAATAATCAGCCCGGCAGCCTGACGCCCGGTCTCTTCGCTGGCGGATGAGACGTAGGTAAAGGACGGTGAGGTGAGGTTAACGTGGAGCATATCTTCGAAACCGACCAGCGCGACCTGCTGCGTCAGAAACACATCTTTACCCACCGTTCGTCCGACCTGATGAATACCGGAGATGGAGCCGATCATCGCATCCGGAGAGTGGCAGAGCAGGGCGGTGATGGTGTTGTTTTTTTCCAGCAACTGGCGGGTGGCGAAACCCGCTGCCAGGGTGTCATCGCTGCAGGCCGGAGAGTATTCATCTCGCCAGACCAGCCCGTTCTGCGTCATCGCGCTGCGAAAACCGAGCAGGCGCTGCTCGCGGATAAGGCAGCCTTCACGCCCGCCAATGTAGGCGATATTGCGATGGCCGCGCTCGATAAGATAACGCACCGCCAGGTTTGCCGCCTGGCGGTTATCGCGCATCACCAGATTGCATTTTTCATCCAGCAGCGACTGAGAGACCACCACCAGCGGCAGCGGGCAGCGGCGAATCTGCTCCGGCAGGGTGGAGGTACGGGTATCCGAGGCCAGATAGATCACCCCGGCGACGCCCTGCTGCTTAAACGACAGCAGGCAGCGCTCAAGATGGTCATGGTCGTTCTGGGGCTGGCCGAGAAACACCATATATCCCTGTTTCTCAAGATCCTGGACGATGCTCGCCATCACCTTGATGGAGAAACTGTCGCTAAAGTCACGGAGGATCAGGCCAATCAGATTGGACGTATTGGCGCGGAGGTTGGCAGCGGCGACATTATGAACATAGCCCAGCGCATTGATGGCGGCGTTGACCTTCTCGATCGTTGCCTCTGAGATTTTCCCTTTCTGGCGCAAAACCAGCGAGACGGTTGAGACCGACACGCCCGCGTGCTTTGCGACATCAATAATGCTGACTTTCTTCAAAACCGCTCCCTGAAATTCACCGATTATCAGTCAGATACGACAATGCGTCTCCCAGACTACAGGAGACGCGTCGTTCAGGCATCTTATTATTTGCCGATCATAGTGGACATGGTCTGGGCGATAAACTGTGCTCTCGCACCGAAAATCACCTGAATACCGTTGTCGCCGACGAAGACCACGCCGCGCGCGCCGAGTCCGTTCAGGCCGTCCTTATCGACCACCTCGCTTTTTGCCACTTCCAGGCGAAGGCGGGTGATACAGGCGCCGACGGAGTCGATGTTGTGCGCCCCGCCCAGCAGGGTGATGATCTCGGTCGCGAGTTCTGAATCAGACTTATCATCCGCGTTGGCGGTCACTTCAGTGCGGCCCGGCGTTTTCACGTCGAAACGACGGATCACAAAGCGGAACGTGAAGTAATAAATCAGGCCCATTGGAATGCCGATGATAATGGCATTAAGGAAGTTGGTCTGGTAACCGTTAAATGACGGCAGGATCCCGAATGACAGATAGTCTATAAAGCCCGCGGAGAACGACTTGGCGATATGCGCATGCAGCAGGTACATGGTCATGTAGGCCAGACCCGCCATGATGGCGTTAAAGACGTACAGGATCGGCGCCACGAAGATAAAGGTAAACTCGACCGGTTCGGTGATCCCCGTCAGGAAGCAGGTCAGCGCCGCAGAGAACAGAATACCGGCCGCGATTTTCTTATTCTTCGTATGGGCTTCGTGATACATCGCCAGGCACGCTGCGGGCAGCGCGAACAGCATCAGCGGGAATTCGCCCTGCATGAATTTACCGGCATTCTGGTAGGTGTCGCTGCTGAAGGACTTCACCCCTTCTTCCAGCATCTTGAACCAGATGGTCTGGTCGCCGTGGATCACCTGTCCCGCCTGGGTGGTGTAATCCCCGAACGAATACCAGAACGACGGATACCAGATGTGGTGCAGGCCGAGCGGGATCAGCGCGCGCTCTACCAGACCGAAGATAAAGGTCGACGCCGCCTGATTATCGCCGTTAACCACGACGGAGAGCGCGTCGATACCGGCCTGGATATGCTGCCACACGTACGGCAGCAGCAGCCCCATCAGGAACGACAGAAACGCCGTTGCAATGGCCACGAAGCGCTTGCCGGAGAAGAAGCCCAGGAATTCTGGCAGCTGCATGGTGTGGAAGCGGTTATAGCACCAGGCCGCGAGAATACCGCAGATCAGGCCGCCGAAGACGCCCATCTGCAGCGTCGGAATACCCACTACCATGGCGTACTTCCCGCCCTGGGAGGCCATTTCCGGCGTGATGCTCAGCACGGTGCTGATGGTGATATTGGTGACAAACACCGACACCGCCGCAGACAGCGCCGCGATGCCGGATTCTGACGCCAGACCCACGGCGGAGCCAATGGCAAACAGCATCGGCAGGTTATCAAAGATCACCCCGCCCGCGTTCATCATCAGCGGCAGATGGAACTTATCGCCGAAGGCCAGCAGCAGGCCCGCAGCGGGAAGCAGTGAAATTGGCAGCATTAAGGCGCGACCAATCATCGATAACTTAGACAGCGATTTAACAAACCCTGATATCAGACTCATGCTGATTTCCCCCGAGTAGCGCTTTTTTGGCGCTGTTATTGTAAGTAGAACGTTTTAGTAGAACGTTCTACTTATCGTGGGCAAAGAGTGAAAAACGCGCAACAGAATTTTCATGTTTCAACAGATGAAATAGTGATTATTTGAAGTTGATCGATAAATAACCGCGATGGGTGTGAGGAGATGCTGAAAGAAATTGCCGGGTGGCGGCTTCGCCTTGCCCGGCCTGCAAACGGCGTTCGGACTGTACAGCGCCGGGGTGAGGGCATCAGCGCGCACGTTTTCTCCACCACAGCACTCCCATCAGCACCACACCCACAGCAGTTCTGACACGATCCGTGGAGGAATGACTTTCAGTCCCAGACCCAGGCAAATGGCACGGCAACATGTGTAATAACCGTAGTCCTACATCCGCTATCCATGTAAAACAGATAATCACACCCATCGTCTTTGAATATGCAGGTGGGCTTCCTTCACTCGCCCGAATTAATTACCTAAGTAAGTTCATCGGGACTTGTTCAGTTGCCGCCTTCCTGTAACTCGAATTATTTAGTTTATGAATTATTAATAGTATTACATGAAGTCATAATATTATCTTTAGGATTGTGAAGACACCGCCATTATTTCATGAGGAGCTCTACTTTTTGCAGATAGATTTTGAATCGTCTAATTTTGGACAAGAATAATTTCTTTTCATCATTATTTTGTGAAAATTTCAATGTAACATATATGGATGATATGTCGCGTCCCTACCATGTTCAGCTATGAGGCGGTCTTTTGGTTCATATGTAAAAGATTTCTATAAATGGTTTCGTTATATTAAGGATAAATATTGTGATCGTCATTAGTAGATTGCGCGAAAAACATACTATAAATCATTTGTTTTCTTTGCTCTTTATTTCACATCTCTTGATGTTGACGGGTTGTCAACATTCTCAATCCAATGAAGTTCGCGCAGGATCGGAAATACCAGCATCACTCTCTTACGTACCAGCACCTGTGATAACACCGAAAGCTCCTGCGCCTAAGATAGCCCGGCCAGAATTAACATCGTCCGAATCGGGGGCGGCTTCAACCTGTCAGCGAGAGCTGATAGTGTTATCGAAAGTTAACCAAAGACTTTACGCACAGAAAAAAGCAGCCTTTGATGAGTTAATCTCAAGTGTGTCTGTTTACACGGCTGTACGCGAAGATATCAATCCACAAACGAAAGATACCATGGACGCTTTCTATAAATTTAAAACGCAAAAAATCTGCAGTGATATTGAGCAGGCTGTAAGGCAGGCGCTCATTAATCGCGTGGAGAACTTTAAATGAGTGCATTCAGAATGAAGCCGTTGATCATCGCTCTGCCGATGGTATTTGGCTGTTCGATTGCTCTGCAGGTTCAGGCGAGTGATACAACGGCTGCGGTAAAGTCTCTCGATTCGATAGCTTCGCAATCTAGTGAAATACCTTCCTTATTACTGGAGAAAAATGTCACGCTTCCTGAACCTGTTGTTTCTGCACAGGAGTCACGAGCAACATCTGTACCTAAAAGTGCCCGCTATCGTTTGCAGACCTCGCAGGCACAGGCGGATGCGTTGAATGCCCAGATAGCGACGATGAAGGCAGCGCAAGAGAAAAAGATAGCAGAGTTGACCCGACAAATTTTGCAGGCTCAGGAGAGCGCGTCTAAATCGGGCGAAGCCCAGCAGCAATTAAAAGAGATGCAGAAGCAGCTTGCTGATATGCAGACGAAGTGGCAAAACGCTACACAGCAACTGGAAAACGCTAATAAACGGATTGCTGAGCTGTCAGCGGGGCGTCTGGATGATGGGCAGGAAGTCGAGCAGTTGAAACAGTCTTTGACAGACACTCAGAGTCAAAATGTTGAGCTAACGAAGAAGATTACTGCACTGTCAGCGTTGCAGGATACTAAAGCAGTGGAACTTGCCACGGCGAAAAAAGCATTAGCGGACAGTGATGTAAAGCGTGCTGATGCGGAGAAAAAGTGGCAAAGCGCTTCTCAACAACTTGAAATGGCGAACAAGCGAGTGGTGGAAATGAATGCCAGCCACCTTGAGGACAGCCAGCAAGTCATAAATCTGAAGCAATCATTAACAGAGACTCAGAAGCAGGCTGTGGAACTAACCAAAAAAATGACCGCGCTTAACGAACAACAGAATGCTAAAACCACTGAACTCGCGGCGGCAAATAAAGCGTTAACCGAGAATGAGGCGAAGCGAGCGGCGTTAGAGAAAAAATGGCAAGAAGCAAATAGCAAACTGGAAAGTCAGAGCAAGCAACTCGCTACTCTGCATACGGAGCCTGAGACTCCCGTCCCCACCAGTAAAGACGATATCCGCGCTTACGCCCTCGGTGCATTTTGGGGCCACGACGTGCTGAGTGCGATGAAAAAAGTGGAAAGTGACGGCTTTACCCTTTCTCAGCCACAGGTCATCAGTGGTGTCATGGATATGATGCGAGGGAAATTTAAAATCCCTCAGGAACAAATGTTGGCCGAATTAAAAGATATGGATACCAGCGTTATGGCCAAATCATCGCAACCTTCCACCTCTGAAGATGAGGGCAAAAAGTTCATCGCCGCCTACAGTAAGAAACCAGGCGTGAAGCGTGCTGATATGGGGTATTACTACCGTATAACAGAAAAGGGGCGCGGGGAAATTAAGAATTCTGATATCGTTGCCATTGCGGTAACAGAGAGCTTGTCGAATGGTAAGGTCATTAAAGATATGAATAAATTAGGCAAAGTGCTGGTGCTTCCGCTGGAAAAGTTCCCGCCTCTGTTTAAAACTGCAATTAGCAAATTGAGCAATAAAGGCACACTACAAATGGTTGTGCCACCCGAGCTGGCTTATGGCAACGCTGGCAGCCCGCCGAATATTCCGCCTAATTCTACGATGATCTATGACGTGAAAATTGTTAACGTTACCCACTAACAACTGCGGCGCCAGACATGTACTGGCGCCGTTTTTTTAGGCCGATTTCCGTGCGACAAGTTCAGGCGGTGATTGTAATGCTCTTTCCTTCAAAGCTCACGGTCTGACCCGCGACAATCTTGCAGCGCTTGCGGGTTTCCACCGCACCGTCGACTTTCACTCGCCCGTCGGCGATAACGATTTTGGCCTGCGCACCGCTTTCGCTCCAGCCTTCCAACTTGAGCAGATCGCACAGCTCAACGTGCGGGTGTTTACCTAATGAAAAAGTCGCCATCTTACGCGTCCTCTACGTCGTGATATTCTTCGCACGCCTGCAAAGTATTCTGAATCAGCGTTGCTACGGTCATCGGGCCTACGCCGCCCGGTACGGGGGTAATGTAAGACGCGCGCGCAGCGGCATCTTCGTACACCACGTCGCCGACCACTTTGCCGTTTTCCAGACGGTTAATCCCGACGTCCACGACAATCGCGCCCTCTTTGATCCACTCGCCCGGAATAAAGCCCGGCTTGCCGACCGCGACGATCAGCAGATCGGCGTTCTCGACGTGGTGACGCAGGTTTTTGGTGAAGCGGTGGGTCACGGTGGTGGTGCAGCCTGCCAGCAGCAGCTCCATGCTCATCGGGCGGCCCACGATGTTGGAGGCACCGATAACCACGGCATTCAGACCGTAGGTGTCGATGTTATAGCGCTCCAGCAGCGTCACAATGCCGCGCGGCGTGCACGGGCGCAGACGCGGCGCGCGCTGGCACAGGCGGCCAACATTGTACGGATGGAAACCGTCCACGTCTTTATCCGGTGCGATACGCTCCAGCACCTTCACGTTGTCGATACCCGCCGGCAGCGGCAGTTGAACCAGAATACCGTCGATCTCTTTGTCGGCATTCAGGGTGTCAATAAGTTCCAGCAGCTCTGCTTCGCTGGTGGTTTCCGGCAAATCGTAAGAGCGGGAGACGAAGCCCACCTCTTCACACGCTTTGCGCTTGCTGCCGACATAAATTTGCGATGCCGGGTTGCTGCCAACCAGCACAACGGCCAGCCCGGGGGCGCGTTTTCCGGCAGCTTTACGCGCCTTCACTTTTTCCGCGACCTCAGAGCGCACCTGCTGCGCAATCGTTTTACCGTCAATAATCTTTGCTGCCATCAGAGAGAAGATTCCGTCTGTAACGTTTGAAAGGGGGGATGGCGTGTATTTTGTCAGAAGCGAGCGTCGCTGTCAGTCACCCTTTACGCGTTTTTATCAGTGAGACGCAAAAACCCTTCTTAGGGGATGGTCAATTTCTTAGGCGGGATTAGGATGTGACCTGGCGAAATGGCAGCGTTTTGACATATTTAAAAAACGCGTCCTGAGCTACTTTGTCTCCTCCGAAATAAGCTTTCAATTCATCAATTGAACGTATTTCTTATTCCCGATTATTCGCGGGAAGGGTTATTTACATTTTAAAGGAATAGACATGAAACTCAGCAACATTGCTTCTACTGTTATTGCTACTTTGGCCCTGGTTGCAGGTGCCGCAAATGCAGCAGATCCGGCTGCGCCGGTTTCCGTTAATGGCGGTACCGTACATTTCAAAGGTGAGCTGGTGAATGCGGCTTGTTCAGTAAATACGGATTCTTCCGAGCAGACCGTTAATCTGGGCCAGTATCGTACCGCGAAATTTACCAAAGTGGGCGACACCACCTCTAATATTCCATTCAACATTGAACTGAATGATTGCGATCCGCTGGTGGCCAAAACCGCAGCCGTTGCGTTCACCGGTCAGATCGACCCAACCGACAAAACCCTGCTGGCCGTGACCTCCGGTAACAACGACAACACCGCGAAAGGCGTGGGTATCGAAATCCTCGACAGCAAATCCAGCGTTCTGACCCCAGACGGCGCGACCTTCTCTGCTGCGCAGACGCTGATCGAAGGGACCAACACCCTGAAGTTCACCGCGCGTTACAAGTCAACGGCTGCCACCACTGAGCCAGGCAAGGCGAACGCTGACGCCACCTTCGTAATGAAATACGAGTAATTCCTCCGCACAGGGATGTTCAGGCCTCACGGACGAGGCCCGTCATACGCAAATGCCAGGAACGAAGGATGACAAGGACTGGAACACTACTGCTGTTAACCCTTGCGATGGCTTGCCCGGCATCGGCGCATACCGTGGTGATCGAAGGTGGGAAGGTTCATCTCAGAGGTGAACTGGTGAACGGCGGCTGCGCCGTGGCGCCCGACAGCCAGAATATGCGCATCGACATGGGGCAGTACCGAACCAATTCATTTTCCGGCGTGGGTAGTTTTTCCACGGTTAACGTGCCTTTTACCGTGCGGCTGCTGGACTGCAGCGTTGATGTTTCGCGCACCGTGGGGATCCAGTTTCAGGGCGTGACGCCCGCAGAAGATCCGCAGGTATTTCTGGCGACATCGCGGCCGGGGGAAACGCCCGTCAGCAGCGGCGTGGGGCTGGCGCTCTTTGACGAACAGCAGCGTCAGATTATCCCAAACGCCACGGCCGTCAGCTGGCTGCCGATCGATACCCGCGAGCTCGCGTTCCATTTTAGCGCCCGCTATCGGGCTATTTCCGAACACCTCGAGCCAGGCAAAATTCAGTCGGATGTCTGGTTTACGTTGATTTATCCATAACACCTGCGAACACATTATTAAAGGTACGGTTGTGATGAATACCCTAATTAAACCAGGACTTTTTTTATCGTTTATTTTGATGATGGTTTCTGCCTGCGCAAATGCTTCCGGCGGTATTGCTCTGGGGGCCACGCGCGTTATTTATCCCGCAGAGGCGAAGCAAACGTCGCTGGCGATCACCAACAGCAACAAACAGGAACGCTATTTAATTAACGCGTGGATCGAAAATGCGAGCGGGCAAAAAGAAAAAACCTTTGCCGTCACTCCGCCCCTGTTTGTTAGCGAGCCGAACAGTGAAAACACGCTGCGTATTATTTATGCCGGACCGGCACTGCCTGCCGATCGCGAATCGCTCTTTTACATGAACGTGAAGGCGATCCCGTCGGTGAACAAAGCGAAAACGGAAAACAATAACGTGCTGCAGCTGGCGATCCTCTCACGCATCAAGCTGTTTGTGCGCCCGAACAACCTGGCGATGCAGCCGGAAGAGGCGCTTTCCCAGCTGCGGTTTGAGCGCGCGGGCAACCATCTCAAAGTCAGCAACGCTTCCCCGTATTACATCACCCTCGTCAATCTGAAGCTGGGCGGGCAGCAGCTGGATAACCTGATGGTTGCGCCGAAAAGCTCTGCTCAGCAGGTGCTGCCAGCCGGTGCCAGCGGCACGCTTTCCTGGCAGAGCGTGAATGACTACGGTGCCATTACTCCGGCGCGTAGCGTCAACCTGTGAGCAGAGTCAGGGCGATGAAAAACCACCAGAGACGTTACTGCCCGGTTGCGCTGGCGCTGATGGCTGCGCTCTGGCCGCAGGCTGGCTGGAGCGAAAGTTATTTCAACCCGGCCTTCTTGTCCGACGACACCGCCAGCGTGGCGGATTTGTCGCGTTTTGAACAAGGACACCAGCAGGCACCCGGCGTTTATCGCGTAGATATCTGGCGTAACGATGAGTTTATCGGTACCCAGGACGTGCGTTTTGAGCAGGCCGAGAACACGCCGCCGGTGGCGGGCGGTTTGTCGGCGTGCATTACGCGCGCGATGCTGGATCGCTTTGGCGTCAACGTCGCGGCGTTTCCCGAGCTGGCTAAGGTGCAGGGCGATACCTGCGTTCCGTTGACCACGGCCATACCCGGCAGCGAAACGGTATTCAACTTTGCCTCTCAGCGTCTGGACGTCAGCCTGCCGCAGGTGGCGTTGCAAAACAGCGCCCGGGGCTACATTCCGCCTGAACAGTGGGATGAAGGCATTCCCGCCGCGCTGGTGAACTACAGCTTCACCGGTAACCGGGGAAGCGAAGACGACAGCTATTATCTGAACCTGCAGAGCGGGCTGAACTATGGCGCCTGGCGTTTACGTAACAACGGCGCATGGCGGTACACGCAGAATAACGGGCAGCGGCACAGCGAGTGGCAGAATATTGGCACCTGGGCTCAGCGCACCGTCATCCCGCTTAAAAGCGAACTGGTGCTGGGCGACAGCAATACCGGGAATGACGTCTTCGACAGCATGGGGTTCCGCGGCGGGCGGCTCTTCTCGTCTGACAGCATGTACCCGGACAGCCTGCAGGGCTACGCGCCGACCGTGCGCGGGATCGCCCGTACGCCTGCCAAAGTGGTGGTTCGCCAGAACGGCTACGTTATCTATCAAAGCTATGTCCAGCCGGGCGCATTTGCGATTACCGATCTTAACCCGACCTCCTCAAGCGGTGACCTTGAAGTCACGGTCGAAGAGAAAGACGGCACCCAGCAGCGCTATACCGTGCCGTACTCCACCGTCCCGCTTCTGCAGCGTGAAGGGCGCTGGAAGTATGACCTCGTTGCGGGGGATTACCGCAGCGGTAACAGCGATCAGGATACGCCGTTCTTCACCCAGGGCACCCTGATTACCGGCCTTGCCAACGGCTTTACGCTCTACGGCGGGACGCAGCTGGCGTCACGCTATACCGCGGTGGCCGTCGGGGCCGGGAAAAACCTGGGCGACTGGGGCGCGGTCTCGCTCGATATCACCCACGCCCGCAGCCAGCTCGCGGACGACAGCAAGCATGAAGGGCAGTCTTTGCGCTTCCTCTACGCAAAATCCCTTAACGGCTTCGGCACCAACTTCCAGCTGCTGGGCTACCGCTACTCCACAAAAGGGTTTTACACCCTCGACGATGTCGCCTGGCGCTCAATGGAGGGCTATCAGTATGCCGATAGCCAGAACGATAACGATGTGCCGGACGTGCAGAGTTATCACAACCTGACGTGGAATAAAAAAGGCCGCTTCCAGCTCAACGTTTCTCAGTCGCTGGGGGACTACGGCTCGGTCTATATCTCCGGTAGCGAGCAAACCTACTGGGGAACGGACGAGACTAACCTCTGGTACCAGCTGGGCTACGCGGGGGGCGTGAAGGGGATCAACTACTCCGTCTCGTGGTCGTGGAATAAATCCGTGGGGATAGACGGCACCGATCGGATCGCGTCGTTTAACGTCTCCGTGCCGTTCAGCCTCTTTACCCGTCAGGGCTATCGCCGGGACAGCGCGATTGACCGCGCCTACGCTACGGCATCCGCCAGTCGAAACAGCGATGGCGACACAAGCTGGCAAACCGGCGTCAGCGGAACGCTGCTGGAGGATCGCAACCTGAACTACAGCGTGACCCAGGGACACGCCAGCACCAACGGCGCAAGCGGAAGCGCTAGCGCCAACTGGCAGGCGACCTACGGCACGCTGGGGGTGGGCTACAACTATTCCCGCGACCAGCACGATCTCAACTGGCAGCTCTCCGGCGGGGTGGTCGGCCACGCCGACGGCGTGACCTTCAGCCAGCCGCTGGGCGACACCAACGTGCTGATCAAAGCGCCGGGGGCATCGGGCGTCAGTATTGAAAACCAGACCGGCGTGAAAACCGACTGGCGAGGCTACGCGGTGATGCCGTATGCCACCGTCTATCGCTACAACCGCGTGGCGCTGGATACCAACACCATGAGCAACAACACCGATATCGAAAACAACGTGAGCAGCGTGGTGCCGACCAAAGGCGCGCTGGTACGCGCCAGCTTTGATACCCGCATTGGCGTGCGCGCCCTGCTGACGGTAACGCGCGGCAACCAGCCCGTGCCGTTCGGCGCGGTGGTGCGTGAGACCAAAAGCGGCGTCACCAGCATGGTGGGGGATGACGGGCAAATTTACCTGAGTGGGCTGCCGCTGGAAGGTGAACTGCTAATCCAGTGGGGCGACGGGGCGCAGTCCCAGTGTCGCGCACCTTACAGCTTGTCTGAACAGAGCCTGCAACAGGCAATCACACTGAAGGGGATTCGCTGTGAATAAAACCCATATCTTTGCCTTGTCGCTTCTGGCGTTACTGCCCGCGACAAACGCGTTAGCCACCGTGTGCGTCAATGAAAAAGGCGTGCCGACGGAGGTGCATTACGACCTGACGGATAAATTCAACAGCTCGAACAATCACATTGGGCAAGTGGTGACGCTCAACGAGAAGACGCAGTGGGTCGGGGTGAATGCCGTCTGCCCGAAGGGGACGACCGGAAATACCACCAAGCGCAGCTATGTCACCGATTATCCGGTAACGGGAACGAGCGATGGCTATCAATATCTGAAGCTTAACGACTATCTGGACGGGGCGATGAAAATCACGGACAGCTATGCTGGTGCGTTTTATCCACCCAAAAGCTATATCCAGATGGGGAGCCATCCTAACGTTTCCAAAAACAAACCGTTTGGCGTTCAGGACTCCAGCCTGGTCTTCCGTCTTAAGGTTACCCGGCGTTTTATCAACATGGTGGTGATCCCGCGTGCCACCATGTTCCGCGTTTACGTCACCACGACTTCTTCCGATCCGCTCACCACGCCGGTCTATACCATTAGCTACAGCGGAACCATTCAGGTACCGCAAAGCTGCGCCATTAATGCCGGTAACGTGGTGGAGTTTGATTTCGGCGACATCGGCGCCTCTTTGTTCAGCAAAGCGGGCGTGGGTAACAAGCCGGAAGGCGTCTCATCGCAAAGCAAAACCATCGCCATCAAATGCACCAACGTGGAGGCGAACGCCATGCTGACGATGCGCGTCGAGGCGGAAAAAGTCTCTGATAATGTGCTGGTGTCGGATAACCCGGACGTGGGGTTCATCATTGCCAACGAGAGCGGGGCGCCGCTGACGCCCAACAACCTGACGAGCAAAATTCCGTTCCGCCTTGACGACAGCGCGCAGGCGCAGGTGGGGATCCGGGTCTGGCCGGTGAGCGTGACGGGCAATAAGCCAGCGGAAGGGCGCTTCACCTCGCGCGGGTATTTGCGCGTGGATTACGACTAAGGAGCCGATATGCGAAACGGGATCCGTTTTATCACCGTGGCGCTCTTTGCGCTTTGCACACAGGCTCAGGCGGACACCGCCCTGGGCGAGATTAACATTCGGCTTTACGGCAATATCGTCGATTTTACCTGCGTTGCCGAGGGCAGCGACAGCGACAAGGCCGTCCCGCTGGGCACCTGGCCCACGAAACAGCTCAGCACCACCGGGAGCCGCACGCAGCCTATGCCGTTTACGCTGAAGCTGACCGGCTGCCCGCCGGGCGCGGCGTCCATTACGTTTTCGGGTAAAGCCGACGGGAGCAATAGCGGCCTGCTGGCGCTGAATGACGCCAGTACAGCAAGCCATGTCGCCGTTGAGATCAGGGATGCGGATAAAACGCGGCTGGCGCTTCAGCAGGCCAGCCAGCCGGTCTCGGTTGATGCGCAGGGAAATGCGATTCTGTCATTTTATGCCAATTATATTGCCACTGCCGATAACCCTCAGCCCGGACGGGCCGATGCGGATGCCACCTTCATGATTAATTATAATTAGCACTGACCGCACTCCCTGCAGCTCAGATAAGCTGCGGGGAGTGAATTCAGGTTATAGCAGCTCGTGGGCTTTAGCGTAATCAATTAATTCCACGATGCTTTGCACACCCAGCTTGGAATAAATATTGGATTTGTGCGCGCTAATGGTCTTGTTGCTTAATAGTAGCTGTTCAGCAATTTCCTTGTTGGATAATCCATTCGCCAGATACCGTAATACCGTGACCTCGCGATTCGATAATGGCATATCGACAGCCATCCCTTTCCCTGACCCCAAATGGTTTATAAAGTTCAGGGTTTCCGACGGGAAAAAGGAATAGCCCATCAGGATCATTTCTACGGCGTTGTAGATCTCACCCAAATCTTTTCGTTTACTGACGAAGCCATTTGCCCCGGCGCGAATAGCGCGACCCGCGTAAAATAACTCTGATTTAGACGAGAGGAACAGAACCTTAATGTCTTTGTTTAAGTTTCTGATTCTCTTAAGTAAAGCGAAAGCATCCGTGCCCGTGAGTTCAATGTCAAGGATCACCAGATCGATAGGGTGATTGCGGATACAGTCAAGGACTTCATGGCTATCGCCAGACTTGAGCTTGACTGTGATATTCTTATTTTTCTGTAGCAGGACTTCTATCGACATTCTGACGATAGGATGTTCGTCCATAATGATAACGGATGCCGGTTTCATTTTTAATGCCTCAGATTGTTAAAAGCGTTATGCAGAGTTTGGTAAAACTCTCGAAATGCCGGAAGGATATAATGTGCAGATCCCTATACCGTAGTATTTCCCTGGAAAGAGCGAAAGCATCCTTGTTTACGTAATGAAAAGAACTATGCCTCAGCGCGGTCATCTCATTAGGCTGGTGTTGGCAAAAAGGTTTTTCTTATTCATATTTGATACGCATCTTATTATACAGGGTAAGTTTTTTCCGAAAACCCTGTAAATTAATATGAGGGTATTGGTTTGTATTATCTTCTGGATCTGAATCGCTATTTTTTTAAAATTAGCGGAAATATCCTGTTATCTCATTTACCGCATATTTTCATCTTTATGTAATAACAAAAAATAACAGATATCTCTGTATGTTGATTAATTGTTAACAAAAATACACCTCTTTTAAAGGGACAAACCCACAGAGGTGAGGTTGAAAATTGCCCTCGCAGGCCGTCAGACCTTCATCTGAAAGCGCCCAGGTTTACCCGAAGGCCCGCATCTCCTGTACAGGAGAACATGCTATCCGCTTCGCTTTTTCCTCCTGGCAGTTGTCGCTAAGTTGCTTGTTTTTACATCATTATCATCCTGTTAACGCCTTCTTCATTCACTTAACGGATGGAGGAAAGTGCTGCCGTTTCGTTAATCTGTGGCATTTCACAAGGTTCACACCCATAAATTAGGAATAGTTATAAATTCGATTTTATTGTTAAAAATTAACATTTTTGCAACGATGGTGGTAAGTAAATTCTTAAACCGCTTTAGGAAATAAGGGGTTAGGACGTGAGTGAAAACGTGCAGTCTGAGAGGTTATTAAGAAGATGCAGTAATTCCTGGCGATGGCTTAGCCCCAGCTTCAGCAGGATGCAGCTGAGACGATAGATAATGCGGCTATAGGGGCGATTTTGCATAAGGGCAATCTGACGCAATGTCTTGCCCCGGGAAAGTTCCTGCAGGATGGGCCATTCGTTGCGCGAGAACCAGTCTTTCTCGGTACCCGGCGGAGGGAGGGTATCCAGCAGGCTGTGCTGGAGCGCAGCGGCGTTCAGCTGACGTTCGAGCACATGAAAGGGACCTGCCGCTTTGCAGAAGAGGCGGGTGTCGTAATTATCGGCCCGGACCAACAGCCATGGCGTCAGGAACGGAGGAAACAGGCTATGCCGTCTCAACTGATCCAGTTTCTCCAGAAGCCCCGTGGATCGGCTTTCAATATCCACGACCAGACGGGCTGAAGGCCACTGCGTTTGAGCGATAAGGGCGTCGTCCAGCGTGGCGTAGTCGCAGCAGCTGCTCAGGGGAAACTGCCCGTTGAGAAAACCGGTGCGCAGGTAGTGATCCTCCGTCACCAGAAGGATAAACGGGGCGTCGGTTTTGCGGGGCTGGCTGATAGACTGGCTCAAGAATTCGAGCCGGTCGAAAAAGGGGGGAGCAAAAGGTGAGCGCGTAAATCCCAGTGCATCACTTCCTGTACGCCGCCGCCGGTAACGGCGCACTGTCATTCGCATGGTCTCCCTCCTGGAAATGGCTTTTTAATCCTCCGGCCATGTCCAGGACGGCCAGTAATATCCCTGGCCGAGGTCTGCGCCTGCCTGCAGTGCCCAGGTACGATCGCGTTCAGTCTCAATACCTTCAATAAGCACTTTCCCGGCAAGCTGAAAGCAAAGGGAAACCAGTTGCCTCAGCGCAGGGGTGTCGCGTAAACGCCAGAATGCTTCCTTATCTATTTTGATGCCGCTTAACGGGAGTCGGTAGGATAAAAAAGACTGCACAGTGACGTCATCCACGTCATCAAGCCAGATAGCGTGTCCCTGTTTGCTAAGTTGCCGCAAATTTTGAACCACATGCTGCTTCTGTACGAGGGACAGCGCCAAAAATGACGCGAGGTCGACAATCTCAATATTGAGCGGCACGCCTGGCAACCGGATAAGTCGCTGAAAAGACGCGGGCTCTGTCAGGACGGTTATCGGCAAATTAATAAAAAGATTATGACCGTGCGGCGTATTTTTTAACGCGGCAAGCTGCGCTTCAAGCAGCGTTATCGACCACTCTGCGGACCGATCGCAAAAAAAGTCCTCGCTGTTCCGCGTGTCGGCCAGGACGCTAAGTACCTCCACGCCAACCTGGCGCAGGGAGGAAAGGGCGACGATGGGCTCAAGCTTAATGCCGACGATGTCCTGAGAAATGTACTGTAACCGGGGGGGCGTATCGATCGGGTTTTGCGCTGTCACTCCATTGTCCTGTTGTCTGTCAGCCTCCAGGCGGCCGGGATACCTGACTCTAGTGTGACGAGCTGACGTTCAGGAAAACAGCAGGCGTTACTTAAATGCAACTAAGCCTTTTCGCAGCGCTAAATTTTACGGTGAAACAGGACGAAATGTTGAGAAAATAGCCGTATTTACAATCGGCTAGCGGTAATTGCCGTGGAAAACGGAAAAGGCATTGACTCACCTGCCATTGACCGTATAATTCTTCGCGTTTCACCACCGCGAAGTACACGCATATCAGTGCGCCCTTAGCTCAGTTGGATAGAGCAACGGCCTTCTAAGCCGTAGGTCGTAGGTTCGAATCCTACAGGGCGTGCCATTTCATTTCATAGAGTTACGCCTCCTTCACATCCTCCTGATTTTCGTTGTGGGACATATTTGGGACATCGCCCCTAAAATTTACCGGTCAAGAAGGACATTTATGTGGTATCTACTCGCAACTTCGCTTGCCGCACTCTCCCTTAATAGAAGCCTGGCTTACCTGATGCTGGGATTAACGGCATTTCTCGGCTGGAAACAAAGTATTCTTGACGCCCCGGCGCTGCTGGTTATTGCATCCATCGTTGTTGGCTGGTCTGTTGTTGAATGGCTACGTAATAAAAATAATAAATATACATATCTGGTCGAAGGCCTGTGCGTGGCCATCGCCGTTGCGCTGGTTTTGCATGTGATCCCGGGTTTTCATAACCCCAAAGTGCTGGATGCTGTCGTCGTTGGTCCGCAAAGCATACCGTTCAGTATGTACTTTAATATGGACAAGGCATTGGTGCCGTTCTTTTTAATCACGTGCATGCCAA
Source organism: Enterobacter dykesii (assembly GCF_008364625.2). Taxonomy (NCBI): domain Bacteria; kingdom Pseudomonadati; phylum Pseudomonadota; class Gammaproteobacteria; order Enterobacterales; family Enterobacteriaceae; genus Enterobacter; species Enterobacter dykesii. The sequence continues at coordinate 1,084,751 of NZ_CP126604.1, forward strand.
CGTTATTCGTAGCAAAACCACTCTATAAAGCGGGTAAGGTTGGATGGGGAATATTGATTCTTGCGATACCCGCGCTGTTACTTCTGGCTGTTGCATTAGGTGGGCTGAGAATTGAGCCGCATGCGCCAGAATGGTTCGCTCAATTTGCCCTTGCGAATATTTTCTTCGTCTCTTTGGCCGAGGAAGCCTTGTTCAGAGGCTACCTGCAGCAACGCTTGTCCCGGATTATTCATCCTGTTGTCGCGCTGCTGATTGCCTCAGTCATCTTTGGGCTGATGCATTATAGCGGCGGTTTACTACTGATTATTTTTGCCAGCCTCTCCGGCATTATTTACGGCCTGGCGTGGATGTGGAGCGGCAGGCTTTGGGTTGCAACGTTATTCCATTTTGGGCTGAACTGCGTGCATTTATTGTTCTTCACCTATCCGATGTATTCCCCTCACGCAGCAATGTGATGCGTTTTAAAATAGTAGCCTTATAAATTTGGCTACTTCCGGATAAGCATAAAAAGCCCCGAAATACTGGGGCTTTTTATATATAACGGGCGCGTGAATAACTGATTTACCTTCGCGTCATAATGAATAGAAGGCTAATGAATTTCATTGTATGCAGGCTTAAGGTTTTCTTAATCTAAAAATTATCTCTCATTAAAATTTGGATTTTTATCATTCTAAAATCTTCTAAAAAGAAATTTTACACTTTTACGCCTAAACTCGATTGATACTAATTATCATTAGCGTTGTTGTATGCTTTAATCCTGTCCCACAAAGCTATGAGTCGTTAATCACGTTGGTCAATTAAGGATGTGTTCATGAATTCTCGCCTGCTGTCCTGCTTCTCGCTTGCCTTGTTGTCTTCATCCCTTTTCCTTTCCACACAAGCGGTTGCCGCCGATAACAACGAAGGTATCGTTGTTTATAACGCGCAGCACGAAAACCTGGTGAAGTCGTGGGTTGACGGTTTTACCAAAGACACCGGCATTAAGGTCACTCTGCGTAATGGTGATGACAGCGAACTGGGTAACCAGCTGGTTCAGGAAGGCAGCGCGTCCCCGGCAGACGTATTCCTGACGGAGAACTCGCCTTCAATGGTGCTGGTGGATAATGCCAACCTGTTTGCGCCGCTGGATGCAGATACCCTGAAACAGGTACCGGCAGAATATCGTCCGGCGCACGGTCGCTGGATCGGCATTGCGGCACGCAGCACGGTATTCGTCTATAACCCGGCAAAACTCAGCGAACAGCAGCTGCCTAAGTCGCTGATGGATCTGGCAAAGCCTGAGTGGAAAGGCCGCTGGGCGGCATCACCGTCAGGCGCGGATTTCCAGGCCATCGTGAGCGCAATGCTGGCTCTGAAAGGCGAGAAGGCCACCCTGGAATGGCTCAAGGCGATGAAAGCCAATTTCGTCGCCTATAAAGGCAACAGCACCGTGATGAAAGCCGTCAATGCCGGTCAGATTGATGGCGGCGTGATTTATCACTACTACCGTTTTGTCGATCAGTCCAAAACCGGTGAAAACAGCAAAAACACCCAGCTCTACTACTTCAAACACCAGGATCCGGGCGCGTTTGTGAGCCTCTCTGGCGGTGGCGTGCTGGCGTCCAGCAAACACAAAGCGCAGGCGCAGGCCTTCATCAAGTACATTACCGGTAAAGAAGGCCAGGAAAGCCTGCGTACCAACAATGCCTTTGAATACGCAGTGGGCGTGAACGCGGCCTCCAACCCGAAACTGGTCCCGCTGAAAGATCTTGACGCACCGAAAGTTGAACCCTCAACGCTCAACAGTAAAAAAGTTATCGAGCTGATGACGCAAGCCGGTCTGCTGTGATCCTGAGAGTGAAGTGAACGCCTTATGTCTGGTCTGAGTCTCGACATCGGAAAAAACAGAGTGCAGGAGCCTGCCCGCAAGCGTCCTGCACTGCCGATGGTTGCGTTAGCTGTTTTGTTTTCATTAATGGCGCTTCTGCCTTTGGGTTTTATCATTGCCATTGGCATTGAGACCGGCTGGGAAACCATTAAGGCGCTGGTGTTTCGCCCGCGTGTTGCAGAGCTGCTCAGCAACACGCTGTGGCTGATGGCTTTAGCGGTTCCGCTGTGTATCGTGACGGGAGTGGCGATAGCCTGGCTCACGGAGCGCACGCAGCTTGCCGGGCGAGGGATCTGGTCCGCACTGGCGGTCGCCCCGCTGGCGATCCCCGCGTTTGTGCAAAGCTATGCCTGGGTGAGCGCTGTCCCGTCTATGCATGGGCTCTCCGCGGGCGTGTTCCTTTCCGTTCTTGCCTACTATCCGTTTATCTATATGCCGGTTGCGGCGGTGCTGCGTCGCCTTGACCCGACGCTTGAAGATGTCGCCGCTTCGCTGGGTACGCCGCCGTGGCGGGTCTTTTTCCGCGTGGTGCTGCCCCAGCTCAAGCTGGCTATCTGCGGCGGCGCGCTGCTGGTGGCGCTGCACCTGCTGGCGGAATATGGCCTGTACGTGATGATCCGCTTTGATACCTTCACCACGGCAATTTATGACCAGTTCCAGTCTACCTTCAGCGGCCCGGCGGCGAACATGCTGGCGGGCGTGCTGGCGTTATGCTGCCTGGCTATCTTAGTGCTGGAAGGCGTGACGCGCGGAAAAGCACGCTACGCGCGCATTGGCGCCGGGGCCGCGCGCGAGCAGAAACGCTGGCCGCTGAAGCCTGTGGCCGCCGCGCTGGGCCAGCTGTTTTTCATCGTGCTGATCGTACTGGCGCTGGGCGTACCGTTAGTTGTTCTGTGTCGCTGGATTTGGCTCGGCGGCGTGCAGAACTGGATGAGTGCCGATCTCTGGCACTCCCTGCGCCAGACGCTGATGCTCGGCGTGGGCGGTGCGCTTCTGACGACGGCGTGCGTGATCCCCATCGCGTGGCTGGGTATTCGCTATCCGCACCGCATCTTCCGGATGCTGGAAGGGTGCATCTATATCACCAGTTCGCTGCCGGGCATCGTCACGGCGCTGGCGCTGGTCACCGTCACCATTCATTACGCCCGTCCCATTTACCAGACGGAAATTACCCTGTTCCTGGCCTACCTGCTGATGTTTATGCCCCGCGCGCTCATCAACCTGCGGGCGGGGATTGCGCAGGCGCCGGTTGAGCTGGAAAACGTGGCGCGCAGCCTGGGCAGCACGCCCGCGAAGGCGCTCTGGAGCGTCACGATGCGGCTGGCCGCGCCGGGTGCGGCAGCGGGGGCCGCGCTGGTTTTCCTCGGCGTCAGCAACGAGTTGACCGCCACGCTGTTGCTCTCTCCGCTGGGTACGCGCACGCTCTCCACCGGATTCTGGGCGCTTACCAGTGAAATTGACTATGTTGCCGCCGCGCCTTACGCGATGCTGATGATCCTGATTTCACTCCCGCTGACCACCATTCTCTATATGCAGTCGAAAAAAATTGCAGGGCTATGACATGCTTGAATTAACCGCCATTTCTAAATCGTTTTCTGATGTGCAGGTGCTCGACAGCTTAAACCTGAGCGTGGCGCCGGGGAGCAGGACGGCGATTGTCGGGCCGTCCGGGTCGGGGAAAACCACGCTGCTGCGTATTCTGGCCGGGTTCGAAACGCCTGACACCGGGCGCATTGTCATGCAGGGGAGAACGCTGTTCGATGAAAACAGTTTTGTTCCCGCCCACCTGCGCCGGATCGGGTTTGTGCCTCAGGAAGGCGCGCTGTTCCCGCACCTCAATGTGGCAGACAACATCGCCTGGGGGCTGGACGGCACTCGCCAGGAGAAGCGCCAGCGCGTTGAGGCGCTGATGGAGATGGTTTCTCTGGACAGGCAGCTCGCAACGCACTGGCCCCACGAGATTTCTGGCGGTCAGCAGCAGCGCGTGGCGCTTGCCCGGGCGCTGGCCCAGCGTCCTTCACTGATGCTGCTGGATGAACCTTTCTCGGCTCTGGATACCGGCCTGCGCGCCATGACGCGTAAGGCAACGGCCGATCTGCTGGCCGAAGCGGGCGTGGCCTCGATTCTGGTCACCCACGATCAGAACGAAGCGTTGTCCTTTGCCACGCAGGTTGCCGTCATGCGCTCAGGGCGCTTCACGCAGGTCGGTACGCCTTATGAGGTTTACACCCGTCCGGTTGACGAAGAGACGGCGCTGTTTCTTGGCGATGCCGTGATCCTGCCTGCTCAGCTTGCGGCCGGGTATGCCGTGTGCGCGCTGGGTGAAGTGCCGACGGACAACGCGCGTGCGACAGGACAGGGCAGGGTAATGATGCGCCCTGAACAATTACGCGTGACGGCATGTGCAGCGCATGAAAGCCCGATCTCGATTCTCGACGTCGACTTCACCGGCCAGCTGTCGACGCTCACCCTTGCGTTAGCCGGGGAGAAACAACCCGTAATTCTGAAGACCGTCAGCCAGCCTGGATGGAACCCGGGCACGGCGGTGCGCATTGATGTTGCAGGTATCGCGCGCGTTTTGTGATATTCACCGCCCCGAAACGGGGTGGTTGTTCCCCTCTTTTCTCGGCAAACCTCCTCATGAACGCGGTTACACTTGCTAACGCATAGATAATACGTATAGTTCTCATTTGCATTGTGTTCAACATATTCTAAGGCCCGACAACGGGTCATTTTTGCGCGCACTTTAAAATGAGTTAACGATGAACAACACCATCATGCACAAAACGCTGCTGGCGCTCGCCGTTGGCGCGGCGACACATTCCGCCATTGCGGCGGACGATAAAAAAGAGGACACCCTCGTTGTCCAGGCTAAACCTGCCAGCGATTTCAAACCCGGTGGCGACCAATTGGTACCGGCCTTCCTTGACGGACAGGTGGCGAACGGCGGGCGCATGGGGATGCTGGGCCAGCAGAACGCCATGGACGTGCCGTTCAACATCATCAGCTATACCTCGAAGCTGGTGGAAGATCAGCAGGCGAAAACCATTGCCGATGTCGTCGCGAACGACGCGGGCGTGCAGTTCGTTCAGGGGTACGGCAACAGCGCGGAAACATACCGCATCCGCGGCCTGAAGTTCGACGGCGACGATATGACCTTCGGTGGCCTGTCCGGCGTGCTGCCGCGCCAGGTTGTGGATACCCAGATGGTTGACCGCATAGAGATCTTCAAAGGGGCCAACTCGCTGATGAACGGCGCGGCAAGCTCCGGCGTGGGCGGGATGATCAACCTTGAGCCCAAACACGCGGGGTCACTCCCGCAGGCGAAAGTCGGCGTGGACTACACCTCGGACTCCCAGATTGGCACTACGCTGGATGCGGGCCGTCGCTACGGCGACAGCGACCAGTTCGGCGCGCGCGTGAACCTGGTCCATCGCGAAGGGGAAACCGGCATACCGAATGACCACCGCCGCACCACGCTGCTCTCAACCGGTCTCGATTACACGGGCGACCGCTTCCGCACCTCGCTGGATCTGGGCTATCAGAAGAAAACCTTCCACGGCAGCCCGACCAGCGTCAATATTTCCGCGGTGGATTTCGTGCCCGAGCCGCCGAAAAACGATCGCAACTTCTCGCAGAAGTGGGCCTACAGCAACATCGAAAACGAATTTGGGATGTGGCGCAGCGAGTACGACATCACCGACGGCTGGACGGCCTATACCGGTCTGGGCGCGCAGCACGCGCATGAGGAAGGCATCTACAGCGCGCCGAAGCTGGTGGATAAAAGCGGCAAGGCAACGGTCAGCCGCCTTGATACCAACCGCATCAGCGATTCCGTCAGCGGCATGGCGGGCGTTCGCGGTAACTTCAGTACGGGCTTCGTCTCGCACAAGGTCAACGTCGGCTATTCAGCGATGACCAAAAACGAAAAAATCGCGTGGAAAATGTCGGCGACGAAGGATAACCCGACCACCAACATCTACCACAACACCGGCGTCGATATGCCGGACAGCACCAACCTGAACGGCTCTGGCGGGAAGTACAGCGATCCGCTGACCAGCGGGCGCACCCGTACCCAGGGCTGGCTGCTAAGCGATACGCTGGGCGTGCTGGACGACAGGCTGCTGTTCACCGCAGGCGCCCGCCATCAGAAAGTGGTCGTTCGCGGATATAACAAAGTTACCGGTGCGGAAAACGCGGCGGACGGCTTCGACGGCAGCCGCTGGATGCCCACCTACGGCGTGGTCTACAAGCCGTGGGAGGAACTCTCCCTCTATGCTAACCATACCGAAGCGCTGCAGCCGGGCAAAACCGCGCCTAACACCGCCACCAACTATGGCCAGAGCACCGGTATCGTTCACTCTAAGCAGAACGAAGTGGGCGTGAAGGCAGACTTCGGCCGCGTGGGCGGATCGCTTGCGCTGTTTGAAATTAAGATGCCGTCGGCGATCCTCGACGACAGCGGCCACTACGGCCTGGACGCCGAGCAGCGAAACCGTGGCGTGGAGCTGAACGTCTTCGGCGAGCCAGTGCTGGGGATGCGTCTGAACGCCAGCGCCACCTGGCTGCAGGCCGAGCTGACCAAAACCAAAAATGGCGTGAATCAGGGTAATGATGCCATTGGCGTGCCGAACTTCTATGCCGTGCTGGGCGCAGAGTACGACATCAAGCCGATTGACGGCCTCACCGCCACCGCCCGCGTGAACCACTCCGGCGCGCAGTACGCTGACCTGGCAAACACCAAAAAGCTCGACAGCTATACGACGCTGGATCTGGGGATGCGCTATCGCTTCGCGGTGAACCACAATGAAAACCAGATGACGGTTCGTGCGGGCATCGACAACGTGACCAATGAAAACTACTGGGCCAGCGTGGACGATTCCGGTACCTATATCACGCAGGGCGAGCCGCGCACCTTTGAGGTCTCGGTTGGCTACGAATTCTAAGCGTTCCATCTCGTTATCCGGGGCAGGGATGCCCCAATCCCTTGCTACCTCCAGCATGAAGTGTTAAAACGTGCCCCTTCTAAAAAAGAGACAGGGGTAGGACGTGAAAGACGCGTCATCCGCTTCAGGCCATGGTAGCGCTGAAGCCTCGTCGGATCAGAATCCGACGCTGCAACGTGGTTTGCAAAATCGACATATTCAGTTAATTGCCCTTGGCGGCGCGATCGGTACCGGGCTGTTTCTCGGCATCGGCCCCGCTATTCAGATGGCTGGCCCGGCGGTGCTGCTGGGTTACGGTATCGCCGGGATTATCGCCTTCCTGATCATGCGCCAGCTTGGCGAGATGGTTGTTGAAGAGCCGGTTTCAGGCTCCTTCGCGCACTTTGCTTATAAATACTGGGGCCCGTTTGCAGGCTTCCTGTCCGGCTGGAACTACTGGGTGATGTTCGTGCTGGTGGGGATGGCGGAGCTGACCGCCGCAGGCATTTACATGCAGTACTGGCTGCCGGATGTCCCGACGTGGATCTGGGCGGCCGCCTTCTTCATCATTATTAATGCCGTTAACCTCGTCAACGTGCGACTGTATGGCGAAACTGAGTTTTGGTTTGCGCTGATCAAGGTGCTGGCGATTATCGGGATGATCGGCTTTGGCCTGTGGCTGCTGTTCTCCGGCCACGGCGGCGAGCGCGCCACGATCGACAACCTGTGGCAGCACGGCGGCTTCCTCGCCACCGGCTGGAAAGGGCTGATTCTCTCCCTGGCAGTGATCATGTTCTCCTTCGGTGGATTAGAGCTGATTGGTATTACCGCCGCGGAAGCGCGCGACCCGCATAAAAGCATTCCAAAAGCGGTCAACCAGGTGGTGTACCGGATTCTGCTGTTCTACATCGGCTCGCTGGTTGTGCTGCTGGCGCTCTATCCGTGGGTGGAAGTGAAGTCCGACAGCAGCCCGTTCGTGATGATTTTCCACGATCTGAACAGCAACGTGGTGGCCTCGGCGCTGAACTTCGTCATTCTGGTGGCGTCGCTGTCTGTCTATAACAGCGGCGTTTACTCCAACAGCCGTATGCTGTTTGGCCTCTCCGTTCAGGGCAACGCACCGCGCTTCTTAACCCGCGTCAGCCGTCGCGGCGTGCCGGTGAACTCATTATTACTTTCTGGTGCCATTACGTCGCTGGTGGTGCTGATCAACTATCTCCTGCCGAAAGAGGCCTTTGGCCTGCTGATGGCGCTGGTTGTTGCCACGCTGCTGCTGAACTGGATTATGATTTGCCTGGCGCACCTGCGCTTTCGCGCCGCGATGCGCCGCAAGGGACGCGAGACGCAGTTCAAAGCGCTGCTCTATCCGGCGGGGAACTATATCTGTATCGCGTTCCTGGGGCTGATTCTGGTGCTGATGTGCACCATGGATGAGATGCGTCTTTCGGCGATGCTGCTGCCGGTGTGGGTTATCTTCCTGTTTGTGGCGTTTAAGCTTTCCCGCAAAAAGTAGCACGTTTTTCTCCCTCTCCCTGTGGGAGAGAGCCGGAGTGAGGGCACCAGACTGCATCTGCCTTCACGCCCGGCGGCGCAAGCTGATTATCTGGCGATAACGCCCGCCAGGGAGCGAATATCGTTCCCTGTCGGAGACTGGTGAATACGCAGCCCAAATTCATCCACCACCGCGAAAATATGGTCGAAGATGTCGGCCTGAATCTCCTCATATTCTGCCCAGATCACCGTGTTGGTGAAGGCATATATTTCAATCGGCAAACCATTCGCGTCAGGCGCTAGCTGGCGCACCATCAGCGTCATATCTTTGCGAATGCGCGGGTGGTTGCGCAGATATTCGTTCAGGTAGGCGCGGAAGGTACCAATATTGGTCATCTTGCGCAGGTTTAATACCGATTCCCCTTCACCGTTCTGCTGATTCCACAGATTAATTTCCTCATGTCGCGCGGCCAGATAGGGCTTCAGCAGCTTCGCCTGAATAAGTTTCTGCTGTTCCTGCTCGTCGAGAAAATGAATGCTGGTGGTATCAATGTTCAGGCTGCGCTTAATGCGTCGCCCGCCGGAGGCCGACATGCCGCTCCAGTTGATAAAGGCGTCGGAGACCAGCGCCCACGTCGGAATGGTCGTAATCGTATTATCGAAATTGCGCACCTTAACAGTGGTCAGACCGATGTCCGTCACCGTGCCGTTGGCACCGTATTTCGGCATCTCCAGCCAGTCGCCGAGCTTGAGCATGTCGTTGGCGGAAAGCTGAATACCCGCCACAAGTCCGAGTATCGGGTCTTTAAACACCAGCATCAGGACGGCAGCCATGGCGCCCAGACCGCTTATCAGAATCGCCGGGGACTGGCCGATGAGCAGGGAGATAATCAATATCCCCACCAGGATGGCGCTCACCAGCTTGATGCCCTGGAAGATCCCCTTCAGCGGCAGCTGTGATGCGGTGGCCATTTTTTGCGACAGATTAAAAATCACGTCCAGCAGCGAGAAGAAGGAGAGCAGGGCATACACCATGACCCACAGCTTTGCGCATGTCGTGAGAATTTCCGCCGCTTCGCTGCCCTTTTGCAGCCACAGTACCGCCTGGACGTTGACGATTATCCCCTGAAGGGTGAAGGCCAGACGGTGAAATAATTTATTCTGGGTAATGATTTGCAGCCATAAATGGCTGCTGGCCTGCGCGCGTTTTTCGAAAGCGCGAAGCACCCCTTTGTGCAGAATAAAATGAACGATGATGGCGGTAAGAAAAATAATACCAAAGATAATCACTAAAGAGGTGGTCTGATTAATTTCAATGCCTAACTCTTCAACCTGAGCAATTAATTCCTGCATAACGTCTCCTGTATTGATGCAGCCCCATAATGGCGGCTGCGGATCTATTATGCAAATTCACGGGCTTATTTGGTGGCCTGGCAGACCTTCACCACCGGTAGGCACAGTCTATGGCGGATGCGCAGCGTTGCCAGGGCAAGCACCACCATCATCGCCGTTTCCACCATCAGGAAGACGTTCACCGCCTGGGTGTAATCGCCGTGATGGTTCTGCAGCGCGTGCAGCAAAATCGCGCCGAAAATGGCCGGGCCAAGCCCCAGCGCGGCCTGCTGCAGCGTGCTGAGAATGGCGCTCGCGGCCCCCGCGTCGTCAGGCTGAATATCGCGCATCCCGATGCGGTAGAAGCTGTTCACAATCAGCGCCTGCCCGTAGCCGACCAGCCCGGTCGCGGGCGCCAGCGTCAGGGCGGTATTCTCCATTCCCCAGACGCGGAACGTGGCGATCAGCGCCAGCAGGCCGGCAATCTGGATCGCCAGACCCGTCAGCAGAATGGTACTGGTGCTGTAGCGAGCAATCAGCCGCGGCGCGAACCACGCCGAAATAAAGTAGGTTACGCCCAGCGCGATAAAACTGTTTCCGGACTGCCACGGCGCCATCCCCAGACCGGTTTGCATGGTCAGCGCCATACAGAACATAAATCCGGACCAGACGCTGAAAAAGAGCATCGCAATCAGAATGCCAAAGCGCACGCTGCGAAGCTGCAGCAGGCGCGGCGGGATCAGCGGGTGGGCATTCTCACGCTCCTTTTTGCGCGCATTCAGCGCCGTCAGCCAGCCCAAAGGAAGAATGGCGAGAAGCATAACCTTCAGCGGCCACGACCAGTGCCACTGGGGGCCGAGCGCCATCGGGAACAGCAGGCAGCAAAGAATGATCGCCAGCAGCACGGTTCCGGTCCAGTCGATGCGTGACGGCGTCTCGCGACGGGTTTCGGGTACGAAACGGCGACTCAGCGCCAGCACCACCAGACAGATCGGCACGTTGATGAAGAAGGCGTTACGCCAGCCCAGCCCGGCGATATCCGCCGACACCAGCCAGCCGCCGCCCATTTGCCCGACGATAAACGCAATCCCACCGATGCCGCCAAACAGGCTGATGGCCTTAGCGTGGGCGGTACCTTTCAGCGTCACGTGCAGCGTGGCAAGAATTTGCGGCATGATGAGTGCGGCACCCGCCCCCTGAACGATGCGCGCGGCCAGCAGCTGTTCAATGTTCCCCGCCATCCCGCAGAGCAGCGAGGCCAGGCCAAAGCTCGCGACGCCCCACATGAACAGACGCCGACGGCCAAGGTTATCCCCCAGCTTGCTGCCGAGCGCGAGGCAGACGGCGAAGGCCACGCCGTAGAGTGCGACAATCAGCTCCAGCTCGGTGGCGGTCGCGTGCAGCGAATGGGTGATGGCGTCCAGCGCCACGTTGGTGATTGAGGTATCAATCATCGGCAGCATCTGGCCGGTTAGCAGCAATATCAGGCCAGCGCGGCCCGGTGAAACAACTGACGTATTCATGGTAACTCCATTGCGTCATTCAACAGATGGTCGTAGCATCAACCATCTAATAAACGGGTACCAGTTCTTGCTTATACTGGTACTGGCACTACCATGCAGGGGGATTTATGGCCTTGATGTCTGAACCCGTCGTCTCTCTTCAGGATGACACCCGAAAACAGCTGGGGGCATTTTTGCGCGCACGACGTGAAAGCCTCGATCCGCAGCGTCTCGGCCTGCCGCGCAGCGGTCGTCGCCGCACGCCGGGTCTGCGCCGGGAAGAGGTGGCGATGCTCGCGGACGTGGGCGTGACCTGGTACACCTGGCTTGAGCAGGGCAGGGACGTTAATCCGTCCAGCACGGTGATGGCCGCTGTGGCAAAAGCGCTGCAGTGCACCCCTACCGAGGCCCGACACCTGTTTCTGTTAGCGGGTTTACCGCCGGGCGAAGCGCCGCAGGCGGTCTGCTGCGAGGGCATCAGCGAGGGCACGCGTCGCCTGCTCGACACCCTGCTGCCAAAACCCGCCAGCATTCAGAAGCCCAACTTCGATATCGTGGCGTGGAACGACAGCTTTGGGCACCTGATGGGCGTCGACTTCAATGAAATTCCGCCGGAAGACCGCAACTGTATTTACCTGTTCCTCACCCATCCGGCGTGGCGAGCGCGTCTCGGCAGACGCGACGACGTGCTGCCGATTTTCGTCTCGTACTTCCGCGCGGCGATGGCCGAACACCGGGGAGACCCGCTCTGGGAAGCGAAGCTGGCGCGTTTTTTTGCGGTGTCTGAAGAGTTCAAAACCCTGTGGCACCAGCGCAACGACGTGCGCGGCGTGGAAAACCAGCTCAAGCTGTTTACTCATCCCGAGCTGGGGGATTTTACGCTGCAGCAGATGTACTGGTACTCTGCGCCGCGAAACGGCTCGCGGCTGCTGGTGTATCTGCCGGTGGATGAAGCCGGAGAGAGGGCGATGGCGTGGCTGGCGGAGCAGGGGAAATAATTTTTGCGAGGGGCTTTCAGGGAGTAAGAGCCGAGTCTGCTGAATGGATGAAACAGGTGTAAGTTGGGGTTTAACGTAAACCCCTCGAATGAATCGACATCATTTCGATGGGGTGTTAAGTCGTCTATACTCACGCCATGAGAAACCACCATGTCGCCACTGATGATTGATTCCGCAGATTTCAGCCAAAAATTAAGCCTTATCTCCCGAAACGTCGAACATACTGAAGCGTTTCTTGCGCGAGGCACGGTGGATTTTCACCTGCCCGGATTTATGCTGCCTGTGGGATATCGCCTGTTAAAATCGCGTTACGGCGATGATTATCGTCTCGTGACTACCGACGACGGAAAACCTTATACGGCGTATGCCGTTAAGTTGACGTTTCATAAAGAAATTACTTTTCCCCACGGGGCTGCGACACAGGTTATGGTCTGGCGTACGCCACGCGCGGTTCATCAGCGTGTCATCAGTGGTTTACCACAATCCTTCTTCCAGTGGGTGCTAAGCGAATACGACATTGTGGTTTCTGACAGCGAGCAAACCGGAGACGGGCAGCGGTTTTGGTTACGTATGATCGACTGGGCGTTCAGTATGAATTATCAGATAAGCGTGGCGGACGGTACGGTAGGCGAAGAGTGGCACTTAACACCGGTGAGTTCATACGCCGAGCTGGAAGAGCGCTGGATTGCGTTTGCCTGGGGATACGATCGCGATGTCCATCCACATCGCAGGTTAGTCATCAGTAAAGCGTAACGGGCCGCATTGCGCGGCCCGTTTTGTTCAGCACTCGGTTACAATCGTGCTCAGCGGCAGGCGAGACTTCGGCAGCGTGGCGTTGAAATCTTCCACGCTGTGGTGCCCAACCGGTACCACCACCAGGCTGGTAAAGCCTTTCTCTTTCAGGCCAAATTCTTCGTCGAGAATGGCGGCGTCGAAACCTTCAATCGGTACCGCGTCCAGACCCATCGCGCCTACGCCCAGCAGGAAGTTACCGACGTTCAGGTAAACCTGCTTCGCCATCCACTGGTCGTCATCTTTCAGATCCACGCGGTGCATATCGGCGAAATAGGTGCGGCCCTTGTGGTTTGCGGCTTTGGCTTCCGGCGTGTTGAAGCGACCGTCGGCCTCTTCCTGATCGACGACGCGTTCCAGCCAGGCGTCATCCATCGCGGTTTTCGCGCAGAACACCACCACGTGGGAAGCATCCAGCATTTTGCGTTCGTTGAACACGTAGGTACCCGCGGCAGATTTCGCCACGCGCGCTTTACCTTCCTCGGTGCTGGCCACAATGAAGTGCCACGGCTGGGAGTTGGTGCTGGACGGGCTGTACTGCAGCAGGGTTTTGATTTTTTCCGCTTCTTCCGCGGTCAGTTTTTTGCTTGCGTCGAACGCCTTGGTAGAGTGACGTTTCAGGGCGACAGAAATGATATCCATAACAACTCCTGGTGATGAAATTCGCCCGCTCTCGGGCGCGAAAGTAATGCAGATTACAGCGGGACGCGGAAAAAGATAAGTGCAATTCGAGCGCTTAATCTGTTCGTCTCAGACGAACAATCAGACCGGCCGGATCCACTTCTGGTCTTTTTTCGGCAGCTTATCGACCACCAGATTCCACGAATCCGCGATCAGGTCGGCGACCAGTTCAGGCGTGATGTCGTCAGTGCCGTAAAGCGAAATCCAGTGTTTTTTATTGAGGTGATAGCCCGGCTCAACGCCGCGATAAATTTGCTGATTTAACAGGGATTTTTCTGGGTCTGACTTCAGGCTGACGTGCGGTCGTCCGCGTACGGTGGCCATCAGCATAAAAATTTTCCCGCCCACCTTAAACACGTCGTACTCGGGACCGAACGGCCAGCAGTGTTCGGTGAACGGCAGCTCCAGCGCCACGCGTTTTGCATGCTCCTGCAATGCCTTACTGTCCATCGTTCTCTTCCTGGGCAAGCCCGCGCCACATCACCTCGAAGCCGAGCGCTTTAAAGTCAACGGCGCGGGAAGGGTCGCGAGTGGCAAATTCCATCGTAGATTCGGCCAGCGATAAGAAAAGCGCATCGCCAAACGTTTTAAATTCATCTGACATAAACACCTGACGCACCGAGCGGCGGCACAGCTCATGGAGTTCCGGGAACATCTCTTTCACCGCCTGTTCCGTTTCGGCGCTCAGCTTTTCACTGACGCCGATCTGGCGGATCGCCGCATGAGCAACGGGGTTACGAATCCCCCAGTCCACATAGCTGTTCCAGATATTGCGGGTATGTTCTTTTGGCAGCGTAATGGTGCGATCGAGGTTTGCCAGCATGGTCTGGCAGAGATCCTGCTTCAGATGGAGATAAAGGGCATTCAGCAGATCGTCTTTGGTAGCAAAGTAGCGGAACAGGGTGCCTTCGGCGACACCCGCCTTGCGGGCAATTAACGCCGTTGAGGCGGCAATACCTGACTGTGCAAACGCCACCGTTGCGGCTTCCAGTAAGGCCTGTTTTTTATCTTCACTCTTCGGACGTGCCACTAAATTTTTCCCCCTGTCAATTATAAAAACCCTGATTGAAACACGTGCTTTGACACGCTGCAACGCGGAATGTCAAAGATCGAAAACGTCTTGACGACTTTATCATCATATCTATAATGAGTGCTTACTCACTCATAATCAAGTTTACCCCGCGCAAACTATCGGATGGGGCGCGTTTTCGGGTCTGGATATGAAAAAACCTCTCTTCATCTGCGTGGTGTTAATCATGATCATAGCTTCAGCTGCGAGTTTACCGTTTGTTCTGAATGCCGGATTCGGCCAGCCACCGCAGGGTGAGCAGCTCACTGAAGTGGAGGCCTCTCCCCAGTATCGCGACGGGAAATTCCACAATACGCTGCCGACGCCGGGCTATAACGGCGACAAAAATATGCTGGTCGCGACGTGGGATTTTCTGACCAAAAAAACCGAAAACGCGCGACCGGCCCAGCCGCTGCCGCTGGTGAAAACCGATCTTGCGAGCCTGCCGCTGGAGCAGGACACCCTGGTGTGGCTCGGCCACTCCTCGTGGTACCTGCAGCTCGCGGGTAAACGCATCCTGATCGACCCGGTGCTCGGCAACTACGCCGCGCCGTTCTCGTTCCTCAATAAAGCCTTTGCCGGGGAGTACCCGTGGCGCGCTGAAAGCATGCCGGACATCGACCTGCTGATTATCTCGCACGATCACTACGATCATCTGGATTACGCCACCATCAGAGCGCTACTGCCGAAGGTAAAGCACGTGGTGACCCCGCTGGGCGTGGGATCCCATCTGCGCTACTGGGGGATGAAGCCTGAGATTATTGACGAACGCGACTGGAACCAGTCGGTACGCATCAGCGATGAACTGACGGTGCATGTTCTGCCGGCGCGCCACTTCTCCGGACGCGGCATCAAGCGCGATCGGACGTTGTGGGGGAGCTTTATGTTCGTCACGCCGGAGCAGAAGGTGTATTACAGCGGGGATTCCGGTTACGGCCCGCACTTTAAGGCCATCGGCGAACAGTTTGGCGAGGTGGATTTAGCCATCATGGAAAACGGCCAGTACGACCAGGACTGGAAGTACATTCACATGCTGCCGGAGGAAACGGCGCAGGCCTCGGCGGATCTCAACGCCAAAGCCGTGGTGCCGGGGCACAACGGACGCTTCGTGCTGGCGAAACACGCCTGGAACGATCCGCTGATCCAGCTGGCGCGCGCCAGCAAGGACAAAAATTATCGGCTGCTGACGCCGGAACTGGGTGAGCCCGTGCGGGTGAGTGACACCGCGCAAACCTTTCGTGCGTGGTGGGAATAATGTTTAAGCGAGAAGCAGAGGGGGACAGCAGTATGACCATTTCCGCTCAAGTCATCGACACTATCGTCGAATGGATCGACGACAATCTACACCAGCCATTACGTATAGAAGAGATTGCCCGCCACGCGGGTTACTCGAAATGGCACCTGCAGCGGCTGTTTATGCAGTACAAAGGGGAGAGCCTGGGGCGCTATATCCGTGAACGCAAGCTGCTGCTGGCGGCGCGCGATCTGCGTGAATCCGACGCCCGGGTGTACGACATCTGCCTGCGTTACGGGTTTGACTCGCAGCAGACGTTTACCCGTATCTTCACGCGTACGTTCAACCAGCCGCCTGGCGCGTACCGCAAGGAGAACCACAGTCGGACGCATTGAACGCAAACCAAAACAAGCCGGGTCAGGCGAAGCCGCCACCCGGCTTTTTTTATGGGCTTACGACGCCAGTGAAAACCAGCGTCGCCAGACGAAACGCAGCACGAAGAATTCGATGGCACCCAGCAGCAAAAACCACACGCAGAACAGAATGGTATAGAGCTGGTTCAGATCGACCATGTGAAAGGTCTGAACCAGCTTCTGCGCCAGCACCAGGCCCAGCGACGGCGCGGGTAACAGCAGGCAGGAGAGCAGGGCCAGCAATAAAATGCCGCCTGCCGTAAGCAGCGATTCTAACGGGTGTTTCATCGTAATGTTAATCGTCAGTTAAAAATGTCATTGTCCGGCATCCCGGAACGTAAAGCAATATAAACCCGCCCATCCGATTTCAGGAAAATAAACGCCGTTATCTGCGCGGTAATCGTAGAAATAAAATAATATTCTGCAGGCAATTAAATTAATATCGTGTTGTGTCAATAAATGTCTGCGTTAAGAAAATAATTTTACAAATGTATAAGTGCTATAACCAATTAACGTGGCAATAACAATGGCTGCGATAATGTATAACGCCAGGCGACGCCCGCGATAAATACCAAACATGGATCCTCCTCGTTTAGATTTGGTTTAGAAATATTTTGTAAAAATTGGCTCATCAAAATAGTTTTAAGCAGTTTTGAATAACCGAGAAGTCATTATATTGCGGTAGATCAATTTTACCCGCAAGACTTTAAAATGAATTTATTTATGCCCGAAAGGAATTCAGGCTTCTTTTCACCGGATATTGAAGGAAAAATACGATGACCGAGAAAAAATTATCCCCAAACGTGCCGCCTTCCGGCGGGCTGGCATATCAGCAGACCACAGAGCAGGTGCTTGCTCACATGAAGAGCCAGGCCAGTGGTCTGGACCGTGCAGAGGCGCAGGCGCGTCTGCAAAAACATGGCCCCAATGCGCTGCCGGAGAAAAAAGGCAAGCCTGCCTGGCTGCGTTTTTTGGCCCATTTTAATGATGTCCTGATTTATGTCCTGCTGGCCGCCGCCGTATTAACGGCAATCATGGGCCACTGGGTTGATACGCTGGTTATTCTGGGCGTGGCGGTAATCAATGCTTTAATTGGCCATATTCAGGAAAGCAACGCGGAAAAATCCCTGAAGAGTATTCGCAATATGCTCTCCAGCGAGGCGCGCGTTATTCGTAACGGCAACCACGAAACGATACCCACAACTGAAATAGTCCCGGGCGATATTATTGTTTTACGCGCGGGAGATCGTATTCCGGCGGATATGCGTTTAATTGAAGCGCATAATCTACGCGTGGAAGAGGCAATTCTGACCGGTGAATCCACCGTGGTGGATAAACACGTTAATCCGCTGAGCGGTGAACTGCCGCTGGGCGACCGCACCAATATGGCCTTCTCCGGGACGACCGTAAGCGCGGGCGGCGGCGTCGGCGTGGTCACTGCCACCGGTCAGGATACGGAACTCGGCCATATTAACCAGATGATGGCGGGCATCGAAAAGCACCGCACGCCGCTGCTGGTGCAGATGGACAAGCTGGGTAAAGCGATCTTCGCCATTATCCTGGCGATGATGGCCGCGCTGTTTGTCTTCAGCCTGGCGTTCCGCGAGATCCCGATGGGCGAGCTGCTGCTCTCCCTGATTAGCCTGGCGGTGGCCTCCGTGCCGGAAGGTTTGCCGGCGATTATCTCCATCATACTCTCCCTGGGCGTGCAGGCGATGGCGCGCAAGCGGGCGATTATTCGCAAGCTGCCTACGGTTGAAACCCTGGGCGCGATGACCGTGGTCTGCTCGGATAAAACCGGCACCCTGACCATGAACGAGATGACGGTTAAAGCCATCATCACCGCCGACGCCTGCTACCGCGTGGACGGCAACAGCTACGAGCCGGTGGGCAACCTCTACCTGGAAGGCAGCGACGAGCCGGTCCACATCCAGCCGGGCACCGTGCTGGAGCAGTACCTGCGCACCATCGACCTGTGTAACGACAGCCAGCTGATTCAGGACGAGCACGGCCTGTGGGGCATCACCGGTGGCCCGACTGAGGGCGCACTGAAGGTGCTGGCGGCGAAGGCCAGCCTTGAGCCGGTCTTGACCACGCTGGTTAACAAGATCCCGTTCGACTCGCAGTACAAGTACATGAGCACCCACTACCAGATTGGCGGTGAGGAGCAGATCCTGATCACCGGCGCGCCGGACGTCATTTTCGCTCTGTGCGCCGAGCAGCAGACCCGCAACGGTGCGGAAGCCTTCAACCGCGCGTACTGGGAAAGCGAGATGGAGCGCTATGCGCGTCAGGGGCTGCGCATGGTCGCCGCGGCGTTTAAACCGGCGAACGGTGAGCAGGAACTGACGCACGACGACCTGAGCCACGGCCTGATCTTCCTCGGTATCGCCGGGATGATGGATCCGCCGCGTCCGGAAGCCATTGACGCGATTAACGCCTGCCAGCAGGCGGGGATCCGCGTGAAGATGATCACCGGGGATCACCCGCAGACGGCGATGAGCATCGGCCAGATGCTGGGGATCACCAACAGCGAGCAGGCCATCACCGGCTACGAGCTGGAGAAGATGGACGACGCCGCGCTGGCGGAAGCGGCGGTGAAGTATGACATCTTCGCCCGTACCAGCCCGGAGCATAAGCTGCGCCTGGTGAAAGCGCTGCAGGACAAAGGCGAAATCGTCGGCATGACCGGTGACGGCGTGAACGATGCCCCGGCGCTGCGTCAGGCTGACGTCGGCATCGCGATGGGCATCAAGGGCACGGAAGTGACCAAAGAGGCGGCGGACATGGTCCTGACGGACGATAACTTCGCCACCATTGCCAGCGCGGTGAAAGAGGGGCGTCGCGTTTACGACAACCTGAAGAAGACCATCCTGTTCATCATGCCGACCAACCTCGCGCAGGGGCTGCTGATTGTGATTGCGCTGCTGGCGGGGAACATCATTCCGCTGACGCCGGTGCTGATCCTGTGGATGAACATGGCCACCTCCGCCACGCTCTCCTTCGGCCTGGCCTTCGAAGCCGCCGAGCGCAATATCATGCGCCGTCCGCCGCGTCAGACCGGGCAGCACGTGATGGACGCCTACGCCGTGTGGCGCGTGGCCTTCGTCGGCACCATGATTGCCATCGCCGCCTTTGCGCTGGAAGCCTGGCTGGCCCCGCGCGGCCACAGCGCGGAGTTCATCCGCACCGTGCTGCTGCAGATGCTGGTCTGCGCCCAGTGGGTGTACATGATTAACTGCCGCAACACCGAAGGGTTCTCCCTGAACCGCGGCCTGCTGGCGAACAAAGGGATCTGGCTGGTGACGGGCGTGCTGTTCCTGCTCCAGGCGGCGATTATCTACCTGCCGTTTATGCAGATGTTGTTCGGCACCGAAGCCCTGCCGCTGCGCTACTGGTTTGTGACTCTGGCGGTGGCGGGCGTGATGTTCTTCGTCGTCGAAATCGAGAAGCGACTGACCCGCAGGTTCCGTAAGTCTGCATAACCTTTTGCCCTCACCCTAACCCTCTCCCACGGGGAGAGGGGACTGTGACCTCCCTCTCCCTGTGGGAGAGGGCCGGGGTGAGGGCAACAACCCTGAGGTACTCCCATGAAGCTCCCACTCCTGTTCGCACTTCTCGCCTGTACCCTGCAACCCGTATTCGCTGCCGCCATTCCCGTTCGCGTCGCCACCGTGGAGCAGACCGCCCACGCCTCCGAGCGCCAGATCCCGGGCCGCATCGAAGCTATCCACACCGTTGAGCTGCGCGCACGTACGGAAGGCGTCATCACCAAAATCAACTTTCGCGACGGGCAGTACGTGAAGAAAGGCGACGTGCTGTTTGAGCTCGACGACGCCGAGCCGCGCGCCGCCCTGCGGCTGGCGCAGGCCGAAGTGAGAAGCGCCGAAGCCACGCTGCGCCAGGCACAGCAGCAGCTTTCCCGCTTTGAAAGCCTGGGCAGCAGCAACGCCATCAGCCGTCACGACGTGGACAACGCCCGCATGCAAAGGGACGTGGCGAGCGCCGCGCTGGAGCAGGCCAAAGCCCGGCTCGAAACCCGTAATGTCACCCTGAACTACACCCGCATCACCTCGCCGATTGACGGTCGCGTAGGACACAGCCGGTTCCACGTCGGCAGCCTGGTCAACCCTGCCAGCGGCGTGCTGGTGGAGGTCGTACAGCTTGACCCCATCCGCATCGCTTTTGCGCTGGAAGAGGGTGCGTTTGCCACCAAAGCCGGACAGCATGCGGATATCATCGCCATGAAGCAGGCCTGGCAGGCGTTCATTGACAGCAACGGCCAGCGCGTCAGCGGAGAGCTTACCTCGGTGGACAACCGCATCGATCCGCGCACCGCCAGCGTGATGCTGCGCGCCGAGTTCGCCAATCCGCGCCATCAGCTCCTGCCCGGGGGCAACGTGAATGTCATTCTGCGCCCTGCCAGCGAGCAGCCCGCGCTAACTCTGCCTGTCGCCGCGGTCCAGCAGAACGGCGACGGGTTCTTTGCCTGGGTGGTTAACGCCGACGGCAAGGCAGAAATGCGCCCGCTCAAGATCGACGGACAGATCGGACAGCAGTTCCGGATTACCTCCGGGGTGAAGAACGGTGAGCGAGCAATCACTGACGGCGCGCAGCGCGTGCAGCCGGGCGCTGCCGTCCAGATACTGAATTAAGGAGCCATCATGCTGACGTTTTTCATCAAACGCCCGCGCTTCGCGATGGTGATTGCGCTGGTCATTACCCTGCTGGGGGCCATCGCGCTGAGGATTATCCCGGTGGAGCAATATCCGCAGATTACGCCGCCGGTGGTGAATGTTTCTGCCAGCTGGCCGGGCGCCAGTTCGGCCGACGTGGCGGAGGCCATCGCCACGCCGCTGGAGACCCAGCTGAACGGCGTGGATCACATGCTCTACATGGAGTCCACCAGCTCGGATGAAGGCTCGTACAGCCTGAACATCACCTTCGCGGCGGGCACCGATCCGGACCTCGCCGCCATCGACGTGCAGAACCGCGTGGCGCAGGCCGTGGCGCAGCTGCCGACCGAGGCGCAGCAAAACGGCGTGCAGGTGCGCAAGCGTGCCACCAACCTGATGATGGGGGTAAGTCTTTACTCACCGGACAACACCCACACGCCGCTGTTTGTGAGCAACTATGCCAGCACCCAGGTGCGCGAGGCGCTGTCCCGCCTGCCGGGCGTCGGGCAGGTTCAGATGTTTGGCGCGCGCGACTACAGCATGCGCATCTGGCTGCGTCCGGACCGCATGAACGCCCTGAACGTCACCACCGACGACGTGGCGCAGGCGCTGCGCGAGCAGAACGTGCAGGGGGCGGCAGGCCAGGTCGGCACGCCGCCGGTGTTTAACGGCCAGCAGCAGACCCTGACCATCAACGGGCTGGGGCGCTTAAGCCAGGCCGAAGACTTTGCCGACATCATCATCCGCGCGGGCGAGATGGGCCAGCTGGTGCGCCTGAAGGACGTCGCCACCATCGAGCTCGGCTCGCGCAGCTACAGCTCCGGCGCGCAGCTGAACGGGCACGATTCCGCCTATCTCGGCATCTACCCGACGCCGTCCGCCAACGCCCTGCGCGTGGCCGACGCGGTGCGCGCGGAGCTGGATCGCCTCTCGACGCGCTTCCCGGACGACCTGGTCTACGAGGTAAAATTCGACACTACCTCATTTGTTGCGGCCACGATTAAAGAGATCGGCGTCTCGCTGGCGCTGACGATGCTGGCGGTGGTGGTCGTAGTGTCCCTGTTCCTGCAAAGCTGGCGCGCGACGCTGATTGTCGCGCTCGCCATTCCGGTATCCCTGGTGGGCACCTTCGCGGTGCTCTACACGCTGGGCTACTCCGCCAACACGCTCAGCCTGTTCGCCATTATTCTGGCGCTGACCATGGTGGTGGACGATGCCATCGTGGTGGTGGAGAGCGTTGAAACGCTGATGGCGGAAGGGCAGAGCCGCACGGCGGCGACCGCGCTGGCCCTGCGCCAGATCGCCGGTCCGGTCATTGCCACGACGCTGGTGCTGCTGGCGGTGTTTGTGCCGGTGGCGCTCCTGCCGGGGATTGTCGGCGAGCTGTACCGCCAGTTTGCGGTGACGCTTTCCACTGCGGTGACGCTCTCAAGCCTGGTGGCGCTGACCCTGACACCTGCCCTGTGCGCGATGCTGCTGCGTCCGCGCCCGGCGCAGCCCGCGGCGATTTTCCGTGGGTTCAACCGGGGGCTGGAGGCCACGCGTGGCGTCTACACCCGCATCGTGACTATGTTCAACCTTCGCCCGTGGCTGGCGCTGCTGGTCACCGCAGGCGCGGCGGCCGTGGTGGCGTTCAGCTTTACGTCGATGCCTAAAGGCTTCCTGCCGCAGGAGGATCAGGGCTACTTCTTTGCCAGCGTTCAGCTGCCGGAGGCGGCCTCGCTGGAGCGCACCGAAGCGGTGATGACCACGGCACGCGAACTCATCGCTAAAAATCCGGCGGTGGAGGACGTGATTCAGGTCTCCGGGTTTAACATTCTCAACGGCACCAGCGCCTCCAACGGCGGGTTTATCTCCATCATGCTGAAGGACTGGAGCGAGCGTCCGCCGCTGGATGAGGTGATGGGCACCCTGCAGCGCCAGCTGCTGGCCCTGCCGGAAGCGACCATCATGACGTTCGCGCCGCCGACGCTGCCGGGGCTGGGCAACGCCTCCGGCTTCGACCTGCGCATCCAGGCGCAGGCGGGGCAGAGCCCGGCGGAGCTGGAGCGTGTGACGCGTGAGGTGCTGGCGAAAGCCAACCAGCACCCGCAGCTGAGCCGCGTGTTCACCACCTGGAGCAGCAACGTGCCGCAGCTGACGCTGACCGTTGACCGCGAGAGCGCCGCGCGTCTCGACGTGCCGGTGTCGCGCATCTTCAGCAGCCTGCAGACCGCCTTTGGCGGCACGCGCGCCGGGGATTTCAGCGTCAACAACCGCGTCTACCACGTGGTGATGCAGAACGAGATGCAGTGGCGCGAGCGCGCCGGGCAAATCAGCGAGCTGTTCGTGCGCAGCAACAGCGGCGAGCGGGTGCGCCTGAGCAATCTCGTCACCATTACGCCGAGCGTCGGCGCGCCGTTCCTGCAGCAGTACAACCAGTTCCCGTCGGTGTCGGTGAGCGGCTCGGCGGCGGAAGGGGTGAGCAGCAGCACCGCGATGGCGGCGATGGCCGAGATCCTGGCGGAGAATTTGCCTGCCGGGTACGACTACGCCTGGAGCGGCATGTCGTATCAGGAGCAGCAGACCGGCAATCAGGCGATATGGATCGTGCTGGCGGCGGTGGTGATGGCGTGGCTGTTCCTCGTCGCCCAGTACGAGAGCTGGACGCTCCCGGCGAGCGTGATGCTCTCGGTGCTGTTCGCCATCGGCGGAGCGCTGGTCTGGCTGTGGATGGCGGGCTACGCCAACGACGTGTACGTGCAGATTGGTCTGGTGCTATTGATAGCCCTTGCCGCCAAGAACGCAATTCTTATCGTGGAATTCGCCCGCGCGCGGCGCATGGACGGGATGGCGATTGTCGATGCCGCGCGGGAAGGGGCCTCGCGCCGTTTCCGCGCGGTGATGATGACCGCCGTGTCGTTCATTATCGGCGTCCTGCCGATGATGCTGGCGACCGGGGCGGGTGCCCAGAGCCGCCGCATTATCGGCACCACGGTCTTCAGCGGCATGCTGGTGGCGACCGTCGTGGGGATCCTCTTTATCCCGGCGCTGTTCGTACTGTTTCAGCGCCTGCGCGAGTGGGGCCACGGCCTTACGGACTCGTCGCCCACAGCTCGCAGTGCTTCTGAACCAGAGAAATAAGCGAGCCGCCGTCGGCGATAAACTCCCGCATGCGCTGCGCCTCGCTCTTGCCCTGCTTTAACAGCAGGGCAATTTCATTGACTGCGCTCGTCGCGCCGAGCTTCTCGGCCGACGGCGCAACCTGCTCCAGCAGCCACGCAATGTCTTCCGCCACGGTTTTGTGCTCGCCGGTGTGCACGTCCGTCAGGATCCCCTCCAGACCGTAGCGACACGCCTGAAAGCGGTTAAAGCGGTAGAGCAGAAAATCTTTTTCCTGATGCTTATACGGCCGCGCGGTCAGCAGCCAGTGCGATGTCGCCTGAATAAGCCCGGCGATGTTAATGGCGTGGCCGAGCGTCAGCGGCGTATCCATCACCCGCACCTCCACGGTGCCGAAGTGCGGGCTGGGGCGGATGTCCCAGTGCAGATCCTTAATGCTGTCGATCATGCTGGTGGAACTCAGGCGGCGGAACAGCCCCTCGAACTCCTGCCAGCTGTTGACCCACGGCATCTGGCCATTATCCGGAAATCCCGAGAAAATGTTGAGCCGCGACGAGGAGAACTTCGTGTCCGTACCCTGCATATACGGCGAGGCTGCCGCCAGGGCGATAAAGTGCGGCACGAAGCGCGACAGGCCGTGCAGCAGGTAAATCGCGTCGTCCCCGGTCCGGCAGCCGACGTGCACGTGTTGGCCAAATACCGTCGCCTGCAAAATCAGGTAGCCAAAGCGCTCCAGCGTGACGTTATAGCGCTCGTCGTCGCACACCTCCTGACGCTGCCACTTCTGGAACGGGTGCGTCCCGCCGCCGCAGATCTGGATATGCTGATCCGCCGCCGCGCGCAGGATGCTCTGCTGCATCACCGAGAACTGCGCCGCCGCCTGGTCGATGTTCTGGCATACGCCGGTGGCGATTTCGAGCATGCTTTCGGTGATGTCGTGTTTGACTTCGCCGCCTTTAATGTCGTCTTTGACGGCGGCGATGAGCGCGGAGGAGTCCTGGCTCAGATCGTAGCCCGGCGGGTTAACCACCTGCAGTTCGAGTTCGATGCCGAGGGTGAAAGGTTCAGAGGACTTAAAATCGGGTAAAGGCATGGCGCACTCCGTTGTCTGTTGTGTGTTGAGTATAGACAACGACGTGGCGCTCACTTTTGAGGGTGGTATAACTATTAGCAGGCTTAGCGAAAAGGGGAGTTAACCATGTCTGACAATCCAGTGATTGCGCTGATTGGGCCTGGCGCAATTGGGACCACCATTGCCGCGGTGTTGCATGACGCGGGCCGTACGCCGCTATTGTGCGGACGCACCGCGCACGCGGAATTACGCCTGCGCCACGACGAGGGTGAAACGGTGGTGCCCGGTCCGGTATTAACCGATCCGGCCGTCATCACGCGCCCCGTCGATCTGGTTTTTGTGGCGGTAAAAACGACGCAAAATGCCGACAGCGCCGGGTGGCTGCGGGCCCTGTGCGATGAAAACACCGTGGTCTGCGCCCTGCAAAACGGCGTGGAGCAAAAAGCCCAGCTTGAGCCGTGGGTTAACGGCGCGGCGGTGCTGCCGTCGGTGGTCTGGTTCCCGGCCCAGCGCGAGCCGGATGCCTCCGTCTGGCTGCGCGCCAAACCGCGCCTGACGTTGCCGGACGTGCCGCAGGCGCAGCGGGTGGTGGAGGCGCTTCGCGGTACGCGATGTGCGGTTGAGCTTTCGGCTGATTTCGCCAACGTCGCGTGGCGCAAGCTGCTGCAAAACGCGGTCGCCGGGCTGATGGTGCTTTCTAACCGCCGCGCCGGGATGTTCAGGCGCGAGGATATCAGCGAGCTTGCGCTGGCCTACCTGCGCGAGGGGCTTACCGTCGCCCGCGCCGAAGGGGCGAAGCTGGACGATGACGTAGCGCAGGAAATTCTGGCGAACTTCCAGCGTGCGCCTGAGGACCTGGGCACCTCGATCCTGGCCGACCGTCAGGCCGATCGCCCGATGGAGTGGGATATCCGCAACGGGGTGATCCAACGCTACGGCCGCAAGCACGGGATTGCGGTGCCCATCAGCGACGTGGTGGTGCCTCTGCTGGCGGCGGGGAGCGAGGGGCCGGGCTAACGGCCGCTGTTTTTCCGTTCGGCAAAGTAATGGGCGGGCGTGCTGCCCATCGATTTTCGGAACATGGTGATAAACGCATTCACGGATTCGTATCCGAGCGTTGTCGCCACGTTCTGGACGGGCACGCCGCTTGCCAGCTCACGCAGGGCAATAATCAAATGCAGCTGCTGACGCCAGCGCCCGAAGCTCAGCCCGGTCTCGCGCTGCATCAGGCGGGCAAACGAGCGCTCGCTGAGGGCGAGCCGTTTCGCCCACTCCTTCAGGGTGCTTCTGTCCTCAGGGCGGCTGACCAGCGCGTCGGCCATGGCGCGAATTTTCGGATCGGCTGAGACCGGCAGGCTCAGCTTCTGCTGCGGCATGCTGGCGAGCTCGTCAAGCGTGACCCGGGTCAGCCTGGCGACGTGGCCGTCCGGGGAATAATCCACGCCTTCGCGCGTCAGACGATCGACCAGCTCCTTAATCAGCGGCGAGATCGCCAGCGTGCAGCATTTTTCCGGCAGCGCCGCCGCGCCGGGCTCAATAAACAGATAGTTGAGATGCGCGTTCCAGGTCGCTTTGGCGCTGTGCGGGATCCCGCCGGGGATCCAGACGGCGCAGTCCGGCGGCACGATCCAGATATCATTCTCCGCGTAACAGCTAACCGCACCGTATCGGGCAATAATCAGCTGGCCCTTGCGGTGGGTATGCACCGGCACTTCCGCGGCGTAGTCCACGAAGTCCAGATGACGCGCCACTGCCGGGCTGGCGGTAGAGTCGGGGTCATACAGCGTAGTAGCAGGTTGAGGTTTCACGATTCTGGCAGCTTTTAGGTATTTTTTGACAGAATAGAGTATTTAAGCGGGTCTGCAAGCCGGTAATAATCCCGGCATGAAAAACATCCTATCTCATTCCGTTCGTCTCCCCGCCGCGCTGCGAAACGATGCGGGCGCGCTGATCTACTCTGCGAAGAGTTTTGCCGCGGCGATGCTGGCTTATTACATTGCGCTGTCGATCGGCCTCGAGCGTCCCTCATGGGCGATTATTACGGTTTACATCGTGTCGCAGACCTCGGTTGGGGCATCGCTGAGCAGAAGCCTCTACCGGCTGGCCGGTACCGTGGCGGGTGCCAGCGCGACCGTTGTGATTGTGCCCGCCTTCGCGAATACGCCAGTCCTGTGCAGCGTGGTGCTGACGGGCTGGATCGTATTCTGCCTGTGGCTCTCCCTGCTGGAACGCACGCCCCGGGCTTACGCGTTTGTGCTGGCAGGCTACACCGCGAGCCTGATTGGTTTTCCTGCGGTGTCCGATCCCGGCGGCATCTTTAACGTCGCCATTGTCCGCGTGCAGGAGATCGCGATTGGGATTTTCTGCGCGGCGCTGATCCACCGCTACGTGCTGCCCGCGCGGGTATCGGGCCAGTTCAACGCTAAGCTATCCCAGACGCTACAGGCCGCGCGCGGGCGGGTGGCGGATACCTTAGCAGGCAAACCCGACGCGGCTTCCGGCCCACTGCATCTGGCTCTGGCGCTCCAGTTCCTGCAGGGCATCAGCCACCATATTCCGTATGATTTTGCCCTCTCAGCCCCGGTGCGGCAGGCCAGAAAAGCGATCCACGACCGGCTGGCGCGGCTGGTTATCGTCAACTGTGAACTGCACGATCGCCTGCCAGCGATCGAAACCCTGCCCGCCGACGCGCAGGCGTTGATGGAGGACGTTCAGGCCTGGCTTGCCGCTGAAGGCGCTGGTGCCAGCAGCACGGCAGACGCGCTGCGGCTCCGCTGTGCGCTTCTCATCGATCGGTATGCCGCGCAGGCGCAGACGTTTGACGACGCGCTGCAGGTCAGCTTTATCCGCTACCTCTCGGAGGCGATCGCGCTTCTGCAGCAGTGCGAGCGTCTTTCCGGGGCTATCCGCCATGCAAAACCCGTGTTTGGGGAGATGCAAACCCGCGCGGCGAAAGGCTACGTTTTCCACCGCGATCCCCTAACTGCCGCCCGCACGGCGCTGGGGGCTTTCGCCATCATCCTGAGCGGCTGTCTGGTCTGGATCTTCTCAGCGTGGCCGGATGGCGGTACGGCGGTTTCGATACTCGGCGTCTGCTGCACGCTGTTTGGCAGCTTCGACACCCCGGCGCCGCACATCGTGAAATACATCATCGGCTCATTCTGGGGCGTGGTCATTAGCCTGTTCTACAGCTTTGCGCTGCTGCCGCTGGTGAGCGATTTCCCGGTGCTGGTGGCGGTGCTTGCCCCGGCGTATCTGCTGGCCGGGTCGCTTCAGGCGCGTCCGCCCACCACGTTTATGGCGATGGGCATCACCCTGACCTTGCCCATTCTGTGCGAGCTGGGGGCGCGCTACAGCGGAGACTTCGCCGTTGCGGCCAATACTGCCATTGCGCTCTTTGCCGCGACCGGCTTTGCCGTCATCAGCATGAGCCTGCTGCAAACCGTGCAGGCGGATGGCGCCATCACGCGTCTGCTGAACCTCTGCCAGCGCGACATTCGCCGCAGCGTGAAGGGCTCGCTGCGGGTTGATGAAACGCACTGGATCAACCTGATGATTGACCGAACCGCCCTGGTGCTGCCGCGCCTGCAGCGCAGCGCGCGCGCGCCGGAGCAGGCGCTCGATCGGCTGCTGAACGCGCTGCGTCTGGGGCTGGCGGTCATGCATTTACGCCGCAGTGACGCACCGTCCGGCAGGGAGGTTGACGCGCTTTTTCATCGGATAAACGCCGCGGACCGCCACGCCTTGCGCGAACGCATCGTTACCCTTATCGAACGCTATCTGCCTGCGGCAGATGAGCATACGCGCCAGTTGGTCTTCAGGCTGGTGGATCTGCACTGTGCATTACGAGGGCCAGACCATGGTTAACGATCTCAATATCGGCGGCGTTTTTATCCCGGGGCTGCTGACGGTCGCCCTCGCGGCGCTGGTCTGCACGCTGGGCCTCGTCGCGCTTTTCTCGCTCAGCAGGCTCTACCGGCGCTTGCCGTTTCGCCCGCTGATGGATGTTTCAACCTGGATCGTCACCTTTTTCCTGCTGATGCAGGGTCTGACCGCGTTGGGGTTATTGTCATGAAATCACTGCTCTCTTTACTGGCTCGCTATGCGCTGACCTTAAGCGCCGTCGCGGCGGCCACGCTTCTGGCCTTTATGATGTGGAAACACTACGCACAAACGCCGTGGACCCGCGACGGCCGCGTGCGGGCGGACGTGGTGCAGATTGCGCCGGACGTCTCCGGGCCGGTCATCAGCGTGGCCGTGCGGGATAATCAGTGGGTGAACCGGGGCGATGTGCTTTACACCATCGATCCGCGCTGGCTCAGGCTGGCGGTGGTCAGCGCGCAGGCGGACGTCGAGTCGAAGCGCCATGAGATGCTGATGCGCCAGGATGCGGCCCACCGACGAACGCTGATTAAAAACGCCATCTCCAGCGAGGATTTACAGCAAACCGGCAGCGCGGCGAACGTCGCGGCGGCCAATTATCACGGTGCGCTGGCCGCGCTGGATCTGGCAGAGCTGAATCTGGCGCACGCCACCGTGCGCGCGCCGGTCTCGGGGTACGTCACGCACCTGCGGCTTCGCCCCGGAGACTACGCGACGGCGGGGGAGACGAAGGTCGCCATCGTCGATGCGCACAGCTTCTGGGTGGTGGGGTACTTTGAGGAGACCAAGCTGCGCCATATTCGCGTCGGGGATGCCGCGCAGGTGGTGCTGATGGGTTACGAGCCTGTCATCACGGGTCACGTGGAGAGCATCGGGCATGGGATCGGGGACAGTAACGACGAAACGGGCGGGCTGGGTCTGCCCGACGTCGAGCCCACCTTTAGCTGGGTGCGGCTGGCGCAGCGCGTGCCGGTGCGCATTCATATCGACAGATTGCCGGAGGGGGTTGAGCTGGTGGCGGGGCTGTCGGCGAGCGTGGAGGTGGGGCGGTAGATAAGGATTGAAGCGACTATTCCTCGCCTACAAACTTATCGGCTTCAGGAGAGTAATGCTGATAAACGCATGCGAGCTTATGCCCGTCAGGATCGCGCAGATAGGCAACATAAAAGTCGGGGCCGTAAGCGCTTCGCGTACCAGGCTCGCCTTCATTCGTTCCACCCGCAAGGAGGCCAGCTGCGTGGAACCGTCTGACAAGATCCGCGTTATCTGCACTGAATGCGAACATTGTCCCGTTTCCCGCCGTCGCGGGCTGCTGGTCAAAAGGAGGGCAAATACAGAAGCTGAACCCCTCGCCGGGATTATTTTCATCTCCCCACATTGCCCAGCTTTCAGTCCACGCCGGCAGACGCGAGTAGCCGAGAACGTTAAAAACAGCGTCATAAAAATTCACGGAGCGCTGAAAGTCGTTTGTACCTATAGTGATATAAGCCAGCATCTTATGACTCCCGTCCTTCAATATTCGATTTAACAGCCTTCAGCGTCCTTTTACGGATCCAGCCGCTTCCCGCCCGTATTACCAGCCAGTAAGCCGACATTTTTAGCCGAGTGCGTCTGTCCGGACAAGAGATGAATGTTTCCGTAGAGAGTTCATGCTTGCCGGGTGCCAGCTCCGTTACCGTGTAGCGCAGCAACAGTTTCGCGCTGCCGGGCGCGGCTGGGGTCTGAAAAGCGCTGGCATCCGGCACGTTTTCCAGACCAAAATCGGAACGCCAGAATTGTCCTCTTAAGCCGTAACAGATTTCTGATGCTGAATTTTTCAAAAGGGTAAAACTGTGCAAACCAAAGTTGCCGATCGACTGTGCCTTCTGGTTGCGCAGAAATTTTTGCGGTATTTGACGCAATGACATTAACCGCCGAATCACGGCATCTTGCCGGACGTCAAAGCTGGCAATCATTGGCAGAATATTTTCAGGGCGGCTAGTGTGAATGACCGTTAGGTGTTTCTCATGAAACTGGAACTGGGGGAGAAAAGCGGGAACATCCTGCCACTGAGCAAGCGCTTTGCGGGTAACGAATCCAGGGTTTAGCATCTCTCTTCCTTGTCTTCCCTTGCGTCCTGCCAGAGTAACAGATGGTGTGTCGCAGGCAATTATCAGGAAAAGAGAGGGGAACAGGGAAGTAAATGAAACGAGCCGGTTGGGTTAATAACGTTCGCTTATTCACGAATGGAGAAGCTCAGCGATTTCTTTGCGCTTTCTTGTTGCCCATTCAGGTTTGATAGAGAGCATTAAACTGTATTGTCTTCTGAAGTAAACCTCTCTAAATTCTCGTTCAGAAGAATGGCTTGCTGCATAGGTTGAGGCCATCCCCGCCACGGCACTCTCCACAAACCAATACAGAATTTCATCGTCACTGAGCGTTACTTTTCGCTGTATCTCAAGGCCTCTTTCACTGACGATAAAATGATATTCTTTGCCATGAATTTCAAGATAGGGAGTTGCAACCCCATCGGGTTGGTCAGGGATAAAGAAGTAATGGTTTGGCCTTGTCCCTCCGCCTAACTGCTCACCTATTTTTAGAAGCTCGTTTCGTAGTTCTTCAATGGTTTTCATAAACAGCTCTTTGTTTTTGTATGTAAACGACTCATTACCGCGGATTGGTTACAAAGCGCCTGCTCTCGATCACTTCCCCACAAACGCACTCACCGGCAAACCAAAACGTTTCGCCAGCGCACGCATATGATCCAGCGTTAACGTGCGCTGTCCGTTGAGGATTCGACTCACCAGAGACTTCTTGCCAATTTCGTTCTCGAAGTCGCTCTGAGTGAGTTGGTACTGATCTATCAGCGTTCGCAATAACGCAACGCCTGACGGAATGCTGGCAACACGCGCGTTAAATTCCGCAAACTCCGGAGACTCGTTTTCGTATTTATCGATTTTGGTGGTGAGCATCTCTACCAGCGGGCTATCGGGTTCATGTTCGATCAGATACTCCACCAGCGCCAGCGCATCTTCGTAATCTTCTCGCGACGGGCTTGAGCCCAGGAAAGGGAGCGCGTTTGTCAGGTCGTTTGCCGCTTTGATGGCTGCTGCATAATTCATTCTTTCATTCTCCGGTAGAGGTCCGTGAGCTTGTCATACTCTGCGTGAGTGCTGATGTGTTTGATGAAAATTGTTCCTCGCTCAAAATCAGTAAAAAACATCACTCTTAAATGCCCGCCACCCACATTAATGACCCACCATTTCTCCCGGTACTTCATCCTGTCCAGGCTGGGGAAGCGCTTTCGCATGTCGTCTGGTGACAGGTAATGCTCCTTTTTTAGTACCCGGTAAAGATCGTCCAGGGCGAGTGCTTGATTAGGAAATTGTCTGGTGGCTGCGTCGAAAGGTGCTCTTGAGACTACGTGCATCCTTGCCCCTTGTTTCCAGACTGGAAACATTATGGGTGACGGTTGGTGGGTTGACAATGTGGAAACTTTGATGGAGTACAGTGTTCATATGCTCGTGATGATGGCGGTCATTTAATTAGTGTGAACACTGTATGAGGTGGCTGTGAAAAAAATGTCCGCTTTGTGCCAACAGCAGACATTGGCTTACCAGGAAAGTTGCCGTGATGTGTTTTCATCTACGCTGGTTACATTAGAATAGCTTCGTTGAAAACGAGAGAACCGGAGTGAAAATGTTTGCTGATTTTGGTGTCGTGAATTTCTGGACGTACCTGCTTGGTGCAACGCTGATAGTCCTTGTACCTGGCCCTGAAACCATGTTCGTGATTAAAACGAGCATTACCAGCGGCATCAAGCGGGGCTTTGCTGCAATATTTTCCATTCTGCTGAGCGACGTTATTCTGGTTCTGCTGGCATGGTGTGGGCTGGCGGCGGTCATAAGCTCAACTCCTGCCTTGTTTAACGCCATCAAGTACGCAGGCGCTGCTTATCTTTTCTATCTCGGTGTCCAGACAATACGCGCTATCTTCAAGCCAGCTGTCGAAACGAGTGAGGAAAAGAAAGCTTCAGCTGATGCCGGGGGGATCATCGGACGCGGAATGTTGGTTACGCTATTGAATCCAAAGACGCTGCTGTTCTATATCTCTTTCTTCGCCCAGTTCATTAATGTTCAGGCTGAACACTCCTGGATGGCTTTTATCATTCTGGCAGCAGTAATGTTCGCAATTACTTTCGTTTATTTCGGCTTTCTCGTTTTCTGCGGCTCTTATCTGCTCAGCCGTCTTAAAGGCAACCGTAGGTTATCTGCCATAGGAAATGCGCTGGTAGGGATGTTCTTCATTGGATTTGCAGCACGTCTCGCAAGCGCAACTTCTTGACTTGATAGCTTAACCGCCGTGAGGCGGTTTTTTTTATGTTCTTTTGATGGATAGGCCGTCTGCTATTCGCTCTTAACGGACATTCCACAAACAACTCTGTACTTTGAGTAAGGCCGAAATCCTGCTTCTTACCTCGCAGAATTCCGGCCTTCAGTCACCCGCCTCAGTGCGCCTGGATATAAGGCTCCTTCACAAACTCCGCCAATAACCAGACCATATCATGCAGCAGCCCGGTGAGTTCTTTCGCCACGCTCGCAGGCAACGTCCCGCCCATCACTGCCAACGTTAACGCTACGGCATAGTCCACCTGCAACGTCGTCTCTTGCCAGCAGTCGGGCACGCAGGAAGCAATCTTTTCCCCCGCAATCAGTTGTTCAACCAGATGCGAAGGCAGCTCGGCATCGCAGCACTCCCGCAGTCGCTTCAGCGCAGCCAGCAATCGCGTACAGAGCGTGGCAAACGTCACCGCGTCGTCAGTTTCCACCAGCACGCTTACATACGCAGTGCAGGCGTCAGCCAGTTCGAAGAGATTCGCAGAATCGGGAAGTTGCAGGTGGATAAGGTGATAAACAGCGCTTTCTTCAGTAAGCGCGTAAGAAAATCCAGGGATAGTAGCCATAAGGCATCCTCTTTATGCAAAAAAATATTAACCGCCCGATGAGTTCCTACGCTCAGAGGGGGTAGCGCTGACGGAGGTAGGAATGCCGTGCATAAAGAAAAACGGCCAGCCTTTCGGCTGCTCCGCCAGCGCCACCGTGATTCTAACGGGATATGCGCTGTCGCGACAAAAAATATCGCTTTATGCTAACGGGTTCCTACGCCCGGTTACGGATGTGCCGCAACGCAGGCACTTTACGGCGGCGAAAAATGGAAGGAAAGGAATAACCCTGAATTACATAAGGTTGCTTGAAAGTTTGCGAGGCGGCTTCCAGAAGGGCACTGCCGGGTGGCGGCTACTCCTTCACGCAGACCTTTTCATTTTGAGCAACCCTTCTAATAACGCCTGCGTCGCGCGGGAGGATTTGCCCGCCTGCGAACAAACCAGCCCAAACTCCCGGCACAGCGAAGGTGCTACGGGCACGACGCACAAGCCGCGTAATTCATCCGGCAGAGCGGATTCAGGTATCAGCGCGACGCCCATGCCTTCGCGCACCAGCAGGCAGGCGCTGATCCAGTCGCGGACGGTCACCCGCACGTCAGACAGCTGCAAGCCAGCCTGTTCCATCAGGCTTTTTCCATTGACGGCACAACCGCCCGTTGCGAGCACGAAGGGCTGGTCTGCCAGTTCCTCAAGGGGGATGCCCCGCAAACGCGCATAGCGAGCCTGACGGTGACTGGCTGGCAGCACCGCGACCCACGCATCCTGCCCTAAGATCGCTTCAGCACGCCCGGGAACAGGGTTCATGACCACGCCCAGATCAACCGTATCTGCCGCCAGCCACTCTTCGACCTCCTGGTCCGTACCTTCCAGTACGACCACCTCGATTTCAGGATGCAGGCGCTTAAAGTCGCGCAGCAGTCCGGGTAAAAATGTGGATGTCACCGAAGGAAAACTGGCAAGACGAATACGCCCGCCGCTCAGCCCCCGGCTCTCATCCGCCAGTGCACGGATGGCATCCAGCCGCGCCAGCATACTCCTTGCTTCTTTGACAACCCGCTCGCCCAGGGCAGTCATGCCGATGTGGCGTCGCTCTCGCGTGAATACCGCAAATCCTAATGAGGCCTCTAACTGAGCGATCGCCTGGCTGGCACCCGACTGCGTCATGCCAACCTCTTCAGCGGCACGCGAAATATTACTGGCATCGGCCACTGCAATCAGTAAGCGCCAGTGTAAAAGATTCATCATGAATATCAGTAGCTCAGCTAATAGTTATTTTATGAATCATTAATTTTACAGTGAGAATGGCTTTAAGCACAGTGTATGTAAATTACACAGACGCTTTAACGGAGAGATTATGAAACTCTATTACGCCCCGGACACCTGTTCACTCTCACCCCATATCGTGCTTCGCGAACTGGCGATTGAGTTTGAACTGGTTAAAGTGGACAACAGGAGCAAGCTTACCGCTGACGGGCGCGACTTCCTGACCATCAACCCTAAAGGTTATGTCGCAGCGCTTGAGCTGGATGACGGGAAAATCCTGACCGAGGGGCCAGCCATTTTGCAGTACCTGGCAGACATCAAGCCAGAAAGTGGGCTGGCACCACGAGCAGACAGCTGGGAGCGAGTGCGGCTTCAGGAATGGCTAAACTTTATCACCAGCGAAATACACGCGGGATCTGCACCTCTTTTCAACCGCGAGCTGCCCGAAGAGGCCAAATCGATTTTTCGTGAGAAGCTGTTCAGGTGGTTCGATTTTCTTCAGGAAACGCTCTCCACAAGCGCTTATCTGACGGGAGCGTCTTTCAGCGTGGCGGATGCCTATCTTTTCACCGTGCTGGGATGGTGCTCGTTCTTCTCAATTGAACTCAACGACTGGCCCGCGCTAGTGGCGTACAGGGAAAAAATCAGCGCCCGTCCCGCGGTGCAGGCGGCATTACGTGCGGAGGCGAAAGACTAGGTCTGCGTATTCCGCCGCAGGTATTCATGCCTAAAGCAGGAGGCAAATGAGGATGAGGAGCCAGGATGCGTTAGCATACTGTCACTCTGCATCTGATTGCCTGGCGCTTTTCACGGCATCCTGCTTCCCCGGATTGCATTGCTGTTTTGTTCCTGGAAGATAAAATTTTCCCGACGCGTCCGGATCTGTTCCGCCCGGACAACCTGCGCGGCCCGGAGCTGAGACGGTGCCATCCGAACCGTTTCCTCCATCAGAACCGTTTCCGCCATCCCCACCATTACCGCCATCGGCAGCATTTACAGCGAATGCGCCGAGTATGAGCAAAAATGCAATAACTCGTGTAGTCATCAAAACCTCCATTGTTCAGGGTATTTCAAGGCATCTTGCCAGCATGGATTCAGCATCTCTCTTCCTTGTCATCCCTTGAGTGCAGCCAGAGTAACAGATGGTTTGCGGCAGACAATTACCAGGAAAACGTAGTACCGAAGCGTGCATCAGTAAGACCTTTACCGTTCCAGGATCCCGTGATTTGACAACAAAGGCTGACTTGCCGGGTGGCGGCAACGCCTTACCCGGCCTACAAACCAGCAGCGCTGCGCCGTCACCCCTCGCTCATCATCATCAAAAACCGCTTCACCGTCCGCGAGCGTTCAAAGCGTCGCCAGCAGAGCGCGATATCGGTATAAAGCTCCGGCGAGCTCAGCGCATGATAGGTCACATTCGGCGGTGAAATGGCCGCCATGGATTTCGGCACCAGCGCAAACCCGCCGCCAGCGGAAACCATGCTCAGGGAGGAGGAAAGCTGCGACGACTGCAGCGCGTGCTGCACGTCAATTCCGGCCCGCTCGCAGCAGCCGTGAACCCGTTCGTACAGTCCCGGCGCGACCTCC
The DNA here is from genome assembly GCF_008364625.2 of Enterobacter dykesii. Taxonomy (NCBI): domain Bacteria; kingdom Pseudomonadati; phylum Pseudomonadota; class Gammaproteobacteria; order Enterobacterales; family Enterobacteriaceae; genus Enterobacter; species Enterobacter dykesii. Next base: position 1,121,561 of record NZ_CP126604.1, read on the forward strand.
TGCGGGAACAGCACCACCGGCGTATCCCGAAGCTGCTCTAACGCCAGCGAATCGCACGCCGCCAGCGGATGATCGCGATGCAGCGCCACCACCATCGGCTCCCGGTCGAGGATTTTTAGCTCGAACGCCTTGCTGCTCTCGCACGGCAGACGCACGAAGGCAATATCCAGTTCACCCTCCGCCAGCATCGTCGTCAGCGACGACATATTGGCTTCCACCTGGTGAACCTGCACCGCCATGTTCTGCACCTGAAACTGGCGGATCAGCGCGAAAATTTTGGGATGAAAAGCGTCGGAGCTGGTGATGCCAATCGACAGATTGCCGTTCAGCCCGCGCGCGATGCCGCGGGCTTTTTCCAGCGCGGCGTCGCTCAGCGCCAGAATTTTGCAGGCGTCCTCGTAGAAGGCTTCTCCCGCCTCGGTCAGCTCCACGCCCCGCGTCAGGCGTCTGAACAGCGGCGTGCCGACTTCCTCTTCGAGCCGTTTGATCTGCTGACTCAAAGGAGGCTGTGAAATACCCAGCGCTTCGGCCGCCCTGGTGAAGTGTCGCTCGCGTGCAACCGCGACAAAATACCGCAGATAACGAAGTTCCATATCTAAAACGTCTCAAACCAGCATGGTTTCTATATTGGAACTCTCTGCTGAATCGGGTCAACATTTATTTAACCTTTCTAAATAAAGTTGAAGAGGACGAGCACGATGATGCATTCATCTGCCTGCGACTGTGAGGCCAGCCTGTGCGAGACCCTGCGTGGGTTCTCCGCCCAGCATCCTGACAGCGTGATCTATCAGACATCGCTAATGAGCGCCCTGCTAAGCGGCGTGTACGAAGGAGAGACCACCATCGCCGATCTGCTGGCACACGGTGATTTTGGTCTGGGCACCTTCAACGAGCTGGACGGCGAAATGATTGCCTTCAGCAGCCAGGTGTACCAGCTGCGCGCCGACGGCAGCGCCCGGGCCGCGAAGCCTGAGCAGAAAACGCCGTTTGCGGTGATGACCTGGTTCCAGCCGCAGTACCGCAAAACCTTCGATGCGCCGGTCAGCCGTCAGCAGATCCACGACGTCATCGACCAGCAGATCCCCTCCGACAACCTGTTCTGCGCGCTGCGCATCGATGGCAACTTCCGCCACGCCCACACCCGCACGGTGCCGCGCCAGAAGCCGCCGTACCGCGCGATGACCGACGTGCTGGACGACCAGCCGGTGTTCCGCTTTAACCAGCGCGAAGGGGTGCTGGTCGGGTTCCGCACGCCGCAGCACATGCAGGGTATTAACGTGGCCGGCTATCACGAGCATTTCATCACGGACGACCGTCAGGGCGGGGGCCATCTGCTCGACTACCAGCTGGAAAGCGGCGTGCTCACCTTCGGTGAAATTCACAAGCTGATGATTGACCTGCCCGCCGACAGCGCGTTTTTACGGGCCAACCTTCACCCCAGCAATCTTGATGCAGCGATCCGTTCCGTCGAAAACTAACAGGAGAACTACCGTGAACAGTGAGAAACAGTCACGTCAGTGGGCGCACGGCGCCGATATGGTTGTCGGCCAGCTGGAAGCGCAGGGCGTGAAGCAGGTGTTCGGGATCCCGGGTGCGAAAATCGACAAAGTTTTTGACTCTCTGCTGGACTCCTCCATCGAGATTATTCCCGTCCGCCACGAGGCCAACGCGGCGTTTATGGCGGCGGCGGTAGGGCGGCTGACCGGCAAGGCCGGGGTAGCTTTGGTGACCTCCGGGCCCGGCTGTTCCAACCTGATCACCGGCATTGCTACCGCCAACAGCGAAGGCGACCCGGTCGTGGCGCTGGGCGGGGCGGTGAAGCGGGCGGATAAAGCCAAGCTGGTGCACCAGAGCATGGACACCGTTGCCATGTTCAGCCCTGTCACCAAATACGCCGTGGAGGTCAGCTCACCGGACGCGATTGCCGAGGTGGTATCGAACGCGTTTCGCGCCGCCGAGCACGGCAGGCCGGGGGGCGCGTTCGTCAGCCTGCCGCAGGATATCGTCGACCAGCCCGCGACGGGGGCGATTTTGCCCGCCAGCGGCCCGGCGCTGATGGGCCCGGCACCGGAGTCGGCCATCAACGACGTGGCGAAGCTTATCGAAACCGCCAAAAATCCGGTCATTTTACTCGGCCTGATGGCCAGCCAGCCCGCGAACAGCGCCGCGCTGCGCAAGCTGCTGGAGAAAAGCCGTATTCCGGTCACCAGCACCTATCAGGCCGCCGGGGCGGTGAACCAGGAGCACTTCACCCGCTTCGCCGGACGCGTCGGCCTGTTCAATAACCAGGCGGGCGACCGGCTGCTGCATCTGGCGGACCTGATTATCTGCATCGGCTACAGCCCGGTGGAATACGAGCCGTCCATGTGGAACAGCGGCGACGCGACGCTGGTGCATATCGATGTGCTGCCCGCCTATGAAGAGCGTAACTACGTGCCGGATCTGGAGCTGGTGGGGGACATCGCCGAAACGCTGAACCTGCTCGCTAACCGCATCGATCGTAAGCTCGAACTGAGCCAGCGTGCCTCCGAAATTCTGGTCGATCGCCAGCACCAGCGGGATTTGCTCGATCGCCGCGGCGCCTCGCTTAACCAGTTTGCCCTGCACCCGCTGCGCATCGTGCGCGCCATGCAGGACATCGTGAATAACGACGTGACGCTCACCGTTGATATGGGCAGCTTCCACATCTGGATCGCCCGCTACCTCTACAGCTTCCGGGCGCGTCAGGTGATGATCTCCAACGGTCAGCAGACCATGGGCGTCGCGCTGCCGTGGGCGATTGGCGCGTGGCTGGTGAACCCGGGCCGCAAGGTGGTTTCGGTCTCCGGTGACGGCGGCTTCCTGCAGTCGAGCATGGAGCTGGAAACCGCGGTGCGCCTCAATGCCAACGTGCTGCACATCATCTGGGTGGATAACGGCTACAACATGGTGGCGATTCAGGAAGAGAAAAAATACCAGCGGCTTTCCGGCGTCGAGTTCGGCCCGGTCGATTTCAAAGTCTATGCCGACGCCTTTGGCGCGAAAGGCTTTGCCGTGGAGAGCGCCGACGCGCTGGAACCCACGCTGCGTGCTGCGATGGACGTGGATGGCCCTGCCGTGGTGGCCATTCCCGTCGACTACAGCGATAACCCGCTGCTGATGGGCCAGCTCCATCTCAGCCAGATTTTGTGACTCAATATAAGGACAGAGAAATGCAAAAAGTTGCTCTCGTAACCGGCTCAGGCCAGGGGATTGGTAAAGCGATCGCGCTTCGCCTGGTGAAAGACGGCTTTGCCGTCGCCATCGCCGACTATAACGTTGAGACGGCAAGAGCCGTCGCCGATGAAATCATCCGTAACGGCGGCAACGCCGTCGCCGTGAAGGTCGATGTCTCTGACCGCGAACAGGTATTCGCAGCGGTGGAGAAAGCGCGCACCGCGCTTGGCGGCTTTAACGTGATCGTGAATAACGCCGGGATTGCGCCGTCCACCCCCATCGAATCCATCACGCCGGACATTGTCGACAAGGTCTACAACATCAACGTGAAAGGGGTGATCTGGGGGATCCAGGCCGCGATTGACGCGTTTCGCAAAGAGGGGCACGGCGGCAAGATCATCAACGCCTGCTCCCAGGCGGGCCACACCGGCAACCCGGAGCTGGCGGTCTACAGTTCCAGCAAGTTCGCGGTACGCGGCTTAACCCAGACCGCCGCGCGGGATCTTGCTCCGCTGGGGATCACCGTTAACGCCTACTGCCCGGGCATCGTCAAAACGCCGATGTGGGCGGAGATCGACCGTCAGGTCTCCGAGGCGGCGGGTAAACCGCTCGGCTACGGGACCGAAACCTTTGCCAAACGCATTACGCTTGGCCGTTTGTCCGAGCCGGAAGATGTGGCCGCCTGCGTTTCATACCTGGCAGGCCCGGATTCCGACTACATGACCGGCCAGTCGCTCTTAATCGATGGTGGAATGGTGTTTAATTAAATTCTAATAAGCTCTGACATGAGTTTTCCCCTGCACCCGTGCAGGGGCTTTTTTTTGTCTCCTCATCCATTGTGCATTACACTGCGCGCTGCAAAACTTTAGTCATTACGATCTGACAGGCGGTAACAGCGATGAACGGTACAATCACAACGTGGTTTAAAGATAAAGGCTTTGGATTTATCAAAGATGAAAACGGTGACAACCGCTATTTTCATGTGATTAAGGTCGCGAATCCCGATCTGATTAAGAAAGATGCCGCGGTGACCTTCGAGCCGACCACCAACAACAAAGGCCTTTCTGCCTATGCGGTGAAGGTGATCCCTGAAAGCAAACATCTCTTTATTGCGGGCGAGCGCGTGAAGCTCACCTCGATCAAATCCTTCGTGGTGTTTAACGAAGAAGAGCCGGTTGATGCCAAAATCGACAAAGAGAACGCGGTGCTGTCGGTGGGGCTGCTGATGAACAGCATCAAGCCGAAATCCGAGAAAAAACCGGGCGAAATGCGCACGGTGAAGAAGCTGGCGATTACCACCTTCCAGAACACGACGCTGATCTTCACCGAAGATGAGATCGACATCGACGCCACGGTGAAGCTGCTGAAGTAATCTTTTTGCCGGGTGGCGGTTCCGCTTTACCCGGCCTGCAAATCCTCTCTTTTCGCCCGCTTTTTAACCTGCTATAACAAACTCCTTACCTTTCAGGGAGTCACCGCCGTGCCCGAAATCAATCAACATGGTCAAACCGTTAACGATATCGTTCCCGACTGGAGAGGCGCGCGCGTATTAACCCGCACGCCGCTGTTCGGCCAGTATTGCCGCCTGGAGCCGCTGGATGCCGATCGCCACGCGGCCGATCTCTATGAGGCCTACGCGCTGGGCGACGAAAGCGACTGGACGTGGCTTGCCAGCACGCAGCCAGCGAGCGTGGAAGCCACCGCCCACTGGATCGTGGCTAAGGTTATGGACGATGAGCTGGTGCCGTTTGCCGTCATTGATTTACGCACCGAACGCGCGGTGGGGCTGGTGAGCTATATGGCTAACGAGCGGCTGCTGGGGTCGGTGGAGATCGGGCACGTGACCTGGTCGCGCAGGATGAAAGGAACCCGGATGGGCACCGAAACGGTATGGCTGCTGCTGAAAAATGCGTTTGAGCACGGCTACCGGCGCGTCGAGTGGAAGTGCGATTCCATGAACGTTGCGTCGCGCAGCGCGGCGGAGCGGCTGGGGTTTGTCTGGGAAGGACGCCTGCGCCAGAAGCTGGTGCGCAAAGGGCGCAACCGCGACAGCGATATGCTTTCTATTATTGACGGCGAGTGGCCGCAGCGCGATGCCGAACTGCGCGCCTGGCTGGCGACGGAGAATTTTGACGGGGAAGGGCGGCAGATTAAGCGGCTTGAGTTGTTTCGGTTATAAGTGTTTTATGTAGGGTACATCTGAAACGGTCGATCAATCTGCGGAAATGGCAATTTCAATCAAATTGGTTTTTCCGGACTGTAGCCCCTGCATCACCGCCGTGGCGATATCCGCGGCCTGGGTCACCCGGCAGCAGCGGATACCCATCGCGGTGCCCAGCGACTGGAAATCAATTCGCGGGTTAATCAGATCCATCCCGATAAAACGACCCAGCTGTGTTGAACTGTAGCCCGGCTGTCCTTTCATGAAGTTTTTCAGGATGTTGTACTCCAGGTTATTCATCACGATAAAGGTGACGGGCAGATTTTCGTGCGCCGCCGTCCAGAGCGCCTGCGGCGAGTACAGGGAGGCGCCGTCGCCAACCAGACACACTACCGGCTCGCGCCCCATCCCCAGCGAGTGACCTACTGCTGCAGGCATTCCCCAGCCCAGACCGCCGCCGCGCATAAAGTAGTAGCGCGGGTGCTGCTGGTCGGAAATAAACCGGCGAACGTGTCTGGCCGTTGCAATCGCCTCGTCGACAATCGTTATGCCAGGCGGAACGGACTTTATCACCTCGTAGGCCGCGACCATCGGCGAAATTGCCGGGCGCAGCCGCTCGGCTGCCAGACGCTCTTCCTGCAGTTGCCACTCTTTTTCACGTTCAGCGCGTGCCGCTTTGAGCAGCCGCTGATGCGTCAATTTGCTTGCCACCCGGCGCTGCTCAAGCTTCGGCAACAGTTCCTTCAGGGAGAGCGTGATATCCCCCATCACCGAGAGGCGGGTGGCGTAGGTGCGTCCCAGCTCGTTCATATCCGCCGAGAGCTGATACACCGCGCAGGTTTCCGGAATGGCCTCGCCCTCGCTATACAGAATGGTAATCAGGCTTCTGCCGCCGATGATAAACACCGCATCGTAGGCATTAACGACGCTGGCGATTTCCTTTGCGGTGGTGGGCATATTGCCTCGCCAGAGCGCGTGCTGCGTGGGGAAGGGCAAATTCAACGGCCAGGAGGAGCCGTAGACGTGGGCGCCTAGCGCTTCAGCAAGCTGGACAATCTCCTGCGTCGAGCCGCTGGAGTGAACTTCATCCCCCGCCACAATCATGATCCTGCCGGGGGTAACCTGGCTCAACTCTTCGGCCAGTTCGTCCAGCGAGCCCGCCACGGTGTGGTAGTTCACTTTAGAGGCCGTTTGTATCCCGGCGTCGCTGAGCTCTTCCATGACGTTCATCGGAAGCGAAAGCAGAACCGGGCCGGCCGGAGGATAGCTGGCGGCGTGAAATGCGCGACGCACCAGCACCGGGAGCTGATCGGCGCTGGTGACCTCCTGCGCCCATTTCACCACCGGCGATCCAATGGAGACAATGTCATCATACAGGAGCGGGTCGCGCACGTAGTGCCGGGTATCCTGTTGCCCGACGGTGACAACCAGCGGCGTTTTCATGATCCGCGAATTAATGAGATTCCCCATCCCGTGTCCGAGACCGCTGGCGGTATGCAAATTGATAAAACCGGTCTTGCCGGAGGCTTTCGCGTAACCGTCGGCAATGGCGACCACGCTGCTCTCCTGGAGTGCCAGAATATAGTGAATATTTTCATGGCGAAGAAGGGCATCAATGAGCGGAAGTTCGGTGGTGCCGGGGTTGCCAAAAATATATTCCACACCTTCACTCTCCAGCACTTCAAGGAGAATGTCGGCACCCGATCGCATATTTAAATCTGACAGGAACGTTAATGATTTAATCATAATGACACCTCATCCAGCGTTATTTAACTCATGCTAAAATTCTTCCTGCGTAGGACGGACAATTATTTCATTTACATCAACGTCGCCAGGCTGTTCGATAGCAAATAATACGGCTCTGGCAATCGACTCTGCCGGAATAGCCTGCTTATAAAATTCATGCAGGAACTGTTTGCTCGGGGCATCAGAGCTGCCAAACTGCAGTTCGCTTTCGACGGCACCGGGGGAAATAAGCGTCGTGCGGATGGTTTTACCTGCCTCCTGACGTAAGCCTTCACTCAGGGCGCGGACGGCGAATTTCGTGGCGCTATACACCACGCCGCCAGGGGCAAGGACCTTGATACCCGCCACGGAGGCCACGTTAATAAAATGTCCGCTCCTCTGACGCTGGAATACAGGGAATGCCGCTGCGATACCGTACAGCACGCCTTTAATATTGGTATCGATCATCCGGTCCCACTCGTCGGTTTTCAGCTCGCTGAGGGGGGCAATCGCCATAAAGCCCGCGTTGTTGATCAGAACATCCACGCGCTGGTAGGCGGCAACGGCAGCGTCAATCGCGCGCTGAACCTCGTCCTGTCGGGTCACGTCCGCCTTCACGGCAATCGCCCGGCCGCCCTGCTGAATAATGCGATCCACCAGGGCGTTAATTCTCTCCAGACGACGGGCAACCAGCACCAGGGAAAAAGGTTTATTTGCCAGATGAAGGGCAATGGCCTCACCAATACCGCTGCTGGCACCGGTGATAACAACAACTTTGTTTGCACTATTATTCATGATCTTATCTCGCCGTTGAGTGATGCAAAAATAAAGGCAGGGGAGAATTAAAGAATAATGACGCTTTCTTTAATTTCAGGTTTGAATATATTGTATATTACTAATGGAAAGATATTCAGTTAAACTTAGTTGAATTGCGGGGACAGTGTCAACAGACTTTTAAATAAACAAAATAATTGCAGGGTAATATTTATTTCTTATAGGTATCGAAAAATATTATCGTAATGAAGAGATGTATTGAAAACCCTCTCGTTTTACGGAGAGGGCAGAATATTAAACGTTCTGTAATGCCTGACGAACCGGCGCCCCGTTCGCCACATAATACGCCGCCGTGCTCTTCGCCAGGGGCTCGCGCCCGCGGATCGCGTCGGCAATTTTTTCGCCAATCATAATAGTGGTCGCGTTCAGGTTGCCGGTGATGATCTGCGGCATGATCGACGCATCCACCACGCGCAGCCCTTCCAGCCCGTGAACGCGGCCTTCGCCGTCGACCACCGCCATCTCGTCATAGCCCATTTTGCAGGTGCCGCACGGGTGGAAGGCGGTTTCCGCGTGGTTACGCACGAACTCGTCCAGCTGCTCGTCGGTCTGGCATTCGACGCCCGGGCTGATTTCGCGACCGCGATATTTGTCCAGCGCGGGCTGGTGCATGATCTCGCGGGTGATGCGGATAGCGTCGCGGAACTCCTGCCAGTCCTGCTCGTGGGACATATAGTTGAACAGGATCGCCGGATGCTGGTGCGGATCGCGGGACTTAATCCGCACGTGCCCACGGCTCGGGGAGCGCATGGAGCCAACGTGGCACTGGAAGCCGTGCTCTTTAACCGCGTTCGAGCCGTTGTAGTTAATCGCTACCGGCAGGAAGTGGTACTGAATGTTCGGCCACTCGAACTCTTCGCGGCTGCGGATAAAACCGCCCGCTTCGAAGTGGTTGCTCGCGCCCACGCCGGTGCCGCCAAACAGCCACTCGGCGCCAATCTTCGGCTGGTTCCACCACTGCAGGGCGGGGTAGAGGGAGACCGGCTCTTTGCACTCGTACTGGAGGTACATCTCCAGGTGATCCTGCAGGTTTTCGCCCACGCCGGGCAGGTCGTGCACCAGCGGAATATCGAACTGCTTCAGCAGCTCCGCGTTGCCCACGCCGGAACGCTGGAGGATCTGCGGGGAGGCAATCGCGCCTGCGCACAGCAGCACCTCTTTATTCGCCGTCGCTCTGGACGGGATGGTGCTTTCGCCCTCCAGCCACTCGACGCCCACCGCGCGCTTGCCGTCAAAAATAATATGATCGGTCATGGCGTGGGTGCGGATGGTCAGGTTCGGGCGCTTTTTAGCCTGGTCCAGATAGCCGCGCGCGGTGCTGGCGCGTCGGCCCTGCGGCGTGACCGTGCGGTCCATCGGGCCGAAGCCCTCCTGCTGATAGCCGTTGAGATCGTCGGTGCGCGGGTAGCCCGCCTGCACGCCCGCCTCCACCATCGCCTCAAACAGCGGGTTCACGCCCGGTTTCGAAGTGGTGACGCTCACCGGACCGTCGCCGCCGTGATAGTCGTTCGGCCCCACGTCGCGCGTCTCCGCCTTGCGGTAGTAGGGCAGGCAGTTGAGGTAGCTCCAGTGCTCAAGGCCAGATTCTTTGGCCCAGTTGTCGAGATCCATCGCGTTACCGCGGATGTAGCACATGCCGTTGATCAGCGACGAGCCGCCCAGCCCTTTGCCGCGTCCGCACTCCATGCGGCGGTTGTTCATGTACGGCTCTGGCTCGGTTTCATACGCCCAGTTGTAGCGCTTGCCCTGCAGCGGAAACGCCAGCGCGGCGGGCATCTGGGTGCGGAAGTCAAAGCGGTAGTCCGGCCCGCCCGCTTCAAGCAGCAGGACGGTGGTGTTCGGATCTTCAGTCAGTCGCGTTGCCAGTACGTTGCCGGCAGAGCCGGCCCCGATAATGATGTAGTCAAATTGCAAATAAACCTCCCGGTTAAAATATGGACTGGAATTTACCCATCTCAACCTGGATGGACTTCACCTGGGTGTAGCTCTGCAGCGTCATCACGCCGTTCTCGCGGCCAATGCCGGAGTGTTTGTAGCCGCCGACCGGCATCTCTGCGGCGGATTCACCCCAGGTGTTGATCCAGCAGATGCCCGCTTCGAGCTGATGAATGGCGCCGTGCGCGCGGTTCAGGTCGACAGTGACGATGCCCGCCGCCAGACCGTAGTCGGTATCGTTGGCGCGGCGAATGGCTTCTTCTTCGCTTTCATAGGTGAGGATGGACATCACCGGGCCGAAGATCTCTTCGCGCACGATGGTCATCTCGTCGGTGCAGTCGGTGAACACGGTCGGGGCCACCCACGCGCCGTTATCGAAGCCTTCGCCCTTCAGCACGTCGCCGCCGCACAGCACGCGCGCGCCTTCCTCTTTGCCTTTAGCGATGTAGCGCAGCACGCTGTCGCGATGCGGGAAGCTGACCATCGGACCGAAGTTGGTGTTTTCATCGAACAGATCGCCCGCGCGGATGCGGCCCACGCGCTCAACGATTTTCTGCTCAAACGCGGCCTTGAATTTCGCGGGTACGAACACGCGGGTGCCGTTGGTGCACACCTGGCCGGAGCTGAAGAAGTTCGCCATCATGGCGATGTCTGCCGCGAGATCGAGATCCGCGTCGTCGAAAATAATCAGCGGGGATTTGCCGCCCAGCTCCATCGTCACCTCTTTCAGGGACGAGGCCGCCGAGTTGGCCATCACCTTCTTGCCGCTGGCGACGCCGCCGGTGAAGGAGACTTTAGCGATGCCCGGATGTTCGGTGAGGTACTGGCCGGTCTCCGCGCCCACGCCCGGCAGGACGTTAAACACGCCGTCCGGCAGGCCCGCTTCGGTGTAGATCTCCGCAAGCTTCAGGGCGGTGAGCGGCGTCACTTCGCTCGGCTTGAAGATCATTGCGTTGCCCGCCGCCAGCGCCGGGGCGGATTTCCACAAGGCGATCTGGATCGGGTAGTTCCACGCGCCGATGCCCGCCACCACGCCCAGCGGCTCGCGGCGGGTGTAGACGAACGAGGTCTCACGCAGCGGGATCTGGCTGCCTTCCAGCGCCGGGATCAGCCCCGCGTAGTACTCCAGCACGTCCGCGCCGGTGACAATATCGACGGTGGAGGTTTCGGAATACGCTTTACCGGTGTCGAGGGTTTCCAGCTTCGCCAGCTCATCGTTGCGCTCGCGCAGGATATCAACGGCGCGACGCAGAATGCGCGAGCGCTCCATGGCGGTCATCGCCGCCCAGACTTTTTGCCCGCGCGTTGCGCTTTCTACGGCGCGATCGACATCTTCGCGCCCGGCGGCCTGTACGCTCGCCAGGACTTCACCGTTGGCCGGGTTGATGGTCTCGAAGGTGCGACCGCTGGTGGCGGAGGTATAACCACCATTGATATAAAGCTGCTGTTCTGCCATTCGGGACATAAATTCTCCTCGGTTATTCGGTCGGTAAATGCTGGCTGATGAAGTGGCTGGTGAGCGACTGCGCCAGGGTCTTATCCAGCGGCTTGCCGCTCAGCGCGGCGCGTAGCCACAGCCCGTCGATCAGCGCCGCCAGGCCATAGCCCGCCTCTTCGGCCTGCTCGCGCGGCAGCTCACGGCGGAACTCGTACACCAGGTTTGACAATAAACGACGGCTGCTCACCTGCTGCAGGCGGTAGAGCATCGGCTGGTGCATGCTGCTCGCCCAGAAGGCCAGCCAGGCCTTCATTGCCGCTCCGCTGGTCTGGGTTTCATCAAAATTGCCGCCCACAATTGCCTGCAGGCGCTGCTCCGCGCTGGCGTCCGGCAGGGCGCGTAAGCGGCTCAAAACCGCGTCGCGCAGCTGGCCAGTGATGTCGCGCATGGTTGCTTCCAGCAGACCGTTTTTGTCTTTGAAGTAGTGACTGATGATCCCCGTGGAAACGCCCGCCCGACGGGCGATCTGCGCGATCGTCGCGTCATGCATTCCCACTTCATTTATTGCTTCCAGCGTGGCGTCGATAAGCTGCCTGCGCCGGATCGGCTGCATCCCCACTTTGGGCATTGTTGCCACTCCATTCATCAGCGTTGGTTATACATTAAAGCGGTTTTTGATTGGACGTTCAATATAAAATGTGTCTTAATTGTTGCGGATTTGGATTTTAATAGTTACAAAAACAGTGGGGATACTGGATGACAGACCTTTCACAAGACAGAGAAAAAGACAAAATCAACCCGGTCGTTTTTTATACCTCCGCCGGGCTGATTTTGTTGTTTTCCCTGACGACGATCTTCTTTCGTGATTTTTCTGCCGAGTGGATTGGGCGCACCCTGAACTGGGTGTCGAAGACCTTCGGCTGGTACTATCTGCTGGCCGCGACGCTCTATATTGTCTTCGTGGTCTGCATTGCCTGCTCGCGCTTCGGGTCGGTAAAGCTCGGGCCTGAGCAGTCCAAGCCCGAGTTCAGCCTGCTGAGCTGGGCCGCGATGCTGTTTGCCGCAGGCATCGGCATCGACCTGATGTTCTTCTCCGTGGCGGAACCGGTCACGCAGTATATGCAGCCGCCGGAAGGGGCAGGGCAGACGATGGAGGCCGCGCGCCAGGCGATGGTCTGGACGCTGTTCCACTACGGCCTGACGGGCTGGTCGATGTACGCCCTGATGGGCATGGCGCTCGGATACTTTAGCTATCGTTATAATTTGCCCCTCACCATCCGCTCCGCCCTGTATCCGATCTTCGGTAAAAAGATTAACGGCCCGATTGGCCACAGCGTCGATATCGCGGCGGTGATCGGCACCATTTTCGGCATCGCGACGACGCTCGGGATTGGCGTGGTGCAGCTCAACTACGGGCTGAGCGTGCTGTTTGATATCCCGGATTCGATGGCGGCGAAAGCGGCGCTGATTGCGCTCTCCGTCATTATCGCCACTATCTCGGTGACGTCGGGCGTCGATAAAGGCATCCGCGTGCTCTCCGAGCTGAACGTGGCGCTGGCGCTGGGCCTGATCCTGTTCGTGCTGTTTATGGGCGATACCTCTTTCCTGCTCAATGCGTTAGTGCTCAACGTGGGCGACTACGTAAACCGCTTTATGGGCATGACGCTGAACAGCTTCGCCTTCGACCGTCCGGTGGAGTGGATGAACAACTGGACGCTGTTCTTCTGGGCGTGGTGGGTGGCGTGGTCGCCGTTTGTCGGCCTGTTCCTGGCGCGTATTTCGCGTGGCCGCACCATCCGCCAGTTCGTGATGGGCACGCTGATTATCCCGTTCACCTTTACCCTGCTGTGGCTGTCGATTTTCGGCAACAGCGCGCTGCATGAGATCATCCACGGCAACGCGACTTTCGCGCAGGAAGCGATGTCGCACCCGGAGCGCGGCTTCTACAGCCTGCTGGCGCAGTACCCGGCGTTTACCTTTAGCGCCTCCGTTGCGACTATCACCGGCCTGCTGTTCTACGTCACCTCGGCGGATTCCGGCGCGCTGGTGCTGGGCAACTTCACTTCGAAGCTGAAGGACATCAACAGCGATGCGCCGAACTGGCTGCGCATCTTCTGGTCCGTCGCCATCGGCCTGCTGACGCTCGGTATGCTGATGACCAACGGCATTTCGGCGCTGCAGAACACCACGGTGATCATGGGCCTGCCGTTCAGCTTCGTCATCTTCTTCGTGATGGTCGGGCTGTATAAATCCCTCAAGGTGGAAGACTACCGCCGCGTCAGCGCCAGCCGCGACACCGCGCCGCGTCCGATGGGCGCGCAGGACAGGCTGAGCTGGAAGAAACGTCTCTCGCGCCTGATGAATTACCCGGGCACGCGCTACACCAAACAGATGATGGAGACGGTCTGCTTCCCGGCAATGGAAGAGGTTGCGCAGGAGCTGAAGCTGCGTGGCGCCTACGTGGAGCTGAAAAACCTGCCGCCGGAGGAGGGCGAGACCCTGGGGCACCTGGATCTGCTGGTACACATGGGCGACGAGCAGAACTTTGTCTACCAGATCTGGCCGCAACAGTACTCGGTGCCTGGCTTTACCTACCGGGCGCGCAGCGGGAAGTCGACCTACTACCGGCTGGAGACCTTCCTGCTGGAAGGAAGCCAGGGGAATGATTTGATGGATTACAGCAAAGAGCAGGTGATTACGGACATTCTGGACCAGTATGAACGGCACCTGAACTTTATCCATCTGCACAGGGAAGCGCCGGGGAATAGCGTGATGTTCCCTGATATCTAAATGGATTCTTAAAAAACAATAAACCTGTATATAAATACAGTTATTCAGTGCGATATTACTCATGGAAGAGTCATATTGCAGCAAAAGTCTGATGCTGACGCATTGAGGCTTTTGCTGCATCAGGGAAGGTATGATGCATGAGCCACGCGATAGAATTTATCGAAACATCACTTTTTACCCGACAATTCAAAAGCATTGCTACGGATGATGAATTAAGGGATCTCCAAAAGGAACTCATTGCCTGGCCTCATAAAGGCGATTTGATCCAGCATACAGGCGGGCTACGTAAAATAAGAATGGCTGTTGGCTCAAAGGGAAAAAGCGGCGGGGCCAGAGTCATATACTTTCTGGCTACTGAAGAGGTGATTTTTTTCCTTATGGCCTATCCAAAAAGCATGAAGGACAGCCTGACCGATGTAGAGAAAGCCGAACTCAAAAAACTCACGTCTGTTCTCATCAATAGCGCTTCCAGTTCCATCAATTAAAGGTGTACTATGTACTCCATCAGGCAACAAGGGGCAGGCAATGAGTATCTTTGATGAACTGAAGGCTTCACTTGAAGAGGCAGCCGAGATCCAACGTGGTAAGAAAACGCCATCACGAGTCACTCGCTATGAGGTCGCGGACGTTCGCGCGATAAGAGAGCAGTTAAATGTCACTCAAAGCGAAATGGCGAAGGCTCTGGGTACAAGCGTTGATACGATTAAAAGCTGGGAGTCGAAACGGCGAAACCCAACGGGATTAGCGGCGAAAGTGCTAAATGTGATTAGAGATAATCCCGCGTTTTTCAGAGCGCTTGCGGGGCAGTGAGCTGATATCTATCTGTACACTCTATGCCGGGTGACGCTGCGCTTACCCGGCATACAAACCGGTTTACCGTAGGCCTGATAAGCGCAGCGCCATCAGGCTTTTAGCAGCGTAAACACGCTCGTATCATTATTCTGCCAGACGAGGGTGAAGCGTTTACCCTCAGGATAGTCTCCAGCCGGATGCGAAAGCGCCAGCGTGATTGTTTTTTCCGTTAACTCAGTGACTCTCGCCCACTCAAACCCCATGAAAGTATTCGCTTTCGGAAAGAGCGCCTTAAACAAACTCTCTTTGGCGCTAAAAGCGAGCGTCAGCGCCAGCGCAAAGGGGGAGCCCGAGTGCGTCAGGCATATCACTTCCTGCGCATCAACGATGCCGTCCTGGATTTCGCGGGCTTCCCGGTCTGGAAGAATGGCTTCGCAATCAATACCTACGAGCGCATCTTGATGACGGACGGCAACCGCCATCGCCTGCGTGCCGCTGTGGGTGATGCTCCCCGAAACCCCTTTCGGCCAGAGCGGTTCGCCGCTGGGGCCGATGCCGGGGATCGCGCGTTCATTTATCACGCCGAGCGCATGCGCGGCGGCAATGCGGCCAGCCAGATGCTCGGCTTTGCGTTTGCGCCCGGCGTTTGCAAGCTCTGCGTGGTGGGGGAGCCAGAGAAGGTCGGCGTCGGTGAAGGTGGTGGGGTCGAAGGTGACGTGGTGGACGGTGTGGCCGGCAAGAGAAAATGTGCTGTGGGTAGTGTGCATGGTTTTCCTTCAGAATTGTGCGGCCTGATGCCCTCACCCCGGCCCTCTCCCATAGGGAGAGGGAGGAGTTACTGCCTGAATCAGAATCGCGTATTCACGCTCATGTACCAGGTTCGGCCCGGTTCATTATACGTGTACGCTCCCGCACCGTACATATACGCACCGGTGGTGGCATTTCCGGTCGTCTGGGCATTACCCGCGCGCCACTGACGCTTGTCGAAGACGTTATCCACGCCGCCGGTCAGGCTGACGTTTTTGGTCATGTCCCAGGTCGCGCTCAGGCCAACGATGCTGTAAGGGCTGACTTCGTCTTTCTCAGATCCTGTCACCGGCTGACCTTTGTAGTTGTACTTCTTCGGCTGCTGCTTGCCGTACCAGGTAAAGGTCGACTGGAGCGACACGTCCTGATGCACCTGCCAGCTCAGGGTCGAGTTCAGCGTGTACTCCGGAATGATCGACAGACGGTCGCCGGTCTCCTTGTTCTTGCTCTGCAGCATATAGGTGATGTTGTTGGTCCAGTTGATCGTGTCGCTGACCGGCACGTTCAGGGAGCCTTCCAGCCCTTCGACAACCGCTTTCGGAACGTTTTCCCACTGGTAAATATCCGTCTGCACTTTGCCGGAAGAGGTATGACCAATCGGCGCGTAGCCCGCTTCAATTTTGTCGCGATAGTCGTTGCGGAACCAGGTCACGCCCGCCAGCCAGCCGTCGCGCTTCCACTCCAGACCAATCTCTTTGTTGATGCTGGTTTCGGCTTTCAGGTCATCGTTGCCCATCATGTAGCAGCCCACGCCGTCCGAGCTGGCGTAGCAGCCCTGGCCTTTGCTGTAGAGCAGGTAGTTCGGGTTGGTCTGGTACAGGCTCGGCGCTTTGTAGGCGCGCGCGATCCCCATCTTCAGCGTGAAGTCATCCCCCAGGCCTTGCGACAGGTTCAGGGACGGGCTCCAGTTATTGCCGACGATGGTGTGGTGATCGAAGCGCAGGGCAGGGGTCAGCATGGTGCTGTCGGTCAGCTCCATGTTGTTTTCAGCGAACAGGGAGAAAATCTCCGCCGAGGTGTACGGGCTGCGGTCGTTTGTCATGCCCGGAATGGTGCCGCCCTGTAGGGTTTGCGTGAACGAAGTCGAGTCCTTCATGCGCTGCTGGTTCCACTCGGTGCCCAGCGTCAGGTTCTGGTTGACGAGGAAATCAATCGGCAGGTTGATCTCGCTGTGCAGCATCACGTCGGCCAGGTCGGTGTCGGTGAATTTATTGCTGTTGAATAACCCTTCCGTCCCGCCCGCCAGCCCTTCGCCCAGGCGGGAGTTGCGGGTGTGCTCGTACTGCGCCCAGCTGCTGGTGGTGATGCCGTTATCCCAGCCGCCGTTCCAGGTCACCGCGAAGTTCTGGCGATAGATACGGTTAGTCTCTTTACCGTAATTCTTCTTCACCAGCGCGCTGTCGTTGTTGGTGTTCTGCGTGTCGCCCGCGTAGAGGTTGTTCTGGCGGCTGTAGCCCGCTTCGAACTCCAGGGACTGCATAGGCGCGAAGTCCCAGCGCACCACGCCGTTGATGTCTTTGTTTTCCACGCCCTCGCGGCCAGCCGGCAGGGTGTTGGCGTAGGCACCGGTACGATCGGACTGATGACCCTGGTTGATATCCCACGCGTCGGCCTGGGTTTTATCCAGGTTACCGAACATGCGGAAGCTGAAGTCGCCGCCCAGCGGGCCGCTCAGGCTGAAGTTGGTGCGTTTGGTGGAACCTTCGTCCTTATGTTCTGGCGCGTTCAGGTAGGTGTTCCAGGAGCCGTGCCACTGGTCGTCGAATTTTTTGGTAATGATGTTCACCACGCCGCCTGCCGCGCCGTTGCCGTAGCGCGCGGCGGCCGGACCGCGGATCACTTCGATGCGCTCGATCATCTCCGGCGGCACCCAGCCGGTATCGCCGCGGGTGTCGCGCTCGCCGCGCCAGCCCAGACGGATAGAGTTACGGCTGGTCACCGGCTTGCCGTCGATCAGGATCAGCGTGTTTTCCGGACCCATGCCGCGAATGTCAATCTGACGGTTATTTCCGCGCTGGCCGCTGGTGGAGTTCCCGGTGAGGTTAACGCCCGGCATGGTGCGGATAATTTCCGCCACATCGCGCGCGGGCGGATTTTTGCGGATCTCGTCGGCGGTGATGGTCGATACGCCCGGCGCCTGTAAATTCTGCTCGGCGGCGGTGATTACCATGGTGTCTTCGTGCTGCGCAGAGGCGGTGTTGTCGTCTGCCATGGTGGGCAACGCGACACCATAAATCCCTAAATTGACCAGCAAGGCCAGAGAGTGAATCTTCTTATTCATTGTACGTCCCGCTTTTATGGTTATTTAATGAACGCGCTTCCCACAGCGCGGGCATTACGCTATTGCAAATGCAAATAGTTATCAATAATATTATCAATAAAATTTGCGCTGAAACAAAAAAGACTGTGAAACATGGGGTTATAGGGGTGACGACGTTAACAACCGGAAGTGAAGCGTGGTGGCAGTCGAAAAATGGGCCTGAATGGAAGCCGGAAAAGGGAAAATATCGCGTCACGTTCTGGTGGCGTGACCCGGCAGGAACGCAAAGAACGTCACCGATCAAACGCGTCTGGCTCTACGTCACCGGCGTGACCGATCACCACCAAAATGCCCGCCCGCAGTCTCTCGAACGCATTCCGGATACCGACGTCTGGCAGTGGCAGGGTGAGTTCAGCCCCGAGTGGCGCGGAAGCTACTGTTTTATCCCATCCGTGAACGAAAACGATTTTACCGATACCGTCTTTGAAGGCGAGCAGCCGGACCGCATGGCGCTGCGCGAAGGCTGGCGTAAACTGCTGCCGCACGCGGTTTCCGACCCGCTGAATCCGCAAAGCTGGCGCGGCGGGCGCGGGCATGCCGTCTCCGCGCTGGAGATGCCGGAAGCGCCGGTTCAGCCGGGCTGGAATCATCCCGATACGCCGTATCAGCCGCCGGTCTGCATTGAGTGGGAAAGCGCGCGCCTGGAAAATCGCCGTCGCGTCTGGATTTTCACCACCGGGGGTCACGACCCGGAGCGTCCGCTGGCGGTGCTGCTCGACGGGCAGTTCTGGGCCGAAAGTATGCCCGTCTGGCCTGCGCTGGCATCGCTCACCGCCCAGCACAAATTACCGCCCGCGGTCTACGTCTTAATCGATGTTATCGACATGGAGCATCGCAACCGCGAGCTGCCGTGCAATCCCGATTTCTGGCTGGCGGTGCAGGAAGAACTTCTCCCACTTGTAAAAAATATCGCCCCCTTCAGCGACCGCGCCGACCGTACCGTGGTGGCGGGCCAGAGCTTTGGCGGACTCTCTTCTCTTTATGCTGGCCTCAACTGGCCGCAGCGGTTTGGCTGCGTGCTGAGCCAGTCCGGCTCGTACTGGTGGCCGCACCGCGGTGGGCAGCAGGAAGGGCGCCTCATCGAACAGCTCAGAGCAGGTGAACTAACCGCGAGCGGGCTGCGCATCGTCCTCGAAGCCGGACGTAACGAGCCGCTGATTTTCAATGCCAATGAGGCGATTTACGCCGAACTACACGCGCAGCAGCAGGTTACCTGGCGTCAGGTTGACGGCGGACACGACGCGCTTTGCTGGCGCGGTGGGCTGACGCAGGGGCTGATGACCCTCTGGCAGCCGCTTATTCACTAACGGAGTCTGTATGGAATTCAGCAATCCTTTCGATAATCCGCAGGGACAGTTCGCCATTTTGCAAAACGACCAGGGGCAGTACAGCCTGTGGCCGCAGCAGTGCGAACTGCCGGCGGGGTGGCGCGTGGTGTGCGAAGCGCAGTCTCAGGAGGCATGCCAGCAGTGGCTGGCCGAACGCTGGGAAACGCTTGAGCCGTCTTATTTTGCGGGGGATAACGCATGAACCGTCTTCCTCTCGTCGCCGCCCAGCCGGGGATCTGGATGGCGGAACAGCTGTCCACGCTGCCAAACGCCTGGAGCGTAGCGCACTACACCGAGCTGAAAGGCGATATCGATGCGCCACTGCTGGCAAAAGCCATTGCCGCGGGCATGATGCAGGCAGACACCCTGCGGATGCGTTTTGCCGAAGAAAACGGCGAGGTGTGGCAGTGGGTGGATGAGAGCTTCGTTCTTCCGGAGCCGTCCGTTATTCGCGTTGATTCCCACGCAGCCGCCGTGGCGCTGATGGAATCCGATCTTAACCAGAACCTGCGCGTCGACAGCGGCCAGCAGCTGGCGTTTCACCAGCTGCTTCAGGTCGGTGAAAATCACTGGTACTGGTATCAGCGCTATCACCATCTGGTGGTGGATGGCTTCAGCTTCCCGGCCATTACCCGCCAGATCGCCGCGATTTATGCCGCGTGGAAAAAGTGTGAACCGACGCCCGCATCTCCGTTTACGCCATTTGCCGAAGTGGTGGAGGAGTATCAGCGCTATCGCGACAGCGAGGCATACGCGCGCGACGGCGCCTTCTGGGCGGAGCAGCGCAGGCAGTTGCCGTCTCCGGTCTCGCTCTCTTCCGCGCCGCTGCCGGGACGCGCCGCCACCACCGATATTCTTCGCCTGAAGGTTGACGCCGACGGTCGCGCCTTTAGCCAGCTTGCGCAGGCGGCAGGGCAGACGCAGCGTACCGATCTGGCCCTTGCGCTGGTGGCGCTGTGGCTGGGCCGTTTGACCGGAAGGCTGGACTACGCCGCCGGGTTTATCTTTATGCGCCGCATGGGCTCCGCCGCGCTGACCGCGACCGGGCCGGTGCTCAATGTCCTGCCGCTGGCGGTGAATATAAACCCTCATGAGTGCCTGCCGGAACTGGCGCTGCGCCTGGCTAATCAGCTGAAAAAAATGCGCCGCCATCAGCGCTACGACGCCGAACAGATCGTCCGCGACAGCGGGCGTGCCGCAGGCGATGAAGCCCTGTTTGGTCCGGTGCTGAACGTGAAGGTGTTTGATTATCAACTGGATATCGACGGCGTGGAGGCCATCACCCACACGCTCGCAACCGGCCCGGTGAACGATCTGGAGCTGGCGCTGTTCCCCGACGAGCAGGGCGGATTGAGCATTGAGATCCTCGCCAGTAAGCAGCGTTACGATGAAGCGACGCTTTCCGGTCACGTGGCGCGTCTGAACGCGATGCTGATGCAGTTTGCGGCTAACCCGGATTTGCGCTGCGGCGAAGTGGAAACCGTTTCAGAACAGGAATACCAGAGGCTTGCGCGCATCAACAATACCGGACTGGCGCTGCCGGCCACCACGCTGGCGGATCTGGTGGCGGAGCAGGCGAGCAAAACGCCGGACGTCCCCGCGCTGGCGGATGCAAACGTTGAGCTGAACTATCGCCAGATGCGCGAGCAGGTGGTCGCGCTGGCAAACCTGCTGCGCACGCGCGGCGTGAAGCCGGGCGACAGCGTGGCGGTGGCCTTGCCGCGCTCGGTGTTCCTTACCCTGGCGCTGCACGGCATCGTCGAGGCGGGGGCCGCATGGCTGCCGCTCGACACCGGCTACCCGGACGATCGTCTGCGGATGATGCTCGAGGACGCGAAGCCGTCCCTGCTCATTACCACCGACGAGCAGCTCCCGCGCTTTAGCGATCTGCCGATTAGTGCATTTAGTTACAACACCCTTTTACCGGCTGCGGATGCAAAACCGCTGCGGCTGGCGAAGCCGGAGCAGACGGCGTACATCATCTTTACCTCCGGTTCGACGGGACGTCCGAAGGGCGTCATGGTCGGGCATACCGCCATCGTTAACCGCCTCAAGTGGATGCAGGATCACTACCCGCTGGACGCGACGGACGTGGTGGCGCAGAAAACGCCGTGCAGCTTTGACGTGTCGGTGTGGGAGTTCTGGTGGCCGTTTATCGCCGGGGCGAAGCTGGTGATGGCCGAGCCGGATGCGCACCGCGACCCGCAGGCGATGCAGAGCTTCTTCGCGCGGTACGGCGTGACCACTACCCACTTCGTGCCATCGATGCTGGCGGCGTTTGTCGCCTCGCTGGCGCCTGAAAACGTCGACTGCTGCAAAACGCTTAGGCAGGTGTTCTGCAGCGGCGAAGCGCTGCCGACCGAACTGTGCCGCGAGTGGGAGCAGCTCACCCGTGCGCCGCTGCACAACCTCTATGGCCCAACCGAAGCGGCGGTAGACGTGAGCTGGTATCCGGCGTTTGGCCCCGAGCTGGCGGCGGTGGAAGGCAACAGCGTGCCAATCGGCTTCCCGGTATGGAACACCGGGCTGCGCATTCTTGACGCCATGATGCGCCCGGTGTCGTTCGGCGTGGCGGGGGATCTGTATCTCACCGGCATTCAGCTGGCGCAGGGGTATCTTGGCCGTCCGGATCTCACCGCCAGCCGCTTTATTGCTGACCCGTTCGCTCCCGGCGAGCGCATGTACCGCACCGGCGACGTTGCCCGCTGGCTGGACAACGGCGCGGTGGAATATCTCGGCCGCAGCGATGACCAGTTAAAAATTCGCGGCCAGCGCATCGAGCTGGGCGAAATCGACCGGGCGATGCTGTCGCTGCCGGACGTGGCCCAGGCCGTGGCGCACGCCTGCGTCTTCAACCAGGCGGCGGCAACGGGCGGCGATGCCCGCCAGCTGGTGGGGTACGTGGTTTCCGAATCCGGCTTACCGCTGGATCGCGACGCGCTGTTGGCATCGCTCAAAGCGCAGCTGCCGCCGCATATGGTGCCGGTGGTGCTGCTGCAAATCAGCGCGCTGCCGCTCAGCGCGAACGGCAAGCTGGACCGCAAGGCGCTGCCGCTGCCGGAGCTGACGAGTAAAACCTCCGGCCGTGCGCCGGAAAGCGAAACCGAAATCGCCGTCGCGCAGGCTTTTATCGCGCTGCTGGGCTGTGAGATCAACGACATCGAGGCGGATTTCTTTGCCCTCGGCGGACACTCGCTGCTGGCGATGCGCCTGGCGGCACAGCTTAGCCGCGCGTTCGAGCGCAAGGTTACGCCGGGGCAGATTATGGTCGCCTCCACGGTGAGCAAGCTCAGCGCGCTGCTGGACTCGCAGATGAGCGACGAGCAGGCGCAGCGTCTGGGGTATGAAACCCTTCTGCCGCTGCGCGAAAGCGACGGTCCGACGCTGTTCTGCTTCCATCCGGCGTCCGGCTTTGCCTGGCAGTTTAGCGTTCTGGCACGTTACCTCAGCCCGCGCTGGTCCATCGTCGGCATTCAGTCGCCGCGTCCGGACGGTCCGATGCAGCAGCGTGCGGATCTGGATGGGGTGATTGAGCATCACCTGGCTACGCTGCGTAAGCAGCAGCCGCAGGGGCCGTATTACCTGTTTGGCTATTCCCTCGGCGGCACGCTGGCGCAGGGTATTGCCGCCCGTCTGCGCGAGCAGGGTGAAGCGGTGGCCTTCCTCGGCCTGCTGGACACCTGGCCGCCGGAAACCCAGAACTGGGCGGAAAAAGAGGCTAACGGCCTCGACCCGGCGGTGCTGGCGGAGATCGAGCGCGAGCGTCAGGCGTTTATCGCCGCCCAGCAGGGGCAGGGCTCCAGCGAGCTGTTTAACGCTATCGAGGGCAACTACGCCGACGCGGTGCGGCTGCTCACCACGGCGCGCAGCGCGCGCTTTGACGGCAAAGCGACGCTGTTTGTCGCCGAGCGCACGCGAACGATGGATCCGCAGGTCGCCTGGGCACCGTGGGTGGCGGAGCTTGAGGTATACAGCCAGGACTGCGCCCACGTGGACATCATTTCACCGCAGGCGTTTGAGAAGATAGGGCCGGTGTTGAGGGAGATATTGGGGTAGTGATTTCCCCTCACCCTAACCCTCTCCCCAACGGGGCGAGGGGATGCTTTGCTCCCTCTCCCTGTGGGAGAGGGCCGGGGTGAGGGCATCAGACCGCACGTTTTCCCAGCGGCACCACCAGCGGCGTACCCGCCACCGGATCGTCAATAATTATGCAGCGCATGCCGTAGATCCGCTCGATCAGGTTCGGCGTGACAATCTCTTTCGGCGCGCCCTGCGCCACAATCTCACCGTCGCGAAGCGCAATCAAATGCGTGGCGTAGCGGCACGCCTGGTTTAAATCGTGCAGCACCGCCGCTAGCGTATACCCCTGCGTGCGGTTCAGCTCGCTCAGCAGCTCCAGCAGATCAATCTGATGGCTGATGTCCAGCCACGTTGTCGGCTCGTCCAGCAGCATAATGGAGGTCTCCTGCGCCAGCACCATTGCGATCCACGCGCGCTGACGCTGTCCGCCGGAGAGGGTGTCCACGCTCTGCTGCGCCAGATCGGTAATGCCCGTCGCCCGCATCGCGCGGTTCACCGCCTCATCGTCTTCCTTGCGCCAGCGGGTAAACAGCGGCTGGTGCGGGTAGCGCCCGCGCGAGACCAGCTCTTGCACCGTGATGTCTCCCGGCGTGGTGGCGTTTTGCGCCAGCAGCCCGATGCGTCTGGCCACCTCTTTGCTGGCGAAGCGCTGGATCTGCTCCCCGTCGAGAAACACGCTGCCTTCAGCCGGCGTCATCAGGCGGCTCAGCGTGCGCAGCAGGGTCGATTTGCCGCAGCCGTTCGGGCCGATAATGGCCGTGAAGTGCCCGTCCGGAATGGCGACGGATAACTCACGGGCAATGATTTTTTTGCTGTAGCCGAGGGTTAAATTTTCGCCGCGCAAGCGGGTGGTTGAATCAGTCATTTCTTGCGTGACTCCTGAACGAGCAAGACGATGAGGTAAATCCCGCCGAGGCTGACGGTCACCACGCCCACCGGCAGTTGATAAGGCATAAACAGCCGCTGGGCGCAGAGATCGGCGGCCAATAGCAGCAGCGCGCCGCACAGCGCCGCCTGAGTTAATCCCCAGCGCGCCGTCCCGCTAAGGCGCCGCGCGATGTGCGGTGCCACGAGGGCGATAAACGAGATTGGCCCGGCAATCGCGGTGGAGGCGGCGGTCAGCAGTACGGCGACCAGCATCAGCATCAGGCGCGAGCGTTCAACGCCCACGCCCAGCGCGCAGGCGCTGTCGTCGCCCATCTCCAGCAGGCGCATACGGCGCACCAGCAGCAGCGCGCCGATAAACATCAGCACAATCAGCGGTGCCGCGGGCCAGGTTTTGCCCCACGTCAGGCCGTTGAGCGACCCGGCGTACCACAGCCCGGCGGAGAGCGCGGTTTCCAGCGAGGCCTGCAGTAAAAGCCAGGTGTTAAAGGCCATCAGCATGGCGCGGATGCCGATCCCGATGATGATCAGGCGGAAGGTGTCGATACCGTTGCGCCAGGCCAGCGCCCAGATCAGCAAGGACGTCAGAATGCCGCCCGCCATCGCCGTAAAGGTAATGGCCGTCAGGTGCTGACCAAACAGCACCATCGCCACCAGCACGCCGCTCCAGGCCCCTGTGTTAAGGCCCATCACGTCCGGGCTGCCGAGCGGGTTGCGCATCAGCGACTGGAATATCGCACCGCTCACGCCGAGCGCCGCGCCGACCAGAATCGCCATCGCCACGCGCGGGAGACGCCACTCCGTCACCACCATCGTGATGTTGCGCGGCGCGCTGCCGAGCAGGGCGTTGAAGACCTGAGTAAAGTCGAGCGTCACCGCGCCGCTGCGCAGGCTCCAGACCGCCAGCAGCAGAATGAGGATACTTAGCAGCGAAACGCTGGTGAGTAAACGACGGGACGGGGCCATCATGCGCCACCTCCGCGTTTACGGCGTACCAGGAAGATCAGCACCGGCGCGCCGATAAAGGCGCTGACCACCGAGACGCGCAGCTCGCCGGGCACCAGCAGGCGGCCCAGCACGTCGGCAAACAGCAGCAGGGCAGGGGTGGCAAGCAGCGTCACCGGCAGCGACCAGCGGTGATCTGCTCCCACCAGCCAGCGCGCCATGTGCGGCATCATCAGGCCAATAAAAGCGATCGGGCCGACCACGGCGGTCGCGCTGCCGCACAGTACGGTGATGGCGAACAGACCAATCAGCTGCGTGCGCGCCACGCGGTTGCCGAGGGCGGTCGCGGTGTCGCTGCCGAGGCTCAGGCTGTTGAGCGACCGGCTTAAAAACAGCGCCACGGCGGCAGCGATAATGACCGGGATCGCCACCACTTTTAGGGTTTCAAGGGTACGGATATCCAGCGAACCGGCCTGCCAGAAGCGCAGCTGGTCGTAGACGTCCGGGTTGAGCAGGGCGATGCCGTTGGACAAGCCTTCCAGCACCGCCGCGAGCGCTACGCCCGCAAGGGTCAGGCGTACCGGGCTCAGCTGCCCGCCGCCCTGGCTGCCGGTAAAGGCGACGACCAGCGAGGCGGCCAGCGCGCCGCAGAAGGCCATCACCAGCTGTTCAGAGGGCGAGGTCAACCCGAACAGCGCCGCGCCGAGCACGATAGCAAAGCTGGCGCCGGAGTTAACACCGAGGATACCGGGGTCCGCCAGCGGATTGCGGGTAAGGGTTTGCATCAGGGCACCGGCAAGGCCGAGCGCGCCACCGGCCAGCAGTCCGGCAAGGGTGCGGGGCAGCCGGGCGTCGAGCACGATGACGCAGTCGGCGCTCTGGCAGGTGCCGGAGAGCGCATCAACAATAACGGACGCGGGCAGCGGCTTCGCGCCAACCAGCAGACTGAGTGCAATTGCAAGGCTCAGGAGCAGCAATAAAACGGGCACGGCAACGGCGCGCACCGAAGAAGAGGAAAACGACATAGCAACATCCATGATTTGATAATGATAGTGATTATCGTTATCTATCTTATTTGGCTATGTTAGCATGTGCGCCCATGGAATGGGTAGAAATAGACTCAAGGCTTTGTCATGAATCAAAAATCCTGGCTGCTCAACCTCAGCCTGCTTAAAACGCACCCGGCCTATCGCGCCGTGTTTATCGCTCGCTTTATCTCCATTTTGTCCCTCGGGCTGCTTGGCGTGGCCGTGCCGGTACAGATCCAGACCCTGACGCACTCCAGCTGGCTGGTGGGGTTATCCGTCACCTTAACCGGCGGCGCGATGTTCATCGGCCTGATGGTCGGCGGCGTGCTGGCGGACCGCTACGAGCGCAAGAAGCTGATTCTGTTGGCGCGCGGCACCTGCGGCGTGGGCTTTATTGGGCTGTGTCTGAACGCGATGCTGCCGGAGCCGTCGCTGATCGCGATTTATGCCCTGGGACTGTGGGACGGCTTTTTTGCCTCGCTGGGCGTGACGGCGCTGCTGGCGGCGACGCCCGCGCTGGTCGGGCGCGAGAACCTGATGCAGGCGGGGGCGATTACCATGCTCACCGTGCGTCTGGGCTCGGTGATTTCGCCAATGGTGGGTGGCCTGCTGCTGGCGACCGGCAACGTGGCCTGGAACTATGGGCTTGCGGCGGCGGGAACCTTTATCACCACGCTGACGCTGCTGCGCCTGCCGCTTCTGCCCCCTCCGCCGCAGCCGCGCGAGCATCCGCTGAAATCGCTGATGGCCGCTATTCGTTTCCTGTTCAGCAACCCGCTGATTGGCGGCATTGCGCTGCTCGGCTGCCTGCTGACGATGGCGAGCGCCGTGCGCGTGCTCTACCCGGCATTAGCGGGAGAGTGGCAGATGAGCGCCTCGGAGATTGGCCTACTGTACGCCGCCATTCCGCTCGGTGCGGCGTGCGGAGCGCTGACCAGCGGCAACCTGGCGCAGAGCGCGCGTCCGGGGTTGATTATGCTGCTTGCCACGCTGGCCTCGTTTATCGCCATCGGCTTCTTCAGCCTGATGCCGGTGTGGGCGCTCGGGGTGCTGTGCCTGGTGATTTTCGGCTGGCTGAGCGCCATCAGCTCGCTTTTGCAGTACACCCTGATCCAGACCCAGACGCCGGAAGGGATGCTCGGTCGCATCAACGGCCTGTGGACGGCGCAGAACGTCACGGGGGATGCGATTGGCGCGGCGATCCTCGGCGGGCTGGGGGCGATAATGACCCCGGTGGCCTCGGCGAGCTGCGGCGGGTTTGTACTGGCAATTATTGGCGTGATTTTATTCATGTCGTTGGCAGAATTGCGCCGATTCAGGCAGGAGAGTGTGTTGAACGACGGGGCGGCCTGATGCCCTCATCCCGGCCCTCTCCCACAGGGAGAGGGAGGAAAAGGCCTACTTAAATAACGTATTCAATCTGTCTAACACCAACATCGCGCTGTAATAATCCAGGCGGAACGTCTCGGTTCCCAATGCCCAGACCCGTTTGTTTTTCACCGACGGCAAATGCGCCAGCAGCGGGTTCGCGTAAATCGCATCCACGTCTTTCTGGTCACCGGCAAACACAAACAGCCCTTCGCCGTTCAGCCCCGTCGCCAGATTTTCACCGCCCAGCTGAATGATGTCGTGGCGTTTACCCTGGCTTTTGGAGGTCTGCAGCCCGGCGGGCAGCTCCGCCAGCATAAAGCCCAGTTGGTGCAGCAGCTTGCCCTGCGCGGATTCCGCAGTCCACAGGTTGGCGCTGTGCGCGGCGGCAGTGTAGACGATGGCGTTTACCGGCTGCGGCGGCAGCTTCATCTGCTCTTTAACCTGCGCGAGCTGTTTATCAAACGCGGCAATGCGCTCTGCGGCCTGTTTTTCCTGCCCGGTAATGGTGCCCAGCTGGGTCAGCAGTTCCTGCCAGCTCTTGTCGTCGTAGTTGATGATAAGCGTTGGGGCGATGGCGGAGAGCTGATCGTACAGCGCCAGCGCGGAATCCCCGCCGGTGGCGCTAATCAAAATTAGATCCGGCATTTGCGCGGCGACCGCTTCGGCGCTCGGTTCGCCAATGTACAGTCGTGCAACCTTGCGCTGTTTCGCAATATCGCCCCACTGACGCAAAAAGCCCTGCGCATCCGCCACGCGGTTGTTCGGCGTGGTGGCGCCGCTGGCAACGACCGGTGCGTCAATCGCCAGCAGGGAGCCGGTTAAGGTCACGCTGGTAGAGACAATGCGCGTCGGTTTGCTCTCAAGCGTGTGAACGCCGCGGCTGTCGGTCACCTGACGCGGCCAGTCGGCGGCAACGGCTGAGGCAAGTCCTAAAACAAAAAGTCCAGGTAAAAGCAGGGTATTACGGAATACGAAAGGGAATCTCACAGCGCGACATCCTGTTTTTGTTGAAGATAATGCTTCTCATTTTCATGGTTGCCGCGAAGGGATGCAAGCTTTTGTCGCATAAGTTATTTGCCCGACGGTTGACAGCGAAGCGATGTGGGATTAGGTTAGCCGACGAAAATATAAATGATAATCATTATTGCTTCTTTTATCATTTTGAGGAGGATGATATGGACACGTCCCTGGCTGAGGAAGTTCAGCACACCGCGACCACGCTGCAATCAGACAGCTTTTTCTTTATGTCGCCTTACCGCAGTTTTACTACCTCAGGCTGTTTTGCCCGCTTCTCTGAACCCGCCGTCGGCGGCGACGATCCGGCCGGGCACTTCCAGCAAAAATTAGCCCAGGCCTTCCGGAATGCAAAAGCCAGCGGCATCGCCCATCCGGTCATGGTTGGAGCCATCCCTTTCGATACCCGCAAGCCGTCTTCGCTGTTTATTCCCGAACGCTGGCAGACGTTTTCCCGCCCGGCACGTCAGCAGTCCGCACGCTATTTTTCCGGCTCGCAGGCGCTGAAGGTGGAAAAACGCACCGAGATCCCCCCGCAGCCCGTGTTCGAAGAGATGGTCGCTCGCGCCGCGTCGCTCACCGCAACGCCGCGGGTGAACAAGGTGGTGCTGTCGCGCCTGATTGATATCGCGACCGATAAACACATTGATAGCGGTGCGCTGATGGAGCGGCTGATCGCCCAGAACCCGGCGAGCTTTAACTTCCACGTGCCGCTGGAAGACGGCGGGGTGCTGCTGGGGGCAAGCCCGGAACTGCTGCTGCGTAAAGAGGGCGCGCACTTTAGCTCGCTGCCGCTGGCAGGCTCGGCGCGTCGTCAGCCGGATGACGTATTAGATCGCGAAGCGGGCAATAAGCTGCTGGCCTCCGAAAAGGACCGTCACGAGCATGACCTGGTGACCCAGGCGATGAAGGCCATTCTGGCTCCGCGCAGCCACCACCTGAGCATGCCGTCTTCCCCGCAGCTCATCACCACGCCGACCCTGTGGCATCTGGCGACGCCGGTTGAAGGCGAGGCGCGTGAAAATGAAAACGCCCTGACGCTGGCCTGTCTGCTGCACCCGACCCCGGCGCTGAGCGGCTTCCCGCATGAGGCGGCAAAAGAGCTGATTGCCGAGCTGGAGCCGTTTGACCGCGAGCTGTTCGGCGGCATCGTCGGCTGGTGCGACAGCGAAGGTAACGGCGAGTGGGTGGCGACCATCCGCTGCGCGCGTCTTCGTGAAAATACCGTTCGCCTGTTTGCCGGTGCGGGCATTGTGCCTGCCTCTTCGCCGGTGGGTGAGTGGCGCGAAACAGGCGTGAAGCTCTCCACCATGCTCAATGTTTTTGGCCTGCACTAAGGATCGCTCATGACCATTCCCTTTACCCGCTGGCCTGAGGAATTCGCCCGGCGCTACCGCGAAAAAGGCTACTGGCAGGATCTGCCGCTGACCCACATCCTGACGGATCGCGCGGACAGCGATGCCGTGGCGATCATCGACGGCAAGCGGCACATCACCTACCGCGCGTTTAATCAGGCGGTGAATAACCTGGCGTCCGCTCTTCAGGCGCAGGGACTTCACCGCGGTGAGACCGCGCTGGTACAGCTCGGCAACGTGGCCGAGTTCTACATCACCTTCTTCGCGCTGCTGCAAATTGGCATCGCGCCGGTTAACGCGCTCTTTAGCCATCAGCGCAGCGAGCTGAACGCCTACGCGGAGCAGATCAAACCCGCCGTGCTGATTGCCGATCGCGAGCACGCGCTGTTTGCGGGTGACGATTTTCTCAACACCTTTGTGGATGCGCATCGCTCGGTTCGCGTCGTGCTCCTGCGCGGCGATAAGGGTGAACATGCCCTGGAAGCGGCGATTGCGCGTCCGGCTGATAATTTCATCCCGAACCCGACGCCCGCCGACGAAGTGGCATTTTTCCAGCTTTCCGGCGGCAGCACCGGCACGCCGAAGCTGATCCCGCGCACGCATAACGATTACGACTACAGCATTCGCCGCAGCAACGAAATCTGCGGAATCAATGCACACACCCGTTATCTGAACGCGCTCCCAGCGGCGCATAACTACGCCATGAGCTCGCCGGGATCGTTAGGCGTCTTCACCGCGGGCGGCTGCGTGGTGCTGGCGAACGATCCGAGCGCCACGCTCTGCTTCCCGCTGATTGAACGGCATCAGATTAACGTCACCTCGCTGGTTCCTCCGGCTGTGAGCCTCTGGCTACAGGCGATTGCCGACGGCGCAGGAAACGCGCAGCTCAAATCCCTGAAGCTGCTCCAGGTGGGGGGCGCACGCCTCTCCGCCACGCTCGCGGCGCGCATTCCAGCGGAAATCGGCTGCCAGCTTCAGCAGGTGTTCGGCATGGCGGAAGGGCTGGTGAACTACACCGCGCTCGACGACGCGCAGGAACGCATCATCAACACCCAGGGCCGCCCGATGTGCCCGGACGACGAAGTGTGGGTGGCGGACGAATACGGCAACCCGCTGCCGCGCGGGGAGGTCGGGCGTCTGATGACGCGCGGGCCGTATACCTTCCGCGGCTATTTCAACAGCCCGGAACACAACGCCAGCGCCTTTGACGCCGACGGCTTTTACTGCTCTGGCGATCTGATCGCCATCGACGAGCAGGGCTACATCACCGTGCAGGGGCGCGAAAAGGATCAGATCAACCGCGGCGGGGAGAAGATCGCCGCCGAAGAGATTGAAAACCTGCTGCTGCGCCATGAGGCGGTGATCCACGCCGCGCTGGTGAGCATGGAGGACAGCCTGCTGGGCGAAAAAAGCTGCGCGTATCTGGTGGTGAAACAGCCCCTGCGCGCGGTTGAAGTGCGCCGCTTCCTGCGCGAGCAGGGCGTTGCCGAATTCAAGCTGCCGGACCGCGTGGAGAGCGTGGATGCGCTCCCGCTGACGCCGGTCGGCAAAGTCGATAAGAAACAGTTGCGCCTGTGGCTTGCTGAACGCGCCCGGGGCTGAGGAACAGAGAATGGCCATTCCAAAATTAACCGCTTACGCGCTGCCGACCGCCGCAGAGCTGCCGACCAACAAGGTGAACTGGGCGTTTGAGCCTGAACGTGCCGCGCTGTTGATTCATGATATGCAGGAGTATTTCCTGAACTTCTGGGGCGAAAACAGCGCGATGATGCAGCAGGTGGTGGCGAATATCGCCAGACTGCGCGCTTACTGCAAAGCGCACAATATTCCCGTCTACTACACCGCTCAGCCGAAAGAGCAGAGCGACGAAGACCGCGCCCTGCTGAACGACATGTGGGGGCCGGGCCTGACCCGCTCGCCGGAGCAGCAGCGCATTGTCCGCGAACTGACCCCGGACGAAGCGGACACGGTGCTGGTGAAGTGGCGCTACAGCGCGTTTCACCGCTCGCCGCTGGAGCAGATGCTGAAAGAAACCGGCCGCAACCAGCTGCTGATTACCGGCGTTTACGCCCACATCGGCTGTATGACCACTGCCACCGATGCCTTTATGCGCGACATCAAGCCGTTCTTTATCGCCGACGCGCTGGCGGATTTTACCCGCGACGAGCACCTGATGTCGCTGAACTACGTGGCCGGACGCTCGGGCCGCGTGGTGATGACCGACGAGCTGCTGCCGTCCGTTCCGGCGACCAAAGCCGCGCTGCGTGAGCTGATCCTGCCGATGCTGGACGAGTCCGACGAGCCGATGGATGACGAAAACCTGATCGACTACGGTCTGGACTCGGTGCGCATGATGGCGATGGCCGCCCGCTGGCGCAAAGTGCACGGCGATATTGACTTCGTGATGCTGGCCAAAAATCCAACCATCGACGCCTGGTGGGCGCTGCTGTCCCGCGAGGTGAAGTGATGGTGCTGGATTTCACCGGTAAAACCGTCTGGGTGACGGGCGCGGGTAAGGGGATTGGCTACGCGACGGCGCTGGCGTTTGTGGAGGCGGGCGCGCAGGTGACCGGCTTCGATCTGGCGTTTCCGCTGGGTGATTATCCGTTCGCCACTGAAACCCTGGACGTGGCGGATGCCGCGCAGGTGCATGAGGTGTGCGGGCGCGCGCTGGCGTCGCTTGAACGGCTGGACGTGCTGGTCAACGCGGCGGGCATTCTGCGCATGGGGGCGACGGACCAGCTTTCGCAGGAGGACTGGCAGCAGACCTTCGCGGTCAACGTCGGCGGCGCGTTCAACCTGTTCCAGCAGACGATGGGCCAGTTCCGCCGTCAGCAGGGCGGGGCGATAGTCACCGTGGCGTCCGACGCGGCGCACACGCCGCGCATCGGCATGAGCGCCTACGGCGCGTCGAAAGCGGCGCTGAAAAGCCTGGCCCTGACCGTCGGGCTGGAGCTGGCGAGCAGCGGCGTGCGCTGTAACCTGGTGTCGCCGGGCTCAACGGACACCGACATGCAGCGCACCCTGTGGAAAAGCGACGACGCGGAGCAGCAGCGTATTCGCGGCTTCGGCGAGCAGTTCAAGCTCGGCATTCCGCTGGGCAAAATCGCACGTCCGCAGGAGATTGCCAGCACGGTACTGTTCCTTGCTTCCGATGCCGCCAGTCATATTACCCTGCAGGATATCGTGGTGGACGGCGGCTCCACGCTGGGGGCGTAAGATGATCTGGAAACGTCATTTACCGCTCGAGGAGCTGAACGCGACCAGCCTGAATACGCTGGTAGCGCATCTCGGTATCGTCTATACCCGTATCGGCGACGACACGCTGGAAGCTGAGATGCCGGTGGATGCGCGCACCCATCAGCCGTTTGGCCTGCTGCACGGCGGCGCGTCGGCGGCGCTGGCGGAAACCCTGGGGTCGATGGCCGGTTTTCTGATGACACGCGACGGTCAGAACGTGGTGGGGACGGAGCTTAACGCCACGCACCATCGTGCGGTCTCTCACGGCAAAGTGCGCGGGGTATGCCAGCCGCTGCATCTTGGGCGTTCAAGCCAGAGCTGGGAGATTGTGGTATTCGACGAGCAGGGGCGGCGGTGCTGCACCTGTCGGTTGAGTACGATGATGTTGGGCTAAGCCAGGCAGATCAAAGTGATCGGCTTAACACTGTGGTGTAAATCTCTGGTTTGACCACGCATTATTGCGTTTCAAAGTTGTTAAATTTTTCCGGTTGTTCTAGAAACAAAATGTAACATCTCACTGTTTCACAACAACGGACAACAACTATGAACAACTCAGGGAAATACCTTATATGGGCAGGGCTCTCCGTTGTGGGAGCCTTTGCCCTGGGCTATATCGCCCTCAACCGGGGGGAACAGATCAATGCGCTCTGGATCGTCGTCGCCTCCGT
This sequence comes from Enterobacter dykesii, assembly GCF_008364625.2. Classification (NCBI taxonomy): domain Bacteria; kingdom Pseudomonadati; phylum Pseudomonadota; class Gammaproteobacteria; order Enterobacterales; family Enterobacteriaceae; genus Enterobacter; species Enterobacter dykesii. The sequence continues at coordinate 1,155,472 of NZ_CP126604.1, forward strand.
CTGCATTTATCTGATCGCGTACCGTTTTTATGGCCGCTATATCGCGAAGAACGTTCTGGCCGTTGACGCTACGCGCATGACGCCTGCCGTCCGCCATAACGACGGGCTGGACTACGTGCCGACCGACAAAAAAGTTCTGTTCGGTCACCATTTTGCGGCGATTGCAGGGGCGGGCCCGCTGGTGGGACCGGTGCTGGCGGCGCAGATGGGCTACCTGCCGGGGATGATCTGGATCCTCGCGGGCGTGGTGCTGGCGGGCGCGGTGCAGGACTTTATGGTGCTGTTCGTCTCGACCCGCCGCGACGGGCGTTCGCTGGGTGAGCTGGTGAAAGAGGAGATGGGGGCAACCGCCGGGGTGATTGCGCTGGTGGCGACCTTTATGATCATGGTGATCATCCTCGCGGTGCTGGCGATGATCGTGGTGAAAGCGCTGACCCACAGCCCGTGGGGGACTTATACCGTTGCCTTTACCATTCCGCTGGCGCTGTTCATGGGGATCTATATCCGCTACCTGCGTCCGGGCCGCATTGGTGAGGTGTCGGTAATTGGCCTGGTATTCCTGGTGTTCGCCATTATCTCCGGCGGCTGGGTGGCGGAAAGCCCGACCTGGGCACCGTTCTTCGACTTTACCGGCGTTCAGCTGACCTGGATGCTGGTGGGCTACGGCTTTGTGGCGGCGGTGCTGCCGGTATGGCTGCTGCTGGCTCCGCGTGACTATATCTCAACGTTCCTGAAAATCGGCACCATCGTCGGGCTGGCGATCGGCATTCTGATTATGCGTCCGACCCTGACCATGCCTGCGTTAACCAAATTCATCGACGGTACCGGCCCGGTCTGGACCGGTAATCTGTTCCCGTTCCTGTTTATCACCATCGCCTGCGGTGCGGTGTCGGGCTTCCACGCGCTGATCGCCTCCGGGACCACGCCGAAGATGCTGGCGAATGAAAATCAGGCCTGCCTGATCGGCTACGGCGGCATGCTGATGGAATCCTTTGTCGCCATCATGGCGCTGGTCTCTGCCTGTATCATTGACCCGGGCGTGTATTTCGCGATGAACAGCCCGATGGCGGTACTGGCACCTGCTGGCACCGTTGACGTGGTGGCGTCAGCCGCGCAGGTGGTGAGCGGCTGGGGCTTTGCGATTACCCCTGATACGTTGACGAGCATCGCCAGTGAAGTTGGCGAGCAGTCGATTATCTCCCGTGCGGGCGGGGCGCCGACGCTGGCGGTCGGCATGGCGTATATTCTTCACGGCGCGCTGGGCGGGCTGATGGACGTGTCGTTCTGGTATCACTTCGCCATCCTGTTTGAAGCGCTGTTTATCCTGACGGCGGTCGATGCGGGAACCCGTGCGGCGCGCTTTATGCTGCAGGACCTGCTGGGGGTGATCTCACCGAACCTAAAGCGTACCGATTCGCTCCCGGCTAACCTGCTGGCGACGGCGCTGTGCGTGCTGGCGTGGGGCTATTTCCTGCACCAGGGCGTGGTCGATCCGCTGGGCGGAATTAACACCCTGTGGCCGCTGTTTGGTATCGCCAACCAGATGCTGGCGGGCATGGCGCTGATGCTCTGCGCGGTGGTGCTGTTCAAGATGAAGCGCCAGCGTTACGCCTGGGTGGCACTGTTGCCAACCGCGTGGCTGCTGATCTGTACCCTGACGGCGGGCTGGCAGAAAGCCTTCAGCCCGGACAACAAGGTGGGCTTCCTGGCGATCGCCAACAAGTTCCAGGCGATGATCGACAGCGGTAAGATCCCGGCGCAGTACACCGAGTCGCAGCTGTCGCAGCTGGTGTTTAACAACCGTCTGGATGCCGGGCTGACCATCTTCTTTATGGTGGTGGTCGTGGTGCTGGCGTTGTATTCTCTCAAGACCGCGCTGGCGGCGTTGAAAAACGATAAGCCAACGGCGAAAGAGACGCCGTACGAGCCGATGCCTGAAAACCTGGAAGAGATTGTGACCCAGGCGAAAGGGGCACATTAACCTGTGTGCCGGGTGGCGGCTTCGCCTTACCCGGCCTGCATTTCTTCTCGGCCCTCTCCCTCCGGGAGAGGGCCGGAAACAAAAGAGAAACTGATTATGTTCGACACCCTTTCCAAAGCAGGTAAGTACCTGGGCCAGGCCGCCAAAATGATGATTGGCGTGCCGGACTACGACAACTACGTCGAGCATATGCGCGTCAATCATCCGGACCAGACGCCCATGACCTACGAAGAATTTTTCCGTGACCGCCAGGATGCCCGCTACGGCGGCAAGGGCGGAGCGAAGTGCTGTTAACCCTCTTTCGGTAAATAGAGGCTGATCTGCTCCTGCTTGCAGCCGTAGATAGCCGCCAGCTTTTCACGGGTGCGCTTTTGCGGACGGGAGTCCAGCGCTTCCAGCTGTGACACGGCGGACTGGGTGATGCCGAGTTTTTCAGCTACCTCCTGCTGGGATAATCCGCGCAGGATACGCCACGCGGCCTGCAGGCTGACGTTCTGCCATGTCATGATGCTGCATACTTCTCCCGGCAATTCCACGTCATCCAGACTATCGTGTTCGACTTCAATATCCTCCAGATCGTCGTCGGTTTCGTCGTCAATTTCTGCCATCTGTAAGAGCATACGAAAATATTCGTGATAGGGAATAACGACGTACTGCGTTTTCCCGTTATCGTCCTTGATTAGCTGTACAGCCATAGTTGGCACTCTCCTCATGCAGGTAAGTCGTTGAAGTTCTGCGCTTGACGGCCAAAACATAACAATGGTCATCGGGATCGTCCCGAAGCGTATAGACGATGCGGTAATCGCCTACGCGAAGCCGGAAATGATTTTCTGTCGTCGATATTTTTTTGATATCGGGCCGGGGAGCCGAGCGGTCATCCAGCTCAGCAAGCTTTACCTCAATGCGACGCTGATACCGCTCGTCAATCTTTGAAAACGCCTTCTTTGCACCATTTGACCAGACAATCTTCATCCGTACCTCCACTGTACGCCCACACAAAGTATAAGGAAATAATAAGGCTATTAGATAAATTCCGAATTTCTAATGAGTTACTGTAGAGCGGAGAAAAAACAGGAGAAAGCGGCAAAACGCGAACCGTCGAGGGCGCTCGGAAACGCCTCTGCCGGGCGACAGAGGCTTGCAGTGAGATTGCGATCAGGCGTTCAAACCGCCGTCCACGTCCAGACCGGTACCGGAGATCTGCCCGGCCGCCGGGCTGGCAAGGAAGGTTACCGCCGCCGCGACGTCTTCCGGCTGACCGTAATGACCCAACGCAATAAGCTGACGCTGAGAGTCAGCCTGTTCCCCGTCTTCCGGGTTCATATCGCTGTTGGTGGGCCCGGGATGTACCAGGTTAACGGTAATGCCGCGCGGCCCTAAATCACGGGCCAGCCCGCGGGTGAGGGAGTTCAGCGCCGATTTGGTCATCGAGTAAACGGCAATGCCCGGCTGCGCCACGCGGTTTGCCAGGCAGCTGCCTATATTGATGATGCGCCCGCCGTCGGACATGTGGACCAGCGCTTCCTGAATGGCGATCACCACGCCGCGGATGTTGACGTTGATAAGGGCGTCAATATCCGCCAGCGTCATGGACTCCAGCGGGCCGCCGCGCGCGATCCCGGCGTTGTTGACCAGAATGTCCAAGCCGCCAAGGGAACGCGCCGCATGGGTAACGGCATCCTGAATCGCCTGCGCGCTGGCGCTGTCGGCCTGCACGGCTTCGCCGTGTCGCCCCAGCGCCTTAATCTCATCGGCGACCGCCTGGGCCTTATCGGCAGATTTTTCATACGTAATAATCACATCCGCACCGGCGCGCGCCAGCGACAGGGCAATCGCACGACCCAACCCGCGGCTGGCACCGGTAACCAGCGCCTTTTTACCTGTTAAATCGATCTGCATGATGACCTCGTTACGAGAGTGGTAAGAATCATCATTAGGTATAGTCGGTCAGGGCAATTAACGGCTGAAGGATTCCACCTTCTCAAACGCGGCGCGCAGAACGTCAGGCGTTAACGTAACAGGTAAATAGTGAATCGACTCCACCGGGCGCAGGGTGTGGGCGATGACCCGATCCAGCTCGTCGCGGTTATTGATGTCGACGTCCAGCTCGCGAAGCGTGGTCGGCAGGTTAAAACGCTGGTACGCCGCGACCAGCTGTGCCAGCACGTCGTCCTGGCCGAGCAGGGCGCTTTGCACCAGAATGCCGTAGGCCACCTTGGTGCCGTGCAGGTATTTTTCCGTCTGCGGCAGCACGGTTAAGCCGTTGTGCACCGCATGCGCCGCCGCCACGCGGGTATAGCGTTCGCCCAGACCACCGACCATCCCGCCGCCGGCGACGATAGCATCCACCACGTCCCGGAACGCCTGCGTCTGTTCGCCGCGCTGCTGGTCGGCCAGCGCCTCTTCGCTGCGCGCCAGCAGCACGTCGCGGATCGCCAGCGCGCCGTTGATGCCCAGCCGCACGGTCAGCGGCAGGTTCTCCGGCTCAGGAGCCAATACCACGGCTTCGTACCACTTCGCCAGCGTATCGCCGATGCCCGCCAGCAGATATTCCGCCGGGGCGTTAAGGACGATCTGCGGCTCCACCAGCACCAGGAAGTTGGCGTCGTCGAAGATCTCAAAATGCAGCGCCTGACCGGCATCGTTGTACCAGACGGAGAGCGGGGTCCACGCCGCACAGGTGGCGGCAATAGTGGGGATGCCCACGAACGGCACCCCTAAGCGGCGCGCCACGGCCTTGACGGTATCCATCACCGCGCCGCCGCCGACGCCAATCACCAGGCTGGCGTCGCTGCCGGATTCATTCACCAGATGGGTGACGTCGCGTTCGCTGCAGTGGCCTTTAAACAGCAGGCGTTTCGCCCCCGGCGCGTTAAAACTCTCGGGCAGGAAAGGGCGCGCGCCTTCGATAGCGCGCTCGCCGTAAATCCACACCGCGCGGGAAAGCTGCTCCGGGGTAAAGAAGTTATCCAGCAGCGCAAGGCTTCCGGGATGAGAGAAGTAGTTCGCCGGGCCAGGCACGACGCGGATATCGGTGTTGCTCATGATGGTGTCCTTTTTGCGGAAGCGCTAACCCGATGTTATGTCTGGACATCCGGATGGCTAATAATATTTCGCTTTAACTTATGCCTTTTCCGTCGTTGTCAGTCAACCGGAGCTGTGAAAAATTCGATAAATCAGAAGAGTAATGAAGGATTTACGCGGATGGTTTCCAGTCGCCTTGAGATGCGCGGTATCAGCCTGGCCTTTTCCGGCTTTCAGGCGCTGTCGCGCGTGAATTTCACCTTAACCGGCGGGTCCGTACACGCGCTGACCGGCGCCAACGGCGCGGGGAAATCGACCCTGATGGCGGTGCTGTGCGGCACGCACGACCACTATGAGGGCGAGATCAGCATTAACAACCAGCCGGTGAGCATCCGTGAACCGCTCGATGCCAAACGGCTGGGGATCCACCTCGTGCAGCAGGAAGTGGACGTAGCGCTGATCCCGGGGTTAAGCATTGCCGAAAACATCATGCTCGACCAGCTGGCGCTGCCGGGGCATCGCTTCAGCTGGCGCGCGATCCGCCAGCAGGCGAGACAGGCGCTGGCGCAGCTCGACGTGACGCTGGACGTTCGCCGTTCCATCGACGGCTGTTCGCTGGCCGAAAAGCAGCAGATTTTGCTGGCACGCGCCTTGTCCCACCACTGCCGTTTTTTGATTCTTGATGAGCCCACCGCGCCGCTGGACGCGCACGAGAGCGAGCGCCTGTTTGCGGTAGTGAGACGTTTAAAGCAGCAGGGCATCGGCGTGGTGTTTATCTCCCACCGCATTCACGAGCTGAAGGCCATCTGCGACACCCTGACGGTGCTGCGCGACGGCAAGCTGATCGAGTCCGGCCCGATGGCCGATCTCAGCGGCGAAGCGATCGTCGAGAAGATGCTCGGACACGTGCTGAGCGATATCTATCCGCCCGCGCGGCCGCCGCACGGCGACGAGACGCTGCTGCGGGTGGAAGGTCTGCACGATGACGCGCTGCTGAAAGATATTTCCCTGCACCTGCGCAAAGGCGAAATCCTCGGGATTGCCGGGCTGGCGGGCGCGGGAAAAACCGAACTCTGCAAGGCGCTTTTTGGCGCCACAAAAAGCCGCGTGGCGCGCGGTGAGCTGAATCTTCAATCCTGGCAGCCGCGCGATCCGGTGGATTCCGTGCTGCGCGGTCTGGCGCTGGTGCCGGAGGAGCGGCGCAAAGAGGGCATTTTTATCGACGAGCCGGTGAGCATGAACCTGGCGGTCACGGCAGATAACAGCTTTTCGCGCTGGAGCCTGTTCGGCCATCGTCAGGCGTGGCGCTGGGCGGAAGAGGTGATTGCCCGCGTCGGCGTGCGTACGCGCGGGCCAGGGCAGGTGCTGCGCCGTCTTTCTGGCGGCAACCAGCAGAAGGTCGCCATCGGCAAATGGCTGCGCAATGACGCCAGCGTGCTGATATTCGACGAGCCGACCAAAGGCGTGGACGTGAAGGCCAAAACCGATCTGTTCCAGCTGATTGACGGCCTGGCGCGTGAGGGCAAAGGGGTGATTTACGCCTCGGGCGAGTTTGCCGAGCTGGTCGGGCTGTGCGACCGCATCTGCGTGCTGTGGGACGGGCGCATCGTGGCGGAAATCGCCGGGGCCGAGGCCCGCGAAGAGACACTACTTTATTATTCAACCGGAGGAACGGCGTCGTGAGCAAGGCCCTTTCAGTGAACGCGGCGGCGTCTGGCCGCCAGCAGATTTTCGATTTTCTCTACAGGTGGGGCATGCTGTTGACCGTCGTCGCGCTGGTGGCCGTCTTTGGCCTGGCGTCGGACAGCTTCCTCGATCCGAACAACATCATCAATATTCTGCGCTCGATTGCCATCGTGACGGTGATTGCCATTGGCGTGTCGATATCGTTGACCATCGGCGGGTTCGATCTGTCGGTCGGATCGACCGCCTCGCTGGCGAACGCGCTGGTGATTTCGCTTTTCGTCTGGCACGGCTTTGGTACCACCGAGTCGATTCTGATCACCCTCGCGCTCTGCACCCTGGTGGGGCTGTTTAACGCTTTTCTGATCGTCATCCTGCGTATTCCGGACATGCTCGCGACGCTTGCCAGCCTGTTCGTCATTCAGGGCGTGGCGATGACCTACAGCTACGGCGGGTCGATTACCGAGAACATGGTGCTGCCGAGCGGCGACATGGCGGAAGGGACCATTCCGGCGGCGTTCAGCCTGCTGGGGCAGGTGCCGACCATCGTGATCGTCATGCTGGTGGTGACCGTTCTGGCGCAGCTGGGCCTCTCGTTGACCACTCACGGGCGCCGGATGTACGCCATCGGCGGCAACCCCGAAGCCGCGCGTCTCTCCGGCATTCGCACCACGCGCTACAAAGTGGCGGCCTACGTGATTGCCTCGCTGCTGGCGGGCCTGGGCGGGATTTTGCTGGCCTCGCGCATCGGTTCGTCGCAGGTGAATGCGGGCGGCGGCTACCTGATGGATGCGGTGGCGGCGGCGTGGATTGGCTTCTCGCTGGCCGGATCCGGCAAGCCGAACGCGCTGGGAACCCTGGTCGGGGCGGTCATTCTCGGCGTGCTGTCGAACGGGCTGGTGATGCTCTCCGTGCCGTATTACGCCATGGACATTATAAAAGGGCTGGTGCTCGCGGTAGCGCTGGCGATTACCTACATACAAAAACGCTGACAACACAACGGGATAAAAAATGAAAAAGATTGCACTCTCTTTGGTGGCATTAGGGTTATTCACTGCTCTGCCTGGCTTCGCGGCTATGCCCGCACCGCTTCCGGCGGCCATTGCGAACCATGACGGCCCGATCCGCATCGCGGTGATCCGTAACCTCGGCTCAGACGACAACACCACGCAGTTTATTGCCGGGGCAATTCAGGAAGGGAAAAAGCTCGGCTTTAAGGTCAGCACCTTTTTAAGCAACGGGGACGACGCCAAATTCCAGGACTTTGTGAACCAGGCGATCAGCCAGAAGTATGACGGGATTATCCTGTCCCAGGGGCGCGATCCTTACTCTACCGCGCTGGTAAAGAAAGCGGTGGATGCCGGCATCAAAGTTTCAGTATTCGATACCGCGGTTAACGGCGAGATCCCGGGCGTGACCGTCACGCAGCAGGACGATGCCTCCCTGACGAACCTCTCCTTCGGCCAGCTGGCGAAAGATTTCAACGGCAAGGCCAATATCGTCAAGCTGTGGGTGGCGGGCTTCCCGCCGATGGAGCGTCGCCAGGCGGCGTATAAAGTGCTGCAAAAGCAGTATCCGGACATCAAAGAGCTGGAGTCTATCGGTGCCGTCTCCTCTGACGTGCAGGGCGATACCGCCAACAAGGTGGGTGCGATCCTGGCGAAATACCCGAAAGGCAAAATCGACGCCATCTGGGGCACGTGGGACGCCTTCAGCCAGGGCGCGTATAAGGCGCTGAAAGAGAACGGCCGCACCGAGATCAAGCTCTACAGCATCGATATCTCCAACCAGGATCTGCAGCTGATGCGCGAGCCGGGCAGTTCGTGGAAGGTGAGCGTGGCGGTGGATCCGAAGCTGATTGGCGCGACCAACGTGCGTCTGGTGGCGAACAAGATTGCCGGGGAAGCGACGCCTGCGACCTACGATTTTAAGGCGGCGGCTATTCCTCAGGCGCTGCTGACCGCCCAGCCGGGCCCGGTGAACGTGGCGTCACTGGGGAAAATCATTCCGGGCTGGGGCCAGACGGAAGATTTTATCGCGCCGTGGTTTGCGACGCTGGAAGCGAAAAATAAATGAGCGTGCTCCCTACGCCTGAATACAGCCGCAATATGCGGCTGATTGGCCATAGCGATCAGGGCGGTCGTCCGGACGGCGTGCAGCTGATGGTCCATCGCGGTTTCGCCTGGATCGGCCATATGGTGTCGCAGGGCTTTTCGATTGTCGACGTGCGCGACCCGAAAAACCCGAAAGCGGCGGGCTACGTGCCCGCGCCGCCCGGCACCTGGAACGTGCACCTGCAGGCGCATGACGACCTGCTGCTGGTAATTAACGCCCGGGATCTGTTTGCCGATGCCCGCTTTGCCGACGAGAAGGTCTATTACACCCGCCAGGTGGGGGAGACCGTCAGCGACGTGCAGGACAAAGGCTGGAGCGCCGGACTTCGCGTGTTTGATATTTCCACGCCCGACAGGCCGCGCGAAATCGGCTTTCTGTCGCTGAGCGGAATCGGAATTCACCGCATCTGGTACGTCGGCGGACGCTGGGCCTACGTTTCAGCGCTGATTGACGGCTTTACCGACTACATCTTCCTGACCATCGATCTGGCCGATCCGCGTAAGCCCGAAGTGGCGGGGCGCTGGTGGCTGCCGGGGATGAACCAGGCCGAAGGGGAGAAGCCGAACTGGCCGGAAGGGAAACGCTACGCGCTGCACCACGCGATTATCGCGGGCGATACCGCCTACGGCAGCTGGCGCGACGGCGGCCTGACGCTGCTGGACGTGAAGGACCGCACCCGGCCGAAGCTGATTAGCCACCGCAACTGGAGCCCGCCGTTTGGCGGCGGGACGCACACCGCGCTGCCGCTGCCGGACCGCGATCTGCTGGTGGTGCTGGACGAAGCGGTGCTGGATAACCAGGAGGACGGCGAAAAGCTGATCTGGCTGTTTGATATCCGCGAGCCGTCGAACCCGGTCAGCATCTCGACCTTCCCGCAGCCGGATGAAACCGACTACGTGGCGAAAGGGGCGCATTTTGGCCCGCATAACCTGCACGAGAACCGGCCGGGGAGCTTTGTCAGCTCGACGCTGATTTTTGCCACGTATCAGAATGCGGGCGTGCGCGCGTATGACATTTCCAATCCGTATCGACCGGTGGAAACGGGCGCGCTGGTGCCCGCCGCACCGGAGAGAATGATGGACACGCGGCCAAATCGTCCGCAGGTGATCCAGTCGTGCGACGTGTTTGTGGATGCGCAGGGGATTATTTACAGCACGGACTATAACGGCGGGCTGTCGGTGATTGAGTATCTGGGGTGAGTGCGGTTTTCTCCCTCTCCCACGGGGAGAGGGAGAAAACCAAATGCACTCAGCTGTACTGACGCACCCGTGCCACCAGATCTTCGGCGCTGTCGATGCGGTCGGCAATGACAATCAGCGCTTTGCCGAGCGTTATCGCGTGGCGCAGGCACTCGTGGCGCATCGCCTCGTCCTGAATGGTGTCGATATCCGCCACGTGGGAAAGCCCGACGCTGCGGCGAATGAGCTCGGTGCCGCAGAAACCGATGGCGTCATGCCAGACCTTTTTCAGGAACGCGGAGGCATAGCCCGGCGCGCCGAGCGCGGCGTCGCGCGTTTTCTCGTTTGCCAGCGCCTGGAAGCGTTCCGCGAAGGTGTTCCACAGCTCCTGGATATCGCTCAGGCGCTGCTCGCGCGCGGCGGCGGCATCGCGAATGCCCAGGTGCCCCGGCAGGCCGCAGAAGTTCAGCAGCAGGTTGCCGATGGCGGTGCCGACGTCAAAGCCAATCGGGCCAAAGTAGCCGAACTCGGCGTCGATGGCCTTCAGGCTGCCGTCGGCCACAAAAATCGAGCCGCTGTGAATATCGCCGTGCAGGAGCGCTTCGGCGTGCGAGAAGAAGCGGTGCTTCAGGGAGGCCACGGCAATTTTAAGCTGAGCGTCGTCGCGAAGGGCCGCGACGTCATTTTCCAGCTCGGCCGGGTAGCTGTTGCGCTCGTGGATCTGGTACGGATCGTTGAAGAACAGATCTTCGGTGATCTCGCACATCTCCGGGTTGATGAATTTCGCCACCTGCGCTTTTTTCGCGTGCGGATGCAGGAAGAAATCGCTGGTGTGGAACAGCGCGTGCGCGAGGTATTCGCCCAGCTGACGGGCCGCCTGCGGGTAGTAGATATTGTTGATCAGCTCGCCGCGCCAGATGCGATGGCTGGAGAGATCTTCCATCACCATCACCGCCAGGTCCGGGTCAAAGTGGTGGATTTTCACGGTGTGCTGCGGGCTGTGCTGGTAGTGCTCGACCAGCGTTTGCGCTTCAAGACGGGCGCGGTCCAGCGTCAGCGGCCAGGACTCGCCGACGCAGCGCACGTAGGGCAGCGCCTGCTTTACGACGATGCGGCTCACGCCCGCACCGTCGAAAATTTTAAATACCAGATTGAGGTTGCCGTCGCCTACTTCCTGCGCCTCTACCAGCGATGAAGGATCGTCAAGTCCGCCAAACTGCCTGGCATACTCCACGGCGTCCTGAGCGGTAAAGGTACGGTATTGCGACATGGCCTGCTCCTCACGAGTTTTCTAATTAAGACATGTAGACGTCTATACATCTGGATTTCATCCTGACACAATGTGCTACAACAACGCAACAGGGAATTAACGACATGCAGACATTACAGACGACCAGCCTGCGGGTGGCGGATAATCAGCTCTTTATTCTCGATCAGCAGGCGCTTCCGCAGGAGAAATGCTGGCTGGATGCCTCGACGGTCGAGGCGCTGGTAGGGCACATCCACGCCCTGCGCGTGCGCGGCGCGCCGCTGATTGGTCTCTCTGCAAGCCTGCTGCTGGCGCTGCTGGCGGAAAACGGCAAAAGCCGCGACGAGCTGGCGGCGGCGCTGGAAACCCTGCGCGCCTCCCGCCCGACGGCGGTGAACCTGATGAACAATCTCGACCGCATGAAGATTGCGCTGTGGCAGGAAGAGTATGTTCCGGCGCTGGTGGCCGAAGCGCTGCGCCTGATTGACGAAGACAAACGGCTTTGCGACGCGATTGCCAAAGCCGGCAGCGCGCTGGTGAAGCCCGGCAGCCGCCTGCTGACCCACTGCAATACCGGCGGGCTGGCAACGGCGGGCGTCGGCACCGCATTGGGCGTGATTGCCCGCGCGCATCAGGAGGGTAACGTCAGCAACGTCTGGGTGGATGAAACCCGTCCGCTGCTGCAGGGCGGCAGATTGACCGCGTGGGAGCTTGGCGAGCTGGGCGTGCCGTATCAGCTGATTACCGATTCCATGGCCGCCAGCCTGATGGCGAAAGGGCTGGTAGACGCCGTGTGGGTGGGTGCAGACCGTATTGCCGCCAACGGCGACGTGGCGAACAAAATAGGCACCTATTCCCTGGCGGTGCTGGCGAAATTCCACGGCATTCCGTTCTACGTGGCCGCGCCGCAAACGACCCTCGATCCGGACTGTCCGAACGGGGACGCGATACCGATTGAGCAGCGCGCCGCCAGCGAGGTGACGGGCGTAGCCGGAAGCTTTGGCGCGGTGCAGTGGGCGCCGGAAAACGCGCAGGTTTATAACCCGGCGTTTGACGTTACGCCTGCCTCACTCATTAGCGGCTGGGTGCTGGACAGCGGTGTGGTCACGCCGGAAGCGGTGGCAAACGGGAAATTCGCCTGAGTCCGGCTATCCTTTAAGGGGTTCCCTTAAGAGGACACTATCGTGACGCTCGATCCTGAAACTGACTTAAAACTGGAGCGCGTGGTGGATGCCCCGCGCGACCTGCTGTGGCTGTGCTGGACCACGCCGGAACACATCAAAAACTTCTTCATTCCTGCTCCCCACAAGGTGACCGAATGCGACCTCGACCTGCGCGTGGGCGGGCGGTTCAACACCGTGTTTGAGGTGGACGGTCAGCGGATGGATAATCGGGGCGTATTTCTTGAAATCGATCCGGGTCAAAAGCTGGTCTTTACCGACGGCTATACCGAAGGCTGGAAACCGGCCGAGAAGCCGTTTATGACGGCGATCCTGCTGCTGGAAGATGTGGGTGAGGGCAAGACCCGCTACACGGCGATTGCGCGTCATCCGACGAAGGAAATCCGCGAGCAGCATGAGCAGATGGGCTTCCACGAAGGGTGGGGGATTGTGCTGGATCAACTGGTGGGGTACGTGAAGGGACTGGCGCGTTGAATCTCGAACGGCCTGAGGCCCTCATCCCGACCCTCTCCCACAGGGAGAGGGAGACAAGATTATGCTAACCGTGGATACGCATCCGCAATGGCATCGCCCGTAAACTGCGCCACCCAGCCTTCCGGGTTATCGAAAATACGGATCGCCGTAAAGTTCGGTTCCGAGCCCATATCAAACCAGTGCGGCGTGCCCGCGGGAACGGAAATCAGGTCGTTTTTCTCGCACAGCACCTGATACACCTCATCGCCAATGTGCAGGCAGAACAGCCCCGCGCCTTCCACGAAGAAGCGCACTTCGTCTTCGCCGTGGGTGTGTTCGTTCAGGAACTTCGCGCGCAGCGCCTCTTTCTGCGGGTTGTCGGCGCGCAGGCTGATCACGTCCCAGCTCTGATAGCCTTTCTCTGCCACCAGCTTGTCGATCGCATGCTGATATACCTCGATCACGGCTTCAGGTGCGGGATCGTGTCCTAAATCGCGATCCGCAGCCCAGCGTTCAAACCGCACGCCTTTAGCGTTGAGCTGCTGGGCGATCTCGGCGGCATCGGTGCTGTGCCACTGGTGTTGACTGGCGTCTTTATCGGAATAAATGGTCAATGCGCTCATGAAGGGATCTGCTCCGGATTAATCTCGTCAAACTGGTGGACCTGATGGTGATGGCTTGCGCCGTCATCATCACCGCGAATCAGCTGCAGGGTGCGAAAACCTGCCTGTTCAGCCGCGTCCAGCTCCTGATGAATATCGGACAGGAACAGGATCTGCGACGGGGCAATGCCCGTTTGTGCCGCAATGTTCTGATAGGACTGCACCTCGCGCTTGGCGCCGATGTGGGTATCAAAATAGCCGCTGAACAGATGAGTAATATCACCTTCGTCGCTGTAGCCAAATAACAGTTTCTGCGCGGCGACGGAGCCAGAGGAATAAACATAGAGATCAATCCCTTGCGCTTTCCACTTTTCCAGCGCAGGCAGTACGTCCGGATAGAGGTGGCCGGTAAAGTCGCCGTTCACGTAGCCGTCATGCCAGATGATCCCCTGCAGGGCTTTGAGCGCCGTGGATTTGCGGTCTTCATCCATAAAGGCAAACAGGGCGTCGATAAGCTCGCTAACGCTGGCGTGCGGGTGACCGATTTCATCACGCAGGTTGTCCAGAATGGATTTGACCGGCTCGGCGTACTGCTGCGCGGTCACGAAGGCCGCCAGCCGCTCACGCGCGTAGGGGAACAAAACGTCATGGACAAAACGGATATCGCTGGTGGTCCCTTCAATATCCGTCACAATCGCGCGAATCATACTCTCTCCAGTTGTCGTAAACGCATTTCGCATTCAAATAAGAATTCTAATCCTTCCAGATGACGGCGGGCCTCGGCCACGTCGCGTCCCCAGCAGGTTAAGCCATGACCGCGCAGAAGAAAACCATAATTAAGCGGGCGTTCCTGTGCGTAATGGGCGATTCGGGAGGCGAGGGCGTCGATATCCTGGTCGTTATCAAAGACCGGGATAGCCACCGTATCCAGATGCGTGGTCTGCCCGGTGAGGGATTTTTGCATCTCAAAACCGCTGATGTTGAGCTCGGCTTCTTTGACCAGACGCGACAGCACCGTGGCGTTGACGGTATGAACGTGCAGGACGGCGTTGGCTTCCGGGAACAGGCGATAAATCAGCGTGTGAAGACCGGTTTCCGCCGACGGCCTGCGGCCAGACGGCGCGCGGTTGGTGGCAATTTCAACCTGCAGAAAGTCCGCCGTTGTCAGGCTGCCTTTGTCTTTGCCGGATTCGCTGAGCCAGCAGAGGCGTTCGTCCTGACGCACCGACATATTGCCGCCGGTGGCGGGCGCCCAGCCTTTGGCGCCAATCCAGCGGCAGGCGTCGACAAGATGTGTGAGTTGCAGGTTGTCTGTCATTTCCTTTTACCCTCGCGGCCAGGAATATTCATATGGTTTAGACGTCTAAGCGTCTTGATTGCCAAAGACTAACATCGTGTTATAGTGGCAGCAACATAAGTATTACAAGCAGGCACAACACAATGAGCAATAACGCATTGATTCCGAAGAGTAAACTTCCCAATCTTGGTACTACCATCTTTACGCAGATGAGCGCTCTGGCGCAGCAGCACAACGCCATTAACCTTTCTCAGGGCTTTCCGGATTTCGACGGCCCGACCTATCTGCAGGAGCGCCTGGCGTACCACGTGGCGCAGGGAGCGAATCAGTATGCGCCGATGACGGGCGTGCAGGCGCTGCGGGAAGCCATTGCGGATAAAACGGCGGAGCTGTACGGCCATAAGCCCGATGCGAACAGCGACATTACGGTGACGGCAGGGGCGACCGAAGCGCTGTATGCGGCCATCACCGCGCTGGTGCGTACGGGCGATGAAGTTATCTGCTTTGATCCGAGCTACGACAGCTATGCGCCTGCGGTTGAACTCTCCGGCGGCGTGGTGAAGCGCGTGGCGCTTCAGCCGCCGCATTTTCGCCCCGACTGGCAGGCGTTTGCTGCGCTGCTGAGCGATAAAACCCGCCTTGTGATCCTGAATACCCCGCACAACCCGTCGGCGACGGTGTGGCAAAAGGCCGATTTCGCCGCGCTGTGGCAGGCGATTGCGGAACGTGAAATATACGTGTTAAGCGATGAAGTCTACGAGCACATCTGCTTTGCTGAAGAGGGACACGCCAGCGTGCTGGCCCACCCGCAGCTTCGCGAGCGCGCCGTCGCCGTCTCGTCATTCGGTAAGACCTACCATATGACCGGCTGGAAAGTGGGCTACTGCGTCGCACCGGCGGCTATCAGCGCCGAGCTGCGCAAGGTGCACCAGTACCTGACCTTTGCCGTGAACACGCCGGCTCAGCTGGCGCTGGCGGATATGCTGCGCGCCGAGCCGGAGCACTATCGCGAGCTGCCGCACTTCTATCGTGAACGTCGGGATCTGTTCGTGACGGCGCTAAGCAAAAGCCGTCTGGAAATTTTGCCCTCAGAAGGGACCTATTTCCTGCTCGCCGACTACAGCGCGGTATCGGATCTGGACGACGTGAGTTTCTGCCAGTGGCTGACGAAAGAGGTGGGCGTGGCCGCCATTCCACTGTCGGTATTCTGCGCCGATCCCTTCCCGCATAAGCTGATTCGTCTTTGCTTTGCGAAGCAGGAATCGACGCTGCTGGCGGCGGCAGAGCGTCTTAACACGCTCTGATTATTTCACCGTCCAGGCTTCTGAGTAACGGCGGTCTGCAAACAGCTCCAGCAGACCGTTGATTTGCTTGAGGCGCAAGACTTCATCGCCGTCCATTCCCAGCTCCTTGCTTATTCTCTCGTCATTCCAGCCAAGCTGCACCAGCTCGCGAACGATCTCCGACATGGCGTTAATCTGGTGTCGACCCCGCGCCCGGTTGTGACGAATAGTGGCAGCCATACGGTCATGTTTATCCTGTCGGTCCTGGCGCAGGAAGGTGACGGGGAGATACCCCTTGAGCTGATGCTTCAACGCCGCCCGATTTTTACCGATTTCATGGCGATGAAAACCATCCACAATTTCGTAGTGTTGCGGTTTACTTTCTGTCACAACGATAGGTTGAGTGAATCCATCGAGCTCCAGCGACTTACTGAGCAGCCGTTTTTCTGGTGGCGCAACGTTATTGGGGTTGTAGTCGTTAGCGGTAATAGCGTCCTGTTTGATCCAGAGGACGCAGTCTATCGGTTGCTCACGAAACGGACTGTGTTGATGGATCGCTTCACGAAAAGCATTTATGGCGTTAATGCGATCCTCTTCGGGAAGTGACTGAAGGTACGTTTCTATCTCGTTGATTAGTCTTTGTCGCATAATATGCCCCACTCCTTGCGTTTCGCCTTCACTCTGTCGCTGTAGCGCTGATAATGTTTGGGTTTGTTTGGGCTGAACGATAGCGCCCTGCACCAGTAGTCGTTATTGAGGAGAACCTTACAAATACGGCGCCATGAGGGAATATCTTTGGCACCGATATCACCGTCCTGGGTATCGGGAATATCCTCCAGGCCTCTCTTCTGATACCAGTGCAGATAAATGGCGATTTTATTGCGGTAATGCTCAGCCGTATGTTGCGGCATGCTGTCGAGGAGCAGCATGGCATATTCCCGCCAGCACAGATGTTCGGGTTTCAGAATTTTTCGATGACCATAAAAATGGTTATCGTGTCCGGCATACATCCCCCCGCTGCGCGCACCGCTCACGCGTTCACACATGGCCGCCCAGCGATCGGGTTCAACAACGTGGTAGAGCCATAATCCCTGGCGCTGCTCCGGGCCAAAAGGTTCACAAATACGCATGTAGCGTAGCGGCACGCCGGCCTGAAACATCAGGTCATAGAGCGGGTTATAGCAACATCCCGATTTGGCGAACCAGGTCCATATATCGGCGGTTTTCCAGTCGTAGAGAGGGTAGATATACCAGGCATGTCCTCCCGGAGCGACGGTGGTCCAGGGCTTATCGTCGGCAAACCGCTGCTTGCGCGCCGACGCGATAGCCAGAAAACGGTTGTAAGACTCATCGGCGCGGATGCCAATCAGAACTGCTGCCGGGCGATTGCGAGAGAACCAGTCGGAGAAACTGCGGACAAAGGTTTCAAACGTCATGCCTGGCTGGTAGAAGGGAAAAAAAGCGGGATCGGTTATCGCATCGTCAGGTGGCTGGCGGACCCATCGGTTGCCGGGTTCCCAGCATTGCCATTCCGGCTGGAATTGCGAAAGTGAATTTTGCGTTGTCAGGGGAAGCGCGATCCACCAGAAATGGTCGATGACATCGCTGTACAGCTCGCGCATATGTTCCACATGGGTAATGGTATGGGAAAACTGCGCTTCCCAGTCGATAAAGAGCACATCTATTTTAATGTTCATCAGTCGCGCCTGTCGGGCAACCAGATGCAGCATGACGGTGGAGTCTTTACCACCTGAAAAAGAGACACAGGTTCTGGGTAAATTTTCGAGAGTCCATTTTATTCGCTCCCGGGCAGCAGTAAGTACATCCTGATTTATAGGGTATTTATAAAGTGACATGCTTATTCTCATCCTGAGGGATAAATACCTGACTGTAGCGTCAATACTAGAGAGCGGATTATAACAGTCAATCATTAATTGGATATGTAACGGATATGTCGCGTAATTTTATAACGGTGGTGAATGTTTTAACGGTGTGGTTCCCATTTTTTGCGAGAACCACAGAAATATCTCACGGTAAGGATATTTCTTCAATAAAGCTCGCGAATGCCGAGCTATTGAGCGCGGAACGATTGTACATCATGTAAATATCAATACTGGGTAATTGAGTATCTGTTTCCACTTTGCGCAGGTTGAGGGCTGGCCCATATTGTTCGAAGGCCGGTGCGGGCACTAATCCTATGAGGTCGGACGAACCGATCGCCGACAGAAGGGATATAAAAGAGTCGCTACGATAGACGATATTTCTTTCGAATAACAGGTTATCGGCCTTTTCCTGATAGCCTTTGAAGCTGTTCTCATCGTTCAGCCAGGCGGTGAAGTTTTCATTCAGAATCTCTTCACGCGTAGGATTTTCGCTGAGACGGGGATGACCCTCCCGACAAACGAGAACGAAAGGAAGCTTATGGTAGAGGCTACAGGCGATAGAGTGACTGTTCGAAGAAGAAAACGAAAATATCAGGTCGGCTCTTCGGTAGGCTAAGAGATCTTCCGCAGAATCAGGAGAAAGAAAAACATCATGCAATTCAATTGAATAGTTATGGTTGTCCATGAGCAGTTTTATAGGGTCAAGCGTTGCTTTCGTACTCATAAAATGCGGGCAATAAATGACAAAGTTCTTCTTCAACCCGCTGCTGTGCATGATATTGATAGTCTGCTCCAGCTGGTTCAGGTTTTGTTCCAGATGATGATGCAAATTGACGCCGACGGTCGTGGGCGTGATCCCTTTACCGGAACGAATAAACAGAGGATCGTTAAGTTGTCCTCTCAGACGTTGCAGTGACTGGCTTACGGCAGAGGGGGTGATATACAGCGTCTCGGCGGCTTTACTGATACTAAGGTGTTGGTAAATGCACTCGAAAATGACTAACAGATTAAGATCGAATTTTTTAAGGTCATAGAGGTTTGCCATGTTTCGTCCTGAGGGTACTGCGTTTGCTGTGGTTATCATATAACTGATAACAATAGTTTGAGGCTAACCATTTATAACTCTTTTGGTTAGCTCTCTTAGTTTTAAATTAAAATCATCTTAATATATCACGGTGGCACATTATTGAAATGGCGCGTCAAAAGCGATTGAGATGATTTTATCTTAGAAAAAGGGTGCGATCATTTTAAATGACAATTGTCATTTATATATTGCGATGGTTTTATAATAAAAATCAATTGATAGCGCTCCGGAATGATGTTCGACACAACCTATCACAGCCATAGGCAGGAATGCCTCTCTTATGGATTGCTCAATCCCTGCGCGGGTGGTGTAATCAAACGGCTGTTACCGCCTTGATATAAAGGGTTGTAGAGCGCAACGCAACGCCAGTTTCGGCTGGCACTGAATGTACCTGCGGGGAATTCAGGTATCAGGGCCGCCCGTTGAGGCGGCCTTTTTACTTTCAGGCTTTCCTGTAAAAGGTTCACCTTGTTGTCTTGTCGACGTTGTAAGGTTTGGCTGATTGATTTGATAAAGCATACGCATTAGCCCCGATGAATAAAGTTGGTTACCTTACATCTCAACGAAAACACGGAGGAAGTACAGATGTCTTTGATTAATACCAAAATTAAACCTTTCAAAAACCAGGCGTTCAAAAACGGTGAGTTCATCGAAGTTACCGAGAAAGATACCGAAGGCCGCTGGAGCGTCTTCTTCTTCTATCCGGCTGACTTTACCTTCGTTTGCCCGACTGAACTGGGTGACGTTGCAGACCATTACGACGAACTGCAGAAGCTGGGCGTAGACGTTTACTCTGTCTCTACCGATACCCACTTCACCCACAAAGCATGGCACAGCAGCTCTGAAACCATCGCGAAAATCAAATACGCGATGATCGGCGACCCGACTGGCGCCCTGACCCGTAACTTCGACAACATGCGTGAAGATGAAGGCCTGGCTGACCGCGCCACCTTCGTTGTTGACCCGCAGGGCATTATCCAGGCTATCGAAGTTACCGCTGAAGGTATCGGCCGTGATGCTTCTGACCTGCTGCGTAAAGTGAAAGCCGCTCAGTACGTGGCTTCTCACCCAGGCGAAGTGTGCCCGGCGAAATGGAAAGAAGGCGAAGCAACGCTGGCTCCATCCTTAGATCTGGTTGGTAAAATCTAAGTTTTGCCCATCCGGCAATCAATGGGCGCACCCGCGCCCATTTCATTCCAGCACCATGATGCAAGTTGCATTCAGGCCGCCCGTATAAGGCAGCTTGCATGATGACGTCTTAAGAGAGGGAAGAACAATGCTCGACACTAACATGAAAACCCAGCTCAAGGCCTACCTTGAGAAACTGACCAAACCCGTTGAGCTGATTGCCACGCTGGACGACAGCGCAAAATCGGCAGAGATCAAGGAACTGCTGGCGGAGATCGCCGAGCTGTCGCCGAAAGTGACCTTCAAAGAAGACAACGCGCTGCCGGTCCGTAAGCCCTCTTTCCTGATTACCAATCCAGGCTCCGATCAGGGACCGCGATTTGCCGGTTCGCCGCTGGGCCACGAATTTACTTCACTGGTGCTGGCGCTGCTGTGGACCGGTGGTCATCCGTCAAAAGAAGCGCAGGCGCTGCTGGAGCAGATCCGCGATATCGACGGCGATTTTGAGTTTGAAACCTATTACTCGCTCTCCTGCCACAACTGCCCGGACGTGGTGCAGGCGCTGAACCTGATGTCGGTCCTGAACCCGCGCATCAAGCACACGGCAATTGACGGCGGTACCTTCCAGAATGAAATCACCGATCGCAACGTGATGGGCGTTCCGGCGGTCTACATGAACGGCAAAGAGTTCGGCCAGGGCCGTATGACGCTGACCGAAATCGTTGCCAAAGTGGATACCGGTGCTGAAAAACGTGCGGCGGAAGCGCTGAACAAACGCGATGCCTACGACGTGCTGATCGTCGGTTCCGGCCCTGCGGGTGCGGCGGCAGCGGTGTACTCCGCGCGTAAAGGTATTCGTACCGGCCTGATGGGCGAACGCTTTGGTGGCCAGGTGCTCGATACCGTGGACATCGAAAACTACATCTCCGTACCGAAGACCGAAGGCCAGAAGCTGGCGGGGGCGCTGAAGGCGCACGTCAGCGACTATGACGTAGACGTGATCGACAGCCAGAGCGCCAGCAAGCTGGTTCCGGCCGCAGTAGAGGGTGGTTTACACCAGATTGAAACCGCGTCCGGCGCGGTGCTGAAAGCGCGCAGCATTATCATTGCCACCGGTGCGAAATGGCGCAACATGAACGTCCCGGGCGAAGATCAGTACCGCACCAAAGGCGTGACCTACTGTCCGCACTGCGACGGCCCGCTGTTTAAAGGTAAACGCGTGGCGGTGATCGGCGGCGGTAACTCCGGCGTGGAAGCGGCTATCGACCTGGCGGGGATTGTTGAGCACGTTACCCTTCTGGAGTTCGCTCCAGAGATGAAGGCCGACCAGGTTCTGCAGGATAAAGTTCGCAGCCTGAAAAACGTCGATATCGTACTGAACGCGCAGACCACGGAAGTGAAGGGCGACGGCAGCAAAGTGACGGGCCTGGAATACCGCGACCGCGTGAGCGGCGACGTGCACAGCGTTCAGCTGTCAGGGATCTTCGTGCAGATTGGTCTGCTGCCAAATACCACCTGGCTGGAAGGGGCGATTGAGCGCAACCGCATGGGCGAAATCATCATCGATGCGAAGTGTGAAACCAGCGTGAAAGGCGTGTTTGCGGCGGGCGACTGCACCACCGTGCCGTACAAACAGATCATTATCGCCACGGGCGAAGGGGCGAAGGCGTCTCTGAGTTCCTTTGACTATCTGATTCGCACCAAAACCGCATAATAGAAGAAAGTAAGGCTACACCTGCAATAGCGAGAGGCCACCGAAAGGTGGCCTCTTTTTTTATCTTACGACCATCACCGGTATGTGGGTGTAGCGGATCACGCTGGAGGCGTTAGAGCCCAGCAGATGCGTGGTAATGGAAGGGTTGCGCGAACCGATGACCACCACGTCTGCTTTCAGTTCGTTCGCCAGTTCGTTTACCGCATCGCGTACGCTGCCGAATCTGACGTGCGTTTTGATGCGAGAAGGGTCGATGCTGAAGTGGCTGACCATGGTTTGCAGGCGCGTTTCCGCTTCATGCTGCAAATGCTCCTCGAAGCGGCGTACATCGGCGGCAAAGCGGTGCAGGCTCAGGCTGGCGGAGCCCGGCAGTACGTGCAAAAGATGGATAACACCGTCCTGCTGCGCCAGGAACTCCGCATGGCGAACGGCCTTGTCGCTCAGCTCCATCTCAAAAACATCAACCGGCATAATGATTCTCTGATACATACCCGTTTCTCCTTGTTTATAAACGCTGTACTCATTCAACCATAAAAAATAAATGGTTTCTGTAAGCGCTCCGTCAGTTTTCTTATCTCACCAGGATAAATCTCAAAAGCCCCGTATTCCGGGGCAGACCTTCAGGGATAGCTACCCTTATACACTTACCTGGAACCTTTCGGAGGTCGCATGAAAGCACTTACGTATCACGGTCCGCACCATGTTCGCGTCGAGAATGTACCCGATCCCATTATCGAACAGCCCGACGATATCATTCTGCGCGTCACGGCCACTGCTATCTGCGGCTCCGATTTGCATCTCTATCGCGGAAAGATCCCGAAGGTGCAGCACGGCGACATTTTTGGCCATGAGTTTATGGGGGAAATCGTCGAGTGCGGCGCAGAGGTGAAGAATTTGCAAAAAGGCGATCGTGTGGTGATCCCCTTTGTCATCGCCTGCGGAGACTGTTTCTTCTGTCGTCTGCAGCAATACGCAGCCTGTGAGAATACCAATGCCGGGCAGGGCGCCGCGCTTAACAAAAAGCAAATTCCCGCGCCGGCCGCGCTGTTTGGCTACAGCCATCTCTACGGCGGCGTGCCGGGGGGACAGGCGGAATATGTCCGCGTGCCAAAAGGCAACGTCGGGCCGTTTAAGGTACCGCAGCTTCTTTCCGATGATAAGGCGCTGTTCCTGTCCGATATTTTGCCCACGGCCTGGCAGGCGGCAAAAAATGCGCAGATTGAAAAAGGCTCAAGCGTTGCGGTTTTCGGCGCCGGGCCGGTGGGGCTACTGACCATTGCCTGCGCGCGGCTGTTAGGGGCTGAGCAGATTTTTGTTATCGATCACCACCCGTACCGTTTGCGATTTGCCGAGGCGCGTTACGGCGCAATTCCCATCAACTTTGATGCTGATAACGACGCGGCGGAAAAAGTCATCGAACAGACCGCTGGCCAGCGCGGCGTTGACGCCGTGATTGATGCGGTAGGGTTCGAAGCGAAAGGTAGCACCACCGAAACGATCCTCAGCAATCTTAAAATTGAAGGCAGTAGCGGCAAAGCGTTGCGGCAGTGCATTGCTGCCGTTCGACGCGGTGGCGTAGTTAGCGTACCCGGCGTGTACGCCGGGTTTATTCATGGCTTCCTGTTTGGCGATGCCTTTGATAAGGGGCTGACGTTCAAAATGGGCCAGACGCACGTCCATGCCTGGCTGGGTGAACTGCTGCCGCTGATCGAAAAAGGGCTGCTTACCCCGGAAGAGATCGTGACCCATTATCTCCCCCTGGCTGATGCGGAACGCGCCTATAAGGTATTCGAAAAACGGGAGGAGGAGTGCCGGAAGGTGATTCTGGTCCCTGGTGCAGAAACACCCGAGGCCGCAGAGCAGAAAGTTAAGGGCCTGGTAAATGCTTTCCCCGGTGGCGTTGCATGAATACTCGCCTAGCTGTGGCGTTCAAGATAAAGCACGGCCATGACGATAATCGCCGCAATAATCAGAAAAATAAGTGTGATAGCCAGTATCTCACTCATGACCGTCCCCACGGCACCAAAACAGATTAAGCGTGGATTAAGGGCTTTTTGCGCGATATAAGAAAATGGGGTGAATTTACGGAAAGAGGATGCGGCTGCATCCTCTGTGCAAAGCGGGGGCGCTTGTTCAGAAGTGGTTAACGCAGGTAATCGCCCGCGGCTTCTGGCTGGTAGAGCAACGCCAGCACTTCAAGATGAGCAGAGGCGCCGCCCGGCAATTCCCAGTGGATGGTATCGCCCGTGCGCAGGCCCAGCAGTGCGGCACCCACAGGCGCAAGAACAGAAAGCTGTGCGCTGCTGTCGGTCATCTGAGCCGGGTAAACCAGTGTGCGGGTCAGCTCTTCACCGGTGGTCAGGTTGCGGAATTTTACCTGGCTGTTCATGGTGACCACGTCATGCGGCATCGTCTCAGGCGTGCACATCTGCGCCCGGTCGAGCTCCTCATTCAGGGCGTCGGCCACGGGAAGTGAGGCAAACTCTGCTTTTTCCAGCAGCCTGTCGATACGTTCTGCGTCGAGCTCATTGATGATAATTGTAGGTCTGGACATTTTTACTCCATGTCGTTAATGCTGCGTGTAACGCAGAAACCAATCCAAAAGAAAACCCTCGCCGTCTGGCAGCGAGGGTTTAACTCTCCCGATGATACTGGCTGAGCGCGCAAGTTTGAAGTGATGAAGGTCACATTCATGGTCCATATGAATTTTCGCTGAAATTTATTCAGTCTTCATTCCGGGCGGAATACGTTACGCTGAGTGTCCTGAACCCGGGCGTTGCCCACCAACGAGAGAGAATTATGTACTTCTACCAACCGTCTCAGGGTCACGGCCTGCCGCACGATCCGCTGAACGCCATTATTGGTCCACGTCCGATCGGCTGGATCTCCTCATGCGATAAGGCCGGTCAGCTGAATCTCGCACCGTACAGCTTCTTTAACTGCTTTAACTATCGCCCGCCGATCATCGGTTTTTCCAGCAACGGCTGGAAGGACAGCGTGCGTAATATTAACGAAACAAAAGAGTTTGTCTGGAACCTCGCAACCCGCGATCTTGCCGAAGCCATGAACCAAACCTCTGCCATGCTTCCTCACGATCGGGATGAATTTAGCTTTGCCGGACTCACGCCGGCGGCGAGTCAGCTGGTTAGCACGCCGCGCGTCGCGGAAAGCCCTGTAAACTTTGAGTGCCGCCTGTCGCAGTGCATTCAACTGACCGGTGCCGACGGCACACCGGTTGATACCTGGCTGGTGCTGGGGGAGGTGGTCGGTATCCATATTGCCGAAACGCTGCTGGAAGAGGGGATTTACCAGACGGCGAAAGCGCAGCCCATCCTGCGTGCGGGTGGGCCGACGGCGTATTATGGCATCAGTGACGAAAACCGGTTTGATATGGTGCGCCCGGGCGCGGCTCAGTAGCCGGCTTTATCAATCACGAACTGTTTTCCGCAGTTACCTGGATGTGGCTGCGGGGCAAATGACGCCGCAGAAAGCGGGTTGTTAATGGTGTCCGCCTTAAGCGAAACCTGCATCTCGGTCAGATACGCCGGATTGCCGTTGCAGGTCAGCTTGATCGCTTTGATGTTTTCTTTGCCCCAGCTTTTGGCAACGGCAATGTCAAAGTCGCTGCGATTGACGGTTTTCCCGTAATTATCGGCGAGGAATTTACCAACCGCGCTGTTTTTAACTTCCTGATTCATCCGCACCATCGTGCCGAAATAGGCATCCGGATCGAAACCAAAGCAGACGCCATGTTTGGCATATTCATAACGTTCCAGGCAGGAATTACCGCCCGCGCCCGGCATCACGTCGTTGAGCTTTGCGGCCGCGGAAAGCGACAGTCCGGTTTCGGCTGCATTGCATTTGCGGCTGGCCTTCACTTCCGGCATGTTCGGGATAGGGCGCGTGGCGCAGCCAAAACGCATCCATCGACGCTCATCCACGCCGCGTGCGGCAATAGATTTCGGCAGGCCAGGCCATAGACCGTGAACGGTCAGAAAATCGGCTTTATTATCGCGCTCTTTTTGCAGGCGACATTCGTCAGGTTCATTGCGGTTGCGCTCGACCATGCTCTGGCAAAACCCGGTTTGCCAGGACAGCGCCAGCACATAGCGATCGAAATCGCCATACTGTGTTGCCTTCAGCGGTTCCGCCTGAGCGGAGAAGATACAGAGAGCAAGCGCCATTGCGCCAGACGGGATGACGATATCCTTCCTGAACATATGATTTCCTGATCGAATGAGCACGATTTATTTCTGGAAGTTATTAAAGCACAAAAAGCGCCCGCAGGCGCTTTTTGGATATCCATAATTTAGCTTAGGCCGCGCCGGGTACCAGCACTTCCGTGGCGATAATCACGATAATCAGACCAACTATAACGGGCACTGAGGTGCGTTTGACGACTTCGAATGGCGAGATTTTCGCCATCCCGGCAACGGCGACGACCACACCCGACACCGGCGAAATGGTACGACCCAGGTTTGACGCCTGCAGCATGGGAATGGAGAGGTAGGCCGGGTTTATACCGGAGGAGTGAGCCAGTTTCGGGATCATCTCAACGAAAGCGTAGAAAGGCGCATTACCGGAACCGGTGGTCATGGCTGCCAGCATGGTGAGCACCACCAGAACCAGCATCAGGATAATACTGGCCGAGCCGAACGAGGTGGCGATAGAAATCAGGCTCTGGATAAAGCCGATCGTGCTCAGACCCTGGGCAAAAACGCCCGCTGCAACCAGCAGGATCACCACGCCAGCGAAGGCATCCGCCATACCGCGATACGCAACTTCCAGACCCGAGAAGACTTTTTGCGTGTTAAAACCGCGTACAAACTCCAGCACGGCGGCCAGCAGCATACAGATGACCAGAATGGTGATGATGTGCAGCTGTGGACCCCATTTGCCGTCAAAAATCAGCACTCCGACGATCGGGGTGAACGGCAGAATGGCGTAGAACGCGGGAGCCGTCGTGGTGATCTCACTCACGTCCATCATTTCATGGCTGATGTTTTCTTTCTTATCGAGATAGCGCTGCCAGAAGAAATGCGCGATCCCCATGCCCACGATGGCAACAATCGAGATTGGTAACGTGGTTTTAAAGGCGAAGTCGATGAGTGACATCTCCGCCGCCTTTGCCGCCAGCACGACGTCGCCGGAGGTCGGGGAGAGAATAATCGCTGCCGGAGACGCGCAAATTGCCGCGGCGGCGCCACGGCTGATACCGACGTTCACCATAACCGGGAACAGCGTCGCCATGAGCAGTACGCCAAGTCCGGTAGCTGACGAAACGGCCAGCGACATGAGGCAGGCGAGGAAATAGGCGGCGACCATCAGCAGATACGGCGAGTTGATGTATTGCAGGGGTTTGGAGGCAAGCTTAACGACCATGTCGTTGGCGCCGATGTGGGTCATGTAGGCTGCAAAACCGCACAGCATCATGATCATCATACCCAGATCACCGCCGCGGCTCATGAGCAATATTTTAATGTATTCAACAATATCTGTAGCAGTGTAACCGGTACTGGTCGCGCTGGCAGGTAACACCTGGTGCCCCATTATTGCGCTGATAATCAGCAGCGTTAAACCGCCGACAAATAATACGCCCGTGGCCGAGTAGCCTTTAATGATGTAGCGTGCGACGCCGACAATGACGACGACTCCAATAAGGAGTTCGAATAACGTAAGCATGATTTCCCCTGTATCTCTGCTGCAATGGAGCACAAAAATCAATAAAAAAAGAAGGATGAAAATGTGCCGAATAAATGTTCTGTTCTTGCTGATTAAAATCAATAAACTGACGACTAAAGAACAGAACAACCGTGTTTTTGCCATGGTCCATACATTTATGTCATGAGGTCCTTGACCCTCAGAAACTGCGCAACATGTCATTAATAATGATAACAAATTGTTAATGCTTTGTGTGGTTTTACAAGTTACTGATTAACAATGCCAAATGGTAAAAGTCACACATCTTGTGGGCTTATTTGAACGTATCGTCGGCTTTCTTTAAGAATATTCCCGGGAAGTGGCCGAATAATTAGGAATAACGCCGATGCCGTTAAGCCTTTATTCAACTATGTTGTGGTAAACTTTGCCTCGAATACTAAGAATGGTAATTGCATTGTGATTGTACGTAATACATTTTTCTCTATTTTGTTGTTTATTTTTGGGCAGTTAACGTTTTCTTCTGTTGCACAGGCAGAAGAAACCGCGACGGATAAAGGCTGGTTTTCAACCTTTACGGATAATGTTTCCCAGACCTGGACGGCACCTGAACATTATGATCTCTATGTCCCGGCAATAACGTGGCATGCGCGTTTTGCTTATGACAAAGAGAAAACCGATAAATACAACGAGCGTCCGTGGGGCGCGGGTTTTGGCCAGTCCCGCTGGGATGAAAAGGGAAACTGGCATGGTATCTATCTGATGGCCTTCAAAGACTCGTTTAATAAATGGGAGCCGATTGGGGGATATGGTTGGGAAAAAACCTGGCGCCCGCTAGCGGACGAGAACTTTCACGTCGGTTTGGGCTATACCGCCGGGGTCACTGCACGTGACAACTGGAAATACATTCCAATCCCGGTGCTGCTGCCTTTGGCCTCTATTGGCTATGGCCCCGCAACGTTCCAGATGACCTACATTCCGGGTACGTACAACAACGGTAACGTTTACTTCGCCTGGATGCGTTTTCAGTTTTAACTGACAAAACGTTACATGCTGGTGATAAAACGCGCAGGTCTTGATTCATAAGCGATAAAAATCTGTCAGTGAAAATTAACGCGACTTTAGTCACTTTTTATCAAAGATCCGCTGGACAAAAGGTCCCACAATTGATGTACTGATATCCGACACAGCATTTGTGTCGTTTTTTAATGTAAAGGTAATTTTGATGTCTAAGATTAAAGGTAACGTTAAGTGGTTTAATGAGTCCAAAGGATTCGGTTTCATTACTCCTGAAGATGGCAGCAAAGACGTGTTCGTACACTTCTCTGCAATCCAGTCTAATGGTTTCAAAACTCTGGCTGAAGGTCAGCGTGTAGAGTTCGAAATCACTAACGGTGCCAAAGGCCCTTCTGCTGCTAACGTAATCGCTCTGTAATTCAGACGCGTCAGCAAGAATTTCAAAACCCGCTCACTGAGCGGGTTTTTTTCGTTTTGAATCAGCCAAGCAGATACGTTTTCAGGAAGCTGGCAACGATCAGCACGCTCAACAACACCATTCCTGCGTTCATCAGACTCTGTTTCATTCTGTCACCCTCGTTCAGTACTGTATCCAGAGTGACAGAGAAAAATTAAGCCAACATTAACGATTCGGTTGTTAATGCGCGCTTGCGGAAGAAAAGAGCCAAAATGCGATCCCCGTCATCGCAAACGAGCCGAACAAATTGATCGCCATATTCATCAGCGCCCACCCGATACGGCCTTCCTGAAACAGAAAAACCGTTTCCGCAGAAAAGGTTGAGAAGGTGGTCAAACCGCCGCAGAATCCGGTGGTAATCAATACCTTCCACATTGGGTCGATGTGCGTCATTCGATTAAACCAGGCCAGCCCCATACCAATGATGAAAGCACCAATCAGGTTTGCGGCAAGCGTCCCCATGGGAATCGCCTGATGCAGGGGATTAAACCGCATACTCAAAAACCATCGCGCAACGCTACCCGTTCCCCCACCAATAAAAACGGCTAAAAGTAGTTGTAACACGCTTAATACCTGCTATTTGATGTGTAAGAGTAGCGAGTTTAACGCCGTTTATGATGAGGGGACAAATATGTATGTAGCGGTAGGGCAGTTTGCCGTCACGCCTGACTGGCATGTGAATGCGAAAACATGCGTCAACCTGATGATGCAGGCCCGACAGAAAGGCGCGTCGCTGTTGGTTCTCCCCGAGGCGCTGCTGGCCAGAGCTGATAACGACCCGGATTTGTCCGTGAAGTCCGCGCAGCCGCTGGATGGCGAATTCTTACAGCAATTGCTCGCCCAAAGCGCAGGCAATACGATGACGACGATCTTAACGATCCATGTTCCCTCAACGCCGGGTCGCGCGGTGAATACGCTGGTGGCGATTCGTGACGGGGCCATCGTCGCACGCTACGCCAAGCTTCATCTCTATGATGCGTTCAGCATCCAGGAGTCGCGACGCGTTGACCCCGGAGACGATATCCCACCGCTGCTGGAGATTGACGGATTCAGGATCGGGCTGATGACCTGCTATGACCTGCGTTTTCCCGAGCTGGCGCTGCATCTGGCGCTGCAGGGGGCGGACGTACTGGTGCTGCCTGCCGCGTGGGTCAGAGGGCCGTTAAAAGAGCACCACTGGGCAACGCTGCTTGCGGCGCGCGCGCTGGATACCACCTGCTATGTCGTTGCCGCAGGAGAATGTGGCACGAAAAACATTGGGCAAAGCAGGGTAGTTGATCCGCTGGGGGTGACGATCGCCGCTGCCGCTGAAGCCCCGGATTTGCTGGTGGCGGAGATAAACTCAGAAAGAATTGCGCTTGCGCGTCAGCAATTACCCGTACTTCGCAATCGTCGGTTTGCGCCACCGCAATTATTGTGATGTTTTTTTCAACAATGCTTGATTCACCTTGTTACAGATTGCTATTGTGTGCACGCGCTAAATGACCGTTAATACATTCAGGTTTTGGCGCTGAATGCAGCCTGTTTTAAGTAAAGAAGGTATCTATGGGTGAGATTAGTATTACCAAACTGCTGGTGGTTGCCGCACTGGTCGTCCTGCTGTTTGGTACCAAGAAGTTACGCACGCTGGGTGGTGACCTGGGGGCTGCCATCAAAGGCTTTAAGAAAGCGATGAACGATGATGATGCAGCGGCGAAGAAAAGCGCCGAGGATGACGTCCCGGCAGACAAGCTTTCTCACAAAGAGTGACGGCAACGCCTGAAGGCTTGCGAAAAAAAACCGGCTCATTAGGCCGGTTTTTTTGTATTACTGTAAATGAATATTACAGCATTATTTAACTTCTTCGCCTTTAGCCTGCATATCGGCATGGTATGAGGAGCGAACGAATGGGCCGCAGGCTGCGTGGGTGAAGCCCATCGCCATCGCTTCGGCTTTCATTTCATCGAACTCGTCCGGACTCACGTAGCGCTGTACCGGTAGGTGGTGACGGCTTGGCTGCAGATACTGGCCCAGGGTCAACATGGTCACACCGTGGCGGCGAAGATCGCGCATCACCTCGATGATTTCATCATTGGTTTCACCCAGACCCACCATCAGACCAGACTTGGTCGGAATATGCGGATGCGCTTCTTTGAAACGCTCCAGCAGCTTCAGGGACCAGTTATAGTCAGCGCCCGGACGCACCTGACGGTAGATACGCGGCACGTTCTCCAGGTTGTGGTTAAACACATCTGGCGGCGTTGCGGTGAGGATATCCAGCGCGCGGTCCATACGGCCACGGAAGTCAGGCACCAGCGTCTCGATTTTGATGTTAGGGCTTTTCTCGCGAATGGCCGTAATGCAGTCGGCGAAGTGCTGAGCACCACCGTCACGCAGGTCGTCACGGTCAACGGATGTGATAACCACATAACGCAGCGCCATGTCGGCGATGGTCTGCGCCAGTTTTTGGGGTTCGTTAGCATCAGGCGCGACTGGACGGCCATGAGCAACATCGCAGAACGGGCAGCGGCGGGTACAGATAGCACCCAGAATCATAAACGTCGCGGTACCGTGATTGAAACATTCAGCAAGGTTCGGGCAAGAGGCTTCTTCACAGACGGAGTGAAGGCCATTCTTGCGCATCGCCGCTTTGATCCCCTGGATACGCGAAGAGTCGGCCGGAAGTTTGATTTTCATCCATTCCGGTTTTCTTAACAGCGCCTCGCGCTCTGTAGCCACGTTTTTAACCGGGATAAGGGCCATTTTATCGGCATCGCGGTATTTAACACCGCGTTCCATCACAATGGGTTTACTCATAGCGTGCGTGTTCCAGTTGCGAATATCGAAGGAAAGCGTTTCAATTCAAGGGAATGTTGTATTTATCAACTATTTTTGAACGAACGACAGGCAGTATATCATTGAAACGGTCGTTAAAGCAGCCTGCCAGATCGCCAATTTGTAAAATAGTTGTTGTTTTGTGCCTTTTGCCCTGCGGGTTGCAGGGACTTGTGCTGGCTAAACCTGTCAGAAGGCCTGACGGATAATGCGGATGACGTTTTCCAGGACCGGATCGCGCAAACTCAGCTTGTTGTAATGCAGTGAAATCTCGATGGATTCCGCATTAAGCTGACTGAGCGGGATGCTTTCCAGCGGCCAGCATTTTTGTAGCAGGCTGTACAGGCGTGATGGCATAACGCACAGCATGTCGCTGCTGCCGATCAGGGAAGCGGTGGTAAACATATTGTAACTGCTGAAGCTGATCTGACGTTCCGGGAAAATTTCATCAATGCGCTGACGAAGTGCATGATTAGATTGCCCTTCGGTCATGAAAGATGAGTGATCGTAGTTGCGCAGGTTTTCGATGGTTAACGGCTCGCTAAGAGCAGGATGCTGCTGGCGGCAAACCAGTACCAGGTTATCCGCATAAAGCACATTTTGCCCCAGCGCTCTGGCACTGAAGCTGCCGCTTTCAATAATCAGGTCCGTCTGGAACTGGGCAAGCTGAATGTCTGGTTCATTGAGAGGCACATTGCGTAGCAAAAGCTGCGGCGCATGCTCTTTCACGGCCTGAAAGATCGCAGGCATGACCAGCACCCCTACAGAAGGGGAACAGCCGATGGTGATGGTTCGCTGCTTATCATAGCTTCCGGTTAAATCAAGTGCGCCCAGAATCGACTCAAGCCCCTGGCTGATGTACTCATGAAGATGGGTAGCGTAAGCCGTCGGCGTTACCCCCTGGCCCTTACGGATAAATAACGGGTCAGGAAATATAGCGCGAAGCTTTTGGATTGACTGACTTATTGCTGATGGCGTGAGATTAAGAATTTTCGCAGCGTTAACGATACCCTTATGGACATATACTGCCTCAAAAATAGTCAGTAAATTGAGATCAATATTACGTAAAGTCCGAAAAATTTGCGGCTTGTCTTCGCCACCGGGTTCATTCAGTCGTTTGGCCGGTAAATTATTATACTCCACGCTTTCACTCCGTATACATTCACAATATGAATGATAGTTGAATTTATTTATTATGCTTGTAGAGATTCGTAAAGTGTTGGTTTTGTTTCACTTGTTTATCAAAAACAAACAGTTGTGTGATAATTGCTCACATTACTTATGCCGTGTTTGCCATGCTTGCTGGAGGCTAAATAATATGTAGCGATAATATTCGGGCGCTTCGAAAATATAGAATCCGCGGATTATTGTAAAGCGCAAAAGCGGTAAATAAACAGCGGCCCGTCAAATTAGCGAGCCCTGTAGTATGATATATTAAGCAGGGATATATTCGTGCGGGGGATTGTTAAGTAGTGCTAACATATGCTTTAAAAGCACGGGACGAATATGTTCTGGCGTAGCGGTTTCAACCCACTGACACATTTGCGTCATTTCCATGCCGGCGTAGCCGCAGGGGTTTATGCGCTGGAAAGGCGCGAGATCCATATTAATATTCAAGGCCAGGCCATGGAATGAGCAGCCTTTACGAATACGCAGCCCCAGAGAACAAATCTTCATTTCCCCAACGTAGACGCCCGGCGCATCGGCGCGCGGATGCGCGTCAATACCATATTCTGCCAGGGTGTTGACGACAGTGTTTTCAAGTAAGGTCACCAGTTCACGCACGCCCAGCTTTCTACGCTTCAGATTGAGCAGGACGTACATCACCTGCTGCCCGGGCCCATGATACGTGACCTGACCGCCGCGATCGCTCTGAATAACCGGGATATCTCCCGTCATTAGCAAATGCTCTGCTTTACCCGCCTGGCCCTGCGTAAATACCGGCAGGTGTTCGACCAGCCAGATTTCATCTGGGGTGCTGTCATCGCGTGAATCGGTGAAGTCATGCATGGCCTGGGAGACAGGCTCATAAGGTTGCAGCCCGAGGTGACGGACCAGAATTTTATCCTGATACAAAACTGCGTCTCCGAAGACGAGGGACAAAAGGTGTGGGGGAGTATATCACAGCGGGGGAGAGGGGTTACCCGGCAAACCGGGTAACCGCAAAGGGACTACAGCACCATACGAACAATTTCGATATTGCCGAGCTCTTCGTACAGCGTTTCCACCTGCTCAATGTGTGTCGCAGTGATGGTAATAGAAACCGAGTGGTAGTTGCCCTTGCTGCTTGGTTTTACTGACGGAGAGTAGTCACCCGGCGCATGGCGCTGTACCACTTCAACCACCTGATCAACCAGCTCAGGTTTCGCCAGACCCATTACTTTGTAGGTAAATGAGGTAGGGAATTCAAGCAGTTCGTTAAGTTTGGTTTTCATGTCAGCTCCGGCGTAACGTCAAAAAATAATAACTCCCACGTCAGGTGGGAGTTATCAGGATACTTAGTATATGGGGATCAAAATCACACTTTCAAGTGTTCAATTTTTAACCAAACCAGTGATGGAACATCAATTTAATGTAATCAATGATTTTGCCGAAGAAATTGCCTTCAGGAATTTCCTGCAGGACAACCAGCGGACGCTGATCGATCGTTTTTCCATCCAGCTGGAAGTTAATCGTGCCCACAACCTGGTTTTTCTGCAGCGGGGCGTGCAGTTCGGTGCTGTTCAGAACGTAGCTGGCTTTCAGATCCTTCATACGACCGCGTGGAATGGTCAGGTAGAGGTCTTTATCAACGCCGAGTGAAGCACGGTCGTTGTCGCCGAACCAGACGGGTTCAGACGCAAACTCTTTGCCTGCTTTCAGTGGGTTCACGGTTTCGAAGAAGCGGAAGCCCCAGGTCAGCAGTTTCTTGCTTTCGGTTTCACGACCTTTAAAGGTACGGCCGCCCATCACGGCAGAGATCAGACGCATCTGACCTTCAGTGGCAGAAGCCACCAGGTTGTAGCCTGCTTTGTCGGTGTGGCCAGTTTTGATGCCGTCAACGTTCAGGCTGTTATCCCACAGCAGGCCGTTACGGTTGGTCTGACGAATACCGTTGAAGGTGAACTCTTTCTCTTTATAAATAGAGTATTCATTAGGGACATCGCGGATCAGCGCCTGACCAATCAGGGCCATATCACGTGCGGAGCTGTACTGACCGTCTGCGTCCAGGCCGTGTACGGTCTGGAAATGGCTGTTTTTCAGACCCAGCGCATTCACGTAGCTGTTCATCAGGCCCACGAATGCGTCCTGGCTACCGGCTGCGAAATCGGCCATTGCCACGCAGGCATCGTTACCAGACTGCAGGTTGATACCGCGAATCAGCTGGGAAACAGGAACCTGCATACCCGGCTTCAGGAACATCAGAGAGGAACCTTTGAATACAGGGTTCCCGGTTGCCCACGCATCGTTACCGATGGTGACCAGATCCGATTCTTTGAATTTACCAGCCTTCATCGCCTGGCCGATAACGTAGCTGGTCATCATTTTGGTCAGGCTGGCCGGGTCACGGCGGGCATCGGCATTCTGTTCTGCCAGCACTTTGCCAGAGTTGTAATCGATCAGGATGTAGGATTCCGCGTCGATTTGCGGAACGCCAGGGATCATGGTCTTGATATTCAGGTCATCGGCGTGAGCTGCAGAGAGCGCAGCCGCGCAAAGGGCCGTGGTCAGCGCCATGCGCTGCACAAAACGAGCAGAAAAAGTGGTCTTCATGGTCAGAACTACGACATCCGTGATGGAATTAAAAAAAGTGCCTTACTATAGCAAATGCTATTCAGGCAGGCATCCGACTTTAAGCATGAGTTTGTGAATGTGTTTTACACAAACTGACAATTCGGATACCGCCGGTTAATTATTTCGCAACAGCGATAAATGACTGAAGTTGAGCTTCATTCTGCAGACGCTGCTGCAGGGACGCGGCCTGCGATTTGCTGGCAAACGGTCCCATCTGAATGCGCCAGACCGCGCCGTTCTGTTCAACGCGTCCCGGTACGCCAAACTGCTGGCTCAGACGCTGTTGATACTGTTTGGCCCGGGCCTGATCGCTCACTGCGCCTACCTGAACCATATAGCTGCCGCTGGCCGCTGTTGGAGCCGCCACCGCCGCACTTTGCATGGCCGCTGGCGCCGTTACGGGAGCCGGCTGGGTCGCTGGTGCCGCAACGGGAGCAGGGGCTGGAGTCGGCTCACTGCCTTCCAGCACGCCTGAGGCTAAGGTCGTCGGTGCGCCAAGAAAACCGCTACTCTTTACCGGCGCGCCGGTAGAATCCTCGCTTTGCAGGGTGTCATTGCTGATCGGGCGTATTTCTCCCCCCGGCTGAGCAGGCTCTGCAGGAGAAGAGACGCTTCCCATCCCGCCGTCAAGATTTGGGCGGTCAGGAAGGGCATAGGTCTGTTTTGCCACCGTCGTACAGGCGGTTCCTGGCCCAGAGAGCGAACCATCCTGCGCGACGATAATCGGGTCAATACGGACCTTGGTGTTGTTTGAGGTGTTCAGGCGATCGGCAGACGCGCGCGACAGGGAAATCACACGGTCATTCCCGTACGGGCCGCGGTCGTTGATACGCACGACGATCATGCGGCCATTCGCCAGGTTGGTGATACGGGCGTAGCTCGGGATCGGCAGCGTCGGATGTGCTGCCGTCAGTTGCATTGGGTCGAACGCTTCCCCGGAAGCCGTCAGGTTACTGCCTGGCTCGGCATCATAAATGGCGGCAAAGCCCGCCTGACTGAAACGGGAAGGATCCTGAACAATTTTATAGCTTTTGCCGTCGCGCTCGTAATCCTGATTGGCACTGGCATTCAGCGGTTCATAAACGGGATCGGCACCGCTGATTTCAACGATCGGGCCATTACACACCGCAGGCTGCGGCGGCGCGACGGTTGCCTGTTGCTGACCATCATCACTTGTGCAGGCCGCAAGTAAACTTGCCGCGATGCAGATCCCCAGCCACTGCTTACGCATTCCGATCCCCTTATTTTTATACGCTTTTTGACAACATTTTTCTGTGGGTATGGATCGACATCACGATACCAAACCCGGCCATCAACACGATCAGTGCCGAGCCTCCGTAACTCACCAGCGGCAGCGGTACGCCTACCACCGGCAGAATACCACTCACCATACCAATATTTACGAAGACATAAACGAATAAAATCAGCATCAACCCGCCGGCCATGACGCGACCAAAGGTGGTTTGCGCGCGCGCTGCAATCCACAATCCCCGCATGATCAGCAGGACGTACAGCGCCAGCAATATTAAGATGCCAACCAGCCCCAGCTCTTCCGCCAGTACGGCAAAGATAAAGTCGGTGTGGCGTTCCGGTAAAAACTCCAGCTGCGACTGCGTGCCGTGCAGCCAGCCTTTACCGCGCAGGCCGCCGGAGCCAATTGCAATCTTGGACTGAATAATATGATAGCCCGCGCCCAGCGGATCGGTTTCCGGATCGAGCAGCATCATGACGCGCTGGCGCTGGTAATCATGCATCAGGAAGAACCAGAGGATAGGAATGAACGCCGCAATCAGCACCACCGCGATACCAATCAGGCGCCAGCTCAGTCCCGACAGGAAAAGGACAAACAGGCCGGAAAGGGCGATAAGAATTGAGGTGCCAAGGTCAGGCTGCGCCGCAACCAGCAGCGTCGGCAGGAAAATAAGCACCAGTGCGATGGCGGTATTTTTCAGAGACGGTGGACAGACGTCGCGGTTGATAAAGCGTGCCACCATCAATGGAACGGCGATTTTGGCAATTTCCGAGGGCTGGAAGCGGACAACGCCCAGATCCAGCCAGCGCTGCGCGCCTTTTGAAATGGCGCCAAACGCATCTACCGCAACCAGCAAAATAATACAGAAGATGTAGAGATAGGGGGCCCAGCCTTCGTATACGCGCGGCGGGATTTGCGCCATCACTACCATAATGATCAGACCCATGGCGATCTGGCCGATTTTGCGCTCCATCATGCCGATGTCCTGGCCGCTGGCGCTCCAGATAACCAGGGCGCTGTAAACCAGCAGAGCCAGCAGGATCAGCAGCATGGCTGGGTCGATGTGGATTTTGTCCCACAGCGATTTTTTATTTGGATTATCCGTCATGATTATTGGTCCTCCGCCGCAGCGGCGGCCGGGTTTTCAGCCGGCAGTTCGGTGTTGTTATCACCCAGCATAATGTGGTCAAGGATCTGGCGCATGATGGTTCCTACTGCTGGTCCGGCACCGCCGTTCTCCAGAATCATCGCCACCGCGACCTGCGGGTTATCATAAGGGGCAAACGCCGTCATCAGCTTATGGTCACGCAGACGTTCAGCAATGCGGTGCGCGTTATAGGTTTCGTTGGCTTTCAGACCAAACACCTGCGCAGTACCCGATTTTGCGGCTACTTTATACGGCGTACCGGCGAAGTACTTATGCGCGGTACCGTTCGGGCGATTTGCCACGCCGTACATACCGTCTTTCGCAATTTCCCAGAAGCCGGAATGAATGTCTCCCACCGGGGCCTCGTGCGGCTGATTCCACGGCACTTTTTTGCCGTCTTCAACCGTGCTCTGCAGCAGATGAGGCACTTTTACCACGCCGTCATTGATGAGGATCATCATGGCTTTGTTCATCTGAATCGGCGTCGCTGTCCAGTAACCCTGGCCGATACCCACCGGAATGGTGTCACCCTGATACCACGGTTTTTTAAAGCGCTTCAGCTTCCATTCACGCGTTGGCATGTTGCCAGAACGTTCTTCTGAAAGGTCAACGCCGGTGTAATGCCCGTAGCCGAATTTGCTCATCCACTCAGACAGGCGGTCGATACCCATGTCATACGCCACCTGATAGAAGAAGGTATCCGCGGATTCCTCCAGCGATTTGGTGACATTCAGATGACCGTGGCCCCATTTTTTCCAGTCACGATAGCGCTTATCTGAACCCGGCAGCTGCCACCAGCCCGGATCAAACAGGCTGGTATTACGGTTGATGACGCCGGCACTCAGCGCAGAGACCGCCACGTACGGTTTAACCGTGGATGCCGGCGGATAAACCCCTTGCGTCGCGCGGTTCACCAGCGGCGTGTTCGGGTCATTCAGCAGACCGGAATAGTCTTTACTGGAAATACCGTCCACGAAGAGGTTCGGGTCATAGCTAGGCATGGAGACCATCGCCAGGATGCCGCCGGTACGAGGATCGGTGACCACAACGGCTGCACGGCTGCCCGCCAGCAGGGTTTCGATGTACTGCTGAAGTTTAAGATCGAGCGTCAGGTAGACGTCATGCCCCGCCTGAGGCGGCACTTCTTTCAGCTGGCGGATCACGCGGCCGCGGTTGTTAACTTCAACCTCTTCATAGCCGGTTTGCCCGTGCAGAACGTCTTCGTAGTAACGTTCGATCCCCAGCTTACCGATATCGTGCGTAGCAGCGTAGTTGGCCAGCTTGCCGTCTTTATCAAGGCGGTCGACGTCTTTGTCGTTAATCTTGGAAACGTAGCCAATCACATGCGTCAGCGCGGAGCCGTAGGGATAGTAGCGACGCTTATATCCCTTCACTTCCACGCCGGGGAAACGGTACTGATTCACCGCAAAGCGGGCCACCTGGACTTCCGTCAGATTGGTTTTAACCGGAATCGAGGTGAAGCGGTGAGAGCGGGCGCGCTCTTTTTTGAAGGCCGCAATATCGTCATCGTTAAGGTCGACAACGCTTTTCAGCGCTTCCAGCGTATCCTGAACATTATCGACTTTTTCCGGCATCATCTCGATTTGATAGATGGTGCGGTTCAACGCCAGCGGAGTGCCGTTACGATCGTAAATAATGCCGCGGCTGGGTGCGATAGGCACCAGCTTAATGCGGTTTTCGTTTGAACGCGTCTGGTAGTCGGTAAAGCGGACAATTTGCAGATTATAGAGGTTGGCGATCAGCACGCCGGTAAGCAGCAAAATCCCGGTAAAGGCGACCAGCGCCCGGCGCACAAACAGCGCGGACTCAGCCGTATAGTCGCGAAAAGAATTCTGTAGTTTCATCCGCTGCTTAATCTACCCTGGTCAGTCATTACTCGCGGTGATAGGGGTGGTTGGTAGTAATGCTCCACGCGCGATACAGGCTTTCTGCCACCAGTACCCGAACGAGCGGGTGGGGAAGCGTCAGCGCGGAGAGAGACCAACTTTGTTCAGCCGCCGCTTTGCAGGCAGGGGATAACCCTTCTGGTCCGCCAATCAACAGACTGACGTCACGACCATCCTGCTTCCAGCGCTCCAGTTCTTGCGCCAGATGCGGCGTATCCCAGGGTTTACCTGGAATATCGAGGGTGACGATGCGGTTTTTGCCTGCGGCAGCCAGCATCAGTTCGCCCTCTTTATCGAGAATACGTTTGATATCAGCGTTCTTGCCGCGCTTACCGGCGGGAATTTCCACCAGCTCGAACGGCATGTCTTTTGGAAAACGACGCAGATATTCAGTAAAACCGGTTTGTACCCAGTCCGGCATTTTGGTGCCGACGGCGACCAGCTGTAACTTCACGCATTAACCCCAGAGTTTTTCCAGCTCATACAGGCGACGGCTCTCGTCCTGCATGACGTGGACAATCACATCGCCGAGGTCGACTACCACCCAGTCAGCCGTCGCTTCACCTTCAACGCCCAGCGGTAACAGCCCTGCTGCACGCGATTCCTGAACCACGTGATCGGCAATTGAAACAACATGACGCGTCGATGTACCGGTGCAGATGATCATGCAGTCGGTAATACTGGATTTACCCTTAACGTCGATAGCGATGATGTCCTGACCTTTCAGGTCATCAATTTTGTCAATAACAAAATCCTGGAGTGCTTTACCCTGCAAGTTTTCCCCCTGGGGTGAATGAGATTGTAAAACTTTGAATTCGTAGCCAGACAGTATACCTGAACTCACGCCTGCGTCGGGACAAATGTCTCCGGCCGGGCTTTTGAAGGCGGGTATCATCCCACCCTCCGCCTGAGATTGCATTGCCATTTTTGTAAAACAATTTCTGTAAAGCAATGATCGGCGGGAAAGTCTGGCAGCGGAGAATAACAGTATGGCTTACCCTGTCAAGGCAGGATAAACAATAAGCCGCTTTTTATGCTCTCCGGCTATTCATCTGCGCTTTTCTGATACAAACCGTGCGCATGGATATAGGCCAGCACCGGGGTCGGCAGCAGATCGTCACACGCTAAACCCTGCTGTAAACGCTCGCGAATGAGGGTCGCAGAGATATCGAACCACGGCGTTTCCGCCAGATAGATCTTTCCGGCAGGCTGGTTGTGAAGATCTTCGACATTATCGGTGAGGTGATCTTCCAGCCACTGCTGGTACTGCTCTTCGCGCATGGTCAGCGGATAGCCAGGACGGCGGCAGACGAGCAGGTGGCTGTTCTGCAGAATGGTTTCATACTGATGCCACGTGGGGAAGTTCAGCAGGGAATCCTGGCCGATGATAAAAGCCAGCGGCTGGTCTGGTCCTTGTTCGGCGCGCCACTCCTGAAGCGTCTGCGAGGTCCAGGAGGGCGTGTCGCGACGCAGCTCACGCTCGTCAAGTCGGAACAGCGGTTTATCTGCGATGGCAAGGGCAAGCATCTCTTTTCGCTGCTCGCTGGTCGCCTCGGGCTGGGGACGATGGGGCGGGACATTGTTGGGCATGATGGTGACGCGCTGAAGCCCGATCAGATTCGCCAGAATTTCAACCGGCTTCAGGTGCCCGTAATGGACCGGGTCGAAGGTGCCGCCATATAAGGCCTGTAAAGAATGCATGCTATCCATCAATAAAAATGTCTGCCAGCGCCTTGTGGCAGAGCAGCAGAGAAAGGCTTTCCAGCTCCGCCCAGACCGACTGGCCATAATCTTGTTTTAACGTGAGCTCAGCGCGCATCAGAAGCTGCACAGCCTGACGAAGCTGTTCAAGACTCAGGCGGTTGACGGCCTCGGTGATCAAAGCCCGGCGATTTTGCCACACGCGGTGTTTATCAAAGAGCGAACGCAGCGGCGTATGGGCAGACTGACGCTTGAGCGTAATCAGCAGCAGCAATTCGCGCTGTAGCGTACGCAGCAGAATAACCGGTTCGCTCCCTTCGAGACGCAGCTGTTGCAGAATATGCAGGGCGCGTTTGCTCTTCGCCGACAGCAGCGCGTCCACCCAGTGGAACGGCGTGAAGTGCGCCGCGTCGTTAACGGCCTGCTCGACGCGCGGTAAGGTCAGCTTGCCATCCGGCCAGAGCAGGGAGAGTCTGTCCAGCGCCTGCGCCAGGGCCAGCAGGTTACCTTCATAGCAGTAGCAGAGCAGTTGGTTCGCCGCATCATCCAGCTGAAGGTTGTTCTGCTTCGCTCTCGCTGCCACCCATTTTGGCAGATGCGCCTGTTCAGGCGTCTGACAGGTGACCTGCACCGCGTGGGCTGCGAGTTGGGTGAACCACGCCGCATTTTCCTGCGCTTTGGTGAGCTTGTTGCCGCGCACTATCAGCAGCAGATCGCTGTGAAGCAGGCTGACCAGCGTGGCCAGCTGTTCATTGATGGCCGCGTTAGGACC
The DNA here is from genome assembly GCF_008364625.2 of Enterobacter dykesii. NCBI lineage: Bacteria > Pseudomonadati > Pseudomonadota > Gammaproteobacteria > Enterobacterales > Enterobacteriaceae > Enterobacter > Enterobacter dykesii. The sequence continues at coordinate 1,197,826 of NZ_CP126604.1, forward strand.
GTTCTCCGGCAGCAGGATCTGAATAGTCTGGCGTGACGCAAAAAGGCTCATCGCCTGACAGAGTGAGAAGAGGGCATTCCAGTCGGTGTTGTTATCCAACTGGACGGTGTGGTGTTCATCGAAGCCCTGAGAGGTGGCCTCATGCCGCACGGCATCCAGGCTTTCCTGAAGTAATAACGGATCGTTTCCAAGAAGCAGATACGCCGCGCGCAGCCCTTCTTTGAGCTGCGCGCGGAGTTGTTCAGGATACAGCCTGATCATCATTTACCCAGAGAGTTAGCAGCAGGAAGCGTGCCAGCAACCGGTTTTTCAACAATGTCAGAGCCTTGTCGGGTAGACGCTGCAATACCTGGCAGTTTACGGATCAGCTGTTCCGCCGCCTTGTCGTACATTTCGTTGATGATAATCTGCTGTTCGGCATCTTTTGCCAGCGCCGTCTGCGGGTTATCGAAGAACGAACGGTACACTTTCGCGCTGATCGGGTAGATGTCTTTACCCGGGATCAGGACCGCTGCGTTGACCGTCAGCACCATCTGATATTCAGCTGTACGACCGTCCTGGAAGATAGAGGCCGTATCTCTCGACAGACCTCCTCCGATGATACGCAGAGACGGTACATCCTGGCGCAGCGTTTGTTTCTCAACAAGCTCAACGCCATTCAGACGCAGCTGATTACGAACTGCCCGGCTGAGTGGACCATTCGGATCTGATGAGTCGAAAATCATCGTTTTCATCTCAGCAGGCACCGCCGTGGTATTGCGCAGGTGCCAGCCACAGCCAGCGGTGACAAGCACCGCCAGTGATAAGAGTATTGTTGCCAGTTGTCGCACGTTTCCTCCCGCGCTTAGCCAACGACCAGATTGAGCAGTTTACCCGGTACGTAGATCACTTTACGTACGGCAACGCCCTCAAGATATTTTGCGACCAGAGGTTCCTGGCCCGCGCGCTCGCGAACCTGTTCTTCGGTTGCATCGACCGCCACGGTAATTTTACCGCGGACTTTGCCGTTTACCTGGACCACAACCAGCGTCGTGTTTTCCACCATCGCGGCTTCGTCAGCCTGCGGCCACGGCGCGTTGTCGATATCGCCTTCGCCTTTCAGCTCCTGCCACAGGGTAAAGCTGACGTGCGGAGTGAACGGGTTCAGCATGCGAACAACGGCCAGCAGCGCTTCACGCATGAGGGCACGATCCTGCTCACCGTCCTGCGGGGCTTTCGCCAGCTTGTTCATCAGTTCCATAATAGCCGCAATTGCGGTATTGAAGGTCTGACGACGACCAATATCATCGGTCACTTTTGCAATCGTTTTATGAACATCGCGACGCAGCGCCTGCTGATCTTCAGTCAGTGCGGCGGCGTTCAGCGCCGGGGCATCGCCCAGTGCAGTGTGTTCGTAAACCAGTTTCCAGACGCGTTTCAGGAAGCGGTTTGCTCCTTCCACGCCAGACTCCTGCCATTCCAGGGTCATGTCGGCCGGAGAGGCAAACATCATGAACAGACGCACGGTGTCCGCACCGTAACGCTCAACCATCACCTGCGGGTCGATACCGTTGTTTTTCGACTTGGACATCTTGCTCATGCCGGTATAGACCAGTTCATGACCTTCGGCGTCTTTCGCCTTAACGATACGGCCCTTCTCGTCGCGCTCGACGATCGCGTCAACCGGAGAAACCCAGTTACGCTCGCCGTTGGCACCGACGTAATAGAACGCATCCGCCAGTACCATGCCCTGACACAGCAGCTGTTTTGCTGGTTCGTCAGAGTTCACCATGCCTGCATCGCGCATCAATTTGTGGAAGAAGCGGAAGTAGAGCAGGTGCATGATGGCGTGTTCGATGCCGCCGATGTAGATGTCTACCGGCAGCCAGTAGTTCGCTGCTTTGGAATCCAGCATGCCGTCCTGATACTGCGGGCAGGTGTAGCGGGCATAGTACCAGGATGACTCCATAAAGGTGTCAAAAGTGTCGGTTTCACGCAGCGCAGGCTGACCGTTGACGGTGGTTTTTGCCCACTCAGGATCGGCTTTGATCGGGCTGGTGATACCGTCCATGACCACGTCTTCCGGCAGGATCACCGGGAGCTGATCTTCCGGCGTTGGCATCACGGTGCCATCTTCCAGCGTCACCATTGGAATTGGCGCACCCCAGTAACGCTGACGGGACACGCCCCAGTCGC